>CAUJDF010000015.1 GCA_963169045.1 Myxococcota bacterium
GTCCGACGCCTGCGGCGATTGCGCCACGTGTGCGCCACGGATGCGGTCAGGTCGAGAAATCGCAGAGTTGACGGCAGGTTACGAGTGGCGGAACGTGACTGAAAATCCACGTGTCGGTGGTTCGACTCCGCCCCTGGGCACTCGCAAAACGTTGAAGGCCGCTGGTTTCCGACCAGCGGCCTTTTTCGTTTTCAACGCCCGCGTTCATCCCCGGTGGCAGGAAATGTCCCCAGCGTGCCACCGCGCTCAGCGGGGCAGCGGGAGCGGCTCCGACGACCGCCACTGCGACCGAAGGTAGCCGCCAAAGGCGGCAACCGATGTGTCGAGCGCGCGCAGCCGCTTCTTCGTTCCACGACGGGTGGCCTTCCTCCGCAAGTCCGCGTTGTGCATGACCGTGAGCCACTGAGCAGCCGAGACGTGAGGCTTCCACCAGTCAGGGCCGTCGTTCTCGCTGCGCAGCATGCGCGAGACCTGCAGGATCATCCGGTAGCGAGCCACCGTCGTCCGCCGGAGCCGCAGTTCGCCTCGCCGGTAGAGCGCGAGCGAGATGACCAGGTCATTCAGGCCGTCGTCGCCGGCAAGCAGCTCGGCGAAGTGGAGGAAATCGCCGTCACGACGACGTCGCCGCCGGGCTGCAGCGAGCTTTCGGCGGAGCTTCTCATCGAACTTCGTGTCCATGCTCACCCCTCCCCTCGAGGCGCGTTGTGCAGCTCGAGGAAGTGCCGGCGGTTCTCGGGCGTGTTGCCGCACCGCGAGACGCTGGCAGCGGTCTCCGCCCAGTCCTCGTCGGTCAGCTCGAACACGAGCTCGTCGATGACCCTGCCGGAGTCGTCGCGGGCGTAATAGACCCGGAGAACGACCGTTCCATCAGGTCGGCGCTCGAACTCGATGTTGTCCAGAGTGCGATACACCCCTATCCCTCCCCGTCGTCGACCAGCTTCAAGCGGGGCTCCGCCTTCTTCCGCATGCCCTCGACGACGTGCAGGTAGCGGAAGGTCATGTACGGCGTGGAATGCCCCAGGTTCGCCTGCAGCGTGCGGAGGTTCCCGCCCTGCCACAGGTAGAGCGTCGCGTGCGTGTGCCGCAGGTCGTGAACGCTCAGGTGCCGCTTGATGCCGGCGGCCCGGAGCGTCTTCGTCATCGCCTTCTGCGGCGTCGAGATCGTGTCCGCCGTCGGGTCCGGCTTGCCGGGCACCTTGGGCCGCGAGCTCGGGAACACCAGGTCACCGGGCGCACCCGCGCGGCCCAGCTCGGCGATCAGCTTCGGCGGCAAGCGGACGGTGCGGGCCCCGGTCTTGGCCCTCCGGATGTGCGCCACGCGACGGACGAGGTCGACGTCGCGCCAGCGGAGGTCCCGGCCCTCGGAGAACCGACAGCCGGTGTAGAGCAAGAACCAGAACAGCGGCCGCCACTGGCCGTCCGCGGCCTCGAGGAAGTCCGCCGCCTCGTCGTCGTCGAGGAAGCGCGGAATTTTCCGCAGCTCGCGCTGGCGCAGACCGCGCGACCGCGCCGGGTTGCGCTCGAGGTGGCCCCACTCGACGGCGGCCTCGAGGACGACGCTCAGCGCCGACAGCACGCGGTTGCAGTACGCGGCCGAGCGGCCCGCGGTGCGCATCCCGGCGAGGACCTTCCGGATTTCGGCCGCCGTGACCTCGTCGACGGGGCGCGCGCCGAACGGCGCCTCCCAGTAGCGCGCCAGGGCCGCCAGCGTACGAAGCACCTGGTCGGGCGACTGCCGGGTCGAGAGGAACTCGGTCTCCGCCCGGAGGGCGACCTCGGCGAGGGTCGGCGGCCGTTCTTTCGGCCGAATCCGGACGCCGGCGCGCTCCTCGGCCGCCTCCTGGAGCCGCTTGTGCAGCAGGCGCCGGGCGGCGTCGCGGGCCTTCGTCGCCGTGTCGCCGTACGCGGTCTCGCACTGGCGCCGGCCGTCACCGTCGAACCAGCGCAGCTTGCAGGCCCACGCCCCGTCGGCGCGCTCCTTCGGCTTCTCGACGGAGCCCGTGCGCGAGACCGCCGAGCAGCGGCGGCGGCGGCTCAAGACCTCCCTCCCTCGGGGCTGGCCCGGAGCTGCCGGACCCGCTCGCGGATCGGCGACGCCGGCGAGGCCTTCGGCGCGGACCTGCTCCGCCCCCGGCCGCCGCGCTTCGCCGGCGCGGCGACGACCGCCTCGAGCTGCGCCTCGGCGCCGGCGCTCTCCGCCTGCTTCCGCAACCAGGCCTCGACCTGGTCGGCGAAGAACAGCCCGCCGGCCCGCCCGGGCACGCACGGCATCCCCCGCGCCACCATCCGGCGCACGAGCTGCCGCGCCGCGTCGCTCTCCGGCTCAGGGTGGCAGAGCAGGGTGGCGGCCACTTTCTGCCATGTAATCGGGGAGTTGCCCACGTTCCTCCTCCCGTCCTCCACCCAACCACCCTGCGCGGATCTCGACCCTCAGGCGCGGATCCGCACGCGATCCCCCGCGCGTCATGAGCGGCGAATTCGCGTTCCAGGGTGGTTGGGTGGCATCCCCTTCTACTTCTTGATCAGAAATACCAATGATTATCAGTACGTGCTGTGCCACCACCCTGGCCCCCACCCTACCCGAAAACTCCCACCACCCTGGCCGAGGGTGGTAGTCGGACGGGATGGCTCCATCCCATCGCGCGGGCCGGGTGAACAGATCCGGTCAGCGGCCCTCGGCGACGCGCAGCGCCTCGAGCAGCTCGGCGGCGATGTGCCGGACGCCGTCCTGCTCGAGAAACCGCCGCACCGACGCGGCCGGGATCGACTTCGACAGCATCCCGAACTTCAGCACCACCGCGCCGCGACGCCGGTCGCCGGTGATCGTCACCCCTTCGAGCACGCTCATGATTTGTCTCCTTCCCCCTCGGGGCTTGCGTCGGCCCGCGTGTGGCGACCGCGGCCGAACAGGTACGTGCGAGGCCGGCTGGTGTCGCTCCACATCTCGGCGAACCAGTCGGCCTCTTCGATCGCCCGGTTGTTGCGCCACCGGGCCGAGAACGCGGCGACGGACCCGATCCGGCGCCGGAGCTCGCCGGTCCCGCGCTCTTCGTGCTCGGCGCGGTGCATGTCGGCGAGGATGTCTTCGTAGCTGCCGATGAAGCCGGCCACGACCGGCCGGCCGTCCTCGGTCGGCAGCTGCAGCGCCTTCTTCGGGTCGTCGGTCCACGGGTCGCCGAGGTTCAGCAGCGGATCGGCGCGGAACGCCGGCTTGCAGCGGTACAGCGCACCGTCCCACGCCGGCCGCGACGTCTCGCCCCGCAGGCGCACCACGCGGTTCCACGACCACTGCAGGGTCGACAGGCCGGCGACGATCGGGTCGGTGCCGGCGGCCAGCTCGAGCGCCAGCGCGCCCGACGTCGTCAGCCAGTCGCGCAGCTCGTCGCGGCCGCTGCGCCACATGCCGGGGCGCTCGCGGTGGCACACGTCCACGATCAGCGCGATCAGGCCGAGGTGCTGCCCGAGCCGCCGCTTCGGGTGGTCGGCCGGGACGAGCTGGTTGAAGGCGTTGACCTCGTCGAGGCGCTCGAGGAGCCGCTCGGAGAAGAGCCGCAGCAGCCCGCCGAGGATGAGACCGCGCGCCTCGTTGAGCGCGCGGATCGCGGTCGGCGCGTGGAACGTCCTCGAGTGCAGCGTCCGGTCGAACGTCACACCCACCGTGCGCTGGATGAGCTCGTCCCGCGCCGGCGGCTCGATGGCGGTCACGCACACGAGCGCGTCCGTCTTCTGGTCGACGATGCCGCGCGACGTGCCCTCGAGGCGCTTCTTGCGCACCGCGCCCGTCGCGGAGAGCAGCAGGAACTGCTGCAGGGCATCGTCGCCGGCGAGCTGCTTCGTCTCCTGGTTGTCGAGCACGATCAGCGGTTGCGCCCGCGCCTCCTCGTAGAGCGCGGCGATCGTGGGCGCGATGAGTCGCGGGACGCCGTGGATCAGCGTCGTGGCCAGCTTCGTCGCCTCGCTCTTCCCCGATCCGGACGGTCCCTGACAGAACAGCAGCGCCCGCGTGCTGAGCGCCTGGCGCAACATGCAGCTGAGGACCCATCCTACGAACAGCGATCGTTCGTGGGTCGACGTCGCGAGGTTCTTCACCAGCAGGCGATCGAGGGCCTCGAGGGCGGCGCCGACGTCGGGCCGCCGTGGCATCTCGATCGGGCGCGTCGTCTCGTCGTCCTCGAGCAGCAGGCCGTGCTTCCCGTTGGCCTCGACGGTGTAGCCCCGGCGCCGGGCGTAGACGACGACGTCGGCGCGTCCGTGCAGGTGCACTGCCAGGCGCGTCTCCTTCTCGTCGAAGTAGACCCACGGGCACAGCTGCGGCCCCTCGTGCAGGGACAGCGCGTGCTGCTCGAGCGCCCGGGCGATGAGCTTGCCCTCGGGGTCGTCGAGGTTGATCCGGCCGACCTCGTACAGGAAGCCCTGCCAGTTCTTGTCGCGCTTCTCGACGCTGTACAGGCGCCGCCGAAAGTACAAGAACGCGTGTCCGGATCGGTCGCGCAGGAACGTGCCGCCGCCCAGGACGAACCACCGGATGACCGCGTCGGTGAGCCGGTGCGGCGGCTTCACGCGGTCGGCGCGCTTGTCGTCGCCCCAGTGCAGCTGCTCGATGAGATCCGCGAGCGGTTGCCCGGCGTCGACGGTCACCTCGTCGTCGCCCCCCGTGTCCTCCCCCCTCGGGGCCTCTTGCGGATCAGACCGCGGCCCGCTGCCCGCCGGCGCCTCGCCGGCGTTGTCGATCGGCGCCGGCCCCTGGCCGGCCTCCGCCGGGGCCCCCCCCGCTGCGTCCGGGGGGGCCGGCCCCCGGGCGGCCGGGGTGGGGGGACCCGGGGCCGCGGGGGCCCGACTCGAGGCGCGCGGCTCGCGCGCCTCGCCGGAAGCCGCCACCGGGGGGAGGGGCCGCGTGCGGCTTCCAGGCTTCGGCAGGTGCCGCGGATCGGGCACGCGCCCGGCGCGGGTGATGCGGGCGAACTGGTCGTGGTCGGCGCCGGCGACGAGCAGCTCGTTGGCATCCTTCCCGGCGAAGCGGTCGTGGATGCCGCGGTAGGTGCACACCCGGACGTTCAGGCCGCGCGCGTGCGCGTCGAGCGCCCAGCGCTCGACGCCGGCGCCAGCCTCGTCGGCGTCGCCGATCACGACGAGCCAGCGGTCGGCGTCGACGAGGTCGAGGTACCAGGGCCGCCACGCCTGCAGGCCGGGCACGCCGAGGGCGGCGAAGCGGTTCGCGTGCCAGCTCAGCGCGTCGGTCGGCCCCTCGCAGAAGATCACCGGGCCGTCCGGGAAGCGCGCCAGCGAGGCGAAGCCGAACGGCGCCGCCTCCGGCCCCACCATGATCAGGCGCGGTCGATCGTCACCAACGTCGACGATCCGCCGGGCCTGGAGGTTGGTGACACCGGCCGGCGTGCGATGGCCGAAGAGGACGAACGGCACGTCGTTCTTCGCGAAGGCATACAGGCTCGAGAGGCCGCTCGCCTTCATCGCCTCGCGCCCGCCGAGGGCGCGCGACACGCCCTCGTACCACTGGCGCGATCGGTTGACGCCGGCGACGTCGCAGACGCCCGCCGCCTGCAGGATGCGACGCCCCTCGAGGTAGCGGCCGACCTGGCTGTCTGCGGTGAGCGCGTCGGCCAGCTCGAGCGCGCGCTCGTAGGCTTCGGCCGAGGTCCGCGACGAGCTCGCCGCCGCCGAGCTCGCCGGCGCCGCGTCGGCGTACCGCGCGGCGAGGAACTTCATCGCCTCGAGCGCGCTGCAGTCGCGCAGCCGGCGCGTGAGCTCGATCACGTCGCCCTTCGCGCCGCAGCTGAAGCACTGGCCGCGGTCGGGCCGGTCGGTGCCGACCTTGAAGTTCGGCGTCTTGCCGTCGTCGTGGAACGGGCACCTGGTCACGAACCACGTGCCCTCGCGCCGCCACGTCGCGCCGGCGAGGTCCTCGAGCAGGCGAACGACGCCGATCGCCTTGAGGGGGGTCACGTCGTGCACCTACCGGCCCCCCGCGAGCTTCCGGAGGTACTCCTCGAGGAGCTGCAGCGCGGCCGCCGCGCCGGCGATCCGCTCGGCCCACGGCGCGGCGTCCCGAGCGAGCTCCCGCATGCGCTCGAGCGGCTCGTCGCCGAGGTGCGCCCGGGCGAAGAGCCGCGCCAACGCGGGCCGGCGGCCGGGCGGGAACGCCTCGGCCAGGACGTCGACGAGCTCGTCCTCGGCCAGGTGCCGGCGCAGCTCGGCGAGGACCTCGACGATCACGCGCCGGGGCTGGGCGTGCAGCGGGTGCTTCAGGTGCAACGGCAGGCGCAGGTAGCAACGCCTGCAGCGCCCCGTCGTCGAGCCCGGCGAGACGGGATCTCCGCAGTCGACGCAGCGCCCCTCGGCCGCCGCCGCCGGCGAGTCGTCGAGCGAGGCCGACAGTCGCTCGAGGCGCCCGATCACCTCGGCGCGCGCCTCGACGGCGCGGCGCTCCTGCTCGAGCTGGTCACGCGACGTCACGCCGGTTCCCCCTGGAACATCTTCCGCATGTCGCGGTCGTTCGCGGCGAGACGCTGACAGAAGTCGAGGTACTTCGGGTCGATGCGCCCGACCAGTGCGATGACCTGTTCCCTCACCTGGTCGGGAGTGAGGTCGGGAAAGCCCTTGTCCGTTCGCAGGTTGCCCTCGAGGACGCCTGCGAACCGGGCCAACACGATGCGGAAGGCTTCGGGTTCGCGGAGAACACACCCGAGCAGCGCGCACGCGACGTGCGCGTCGGTGGTTTCGACCGTCCAGGGCAGCTTCGGCGTCTTTGCGCGGCTCATGACTCGACGCCTCCGCGTAGGCGCGGGCCGTTGACGACGGCCGGCGAGAACCCGCGGACGATGCGCTCGCCCGTCGACGTCGGGATGCGGTCCTCCCAGTGCGTCGGCGCTGACGCCTCCCCCGGATTGCAGATCGGGCAGTCCTCGTGCCCGGGCGTGGTGTTGTCCGGCACGTCGAAGAGGCTGGGCCCGTCGTCGTCGAGGTCGTCGAACGCGAGCCGCACGAAGTGCTCATGCGCCAGCTCGACGAGCCACGCGCGGCGCGTCCGGTTGGGCGTGAGCTCGTAGAGGCGCCAGCAGGCGGCAACGATGATGCGGCTCTCAGCCGCGGTGCAGGCCGCCGGGGTCGGCCGGGCGTCGAACCAGCCGTCGATGGCCGCGGCGACCAGCTCGAGGGCCGCGCGGAGTGCGGTCTCGGTATTCATGCGTCGGTCTCCTCGTCTGCGTCCAGGCGGGCCGCGATGCGCAGGTGCGTCTCATTCAATGCTTGCCGCTGCCGCAACTCGTCGACCGACTGGTGAAGCGGCGGGGCGACCGCGCAGACGTACTCGATGAGGTTGTTCTCGTTGCGCATCGAGACCGAGGCGACCTCGCGCCACATACGTTCTCTGCGACGGGCGGCGCGAAGCCGGAGGCCGAGGCTCTTGCGGTTGAGCCAGAAGTTGAGCCCGAACAGCGCGAAGGCCAACAACAATGGCGGCCCCAGCGCGACGAACATCTCTTTCCAAGACATGGTCCTCCCCTGTTCGCGACGCGCCCCGCGCCGCGGTGAATAGCCCCGGACCTGCCGCCGTCGTCGGTCTCAGGCGGTGCGAACGCGTCGCTGGCGTCCGCCAGCGGCGCTGGTCTGTTCCGACAGGAAGTCTTCGAGGTCGATCTGGCGCGGGTCGGGTGGCGGTCTGCCGGCCGGCGTCGCCGGCGGCGGGTCGTCGTCGCCGTACGGGCCCGAGTAGCCGAGCAGCGCGAGCTGCTTGCGCTCGAGGTCGACGAGCTGCTGCGCCGTGAGCACGGGGTCGCACTCGCGGAGCCTGACGCTGGCGGGGACAGGCATCGTGAGGTTCATGACTTCCTCGATCGATGCGTCTCCGCCGAGGCGCTGGAGCTCAACGATGATGCGGATCGCCGTCTCGAGAGAGCAGTTCACGCGGCCGTGCTTCACGCGGCTCAAGTACTCGCAGCTCACACCTGCCTTCGAAGCGATCTGCGGCCGCCAGTCCCGGGGCAATCGTCGGGTGTCGAAGGGCATGCGTCTTCCCCTTGCGCGCGGTGACACGTTCGCGCACTCTGCGCCCGCGGCGGGCGCGGCGCGTGTCCCCGTTGGTCATGTGCTGCGTTCGACGGCTTGCAGCGGATGACCAAATTGAACACCGAGCAGGACGACGACGCAAGGGAAAATGTTCAAGATGAGCACCAAGCGATGCTCAATTTGCACATCGCTGCGCGCGTCCGTGAACTGCGAGAGCGCTCGGGCGCGAACATCAAGCAGCTCGCGCAACGTGCGGGCATACCGCACAGCAACCTGGCGCAACTGGAGAAGGGCAAACGCCAGTGGCTACCGCACCACATCCAAGCAGCGGCCGCGGCGCTCGGAGTGCACCCGCGAGACCTACTGCCGGCGCCCGATGAAGCGCGCAAGAACCCGGTCAGACTCCAACTCGACGAGGACGAGAACGCGCTGGTCGAGGCGCTGCGAAGAGGCGACGTGAAGAGCGCGGTGGCCATCTTCGCGCGCCTGGTCGAACGATGAGGTGGACGTGGACGACCGTCAGGCGATTATCAAGTTGGCCGAGGATGTAGCGAGGTGGGACGAGGGGATCGTCCGCCTGATGCAGAAGTTGCTCCTGCTGCAAGCGGGCGCCGTTGCTGCGGTCACGATCATGGCGTTAGCGCTCATCTGCTGGCTTTGGCTGCGCCTGAAGCGCTTGGAGAGGCGGGTCGACGAGCAACTCGGAACCGACCTGCCGGCCGACCTCACTCGCGACGAGCGAGAGGCCATTCTCGCCCGCCGGCGAGGCCGAACGTGAGGTCGCGCGTATTGGGCTGCTGTGCGGTGGCTCAGCAGTCCTCGAACCGATAGACGTCTCGTCCTCGAAAGTAGTAGTCGCCGGTGCGCGGGTTGACCTCCTTGTTCAGGGGGTCGCTGTCGTCGTAGACGGCGTCGCATTCGCGCATGGGGACGTCTTGGGGGCTGGCAACGCCCTCAAAGACGCACCGGCACTCGTCTTCGCCCCCTGCATCGGGCACCTTGCCGCCGCCACCGCCACCGCAGTCGGCATACGCGTAGTGCGCAGCTCCGCGGAAGTAGTAGTCGCCGGTGCGGGGGTTGATTTCCTTGTTCCGCGGGTCGTCTGCATTGAACACCGATTCGCACTCGGCGTTCGGTACGAACGCGCCGTCGAATTGACAGCACATCGTTGGAGTATCCTCGCTGCCGCCGTCGCCAGCGCCGCTGCAGCCCGCTAGCACGACCCCCAACAGCAGTATCAATGCCTTCACGTTGCCCCTCCTCCCTTCGACGCGACCCGATTGCGCCGAGCCCGACGATACGCCTCGCCGGGACGGTACGTCGACATGGCGGGGCGAGTGGGGCGTCACGCGCCGCCGGCCGTTCGAGGGGTCCTCGAGCTGGTCAGCGCCGCGGCCGCGGCTTCCGCGGCTGCTTCGGCGCCTTCGGCGGCGACTCGGTCGCGACGCGCAGGCCCGGGATGTCCTGGAAGTCGCTCGCGTTGTTGGTGACGAGCAGCGCGTCGAGGGCCAGCGCGGTCGCGGCGACGAAGGCGTCCGGCGTCGAGATGGGCTGGTGCCGCCGGTGGACGTGCATCACCTCGGCCCACAGTTCGGCGATGCGGCGGTCGATCGGCACGACGGGGAAGCGGGAGAGCTGGGCGCGGAGCTCCGCGACGCGCCGTTCTCCCCACCGGGCCATGTAGGCGCCCTGGAACTGTTCGGCGATCACCATCGCCGGCACGACGGGCCGCCTGCCCCTCACGTGCGGCTCGTAGACGGCCGCTCGAGGGTTGTCGGCCTTCAGAATGTCGGACAGAACGTCGTTGTCGAGGACGACGACTTCCGGCTCACCCACGGCTACGGTTCTCACGGCGTGCCTTCTGGACGCCGGCGCGGAAGCGCTCGAAGTCGGCGTCGCTCTTGAACAGGTCCGGTGCGGCGAGGTCCTCGATGCGCTCGACGACGGGCGCAGACCGGGCGATCGCGAAGATGTCCGGTTCCTCGAACGGCAACGCGGGCGCGTTGCGCAGCTCGAGCTGCTCCACCCGCCGCACGACCTGGCGCAGCTCCCTCCGAGTGCGCTCGAGCTCGCCTGCGACGTCGAGTGGCTTCGTGCTGCGGCTGGCCATGGGCACACCTCCACGCCGAGGATACCGTCCGTCGCGGACGCTGCGCTACCTAGCGTCGACGCGCCGCGGCGAGCTCACGGCAGGCGTCCGCGCGCTCTCTCAAGCGCGTGACCGCGACGGCGTCCGCGCCGGCGGCCTCGAGCGCGCTGGCCGCTGCGTCCAGGTCGGCCGCCGCATCCCGCATCAGGCGCACGACCTGGCGCTTCGGCCTCGCGGTCTTCTCTGCGGGTGGCCGCAGCGGGCCAACGTTCAACACCTCGAACAGTTGCTGCCGCCAGGAACGCAGGGCCGTCCGGGTGAAGCCCGGTTCGTTGGCCAGCCGCTCGAGCGCGCCTCGGAAGGCTCCGAGGTAGGCGGGCAGGTTCCTCGCGTCGGCGTTGAAGTACGAGGAAGGCGGCCCCGTACGATTCGACCGTGGGGGGAGCGGCCGGCCCGTCGTCAGGCAGCGTCTACCCCCTCCCGCCGAACCTGCTAGCAAGTTGTCCGCGACGCCCTCGCCGGAAGATTGCCCCATGCGGATCTCCTCCGCGCAGTCTACCGCGTCGCGACGGCCACGATGCCCACCGTGAGGCTGCCGATGCTCATGAGCAGCGGCAGCAGCCAGCGGCGGGCCGTGCTGACGGCCTCTTCCCTCGCGTGGTCCCGCTCGATGCCGTGAAGCCGCGCCGAGAAGTCGGCGAGCTGCGCCTCCACGCGCTCGAGGAGCTCGCGCACGTGGCGCAGCTCGGCCTGGACGACGGCGAGGGACGGCTGCTCGTCGCTCATGGTGCCACCGAGAAGGCCAGCCAGGTCAGGCCGACGAGAAGGGCGCCGGCGCCGGCGCCGAGCAGGCGGTCAGGCCAGGGGGAAGGCCAGGAGGTGAGCTCGACGACGGCGCCGGCGGTTCGGAGATGGTCGCCCACGTGCTGCAGCTCGGCCGCGCAGCGGGCCTTTGTGGTGTCGGCCAGCCGCCGTTCGTCCTCGAGCTGCAGGCGCAGCGTCGCGGCCTCGGCGGCGAGCTCGTTCGTCCGGACGACGCGGCGGTGCTCCTCGTCGACGGTGAGCAGGACGCCGGGCACCAGGGCGCGGCAGCCGAGCGGCAGCGGCGTCGCCGGCTCGTACCGCTCCAGGGAGATGCACGGGCGCTCGCCGTCGAGCCAGACGCCGACGTCCTGCGCCCTCGAGGGCGCGGCCATGAGGCCGATCAGGAGCAACGGCCAGAAGCGGCCCCACTTCGTCCGGGCGTCGCCCGACGCCTCGAGTGCGCGCCGGCGCGCCTCGGCGACCTCGGCCGCGGCTTCGCGCCGGCGCGCCTGGTCGGCCTCGAGCTCGCGCTCGAGGCGCTCGCCCTCTTCGACCAGGTCGTCGCCGGCGTCGCCGAGCTCGCGGCCGATGACGGCCGACGTCCGCCGCTGGGCCGCCACGCCTGGGACGGCCAGCAGCAGGCCCGCCCAGTGGCCCGCGACGAGAGCCACGACGACGCCAGCGACGAACCAGACCCACCAGGGGACGCGCGCGATCATGACGGCGTCGTGTCCTGCACCAACATGGTGACGGTGAAGATGCCGGACGTGCCGAAGCTCCCGGCGTTCGCGATGCGTACCCGCAGAGTGCCGCCCGCTGGCGTGAAGTGGACGGACATCGGCAGCTTGACGCCGCTCACCTCGACGAGGGGCAGCCTCACCGACGTGCCCACGTCCGCCTCGAACTCGATGCCCATGCCGTAGCCCATGCCGACGAGCGTTGCGACGGACAAGTCGTCGCCGTCGACGATGTCGACCGCCACCTCGCCCGGCAGGTCCTCTTCGCCGTCATGTGCGACGGACACCGAGCCGCCGAGAATGGCGCCCGACGTCCCCGCGTACGGGATGACCCACACCTCCGACGCGCCCGAGGCGAGCGCGGCCGTCGTGTGCGTGTAGGGTGTCACGGCCGCGCCGCCGCCGGCGCTCGGGTGGACGTGGTCCTCGCGGGCGTACCGAGCCGACGTGCCCACGGCAGCGGTGCCGTTGGCGAGCGGCTCCGCCGTCGCCGGCGAAGGCGAGAGGGAGCCCCGGCCCATCAGGCGGGTCTCCAGCGGCCGACGAACTGCGCGCTGCCGGTCGCGCCGCTGCCCTGGTGGCTCAGCGTGGT
>CAUJDF010000016.1 GCA_963169045.1 Myxococcota bacterium
GACGCTGCTGCGCTGATTGGGAGGCGGCGTGATCGGATCGATCGACGCTTCGGGACGGCTGTCGATCCCCGCGGCGTGCCGCCGACGGCTCGGCCTCGTGCCGGGCACGCCTCTGATCGTGACGCGTCCGCTGACCGACCCCTCGCTCGTTCTTCAATCGGAAGCGTCGTGGCAGGCTTTGACGGACGCCATGCGGGTAACACTCGGCGACGCGACCTTCGCGGACGTGTTGGCGGCAGCGGCTCGCCGGGTTCGCGTGGACTCACGTGGGCGGGTGCCGCTGCCTCCCGCGCTGCGCGCCCACGCGGGCCTGGATCGCCGGTGCGTCGTCGATGTGGACGGCACGAACCTCAGGCTGAAGGCGCCGCCGGCGCCAGCGCCTTCAACCGATCGGCGACGATCCTGACGAGGGCCATCGCCCGCCTGATCAGTTCCACGACTCGTTCGGCGTCTCTCTCCGGGTCGTCCAGCTCGAGCTCGCAGGTGCTCCGCAGATAGTCGTGCGACGCCCAGTCCTCGAACTTGGCCGTGTCGGGCGAGCGCCGCAGCCACTCGGCCCAGTCATTGACGCCGAGGGTGCCCTTGAGGGTCTTCAGCTCCCGTGCGTTGTTCAGCGGCGCCCAGATGCGGATGGTCCGGGTGTTCGCCGGCCGCCACCACTCCGGAGAGTAGCGATAGTCCGCCGCACCAATGAACAGCGACATCGGACGCCCTCCGACGTCGCTCCGCGTCGTCACGCGCACGGCGCAGAGCAGTCCGCCGTCCGTCGCCTCCGCTTCGCCGTCGCTCCAGTGGCCTTCCGTCGACGCAGAGAGCTTCGCGATGCAGGCGCGCCACATCGCGTCGTAGTACTCGAGCGCCTCCGCGCGGGCGCGATCGACGGCTTCGGCGCATCGAGGATGAGGTCGATCTTGCAGCCGTGGCTGCTCGCCACGCAGCACCGCGCCAGGCCGAGGTCCAGCTCGGACCAGACCGTCAGATGTCCCTCGGGCGCGTGGCCCGTCAATGCCTCGAAGACGCGTGTGGCGAGGCGCTCGCCCAGTCCGTGACGCGCCGCCGGCTCGAGCATGTGGCGCAGATACTCCGTCCACGGTACCTCGAGACTCCCTGCACCGGAGGCATGCAGAACGGGCAGCGGCAGTCCCGCGGCGACGCCGGCGCGGAGGCGCTCTCCCCATCGGGCGAACCACCGGTGTGCCTCGGCCACGGCCGCCGCCGCCACGGAACGCACCTGTTCCGCGGGCGGCGTCGCGTCGAGGGATGACGAAGCAGAGAACCACGCGACGCGCCGAATACCGCTCTCGGCGCTCGCAGGTTCGCGCCAGTCAGCGTCCCAAATCTGCGTCGTTCGGACTTCCATCTGTCACGGTGCGCCCCACCCATGAAGCGACAGGCAGACTGCCAGGGCGAACCGAACGAAACAATCCGTGACGCGCAGCGCCTCACGTGGGCGGCGCTCGAGTCGCCGCTGCGCTGAGGTGGCCGAGCGCCGCCTCGTTGGCGAAGCGCTGCAGCCGCCGCATCGCCGGGCGCCCGAGGCGCGTGAGCCACGTCCCGGGCCGCGACCACGAGCGCAGCGCCACCGTCACGCGCCCCGTCGCCACGTCCTTCTCGACCGCGAACGTCTCCTCACCGTGCTCCGGGTGGCCGACGAGCGTCCGGTACGTGAAGCCGGTGCGCCACACGTGGCCCTCGGGACCGTCGAAGCGCTCGGTGACGCGCGCGGCGAAGAACAGGGCCATCCCGAGCGGGAGGCGCATCCGGATGCCGACGGTGTCGCCCACCTCGACGACCGGCCGCTCGAGCACGCCCTCGATGAGCCACGGCGGGAAGACCTCGTAACGCAACACCTTTTCGGCGGCGCGGCGGTGCGGTCCGTCCGCCGCCGGCGGCCCCGGCGCCTCGACGCCGACCTCGCGCTCGAAGCGCAGCACCAGGTCGGCGGCGGTCCGCCCGCCGGGCGAGAGCGGGCGCGCCTGCCACTTCGCGAACGGCGGCCGCTGTCCGGGGAGGAGCCAGTCCACGCCGCCATCGTGCACTACCCGCCGGGATTGGGCATCCTGGCGACATGGACGAAGACGAATACCTCGCGATGGAGCGGGCGGCGGACGTTCGTCACGAGTACGTGAACGGCGAGGCGATCGCGATGGCGGGCAACTCGCCGCGCCGCAACCGCATCGTCGCGAACCTCGTGACCGCGCTGATGAACCGTCTCGACGACGGTCCGTGCGGCCCGCTCCCGAGCGACCAGCGCGTCCACGTCCCCGGCACCGGCCTCTGCACGTACCCGGACGTCACGGTGCTCTGCGGTCCCGGCGAGTACCACCCCAAGGACCGCCTGACGCTCACCAACCCGAGCGTCGTCTTCGAGGTGCTCTCCGACTCGACGGAGGCGTACGACCGCGGCGCGAAGTTCGACCACTTCCGCCGGCTGGCATCATTCGCGGAGTACGTCATGGTCGCGCAGAGAGAGCGGCGCGTAATCCACTACCGCCGGCTCGAGCGCGGGCACTGGATGCTCACCGACTGCCCGCCCGGCGATGCCGTGGACCTTCCCGCGCTCGGCATCGCGCTTCCGCTCGATGGCATCTACCGCCGCGCCGATGAGTTCCCGGCCGAGTGACGACCGGGCCGGGCCATCACTTCAGCAACAGATCCGCGAGGCGGTCGCGGTCGCGCAATCCGAGCGAGGCGACGTCGAGCGGCTCGGGCACCGCGGCGCCGGCGGGCAGGAGGCGCGTGCGGCCGCCGCTCTTCCGGAACGCCGCCATCGAGGCGTCGAGCGCGCCGAGCACGAGCTCGCGCTTCGTCCCGTGCGGCAACGGGCTCGTCCGCGCCGCGAGCATGCAGCGGTGCAGGTACGGCAGCCCTTCGTCGGGGCGGCCGGCGTCGACGAGGAGGTCGCCGACCGAGTAGAGCGACGGCATGTGACCGGGGTCGAGGGCGATCGCCGCCTTCCACGCCGCGATCGCCAGCTCGGGCCGGCCGCCGACGCGGTACGCGTTGCCGAGGCGGTCGCGCAGGAACGGGTCGTCGGGCTTCGCGGCGATGAGCGCCTCGAGGTGCGCGACGGCCTGCGCGCCGAAGCGGGTGACCGTCCCGTCGAACAAGCGCATCTCGCCGTACTTCACCCGCGCGCGGGAGGGGGCGAGCGTGGCCTGCAGCGCCAGCTCGACCAGATCGGCGAACGAGCGGTCGGTGAGTCGCCAGGCGTCGCCGGCGCCGCACTTCCGGCAGCGGGCATCGCCGGTGAAGCCCCAGTGGTCTCCGAGGTGGCGGATGCTGCGGAACGAGGCTTCCCTCGTGAGCATGAGCGTCCCCACGGCGTACTCGCCCACGTCGCCGCATGCGCCGCAGGTGAGCTCGAGGCGCGCCCCTTCGACGTCCGCCGGCGGCGGGACCGCCTGGCCGGAGAGGCCGTGGAAGCGAGGCGGCGGCGCCTGCTCGCCCGCGGCCGGCCTGCCGCCGCCGACGCGACGCTTGATTTTCTTCACCATGCCCGGTCACCTCCCCGACGCAGTATGCAGATGACGGAAGATTCCGCGACGCACACCTGCCCACAAGGCCAGGCGCTCCGGCGCGCGGCCGCGCGTCTCGAGGACGAGCCGGTCCGCATCCGGGGCGCGTTCGCGCTGCGCCCGGAGCAGGCGGTCGCCTACCGGCGCCTGTGCGAGTACGTCGTCGAGGCGGCGGGCCGGCCGAGCGCCTCGTTCTGCCGCGTGGTCCTCCCGCCGCGCACGGGCAAGACGATCCTCGCGGCGCACCTCGTCGCGGCGACCGGCCTCCCGACGACGTTCGTGGTGCCGACGCGCGCGCTCGTCCGGCAGGTCCGCGCCGCGCTGACGGCGGCCGTGCCGGGCCTCGTCGCCGGCATCCTCGACGGGGACGAGGCCGCGGTGGCGCCCGACGTGAACGTGACGACGTACGCGTCGCTCGTGGCGCGCTTCGAGGCGGACGCGTTGCCGGCGGCGCTGCGGCGCTCGCTGCTGGTCTTCGCCGACGAGGCCCACCACGCGATGACGCCGCGGCGGATGCGCGCGCTGCGGGGCGCGTTCCCGGAGCGCGCCATCCGGACGGCGCTGACCGCCACGCCCGACTACGACGCGGTCCGGCGGCTCGCGGCGCACTTCCCCGACTCGATCCACGAGATGGAGCTGCGCGAGGCGCTGCGCCGGGGACTGCTCGCGCCGGCCCGCGTCTGGGTGGCCGAGGTGGACGCCGACGCCTCGCACGTCGAGATCGTCGCCGGCGACTACGAGGCCACGACCCTGTCGCGCCTCATGTCGGCGGCCCCGTTCCTGCGGGCCGTCGAACGCTTCCGCTACGGCAGCGCCCGAGACGCCCGGACGCCCTGCCTGATCGCCTGCGCGTCGCGACAGCAGGCCGCCGATCTCTGGCGCTACCTGCAGCGGCACCGTCCGCCAGGATCACCCGAGCCGGCGCTGCTGCTCGGCGAGACGCCGCCCGCCGAGCGGGACGCGATCCTCGGCGACTTCGCGGCCGGCCGCCTCGACACGATCGTGCAGGTGGGCGTGCTGCTCGAGGGCTGGGACGCGCCGCGCTGCAAGCTGCTGATCGACCTCGCCCCGTCTCGCTCCCGCGTGCGCTCGACGCAGAAGTACTTCCGCGTCCTCACCCGGGACGGCGACCGCGAGGCGCGCATCGTCGTGCTGCTGCCCACCGGACTCGTGCGGCCGCCGGTGCTGCCGCCGGACCTGCTCCTCGATCCGGGCGACGAGTACACGTTCGGTCGGCGCATCGACGGCGCGCCGGGGACGCGACGCCCCGTCGACGACGCCGGTCCGACGCCCGTCCGCGAGGTGCGCCTGCGGGCGCGCACGGTCATCTGCGCGCCGCTCGGGCTCCCCTCGCTCGACCCGACGGACCACGACGCGGTCCGGCGGCTGCTGACGTCGCACCCGGCGTTCGATCCGGCGCGGCCGCCCGGTCGCCAGACCTTCGAGGCGCTCTACTTCTCGAACCCGGCATTCAGCGGGACCGGCCTCGCGCTGACGCGCTTCCTGCGGCTGCCTCGGCGGACGGGCGCCTGGGAACGCTTCCTGGCGCGCGTCTTCCCCGAGCGCGCCGGTGAATGGTGGCTCGGGGAGGCGGCCGAGCCGGACGCGCTCGACCACGCGGCGCTGCTGGAGGCCGCCGCCGCGACCCGACGCGCGACGGCGGAGGGGCTGCGCGCCCTCGGTCACCGCGAGGGGCCGCCAGCGCCCGACGACCTCGTCGCCGCCGCCGCCGATCGCGAGCGGCTCCGGGCGCTCCTGGCGACGTTGAAGCCCAGGCTTCGCGAGGTCGTGGTCCGGCAGTTCGGTCTGTTCGGGCAGGCGGAGCAGACGCTCGACGAGATCGGCGGCGCCATCGGCGTCTCGTACGAGCGTGTGCGGCAGCTCTCGCGGCGTGCGGTCCGAAGGCTCGGCGTCGAGTGGCGGAGGCGCGTCCTCGACTCGACGCCGCCCGACCTGCGCGACGCCCGCGACGCGCGCGCCGTCGCGCTGTTCTCGCCGACCATCGTCCAGCTCGAGCCGGAGGGTGCCGTCCGTTCCGGGACGGAGACGGACGGGAGCGAATCACGCGCCTCCGCGAACGAGGCGGCAGCGCCTATCGCCGCTCGCAGGACTTGATCGCGCCGGGATCGGCGGGGCTCAAGAACGCGGCGTCGACGCAGGTGCTCGTGCCGTCGCACGTCCAGAGGCCGGCGGCGCAGAAGTCCTTGAAGGTGACGCGGGCGGGGCCGCCGACGCGCGCCTCGACGGCGCGGGTGCTCCACGCGGCGTCGCGGTCGTCGACGAGGCGCACGGACACGGTGTCGCCGGGGGTCGCGGCGCCGGGCGCGACGCCCGCGGCCGAGGTGAGGCCGCCGCCGGCGCTGCGCACCGCCGTCAGCGGCACGCGCACGTCTCCCACGAGCGCGATCACGGGCGGCAGCGCGACGATGCGGCCCGCCGTGTCGCCCTCGTACTGCACGACCACCCCGACCTGGCCGTCGCCGGCGGTGACCGTCGCCTTCGCGACGCGCGGGACCGCCGCGGCGCCGGACGGGGGCACCACGCGGACCTGCACGAGCGTGACGTGGCGCTCCTCGGGCGTGTCGAGCGCGAGCAGCGCCTCCTCGCCCGCCGCGAGGTGGAAGGCGAGCGCCCGGGCCGGCGACGCGGTGCTGGCGCACGTCACCGGCGTCTCGCAGTCCTCGGCCAGCCGATAGAAGTGGCCCTGCGAATCCTCGGCCTCGAAGCGGTACACGCCGCTCACCGCGGCGGTGTAGCGCACGACGAGCTCGCGGCCGTTCAGCGGACGCGAGGCGCGGCAGACGCCGGACGCATCGAGCAGGTCGTCGGAGAGCCCGCGCGCCGTCAGATCCGGGCGGTCGGCGAGGTCGACGGCGGCCTCGCAGGCGGGGCCCTCCTCGACGCCGCCCTCGGACGTCGCGCCGCACGCGCACAGGATCGGCAGGAGCAGCGCTCGGCGCATCGGCGTCCTCGCTCGGTGAGTGCCCGAGTGTAGCCGTGTTGCGGCGGCGAGACACGGCCGCCGGTTTGACCCGCTCGCCCGCGGGCATGTACATCCGAGGCAACGGAAGAGGTTCGCTTGCTCAACGCGCTCGTCAGCGGGCTGCTCGGGGCGGTCGAGAACGCGCTCGGCGCGCGCCCCAGGCTGGTGGCGGCCCGGGGGCGCGCGCTCGTCGACGGCGGGCAGCCGGAGCGCGCCATCCTGTATCTGCACGAGCACCTCGAGCGCCGGCCCGACGACCCGTGGCTGCACTTCCAGGCGGGGCGCGCGGCCTGGTCGAAGGGGCTCGCGGAGCAGGCCAAGGTGCGGTTCGCGCACGCGGCGGCGCTCGATCCGGACGAGCCGACGTTCCGGTTCGCGCTGGGCTATGCGCTGCGCGGCGTGGGCGACGCGGCGGGCGCGGCGCGCGAGTACCGATCGGCGCTGCGCGAGGTGCCCGACGATCCGCGCATCCTGTACCACCTCGGCGTCGTGGAGCGGGAGCTGGGCCGCGCGGACGAGGCGCACGCGTGCTTCGCGCAGGCGGCGGCGCGGCGTCCGCGGGACGCGCGCATCCAGTACACGCTCGGCGTGTGCGCCTACGAGCGGCGCGACCTCGCCGGGGCGCGCACGGCGCTGGACCGTGCCGCGCGGCTGGACCGGCGGCACGCGCGGGCGCGCTACCAGCTCGGGCTCGTGGACCTGCGCGAGGGCGACCGCCAGGGCGCGGCGACGCGCATGCGCGAGACGCTGGCGCTGCAGCCGGACTACGGGCCGGCGCACTTCACGCTCGGGCGCCTGCTGGCCCGCGACGAGCCGCAGCAGGCGGAGCGGCACCTGCGCGAGGCGGTGCTCGGCAACCCGCCCGTCCCGGCGGCGCACCTCGAGCTCGGGCGGCTGTACGAGGCCGCCGGACGCGTCGGCGAGGCCCGCGGCGAATACACGCTCTACCTGCGCCAGCACGCCGGCGACGAGACGGCGCGGCGGGCGCTCGCGCGGCTGTCCGGGAGCGAGGCGTGAGCGATCCGGGACTCACGCGCGTCGTCGTCACCCGGGGCGACGGCGCGGTCGACGACGCGCTCGCCGTCGAAGAACCCCTGGAGATCCGGGTCGATGGCAAGGCGCTCGCCGTCGTGATGCGCACGCCGGGCGAGGACCTCGACCTCGCCGCCGGCTTCCTGTGGACCGAGGGCGTGATCGACGGCCCGGACGACCTCGCCGCGCTCGACCACTGCCGCGATCCGAACCGGCCCAACCCAAAGAACGTGGTGCTGGCGGTGCTCGCGGCGGGCGTGCGCGCGGGCGCCGAGCGCTTCGAGCGCGCGCGGCGCGAGATGTACGC
Source organism: Myxococcota bacterium (assembly GCA_963169045.1). Classification (GTDB taxonomy): domain Bacteria; phylum Myxococcota_A; class Bradymonadia; order UBA7976; family UBA1532; genus CAUJDF01. The sequence goes on from CAUJDF010000016.1 coordinate 7,841, forward strand.
GGCGTCGAGCTGCGGGCTGTGCGGCAAGGCGACGATCGACCGTGTGTTCCAGCAGGCGCCGCCGTTGCCGCGGCGGGCGCCGCTCGATCCGGCGCTCGTCGTGGAGCTGCCGACGCGCCTGCGAGGCGTGCAGCCGCGGTTCGCGGCGACCGGCGGGCTGCACGGGGCGGCGCTGTTCACGCGGACGGGCGAGCTGCTCGTCGCGCGCGAGGACGTCGGCCGGCACAACGCCGTCGACAAGGTGCTCGGCGCGCGGCTGCGGGCGGACGCGCTGCCGCTCGCCGAGTGCGTGCTCGTGGTGAGCGGGCGCGCCGGCTTCGAGATCGTGCAGAAGGCGCTGATGGCGGGCGTGCCGGCGCTCGTCGCGGTGGGCGCGGCGAGCAGCCTCGCGGACCGGCTCGCGCGCGAGGCCGGGCTCGACCTGTGCACGTTCGTGCGGCCGGGCGGGTTCAACCGGCACGCGTAGGCGCCGCGTCCGAGCCGCGTCACGCCACGTCGAGGAGCGCCTCGAGAAACGCAACCAGCTCCCGGACTCGCGGCACTTGCAGGGCGGCGTCGGTCAGCCACCGGGTCTCCTGCAGCGACGCCTGCATCGGAAGGCCCGGCCGGAGCAAGTTCGAGAGCGCGCCCAGCGCGGCCTTCTGCGGTCCTGCGCGTTTGCGGAGACGGCTCCCCTCTCGATTCGGAAGCGCCGTGACGACCGTCCGCGCTCCAGCGACGAACTCGCGTCCGGCTGCGAGAAGCGACGGGTAGTTCACGTCGGCGCAGTCCGACAGGACGTCTTCGAGGGTGCCGGTACTGCGGTTGTCGGGCAGGACGAACACGCCGGTCCGGGGCGTGCCGCGATGAACCACGCCGGCCTCGGATGGTTCAGGCCAATCCGATCGACGAAGGCTGCGGACGACACCCGCGAAGACCTGCGCCGGCTGCGTCCCGTCCGCGTCCACCATCACGCCCACGGCGGTCCATCGAATCGCGCTCCCTCGATGCGCGGCGAGGTCTTCGCCGACCGCCCCCGTGCCGCCGGCGTCGGAGATGACGATCCAGTCCCGTCCACCGGCGCCGTCGCGTCGAAGGATGCACGGTACGCGGACACGGACCGTGAAGTCCCCCTTGGCATTGTTCGGAAAAGACTTGCGGATGATGTCACGCAACTCCGGCGGCACATCGGCGGTCAACTTGACCGGGGCGCACGCGAGCGCGCCGCACAGGACACACTGCAGGAAGGTCACGTCCTGGGCGCCCTCCGTGACGATCAGCGCCGTCACCGGAGCTCGAGCCCCCGATCGAAGCGCATCAGCCAGGCCGTCCGGCCGTCCACGGGCTGAACCGAGACGGTGCCATCGCGCTTGCGGAGACGGAAGATGGCGAGCTCTCGTTTCAGGCCGAGGTGCTGCTCGTCGTCGGAGACATCGGCGCTGCCGGCGACCGCTTCGAGCACCGCATCACACGCTTCGAGACTGTGCGTGGTCGCGATGATCTGGACGCCGAGGCGCCGGCACTGCTCGACCAGCCAGCGGAACACGGGGACGACCACGTCCCGGTGCAGCGCCGACTCCAGCTCGTCGATCAGCAGGAGGCCGCCAGCGCTCTCCGCCAGCGCGAAAGCGTAGACGATGGCTCGGCGGAGCCCGTCACCGAAGGAGTTCAGCGGGGCGGGCGGATGCCCGTTCCTTCCGAGATAGTAGGAGGTCGTGCCGTCCACCTCGATCAGACGGATGTCGGTGATCGAGGCATCGAACGCCCGGAGCAGCTCGAGGACGGGCTCGAGGCGACCCTCCAGCCATGCCTCTCCGAAACCTTGTCCGAAGCCGGCGGTCCGGTGCGCGACGACGGAGACGAAGACGCACGGCACCTCGCCGGGCTGGTCGCGCTCGGACTCGATGACGTCGCGCTCGGCGACGGCGAAGTCGAGGTGACGCGGCTTCTTCGGCCCGAAGTACGCCTCGGCGCTGACATGGACCACCGGCGTCCGCGTTCTCCCACCGCTGGCGGCGTTGCGCGGGTCCAGCCGCTCCGCCTCCTGGATACGCCACCAGACCCGCCGTCGCTGGCGGCCGCTGGCCGTGAGGTGGATGGCCTCCGGCGCCCCGTCGGGGCGATGAAACAACCAACGAATGGACTCGAGCCGCCCTTCGCCCAGCCCATACTCGGCCCGGCTCGTCGCGACCTCGACGAAGGTGGCCGGCGAGAGCGGATCGCAGAGCAGCCGGATGGCTTCGAGGATCGCGGTCTTGCCAGTGTTGTTCGGTCCGACGACCAGGTTGACGTTCGACAGGTCGAGCTCGACGACGTCGCCGACGCCGCGAAAACCCGAAATGCCGATGCGGTCGAAGGCCGCCGCACCGTCGGCCTTCATCGACTTCTTCGTCGCGTTCGGCATCGTGCCCACTCCGGCGCGCTACGTCGCGGCCCGAATCTAGGGCCCGGTCGGATGGCAAGTCCAGCGCGCGGAGGGGTCGTCAGGCGAAACGGGCCCTGGGGATGACCGCCACGACCTCGGCGATGACCCGCACGTCGACGGTGTCGTCGTCGGCCTCGATGCGGATGGGCTGGAACTCGGGGTTGCGGGGCTTCAGCACGAGCGCGGTGCGGACGCGCTCGCCGCGCTCGTTCTCGTCCCACTCCACCTCGAGATCCTTGACGGTGTACTGACCGCCGGTGTCGTCGTCGAAGAGGCCGGGGTGGCGCACGAGGACGGGGCGGTCGGTCGCCGCCTCGATGGGGATGGCGCGGAAGAGGCACCAGGCGCCGTCGGGGATGTCCGGCAGCATCGAGCGGCCGACGACGCGCGCGAGGAACATGCCGCGCTCGAAGCGCGGGGCGTCCTCCCAGGTCACCCAGTCCATCGCCTCGTCGGGCGTCAGCTCCAGGCCGAGCTGCTCGTGGCCGAAGCCGCCGGCCGCCGCCTGCAGCGACACCTTCGGCACGCAGGTCGAGTACGCGTTCTCGACGGTGGGACGCACGAAGCGCAGCACCCGGGCGGGCGGCGGCGCGGCGACCGGCTCGGGCGCGGCCGGCACCTCGACGACGGCCGGCGCCGCCGCCTCCGGCTCGGGCACCGCCGGCGCGGTCATCCGCGCGCGCAGCATCTCGGGCAGGTCGAACAGCGACTTGCACAGCAGGTAGCTCCAGCGGCCCGCGTAGCCGGCGTTGCTCACCGCCTTCGCCCACTTCTCCGCCGCCGCGCTCTTAGCGTTCACCGCGTGCTCGCTGTGGATCTCGCCCGCCTTGCCCTTCACCTCGAGCAGCACGTGCGTCCCGTCGGTGAGCTTCACGAGGAAGTCGGGCTCGTAGTGGTGCGGGTTGCTGTCGATCACGTACGGGATGCGCAGGCCGAACGCCTTGTCGTTCGGGGTGAAGCACTCGACCTCGGCGAGCTCCTCGAGCTTGTCGATCACCGTGCGCTCGCCGATCGGCGAGTGGCCGCCGTCGCTGTGGATGGGCGCGGCGTTGAGGTGGCTCTTCGTCAGGTAGTGGACGGGCCGGCGCGTGAGGTAGTCGACGTCGTCGGTGGTCAGCCACGGCCGATAGCGCGGCACCACCGGGCGCAGCGGCGCCTCCGTCGTCCCGGACGACGGCAGGATGCCGTCGCGCACGATCTCGCGGAGTCGCTGCGCGTACTTCTCGTGCGCCAGCTCCGCCCGGTCGACGCCCGGCTTCGGCCGGACCTTGGTCGCGACGTACTCGCCGACGATGCGCCGCACCGACGGGAAGACCTGGTGCCGGGCGAGCAGCATGTTCTTGAACTTCGCGGCGTTCGGGCCGTCGGCGCCGCGCACGAGGTCCTCGGTGAGCAGCCAGGCGAGGTGGTACTCGATCTGCTGCATGCGGACCGTCTCGTGGAACGCCTGGCGGTTCTGGACCTCGAAGAGCTCCTCTTCGAGCCGGATGTCCTTGACGTCGGCGTAGCCCTTGGGCACCCGCAGGAAGACCTCGGTCGGCTCGTGCTCGAGGACGAGCTCCTGCAGCGCATCCACGTCGCACCGGATGCCGGTGTCGCGCACGTCGTAGGTGTAGCCCTCGACGCGCGGCGCGCGCAGGCGCAGGCGCTCGCGCTCCTTCACGGCCTGGATGCGGACCGCCGGGCGCTGCGGCTTCGGCGGTCCGCCCGCCTCGCCCTTGAAGGGCAGGAGCGAGAACGGGATGCCATACACGTCGACGTACTCGGCCGGCAGCCGCCCGGTCTCGGGATCGACCTCGTAGCTGCGGCGACGCAGGCCGCGACCGACGACCTGCTCGCAGAGCAGCTGGCTCTGGAACGCGCGGATGCCGAGGATGTGCGTGACGTTGTTGGCGTCCCACCCCTCGGTGAGCATCGCGACCGACACCACGCAGCGCACATGCTCGCCGGGGCCGCCGCGCTTCCCCACGCTGTCGATGACCGCGCGCAGGCGCTTCGCCGCCTCGTCCTTGGTCTCGCCTTCGGATGCCTCGAGCTGGTCGAGCAGCTTGACGTCGATGCGGACCGTGCGCTGCGCCGACTCCGTGTTGCTCAGCAGCTCCGGGAAGAGCTGGCCGGTGCCGTATACGGTGCGCTTCTGCTTCTTGCCGTCGTCGTCGAGGTACTCCTCGACGCGCTCGCCGCTGATGTGCTCGTACACGAGGCGGGCGAGCTCGGTGTTCTCGCACACGACGATGAGGACCGGCGGCGGCTCGCCGGTGTTCGTCGCGTGCTCGTCCATGAGGAACTGCTTCTGCCACGCCGAGGCGAGCGTCGTGAGGGCCGTCTCCGCCTCCCGAAACACGCTCTCCGGCTTGTAGCGACGACCGGCCTTGTCGGCGGCGGTCATCTTCGCGGTGAGGTGCTTCCAGAGCGCGAAGAACTTCGGATCGGGCCGGCCCGCCTCGTCCTTCTTGCCGAGGTCGTCCTTCACCGGCAGGCGCGGCACCTTCACGATGCCGCTCTCGATGGCATCCATGAGGCCGAAGTCGCTGACGAGCCACGGGAAGGGGCTGCCGGCCGGCTGGCCGCTCGCGGCGAGGTAGAACGGCGTCGCCGAGAGGTCGATGGTGGCGTGGATGGCGGGCCGGTCCTTGCCGGCGAGGCCGCTGTTGTTGATGCGGTCGAGGCCGGCGAGCCAGACGCGGGCCTCCTCGGCCTCGCGCTCCTCGGACTCCTTCGCCTCGCGGTCGAGGCCCGCCGTCGCCTCGTCGAGCGCGGCGTCGGACACCGGCCGCCAGCAGTGGTGGCCCTCGTCGTTGAGCACGAGGAGCGGGTACAGGCCGGCGAGGTCGCGCAGGCGGTCGCGGGCGAACGCCTCGTGCGACTCGGGGCCCTTGTTCACGACGCGGGAGGTCGTGTCGCCGTCCCGGTGCTCGCTCTTCGGCGCGAACGCGTGCCAGTTCGTGATGTGGACGCGGCCCTGCTGCAGCGCCGGGCGCAGCGACGCGGGCACGAGCTCGAACGCGTCGTAGTAGTTGCCCGGCGCCTCCGGCTTGAGGACCTGCAGGCGCTCCCGCACCGTCAGGTTCGGCGCGCACACGAGGACGCCGCGCGGGAACTCGGCGCTGTGCTTGTTCTGGCGGCGGTTGCAGAACGCCCAGGCGATGGTCATCGCCATGACGAGCGTCTTGCCGGAGCCCGTAGCCATCTTGCAGCCGAGGCGGCGCAGCGGCAGCAGGTCCGCGTCGGCGGGGACGTCGACGAGGCGCGGCCACCAGGGCTTGTCGTCGGACGGGAAGCCCGCCTTCTGGCCGGCGAACAGCTTCGTGAAGTGCTCCGGGGCGACCTCGAAGTTCCGGTAGCCGGTGCGCGAGAGCTGGCCCGGCATGGCGAGCTCGAGGACGTAGATGAGCGTCTCGATCGCCTCGCGCTGGCAGAAGAACATGCGCCGGGCGCGCTCGCGCTCGAACCACCAGGCGAGCAGCTCCTTGGTGGTCTTCGTCGCGCCCTTGTAGCCGGACGCGCGCCAGCGGCGGACGTCGTCGCGGAGAGCGTTGACGAGGTGGAGGTGGTCGAAGGGCGTGTCGAGCTGCGCCTCGTCCTGAGCGAAGAGGTTCAGATCGCCGGTGGCGGCCTGCTTGTCGAGCGCGTAGTAGCCGGCCTTGCGTCGCTCCGGCACCTGGTTCGCGCGGCCGCCGCGGTCGTAGGCCCAGTGCGCCTTCGGCTCCTCGTACGGGCCGTTGAGGATGGGGTTCTCGACGGCCTGTGTCGGCGCCCAGTCCGCGTCGAAGGCGGCCTGCTTCTTCGGTGCGCGCGCCATGCGTCAGCCCTCCAGCTTCCGCACGACCATGACCTCGTTGCCGCGCGGGTCGATGACCTTCACGGCGATGGCGCGGAGCTTTCCGGCGGGGAACGGCAGGGAGCGCGTGCCCGAGAACGCGGCGAAGACGGACTCGTCCACCTCGCTCTTGAGGGCGCGCGCGATCTTCTCCCACGCCTTCTCGTCGGGGAAGAACGCCTGCGACACGCAGAACGTGCGGCCGTCGTGGTCCGCGTCGAGGAACCACGCGGCCACCTTGTCGGCGCCGGTGGAGCGGACGACGCCCGACACCGGGTCGTAGATGTCGACGCCCTTCAGCTTCACGGTGTAGCCGTCGGCGCCTTTGGCGACCTCGATCTCGGGCTCGCCGAACACGGTGAAGAGCTGCTGCCAGGACCCCTTGTCCTTGAGCAGGCCGTCCATGCCCGGGTTCACGTCGGGGCGGATGTGCGCGCGGTGGACGTTGAGGTTGCGGACCGACGCCTGCTCGATGGTCGTCGTGGCCTCGGGCGCGAAGCTGAAGCCGGCGAGGACGAGGTGGTCGTAGCCGGCGCGGCGCGCCTCACGGATGCAGTCCTCGACCTGCATCGCCGTCACCGGGCCGTACTGCGGGCCGAAGCTGACGGCGACGCGCGCCTTCGGGTCGGGCTGCCCGTCGTCCGCGGCGAACTCGCCCTCGGCGTGCAGGACGCCCTCGCCATCGGTCGCCGGGAAGCGGTCGAGGCGCGCGAACCGGCGGCGCTGGTTGTTCGGGTACGTGATGCCGTCGTCGCGCAGTCGCTCCGTGAGGCGCTCGAGATAGTCGTCGGGCGACGCCTCGGTGAGGTGGAACGCCTCGAGCGCGTCCGGCTCGCCGTCGAAGCCGGGCTCCGGATTCGGGGACAGCGCGGCGGGCAGCACGCCCTCGACCGTGAACGGGCCGCTGACGCGCGTGACGCCCTTCACGACCTCGGGCTGGTCGACGAGCACCTCCTGCTCGGCGTTCGCCTGGATGCAGGCGTCGACCTCATCCATCTTCGCGCGCCAGGCGCGGCGGTACGCGGCGACGGCGGACTGCAGCGCGTCGGGCCAGTGGTCCTCGTCCACGTCGAACGGGACGGTCCAGTGCTCGAAGCG
>CAUJDF010000017.1 GCA_963169045.1 Myxococcota bacterium
GGCGACACCCACCCGTACGCCTGGCCCGTCGAAGGCACACCCTCGAGCGTCGACGGATTCACGCTCGACGCGGCCCGGGACGCGTGCGCTGCGCTCCTCACGCCCGGCTCGAGCACGCTGCTGATCGCGGGCGACATCACCCCCGATGAGGCAAAGGCGCTGGTCGACCGGACGCTGGGTGGGTGGTCGGGCAGCGCAGCGCGGGCCGCGGGGGAGTCCGGGTGGACCGCCGCGAAGCGCGACTCGCTGCTCGTGGCGGTCGTGGACCGGCCCGGCGCCACGCAGACCATGATCGGTTTTCGCGCCCCCGGCGTGAAGTACGCCGACGGCTCGCGCGTCGATCGCGAGCTGCTCAACACGCTGCTGGGCGGGAGCTTCACGAGCCGCCTGAACCAGAATCTCCGCGAGGACAAGGGCTACACCTACGGCGCCCGCGCCGGCTTCAACCGGTGGCGCGCGGCGGGCTTCTACTACCTCGCCGCCAACGTGAAGACCGAGGTCACGAGGGAGAGCATCGAGGAGATGTTCGGCGAGCTCCGCCGCATCGGCGGCGAGAAGCCGCTGACCGCCGAGGAGCGCCAGCAGGCGGTCAGCGGCCTGCTGCTCGGCCTGCCCGCCGACTGGGAGAAGATGGAGGAGGTCGCGTCGCAGTTCGTCGAGATTCCGCTCTACGACCGCCCCGCCGACTGGTTCGAGAAGTTCCCCGAGAAGATCCGCGACGTCTCGGCCGAGGACGCCGCCGAGACGGCGAAGAAGTACGCCAACCCCGACGACTACCTCATCGTGATCGCCGGGGATCGCACGGTGCTCGAGCCCGCCCTGAAGACGCTCAACCTCCCGATCCGCGTCTACGACGCCCAGGGAAATCCCCAGAAGTAACGGGGGGTTCCCCCGCCCGTCCGGCAACTTCGTTCCCCGCCCCCGCATCGGTAGGACAGCGTCCCCGGCGGACGCGCAGCGACTCTGCGGGCGGCGCGGGAGCGGACGATCATGGAATTCGAGCATCCTCGGCTGGCCCGGGCGCTCGGCTGGTTCAGCCTCGGCCTGGGGCTGACCCAGCTCGCGGTCCCGCGGCAGCTCTCGCGGGCCATCGGCGTCGGCGAGAACCCCCTGTTGATGCGCGGCCTCGGGCTGCGCGAGATCGGCACCGGCGTCGGCCTGCTCGCGCGGCCTCGCCCTGTCAACTGGCTCTGGGCGCGCGTGGCCGGCGACGTGATGGACCTGGCCTTGTTGGGAGCGGCGATGCGGCAGCAGGACACCGATCGGCAGAAGACGCTGTGGGCCTCCCTGGCCGTCGCCGGCGTGACGGCGCTCGACGCGTTCGCCGCGATGCGCCTCGGGCGCTCGCTGAAGGAGGGCGTCGAGGCCGCGCGCCGCGAGCGTGGCATCCCCGTCGAGCACTCGCTGGCGGTCAACCGCTCGCCGGCGGAGTGTTATCGGTTCTGGCGCCGGTTCGACAACCTGCCGCGCTTCATGAAGCACGTCGAGTCGATCGAATGCGAAGGCAACCGCTCCCACTGGGTCGTGAGGGCGCCCGGCGGCACCGTCGAGTGGGATGCCGAGATCGTCGAGGACCGGCCCGATGACCGCATCCGCTGGCGGTCGGTCGAGGGATCCGACGTCGAGACGTACGGTTGGGTGCGTTTCGAGCCGGGACCCCAGGGCCGCGGCTGCACGGTGCACGTCTGCCTGCGCTACGACCCGCCGGGCGGCGCCCTCGGCGCCTTCTTCGCGCGTCTGTTCGGCGAGAACCCGGAGCGTCAGATCCGCGAGGACATGCGGCACTTCAAGCAGGTCATCGAGACCGGCGAGATCCCCACCACGCAAGGCCAGCCCACGGGCAGCCGCGGCCTCATCGGCCGGACCCTCGCGCACGGGAGGCACCTCTCATGAAAGCCACCTGCTGGCACGGCACGAACGACGTCCGCGTCGAGGACGTCCCCGACCCCCACATCTTGAACCCGCGCGACGCCATCGTCCGCGTGACGTCGACGGCCATCTGCGGGTCGGACCTGCATCTGTATGACGGCTACATCCCCACGATGATGAAGGGTGACATCCTCGGCCACGAGTTCATGGGCGAGGTCGTCGCGGTCGGCAGCGCGGTCAAGAACCTGAAGGTCGGCGACCGCGTCGTGAACCCCTTCCCCATCGCGTGCGGCAACTGCTTCTTCTGCCAGGAGGAGCAGTTCTCGCTGTGCGAGAACTCCAATCCGAACGCGTGGATGGCCGAGAAGATGTGGGGACACTCCCCCTGCGGCATCTTCGGCTACTCGCACATGCTCGGCGGCTACGCCGGCGGGCAGGCGCAGTTCGCGCGCATCCCATACGCCGACGTGGGGCCGATCAAGATCCCGGACGGCCTGTCCGACGAGCAGGTGCTCTTCCTGTCGGACGTGCTGCCGACGGGCTACATGGCCGCCGAGGCGTGCGACATCAAGCCCGGCCACGTGGTCGCCGTGTGGGGCGCGGGGCCGGTCGGTCTGTTCGCGATGCTCAGCGCGTGGCTGCTCGGCGCCGGCAAGGTGGTCGCCATCGACCGCGTGCCGGAGCGGCTGCAGATGGCGAAGGAGAAGTGCGGCGCCGAGATCCTCGACTACGAGCAGGTGGACGTCCTCGACGCGCTGGCGGAGATGACCGGCGGTCGCGGCCCCGACGCGTGCATCGAGGCGGTGGGCATGGAGGCGCACGCGCCCGGCCTGCTCGGCGCCTACGACAAGGTCAAGCAGGCGCTGCGCCTCGAGACGGGGCGCCCGCCCGCGCTGCGCCAGGCCATCCGCGCCTGCCGCAACGGCGGCACGGTCTCGATCCCCGGTGTGTTCGGCGGTCTCATCGACAAGGTGCCGATGGGCGCCATCGTGAACAAGGCGCTGACGCTGAAGTCGGGCCAGACGCACGTGCAGCGCTATATGGCGCCGCTGCTCGAGCGCATCGCCAACGGCGAGATCGATCCGAGCTTCATCATCACCCACGAGTTGCCGCTCGAGGCCGCGCCCCAGGCCTACGAGATGTTCCGCGACAAGAAGGACGACTGCGTGAAGGTCGTGCTGAAGCCCTGGGGCGACGGCGCGGTGGGCAAGGTCGTGCACTGATCAGCGCGCGAGGATGCGTCCGATCAGCCGCTCCACGTAGCCGGCCTCGTCCTGGAAGACGATGTGATGGTCTTCGAACGGGGCGAGGCCGGGCGGCGCCTGGGACGCGGGCGTCACGCTGACGATCCAGGCGTCCAGCTTCACGTTCGGGGCGGATTGGCGCGCCTCGATGTCGCGCAGCAGCTTCCAGAGGCTCAGCTTCGTCAGGCCCTCGGCCGAGGCGATGTTCCGGAGGCCCTTGGGATCCACGAACGTCAGCCACTGCGTCTCGCCGCGCGTCAGCCACAGCATGAAGTCGGGGTAGAAGCCGCCCAGCTCGAAGAAGCCGGTGCCCACGCGGCTCTCGTTGCGCAACAGGGACACGCTCGTCCCGTCGAGCAGCGGCGGCGCCGAGTCGACGAACGCGCGCAGGTGTCTCACGAAGCGTGTCTCGCCGTCGTTCAGCGCGACGGGCCGCGTGGTGACACGGATCTTCCGCCGGCCGGCCTCGGGTACGTGCAGCAGCGGTCGGTAGAGGTGCTGCGGCGGCGCGAGCGACACGAGGCTCCGCGCCGGGCCCTCGTCGTCGAGCTCGCCCTTCGCCACCTTCGTGGCGAGCTTCCGCACGAAGTCGACGAGCCCCTGCGCCAGGTCCTCGGGCTCGGCGGGGATGAGGACCTCGTGGTGCGGGGGGAAGAGGCGGTCGCGCTCGCCGGCGGGCAGCGCGTCGAGCCAGACGACCCGCGCGTGCGCCGTCTGGTGGCGCGCACGGTGGCGGGCGTAGAAGGCGGCGGTGTATTCGCAGAGCAGCTCCGAGGCGAGCTGCTGCCACAGGGCGCGGTGGCGCAGCGACGACACCTCGACGGCGCGCGCCGGGATGCCGAGGCGGAACCAGCCGGGCTGCGCGAGCAGATGCCATGTGAGCGGCACTTCGCGGTCGTCGGCCGTGCGGACCGTCCGCGGCAGGACGAGGTTGTGCCATCCGTTGCGGTGCTTGAGACGCGCGAGATCGGCATACAGCGCGTCGTGGTCGACGAACGCGAACGCGGGGAGTGGCGGTCCGTACGTCAGCGCGTCGGCCGCCGCGAGGGTCGCGTCGTGGGCCGCCCGGATCTCGACCCGCGGCCACGCGTCCTTCTCGACCACGAGGTGCGGCTCGATGGCGAGCACGAGGCGCGCGCCGGACCGCGCGTAGTCGACGGGCGGCAGGCGGACGACGGCCAGCCTCGGCAGCGGATCGAGGCGCACGACGGGGAGCCGCTCGACGGAGACGAGCGTCGCCTCGCCGGGGCCGATCGGCAGCCCCTCGGCGCGCAGCGCCTCTTCGAACGCCTGCATGTAGTTCGCGCGGACGCCGAAGACGTTCAGCGTCTCGAGGACGCGCAGCCGCGACGCGTCGGTCCCGGGCGCGGCGTGGCCGCTCGGGCTCGACGCGCGCTTCAGGCTGTCGCGCTGGCCGCGCAGGCGGACACCACGGCCGAAAAGCTGAATGATCTGCGTGCCCTGGCTCTTGCCGAGGTTGAGCAGGCCCATGAGGCTCACGCGCCAGCTCGACCAGCCCTCGGTGAACTTGCGCGAGCCGATCAGCACGGTGATCGGCGAGTCGCGCCGGTTGATGCCATCGAAGAGGGAGCCGCGGAACGCCTTCTCCCCGGTGACGATGTGTTCGCGATGTGCCTCGCACAGCCGGCGGACGCCCGCCACGTCGCCCACGTTCACCACGCCGAACGGCGGCGACTCGCCGACCGAGACGGCCATCTCGCCGGGGGCCTCCTTCAGCGCCTGCACGTGCAGCCGGCCCGCGCCGCTGGCGTTGAAGACGAGGCGCAGCATCTCCGCGTAGAGCGCCTCGCCCGTCCACCCGGCGGCCGGCAGCTCCGGGAACGCGACGTGCGGCGAGAAGACATCGTCGCCGGCGGGCGTGTGGAAGCCGGACCGCCCGGCCAACAGATCGTCGAGGATCCGCACCGTGCCGGCCCGGTCGACCACGAAGCGCGCGAGGAAGTCGAGCACCTTGAGGATGTCGGTCTTCTCGGCCTCGGACTCCCGGGCCTTCTCGCCGCCGGTCACGCTCGCGCCGACGAAGATGCACAGCGGCCGCTCGATCTGATGGGTCGCGGTCAGGGCGGTGCTCGTGGCATGGACGCGCAGCTGCTGGAACAGCGCGAGGAGCGCGCCGGTCAGGTAGGCGCGGCGCTCGGCCTCGCCCGGCTCGTCGCGCAGGTTGAGGATGCGCCAGAGCTTGCCGTAGCCGTCGGCGTAGAAGCGCCGGTACGCGTAGTCGACGAGGATGCTGCGCGCGTACTCATGGCGCAGCGCGTCCTCCTTCGCCGCCTGGGCGAGGGTCGCCGAGTACTCGAAGCAGAAGCCGTCGCGGGCGAGCGCCTGCCGGTAGCGCCGCCACTGGCCGTCGTCCTTCGAGCTGCCGCGGTGTCCCTCGTCGACGAAGACCAGGTTGCGACCCTCGAACTGCGCCACCGCGACCGTCTCCGGGCCGGGCTTCGGCGCGAAGCGGGTGATCTCGAGGATGCGCAGGTGATCGCGGTCGAGCAGCGTCGGCGCGCCCTTGCGAAAGATCGCGGCGGGGACGCCGGACGCGCGGCACTCCTCGAGGTGCTGCCTCGAGAGGCCGGCGCCCGGCGTGACGAGCAGCACGTTGTCGGGCGCGCGCCCGCCGTGGCGCTTCACCGCCGCGTGGTACTGGAAGTAGTGCGCGTGCAGCAGCAGCGTCTTGCCCGAGCCGGTCGCCTGCCAGAAGGCGAGGCGCGCGAGGTCGTCGAGGCCGGTCTCGCGGTCGACGGCGTACGGCGGCAGGTCGAGCCCGCGCGCCTCGTTGAACGCGGCGAGGTGCTCGTTCAGCGCGCGGCGCAGCGCCTCGCGATCGGCGAAGAAGTCGTCGAGGTAGAGCTCGGTGAAGAGCAGGGCGAGGTACTGGAAGTGCTTCCACGCGACGGGGCGGTCGCGCCGGCCGGCGTTGAGACGCGCGGTCACGTCGACGATGCGCGCGTCGAGGCGCAGCAGGTCGTCCTCGGTCAGGCGGGGCTTGCCGCCGGGCCGGTCGAGCAGCGCCCTGGCGAAGGTTGTCGGCGTGCCCCCGTGCGGCGCCGCCTCCGCCTGCTCGAGCGCGGCGAGCGGCAGGTCCTCCCAGCGCTCGGCGTCGAGGCGCCGCAGCATCCAGTCGAAGAGGACGAGCTGGCGATCGAACGCCGCCTGCGTCTTGCGTGCCTTCCGCACAGCCACGCCGGTCACTCCGCGTCCGCGAACATGAGATCGTGGAACGCTTCCTCGATGAGCTCGACCCGCCAGCGGTCGGTCTCATCCTTCACGGCGGCCAGCTGGCTGTCGCCGTTGACATAGACCACGTCGAAGTCGGCCGAGGCGGGAAACGCCTTTCGAAACGACAGGTTGAGACGTTCGTCGTCGACCGCGTCGCAGTCGCGCCAGGCGACGAGTACCCGGGCGTCGTGCGGGTCCGTGCCCTCGACGAAGAGGAGGCCATCGACGTCGGCGTAACGCTGCACGCGCAGGCCGAGCAGGTGGTTGAACGTCTCGACGAGGTCGACCGGGCTCTCGACCACCTCGGCGCCGCGCCGAGTGGCGATGCGATATCCGAACGGCTTTCGGAAACGCGGCCGGTCGAGTAGCGAGCCCTTCGCCTCGAGGTCGAGCAGGTAGCGGAGGGTGTAGTCCTCCCGCAGCGCCGCGCTCTGCCGCAGGAGCGAGTCGACCTCGGCGTCGCGGCGCAGATCGAGGTTCTCGAGCGCGTCGTCGTACGACTCGAGGGAGAGCAGCTTGTAGCAGGCGCTGATGCCTTCGCGGTCGACGGGCCGGCCGTCCTTCCACTCGCGCGCGGCGGTGGCCTTGAGGATGCGCGGGACGAGGACCGTGTCGAAGTGCTCGCCCATCTCGACGAGCGTGAAGCGGCGCCCGCCGCCGTCGGCGCGGTTCATCTGGATGACGGCGTGGCCGGTGGTGCCGGAGCCGGCGAAGAAGTCGAGCACGTCGGTCGCCATCGCGCCGGCGTCGGCCCGCAGCTCGAGGAAGCGCTGCACGAGGCGCGTCGGCTTGGGGTTGTCGAAGACCGCCGCGCCGAACATCGCCTTGAGCTCGTCGCCGCCGGCGTCGGTCGTGCCCGACTCCCGGTGGTGCCACAGATCGGTCGGCACCATCACATCCGATGCCTCGGAGAGGAACGTCTTCAGCCGCGGAAAGTCGGCGTCGCCCGCGAGCCCCCAGTACAGCCGGTCCTCGCGGACGTGCTGCTCGTAGACCTCGCGGTCGTACTTCCAGGCGTGTGTCGGATGCTCCACGCGCTCGCCCGTCGACGGCCGGACGAGCGGGTAGACCAGGTTCGGCCGCTCCGCCTTCGTCGCCGGGTTGACGTACGACGAGCTGATCCACGGGCCGCGCGGATCGTCGTCGGGGTTCGAGTAGTTCGCGAGCGACTTGTCCGTCCGGCCTTCCTTGACGCGAGCGACGGGCGTGGGCGCGAACACCGTCAGCGTGTCCTTGAGCGAATAGAACTTCTTCGCGTTGTTGCTGCGGGTGTATCGCTTCTCCCAGGCGACGTCGGCGAGGAAGCTGCCCGGACCGAACAGATCCTCGACCAGCAGGCGCAGGTGCGCGTTCTCGACGAAGTCGGAGCACAGCGCCACGAGGGCGTTCTCGGCCAGCAGCGGGGAGAGGCGACGCAGGCGGTCCGCCATGCACGACAGCCAGGTGGAGTGCGGGTAGTTGTCCTTGTAGGCGAACCCGTCGTTCCCCGTGTTGTAGGGCGGATCGCTGAACACATGGGTGATGCGACGCCGCGCCGACGCCGAGAGCAGGCCGAGCGCGTCGAAGTTGTTGCCCTGGATCAACACATCGGCGTCTTCGGGTCCCAGCGCGCACAGCAGGCGCCGCTTGAACGCAGCGTCGAAATGTCGAGTGTCCACGGGGAGATGCGCGTGCCATCCGAAGTCTTCGCCGAACAGGCGCGCCCACGCCTCGCGCTGCGCCGCGTTGGCGGCGATCTCCGCGTGGAGCGACGGCGGCACGCGGTCGAGCGTGACGCACCACTCCGTGCGCAGGACGAGCTTCTTCTTGAGGAACAGACGTTTCTGGAAGCCTTCGATCTGCGCCAGCCAGTCGATGAGCTTGTGGCCCACGGCGCGCGAGGCCTTGATCTTCTTCAGCGCCTCGTCGATCTGCGCCGCCGACCGCCCCTCGACGTCATCGAGGTGGAGCACCTCGTTCTTCAGGAAGAAGTCGAGCTCGCGGCGCAGAAAGCCGCCGAGATCCTTGTGGATGAAGTAATCGGACGTCTGTCGGCGCGTGTAGCGGTCGATCTGATGGCGCAGCGTCGTCTTGTCTTTGTTGTGCGGCGCGGGGCGGGACAGCGCCGCCTGCCAGTCGGGCGGGACGGCGGCGAGGATGCGCGCGGCGGCCTCTTCGTTGCGGTCGTCCTGCTTCGCCGCGTCGAGGCGGTACTCGAAGAGGGCGGTGAGCGTCTCGCCGTCGAGGCGCGCCGCGTCGTCCGCGCGCAGGACGAAGCGCCGCTTCTGGTTCGCCTTGTTGTCCCCGCGGTCCGACTCGGCGGCGACGACGCGCAGCTCGAGCGCCGGCGCCTTCAGCGCGCCCGCCGGCGCGAGCTTAGCCACGAAGCGCCCGAACATCTCCGTCGACTTGGCGTAGTACTGGTCCGCGTTGGCCCAGTGGAGCTTGACCTCTTCGCCGCCGTAGGGGACCGCGTAGGTGTCGCCCTTGTAGCGGGGCAGCGCGAGGAAGTCCCCGTCCTCGTAGTAGCGGCCGAAGAAGGTGGTCAGGTCCGAGAAGACCTCGCGCGCGAGGGCCGCGACGTCGGGGGCGGCCTCGAGACGCGCCGTCAGCGCCTGCCACTTCGGCACCGCCGCGAACCCGGGCTCGGACATGCCCATCGCGCGAAGCTGCGCGGCGAGCTGCGTCCGTTCGGCCTCGATGGCGGGCCGGTCGTCGGCGGCGCCGCGCAGGACCGCCTCGACCTGCGGGAGCAGCTCGTCGCGCAGGAACCTCGTCAGCTCGGCCCGACGCAGGTTCAGCACGCGGTACATGCCGAAGTCCAGGTCGGCGCAGTCGAGCTGGAACATCGCCAGCAG
>CAUJDF010000018.1 GCA_963169045.1 Myxococcota bacterium
AGCGGAATTTGGGATCCGGCCTTGAATTCCAACAACTTGCAGAACATGGGCTGGGGCCGACCCGAACCCGCGTCCGCCACGACATCACCGCCGACGATCACGCGAGACGAAGCCGCCTGAATGGCGAAACCCGAGTCTGAGGCGACTGGGGAGATACGGGAGCCCGCCGTTTCCGAAGGGGTACGGCGAAGAACGCCCTCGGTGGTCACAAAGAAGCGTCGGACGGTGAGCCTTGACGACGCCGCGGACGCGGGCGAGGCTCGCACCGGGCATGCGGGGGTCGCAATGCAGGCCGAAGGTGGCGTCTGGCGGACGTTTTCGCGCTGGTTTGTGGAGTTTGCCGGGTTCGACGTCGCTTGGGTGACGTTCGGAGTCTTGCTGATCTGCGCCGGCTGGCGCGTTCTCGCCGCGTTGGGGCACGACGCTCGCGAGGTCGCGCGCCGTCGTCAGATCGTGGTGGACCTGCGCCGCTTTATCGCCTCCGCGCTCGAGGCCAACCACGACCACCTGACGAAGCTCGAGGCGCTACGCGTCGCGGCCCACGGCTTGGCCGCGCTCCGCGGTGCGTCTATCGACGAGCTCGGCGCGCTACACGGTGTCGGCCCACAGACGCTCGCAGCGCTGAAAGCGCATGGTTTCCGCACACTCGGTGACGTGATGGACGGCGACGTCTTGCGCGTGCGCGGCGTAGGCTCGGCGAAGTACGACGCGATCCGCGGCGCGCTCGCGGCCCGTGTGGCCGAAGTCGACCGGCTGGCCAGCCGCTGGCGTCCGGGTGCGCCACTGCCGTTCCCGTGGGATCCGGCGGTCGACGCCTTCTACGACGGCGCGCGGCACACGGTGGTCGCTCGCTCCGGTGTCCTCGAGCAGGATCTCGCGGGCATGGCCGAGCTCGAGCGGGCCATCGACGCGTTCGCGGCGACTGCGGACCGCCGCACATTCGGCGAGCGCCTCGCTGCCGCTGGCGAAGGATGGCTCGGGCTCCTCAGTGCGCCGGCGCGGCTCTTCGGCCGCATTGTACTCGTCGTTGCCAGCCTGGTCCTCGTCGCAGTAGTGCCGCGCGTCGCCGTGGCGTGGGACCCAACGCTTGCGCCTGCGGCGTCGGCGATCGGCGTCGGAGCGGCGTGGCTCGTTCTGCATGTCGGTCTGCTCGTGCACTTCGTCTTCGCCGATCGGCCGTGGGGTTGGCGAATGACGCCGCCGGAGGCAACCACTTTCAAGCATCAGCGGCTTCAGTTCGTCACGATGCAAATGGCGCACCGGCTCGGCATCGCACCTCCACGTCTCTTCATCGACGACGAAGGCTCGCCCTACCCCAATGCTTCAGCCGTAGGTCGGCCCTCCGGACCAAGCGACGTCTTGATCCACCCCTTGCTCGTGGAACACCTCGACGAAGACGCCCTACACGCCGTCATCGGTCATGAACTCGGGCATCTTCGGGGCGACGACACCCGCCGCATGGTGAGCCTGCGCCTTCTACTCTCGCCGCTCGTCGCCGCGCAGGCCTTGGCTCTGCGCGCCGCGACGTCGGCCTGGCTTCGTGTCCGTTTCCGCGTCAGCACCTATCCGGGCGGCTTCGTTCTCGTCCGCAGAATTGGACTCGCATCAGTCGCCTATCTCGTCCTCGCCGTCCCGACCCTCGTCGTCGCCGCCACGGCCTCGGCCCTTGTGCTCGCCTTCCGGTGCCTCGAAGGGGTGTCGTCACGGGTGGACGAGTACGAGGCGGATCGCCGGGGAGCCGAGCTGAGCGGATCGCCGGCGCACATGGCGCGGGCCCTTGTAGCGCTCGACGTCCTCTTCGAGCGGCTCCAGAGGGCCCACGGCGGCATTAGCGTGTCGGTGATGCCCGGCGGGCCCGAGCGCCGGCACTTCGTGCCGCTCGGCGCTCGCTTCGGAGTCTGGATCGCCAGGATGGAGGACCGCCTCGGCACGACCCACCCCTCGACCGCCGCCCGTCTGGCGGCATTCGAGACCGAGGCGCCCGTGCTCGCGGATGTCGCAGCATCGATCATCCGGCTCATCCTCATCGCCGGCCTCGCGGGTGCTCTGCTCTGGGGCGCCGTCTCCGGGGTGCGGGCTTCGTCGGCTTGGGCTGCCGGCCGGATCGAGGCCTGGACACCCCACATGGCCGTAGCGGCGGCCGACGTCGTACCGTCCGCGCCGAGCGCACCGACGGCGCGCTTAGTGATCGACGTGCAGTCCGGATGCCGGCTCCGACGGGGTCCCACGACGGACGCTCCCGCATTGCGGACACTGCCCCGCGGTTCGGTTTGCCGGTCACTCAGCGGCGCCATCGGCGGCTGGATCCCGGTCGAGTGCGAAGGCAGCCGGGGTCACGTGCACCGCAGCTGTCTTGCGTCCGCCCGCTGACCAGGCCGTGCCCAAGCGAGCAGCGGGCCTGCTCCGCAAGAGCCCCTCGTCGTCTGCTCACGTTGGCGCGCGTTCTATACGCCGGACGCGCTTGCTGGCAGATGGCGACCCTCACGAGCGGACACGGGGAGTCCCAGTCCGTTCAACCCCATTTGGCGGGCGCCGACCGTCCGACGTCGATTCCTGGACACCGCAAATCGCCGCCGCTCGTTGAGCGCTGGATCCGCGCCGACCGAAGCCGGGCGTCGGGCCTAG
>CAUJDF010000019.1 GCA_963169045.1 Myxococcota bacterium
TGGCGCAGCTGCGAGTGAAGGAGCAGCCGAAGCTCGAGGAAGCGCCCGCTCAGGGAAGAGCGGCCTGATCAGCAGCAAGGTCTTGGAAGGGAGCCGTGACGGCGCGTGGAGGAAAGTCCACCTCTTGACGAGACACAACTACAATCGTCTTACTTTTGACGGGTTTCTTGTTGCGCCCGAACTTCCCGGATCCAGCCGAACAACGCCTTGGTACCGACAGTGGTTCGGCGACGGCAGAGTCGAGTCGGTCACTTGCTGCCTGGTGCAGAACACGTCGAACGCGAAGGGCAAACTGATCTTCGCCGACCGTCTTGAGGGCCGCATCGAAGAGTTCGTTCGGACGTCGCTTCAGCACGATATTGTGGACGGGCCAAGCGTCCCCGCCTTGGTACTGGTATCGATCACCGGCGTTCAGGGACACCGTCTTTTCATGCGTGGCGGGGACCCTGGGGGGGAGGCGATATTCGATCGTGACCGCTTCTACTTCCCACCGCTCCTCGCTGATGAGGTGCCAACCGACTGGTGGCGGTTCCTCGCTCCATTGCTTCACCGCCTGTGGCAGTCGGCGGGCGTCCCGAGGTCACCGAACTTTAGGGCCGATGGAAGCCGCATCAACGGGTGACCCTCACCCCAGAGCCGCTACCAGCTCGGCCAGCGGATCCGGCACCGTCCCGAGGTCCTCATCGACGTCGCCCAGGGCGGGCGGGGCGATGAGGACCTCGTAGTAGCTCCTCATGTCGTCCAGCGCCGCCATGATGACCTCGCCGGGGATCAGTCGTGATTCGTTCTCGCCGCGACCCGGCGGTTGCTGATCCGCTTCCCGCCTGACCCGCGTGGCTTCCGAGCGCCTCGCCGAGTGCGGCGCTCTCGTTCGCACTCGCTGCGCCGAAAAGTCGCCGAACGAGGGGTGAAGGAGGTGGAAACCGCTGGTGCGAGCGCGCCTTCTGGGCTGTCCTTGCAGTTGCGACACAACAAGCAACCCGGGGAGCGACCGGACCAGCGGCGACGTCGATTTCGCCCTGCCCGCGCCCCGAACGCAAGGAGATGGATCGTGGGCAGGCGAGGAATCCGACGAGTGGCTGGGCTGCTGGCCCGGGCGAGAGGCGATCTTGGGCTCGGGCGTGTGCGCGACGTGCGCAGCCGCCGAGGCCGGCGCTGGCGTCTTGGGTCGTTGCTCGGGGCGACGCTGTCGGCGCTGATGGCGGGCGCGGGCAGCGTCGCCGAGGTCGAGACGCTCACGACGCAGATGAGCCCGGCAATGCGGCGCCGGCTGCGTATCGGCCGTCGCGTGCCGGACACGACCTTGCGCACGGCGCTCATCATGCTGCCGCTCGACGAGGCGCGAGCGCTGCTGCGGCGGTTGTGCCGCGCAGCCCAGCGCCGAAAGGCGCTTCGGCCCGTCGGGCTGCCGTTCGGCGTCGTCGCGGTCGACGGCAAGCACGTGGCGACCGACATGGCCGACGGCGACCAGTGGGCGCAGGACCAGAAGGACGGGCGCTACGTGGTCCGGACGCTGACCTGCGCGCTGGTGTCCTCACGCACGACGGTGTGCCTCGATGCGGTGCCGATTCCAGCGGAGCGAAGCGAGGAGTCGGCCTTCCCCGAGGCGCTCGCGGCGCTCGTCGAGCACTACGGCCGCGGCGACCTGTTCCGCCTCATCTCCGTCGACGCCGGCATTGCCAGCGAGGCCAACGCCCGCTTCATCGCCCGCTCTGGGCTCGACTACCTCGTCGCGCTCAAGGAGAACCAGCCGACCCTGCTCGACGAGGCCGTTCGGCTGCTCGGTCATCTGCCGCGCGCCGCGGCGCTCGCCAAGACCGACGATTGGACCGGCAGCGAGTATGTCGTCCGTCGCCTGTGGCTGACCGGCGAGATGGCCGGCTATCACGGCTGGGACCACATGCAGGTCGCCATCCGCATCGAGACCGAGCGCCAGGACGGTGACGGCAAGGTCCTCGGGCGCGAGGACCGCTACCTGTTGACCAGCCTCGAGCGCGACGCGCTCACGCCCAAGCAGTGGCTGCGCCTGGTCCGCGCCCACTGGCGCGTCGAGAACGACGTCCACAAGACCCTCGACGTGGCGCTTCGCGAAGATGAGCGGCCCTGGTTCCGCACCGCCAGCGGCATGCTCGTCGCCGCCATCCTGCGCCGCGTCGCCTACAACGTCCTCGCGCTCTACCGCAGCGTGACGCTCCGCGGTGAAGCCAAGGACGTCCTGCCCTGGAAGAAGCTGCTCGGCTGGATGCGCACCGCCCTCGTCGGCGCCGTGGCTGCCGACCTCGCCGGCCTACGGTGGCACTCGCGCAAGCGAGCGGGCGCGTCACCACCCCCGGCCTGACGGTCGACGACACCACCGAGCAGCACGGGCACGAAGGGCGCCGACATACCTGGCCGCGATGGGCGGCAGCACCGAAGCCGATACCGCGCCGGCGGGGTCGGGGGAGGACTGCACGCGACCTGGGTCGATTACATCGCGGTGGGGCACGCGACGTCGCCGCCGTTCACGCCGGCGCTCCGCGGATCGCTACTGCAGCGAGATCTGCGATCGTTTCGATAAACGCCGAGCGCGCGATACCCTCGTCGATCGAGCCGCCGTCCGGGCAAACATAGTCGGAGAGTCCGCGGAAAATCTCCTCAATCGGCCGGCCGGCGAGGGCGCCGAGGTTCAGCG
>CAUJDF010000020.1 GCA_963169045.1 Myxococcota bacterium
GCGATCTCGAGGTACTCGCTGGTGAACGCCGTGATCCACTCGCGGCGGCGCCAGCAGCTACGGAAGCTCGGCCGGAAGTACGACGGGCGGAAGAACAAGCCCGGGTGGGCGATCGTCCACAAGCGGCACTTCGACCACACCTTCGACGCCACGACCGTCGAGGGCCTCGCCGACCGCATCCGGCGCATCGAGCGCCTCTTCGAGCAGCCACACCCCGAGTACGACACGCACCTCGGGGCGCTCCTGTCGAAGATGACCGAGGACCACCTGGCCCTCGACCGCGTGTGCCTCAACACGCTCCGGGCGGCGGCGGCGCGCACCGACACGCCGAACCCCTACCCGGTGGTGCAGTTCGCCCACGTTGACGGCGCGACGATCTGGCCTGCCGACGTCTACCTCGACCGTTTCTGCCGCCTCAACGGCATCGTCACGGCCGGCGGCAACCCCGACTACGACCTCGGGCTCCGGCACCTGTACGAGTTCAACGGCGTCGACCTGCGCGACGTCCGCTACGTGCAGGTCGACCAGACCCAGGGCGGCGACACGCCGCGCGCGTTCCTGCGCTCCGACGACGTCCGGCTCTACATCGCCAACCCGTCGCCCGAGATGAGGCATTGGGCGTTCGGCGTCTCCCCCGCGGAGAGCAGCTACAACGCCGCGAGCCTGCTCCTGCACGGGATCAGCTACGTCGCCACGTTCTTCCGCGATGCGTTCTCGGAGATGGTCGGGATCCTCTCGGGCTCGACGTACAAGAACGAGGACGCGCAGACGATCGCGAACATCCTGCGGACGCACCACGCGGGCATCGGCAACCAGCACCGCACGCCGATCATTCGCCTCGACGGCCAGCCCGGCGACCTCGTCTTCCAGCCGACGCGCCAGCACAGCGCGACGGACATGGAGTTCAGCGAGACGATCCACCGCGCGACGATGTGGATCCACGGCCACTACAACATGCACCCGGGCGAGACGTTCACCGACCCGAACAGCCCGTCGGGGCCGTCGAAGCTGCAGGACTCGAACCACGAGCAGGAGCTGGACATCGCGCGCGACGAGGGCCTCTTCGCCATCGCCGACGGCTTCGCCGAGGACATCTTCACGCCGATGGTGGAGGAGTGGGACCCGGACCTGATGTTCGTGTTCCTCGGCCTCGACGAGAAGTCCGACCAGGCCGAGCTGGATATGCGCCAGAAGCGGGCGCAGGGATGGCTGGCGCCGAACGAGGCGCGCAAGGAGGAGAACACGACCCCCGTGATCCTCCCGGCCGAGCTGGTCGCGTGCATCGGTGGCCTGCAGCCGTTCGACCTGCCCGGGCCGGCAGCGACGGCCGCGTTCCAGGCCGTGATCGGCGCCGCGTCGCAGCAGCACCAGATGGCGATGCAGCAGGCGATGGGGATCCAGCCCGGGCAGGGCCAGCCGGGGCAGGACGGCCCGCCCGAGGGCGAAGACAGCCCGCCGCCGGACCAGCGCCCGCAGCAACTGCAGTGGCAGCCGCACGAGCCCGGCGACGACGGCGACGACGGCGCCGCCGACGACCAGGGCGACGAGCCCGGCAAGGCCGTCTCCCCCCGGATCGAGTTCGTGGTGCGGGAGCGGCCGGATCATGGCTCGTGACGTTCACGTCCGCGCCGAGGGCCTGGACCGCGTCCCCGACGCGGCGCTGCTCGAGTCGCTGATCGGCATCGCCGAGGCGCGCGGCCTCGACTTCTACGAGGCCGCGAAGGGCGGCCCCGGCGACCGCCAGCACGACAGCGACGACTTCCCCGAGCAGTACCTGCGCGACCTGTGGGGCCGCTTGGAGGCCGAGCACACGGGCTGGATCAACCGCGCCCTCGACGACCTCGAAGGCATGATGCAGCGCGGCGAGATCGACTTCCCGCTCGACGTCGAGCGAGGCCAGGACGAGCTCGTCGCGCATCGGCTCGCCATCCACGCCGCCGGCCTCCTGTACCAGCACGGCGTCCGCGACTACCGCGTGCGCGAGGCGCTGGCGCGCGACATCCTCGGCCGCGCGCCGTGGGTCGTCGACCTCATCGGCGCCGGCTACCGCCTCGGGCTGGTGCACCAGGCCGTCAAGCCCGAGGTGGAGTGGGATCGCGCGTGGAGCGTGGCGCAGCGCGCGCCGCTCACCGACGTCGACCGCTTCATGCTCGCGCACGTCAAGGCCCGCGGCGGCGCGTATCTGCGGAAGGTGGCGTACACCGCCAGCGAGGCCGGCAACCTCGCGCTGCTCGAACGCGACGTGAAGATCACTCGCGACCAGATGCTGCGCGGCATCGAGGAGCGGATCCACCCGCACCGCCTCGCCGGCTTCATGGCCGACCTGACGGGCAGGAAGGTCGACCGCGGCGACGGCGTCATGATCTGGTCGGGCGGTGACTGGTCCCGCGACTGGCGCCGCGTGGCGCGCACGGAGCTGGCTTTCGCGCACAACCACGGCGCCCTCTCCGCGATGCTGCAGCGGCACCCC
The DNA here is from genome assembly GCA_963169045.1 of Myxococcota bacterium. GTDB lineage: Bacteria > Myxococcota_A > Bradymonadia > UBA7976 > UBA1532 > CAUJDF01. The sequence goes on from CAUJDF010000020.1 coordinate 2,471, forward strand.
GAGAACGCCGACCGCAAGGACGGCGATCCGCTGCGCGTGCCGCGCGTGCTGGTGTTCAAGCAGCCGCAGCGCGTCCGGCGCCGCGAGGGCAAGCTGTGGGCGCCCTGCACGCACTGCTATCGGATCTGGTACGCCGACGACACGACGCCGCAGCTCTATCCGCTGGACGACGTGATCGCTGCGGGCGAGAACGTCGGGAAGAAGGCGGCGGAGTGGGGGCCGACCGTCGGCCCGACGCACCCGAACGACCTCTGCGGGCCGTTGCGGGAGTTCATCCCCGAGACGCTCAACCTGTACCCCGGCATGAGAAAGCAGCTCGACCGCTTCCGCGGCAAGGGCTTCGACGCCGTCGAGGAGGTGCTTGCCCGATGAACGCCCGGCACCTGTTGTTGCTGTGCTTCCGCGAGTCCGCGAAGGCGGCGCAGCTCGGTCTCTTCGACGCGGGCGCCGCAGCGGCCGGCGGTGGCGATCCGTCGCGCGGTGGCCAGCTCGTGCAGGTCGTGCGCGTCCACAAGAACGGCCGGCGCGTGCGCCACTGGATCCGCCCCGGCGAGGCCGGCACGTTCTCGACGCGGCACGAACCGCAGCCGATCGCCGACGTCTCGGGCCGCGAGGGCGAACTGGCCGCGAGCCGCATCTACGAGATGAAGGCCGACGTGTCGCGCATCTGGCGCATGGAGGCCGAGAGCGCCTACTCGGGCCTGCTCCCGGTCGTGGCCGTGCGCGAGGCGGCGCAGAACGGCATCGACGCGGTGCGGAAGGCGATGCGCCAGGGCCAGGTCTCCGAGGGCGTCTTCGCCGTGACGTGGGACCGCGACAACGAGCGGATCGTCATCGAGGACAACGGCGTCGGCATGGACCGCGACACGCTGCAGGAGAAGTTCCTGACGCTCGGCGCCACCGGCAAGGGCGCCGACTCCGGCGCCGTCGGCGGCTTCGGCGTCGCGAAGGCGGCGATCCTCGGCTCGCCGGACTTCGAGAACGGCGGGTCGTGGGAGATCCGTACCCGCGACATCCGCCTCACCAACGAGATGCTCGGCCGCGACCTCGACCCCGGCGAGGACGTCGCCGAGCCCGTGCAGGGCGTGCGGATCACGCTCAACAAGCCGCAGCTCAAGTGGTCGTACCGCGGCGACTTCGAGAAGCAGACGATCGAGCTGCTCGCGTCGAGCGACATCGGCAAGGGCATCACGGCGAAGTTCAACGGCAAGGCCGTCCGGCCGATGTGGCAGGGCCTGCGCGGAAAGAAGGTCGACCTGTCGGGCATCGAGTGGCCCGAGGGCACGAAGGCGACGATCACCCGGATCAAGGTCCCCGAGGGCGCGAACCGGCAGGGCCGCGCGTACATCCGCACCGGGGGCCTGACGCAGTGGGTCGAGGAGTTCTACGCCGCCAAGGGCTCGCCGCACGACTACGTCATCGACCTCGAGATCACGGCCCGGCCCGGCACCAAGGACTACCCGCTGGCGAAGTCGCGGCAGGCGTTCCAGGGCCAGGCGTACAACGCATGGGTCAACGTGAAGTCCTCGATCGAGAACGAACTGCAGGCCGACGACTCGCAGAAGCGCGAGCAGGAGATCGAGCTGTTCGAGGTCGACAAGGACGGCCGCATCCGCACCGTGGACGGCCAGCAGGGCGCGGCGCTGGTCGACGAGCAGCCCGAGGACATCGCCGACGTGATCAAGGGTCTCGGCGGCGCCGAGGGCCTCAAGGGGCTCGCCGAGCTGGCGCAGAGCGTCTCGGCCGACCCCGCCGACGATGCCGGCGTGACGTCGATTTCCCGCGAGCATTGGGGCGGGTCGGTGCTCGGCGCGCTGCTCGGCGCCGTCGAGCAGGCCGGCGGCAACGTCGACCTCATCGTCGGCGGCGGCACCACGGCGGCGCAGCCGCACGTCCCCACGATCACCGCCGACGAGTTGAGCGACTACTCGTGGCGCGGCGAGATGGCCGACGCGGGCGTCGCAGGCGCGATCCCGGTGCGGATCCACGACGGCCCCCGGGCCGGCGAGGTCGTGCACGTCGGCCGGCACCCGCACGAGCTGGACCGGCGGCACCAGGGCCTCAAGGAGTTCCCGCACACCGGCGCCGGTCGCCTCATGGTCTCGCCGGAGGAGCGCCAGGCGATCTACGACCTCGAAGGGCAGCACGGCGAGGTGTCGAACGAGGACGCGACGCGCATCGAAGACACCGACGGCAACACGTCGTGGGTCTACGCGCCCAGGGACAAGATCGCCGAGATGCTGCGCGAGAAGCGCGGCCTGCCGGGGCCGACGCCCGCCGCGCCGGAGCCGCAGAACGCCGACGAGGCGGTCGCCGTCGGCGACGGCCGCCGCAAGGCCGGCGCGATGCCGATGGAGGGGCCGCGCGTCGTGAAGCCCACCGACGTCAAGGGCTTCGCCAACCAGGTCGCGACCGGGATCCCGTTCGTGATCCACCGCAACCGGGCCGCGTGGAACCCGCGCCGCAAGCTCAACATGAAGAAGCTGGCGCCGCACCTGATCGCGTGGGACACGGCCGTCCGCGCCGTCGCCAACGCCTACGGCATCCGCGACCCGCTCAAGACGGGCCTGTGCCTCGACAGCGGCGCCGGCGCCATGCACAAGGTCGACCGCGGCGCGCACGCGATCCTCTTCAACCCCGACTACCTCGACGAGCAGGCCGGGCCCAAGGTCGATCCGCAGGTCGCGTCGGTGCGGCTGCACAACCTCATCAGCCACGAGCTCGCCCACAACCGATTCGGCCAGCACGACGAGGACTACGTCTCGCACGCGGACAACATCCGCGACCGCACCGCGCACGTCGTCCCCGTGCTGCAGGAGATCCTCGAACGGTGCACGGGCCGGAAGGGCACGAACACCCGCGAGCGCGAGAAGCTGCAGCGCGAGGTCGAGAAGGCGAAGTCGACGGCGAAGCAGGTCCGCGACGACGCGAAGGC
>CAUJDF010000021.1 GCA_963169045.1 Myxococcota bacterium
CGCGGCGCCTGGCCGTCGGCGCGCTCGGTGCGGAACACCGAGAGCAGGTGCACGCTGTCGCCGAGCCCCACCGCGAGCAGGAACGTCGGCAGGATGTTGTGCAGCGCCGTCATGCGGTAGCCGAGCAGCGCCATGAGGCCCAGCGTCCACACGACGGCGCAGACGACGACCAGCAGCGGTCCCACGACGGCCAGCCAGTGGCGGAACATCACCGCCAGCAGTACCGCCATCAGCGCGAGCGCCACGACGAGCGAGCGGTAGGCGTCGCCGAGCATGCGCGCGTGGATGGCCGCCGCCAGCGCCGGCGCGCCGCCCACCTGCACGCGGAAGCCGGGCGCCTCGTGGGCGCGCGCCACCTCGAGGAGGCGCGCGTACACCTGGTGCGACAGGTGCTCGTGCACCGCCCGCGTGCGCACCACCACGCCGGCCATGCCGCCGTCCGCCGAGACGAGCCCGACCGCCGCCGCCGGCACCGCCGCGCGGAAGCGCGCGACGTCCGCCGCGTCGGGCGCCGGCGGCAGCAGCGCCCCGAGGTCCTGCACGCGCACCTCGGCCGCGTCAGCGGTGACGTACCGCGCGTTGACGAGGGAGCGCACCTCGTCGACGACGTCGGGGTGGTCCGGCAGCGCCACGCCGCGCGCCGCCTCGTGCAACCCGCGGAGACGATTCAGGAACTCCGGCGTGTAGACCTCACCCGCGACGGCGAGCACGAAGACCTCGTCGCGGCCGAACGTCCGCCGGAACTGGTCGAGGCGCAGGCGCACCGGCGCGTCCGTCGAGAGGAAGGCCTCGATCGACGAGTCGATGCGCAGGCGCGTCGCCGCGAAGCCGAGGCCCGCCGTGATCACGGCGATCGCCGCGAGGAGCGGCGCCCGCCGCCGGACGACGAAGCGCGCCCACGCGAGGTAGAAGCGAGAGTAGATGCCGTGGCTCAGAGGGTGTCCCCAGGAAGACGCCGTCGCGAGCGGACCGATGGCCGAGCGAGCCGATGGTGGGCCGAGCGCCCCGTCTTCATGGGGACCCCCTCTCGGGGCGCAGCTCGGGCGGCAGCCGGTCGTAGGCGTCGACGAGGTGGGCGGTCTTGATCTGGGCCTCGCCCGCGCCGGCATCGACGAGGCGCCGTCGCCACGCGGCCGCGCTTCCGAGCGGGATGCGCACGAGACGGAGGGGCGCGAGCGATCCGCCGCGCCGCAGGACGCCGTAGCGCTGCGCCTCGGCGGCGAGCGCCTCGTCGACGGCGGCGGCGAACGCGTCGGTCACCGCGGCGCCCTCGACGAGCAGGTCGTAGGCCGGCACCGGCGCGTCGGGCCGCGGCGCCAGCGCGCACCACTCGCACGTCGTGCCCGTCCAGGCCATCGCCGTGACGAGCGCGCGGTTCACGTGCGCCTCCTCGAGCAGCTCGCCGACGAGGTTCGAGGCCGCGCCGGCCTTGCGCACGAAGCGGATGCGCGGTGTGTTCTCGTAGAATCCGCACACCTCGATCAGATCGCCGAGCAGGTAGCGCCACACGCCGGCCGAGTTCGAGATCAGGATGTAATAGCGACCGCCGTCGCGCAGGCCCTCGACCGGCACCGGGACGCCGCTCTCTTCCGGAATGAATTCGAAGTAGTGCGAGGTGATCGCGACGGCGCCGCCCGGCGCCTCGTCGCCCATCGGGACGGAGCACCAGCCTTCGCTCGCCGAGTAGATGGCATCGCGCAGGGGGATGTCGGATCCCAGGCGGCGGCGCAGCTCGGGGACGAACAGACCCGCCGTCGACGTGAGCCAGCAGTACACGAGGCGCAGGCGCGGGAATGCCAGGCGGACCGCGTCGTCGTCGCCCCGGATCTGCCGCAGTCGGGCGGCGACGTCGGGGCGCGGCGCGAGGCCGCCGGCGAAGAACGTCCGCTGCGCCGGCGAGAGCGCCAGATCCGCGGGGAGGGTGCCGCGCTCGATGTGGAAGGCCAGCTCGTCGCGGCGCTCGACGAGCGCCCGCAGCGTCTGCACGATCGTCGCCGGGAACACACCCGCGAGCAGAGACACGTCGCGGACACACGCGAGGTGCAACGACAGATGGGCGCGCGCGCGCGGGTCGGAGACCCCGACGAGCTCGTAGGGCCACGCGTACAGCCTGCGCACGAGCGGCGGCAGCTCGGTGTAGTTGAAGCCGCTCATCGTGCCGATGTCGTGCCCGTCGGGGGCGACGGCGGCGCGGCGCGGCCCGACGAAGTACAACACGCGCCCGGTGAAGGCATCGGGGAAGCGCCGGTACAGATGCCACATCGAGACGTGCACCGTGCGCTGGAACTCGGCCTTGTACTCGGCGGTGAGCGGGACGTACTTCGCCGGGCCGGTGGAGCCGGTCGTCGTCGCGTACGCCAGGGGCGCGCCCGCGCTCAGGATCTCGCGCTCCCCCGCCATCACTCGGCGCACGTGGACCTGCAGGTCTTCGGGGGTCATCACCGGCACCTGCGCGGCGAAGTCGGCGGGCGTGGCGATGGACGCGAAGCCGTGCCGGCGGCCGTACTCGGTGTGGGCGTTCGCTTCGAGCAGCCGGCGCAGGACGCGGCGCTGCGCCGCGACGGGATCGCGCGCCGCCCGCGCGAAGGCGAGCGCCGCGGGCGTGCGGCTCAGCTGACCCAGTCGGTGGAGCGCGGCGGGGGAGATGGGCACGGGCCGAAACCTAACCGCCGAGTCGGTGGGTACACAAGGACGGCCGCGCCGGTTATGCTCCGGGCGTGCTCAATGAATTCTCCGCCGGCGCGGTCGCCACCCAGGTCATCGAACACCTCGAGCGACGGCGCCCCGCCATCGTCGGCGACGAAGCGCTCGTCCGCGACGAGGTGGCGCGCGCGCTCGAGCCCGTCCGCCGCGAGTACGCCGAGAGCGGTCTCCCCGCGCGCTACCTGAAGGCGCTCGAGGACGAGGTGCTCGCCGCCCTGCCCGCGCGCTGGCGCGCCGTCGCCGAGCCGTTCACCGCGCTCGAGCGGCGCGGCTTCGACGGCTGGCGCGGCGGCGACGTGGTCGCGCGCCTGACGTACGTCGCCGGCGGCCTCGTCGCGGGCGGCCTGCTCTTCCGCCTGCCCTTCCTGCCGATGCGCCTGAAGTGGATTCCCTTCGCGCTCGCGATCGGGGCCTGGTGGCTGCCCGACCTGCAGACGCGCTGGCACCGCCGCCGTTACGCGCGACAGCTCGGCGACGTCGTCGCCACGCTGCGGACGGCGCAGAAGGCCCTGGACCGCGAGGTGACCGTGCAAGACCTCTTTCCGCCCCCGAGCAACCCATGACGTCGTCGCCCATCAGCCCCTCGCTCGATCCCAACCCGGTCGAGCGCTTCTTCCGCGGCCTGTGGAACCTGGTGAAGTGGTTCTTCGGGCGCAAGTGGCTCTGGATCCCGACGGTCTCGCTGATCGTGCTGTGGATCGCCATGGGCAACTGCTTCGTCTACGTGCCGCCCGGCTCGTCGGGCCTGAAGCAGAAGTTCTACGGCGACGACGCCGGCATCAAGCCCGAGGCCTATGCCACCGGCCTGCACTTCATCTTTCCGTTCACCGAGCGGATGCACCTGTATCCCACCGACCTGCAGACGGTGAACTTCAGCGACTCGGCGAGCGAGTCCTCGCAGGAGTACCGCACGGCGCCGTCCATCCGGCTGCAGACGAGCGACGGCTACCAGGTGCAGCTCGACGTCTCGGTGCTGTATCGCATCCAGGATCCCTACAAGGTCTTCACCGAGTCGGGTCCGGGTCGGAGCTTCGAGGACCGGCTGGTCATCCCGCACGCCGATCGCATCCTGCGCAAGACGCTGGGCGAGCTGAACGCCGAGCAGTTCTATCAGGGCCCGCGGCGCATCGAGAAAGCGAAGAACGCCAACGACCAGCTCGCGACGCAGCTCTCCGCGTATGGCATCCAGGTCGACGCGGTGCTCGTGCGTTCGTTCGTCTACGACGGCAAGTACCAGGAGATCATCGAGAGCCGGAAGATCAAGGACCAGACGGTCTTCTTGCGGCAGGCCGAGGCGAAGGCCGCCATCGAGGAGCGCAAGCGCGACACGATGGTGGCCGAGGGGCGCGCCAACGTGCAGGTCGAGATCTCGCGCGGCGCCGCCGAGGTGCAGAAGCTCAAGGCCGACGCCGACCTCTACCGGCGCAAGCGCGACGCCGAGGGCAAGCTGCTGGTGGACCTGGCCGAGGCGAAGGGCACCCAGCTCGAGAACGAGGCGCTCGAGGGCGCCGGCTCCGAGAACATGGTCGGCCTGAAGATGGCCGAGGCGCTGCAAGGGGTGCGGGTGCTGGTGCTGCCCTCCGATGGTCAGTACGGCGTCAACCCGCTGGATCTGGGCGGCATGCTCAGGAAGTTCGAGGTCCAATGAGAAGGCTCGCCGTGATGGCTCTGTTCGCGAGCGGGTGCGCCTCGCACACCACCGCCGAGACCGAGGTCGGCGTGCTCGTGTGCACGGTGGGCCTGGGATGCGCCACGAAGGGCGTGCAGAAGGAGGTCTACCCGCCGGGCTCGACGAACTTCTTCGCGCCGTTCATCCGCGATTTCTACACGTTCGACACCAAGACGCAGAACCTGCGCATGTCGGCCACGGTGACCGACCAGGGCGGCGCCGACGACCTGCAGTTCAAGACGACCGACGGCTCCGACGTGTCGATGGACGTCACCGTCGTGTGGAACGTCGATCCCAGCCAGGCGCCGCTGCTGCTCGAGACGGTGGGCAAGTCGACGGACGAAGTGCGGGAGAAGCTCATCCGTCCCATGGCGCGCACCCACGTGCGCGACGTGCTCAACGAGCTGGACTCCGAGTCGATCTACAACGCCGACAAGCGCTTCCAGAAGGCCGAGGAGGCGCGCACGCGCCTCGCCGCGACGCTGGCGCCGTATGGCATCCTCGTGTCGCAGGTCATCCTGCACGAGCACCGGTTCACACCCGAGTACGAGAAGATCATCCACGACCGCAAGCTGGCGGAGCAGCGGGCCGAGCAGCTCAAGAGCGAGTCCGAGGCGGCCCAGCAGGAGGCGATCCGCGACCTCGAGGCGGCGCGCGGCAAGGTCGCCGCCGACATCGCCGCCGCCCAGGGCGAGCTCGCGCAGTGGAAGCTCGCCGCCGACGGCGCCTACTACCAGCAGCAGCAGAACGCGGATGCCATCGTCGCCGAGCGCCAGGCGAAGGCGCAGGCGATCGCCAAGCGCAACGAGGCGCTCCGCGGCGCCGGCGGGCGTGCCATGGTGAAGCTGAAGATCGCCGAGGCGCTCGCCGACAAGCACATCCTCATGTTGCCCGGCGGCAGCGGCATGGGCGTCAACCGCCTCGACGTGAACAAGCTCGTCGAGTGGACGTTCGCCCAGCAGGAAGCCGCGCAGTAGCCGGGGCGGGACGCCCCGCCCGGGGCAACCCGCTACGGGTACTCGCCGCCCTCCGCGGCGAAGCCGATGCGGCGGCCGCGCGGCGTCTCGGTCTTCAGCGAGCGCGCCATCTCCTGGTACTGGCGCTCCATCTCGGGCGTGACCGACGCGCGTGTCTCGCGCAGCGCCTTGTCGAAGAATTGCATGGTGACGACCGAGGTGCCGAGGCTCGCGCGCAGCGCCTCGAGGCCCGCGCGCCGCACCAGGTCCGACAGATCGGCGCCGGTGTAGCCGCGCGTGCGCTCCGCCAGCTCGTCGAGGTTCACGTCCTTCGCGAGCGGCATCTTGCGCGACTGGATCTCGAGGATCTTCCGCCGCCCCGCCGTGTCGGGCACCGAGACGTAGATCAGCTCGTCGAGGCGGCCCGGCCGCAGCAGCGCCGGGTCGATGAGGCCCGGCTGGTTCGTCGCGCCGATGAGCGTGACGCCCTGCAGCTCCTCGAGACCGTCCATCTCGGCGAGCAGCGTGTTGACGACGCGCTCGGTCACTGCCGGCTCGCCCATGCCGCGCCCGCGCGGCGGCGCCATCGAGTCGAGCTCGTCGATGAACAGGATGGCGGGCGCCACCTGCCGCGCGCGCCGGAAGAGCTTGGCGATCTGGCGCTCGGACTCGCCGTACCACTTCGAGAGCAGGTCCGAGGAGCGCGTGTACAGGAAGTTGGCCTCCGACTCGCGCGCCACCGCCTTCGCCAGCAGCGTCTTGCCGGTGCCCGGCGGGCCGAAGAGCAGGAAGCCCTTCGGCGGCCGGATGCCGAGCCGCTTGAAGGCGTCGGGGTGCTTGAGCGGCATCTCGATGCCTTCGCGCAGCGCACGCTTGGCATCCTCGAGGTCACCGATGTCGTCCCAGCGCGTCTCGGGCACCTCGACCGTGATCTCGCGGAGGGCCGAGGGCTGGATGCGCTTGAGCGCCGAGCGGAAGTCGTCGCGCGTGACGCGCAGGTTGTCGAGGATCTCCGGGGGGATCTGGCCGTCGCTCAGGTTGATCTCGGGCAGGTGGCGCCGCAGCGTGTCGATGGCCGCCTCGCGCCCGAGCGCGCTGATGTCGGCGCCGACGAAGCCGTAGGTGATGCGCGCGAGCTCCCCGATGTCGACGTCCTCGGCGAGCGGCATGCCGCGCGTGTGGATGTTCAGGATCTCGCGGCGGCCCTCGACGTCGGGCACGACGATGGCGATCTCGCGGTCGAAGCGGCCCGGCCGCCGCAGCGCCTCGTCGAGCGCGTCCGGGCGGTTCGTCGCGCCGATGACGATGACGTTGGCGCGGGGCTCGAGGCCGTCGAGCAGCGTCAGGAGCTGAGCGACGACGCGGCGTTCCACCTCGCCGGTGGCCTCGGCGCGCTTCGGCGCGATCGAGTCGATCTCGTCGATGAAGATGATCGACGGGGCCGCCTCCTTGGCCTGGTTGAAGACGGTGCGGAGGCGCTCTTCGGACTCGCCGTAGTAGCGCCCCATGATCTCGGGGCCGGCGATGCTGAAGAACGCGGCCTCGGACTCGGCGGCCACGGCGCGCGCGAGCAGCGTCTTGCCCGTCCCCGGCGGACCGTGCAGCAGCACGCCCTTGGGGGGGTCGATGCCGAGCCGCTGGAAGAGCTCCGGGTGCCGGAGCGGCAGCTCGATCATCTCGCGGACCTGGTCGATGGTGCCGCGAAGACCGCCGATGTCGTCGTAGGTCACGTGGGCGGGCCGATGCTCGTCGGGCTCCACGTACTCCGGCAACAATTCGATTTCGGTGTCCTGGTCCACGCGAACGACCCCTCTGGGCTTGGTGGAGGTGACCACCAGCCGGATCTCCTGCAACCCGAACGCCTTCTGACCGAAGAACTGGCGGAAGACCTCCTCGGGGAGGCCCCCCTGTCCGGCGTCGCTCCGTCGATAGACCGAGGTCGACAGGACGTCGCCCGCGACCACCGGCCGCATGTACAGCGTGCGCCGCAGGGTCTCGCCGGGTCCGACGAGGCGCACGTTCTTCTGCCCCGGGGCCAGGGTGATCCGCCTCGCCTTCTGCACGTCGGCGCGGCGGATCTCCACGTGGTCCGTGATGCTGACCCGGGCGTTGGCCCGCTGGAACCCGTCCAGCCGGAGGATCGCGAGGCCCTCGTCCTCGGGGTACGGCCCGAGCGCGATGGCGGGCGTGAGGCGCTTCCCCTCGATCTCGACGACGTCCCCCTCCTCGATGCCCAGGCGCTGGAGCGTGTCCCGGCTGAGCCGCGCCACGCCCTTGCCGACGTCGGGCGCCTTCGCCGCGGCCACCTGCAGCCGCATGCCCTGGCCGCCCGGGGGTCGCGCTTCGGCCATGTCGTTCCTCCACACCGACGGTCCCGAAGCGGGGTGGAATGCAGGGATTGTTCCGCGGCCTTGTTTCTCGCCGTGCCCCGCCGGATGCTCGCCGCGTGCACGCCCCGAACCTCTTCCTCGCCACGCGGTTCGACCTGCCCGAGGAGGACCGCCTCACGAGCGCGCTCGTGGCGGTGCTCGCGCACGCCGACCGCCGCGTGCTCGCGGCGTTCCTGTCGGCCGCGGCCGGCGAGCCGGTCGCCATCGCCGAGCCCGTCGAGTTCCGGCTGCAGCTGGCGCTCGCCCGGAGCCGGCCCGACGCGCGCATCCGCACGCCGTCGCTCGACGTGGTGATCGAGACGAAGCGCGGCGCGCAGCTCGACGAGGCGCAGTTCCGCCGGCACTGGGACGGCCTGCGCGAGACACGTCGCCCCACCGTGCTGCTGGCGCTGACCGACCGTGGGGACGCCCCCCTGCCCGACCTGCCGCCGCACCCGCACCTGCGCGCGCGCCGCCTCGACTGGACGCAGGTGCTCGCGCTCGTGTGCGCCGCGCAGGACGAGATCGACGACGCGACGACCCGGTTCCTCCTGCGCCAGCTCGAGGCGTATCTGCGCGCGCTCGGCTACCGGCACTTCCGTGGAGTCTCCGTGAACGACGTCGCCGACTACGCCCGGCTGCTGACCGCGCTCGCCGCCCACGAGCGCGCCACGCGCCCGCGCCTCGAGCAGCTCCTCGAGGGCCTGCGCGCCGGGCTCCCGCCCGGGTTCAAGTTGCGCCTGCTGCGCCCCGACCGCGCCGTCGGCGGCATCGAGCAGGTCAACGCCGAGTTCGTGAACTTCGGCTTCCTCGACGCGCCCGGACCGGCGCGCGGCCGCCTCCGCGTCATCCTCGGCGTGCGCCGCGACACGGCGGCCCCGCGCCTCACGTACTACTACACGCTCTACGGCCACCCGCCCGACGGCGACACGACCGCGCGCCTGTCCGCCGCGCGCCCCGCCGTCGAGGCGTCGACCGGCCCGCTCGGCAGATGCGGCCCGCTCTCCGACACCGTCTTCCATGTCTCGCAGGACGTCCCGGCGGCGACGCTGGATCGCCTGCTGGCGGGCGACCCCGACGCCGTGGCCGAGGTCTGCTCGATGTGCCGGCGCCTGTTCGAGGCGGTCGCGAGATCCCTGCAGTGACGCGCCGGTCGCGATGGTGGGGTGCGCGACGCGCGGAGGCGAACTTCAGGACAGGCCGGGGATCCGATCGGCGTGGCCGAGGAGAAACGCCTCGATGCCCGCACCGGCCCAGGACCGAATCGTGGACCAGAAAGCGGGCAGTCGGTCGTCGACCGGAAGCAGATGCTCCTTCGCCAACGTCAGGCGCGCGGCCTCCCATTCGGCGTCATCGGCGCCCTCGGGAACGGCGTCCTGCCACGCGTCGTCGAGGGCGCTCACGACGGCCGCGCGCAATCGTCGCAGGCCACGGCGATCGAGGCCGAGGAAGTCCAGTGTGTCTCGCGCCCGGTCGACGGGCACCCCGGCTGCGGCGCACGCCTCCGGATCGGCCTCGATTCGGCCAGCCGAGTCGATGCGCCACAGGCACGGATGCGCCGGCACGTCAGCCACAGGATGCAGCATTCTGCCGATCGGATCGCGAGCGAGCTTCAGCTGCCCGCAGTGCTGTGTCTCAGGGACTGGCGGAATCGCACGGCCCGGCCCCGAGCTCCGCTCCATGTCGAGGCGCGTCCCGCCCTCGCAACAGGCGAGCATGTTGGCGAAGTCGAGGTGCAGGTTGACACCGACGGCGCTGCGACTCTTGGGAAGGTAGTGCTCGACCTGACCGAAGAGCGGCCGCCGGATGGCGATCTCGCAGTAGGCGCAAAGATGCCCCTGCACCGCCGCGAGGGCGTCGAAGACCGGCTCGTTGATCTTCTCGGCGCGGGCGTCGTCCCACGTGCCATGGGGCATCGCCGACCGAAAGGTCGTCAACGCGCCCGGCTCCGTCGCCGGCGGCGTGACCCGCTTCACGCTCCCTGCCCTCGCCGCCCGTCCAATCGCCGTCGGCGCAGGTCGAAGTCGGCGCGCACGAGCTCCGTCCGCGTTCCGGGAAAGATCTCCTCGAGTGTGCGACGTAGCCCGCGGGCCTCTTCGGACTCGCCCCGGCCGTCGCGGATGAGGCTCCAGTAGCGGTCGAGGGCACGGCGAGCTTCGAGACCGCGATCCGTCTCGAGGCCCATCGCATCCTGCAGCACCTCGACGAAGGACGCGCCGCTCACCGGACCGAGCTGGAAGGCTCGGACACCGTCGGGCGTGGGGCGCAGTTGCACCAGGCGCTCCGAGGGTACGGAGGCGACGACTTGGTCCGAGTGCGTCGTGACGACGAACTGCGCCCGGGGAAACGCGCGGAGGAGGCTTTCGACGATGGTCAACTGCCAGCGCGGATGGAGGTGCAGGTCGATCTCGTCGATCAAGACGAGACCCGGACTTCCGGTACCCACCTCGGGGTTCGCGTGCACCATGCGGCGGGCCAGGTCGGCCACGGTCACGAGCATGGTGCGTACCCCGCCGGCCAGCTCGACCAGGTCGAAGGAACCGGACCCTCCCTCGAGGTCCACGGTCAGTCGCTTCGATCGGGGATCGACGCGCAGGTTGCTCGCCGCCGGGATGATCGAGGTCACCGCGTCGCGGACCGCCTGGAGTTGCGGGTGCCGGTAGCTCAGGTCGCTGGCATCACGGATCGTGCGCGCTTCCTCGACGTCCTTCTCCTGGAACCAAGCGACCAGCGACGGAAAGCCGCCGGCGGCGTCGAGGCCGCCAGCGGATGCGCCGCGGCGCTTGCTCCGCGTGAGACGCCGACCGGTATAGCTCCGCTCGGCGTCGTAGTAGGCGAACACCGGGAGGTCGGGTTCTCCGAGCGCCAGCGCCGGTGCTTCGGACAACGGCCGGTCAGGACCCGCCGATCGCGCGGGGGCGAAACGCTCCAGCTTCGCCCGGGCGTCGTGGCCTCGCCGTACTCCCCACGACTGGCCGCCGGCCACCCAGGCTTCGACGCACGCCGGCCCCACCGCCTCCCCGCCGGCGCGCCGCACGTCACGCGGCGTGAGCCGAAACGCCTCGAGGTCTTCGTCTGGCTTGCCGGACAGTCCCTGCATCGCCGCGGCCACCGCGTCGAGCACGGTGGTCTTTCCGGCGCCGTTCTCTCCGATGAGGACCGTCAGCCGGTGGGAGAACGGCAGCACCAGCTCGTCGATCCCCCGGTAGTTCCGAATCGCGAGCTGGCGGAGGTGGAACTCGGCGGGGAGTGAGAGGTCGAGGTCGTCCATGCGTCGTCCGTCGTCGCTCGGCGGCTGCATCGTGACGCAATCCTCGGCGAGGCGCCATCCCGGTGGAGCCGAAACGAATCGTAGGTCGCCGTGAAGCGCCGGTGGTAGGGTGCGCGACGCGCGGAGGCATGCGATGGCGGTGCGGAACGGCAAGGCGCGCGACGAGGCGCGCCGCATCGACGAGTTCTGGGACTGGTGGGACGACGCGCGCGGACGCATCGGCGCGGCGCTCGACGCAGGCACCGTCTCACAGGTCGAAGGCGAGCTGACGGAGGCCGTCCAGAAGCTCGACCCGGAGGTGCTGTGGGAGCTCGGCGTCGGGCAGCGCGCGCGACACCAGCTGTGTCTGTCGAGCGCCGGCGATCCGGGGCGACGCGCTTTGCTCGAGCGCTGGTGGCAGGCGGGCCCCGAGGACGACGACGACTGGGAGACGCACCCGGCGCGCACGGCGGTGCCGATGGCGGTGCTCGGCGACATGGTGCTCGAGGTGAACGGCAGCCGGCTGGCCTTCGCCGAGGCCGAGTTCGAGGCGAAGGTCGACGAGCAGCGCGAGCGCCTCGACGTGATGGTCTGGCACCCGGCGTTCGAGGCGCTCGACGACGAGGCGCAGTGGGACGTGCTCTCGCTCGTGCTCGACGACGCGCTCGGCGAGGACGACGTGGAGCGCTGGCTCGGCGCCGTCGGGCCGTCGGCGGAGCCGCTCGACGACCCGCGTCCGCTCCTCGACCTGCCGACGGTCGTCGGGGAGCTGGCGGCGCGCGCCACCGGCGACCGGTGGCAGGTGTTCAAGAGCAAGGCCCCCGACGGCGTCCCCATCGCCGTCGTCGCCAACCGCGCCCTCAAGCGCATCGACTTCGCCGACCACGAGCACCACGTCGCCGTCCGCATCACCCCGGACCTCGCGACCTTCGGGGAGCACGGCACCCAGGTGATGTTCAGCCTGCTCGACGATGTCGAGGAGCAGCTCCTCGCCCGCATCGGCGACGCGGCGGTCTACGTCGGCCGCGAGACGCGCCTCGATCGCATCCGCCGCACGCTGCATCTGTATACGACGAAGCCGGGTCCCATCGTCGCGAAGGTGAAGGCATGGGGCTCGGACCACCCGGAGTGGGGCGCCGGCGTCGACACATCCGTCGATGCCGGATGGGACGCCGTCGATCACATCCTCAAGTAGCTGCCCCGGGCCAGGAGGCCCGCCCGCGTGCGTGTGTCAATGAGTCGCGGTCTGCTCGGGGGCGCCGCGCTCGGGGCGGCGCCGCGGCCGGGAGAGCGCGCCGAGGCGCTCGAACTCGGTCGGATCGTGGGCGCAGAAGATCGTGACGCGCTCGCCGTGGTCGCGCCGCAGCGCGCGCAGGCGCCGCTGGTTCTCGAGGCGCGCGTGGCGGTCCTTCTCCATCAGCGCCTGGTACGCGGTCAGCCCCGGCGTGCACCAGGGCTGGTCCGGCTCCATCTCGCCGTGCCAGAAGTAGGCGTCGCCGGCGTGCAGCAGCCATCCCTTCGCGCCGCGGTCGATCGCGACGCCGGCGTGGCCCAGCGTGTGGCCGATGAGCGGCACGAGCAGGATCTCGGGCGGCAGGCCCTCGAGCTCACGGACGGCCTGGAAGCCGTGCCAGGGCTCGCCGCCGCCGGCCTCGTAGGCCTTCCAGCGTGCGCGGCTCGCCCACTGCTGCGGGCGGTAGCGCATGCGGTCGAGCAGCGACGGACGCACCGCCGCCGTGTCGCGCTCGAGGCGCAGCAGGTGGATCTTCGCCTCGGGGAAGTCGTCGAGGCCGCCGGCGTGGTCGAAGTCGAGGTGCGTGACCACGATGTGCCGCACGTCGCTCCGGCGGAAGCCGAGCCGCTCGATCTGCCGCACCGCCGTCGTGTCCTCGTGGAGCTGCGGGGCGAGCTCGGCGAGGAAGAAGCGGCTCAGGCGCGCGGCCGGGTTGCGGACGTCGTTGAGCCCGAAGCCGGTGTCGACGAGGACGAGGCCCCCCGGCGCCTCGACGAGCAGGCAGTGGCAGACCAGCGTCCCGCGCAGGCCGTCGCTGCGTCCGTCCATCAGGCGGCCGCCGAGCGGGCACAGCGTCGTGCAGTTCAGGTGGTGGATGCGCATGACGCGTGAGACGCGGCGCCCTCGCGCGGAGTTTCCGCGAAAACGCCCGTCCGGCGGGCGATCGTCCCCCCCGCGCGGCAGCTCGGCGGAGTCAGCGACCGAGGATGGCGTGCAGCGCGCCGGGCGCGGTCAGGTCGGCGAAGACGGCGTCGGCGTCGCAGAGCGCGTCGAGCGGATTGCCGCCGGTGCCGACGGCGACGACGGCGGCGCCGATGGCCCGCGCGGCGCGGATGTCGCGCTGCGTGTCGCCGACGATCACCGTGCGACACTGCCCGGCGTCGCGCCCGAGGCGGGCGGCGCCGCGGTCGCGGCCGATGCGCAGCAGCTCGGCGCGGTCCTCGTGGTCGCAACCGAAGCCGCCGAACGCGAACCGGCGCCACAGGTCGCCCCGCTCGAGCTTGAGGCGCGCGCCCGCCGCGATGTTGCCCGTGCCGAGGCCGAGCGCCAGGCCGGCCGCGGCCGCGAGCGCGTCCATCGCCTCGACGATGCCGGCGTGGACGCGGTAGCCGTCGCAGCGCGTCATTTCCTCAGCCAGCTCGGGCACGTACGTCGCGAGGACCGCGTCGATGAGCGCGTCGTCGCCGGGGCGCCCGGCGTTGCGCAGGCCCTCGCGGATGATCGCGCGGTCGGTCATGCCGCCGAGCTTCACGCCGTCGAGCGCGTCGGCGCGGTCGCAGTGTCGGGCGAAGGCGCGCTGCATCGCCCGCCGGCCGGCGCCGGCGGTGCTGATCAACGTGCCGTCGATGTCCATCAGGACGATCACGGGAGTCGCCATGCGGCGCACGTTAGCGCGCGGGCGGCGACGAGGCGAAATCAGGCGGGCGCGAAGTTCCAGACCTTCTTGAAGGAGACGCGCGGCGCGAGGAAGCCGTCGACGTAGGCCTGGTGGACCGGGTCGTCGAGGTACGCGGAGATGGCCGCGACGTCGTCGAGCGTGACGCGGAGGGCCACGTCCCAGCTCTTCGCCGAGGCCTCGTCGGCGGGGACGCCCGCCCACACCGCGCGCACGCCGGTCACCTGCGCGAGCGCGCGGCGCGACTCGGCGACGACCGCCTCGCGGCCCTCGGGCGTGGCGTGTTCGGGGTGCAGCTTCAGGAGCACGTAGCGTTCGATGGCCATGCGCCCGGTTCTAACACGATCGGTCAGGGGAGCGGGACGGGCTGTGGCTCGAAGGCCGCCTCGCCGTCGTCGCCGAGGGTTCCGTGGTCGCCGCGGCCCCAGCAGGAGACGCGGCCGTCGTCCGCGCGCGCGCACGAGAACGACTCGGTGACGCCCACCTCGGCCCAGGCGGTGCCGGGGGCGACCTCGACCAGCTCGTCGCGGCGCCTCGCGAAGTCGCCGGCGCCGAGCTGGCCCCAGAGGTTGTCGCCGGTGCAGTAGAGGCGCCGCTCGGCGTCGACGGCGCAGAGGTGGCCCGACGACGCCGACACCGACACCCAGCTCGCCCCGCCGGGCGCGAAGACGGCGCAGCCGCCGCTGTCGCCGACGACGCACTCCCAGCGGCGGGCGGGCGCGGGCGGTCCGCCCCACTGGTCGTTCGGGGCACACCAGATCTCGTCGGGATCGCGGCGGACCGCGCACATGCTGTGCGCGCCGGAGCTGAGCAGGCGGACGTCGGTGGGCGGCGTCTCCGCCGGGACCGGCTGCAGGAGGGTGAGCAGGTTCGCCGCCGTCTGCCAGCTGCCGTCGTAGATGTCGCCGTCCTCGCGGTCGAAGAAGAGGCCGAGCGCGCCCCCGAGGCAGGCCACCGCGCCGTCCGGGTCCAGGCCGCACGTGTACCCGTTGCCCATGGCCAGCGAGGTGAGCTGGTCGTAGGGGGCGGGCAACCGGGTGGGCACGAGCGTGTGGGGCGCCGCCGCGGGCCCGCCCGGCGGGCCGGGCACCGGCCCGATCTGGCCGAGGTCGTTGTCGCCCCAGCACCAGAGCTCGCGCGCGCCGCCCGCCGGCTGCCGCTCGGCGCACGTGTGGTGGGGGCCGGCGTGGAGCGAGATCCAGTCGCGGTTCACGGCGGCCGCCAGCGCGACCGGCGTGGGGCGCGTGCGCGGCGAGATGTTGCCGAGCCCGGTCTCGCCGAGCCAGCCGAGGCCCCAGCACTCGAGCGCCCGCGTCGGGCCGCGGATGGCGCACGCGTGCTGGCCGCCCACGCGGACCGTCGAGTAGTCCATGGCAACGCCGACCGGCGTGGGGCGCGCCGCGTAGGGGGCCGGGCCGGTGCCGAGCGTGCCGTCCTCGTTGTCGCCCCAGCAGCGCAGCCCGCCGTCGGTGGTGATCGCGCAGATGCGGTCGAACAGCCCGACGGACAGCTGGCGGAAGACCTCGTCACCCACCACGGGCGCCGGCGCGGGCCGGCTCGTGACGCGGCCGTCGCCGACGGCGCCGTGGGCGCGGTCGCCCCAGCAGAACAGGCGGCCGTCGCGGGTCACCGCGCACGTGTGGGTCCCGCCGGCGTCGATCGTCGCCCAGCGCGCCTGGTCGCCCGGCGCCGGCTGTGGCATGGAGGGCGTCCCCGCGACCCCGTCGCCGCCGAGCCCCAGCGCCCCGAGCTGTCCCTCGCCCCAGCAGCGGAAGCCTTCGGCCGTCACGACGCAGGTGTGATGGCCGCCGGCGGACAGCGCCGTGGCGCCCTCGTCGAGGATCTGTCGCGGCTGGAAGACCTCGCCGGGCTCCGTGCTGCCGATGCCGATCTGATAGAGGTAGTTGTTGCCGAAACAGACCACGGCGCCCGACACATGCCGGGCGCAGGTGTGGCCGCCGCCGGCGCTGACCTCGAGCCAGCCGTTCTCGTGCGCGAGGCCCTCGACGGGCCGCGGCCGCGTCACGGCGTTCTCGTGCGGATCGCCCTCGAACGCGTGGCTCGTCCGGCCGTAGAGGGGCAGGCCCCAGCACCGCAGGCCGCCGCCCGCGTCGACGCCGCAGGTGTGCCGGTGGCCGGCGCTCACGTGCCGCCAGGCGCCTTCGACGCGGCCCGGGGACGGCGAGAGGGCCTCGATGCCGTGGGCGCCGAAGCCCAGGCGGGCGTCGCGGTTGCTGCCCCAGCACCAGAGCTGGCCCTGGGCGCGCACGCCGCAGGTGTGCTCGGCGCCGGCGCTGACCTCCGTCCAGTCGGCGTCGGCGCCCACGCGGACGGGCGCGGCGAGGGGGCGCACCGGCACGCGCGGCTGCCCGAGCTGACCGCGGCGCGCGCGGCCCCAGCACCACAGCGAGCCTTCGGGACGCCCGCCGCCGGCGCCGATCGCGCACGTGTGCGCCATGCCGGCGCTGACGGCGCGCCAGCAGCCGGGCACCCGGACAGGCTCGCCGCGGCGCTCGAGGGCGCCGTGGCCGAGCTGGCCGGAGAGGCCGTTGCCCCAGCAGAAGAGGCGGCGCGCGGTGTCGACGGCGCACGTGTGGCCGACCCCGGCGTAGTCGGCGAGGACCTCGTCGTCGTTCATCTCGCCGGGGGGCGCGCCGCCGGCGCTGACCGTGGCCCAGCCGGTGCCCGGCGGGGCGTCGTCGCAGTCGCCCTCGGGCGGGGCGCCGTCGGGACCCGCGTCGGGCGGGGCGCCGTCGGGACCCGCGTCGGACGCGGCGCCGTCGGGACCCGCGTCGGCGACGGCGCCGTCCTCGGGCCCGCCGTCCGCGGCGGCGCCGTCCGCGCGCCGGCCGCCATCGGCACGCGACCCGCCGTCGGCGGGAGGCGCGGCCCCGTCGCCGCCGGCGGCGTCCCCGTCGGCCACGCAACGCCCGTCCGTGCAGGTGGCGGCGGGCCCGCACTCCTCGCTCGCGACGCAGTCCCGCGTCGACGGGAACTCGAGGCAGCCGGCGAGGGAGAGCGCCGCCCACGCCAGGAGTGTCCGCGCCGAACGCATCCGCGTCGCTTTCTTCACGCGCCGCACCTCAGAACGCGCCGCCGAGCGCGACGCCGGCGCCGGTCGGCGCGACGGCGACCGGCCCGTCCGGCCAGAAGAGCAGCGCCGCGCCGGCCGCCGCGAGCGCGAGGCCCGCGCCGAGGCCCGCGTACGCGAGGGCGCGGTGGTCCTCGAAGTCGGCGCGCAGGGCCTCGTCGCGGGCCTTCGCGTCGGGCGAGGGGCCGCCCGTGGCCGCGTCGGCGTCGTCGCGCGCGGCGAGGTAGCCCCAGGTCCCGAGGCCGAGGCCGGCGGCGCCGAGGCCCACCGCCGTCCAGCCGACGAGGGGGCGCCAGGCGGGCCCGCCCTCGACGGGCGCGACCGCCGCGGGCGCTTCGACCGTCACCTCGAGGCGGTCGCCGGCGGGCACCGACACGGCGCGCTCCAGCGGGGGGCGGTCGGGCGCGCGGACCGTCACCGTGGCCGCGCCCGCGGGCCGGTAACC
Organism: Myxococcota bacterium; assembly: GCA_963169045.1. Lineage (GTDB taxonomy): Bacteria > Myxococcota_A > Bradymonadia > UBA7976 > UBA1532 > CAUJDF01. The sequence goes on from CAUJDF010000021.1 coordinate 17,393, forward strand.
GCGCCAGTCGGGACAGCGGCCGCCCGCCTCGCCCACCGTCACCTCCGCGTCGATCGGCGCGCAGCGCACGACCACGTACCCGTGGGCGCGGACGTGGGCGCGCCCGGCCTCGGCGGCCGCCCGCCGCTGCGGATCGGCGTCGCTCGCCAGCAGCCGGTCGTACCAGCGCAGGGCGTCGGCGGGCCGGCCCGCGCCCTCGAGCGCCTGGGCGAGGTTGAGCGCCGTCACCCACGACTCGCGCGCGGCGAACGACTGCTCGAAGAGGGCCGCCGCGCGGTCGTACACACCGGCGCGGTAGAGCGCCGCCGCCTGCTCGTAGCGCGCGCGGGCCTCGTCGGCCTGGGCCGTCGCCGCGAGGGGGGCCAGGCAAGCCGCGAGCGCCGGGACGAGTGTTCGCACGAAGAGCCTCCAGTCCCCTCCGCATACACCGGCTCGAACCGCCGACGCACGCGCGATCCGCGGCAGGGACGGCGCAAGCGCGCGATTTTCGGGCTTTCGTCGGCGCGGCCAACGAGGGCGCCGTCCGTGCTCGCCCCGACGCGCAGCTGCCTTCGTGCCCGGCGGACGACGCGCGATTCGGGCAGACGAGCCGGCAGGCGGGCGGGATCAACGCGGCGGCGGCGGCAGGATCTCGGGCTCGGCCGGCGGCGCAGCGGAGGGCGGCGGCGGCGCGCTCGCCGGGGCCGGGACGCGCGCCTCGCCGGACGGGCCCCCGACGTCCGGCGGCGTCGCAGCCGCGCCCTCGCGCCCCGAAGCCGGTTGCGAGCCGCTCCGAGCCGCGCCCTCGCGCCCCGCAGCCGGTTGCGAACCGCCCACCGTCGCGCCGTCGCGCCCCGAAGCCGGTTGCGAACCGCTCCGAGCCGCGCCCTCGCGCCCCGCAACCGGTTGCGAACCGCCCACCGCCGCGCCGTCGCGCGCGCCGGACGGTGGGGCGACCGCCGACGCCAGGTCGACGTCAGGGCCCGCGCGTCCGGGCCGCCCCGACGCGCCGTCCACCCCCCTCCCCGGCGCGCCGTGCCGCCCCGACGCGCCCTCCACGCCGCTCCCCGGCGCGCCGGGCCGCCCCGACGCGCCCTCCGCGGGCGCCTGCGGCCGGTCGGGCGACTCGCGCGTGGCCGCCCACCCGACCACCGCGGCGACGACGCCGCCCGCCAGCGCGGCCCACGGCCAGCGGCGCGGCGCCGCGACCGGCGGCGGCGCCGGCGGCACGCTCCCCGGCTCGATCGTCCGCGTCACGACCGGCGCCGCGTCCTCCCGCCACTCGACGGCGCGCAGCGCCGCCGCCATCGCCTCCGCCGTCGGGAAGCGCGCCTCGGGATCGCGCGCCAGCGCCCGCGCCACGACGTCGAGCAGCGCCTGCGGCACCGGCTCGCGCGCCCGGATGGGCGGCACGTCGTTCTGCGACGCCGCCACGAGCACCGCGAGCGGGTTCGGCCCGGTGAACGGCGGCCGCCCGGTCAGGCCCTCGTGCAGCACGGCCCCGACGGACCACAGATCCGCGCGCCCGTCGGCCACCGACGCCCCGTACACGAGCTCCGGCGCCATGTACGACGGCGTCCCGAAGATGGCGCCCGCCGTCGTCAGCCCGCCCGAGTCGCCGTCGACGCGGCGCGCGATGCCGAAATCCAGAAGCTTCACGCGGGGGTAGTGGGCTATTTTGAGTAGCCACGCGAAAGTGGGCAGCGGACCGGGCGGCGCACCGTCAGAAGCCTGACGGCGCCGCCGCGCGGGCGGGTCCTCACCCGTTGCTCGCGCGACGGTCGTCCTCGCCGTCAACCCGGGCCGCGTCGAGCAGGCGCTCCAACGCCCACTC
>CAUJDF010000022.1 GCA_963169045.1 Myxococcota bacterium
CAAGGCGCTGGTCGAGGGCTGCTCGATCCGGTCCATCGTCCGCATGCAGGACGTGAACAAGACGACCGTGACGCGCCTTCTCGTGGCCGCTGGGGACAAGGCCGCCGACGCGCTCGACGAGTTGGTGTTCGGCGTCAACGCACGCTTCGTCCAGGTCGACGAGATTTGGGCCTACGTCGGCAAGAAGCAGGGGCACCTCACCTTGCAGGACATGGTCGAGCGCCCCGAGCTGGGCGACGCCTACACCTTCGTCGCGCTCGATGCCGAGACCAAGCTCGTGATCACGCACCGCGTCGGCAAGCGCGACGGGCACAACGCTCACGCCTTCATGAACGACCTGGCCGAGCGCGTCACCGGGCGTATTCAGATCACCAGCGATGGGTTCGAGGCGTACGTCAACGCCGTGGAGGAGGCGTTCGGCGCCGACGTGGACTACGCGATGGAGATCAAGGACTACGGCGGCGAGGACGCGGGGCGGGGCCGCTACAGCCCGCCCAAGGTGAAGGCCACCAAGAAGCTCAAGGTCGTCGGCATCCCCGACGAGGACCGAATCAGCACGTCGTTCGTGGAGCGCCAGAATCTCACGATGCGGATGCAGATGCGCCGTTTCACGCGCCTCACCAACGCCTTCTCGAAGAAGGTGGAGAACCTGCGCGCCGCCGTGGCGCTGCACTTCTTCCACTACAACTTCTGCCGCGTCCACGACTCGCTCGACGGGATTACGCCCGCGATGGCCGCCGGCCTCACCGACCGCGTGTGGGACCTTGGGGATCTGCTCGATTGGGCCGTGTCTCAGGCTGTTGCAGCCTGAATGCTGGCGCGGCCTTCGATGTTGACGCCTCGCGCGAGGGCGTGAGAGGCTCTCCCGGCTTACGGCAACGGGGGAGCAAGGTGGCCGCAGCAGTCGTGATCGATGCGTTGTCCGGTCGTCAGGTCATCGCTGGCGATGAAGAGGTCGAGGCGACGCAGCCTCTCGTGACGTACCTGACGCAGCGGCTCGGGTGGAACCCGCGCCAGATCATGTCTCGCCCACAATGGCGCGTTCCGAAGAGCCCGTCGTCGCCACGGCCCCACGGATACCCTGTGGACCTCGCGATCTTCGACTCGCCCGAGCACCTCGGGAACGAGGATCACGTCCGCATTCTCATCGAGTGCAAGGCGCCCACGGAGCAAGACGGCGTCACCCAGCTCAAGACGTACTTGAGCCTAGAGCCCGAGGCGCGGCTGGGGATCTGGTTCAACGGCACCCGCCACCTGCTCGTGTATCGGACGCAGCACGGCTTCGTCGTCGACGAGAACGCCCGCATGCCGCGACCGGGCGATCCGCTCGCTCCGATGGCCGCACGCAAGCCCATCTGCTTCCCGGATCTGGTGCCGCCGCCGAACCTTGGCGAGATTTTCCGGCGCCTCCGGGACCGCATCGCCGCGCAGGACTCGAAGGTCAACCGGGACGAGTTCATCCTGAACGACTTGGCGAACCTGCTCATCTGCAAGATCGCCGACGAGCAGGCTGGCGAGATGGACGCGACTCGCCCGATGGCCTTCCAACGATCGGCTCTCGCGGGCACGGCGGACGCGATTCGGAACCTGTTCCGTGACACGAGGGACCGTTTCCCGACCGTCTTTACCGACCCCGAGGAGCGTCTCGTCCTCGATGACGCAAGCATCGAGGCGGTGGTCCAGACGCTTCAGCCCTACCGCCTGTTGGGGCACGATCGGCATGCGGTCGGCCGGGCCTTCGAGGTGCTGCGAGGGCGGGCGCTCAAAGGTGAAGAGGGCGCCTACTTCACGCCGCCGCCGCTTGTGGACTGCGTGATCTCGATCCTTGACCCGAGGCACGACACCAAGCTCATCGATCCCGCCTGTGGAACAGGGGGCTTTCTCGCCGCTGCGCTCGACCACGTATTCGACGGGATCGAACGCATGCCCGCGTCCCAAGATGCGCGCTACCGTGCGCGTGACCAGTGGTCCAAGGATCTCCTGTTTGCCGTCGACAAGGACGCGGTCAGTGTGAAGCTCTGCAAGGCGTATCTGACCCTCCTCGGCGACGGGCGGGCGCACAGTTACCGCGCCAACACGATCGACCGGCGCGAGTGGACGGAGGAAATCCACAAGGTCATCGGCCCCAACGCATTCGACATGGTGATGACGAACCCGCCGTTCGGGAAGAACCTCAAGGTTCCCGAGGATGTGGGACGTAGCGAGTCGCTCAAGACGTGCCGCAGATGGGCCAAAGTGGGCGATTCGTGGGAGCCGACCGAGAAGGTGGTCGAGCAGCAGCTCGGCATCACCTTCTTTGAGCGATGCCTTGGCCTGCTTCGGGAGGGCGGGCGCATGGCGATCGTTCTCCCCGAGACGTTCCTCTTCGCGAAGAGCCAGCGGTGGTTCGTCGACTGGGTCGCCCGCACCGTGACCGTCACGCACGTGGTGGACGTTCCGATGGTCGCCTTCGAGGAGTTCTGCCGCGCGAAGACGTGCATCCTCTTCGTCTCGAAGGTCGCCCCGCCTGCCGGGCACCGGATCATCATGAGCGCCCCGCGCTCGATCGGCCAAGACAAGAAGGGCAACTATCTCCGGCGCATCGACGCCTCTGGCGTACGGACCGGCGAGCTGGACAACGAGATCGCTGACGCGGTGAAGGAGATCACCGCGTCGGCGTACCGCGAGAACGCCCCAACGCCGCGCCCCGCCAGCGCACCAGAGTCGAGGCTGCGGTTTCATGTGCTCCAGTCGGACACGCGCAAGCGCGGCGTGCTGGTGCCTCGCTATTGGTGGCGGAAGGAGACCGACGCGGCCTTGTCTGCGTGGTCGCGCGATCACGGTGCGGATCTGGTGTCGCTCGGTGAAATGGAGAAGGCCGGGACGCTGCGAGCGTTCGGCGGGCACGGCTCACCACCCGGCAACGCCCGTGGGACCGGCGACGTGCCCTACGTGAAGGTCACCGACCTCAAGAACTGGCGGATCAACGAGAACCCCACCAACTTCATCCACCCCGACGTGGCGGCACGTCTGCGGAAGAGCGGCCCGGCGCTGGAATATGGCGATCTGGTCACCCCAGCTCGAGCATCCGCCAACATCGGCCAGTTCTGCATGGTGATGCCCTGGCAACGCCACGTCGTGCTGACGAAGGAGGTTCTCGTCGTGCGCGCACTTGAGAACGGCGAGGGGATCGACGCCTTCCTCTTGCTCGCGCTCATGTCGCTCAAGGTCGTCCAACAGCAGTACGGGAACCTCGCGCTCATGAACACGAACCGTGAAGACCTCGGCGACCGCTGGCGTGAGGTGCGCTTGCCGCTGCCCAAGGCGCGGGAAGCGCGCGCGAAGGTGGGCGACCCGGTGCGCGCCTACTTCGATGCGCTGGTAAAGGCTCGGACCTCATACGACGCGCTGCTCAACGTCTTCGACCCTGCGGCGTTCGGGACCCGACCATAGCCTGCGTCATATCATTGGCGGTCATCGCGCCGGGTAGTCGCGCGCATTTCGCGTGGTTACTCAAAATAGCCCACTACCCGGCGGCGCGCCGCCTTGCACGCGCGCGTGAATCGGGCTACAAGCGGCCCCTTCCATTGCGAGGTCGAGAAGGCGATGTCGACGACCTTTGACGTGGTCATCATCGGGAGCGGGCCCGGCGGCTACGTCGCCGCCATCCGCGCCGGGCAGCTGGGTCTCAAGACGGCGGTCGTCGAGAAGGACCATCGCTACGGCGGCACCTGCGGCCTGCGCGGCTGCATCCCGACGAAGGCGATGCTCGAGTCGGCCGAGGTCGTCGACCGCGCCCGCGAGGCCGGCGAGTTCGGGGTGCTCCTCGAGAACCCGCGTGTCGACCTCGACGGCGTCCACAAGCACAAAGACAAGATCGTCCAGCAGAACGCGGGCGGCGTGGCCTTCCTGTTCAAGAAGAACAAGGTCACGGTGTTCCAGGGCACCGGCCGCCTCGACGGCGCCGGGCGCGTCCGCGTCGACAAGCCCGACGGCACGCACGAGGTCCTGACCGCCCGGAACATCATCCTCGCCACGGGCTCCACGCCGCGCCGCATCCCCAACGTCGAGGTCGACGGTCAGGCGGTGCTGACGAGCGACGAGCTGCTCGAGCTGCGGCAGATGCCCGCGCACCTGCTCGTGCTCGGCTCCGGCGCCGTCGGCGTCGAGTTCGCGAGCCTCTACAAGAGCTTCGGCTGCGAGGTGACCGTCGTCGAGCTGCTCGACCGCATGGTCCCCAACGAGGACGAAGAGGTCAGCAAGGAGTTCGAGCGCGTCTTCAAGCGCCGCGGCATCAAGTGCCACACCGCGACGAAGCTGACCGCCGTCGAGCGCACGGACAAAGGCGTCCGCGCCCGCCTCGAGCCCGTGAGCGGCCAGCCGACCTCGGTGACGGCCTCGCACCTGCTCGTCGCCGTCGGCCGCGCGCCCGTGACCGAGGGCCTCGGCCTCGAGAAGACGAAGGTCCAGGTCGAGCGCGGGTTCATCAAGGTCGACCCCTACATGCGGACGGGCGAGCCCGGCGTCTACGCCATCGGCGACATCGTCGCCGGCACGCCGCAGCTCGCGCACAAGGCCAGCGCCGAGGGCATCGTCGCCGTCGAGCACATCGCCGGCCTCAACCCGCCGCCGGTCGACTACGGCCTGGTGCCGGGCTGCACGTACAGCAGCCCCGAGATCGGCAGCCTCGGCCTCACCGAGAAGCAGGCGAAGGACCGCGGCTACGACGTCAAGGTCGGCAAGTTCCCGTTCAGCGCCATCGGCAAGGCGCGCGTGATCGGCGTCACGTGGGGCTTCGTGAAGATCGTCGCCGACAAGAAGTACGACCAGGTGCTCGGCGTGCACATCATCGGGCCGCGGGCCACCGACCTCATCGCCGAGGCCGGCCCGCTTCTGAAGCTCGAGTGCACCGTCGAAGAGCTGGCGCGAACCATCCACGCGCACCCGACGCTGGCCGAGGCCGTCCACGAGGCGGCCGAGGCGACGCTGGGGCACCCGATTCACATCTGACGGGCTTCATGACGAACGCCGCTCCTGCCGTGAAGACCTACCTCGAGGGGCTCCGCGAGGCCCTGTGGGAGGAGATGGAAGCCGACGAGCGGGTCTTCCTGCTCGGCGAGGACATCGGCATCTACGGGGGCGCGTTCAAGCTGACCGCTGGATTTCGCGAGCGATTCGGCGACGAGCGGGTCATCGACACGCCGATCGCCGAGGCGGGCATCATCGGCGCGGCCATCGGCGCGGCGCTCATGGGCATGCGCCCCGTGGCCGAGATGCAGTTCCTCGACTTCATCTCGTGCGGCTTCGACCAGCTCACGAACTTCGCCGCGAAGTGCCACTACCGGTGGGGCGCGGCGGTGCCGATCGTGGTGCGCGGGCCCGGCGGCGGCGGCGTGGGCGGCGGGCCGTTCCACAGCCAGAGCGTCGAGATGTACTTCGTCAAGACGCCGGGCCTGAAGGTCGTGGCGCCGGCGACCGCGGGCGACGCCAAGGTGCTGCTCAAGGCGGCCATCCGCGATCCGAACCCGGTGCTCTTCATCGAGCACAAGGCGCTGTACCGGGCGACCCACCTGCGCGAAGTGCTGCCGGGGCCCGAGGCGGTCGGCGAGCTCGGCCGCGCCGCGATCCGGCGCGACGGCGGCGACCTGGCGATCGTGGCCTACGGCGCGATGGTGCACACGTCGCTGGCGGCGGCGGAGCGCCTCGCGAGCGAGGACGGGATCCAGGTCCGCGTCGTCGACCTGCGCACGCTGCAGCCGCTCGACGACGACGCGATCCTCGCGGCGGCGCGCGAGTGCGGCAAGGTGCTGATCGTCCACGAGGATACGCGCACCGGCGGCCTCGCGGGCGAGATCACGAGCCGCATCAACGAGGGCGCCTTCGAGTGGCTCGACGGCCCCGTGCTGCGCGTCACCGCGCCCGACACCCCGGTTCCGTTCAACAAGGGCCTCGAAGCCGTCTTCGTGCCCCAGACCGACGACATCGTGGCGGCGGCCCGCCGCCTCGCGCGTTACTGAGGGATTCCCATGGCAGTCGACGTGATCATGCCCCAGATGGGCGAGTCGGTGACCGAAGGCACCATCGTCCGCTGGCTGAAGAAGGCCGGCGACCCGATCGAACGCGACGAGCCGATCTTCGAGATCACGACCGACAAGGTCGACGCCGAGATCCCGGCGCCCGAGAGCGGCGTGCTGCTCGAGATCAAGGTGGGTGAGGGACAGACGGTCGAGGTCGGCACGTTGGTGGCGGTGATCGGCGCGGCGAACGAGGCCGCGGCGCAGCACCCGGTGGCGGCGACGCCGAAGTCCGAGATCCCCGGGGCGCCGGCGCCGGTGCCGCCCGCGCCGGCGGCGGCCCAGGAGCCTGCGCACCCCGTCGAGGCGAAGGCGCGCGAGGACATGACCGCCGCCGAGCTGCGCCGCACGCGCAGCACGCCGGTCGTGCGCAAGATCGCGCAGGAGCACGGCGTCGACATCGCGCACGTGTCGGGCAGCGGCATCGACGGGCGCGTGACGAAGAAGGACATCCTGGCCTACGTCGAGACCGGCCCGAAGGCCGCCCCGGCCCCGGCCGCGCCCGCGTCCAAGCCCGCCGCCCCCGCGGCGCGCGCCCCCGCCGGCAAGGTCGACCTCGGCGTCCCGGGCGTGCCGGTGGCCGCGCGCGAGCGCGACCGCGTCGAGCCGATGACCGCCATGCGCCGCACCATCAGCGACCGCATGATCCAGTCGAAGCAGTACAGCGCCCACGTGCACACCTGCTTCGAGGTCGACTACTCGCGCGTCGCCCTGCTGCGCGACAAGTTCAAGAACCGCTACGCCGAGCGCGGCGTGAAGCTCACGTTCACCGCGTTCCTCGCGAAGGCCACGATCGACGCGCTCAAGGCGTTCCCGATCGTCAACGCGGCCCACGACGGCGAGAGCGTCACCTACCGCGGCGACATCAATCTCGGCATCGCCGTGGCGCTCGACAACGGCCTGCTGGTGCCGGTGATCAAGAACGCCGACGAGCTGTCGCTGCAGGGCCTCGCGCGGTCGATCAACGACCTCGGTGAGCGCGCGCGCACGAAGAAGCTCATGCCGCAGGAGGTCGACGGCGTGACCTTCTCGATCACCAACCCGGGCATCTTCGGCAGCCAGTGGGGCACGCCGATCATCCCGCAGCCGACGACGGCCATCCTCGGCGTCGGCACGATCGAGAAGCGCGTAAAGGTCGTGACGCTGCCCGACGGCACCGACACGATGGCCATCCGCACCTGCGGCTACATGACGCTGGGCTTCGACCACCGCACCATCGACGGCGCGGTCGCCGACCAGTTCATGGGCCGCCTCAAGAAGACCCTCGAGACCTTTGACGAATCCGCCATGTGAACGCGTCCTGCGCGTTCGCTACTTCGGCCGCCTGCCCTACCGCGAGGCGTGGGCCCTGCAGCGCGAGCTGGTGGCCCGCCGCCAGCGCGACGAGATCGACGACCAGCTCCTCCTGCTCGAACACGATCCGGTGGTGACCCTCGGTCGCGACGGCGGCCGCGAGAGCCTGCTGTTCGCCGACGAGGCGCTGGCGGCGCGCGGCGTCGAGCTCGTCGAGAGCGACCGCGGGGGCAACGCGACCTTCCACGGCCCGGGGCAGGTGGTGGCCTATCCCATCCTCGACCTGCGGCCGGACCGCAAGGACCTGCATCGACTCGTGAAGGACCTCGAGCAGGTGATGGTCGACACCTGCGCCGATTACGGCGTCGAGGCGGCGCCGCTGGCCGGCGCGCCGGGCGTGTGGCTGCGCGCCCCCGACCGCAAGATCGGCGCGATCGGAGTGCGCGTGGGCCGCTGGGTCACCCACCACGGGATCGCGCTCAACGTGAACACCGACCTGCGCGCGTTCGGCCTCATCGTGCCCTGCGGCATCGCCGACAAGGGCGTGACCAGCCTCGAGCGCGAGCTGGGGCGCCGCCTCCCCCTCGCCGAGGTGATGGAGCGCATGGCCGGGCACTTCGCGCGGCGCTTCGAGCGCGCGCTCCTGCCTGCTTGAAACGCGCGTCCGAAACGGGATAGTGAGCACGCGATGACGGACCGTATCGTGCAGCCAATCGTGCAGATCGAAGACCCGAAGCGCCCGGTGCGCGCCCGCGAGCCGGGGCCGCGCCCCGACTGGCTGCGGGTGCGCTACCACCGCAACGACACGTTCGGCGAGGTGGCGCGCCTCAAGACGGGCCTGAAGCTGCACACGGTCTGCGAGGAGGCGCGCTGCCCGAACATCGACGAGTGCTGGAGCGCCGGCACCGCGACGTTCATGTTGATGGGCGACATCTGCACGCGCCGCTGCGGCTTCTGCGCCGTCGCCAAGGGCATGCCGCGCGCGCTCGACCCCGCCGAGCCGGACCACGTGGGCGAGGCCATCGCGAAGATGAAGGTGCGGCACGCGGTCATCACCAGCGTGAACCGCGACGAGCTGCCCGACGGCGGCGCCGCCCACTTCGCCGCCACCGTCCGCGCCATCCGCGCGGCGTCGCCCACCACGCGCGTCGAGCTGCTCGTCCCCGACTTCATGGGCGACCGCGCCGCGCTCGAGACGGTGCTCGCCGCCGGCCCGCACATCGTCGCCCACAACACGGAGACGGTGCCTCGCCTCTACAAGCGCGTGCGTCCCCAGGCGTTGTACCGGCGCACGCTCGACGTGCTCCGCTGGATCGGCGAGTGGGACGGCGTCCTGTCGAAGACGGGGCTGATGATGGGCCTCGGCGAGGACGACGACGAGGTCGAGAAGGTGATGGACGACCTGCGCGACGTCCGCGTCGACATCCTCTCGCTCGGTCAGTATCTGTCGCCCACGACGCGGCACCTGCCCGTCGACCGGTGGGTGCACCCCGATGTCTTCGCGCGCCTGGCGGCGGTGGGGCGCGAGATGGGCTTCAAACACGTCGAGGCGGGGCCGCTGGTCCGCTCGAGCTACATGGCGCACCGCGCGGTCGGAGGCGAGGAACAGACCCCATGAGCGATCTCAGCCGCTACTTCCCCGAAGACGACGCCACCGCGGCGAAGCAGACCTTCTCGCAGATGGCGCAGGGCATGTCGGGCAGCAAGATCCTGCAGATCGCCTACGCGGTGAAGGCGCGCATCGCCGCCGGCGAGCGGGTGGCCGACTTCACCGTGGGGGACTTCTCGCCCAAGCAGTTCCAGGTGCCGCCGCAGCTCTGCGACTCCATCGGCGAGGCCATCGCCGCGGGGCACACCAACTACCCGCCGGCCGACGGCCTGCCCGAGCTGCGCCGCGCCATCCGCGACAACTACGCGCGCCAGATGGGCCTCGAGTACCCGCTCGAGTCGGTCTGCGTGGCCAGCGGCGCCCGCCCGATCCTATACGCGGTGTACCGCTGCCTGATCGATCCCGGCGAGACGGTCGTCTACCCGGTGCCCTCCTGGAACAACGCCAACTTCAGCCACCTCGTCGGCGCGAAGGCCGTGGGCGTGCCGACGCGCCCCGAGGACGCCTTCATGCCGTCCGCCGAGGCGCTGGCCCCGCACCTGCGCACCGCGCGCATGTTGGTGCTGTGCTCGCCGCTCAACCCGTGCGGCACGATGTTCCGCCGGGAGCAGCTCGCGGCCATCAACGAGGTCGTGCTCGGCGAGAACGCGCGCCGCGAGAAGTCCGGGGAGCGCCTGCTGTACGTGGTCTACGACCAGGTGTACCGCATGCTGCAGATGGGCGACCTGGATCACGTCTCGCCCGTCCAGGTGAACCCCGAGATGGCGCGCTACACCGTCATGGCCGACGCCATCAGCAAGTGCTTCGCCGCCACCGGCCTGCGCGTCGGCTGGATGGTGGGCCCGCCGGCCATCACACGCCGCGTGAAGGAGCTGATGAACCACGTCGGCGCGTGGGCCCCGCGCCCCGAGCAGGTCGCGACCGCGCGCCTGCTGGTCGACGAGGCCGCGGTGTCGACGTACCTGCAGCGCTTCAAGGCGGGCCTCAAGGAGCGCACCGACCTGCTCTACAGCGCCTTCCACGCCTGGAAGGACGAGGGCCTGCCCGTCGACGCCATCGCCCCCGAGGGCGCCTTCTACCTCAGCGTGCGCTTCGACCTGATCGGCAAGGGCGGCATCGCCGACGAAGCCGGCATGGTCGCGTATCTGCTCGAGAAGGCCGGCTGCGCCATCGTCCCGTTCAGCGCCTTCGGCGACAAGACGAACGTCGGCTGGGTGCGCTTCAGCGTCGGCGCCGTCGGCCCCGAAGACATCCGCGAGTGCCTCCCCCGGCTGAAGGCCGCGCTGCAGGCGCTCGCCTGAGGCCGGGCTTGCCCCGGGCCCTCCTCCACAAACAACGTCCACATGAAAACTGTACAGGTCATGCTGGACGAAGAACTGCTCGCCGAGATGGACGCGGACGAGGAGGTGAAGCGCGAGGGGCGCTCCGCCTTCTTGCGCCGCTCGGCGCGCGAGCTCTTGCGCCAGCGGCGGCGGGAGCGCATCGCCGACGCCTACCGCCGGGGCTACGCCGACGCGGGATGCCGCTTGCGAACCCGCCGGCGGTGACCGCGAGCGCCTCGGCCGACCAGCGCTCGAGGCGGTCAAGCGCGGCGTCCCGATGCGCCGCCGGCACGTCCGAGAACAGGTGCCCGAGGCGCGGGTCGTCCGCCGAGCGCGGGCTGCCCGCGCCGCCGCCCAACGCGGTCGGCGACTGTCTCGTGGCGAACATCGACGAGGGCGCGGCCGAGCGTCTTCCGGCACTCGCGCCGCTGCGCGTCGAGGTCGAGCGCCTGGGGGCGCCCCGCTCGGTCCTCGTCGAGCGCCTGCGCGGCCGGGGCGACGACGGGGCGGCGATCGCCGAGCGGCTCCGCTGGCGCGATCGTCTTCGCCGGGTCGATGATGCACCTCGATGAGCCCTGCCGACTTCGAGACCGCCTGGCGGCGCTGGTACCCCGACGCGCCGCCCGTCGGGCATGAGCTCCGCGTCGCGTACTCGACGCGGTGGGCCCGCGTCCACTCGCTCCCCGGATCGAAGCGCTACCCCGACGACGCCGCCGAGTGGGCGGAGGTGCTGCGGCGCATGAACGAAGTCGCCGCGTTCGTGCTCGGGGAGGGGACGGCCATCGCGATCGTCCGACCCGACTGGGACGACGACGCCGGCGTCGCGCTCGCGACGTGGCGCGCGGGGGTGTTCGACGCGGTGCTGCGGCGCGTGGCCGAGGACGAGTCGCGCGCCGTCTTCGTCGCGCTCGACAGCGGCGCGGTCTTCGCGCCGTACGACGGCGGCGCCGACGTTTTCGTCAGTGATCCCGAGCGGTTCTGCGCTCGGTTCCGGCGGTGGCTCTCGCCGCGGCGCGACGGGCTGTAAGAGATCGGAAGGGTGTCGCGACGGCGGAAATCGGCGACAACAGAGCTTCCACCGCTTCGGAGGCTTCCATGCGTCGCGCGCTCCTCGTCCTCTTCGCCCTGCTGTCCGGCATCGGTCCCGCCCTGGCGGCGAACACGCCCAAGGTCAAGTACATCCGGATTCGCGAGAACTCGAGCGGCGAGTACCGGCTCGAGGTCACCACGACCGGCACGGTCCCCGCAGCCGCCAGCGTCACGGTCGAGACGGACCAGGGGCGCACTTTCGCGCTCTCCTCCGAGGGGCTGACGCGCCGCGCGTCGCTCGCCGTCGATGCGGGCGTCCCGGGCGAGAAGGGGCTCGTCGTCTCGATCGAGCTCGTCGACGCTGCCGGCGAGCCGGTCTTCTGGGGGTCGGCGCAGCTCGGCCGCACGCTCCGCGGCCGCTGGGACGGCCAGTACGCCGAGGGCCAGGAGCCCGGTTTCTGGACGGCCGGCCTGCAGGCGCACCCCACCGAGCAGCCGGGCGCCTACGTCATCGCGTTCTCGATCGAGGGCGACGGCGCCGCGAGGATCGCCGGCGGCACGCTCTCCACGCAGACCGTCGGCCGGGACGGCAGGCCCGTCCTGACGGTCACGCCGTTCGACGCGGCGGCCTTCACCGACGAGCGCCTCTTCGCCACGCCGGTCCGCTTCGACGGCGATCCGGTGGGCTCGAGCTACGACCTCGTCACGCGGGTCGACGAGGACGGGCAGCGCGGCCGCGCCGACCGCGATCGCGAGCGCACGACGATCGAGATGGTGCAGCTGCCCGGCGCCGACGGCGCGCCCGGCCCCGTCCTCGGCGTCACCGCCGACGGGAAGGGCACCCGCAACACGGCCTCGAACACGAGCCAGACGCAGCAGTCCGAGCTGCTCTGATTCAGAACCTCTCGTCGACGATCTTCGCCCAGACGGCGCGGGCGTGGTCGAGGAAGCCGGCGGGCCACTTCTTCGCCGCCGGATCCGGCTTCTCCGCGCCGCCCGCCTTCTCGCCCGGCGCGTGCTCGACGCGCGTCTCGCCGCGCAGGATGTACTTCTCACCGTTCTCGAGCACGAGCAGCTTCAGCGAAAGCGGCGAGACGTCGCTGCGGCAGCCGACCGTGTAGGCGAACGTCAGCTCGCCGACGCCGTCGCCGTCGAGGTCGGTCACGCCGAGCGCGCGCGGGTCGAATTTCGCCGTCAGGTCGAACGGGCAGTCGTCGACGCGGTCGCGCACGAGGCGGAGCTGCTTCGGCTTCTCGCCGGCCTTCGTCGCGAAGTGGCGGACGAAGAGCTCGCGCGTCTTCGCGTCGCCCTTGCGCGGCGTGTCGCGCGACGAGAAGACGACGACGTTCTCGCCGTTGGCGTCGGTGAAGCCGTGCACGCGCTCGACGGTGCCGTCGACCTCGAGGCCGGGCGGCACGCCGGCGAGCTCGGTCAGCTTCGGCGGCTCGGCGGCGAGGGCGGGGAGGGCGAACAGGAGCGCGGCCAACGTTGGGGCGGTGTGTCTCATGGGTCGGCACGTTACACCGGCGCGGCATCCGGCGGCGAGGCGGTTGCGTCGCGGCGGCGAACGTGCGACTTGCACGCGCGAAACGCGAGGTGACGACGACCATGGACGACGCGACGGGATTCGAAACGCTCGGACTGGACACGCGGCTGCTCGAGGCGCTCGACGAGCTGGGCTATGAGGAGCCGACGCCCATCCAGCGCGCTGCGATCCCGCATCTCCTCGAGGGGAAGGACCTCGTCGGGCAGGCGGCGACCGGCACCGGCAAGACGGCGGCGTTCGCGCTGCCGCTGCTGCAGCGGCTCGGCGAGGGCGCCGACGACGGGCCGCCCCGCGCCCTCGTGCTCGTGCCGACGCGCGAGCTGGCGGTGCAGGTGGCGCAGGCCGTCCACAAGTACGGCAAGCGCCTGAAGACGCGGGTCGTCGCCGTCTACGGCGGTCAGGCCATCGAGCAGCAGCTGCGCTCGCTGCGGCGCGGGGTCGACGTGGTGGTGGCGACGCCGGGGCGCGCCCTCGACCACATCCGCCGCGAGTCGCTCTCGCTCGAGCACGTGCAGGTCGTCGTGCTCGACGAGGCCGACGAGATGCTCGACATGGGCTTCGCCGAAGACATCGAGTCCATCCTCGGCCTCACGCCGGAGACGCGGCAGACCGTGCTCTTCTCGGCGACGATGCCCCCGCGCATCGCCGCCATCGCCAAGGCCCACCTGCGCACCCCCGAGCGCATCACCATCGCGCGCGAGAGGGTCGCCGCGGGCGAGGCGCCCAAGGTGCGGCAGACGGCGTTCGTCGTGATGCCCGCCTACAAGCCGGCGGCGCTCGGGCGCGTCCTCGACATCGAGAACCCGGGCGCGGCGATCGTCTTCTGTCGCACGCGCACCGAGGTCGACGAGCTGACGGAGGTCATGAACTCGCGCGGCTACCGCGCCGAGGCGCTCCACGGCGGCATGACGCAGGAGCAGCGCGACCGCGTGATGAAGAAGCTGCGCGGCGGCACCGCCGAGCTGCTGATCGCCACCGACGTCGCCGCGCGCGGCCTCGACATCGAGCACCTGACGCACGTCGTGAACTACGACGTCCCGTCCGCGGCGGAGGACTACGTCCACCGCATCGGCCGCGTCGGCCGCGCCGGGCGCGAGGGCGTCGCGATCACGCTCGCCGAGCCGCGCGAGACGCGCCTGTTGCGCAACATCGAGGAGCTCACGCGCCAGCGCATCCAGCTCGCGCCCATCCCCACGGTGGCCGACCTGAAGGCGCGCCGGCTCGACATCACGAAGGCGGCGCTGCGCGAGGCGATGCTCGCCGGCGACCTCGACCGCTACCGCGTCGTGGTCGAGGCGCTCGGCGACGAATTCGACGTGATGCAGATCGCGCTCGCCGCGGTGAAGCTGGCGCACGAGGCCGAGGCCGGTGCCGACGACGACGAGCAGGAGATCCCGCAGCCGCCGCCGCGCCGCGGGCCCGCCGACCGCGGGCCGCCGCCGCGCCGCGGACCGCCCCGCGGGGGCGTCGTGCTGCTCCACATCGGCCTCGGCCGCGCCGTCGGAATGCGCCCGCAGGACCTCGTGGGCGCGATCACCGGCGAGGCGGGCATCCCGGGGCGCGCGATCGGCGCCATCCAGATCGGCGAACGTTTCTCCACCGTCGAGGTGCTCGCCGACGTCGCGAACAGAGTCGTGGAAGCCTTGCGCCACACGCGGATCAAGGGCCGCCCGGTCACCGTCCGCGCCGAGCGTCCGCGACACTGAGATGTATTGGAAAGATCGACACATCCTGTAATTGCAGCGCTTCTATATTTTCTGTTTTGCATGTTCCCTCACTGGTCGGTTAGGCTCGCCCCGCGTGTCCGTACGACTGGATGAGATCACGAGCACCGCGCCGACGTACGTGGAGGCAGGCGCGGACCGTTGACCGAGGGAGGATTCATGCGACGACACGAACGACGGCCCATCGGCCCCGCACCCCACCGTCCGCGCCCACCGGACTTATCCGCCGCGTAGCGAACTCGAAGCCAGATCGGGCGCTCCGCGTCCGCGTTCCGTTCACGGATTTGTGACCGACACTGCTGCCGAATGGCAGCCAGTCACGGAAGAGGTGTGTCCATGCGTCTCGAGCTCGGATGGCTCGTCGCTCTGTGTGTCCTGTCCGTCGCCTGTGAAGGCATCCCCGAAGACGGCGACGTCGTCGAGGAGGGCGTCGCCGGCGACCCCGTCGACGACACCTTCGCCGAAGGGGACGACGCCCTCGTCTCGCTCGACCCGGAGTTCTGCCCTGCGTACACGCGCTCGTCGCTGTTCCGCGCCCGCGCCCGGCAGGTCGTCGTGGGTCCCAACGACAACTGGATCCGCGCGATCGAGAGCGCCTCGCCCGGCACCGAGGTGCTGCTGCGCGACGGCGAGTACCGCACCAACGGCAAGTACTCGATCCGCATCGGCAGCGACGTCACGGTGCGTGGCCAGAGCGGCCACCGCAGCCGCGTCGTGATTCGCGGCGCCGGCCTGAACGTGCCCAGCGAGGGTCTGTACGTCACCGGCCGCAACGTGACGATCGCCGATCTGACCGTCACCGGCATGCGCCACTACGCGATCTCGCTCAAGGGCGAGCTCGGCGCGCAGGCGCCCCACATCTACAACGTCGCCCTGTACGACGTCGGCACGAAGCTGGTGAAGCTGAGCCCCGGCGCGTCGCGGAACGGTGTGATCGCCTGCTCGTCCATCGGCTACAACCAGGTGCGCGGCGACTACATCGCGTCGGCGGACCTGCACAACGCGATCGACTGGGTGATCCGCGACAACGTGTTCTACGGCGTCTGGGGCGATGGCTCCGGCTGCAACGTCGACACGAACTGCGGCACCTACGATCCGGGTCGCGCGCTGCTCATCTGGAACCGCTCCCGCGGCACCGTGATCGAGCGCAATCTGTTCGTGAACAACTACCGTGACATCTCGTTCGGCCTCGACAGCGGCCACGAGGGCGGGATCGTCCGCAACAACTTCATCCTGCGCACGCGCCGCGGCGGCCAGATGAGCATCGAGGCGCGGCGCTCGAACAACCTCACCGTCGCCCACAACACGGTACGGCGCGTCGATGGCGGCTACGCGCTGACGATGCACGAGAGCAGCAACGTCCGCGTCATCAACAACCTGTTCACGACGGGCATCCAGAACCGCGGCGGTGTGACCTTCACGTCGCAGGGCAACGTCATGGACGCCCGCGACGCCGACTTCGCGGCGCCCGAGGACTTCCACCTGAGCGCCGCCTCGCGCGCGCTGCGCCGCGGCGTGGCCGTGGCCAACGTCGCCACCGACATGGACGGTGACGCCCGCGGCGCCACCCGCGACGTCGGCGCCGACCAGGTCACCGGCGTCGGCGCGCCCGCGCCGGCCCCCGCGCCCGCGCCGGCCCCCGCGCCCGCGCCGGCCCCCGCGCCCGCGCCGGCCCCCGCGCCCGCGCCCGCGCCGGCCCCCGCGCCCGCGGCGGACTTCTGCCCGCCGTACACACGGTCGCCGATCTTCCGCGCCCGCGCGCGGCAGGTCGTCGTCGGCCCGTCCGACAACTGGATCGGCGCCATCGAAGGCGCCGCCGCCGGGACCGAGATCCTCCTGCGCGACGGCACCTACCGCCTCGGCAGCAAGCAGCGCATCCGCCTCAACCGCGACATCACCGTGCGCGGCCAGAGCGGCGACCGCGAACGCGTGCAGATCGTCGGCAACGGCTACGGCACCGAGGCCGAGGCGCTCTACGTCACCGGCGCCAATGTCACCATCGCCGACCTGAGCGTCAGCAACGTGCGCAGCTTCGCCATCTCGCTGAAGGGCGAGCTCGGCGCGACGGCGCCGCACATCTACAACGTGCACCTGTTCAACACCGGCAAGCAGCACATCAAGCTCTCGCCGGGCAACTCGCAGAACGGTGTCATCGCCTGCTCGAAGATCGGCTACACGCCGGGCGCCGTGCGCGGGGATTACATCGATGCCATCGACCTGCACCGCGCGACGAACTATGTGATCCGCGACAACTACATCTACAACATCTGGGGCCAGGGCAACGGCTGCAACGTCGACACCGACTGCGGCACGTACTACAGCGGTCCGGCCATCCTGGTGTGGAACAACTCGAGCGGCACGGTCATCGAGCGCAACGAGATCGTCGACAGCTTCCGCGGCGTCGCGCTCGGCCTCGGCAGCAACCACGAGGGCGGCGTCGTCCGGAACAACTTCTTCTACCGGACGCGCGCCGGCGGCGACGTCGGCATCGAGCTGCGCACCGCGCGCAATGTGACGGTGGCGCACAACACGGTGCGCACCGGCGACGGCCGCAACTCGATGCACATGCTGAACAGCACGGGCCGCGTGTTGAACAACCTGTTCAGCGGCCCCATCCAGGACCGCGGCGGCAACTCGATCGACAGCCGCGGCAACATCACGGACGCGCGCGACGGCGACTTCAACACGCCCGACGACTACCACCTGCGCGCCGGCAGCCGCGCGCTGGGTCGCGGCGTGGCCGTCGACAACGTTGCCGCCGACATGGACGGCGAGGCCCGCGGCGCGACCCGCGACGTCGGCGCCGACCACGTCCCGCGCTGACCCGCCCGGCGCCGCCGTCTCGCCGGCGGCGGCGCCTTCGCGGTTGACGCCCGCCCGAGGCTCGCCGAGAGTCGGCCCATGTTGACGATCGACTGGGCCGCGGACCATCCCTCGATGCTCGTCGGCGTCGTCGAGGCGGACGGCGTGCGCGTCGCGCCGTCCGACGCGGCGCTGGCCGCCGCGATCGACGCCGCCGTCGCCCGCGCGACGCTGCCGGAGGCGGTGCGCGCCGCCGTCCGCGACGTGCTCCGCCGCCACGGCTACAAGCCCACGGGCCGCGGCAAGCCGGCCAGCGAGTACCTGTTCCAGGCGGCCGGGGAGGGGCGCTTTCCGCGCATCAACAACCTCGTCGACATCAACAACCTGCTCTCGCTCGAGACCGGCTGGCCGTGCTCGGTGCTCGACCGCGACCGCACCGGCGACGAGCTCGTCGTCCGGCCGGGCGCCGCCGGCGAGTCGTATGTGTTCAACCAGGCCGGGCAGGCCATCGACGTGGCCGGACTGACGTGCCTCGCCCGCCGCGGCGGCGCGCCGCTCGCCAACCCGGTCAAGGACTCGATGGCGGCGAAGGTCGGCGACGACACGCGTCGCGTGGTGGCCTTGTTGTATGCACCGCGTGCGGTCGCCGACGAGGCCGCCGTCCTGCGCGCGGCGCGCCGGTTCGGCGACCTGCTCTCGACCCACGCCGGCGCCGGCGCGGTCTCGGCCCGCGTCCTGCCCTGACGGAATTCCGCAGAGACCTCCCTCCGAAAATCTGACGCCGGCCCGCCCGGGCCCTTGCGGTGCGGGCCTCGCTCCGTCGGCACGGGCCTTGCCAATGCGCGCCGCCGTCAACGCCGGCGCCGCCGGCCATCATCAGAGGTCACAGGCATGTCTTCGACGATCACGCGCGCGCTCCTCTCGCTCCTCTTCGCCTTCTCGCTGTCGGGCTGCGAGCAGGACGACGGTGGCGGCGGCCAGCCCGGCGATGCGACCGACGATCCCCTGCCTGCCGGCGACGTCCCGCGGGCGCTCGTCGGCGACTGGCGCTTCGGCACCGTGTCGATGACCACCTTCTGGGATGGCAACGTGTTCCAGGGGGGCAGCGGCACGGCGGCCATCTTCCGGTTCCATGACGATGGCTCCTTCGAGGAGTTCGTCTACATCCGCCAACAGAACTACGGCTGCGTGACACAGGTCTGGACGTCGATGGAGGGCGTGGCCGACTTCGACGAAGGTGTCTTCCGGACGCATCTGCGCGCCGGCGGCTACAAGGCCAGCGACACCTGTGTGGAGCGCTTCAACTTCCAGAGGCCGATGACACCCGAGGAGGTGGAGAAGAGCGGGCGCGAGTACCTGTGGGCGCTCGAGCCCGGGGAGAAGCTGCGCGTGTTCCTCGGCGAGGGCGACGCGGAGGGGAGCACGTTCGAGCGCCTCGACGACTGATCGCGGGTGTCTGCTGCGCGAACCGCTGACCGCTGCGCCCGCGTCGCCTCGCGTCCATCTCCGCCGACCCCCTGACTCGCGGCTTGCCACTTCGGCGTCGACGAGGCCGAGCAACGACCGAGTCGCAGCAAGGAGCAAGGCGAATCTCGGTCGAAGGCGTGCTTGATGCACCTCGAGACCGAAATGCGCCGCGCGGCGCAGCGGCCGCCGGTCGGGGCCGGCCGCAGGCAGCCGAAAACGGCGAAACTCGAGTCTGACAGCGGCGGGCGTCCAGCGAGGCGTTGGCCTGCCGCTCGTCCGCTGGCCTCGGGCGGGGCGGCGGTGCCAAGATGCGCCCCATGGCCACTCGCCGCGTTTCGTTCCTGCTGTCGCTCGCGATCCTCGGCTGCGCCGACGCCGGCGCTCCCCCCGGCGGCCGCGACGCCGCCGCCCGCCCCGACGCGGCGGCGGGGGACGCGCTCGCGCCGCTCGACGCGCGCGTGCGTCGCGACGCGGGTGGGGGCCGGGGCGGCTTCAAGGCCCCCTGCGTCGACAACCTCGACTGCGAGAGTCGCTGGTGCGTGCCCTTCGGCGACCTCGACGTCTGCACGATCACCTGCCTGGACGACGGCTGTCCCGACGGGTGGGGCTGCCGGACGGTCAGCAACACCGGCGCCGACGCGGTGTCGATCTGCTTCCCGCCGCGCGACGAGGGCCCGCTGTGCCGTCCGTGCGACGAGGACGCCGACTGCCCGGGCGGGCGCTGTTATCGCCTCGGCGATGCCCGCGTCTGCGGCGTCGACTGCCGCGGGGACCAGGGCTGCCCGGAGGCCTACGACTGCCGCGCGGTGCTCGGTGACGGGGTGCCGCGGCAGTGCGTGCCGCGCACGTTGACGTGCGTCTGCGACGACTGTGACGCGGGGGTCCCGGACGCCTCGACGCCCGACGCGCAGCCACGCGACGCGATGGTCGTCGCGATGGACGCGGCGCCGGACATGGCGCCGCCGGCGCCCGATCTGGGCGCCGCCGACATGGCGGTGCCGCCGGCGCCCGACCTGGGTCCCCCCGACATGGCGCCGCCGCCGCCGGACATGGCGCCGCCGCCGCCGGACATGGCGCCGCCGCCGCCGGACATGGCGCCGCCGCCGCCGGACATGGCGCCGCCGCCGCCGGAC
>CAUJDF010000023.1 GCA_963169045.1 Myxococcota bacterium
TGTCTGGCTCCCCCCCGGGCGGACCGCCCGGCGTTGTGTCTCAGCAGCCCGCGCCGCCGAGCATGCGTCGAATCTCCGCGCGCACGTGGCGGTCGGTCACGCCGCCCAGCTCCTCGAGGCGGCGCCGCTCGCGCTCGAGCACCTGCTCCGGCGTGAAGGCCTCGTCGACGGACGTCCACCGCACGTTGACCGGCCACGGAGCCTGCGGTTGGTACAGCGCCTCGACCGACAGGTCGACGGCGAGGACGGTGCGGACCGCCGACGCCAGCCGCGCCGCGTCGCCGATGTTCTCCACCTGAATGCCCTTCGTGAGGGCGTAGCGCACCGCCTCCGGGGGGAGGCGGGCGTGCCGCGCGATCGCCTCGATGGTGTCTCTCGCCAGCTTGTCCATGTCATGCCCCCTGAATGAGTCGTGGCGACCGTGCGTCACGCCGACGCACGGAGGCCTCATGCCGCATCGTCCTCGGCCGGGGCCGGCGGCGGGTTGTCACCCGCCTGCCGCCGCAATTCCTCCGCAATTCGCCAGGTATCCCGCTCGCGGACCTGGTCGATGGTCAGCGCCGGCTCGCAGCTCAGCCATCGCACGTCCACCGGCCATGGCTCCGCCGGGCGCGCCAGCTCCTCGATCGAGACGTCGACGCCGCACACCTCGCGCAGGGCCACGGCCAGCCGCACGGCGATGTCGAGCGTTGGGCGCTTGTGGCCTGCGAAGACCTGGTGGACGTAGCCGACGGAAATTTGCGCTCGCTGGGCAAGTTCCCGTCGCAGTCCGCGCGGGACTTTCGCTGATAGGGACATTTCGGACTCCCGTCGTGTCGCTGCCCGCGGTATCTTCGCGCCCGTTGAATCGCTGCGGGGGGAACGTTGCGGGCGTTGGGCCATCGCCTTGAGGTTGATATTTGCCCCATGAGCGAAAACGGTCAAGAGGAAATTGTCTCCAATGGAGCAAATTCCATGATCGGCGCGTTCGTGCGCGATCTACGCGAGAGCCGGAACTTGTCGCGCGCGGCGATATCGCAGGCCACGAATGGCGCGATCAGTGGTTCGCACTTGGCGGGCCTGGAGGCGGGCACGAAGCGGTGGAACGTCGATCACCTGGTGGCTATCGCCGCGGTGTTCGGAATGGAGCCCCGGGACTTGGTTCCGCCGTACGAGGCGCGACCGAACCCGGCGCCGGCGCCGGCGCTCCCGCCGGCGAAGCAGGCCCTGCTCGACGCGGTCGACGACGCCGGGCCCGAGGCCCTCGCCGCCGCCGCGCGCGTCCTCGCCCGCGCCCTCGAGGCCGCCCGTGGCTGAGACGAATTGACCATCGACTGCGGCAAACAGAAGGAGGATGACGGACCCACGGCAGTGGGGCCGCCAATGTGGCGAGTGCATGTCGCCAAGTGGAGAGGGTCGATGAGGTTGATGCTGACAACGCTGCTGCTCTTCGGGCTCATGGGCATGGCTCAAGCGCAGGACGAAGGGACTGTCGGGGCGGCAAGCCCGCTCCCGCACGAGGACATCATGGGGACGTGGAACGTCGTCGTGAAGCCGACGGAGTTCAACACCTGCGACGAGCCGGGTCAACGCGATGCCGTGCAATGGCTCATCACGCAACGCGACTTCGACGTCGCCGTCAAGGTCGTGGGTACCACCGCCTTTCCGTCGCTCGAGGGCACGCTCAGCGGTAAGGAGCTCACGCTCGAGGCCGCCGGCAGCCGAGCACTCGGCTCCGGCTTCGCCAGCGTCTATCCGTCCAGCGCCTTCAATCTCACGCTCAAGGGCAACAAGCTGACCGGCAAGCGGTACTTGCTGAAGTCGAAGGCCAAGTTGGGCGGCGGCGGAACGGTCCTCTGCCTCGCCGAGTTCACGGTCACCGCCACCAAGCAGTAGGCGGACACCACCATGGCCAAGAACGTCAGCTACGATCCGCAAGTGCTCGGCAAGCTCGCCGACAGCCTCTACAGCCAGGCCGAGTCCATCGTCGCCATCTCGTCGGTACTGGGGATGCTCCTCGGCGGCGCCGGCGGACTGGTCGGGGGAGGGGCAGCCGGCCTCGAGCCGTTCGTCGGTGCCCTCGCCGGCGCGGTGTTGGGGTGGTCGACCTCGACCAGGTCGCCCGGTCTAGCGGCGAGCGCCACTGTCGGCGGCCGACGGGAAGACCGGCACGGCCTCGCCGGTCTCGGCGGACTGGATCGCCGCCACCTTCAGGCCCGCCATCAACGCCTTGTGGCGCCACGCCTCCAGCTCGACGTCGACGCGGTCCTCGAGCGGCACGATCCGCTTCGGCACGCCCGAGCCGGGCGCCGACGCGAGCAGGCGCAGGTAGCCGTACAGGCCGCCGCACCAGCGCTCGAGCAGCCCTCGCGCCAACCAGGGCTCGAGGCGCGCGCCGACCTCCGAGGCACGCGCGGCGGCGATGCTGCACGCCGTGCTGTACATGCCGTCGAGGATGGCGCTCGAGACGGGCGCCGGCAGCTCCCACTCGTACAGGAACGCCAGGGGCTCGCGCTGGATGGTGTACTCGGCGGCGGCTTCCCCGATGTCCTCCGCCGAGAAGAGGCGCCGGGCCGCGGCGGCGGTGGCCCGCATGAGCCGCCCCACCCGCTCGAGCAGGGCCGCCTGACCGTCGCCGAAGACCTCGGTGTCGTCGTAGTCGGCGCCGGCCACATCCTCGAGGATGCGCGGCGCCTTGGCGACCAGGGACATGATCAGCGCGTTCGCCAGGTGGAACGCCCGGTCCTCGACCACCTGGTCGAGGCGGTCGCCGAGGTCGACGAGGTTCTCCGCCTCGAGGATGAGCTGACCATGGTTCCCGGTGACGATCCGGACCGCGTCGACGAGGCTCCGCTCGTCCTTCGTCAGCCGGCGCCGTCTCGAGGCCCACCGCACCGCGGCGCGCAGCACCGCGTCGAAGCTCGTCGACGGAGCGGCGCCACCGAGGGCCTGCGCGGGGAGGACGTTGTCCATCTGGCGCAGCATACCGATGCTGCGCGGGCCCTTCACGTTCTGCGGTCGACGACCTCGGCCGAGGCCTCGCCGGCGACGTGGCCACGTGCTCGAGGTCGGACGCGCCTGGTCCGCTCGTCCATCATTCGCGCTTGCTCCTCGGCTGGACGAAGAGCGACGCCACGACGACGCCCATCAGCCCGAGGATTTCCGAGCGCTCGATGAGGCCCCCGAACGCCATCGCGACGATGGCCGCGACGACGACGAACGACAACCAACCGCGTCGCGCCAGGTGCTTCGCGAGCATCGTCTGCTCTTCCTTGCGCTGCGCCTTCCGGTCGTCGAGCTCATCCCTGCGCTGCTTCTTCCGGTCGTCGAGCTCATCCCTGCGCTGCTTCAGCTCGTCCTCGCGCAGCGCGAGCAGGCGCGTGCGCAGGTCATAGTCGCGGACGTTGATCGTCATCTGCTTGTCCCGCTGGTCCTGGATGTGGCGGTCCACCATGGCCACCAACATCTGCACCAGCGGTCGCGGCTTCTCGTCAACCCCATTGAGGCCACCCAGCACTTCGTCGAGCTCGTCGACGAGGCGCCCCGCAGCCTCGGAGAGGGGCGCGCCGCCGTCGGGCTCGGTCTGTGGCGCTGCAGCGCCGTCTTCGGGCGTTTCGTCGGGCATGGGGTCTCCGGGTGGGGGGTCAGCCACGGGCGGCCTCGAGGGCGCGGGCGAGGACGCGCGCGGCGGCCTCGAGGGCGTCGGGGCCGGTGGCCTCGACGGCGTCGAGCAGGGCCTGCTGCGCGGGCGGGAGCGGCGGCGCCCTCACGAGGCGTCGCTGTTGAAGCCGATGCGGCGCCGATTGGAGTCGGACAATGCGATGCGGGCGGCGTCCAGCTCCTTCAAAAGCTCGCGGAGCTCGGCCAACATCTGCTTCGTGGTCTCGTCGCGCTCGAGCGCCTCTTCGTGCTGGCGCAGCGCCATGCTGACCAGCCGGAGGCCCCGGAAGGCTTTGTCCATGTATCCTTCGAGCGCTTGAACGCGCTGAAGCAGGTCCTCGTCTTGGCCATTGGTGCTCATCGTCCCCCCCAAAGGAGTGTCTGGATGTGCGAGGAAGCGCGGATTGAGAAGCTCGAGCGCAAGGTCGCTCGTATCGAGGAGTTCCTCGTGGCGCTCTCGAAGGAGCGTGCCGACGAGCACGACGAGGCGGTGAAGAGGAGCGAGGCGTTGCGTCCGCACATCGAGCGGATCCGCGAGATGCAACGGCAGAAGGCCGAGCTGAGGCGTGCGTTGTCGGCCGGCGATCTGCTGGACGAGCTCGACGAGCTCGTCGAGGACATGTCGCCGGAACGCCAGCGCGCCCGGCTCGAGGCGTTGCACGAGAAGCTGCGCTCGCAGCGGCGGCGCATGTCGGAGCTCGAGGCGAAGCTCGAGCAGCCGCCCGCCGAGCGGGAGTAGCGGTCAGCCACGGGC
>CAUJDF010000024.1 GCA_963169045.1 Myxococcota bacterium
GAAGCCCAGGGTGCGGGAGAGGGTGGTCACGTGGTGTCCAGCTCGGACATGGGGGTCACTTTTTTTTCGGGCGCGCTGCGGCGTCGGGCGCGAGGAGGCGGCGACGACCAGCTCGGAGCTGGTCGAGGGCGGTGATCGGGAGCACCCCGGACCAGTTCGGAACTGGTCGAGGGGGGTGATCGCCCGCCGGACGGGCACTTCGCGGAGGCGCCGCAGCGCCGGCGTCGCCGAAAGGCAGGGTTGGCCGCTCCGCGCGCGCGGCGTAGACTGCGCGCGAAACGAGCGAGGAGGAGCGACCGATGGCGACGGCCGAGGAGAGCCGCCAGGCGCTGAGGACGCGCATCGACGAGCGGGCGGGCGAGGCCGGCGGCGCGTGGCTCGCGCAGCACGCCGCGGTCGCCGACGTCGACGGCGTGCTCAAGCTCATGCCCGAGGTGGGGCGCGTGTTCGGCAAGAAGCCGCTCGTCGGCGCCTTCGCCGAGCGGGACCGCGCCGTGATCGATGGCGTGTGGGGGCCGTTCCGCATGGGCGAGTGGAAGGTCGACGAGGCCGTCCGCACGCTGTTCGTGGCGCGCGCCGCCGACGCGAGCGAGCACCCGTACCAGACGCTATGGGCGCTCTACGACCGCGGCGACACCGAGACGCGCACCGCGACGCTGCACGCGCTCAACCTGGTGCGCGCCGGCGAGCCCGAGGACGGGCTGCGGCTCGTGCTCGACGCCGGCCGCACGTATCTCGACGAGCTGATGAAGGCGGCGTGGTGCGACAACCCGTTCACCGCGCGGCACCTCGGCGACACCGAGTTCCGCAAGGCGGTGCTCAAGGCGTTCTTCGTCGGCGTCCCGGTCGACCGCTTCCTCGGCATCGAGACGCGGGCCGACGCGGAGCTGTCCTCGAGCCTGTCCGATTACATCGACGAGCGGCTGGCTGCGGGCCGCGCGGTGCCGCCGATGCTGTGGAGCGTGGCGGCGCTGCACCCGCGGCCGGGCCTCGTGGCGCGGCTCGTCGGCAACCTCGAGCACCCCAAGTCCGAAGAGCGGCTCGCCGCGGCGAACGCCCTCGCCAACGCGCGCGACGCCCGCGCGCTCTCGTTCGTGACCGAGCGCCTCGAGCGCGAATCCGACCCCGACGTGAAGGCCGCCCTCGAGACGGCGCGCCGGCGCATCGAAGGGAAGTGAGATGAAGATCTTCGAGCCCCACATCCACATGTTCAGCCGCACGACCGACGACTACGAGCGCATGGCGCTCGCCGGCATCGTCGGGGTGCTCGAGCCCGCCTTCTGGCTGGGGCAGCCGCGCACGACGGTCGGCACGTTCAAGGACTACTTCGACACCCTGCTGGGGTGGGAGCGGTTCCGGGCGAGCCAGTTCGGCATCAAGCACTACTGCACGATGGGCCTCAACCCGAAGGAGGCCAACGACGACCGCGTGAACGACGGGGTGCTCGAGCTGCTCGAGGATTACGTCAACCGCGAGGGCGTGCTCGGCGTGGGCGAGATCGGCTACGACGACATGACCGAGCGCGAGGACCGTGTGTTCCGCGCCCAGATCGACCTCGCCAACCGCAACAAGTTGCCGATCCTCATCCACACGCCGCACCGCGACAAGAAGCGCGGCGTGGAGCGCATCATCGCCGTGTGTCGCGAGATGAAGATCCCCGACACGATGGTGCTGATCGACCACAACAACGAAGAGACCACGCCGCTCGTGAAAGAGACCGGGATGTGGTGCGGCTACTCGATCTATCCGGGGACGAAGATGACCCCGGAGCGCATGGTCGAGATCTTCCGCAAGTACGGCACGGACCAGATGCTGGTGAACAGCGCCGGCGACTGGGGCATCAGCGATCCGCTGCTGGTGCCGAAGACGGTGCTCACGATGCGCAAGTCCGGCATGGACGAAGACGAGATCGAGAAGGTGGTGTGGCGCAATCCCATCACCTTCTTCGGTCAGTCGGGGCGTATCGACTTCGCGGACTTCGAGGGGCCGGGCGCCATCGACCGCACGAAGCTCCACGAAGGCAACAGCATCCTCCGCGGACAGGCACCCTGACTTGAAGCTGTACGGCTCCCTCCGCGCGCCCGAGACCCGGATCGTGCGCGCCACCGCCGAGGCGCTCGGCGTCAACGTCACGCCCATCGACGCCGACCATCCCATCGGACAGTTCGCGATGCGCGAGCTGACGCCGCTGTGGGAAGGGCCGGTGGGCGAGCTCGAGGGCGGCACGTCGATCGGCATCCGGTCGCTGCTGGGCGCGCTCGAGCGGTACGCGCTGCGGCAGGTCGAGGCCGGGCAGGCGCCGCGCCTGCGCTTTCCGACGGACGAGGCCGAGCGGCGGGAGCACGACAACCTGCTGGCGCTCGTGCTCGGGGCGCTGCGAGCGCTGCGCGAGGCCATCGAGCTCTGGAGCGAGGGCGCCAAGGACCTGCCGTTCCTCGAGGCGGCCGAGGAGAAGGCGCGGCGCGTGCTCGAGCACGTCGAGGCGAAGCTGCAGCCGCAGCGCCGGCCGCGGTCATTCCACGAGAGCGCCACGCTCGGCGTGCCCGAGATCGCGCTGTTCTGCGCGCTCGACTGGATGCGGCAGGCCGAGGCCTATCCGGTCCACATCCACCCCGGCCTGCAGCGCTTCGTCGAGGCCTGGGAGCGCCACCCGATCTTCGTCGCCACCGCCCCGGAGCCCGCCGAGTGAGGGTCGTGCTGCGGAACCGCAGCCTGCAGGGGTTCGTCGGCGCGCAGTTCCTCGGGGCGTTCAACGACAACCTGTTCAAGCAGCTGGTGCTGCTGCTCGCCGCGCGCCGCCTCTTCCCCGGCCAGGACATGCAGGGCGTCGCGTTCGCGGTGTTCGCGCTGCCGTTCGTGTTGTTCAGCGGCATCGCCGGCGACCTCAGCGAGCGGGTGAGCAAACGGTCGGTCATCCGCAGCATGAAGGTGGCCGAGATCGGCATCGCCGCGCTCGGCGCCTGGGCGCTGCAGGCGGCCGACTGGCACTTCCTGCTCGGCGTGCTCTTCCTGATGGGCGTGCACTCGGCGTTCTTCGGGCCCGCGAAGTACGGGGCGATCCCCGAGATGGTCGCCGAGAAGGACATGCTGCCGGCCAACGGCGTCGTCGCGATGACGACGTTCCTGGCGACGCTGCTCGGATCGGCGCTGCCCGGGCCGTTGCTCGACCACCTCGGCGACCGCCTGTGGATCTCGGGCGCGGTGTGCGTGGGCATCGCCATGGTGGGCACGCTGGCGTCCGCGCTGATCCGGCCGCTGCCGGCGAAGGACCCGGCGCGCAAGGTGGGGCCGAGCCCGTTCGGCAGCCTGTTCGCGACCATGCGCGAGCTGCGCGCCGACCGCGGCATCTTCTACGTGCTGATCGTGCACTCGTTCTTCTGGTTCAACGGCGGCGTGCTGCAGCAGGCGATCACGGGGCTCGGCGGACCGACGGGGCTGAACCTGGCCGCGGACGAGAACAGCTTGATCTCGCTCTTGCTGGCGATCCTGGCGGTGAGCATCGTGACGGGGAGCCTGCTGGCGCCGGTCATCGCGCGGCGCGTGCCGGTGGCGAAGCTGGCGTTCGGCGGGTGCGTGGCGATGCTGGGGGCGCAGTCGGCGCTGACGCTGGTGGGGCCGGTGGTGTCGCGGGCGCAGGGCGGGCTGGTCCTCGCGGCGGCGCTGCTCGCGATCGTGGGGCTTGCGGGCGCGTGCTTCGTCGTGCCGGTCCAGACGTTTCTGCAGTCGGCGCCGCCCGAGGGCGCCAAGGGCCGCACCTTCGCGGTGAACAACTTCCTGAACTTCCTGTTCATCTTCCTCGCCGGCGTCTGGTACCTCGGTCTCACCATGGCGGGCGTGCCGCCGGCGGTGATCGCCGCGGGGGCGGCCGCAGTGATGCTCGGCGTGGTCGTCGCCGGTCGCCGGCACGTGGCGCGCCTGGGTCTGGTGACGTGAGGCCGCTGCTCTCGCTGGCGATGATGGTGCGCGACGAGGAGGCCTTCCTCGAGGACGCGCTGCGCAGCGCGGCGGGCTGGGTCGACGAGATGGTGGTGGTCGACACCGGCTCGACGGACCGCACCGTCGAGATCGCGCGAGACCTCGGCGCGAGGGTGTCCCACTTCGCGTGGTGCGACGACTTCTCGGCGGCGCGCAATGAGACGCTGCGGCGCGCGACGGGGCGGTGGATCGCGGTGCTCGACGCCGACGAACGCTTCCGCGGGGCGCGGCCCGAGGCGATCCGCGCGCACCTCCGCCCCGGACCGGACCACCCGTTCGAGGCGCTGCTCCTCGACGTGGTGAACGTGACGCTCGAGGGCGACCCCATCTCGTCGTTCTTCGGCGTGCGGCTCTTCCCGAACGACCCGCGCCTCGGCTACTCGGGCCGCGTCCACAACCGCTTCGGGTCGCTCGATCCGGCGCACCCGAAGGTGAGCGGGACGCGCTACCTCGACCTGCAGTTGGTGCACCTCGGCGACGACCGGCGCATCTACGCGCAGCGTCGCAAGGCGGAGCGCTCGCTGCCGATCATCCGCGCGACGGTGGCGGAGCGCCCCGACGACGCGCAGTATCGCTACTACCTCGGCCGCGAGCTCCACGTGCTCGGGCGCGACGAGGAGGCGATTCCCGAGCTGGAACGCGCACTTGCGGACATGGGGGGCGCCAGCCTCGTCCAGGAGGCGACGCTGACGCTGCTGCAGGCGTACGCGCGTGCGCAGAGGCCGCTGGCGCAGTCGCTGGCGGTGGCGATGCGGGCGCTGCAGCAGTTCCCGCGCAACCCGGACCTCTGGTACGCGGTCGGGCAGGCGCTCGCCGAGAGCAAGCCCGAGGACGCGGCGACGTGCCTCGCCAGGGCGGCGGAGTGCCTCGACCACCCGGACGCGCTGCAGGGCCAGTCGGCGCTGCGCGGCCGCGGCTGGCGGGTGCGCGAGCAGCTGGGGCACCTCTGCTGGAAGCTCGGCCGCTACCCCGACGCATACCGCGCGTTCCTCGCCGCGCTGCCCGACAAACCGGCGGCGAGCGAGGGCTGGCCGGTGCTGCTCAACAGCGTGTGCGCGCTGGCGATCGAGCTGCGAGACGACGCGCGCCTCCCCGGCCTGCTCGACCGTCTGCTCGACCGCGAGGACGCGCCGCTCGGCATGTTCTTCTTCGAGGTGGATCGCCGTGCGCGCACGGCGGGCGCCGACGCGGCGCGCGCGCTGCTCCGGTACGGACGCGGGCGCGCAGCGCGCGTCGCCGGCGATCCCGAGTACGCACCGATCGCCACGAAGCTGGGGGTAGCCGAGTGATCCGCGTCCTGTTCGTATGCCTGGGCAACATCTGCCGGTCGCCGCTGGCGGAGGGCGTGTTCACCGACCTCGTGGCGAAAGCGGGTCTCGACGAGCGCATCGCCGCCGACTCGGCCGGCACCGGCGGCTGGCACGTCGGCGAGCCGCCCGACCCGCGCAGCACCGAGGTGGCGCGCAGGCACGGCGTCGACATCTCGCTGCAGCGGGCGCGCCGCGTGGATCCGCGGGACTTCGAGCGCTTCGATTACGTCGTGGCGATGGACGCCTCGAACCTCGACCACCTGCGCCGACTGCCGCAGGGGCGGGCGCGCCTGATGCGCCTGCTCGACGGGGTGCCCGAGCTGCGCGTGCGAGACGTGCCCGATCCGTACTACGACGGCGACGACGGCTTCGAGCACGTGTATCAGCTCGTCTCCCGCGGCTGCGCCCTGCTGCTCGATCGCGTCCGCCGGGACCACGCGCTGTAGTCCCACCGGGGACGCGGCGGTTCGGGGCGCCGCGGCATCCGACCGGGTGGGGTGTCACCGATCCGAACCGTTGACAGGTCCCGGTGCGAGGACTCTAGTCGGAGGCATCCCCATCACGGCCCCGCTCTCCTCGGGGGCGGGGCCCTCGCCGCGAGGAGGAGAGCATGGCTCGGTCATCGTCCTCGGTTCCGCAGAGCGCCCTCGCCCCCGACGATCCCCGCCACATCCGCAACGTCGTACTGTTGGGGCACACGCACAGCGGCAAGACGCAGCTCGCCGAGAGCCTGTTGGCCCAGACGGGCCGCATCCCGGCGCTCGGCATCGTCGATCCCGGCGCCGGCCGCGAGCGCACGCTCGACACGTCCGCCGACGAGCGCGCTCGCGGCATCACCTACCAGACCGCCACCGCGTCCACGGCGTGGAAGGACGCGCGCGGCGAGTGGGTCAAGATCAACGTCCTCGACACGCCCGGGGTCGGAGAGCTGTTCGCGGACGCCTTCGGGGCCGTACACGTCGCCGCCGGCGGGGTGCTCTGCGTCTCGGCCGCCGACGGCGTGAAGACGGTCACGCGGCGCGCGTTCCGGATGGCCCGCGAGCGCGAGATGGGTCTGCTGGCGGTCGTCACCAAGCTCGACCGCGACAACGCCGACTTCGCCGCCACGACCGCGTCGATGGCCGAGGCGCTCGGGCGCGCGGTGATCCCGGTGCACCTGCCGATCGGCAGCGCCGCCGGGTTCCGCGGCATCGTCGACCTCGTCGACATGAAAGCGTACGAGCACGCGAAGGACGGCTCGGGCGACTTTCGCGCCACGGACATCCCCGCCGACCTGGCCGACCGCGTCCGCGACGCGCGCCTGCAGCTCGAGGAGCTCATCGCCGAGGGCGACGAGCGCCTGATGGAGGAGTACTTCGAGAACGGGCACCTCGGCGCCGAGAGCTTCCTGCGCGGCCTGCGCGAGGGCGTGCGGCTCGGCCGGGTGGTGCCGGTGCTCGCCGCCAGCGCCGTGACCCACGTCGGCGTGCGCGCGCTGCTGACGCGCATCGTCGACTTCCTGCCGTCGCCGGCCGACCGCCCGGTGCACGCGCGCAGGGGCGACGCCGCGGCCGATCTGCACGTGACGATCGACGCGCCGAACGTGGCGTTCGTCTACCGCTCCACGGTCGACCCGTACGCCGGCACGATCACCTACATGAAGCTCATCAGCGGCCGCCTGCAGGCCGGCGACGAGCTCGTCGTCCGCGGCGTGCCGGAGCGCCTCGCCCACGTGTACACGCCGCTCGGCGGGGAGATCGAGGAGGTCGGGCAGGTCGTCGCCGGCGACATCTTCTGCGCGGCGAAGCTCAAGGAGGCGCGCACCAACGACACGCTGGCGGCGAAGGGCTACGACCTGCGCCTCCCGCCGGTGGACTTCCCGAAGCCCTCGCTGTCGGTGGCGCTCACGCCCGCGAACCGCGCCCAGGAGGACAAGCTCCACCCCGCGCTCGAGAAGCTGCTGTACGAGGATCCGCGCCTCGCCGTGGATCGCGACGTCGAGACGCACGAGATGGTGCTCGTCGGCGCCGGCCAGCTGCACCTCGAGATGGCGCTCTCGCGGCTGCGCGAGCGCTTCGGCGTCGAGGTCACGTCCCACCCGCCGCACATCGCCTACCGCGAGACGATCAAGGCGAAGGTCGACCTGCACTCGCGCCACAAGAAGCAGACCGGCGGCCACGGGCAGTTCGCCGACATCAAGGTCGTCGTCGAGCCGCTGCCGCCGGGGTCCGGCTTCGAGTTCGTCGACCAGGTGGTCGGCGGCGTGGTGCCGCGCAACTTCATCCCCGCCGTCGAGAAGGGCTTCGTCGACGCCTCCGCGAAGGGGATGCTGGCCGGCTTCCCGGCGGTCGACTTCCGGGTGACGCTCTACGACGGGCAGTACCACGCGGTCGACTCGTCGGACATGGCGTTCCAGATCGCGGCGCGCCAGGCCTTCCGCGAGGCGTGGCCCAAGGCGAAGCCGACGCTGCTCGAGCCGGTGATGACCGTCGACATCAGCGTGCCCGAGGAGTGCACCGGCGACATCATGAGCGACCTGAACCGCCGGCGCGGCCGGGTGCGCGGCATGCTGCCCGAGGGCACCGAGACGACCATCACCGCCGAGGTGCCGCTCGGCGAGATGCTCACCTACGCCAACACGCTCAAGGCGCTCACCGGCGATCGCGGCTCGTTCACCATGCATTTCCATCGCTACGAGGAGGTGCCGCCGCCGATCCAGGAGAAGATCGTCGCCGAGCGCGCGGGCAGGAACGACCAGAACTGACGGACGGCCCGTCCTCGTCGGTGGCCCACCCGGCCCGACGCCTCCCGACACACCCACATCGACGGCCGTGCCGCCGCCGCCCGAATCTCGCCTGCGCGCCCGGGGCGGGGAGGTCGAGCGGTGAAGCGTCGTGTCATCCTGGGTTGTCTGCTTCTGGCATCGGCGGCGGCCCAGACGGGTGTGTCCGACGACCGCGTGCGCCTGCCCGACGGCCCGGGCTCGCTCGGGGGCGTCGGCGAGCACGTCGGCCTCGACGCCAACATGGGCACGATGGCCTGGAGCCTGCCCATCGAGGTGCCGCCCGGGTTTGCGGGCGTCACGCCGGCCCTCGCCCTCACGTACGACTCGGGGGCCGGCAGCGGGCCCGTCGGGCGCTGGTCGGACTGGACGGTCATCGAGGGCGCGCCGGTGAGCGCCGCCGAGCTGCCGCTGTCGTCGCTCGAGGACCTCGACGGCGACGGCCTGGCCGACCTCGTCGTCGTGAGCGGCGCCGAGGTGCGCTACGCCCTCAACCGCAACGGCACGAGCTTCTTCGCCGTCGCGCGCCTGACGAGCGACGCCGTGGACGGCGACATCCGACGTACCCCGACGGCCGCGCGGTCGAGCGTCGATGCCTCGCGGCTCGTCGCCATCCCCGGCGTGGTCGAGTCCGTGACGTACGACGAGCGCGGCCTCGCGACGGGGCGACGCCACGCCGACGGCAGCGAGACGGGGTGGACCTACGACGACCGCCTCCGGCGGGCCGCGCTGCGGACGACGCTCGCCGGGACGACGGTGCAGGCCTACGCGTACGACCGCAACCGCGCGAGCCGCCTCGTGCGCGTCCGAGACGGCGGGGACGCGCGCTGGCCCGGCGGCGCCGCGGACCTCACGCTCGACGCCTGGTACCGCGCCACGCGCGTCGCGTACGCCGAGGGCGCGAAAGACTTCGCGTTCGATGCCATCGACAACCTGACGTCGAAGGATGGCATCACGCTGACCTACGGCGAGGGCGCGGGACCGAACGCCGTCACCTCGGCCGGCTCGTCCGGGCGGGCGAGGCGCGGTTCGCCTGCGGCGCCGACGTCGAGCGTGTCTCGAAGGTCGAGGAAGGCAGCGTGACGCAGTATGTCTCACCCGACTTCGAGCTGCGCGATGGCATCGCCACACTCTTCGTCCGGATGGGCGGCCGCCTCGCCCGTTACGAGAGCGCCTCCCTGGCGACGACGATGCTGCCCGACCTCGTCGCCGACGGCCGCATCGACGCCGCCGACGCGCGCGCGGCCGACGACGACGCGCTCGCCGACCGACTGCTGTGGTCGTCGGTGCGCCGCCAGCTGCTCGAGACCGGGCCCGAGCTCGTCCACTTCCATCACGACCACCTCGGCGGCCTCACCGTGGCCACCGCTGGCGGCGAAGTGGTGGGGCAGCGCGCCTTCGGACCGACCGGCGAGGAGCGCGCGGGGTCCTTCGGCGACGTGGATCCCTACGGCTTCACCGGCCAGGAGCGCGACGCGTCGACCGGGCTCGTCCGTTTCCAGTTCCGATCCTTCGAACCGGCGATCGGGCGGTGGATCTCGCCGGATCCGGCGTTCCTGCGCGCGACGCCCGACGGGATCGGCCGCCACGGCGAGGCGGCGACCGCCTACGCCTACGTCGGCAATCACTTCGGGGATGCCTTCGACCCGCTCGGTCTGTTCTTCGAAGGTGCGGAGGCCAGGGGGCTCGTCAAGCAGATCCGGCAGAGGGCGCAGATCCCCGCCGGTCGCAACCTCATGCTCGTGCGGACGACCGCCGGCGCCCAACAGGCCCTCTACTTCATCGTCTCGAGCATGAACCCCGGCGTCGTCGACTCGACCGCGCAGGTGAGCGGCGGCACGTGGACACACATGCCGGGGAAGCCCGCCGACGGCCAGCAGATCCAGACCACGAAGCCCGCCGGCGCGTTCATGCCGGACCACACGCACACCGAGCCGCTCTTCTTGCAGCACGTGCTCGACAACGTGCCGGCGGGATCGGTCGACACCATCGAGCTCTCCTCGGAGCGACCGTTCTGCAGCTCGTGCGGCGGCCACGACGACGCCGGGGCCCGCGTGGGCGCGGGCGCGAACCACGCCGGCGTCATCGAGCAGTTCCACGCGCTGCGCCCCGAGGTCGAGGTCCAGGCCTCGGCGGGGCCGGACAAGCACGGGAGGAAGGTGCACACCCTGCGGCAGCGGCAGCACTCTCAGAGGGCGACGCTGAAGGGGAAGGCCGGGCACATGACGCTGCGCGGCGGGGTCTCGAAGCGGGGAAAGTCGAAGCGGCGGCGGATGCCCCGCCGGTGGCCCGGGGCCGCGGCGGTCAGTCCTTGACGCACATGCGGAGCTGGACGTAGGGCGCGTTCGTGCCGGGGACGGCGCCCGCGGCCTGGACGTGCACGGCGGGCTGGGCGCCGCCGAGCGTGATGCCGGTCCACGCGCGATCGCTGATGACCTCGTGCGCGTTGTGGCGATTGCCCCAGTCCACCGAACCGCAGCAGTCGTCGGAGTTCGACGTCCCGACCCGGTGGACGTGTCCGGGGTCGTTGACCTGGTGACTGTGGGCGTCTTGCGACGCAGCGTGGCTGTGCTGCCCGACCGGGCGGTCCTCGCGGTCGCCGAGCGGCTGGCCGGCGAGGCCGCCGAGCGTGCCCTGCGGATGGACGCCGACCACGTAGCGCCCGTTGCCGGGCGCGAAGGGGCGGTAGCCCGGCGGACACTCGGGCAGATCGAAATACATCACCGCGCCGCGCGGCACGGCCATCGTCTCGAGGCTCCACAGGGCCTGGCCGGACGGGTGCAGCGCCCGGCGCCCCGTGAGCGGCACCCAAGGCGTCGGCTCGGCGTCGGGCGCCGCCGGCAGCCGGACCGACGTCTCGAGGTAGTGCTGCCGGTTGCGGGACAGGTGCGGGCCGATGGGAACGGCCTGACCGCCGGCGGGACCCCCCAGGCGCACGGAGAACTGACCGCCGAAGACCCGCACCTCCGGGTGCTCTTCTTCCCAGAGAGGCGCTCCGCCTTCGGGGGCGGCGAAGAGCCGGAACCGCATCTGCACGGTGCCGTCGTAGGGCACGCCGTCGTGGTCGAGGTGGCCCGCGTAGGCGACGACCTGCTGGAGCGGCTGCTCGGCCGGCTCGCCCGCCTGTGCGACCGCGACACCGAGAGACACCGCGAGCGCCGGCGCCCAGACCGCCGACCGATGGATCGATCTCGCTACAGAACGCATCGAGGCCCTCGTCACAGCCATCACGAAGAACGGATAGCAGAACACACGAGGCCATCCGCCGAAAGACCGATCCGTAGGCCCGCGCCAATCCCGTACGCGTTTCCCCTGTCCGCCGCGCTCGGATTCCGATGGCAGGCCGCGGCACGGTCGGTCGAGCCTGCGTCACGGTGACGCTGCGGGCGGCCGACGGCTCGCCCGGGCGCGAGGTGACGCTCTGGGAGAGCCAGTTCGACGATGCCGCGGCCCTGCGCGCGCTGAAGGCACGGCTCGACGCGCTGGTGAAGCGGGTGTCGGGCGGCGAGGTGGATTGACGGCGGTGGCCGGCGCCGCCGCGCGTCACTCGAAGCAGGCGCAGCAGGCGGCGGGATCGCGGCTGCCGGGATGCGCGCACCAGCCGCCGACGTGGCCGGCGGCGAGACAGGCCGCGTGGCAGTCGGGCTGGGCGCCGAGGCAGGCCTCGCAGCCGCTCGGCGCGCAGGCGCAGCAGCGGCCGGGATCGGCGCTGCCCGGCGCGCCGCAGATCCCGTCGCCCGGGCATGCCTCGCCGCACGTCAGTCCCGGCTCGAGGCACCCGGTGCAGCCGCCGCCGGGCGCCGGCGCCGCGCCGCCGGGGAAGGCGGCGGCGATGCGGTTGCGGTTCCAGGCGGGCACAAAGGCGCCGCCGAAATAGACGCCGGCCGCCCGGCCCTCCGCCAGCCACAGGAAGGGCGTGACCTGGCCGTGCGCGTCGTAGGCGGCGCCGCTGCGCGCGAAGAGCAGGCCGCGGTCGACCCAGCACAGGCCGTCGGGGCTCGTCGCCCATCGCGTGCCGTCGCCGCCCTCGCGCAACATCACGTACACGCCGCCCACGCGCTTCACGTCGACGGCGCCAGCGTCGCGGAAGACCGGGTTGCCCGGGTGCCGCACGAAGCGGACGCCGTCGTTCGAGACGGCCAGGCCGACGTGGCGGCGGCCGTCGGGGCCGGTGCCGTCGTACCACAAGCGGTACAAGCCGTCCTCGTACAGCACCGACGGGCGGCCGACCTTGACCGAGTCCCAGGCGCCGGCGGGGCCGGTCTGCAGGACGTAGCCCTCGCGCTGGAAGTTGTCGGGCGACGCGGCGGTGGCGAGCGCGACGAGGTCCTCCTCGGCGCGCGGGGCCTCGGTGTAGTACATGCGCCACCGGTCGCCGACGCGGACCACGCTGGGGTCGTTCTGGTGGTTGGCGGCGCCGCGGTTGAGCACGGGCTGCGGATCGGCGCCCTCGGGCCACTTGCGCCACTCCATGCCGTCGCGCGAGGTCGCGAGGAAGATGCGGTCGTGGCCGTCGGCGCCCTGGCTGCCGTACCACAGGAGCCAGCCGCCGGCGTGCGGCACGATGTCGGGCGCGTAGACGTTGTCGGCGCCCTGTAGGGCGGCGTCGGCGGAGGCGACGAGCAGTGGGTTGCGGTCGGACGGGGCCCAGCGCGCCGGCCAGGCGTCGGGCAGCCGCGGGTCGCACGCGCACGCGCCGTCGACACACACGTGGCCGCCGGGGCAGGCGCCGCAGCTGCCGCCGCAGCCGTCGTCCCCGCAGACGCCGTCGCAGCGCGGCTGGCAGACGCAGGCGCCGCCGATGCACGCCTCGTTCGGGGCGCAGCGGCCGCAGAGGCCGCGGCAGCCGTCGTCGCCGCACGTGCGGCCGGCGCAGGCGGGGACGCACGCGTCGGGCGGGGTGGCGTCGGCGGGGGACGCGTCGGCGCCCGATGCGTCGGGGGGTGAGGCGTCGGCGCGCACAACGTCCGGCGCGGTGGCGTCGGTCGCGGCGTCCGCGCGCGAGGCATCCGGCGCGGCAGCGTCGGTCGCGGCGTCCGCGCGCGAGGCGTCGGGGGGCGAGGCGTCCGACGCGGAGGCATCGGTGGCGGCGTCGGCGCGCCGCGCCGCGTCGCCGGGCAGCGCGCCGTCGCGCGGCTGCGCGTCGGTCGCGGCGCCGTCGCGTGCGGGCGCCCCGTCGGGCCGCGCGGCGTCGGGCGGCGCGCCATCCGTCGCCAGCCGCGCATCGGCCGCCCCACCCGAGCGCATGGGCGCGTCGTCCGCGCACGCGCCGAGCGCGAGACACGCCGCGACGAAGGCGACCCACGACACGCGAAGCCCCCGCGCTCGCGTCGCGCGACGCGCCGGCCCGTCTCCCAAAGAACACCGCAAGTCCCGCATGCGCGATTGAACGCGCAGTCCCGCGCCGAAGTCCAGCGGCCGCCGCGTCGCCCCGATCCGCCGGGCCCGGCCGCCAACGCCGGCGACGACCGGTCGGCCCCAACCCCCATCGGCCGCGAAATCGGGTTCGGCGGATCGATCTCCACCACGGTCCGTCGAGTCTCGGCGACCTCGCCCCCCCCGCCCGCCTCCGATGGGGCGCGGGCGGGGAGCCCGGACCACGACGCGACCGCGCCGGTCGGCACCGGCGGGGCAAGCGCGGAGGCCTCTCGATGAAGCGCGCCCTCCTCTTGTGCTCACTGCTCTCTGGCCCCGTCGCCACCGCCGCGACGTTCGTCGTGAACGACGCCGACGACGCACACGACGCCAACCCGGGCAACGGCACCTGCGATGCCTCCGGCGCCGACGGGTGCACGCTGCGCGCGGCCATCGAGGAGGCGAACGGGCGCGCCGGCCTGGACCACGTCCTCGTGCCCTCGGGCAGCTACGACCTCGACCTGGGGACGCTCTTCGTCTCCGATCCCGTGCGCATCGTGGGGCCCGTCGTCGGCACCGTCGTGATCGACGTGCAGGGCGGCGGCAGCGTCTTCGACATCGACGGGACCGGCGGCATCCGGGTCGAGCTCCACCGGCTGACCATCCAGGGCGGGGACGCGATGGCGGGCGGCGGAATCATCAACCGCGGCGGCGTCGTGCTGGTGCACCGCACGATCGTCCGCGGCAACACCGCCTTCAGCGAGGGCGCCGGCATCGTCAACGGCGACGGCGGCGTGATGTCGATCGTCCGCAGCCACATCACCGACAACGGCGACGTGCTCGCCGGCAACGAGATCGGCCTGCCGGGGCGCTCCGGCGGCATCGAGAACGACTCCGACAGCGTGCTGTTCATCGACCACAGCGCCGTCACCGGCAACCGCGCCAACCGATTCGGCGGCATGCGCAACCTCGGCTGGTTGATCGCGACGAACAGCACGTTCAGCGGCAACCTCGGCGACGTCGACACCGGCGGCATCACCAACACCGGCCTGGCGTTCATGAACAACGTCACCCTCTACGACAACCAGGTCCTCAACCTCGAGGACAACAACATCTACACCGCGGGCGGGCTCGCGAACGTCGGTCTGCTCTTCATCGGCAACTCGATCATCGCCGGCAACACGAACGCCGGGCTCAACCCGCCGGACTGCAACGGGACGATCTCGAGCGTCGGGTACAACCTCGTGCAGGACACCGAGGGCTGCACCCTCGCCGGCTCGAACACTGGCGTGCTGACGGGCGTCGACCCGCTCCTCGGAGCGCTGCTGCCGAACGGCGGCGACACGCCGACGCACGCGCTCGCCGCGAACAGCCCGGCGCGCAACGCGGGCAACCCCGCCTTCCCGAACGGGCTCGGCACGGCGTGCATGCCGACCGACCAGCGTTATCGCTTGCGTGGCGTCGGCCCCGGCGTGGGGCGCTGCGACATGGGCGCCTACGAACGCGGCGGCGCCCCGGGCGAGGAGCAGGCCCCGTAGCCTCGTCACTCGGGCGGTGGCTTCTCGCCGCCGCCCTTGCCGCCGAACACTTCCTTCACCTGGTCCCAGATCGCCTGCCCGGCCTGACCGATGCCGCTGCCGATGTCGTTGATCGTCTTGAAGAACGGGTCCTTCGAGTCGCCGACCTTCGTGCGGTACTCGCGCATGGCGGCGCTGACCTCGTCGTAGGCGCGGGGCGCCTCGTCGCGGTGCGGGTAGTCGCCGGCGAGGAGGCGCCCGTAGTCGCCGTCGTCGACCCAGCGCTTGAGCTCGGCGAGGCGCAGCACGGCGAAGGGGTGCGTGCGGCCGAGCAGGTTGAGCAGCTTGAGCGCGCCGTCGCGCACGTCGCCGCCGGCCTCGTACTCGGCGGCCTGCTCGACGAAGGCGTCGACGTCCATCTGCTCGGTGTGGCGTCCGCCGGCCATCTTGAGGTGCACGCCGTAGGCGGCGCGCGGGTCCTGCAGGCACAGCAGGCCGGCCCGGTCGGCGGAGAGCTCCGACTTGCGGTCCCACTCGCGCAGCGCGGCGATGATGCCCCACAGCGCGATGCCCGACAGCGGCGTGGCGTAGGCGAGCCGCGCCAGCGACAGCTGCAGCAGGATCGCGAGCAAATTCTTGTAGAGGACGTGGTTGGAGAGCACGTGTCCGAGCTCGTGGCCGACGACGAACCGCTGCTCGTCTTCGGTGAGCAGGTCGAGGATCGACGAGTTGACGACGATGAACGGCCGGTCCGCGCCGATGGCGCCCGCGTTGATGACCGGGTTCTGCATCACGTACAGCTCGGGGCGCTCGGGCAGGTCGAGGATCTCGCAGCACTCGCGCATCACCCCGTGCAGCCGCGAGAACTGGCGCTCGCTCGTGCGGACGGCGCCCGCGAGGAACCAGTAGCGCAGCCGCCGCTCGGACAGCGCCCCCATCATCCAGCGCACCACCTGGTCGAGGCCCTTCAGCCGGCGGAGCGCGCCGAGCGCCAGCGCGTCGGCGGGGTGCTCGTACGCGCGGGACGCGAGCCCGGGGAACCGGACGCGTCCGCCGCCCGCCCCGTTCGCGTCGTCGTGCGCCGGTGCGTGCTCGATCGGAGGCGCCTCGAAGATCCGCCGAATCTCGTCCCGATCGTCGCCGCTCATGTCGCCCTCCGCGTCCCGTCTCGTCGAGGCACCCTAGCACCGACGGAGCGCGCGCACGAGCACGGGGCGCGGCGGCGCATCGCTTGGCCCTGTGCCGGCATCGGTGCTATTCAGGCGCCGAACCGCCTCCTGGAGTCCGCACCGTGCAGGCCCCGACGTTCCACGAGCACCGCGACGCGCTGCTGAAGCGCCTGACGGGCGCCGTCGCCGTCTTCTTCGCCGCCCCCGAGCTGATCCGCAACCACGACGTCCAGCACGCGTGGCGCCAGGACTCGGACTTCTTCTACCTCACGGGCTTCGAGGAGCCGGACTCGGTGCTGGTGCTGGCGCCGCACCGCGAGCCGGGCGACCGCGTCGTCCTGTTCCTGCGCGAGCGCGACCCGGAGCGCGAGGTGTGGGACGGCGAGCGCCTGGGCGTCGAGCGCGCGGTCGAAGCGCTCGGCGTCGACAAGGCCTTCCCCGCGAAGGAGCTCGAGGCGAAGCTGCCCGAGTACCTCAAGGGCGCCACGAAGCTCTACCACCAGCTCGGCCGCCACGAGCCCGACGACGATCTGGTGATGCGCGCGATGCGCAAGGCGCGCTTCTTCCGCAAGCACGGCGCCGAGACGCCCGGCGACCTCTGCGACCCCGAGGTCCTGCTCCACGAGCTGCGGCTCTTCAAGGGCGAGACCGATCTGGTGGCCATGCGCCGCGCCGCGCACCTGACCAACCTCGGCCACCGCCGCGCCATGGCGATCGCCCGCCCCGGCATCTGGGAGTACGAGCTCCAGGCGGCCATGGAGTACGAGTGGGCCGTGCGCGGCGCGCGCCGGACCGCCTACGAGTCGATCGTCGGCAGCGGGCCCAACGCCTGCGTTCTGCACTACCGCGACAGCAAGCGGCAGATCCGCGACGGCGAGATGGTGCTCATCGACGCCGGCTGCGAGTTCGATTACTACGCCAGCGACGTCACGCGCACGTGGCCGGTCAGCGGGCGGTTCTCTCCGGCCCAGCGCGACGTGTACGAGATCGTCCTCGCCGCGCAGAAGGCCTCGATCGAGCGCTGCCGGCCCGGCCATACCTTCGACGAGGTCCACCAGGCCTCGGTGCGCACCCTCGTCGAGGGCATGCTCGCGCTCGGCCTGCTGAAGGACACCACGGTCGACGAGGCCATCGAGAAGGAGACGTTCAAGCGCTGGTACATGCACCGGACCAGTCACTGGCTCGGCATGGACGTGCACGACGTCGGCCGCTACCACCTGAAGGGCGCCTCGCGCGGCCTCGAGCCGGGCATGGTGCTCACCGTCGAGCCCGGCCTGTACATCGCCCCCCACGACGAGCAGGCGCCCGAGCACCTGCGCGGCATCGGCATCCGCATCGAGGACGACGTGCTCGTGACGGCGTCGGGCGCCGACGTGCTCACCCGCGACATCCCGAAGGAGGTGGCGGACCTCGAGGCGATCATCGGGAGCGGGTCGCTGGAAGTCGGGTGACGAGAGGAAGGGGGGCGCCGGCCTCCCAGAGGAGGGAGGGGCCGGGAGGCCGGCGGCGAACTCTCCCTATTTCAAGGGGCGTGCCACGCCGTGAACCTGCATTCTACCGCAGTTCGGGCCGTGTCGAGTTGTGACGGAGGTGTGCGGTGAGCGCAAAATGGCACACCGAGACTCGCCCACCTGGCACAGAACGTCACATGGCGACGGTTGAGGCCGGCATCAACGTCGCGCTGGTGAAGTACTGGGGCAAGCGGGACGCCGTCCTCAACCTGCCCGCCGTGGGCAGCGTCTCGCTCACGCTCGATCGTCCCGGCACGCGCACAACGGTGCGCTTCGATCCCGCCGTCTCCGCCGACCGCTTCGTGCTCGACGAGGTCGAGGCCGACGCCGAGCGGGTCACGGCAGTCCTCGATGACGTCCGCGCGCGCGCCGGGGTTTCGTGGCGCGCGGAGGTCTTTTCGGCGAACACCGTCCCGACGGCGGCGGGCCTCGCCAGCAGCGCCAGCGGCTTCGCGGCGCTCGGCCTGGCGGC
Source organism: Myxococcota bacterium (assembly GCA_963169045.1). Lineage (GTDB taxonomy): Bacteria > Myxococcota_A > Bradymonadia > UBA7976 > UBA1532 > CAUJDF01. The sequence continues at coordinate 18,071 of CAUJDF010000024.1, forward strand.
GTGGGCGGCGCTCGGCCTGCCCGCCGACGACCCGGCGCTCGTCGACGTCGTGCGCCGCGGCTCCGGATCGGCGCCGCGCTCGCTCCTCGGCGGCCTCGTCGAGCTGGACCGCGAGACAGGCGGCGTGCGCCCGCTGCTGGCCCCCGAGGCGTGGGACGTGCGCCTCGTCATCGCGGTCACGGCGCTCGGCCCGAAGGACGTGGGCTCGCGCGCGGGCATGGCCGCCTCCGCCGAGACGAGCCCGTACTTCCCGGCGTGGGTCGCGTCGCACGCCGCCGACATGGCCGAGGCGCGGCGCGCCATCGACGCGCGCGACCTGCCGGCGCTCGGCGCGGTGATGGAGCACTCCACGCTGAAGATGCACGCCTGCATGCTGGCCACGGTGCCGCCGCTGTTCTACTGGCGGCCGGCCACGCTCGCGGGCATCGAGACGGTGCGCGCCCTCCGCCGCGACGGCGTGGGCGCCTGGTTCACCTGCGACGCCGGCCCCCACGTGAAAGTGCTGTGCGCCGCCGGCGACGCCCCGCGCGTGGCGGCGGCGCTCGCGGCGACCGAGGGCGTCCGCGGCGTCGACGTGGCGCGGCCGGGGCCCGGCGCGCGGGTGGTCGGCCCGTGCTGACGGTGCGCGCGCCGGGCAAGGTCATCCTGCTCGGTGAGTACGCGGTGCTCGGGGGCGCGCCGGCGCTCGTCGCCGCCGTCGACCGCCTCGCGTCCTGCACGGTCGCCGACGGGGCGGGCTGTCGCATCGAGGCGCCGGCCCTCGGCTGCGCGTGCGACGCCCACGCCCCGCTCGCCGGCGACAAGCTCGACTTCGCGCGGGCCGCGGCGGCCACCGTGGGCGACGTCCCCCCGGGCGTGTACCGGCTCGACAGCGAGGACCTGGCGTTCCGCGACGCGGACGGGACGCGCCACAAGCTCGGGCTCGGCGGGAGCGCGGCGACGACGGTGGCGCTCCTGGCCGCCATCGCGGCGCGGAGGGGCCACTCCATCGACGCCGCCGAGGTGTACGCGCGGGCCCAACGAGCCCACCACCGCGTGCAGGGGCGGGGGAGCGGCGCCGACGTCGCGGCGAGCGCGTTCGGCGGCCTGCTGGCCTATCGCTGGTTCGAGGGCCGCGCCGGAGGCGCGCTGGACGCCGGGTGCGGGACGGCGTCGGCCTCGAAGCTGCCGGTGTCGTCGCTGCCCGAGCTGCTGCTGGTCTGGACGGGGCAGTCGGCGAGCACGCCGGCGCTCGTCGAGCGCGTGTGGGCGCTCGGTCCGGCGCGGCTCGCGGCGTTGCTGGCGCCGATCGCGGACGCGTCCGAGCGTGGCATCTCGGCGATTCAACAGGGGAATCGCCCCGCGCTCGCCGAGGCGGCGGCCGAGACCGGCGCGGCGCTGTTTGCGCTCGGCGCGGCGGCGGGCGCCACGCTGTTCACGCCGGCGCACGCGCAGGTGGCGGCGCTGGCGCGACCGTTCGGCGTCGTCGTGAAGCCCACGGGCGCCGGGGGCGGCGACCTCGCCTGGATGATCGGCCCCGACGGCGCGGCCGAGGCCGCCGCGGCCGAGGCGGTGCGCGCGGGCGGCCACGTCGTCCTGCGCATGCGCGTCTCCGACCGGGGCGTCCACGCCGCGTAACCTCGCGCGCGAACCGCCGTATATTCCGGCGATGCACGTCGTCATCCTCGGCAACGGGATCGCCGGCGCCACCGCGGCCGTCGAGGTCCGCAAGCGCCAGAAGGCGTGGCGGATCACGCTGATCTCCGGCGAGTCCGACCTCTTCTACTCGCGCCCGGCGCTCATGTACCTCTACATGGGCCACATGCGGCTCGGCGATCTGCACCCGTACGAGCGCCGTTTCTGGGACGACCTCCGCATCGAGCGCGTGCGCGCCTGGGTCGAGCACATCGACACGCGGGAGCGCCGCCTGCGCCTCGATCGCGGCGAGGCCATGCCCTACGACCTGCTGTTGCTGGCCACCGGCGCGCAGCCCAACCGCTTCGGCTGGCCCGGGCAGGACCTGCAGCGCGTACAGGGCCTCTACTCGCTACAGGACGTCGAGACGCTCGAGCGCGCGACGCCGGTCGTCCGCCACGCCGTGCTCGTCGGCGGCGGCCTCATCGGCATCGAGCTCGCGGAGATGCTGCACTCGCGCGGGATCCACGTGACGATGCTCGCGCGCGAGTCCGCCTACTGGAACAACGCGCTGCCCGACCAGGAGGCGCAGATGATCGGGCGGCTCGTGCGCGAGCGGGGCATCGACCTTCGCCTGGGCACCCAGCTCGCCGAGATCACCGACGACGGGCGCGGCGGGGCGGCGGGCGTCGTCACGCGCGACGGCGAACGCATTGCGTGCCAGCTCGTCGGCCTGACGGCGGGCGTGACGCCGAACGTCGCCGTCGCCCGCGACGCCGGCATCCCGTGCAGCCGCGGGGTCGTCGTCGACGCCTCGCTGCGCACCGCGATCGACGGCGTCTTCGCGGCGGGGGACTGCGCCGAGATCGCCGGTCCGGACGGCGGTCGGGTCGAACAGCTCTGGTACACCGGGAAGGCCCAGGGGGAGGTCGCCGCCGCGACGATGTGCGGCGAGCGGGCGCGGTACGAGCGCGGCGTGTGGTTCAACTCCGCGAAGTTCCTCGATCTCGAGTGGCACACGTACGGGCAGGTGACGCCGGCGGTCGGGCAGCGGCCCGCCGGCGAGCGGCACGGCTGGTGGCAGCACCCGTCGGCACGGCACGGATTGCGGGTGGTCACGCGGGACGGCGTCGTCGTCGGCATGAACGCGATGGGGCTGCGCCATCGACACCGCGTGTGGGAGCGTTGGATCGCCGAGCGCCGCGACGCGGGCTACGTGCTCGACCACCTGCGCGAGGCGAACTTCGACGCGGAGCTCTCGCGTCGCTGGGAGCCGCAGATGCGCGCGTCGCTGAAGGAGCAGCTGGCATGAATGAGATGGCGGTCACGCGCCCGCTCGCGCCGGCGGCGTCGGGACGCACACGCCCGGGGCGCGTCGCCGGCGCCGTCCTCATGGCTGTGGGCGTCGTGCTGCTCGGCGCGGCGGCGGTGGGGCGTCTGCCCGCGTCCGGCTGGACGGCGTTCGCGCTCGTGTTCGGCACGTTCGGCGTCGGCGCGATCGCTCACATCGTCGCGACGTACGTTGGCACCCCACCGGGCATTCAGAACGACGGCGTGCAGTTCAACGGCGCCCAGACGCGCGGCTTCGCCGGCTGGCTGCTCGGATTGGCTTTCACGACCTTCTACTGCCTGCTCTACTGGAAGGGCGAGCTGCTCGGCGGCATGGTCGCGCTCGTCGAGCCGCTCAGCCGCATGCTCCGCGGCGCACCCGCAGACCACTGGTTCCTCTACGGATTCGTCTACACCTACGCCATCGTTTTCATGGGCGTCCGGTTCGCGTACCGCTACCGACACGTCCGCTACCAGCTCGTCCGCACCGCCTCGGTCGTCTTCTTCCAGCTGGGCTTCGCCTTCTTGATCCCGGCCTTCTTGCGACTGATGCAGCAGCCGGAGTTCTATTTCACGTACTTCTGGCCCCTGAAGTACGACTACCTGTTCCCGGGAACCATCGCTGACCTGACGAAGAGCGGCGCCTCTCTCGGCGTCTTCATGGTGACTTGGGGCGTCGTCGCGGCGTTCGTCGCCACCCCGATCCTGACCTACTACTTCGGCAAGCGCTGGTACTGCTCGTGGGTGTGCGGCTGCGGCGGCCTCGCCGAGACCGCCGGCGATCCGTTCCGGCACCTGTCGAGCAAGAAGCTGTCGGCCTGGAAGTTCGAGCGGTGGTCGATCCACCTCGTCCTCGTCGCGATCGTGCTCTGCACGGCGTTGCTCTGGACGAACTCGGCGCTCGGCGGAGACGTCCTCGGCCGCTTCTCCCAGGGCTACGCATCGGTGTACGGGTTCGTCGTGGGCGCGGCGCTGTCCGGCGTCGTCGGCGTCGGCTTCTATCCGCTGCTCGGCAGCCGGGTCTGGTGCCGCTTCTTCTGTCCGCAGGCGGCCATCCTCGGCCTGTTCCAGCGGTTCTTCTCGCGCTTCCGCATCACGACCAACGGCGGGCAGTGCATCAGCTGCGGCAACTGCTCGACCTACTGCGAGATGGGCATCGACGTTCGCGCCTATGCGCAGCGCGGCGCCAACGTGGTGCGCGCGTCCTGCGTGGGCTGCGGCATCTGCGCGGCCGTCTGTCCGCGCGGCGTCCTGAAGCTCGAGAACGGGCCGACGCACGGCGACCGCTTCGAGCACAGCGGCAAGCCCCTCAAGGCGCTCCTCGAGTCGCTGCGCGCGCGTAGCTGACCGTCAACATCTCCCACTGGTGACCGTCGGGCTCGTTCCAATAGACGATGCGGCCGCCGTGCGCCGTGTCGACGCGGTGGTCGACCGGCCCGTGCACCGCGCTGCGGTAAGGGATGCCGGCGGCCCGCAGGCGATCGAGGATGGTGTCGAAGTCGGCCTCGTCGACGCGAAAGCAGAAGTGGATCAACGGGATGGGCTCGGGCCACTCGTCGAAGTCGAGCGTCAGGCCGTCGTTCACGTAGACCGGCGCGAACGGCCCGACGCCCGTCTCGGACCACGGGACGCCGAGCAGCCCCGCGAGCAGCTTCGCCGCGGCCACCTTGTCGCGGGCAGGCACCAGGACATGGTCGAGATGGACGGCCATCATGTTCCTCCGGGGCGCGAGTCTGTCGCGGCGCCCGCCGCGGGATCGTCAGTCGCCGAAGCGCACGGACAGCAGCGTCTCGATCTGGACGTAGTCGCTCGGACGTCGCGGATCGACGGCGGCGCCGACCTCGAGCGCGAGGCGGTCGGAGAGCGAGACGACGCCGGCGAGGCCCAGGCCGCCGCCGCCGTGCTCGTCCCAGGCCCAGCCGGCCCAGATGCGGCCGCCGCCGTGGGCCGCGCCGAGGCCGGCGCGGGCGAGCCCGGGACCCGGGGACCACGCGCCGAGATCGAGCAGCGACGCTTCGGCGAAGACGAGGTCGCGGGGGCCGAGACGAAGCGCGAACGCGGGCAGCAGGCGCTCCGCGTGGCCGACGCCCGCCGCGACGTGGACCCAGGGCGCGTCCCAGCCCGCCAGCGCCGCGCCCGCCGCCCGCGCACGCCGCACGCCGTCTTCGGTGTCGCGCTCGGTGAGGAGGCGCAGGCCGCCGCCGAGGCGCCACGGCTGCGCGAGCCACTCTGCGAACATCCGGCCGCCGTTCACGCGCCGGAGCGCGTCGTCGCGGATCTGCCCCGTCGTGAAGCCGCCGCCGAGCCGCAGCGCGGCCAGCAGCACGAGCGCGTTCAGCTCGTGGCTCCGACGCGCGTGGCGGTGGCGGAGAAGCCGGCGTCCTGCAGGGCGGAGACGATGCGCTCCGGGTGGTCGGGCGCGAGCGCGATGACCGCGCCGCCCCACCCGGCGCCGGTGAGCTTGGCTCCGAGCGCGCCGTGCTGCCGCGCGATGGCCACCATGCGCTCGTTGGCGAGGCCGCTGACGCCGGCCGCGTTCAGATAGCCGTGGTTCAGGTCGAAGAGGGCCCCGAGGCGAGCGAAGTCACCGTGGCCGAGCGCCTCGACGGCGGCCTCGGCCAGGTCGCCCATGGCGTCGAACAGCCGCTCGTACAGGTCGGGCTGCGCGTCGTGCCGCTCGCGGAGGCGGCCGACGACGTCGCGGGTGCCCCCCTCGCGCTGCGTCCACGCGACCACGACCGGCAAGGGCTCGGCGAGCGCCACGGGCATGAACGCCGGCTCGCGGCCGCGCTGGAAGCGCAGGCAGCCGCCGAGCGCGACGACGGTGTGGTCGAGACCGCTCGGCGTCCCGTGGAAGACGCGCTCGACGTGCTCGGCCGCCTCGAGCAGGTCGCCGGTGGAGAACGGGGCGCCGCGGAACTCGCCGAGCGACCGCAGCAGCGCGATGGCGAAAGCGGCGCTGCTCCCGAGGCCCACGCCGGGCGGCAGCTCGGCGTCGATGGTGACGCGCAGGCGGGCGTCGCGCAGGCCGGCGGCCTCGAGGGCGGCGGCGAAGGCGCGCGCCACCGACTCGATGCCCGGCTGCCGTTCGCCGAGGCGGATGTGCAGGCCGCTGCGCCCCCAGCGAGGGATGTCGAGGCGCGGCCCGTCGTGCGCCGGCTCGGCCGTCGCGCCCAGCCCCCGCTCGATGGCCGCGGCGATGGCGGGTCGGCCGTAGACGACCGCGTGCTCGCCGAACAGGATGACCTTGCCGGGGGCGGCGCCCGTCGAAACCCGAGTGTTCACGAGGGCTTGCGGAGCTGCTTGAGCAGTGCCTGCGCTGCGGGCAGCTTGATCTCGCCCCGCTCGACCATCGCCCGCGCCACCTCGTCGACGAGCGCGCCCTCGGCCCCCGCGGCCAGCGCCACCGAGCGCGCGTGCAGCGTCATGTGGCCGCGCTGGATGCCCTCGGTCGCGAGCGCCCGCAGCGCGGCCATGTTCTGCGCGAGGCCCACCGCCGCCATGACCATCGCCAGCTCGGCCGAGGACGTCACGTCGAGGATCTTGCGCAGCACGGCGATCGTCGGGTGCACCGCCGTCGAGCCGCCCACCGTGCCCACCGCCAGCGGCAGCTCGATCGAGCCGCGCAGCACGCCGTCCGCGCGCGACCACTTCGTCAGCGACGTGTAGCGCCCGCCGCGCGCCGCGAAGGCGTGGGCGCCGGCCTCGATGGCGCGCCAGTCGTTGCCGGTGGCGATGGCCACGGCGTCGATGCCGTTCATCACGCCCTTGTTGTGCGTCGCGGCGCGGTACGGATCGACCGCCGCGAACCGCCACGCCTGCACGATGCCGTCGCACACCTCGGCGCCCTCGAAGCCGTTGCCGGCGAGCAGCGTCTCGGGGATGGCGAACGACGCCCGCGCGCAGCGCCGGTCGGCCAGGTTGCTCAGGATGCGCAGGCACACGCGCCCGCCGGTGAGCTCCTCGACGAGCGGCGCGACGCCCTCGGCCATCGCGTTGATCGCGTTGGCGCCCATCGCGTCGGAGCAGTCGATCAGCAGGTGCAGCACGATCATCGCGAACGGATCGTCGAAGCGACGGACCTCGACGTCCTTCGCGCCGCCGCCGCGGGCCGCCATGTTGGGGTGCACGGCGTTGGCGCGGGCGAGGAGGTGGCCGCGGTTCGCCTCGAGCGCCGCCACTGCCGCCGCGGGGTCGGGCGAGTCGACGATCTGCACCTGGCCGATCATGATCGACGGGTCCGCCTCGGCCTGGAAGCCGCCGCCATCGCGCACGACGCGCGCCATGTTGCTCACCGCGGCGACGACCGAGGGCTCCTCGACGACCATCGGCACGACGAAGTCGCGGCCGTTCACGAGGAAGTTCAGGCCGAGGCCGATCGGCAGGCCGAAGACGCCGATGCAGTTCTCGACCATCTTGTCGGCGCGCTCGACGGTCAGCGTGCCGCCGTCGAGCAGCCGCTGCAGGTCGGCCTCGTCGAGGCCGTAGCGCTGCTTGAGCTCCGCGTGCCGGCCGGCGACGTCGAGTCGGTAGAAGCCGGGGATGCGGGAACCGCTCATCGTTCGAATCTCCTGGACTGTTCCACCCACGCCTGCAGGCGCGGCCCGAGGACGCGCGGCGCCCGCTTCAACTCGGCGGGCCGGCGGCAGCCCGTGAGCGCGACGGCCATGCGCAGCCCGCCCCGGACGTAGTCGAGGAACGCGCCGGCCCCCTCGGCGCCGCCGGCGAGGAACGCTTGCAGGACGGGGCGCGCCATGCCGGCGACGTCGGCGCCGAGCGCCAGCGCCTTGGCCGCCGTCAGGCCGTCGGCGACGCCGCCGGACGCGATCTTGAGGAGCGGCGCGTCGGCCACCATCGCGATCGCCGCCGCCGTGGGGATGCCCCAGTCGGCGAAGAGCAGGCCGAGGTCGTGCTGCCGCCCCTCTGCGCGCAGCGCCTCGACCTTCACCCAGGACGTGCCGCCGCTGCCGCTGAGGTCGACGCCGCGCACGCCCGCCGCCTGCAGCCGCTCGACCACCCACGGGGCGAGGCCCGTGCCGCACTCCTTGACGATGACCGGCACGGGCAGCGCGTCGACCATGCGCGCGATCGTCTCGTAACCATTGCGGAAATCGCTGTCCGCCTCCGCGCCGGGCTGGACGAGCTCCATCGCCGGGTTGAGGTGGATGGCGAGGTAGTCGGCGCCGATCGACCGCACCAGCTCGGCGACGCGCTGCGGGCCCAGGTCGCGGGCCTGCATCACGCCGAGGTTGCCGAGGAGCACCACGTCGGGCGCCGCCTCTCGGACCTGGAAGGTGGCGAGCGAGGCCGCGTCCTTGGTGATCACGCGCTGGCTGCCGACGCCGAACGCGAGCCCCGCCTGCTCGCACACGCGGGCCAGGCCGCGGTTGATCTCGCCGGCCTCGGCGGGCCCGCCCGTCATGCCGGTCAGCATGAGCGGCGCGCGCAGCGTGTGGTCGAGGAAGCGCGTCGAGAGATCGACCTCGTCCATCGAGAGCTCGGGCAGCGCGTCGTGGACGAGCGTCACCTCGCCGAACAGACCGCCGTGGTCGCCGGCCTGGACGTCGCCGCTGTTGCACAGCTCGATGTGGTCTCGCTTGCGCTGATGAATGTCGCTCACCGGGCCTCCGTGCGGCGATGTAGCATGCGCCCTCGGACCCTGTCACGGGCGGCGGAGCGCCATTCCGATGCGCCCGCTGCTATGATCGCCGCGTGTTTCCCCTCTTTTGTGCGCCGGCGATGCTGGCGGCGATGACCTTGCCGTCCCACGTGGCGAGCCCGGGAGCGGGCCACGTGGCGATCGGCGGCGGCTTCGAGGGCGTTCGCCCGGCCGCCGATCTGCGCGTCGGGATCTGGCGCTTTCTGACGGTGCACGCCGAGGGCATCTGGAACGCCGACGCGCCGCTCGTCGGGGGCGGCCTGCGCCTCGCCGCCGGCAGCAAAGGCAGGTCGCTGTTCGCGAACGCATGGCTCGAGGGGCACCTGCGCCCGCTGCTCACCGAGGACATCACCGAGCCGCTGGCCGGCAGCGACGCGGCCGCCGGGCTCGGGGTCGTCGCGCTGTGGGGGCCGCTGAACGCCGCGCTCGACGGCGGCCTGGCGCTCGGCATCCCCGTGGTCGAGGTGTCGCTGTCCGACGTGGAGCGCACCGCCATCGACCAGCAGGGCGGCCTCTTCGCGCTGCAGCGCGTGACGCTCGGGGTCGACGTCGGCGACCACGTCGGCCTCTCGGTGCACGGCGCCTTCGCCATGCCCATCGACTCGGTGCGCTTCAACCGGCGCGACGAGAACGTGCTGGGAACGTGGGACACCCGCTTCGGCGGACGCCTGCTCCTGCGCTGGTGACCGCCCCGCGCCCGCTTGTCTCGAGCCTCGCGCGCGGTTAACGTGCCTCCCTCCGCTGGAGGGACCGTGCGTTTCATCATTCGTTTCGCTGCGATCCTGGCGCTCGCCGGGTGCGGCGGCGGCCAGGTCCGCGACGACGGCCCGGAGCGCGTCCCCGTGCCGCTCGACCCGCCCGTCGAGAAGGCGCCCGACGCGATGCTCGCGCCGCTGCCCGTCGCCGGGCCGGTGCTCATCCGCGACGCCACGATCATGACCGCCGCCGGCAGGACGTTCCCGCGCGGCTGGATCCGCCTGAAGGACGGTCGCATCGCCGCGCTCGGCGAGGGCGACGCCCCGGCGCCCGACCAGGGCGAGCGCGTCGTCGAGGCGAAGGGGCAGTTCGTCACGCCCGGCATCATCGACACCCACAGCCACCTCGGCGTCTATCCCTCGCCGTCCGTGTGGGCGCACGACGACGGCAACGAGATGACGTCGCCGATCACCGCGGGCGTGCGCGCCGAGGACGCCTTCTGGCCGCAGGATCCGGGCCTGCGCCGCGCCGTCGAGGGCGGCGTCACGACGCTCCAGATCCTGCCCGGCAGCGGCAACCTGATGGGTGGCCGCGGCGTGGTCCTCAAGCTGCACCCGCGCCGCTCGGTGCGCGACATGCGGTTCCCCGGCGCGAAGGACGGCCTGAAGATGGCCTGCGGTGAGAACCCGAAGCGCGTGTACGGCAAGGGCAAGGGCGCCATGCCGATGAGCCGCATGGGGAGCGTCTTCCTCGCCCGCGACAAGTGGCTCGAGGCGCGCCGCTACCGCCGCGACTGGGAGGAGTGGCGCAAGAACCCCGAAGAGCGGAAGGACGGCAAGCGCGAGGCGAAGGTGCCGCCCAAGCGCGACCTCGTGCTCGAGACGCTGGCCGCCGTGCTCGACGGCGACGTGCTCGTCCAGGTCCACTGTTACCGCGCCGACGAGATGCTCAAGCAGCTCGAGGTGGCCGAGGAGTTCGGCTTCCGGATCCGGTCGTTCCACCACGCGGTCGAGGCGTACAAGATCCGCGACGCGCTCGCGGCGCGCGGTGTGTCGGTCAGCACCTGGGCCGATTGGTGGGGCTTCAAGATCGAGGCCTGGGACGCCATCGAGCAGAACCTCGCGCTCCTGCACGAGGCCGGCGTGCGCGCGGTGCTCCACACGGACAGCGCCGAGGGCATCCAGCGCATGAACCAGGAGGCGGCGAAGGCGTACTACGCCGGCGTCCACGCCGGGGTGCCGCTCACCGACGACGACGCGCTGCGCTGGATCACCGCCAACGCCGCCTGGACGCTCGGCATCGACGCCGAGACCGGCACGCTCGAGGCCGGGAAGATGGCCGACGTCGTGGTGTGGGACGCCCACCCGTTCAGCGTGTACGCGCGGCCGCGGCTGGTGCTCATCGACGGACACGTGCGCCACGACGCGGCGGCGCCCGCCGCTCCCTGGAGCGACTTCGAGGTGGGACGATGAGCGCGACGCTGCTGGCGGCGGTCCTGGTCATCACGGGCGGCACCCTCCATCCGGGCGACGGACCACCCGTGGAGAACGCCACCATCGTCATCGCGGACGGCGTGGTGCGCTCCGTCGGGAGCGGCGCGCCCGCGCCGGCCGGCGCCACGGTGATCGACGCGAAAGGCAAGGTGATCACGCCCGGCCTGGTCGATCCCTTCACGGCGCTCGGCCTCGTCGAGATCTGGGGCGTCGACGACGCCCGCGACGTGGACGCCGGCGGCGCCGATCCCGTCCGGGCGGCCTTCCGCGCCGTCGACGCGTTCGATCCCGACAGCGCCGTCATCCCCGTCCAGCGCGCCCACGGCGTCACGCTCGTCGCCAGCGCGCCCGCCGGCGGCCTCGTCAGCGGCCAGATCGGCGTCTTCTCGCTGGGACCGACGCCGGGGCCGGTGGCCGACTCCGTCGGCATCGTGGCGGCGCTCGGCGCGGATCCGTCCGGCAGCCGCGGCGCGCGCATGCTGAAGCTGCGGGAGCTGCTCGACGACGCGCGCGCCTACCGGGCCAACCGGCGTGCCTTCGAGGAGAACCGCTTCCGGCGGACGTCGGCGGGGCGCCTCGACCTCGAGGCGATGATCCCGGTGGTCGAGGGGCGCAAGCCGCTGTTCGTCCACGTCCAGCGCGCCGCGGACATCCGCGCCCTGCTGCGCGTCGCCGCCGAGGAGAAGGTGCGCGTCGTCGTGGTCGGCGGCGCCGAAGGCTGGCGCGTCGCCGACGAGCTGGCGAGGGCGAAGGTGCCGGTGATCGTCGACCCGTCCGACAACCTGCCGTCGACGTTCGACATGGTGTACGCCCGCGCCGACAACGCCGCGCTGCTCGAGAAGGCCGGCGTGCCGGTGCTGCTGTCGACGTTCTCGGTGCACAACGTGCGCAAGCTGCGCCAATGGGCGGGCAACGCCGTCCGGGCGGGTCTGCCGCCCGCCGCGGCGCTGTCGGCGATCACCGCGCGCGCCGCCGACGCGTTCGGGGCGACCGACCGGGGCCGCATCGCGCCGGGCAAGGTCGCCGACCTGGTGGTGTGGAGCGGCGATCCCTTCGAGCTCTCGTCCCGCGTGGAACACCTGATCCTCGGCGGCGGCGAGGTCCCGACGACCCACAGGCAGCGGGCGCTCTTCGATCGCCATCGCAAGGTGCCCGCGCTCTGAGCGATCGTGGCTTCGTGGAACAACCAAAGGTCGCGCTTTCGAGCTGACCTTCTGATATAACCCGCGTGCTTCGTGGAGAGCAGGGGTGACGCCATGAGTGACAATTTCGTCCCGGGTCTCGCCGGGGTCCCGGCGGCCAAGTCGACCGTCGGCTTCATCGACGGTTCGCAGGGCATCCTCCGGTATCGGGGGATCAAGATCGAAGACCTCGCGCAGCACAGCACCTTCGAAGAGACGTCATATCTCCTGCTCTTCGACAAGCTCCCGACGCCAGCCGAGCTGAAGGCGTTCGAGGACGAGCTGAAGACGCACCGCGCCATCCCCGACGGCATCGTCCAGGTCCTGCGGGCGCTCCCGAAGGAGACGCATCCCATGGTCGCGCTGCAGGCGGCCACGGCGGCGCTCTCGGGCTTCTTCGGCGGCCTCGACGTCAGCGACGCCAAGGCCAACCGCGAGGCGTCGGTGCGCATGATCGCCAACTTCCCGACGATCGTGGCGGCCTTCGATCGCCTGCGTCGCGGCAAGGACCCGATCGCGCCGCGCACCGACCTGAGCCACGCCGCGAACTTCCTCTACATGCTCCGCGGCGAGGCGCCCGACGCGCTCATGACCCGCATCCTCGACATGTGCCTCGTGCTCCACGCCGAGCACGGGTTCAACGCGTCGACGTTCACCACGCGCGTGGTCGGGTCGACGCTGGCGAACCCCTACGCGGCCGTGGCGGCGGGCGTCGGCTCGCTGTCGGGCCCGCTGCACGGCGGCGCCAACGAGCGCGTGCTGACCATGCTCGAGCAGATCGGCTCGGTCGAGGCCGTGCCCGAATGGCTCGACCGCATGGTGCGCGAGAAGCAGAAGATCATGGGCCTCGGCCACCGCGTGTACAAGGTCAAGGACCCGCGCGCGACCGTCCTGCTCGACATCGTCCGCGACCTGTTCAAGAGCCACGGCTCCACCCAGCTGTACGACATCGCCTACAAGCTGGAGCAGGTGGCCGCCGAGAGGCTCGGCGACAAGGGCATCTACCCCAACGTCGACTTCTACAGCGGCCTCGTCTACCAGAAGCTCGGCATCGAGACCGACCAGTTCACCCCGATCTTCGCCATCGCGCGCATCTCGGGGTGGGCGGCCCACTGGCTCGAGCAGCTCGAAGACAACCGCATCTACCGGCCGTCGCAGATCTACGTCGGTTCCAAGGACCGCGCCTACACGCCGATCGAGCAGCGCTGATTTTCGGCGCGGCGGGGCAGCCGTGGACCGCTTCGAGTTCTTCTCCAAGCTCCCGCGTACCGAGCCGGGGTGCACGACCTTCACGTCGTCGTACCTCAACCAGATGCCCATTCGCGCCACCGACCGCATCCTCGACATCGGATGCGGCGGCGGCGGACGGGCCGTTTGGGTCGCCCGGTCGCGCGGCTGCCATATCGTCGCCGTCGATCGCGACCCACGCTATCTGAACGTGGTGCGGCAGCGCGCCGAGGAGGGCGGGTCGGCGCACCACGTCCACCCGGTCGCCGCCGACTACGCCGCGCTGCCGTTCCCCGACAAGGCGTTCCGCGTGATGCTCGCCGAGGGGCCGGCGCGCCTGCTGGGTCTCAAGCGCGCGCTCGACGAGTGGCGGCGGCTGCTCGTCCCGCAGGGCCTGCTGTCGGTGACCTACCCGGGCGTCGTCAACAAGAGCGCCCCGCCCGAGGTGCGCGGCCCGCTCGAGCGAGGCATGGTCGAGCCGCTCGGCACCCTCAAGGACTACCACGCCACCGTCCGCGCGGCGGGCTTCGAGATCGTGCACCAGGTGCCGCTCGCGGCCGAGCTGTGGGACGTCTTCTACATCGACGTCGAGCGCCACGCGTGGGCGCTCGTCTCGACGCAGCAGGCGCGAGACGACGATCCCACCCTGCGCGAGGTGCTCGACGAGGCGCGGTGGTTCCGCGACGTCGGGCGCGGTCGCGTCTTCCTGCAGGCGATGGTGCTCCGCCGCGTCCGCTGACGCGAGGCGGCGTCGCTCCGTTCCGTCCCCCCGCTGCACGAAGGTCTTGGCACAGAACCGTTCCTCGATCATAAGGTTGCGCCCGAGCGCGCACGGGGAGAGGTGGGGTGCACATGCGGCAGTGGCTGTTGTGGACCGGGGTGGCGGCGTTCGCCCTCGGTTGCGGCGAAGACGAGGGCGGCGGCGCTTCCGATGATGGCGACGGCGCCGTCCGGCCGCTCGAAGACATGGGCGTCGAGACCGACCGGGGTGTCGCGCCCGATCCGGACACCGGCATCGCCGACGATGCGACGCCCGGCGACGCCGACGTGCCGCCGGGCGACTCCGGCCCGCTGATCCGCGAGGTCGAGGACTGCGAGGATGCGTGCGGCGTGTACGAACGCTGCGGGCGCATCGGCGAGTTCTTCGGGAGCCCCGAGCAGTGTGCCACCGCCTGCGCCGACGCCGAGACGTCGCCCCGCTACCGCGGCTGGCTCGCTTGTCTCGCCGTCGAGGACTGCGCCGAGCTGCAGGAATGCGCGGTCCCGCAGCGGCCGCCGCCCGCGTGCGCCGAGGTCTGCGCCGCCATCGAGTCGTGCGAAGCCGACTTCCGCGTCCCGACCGACTGCGCCGCCGCATGCCAGGACGCCGCGCTCGCGCCGACGCTGCAGCGCTGCGGCGTCGCGCTGGTGCGTCCGCCGACGCCCGAGCTCGCCTGCGACGAGCCGCGCTTCGCGCAGTGCGTCCTGCAGACGACCGAAAACACTTGCCTTTCTGCGTGCTCGCGCCGCAGCGACTGCGGGCAGCCCCTCGACCTCGTCGATTGCACCCTCGCCTGCGCCGCCGCCGGCGAGGCGGAGGATCCCGTCGCGCGCCGTCGCGCCGAGCTGACGCGCCAGTGCGTGATCAACGCCGACAACTGCGAGGGCGTGGCCGCGTGCGGGGGCGACCGCCCCATCGTCGGCGACACCACCGTCGAGGAGCTCTGCACGGCGAACGAGGCCTGCGCCTTCTTCGCCGCCGAGGGCTGCGCGGCGACGGCGGCGTCGGCGCTGCGCGACCTGCGAGACGGCGCGGTCGACTGCCTCGCCGAGGGCTTCGCCGCCGGCTGCGAGTCGAACCTGAGCGCCTGCTTCCGTCCGGCGCCGGCCCCCGGTCCGTCGTGCGACGAGCACTGCGCCGTCTCGAACCTCTGCGGTCTTCTGCCCGAGGGCCGGACCGAGTTCGACTGCCTCGAGGACTGCCGCGCGACACTCGCCGGCGGCGACGCTGACGCCGTCGGCGCGCTCACCCCGGTGCTCGCCTGCGCCTTCGGCCCCGATTGCGCCGCCGTGACCGCGTGTCAGGCGTCCGCGCCCCCCGACATCGCCTGCGGCGCCTTCTGCGATCGCCAGGTCGAGTGCGGATTGGCCGCCGAGCGCGAGGCCTGCATGGCGTCCTGCCGCGCGTCGGTGAACACCGATCGCCAGCGGGCGGCGATGGCCTGCGCCGAGGTCGCCGCGACCTGCGAGGGCGTGGGCCGCTGTACGCCGCCCCCCGCGCCGCCCTGCGAGGAGATCTGCCAGCCGCTCGCCGCGTGCGGGCTGGCCGACGCCGGCTGCCTCACCGAGTGCGACAACGCGTCCTTCGCCGATCCCGGGAGTTTCCTGCCGCACCTGGCCTGCCTCGAGGCGACGGCCCGCTGCGACGCGCGCGCCGTGTGCGAGTCCGGCGACGTCTCGGGCGGCGACGCTTGCTTCCGCTGGTGCGCGGCGCAGCGCTGCGCCGGTGACATGCGCGCCGAGGAGGCGTGCGTCCGCGAGTGCATCGACGGCTTCGCGGGCGCCAAGAGCCTGCAGTTCGAGGGCACCCGCGAGTGCCTCGCCGCCGCCGCGCCCGACGCCGGTTGCGACGTGCTCGGCGAGTGCCTCGACCCGCCCGAGGGCTTCTACTGCGAACCGGCCTGCGATGCGCTCGCGCGCTGCACGCTCGTCGAGGACGCCCAGGCGTGCGCCACCGAGTGCGGCGACGACGCCGGCGACGAGGGCCGGATCGAGGAGAGCGCCTGCATCCTCCGCGCGGAGCGCCGCCAGGAGGGCTGCCGCGCGGTGCTGACCTGCACCGGCGAGGACGTGCCGCCGCCGTCGGCGGCCTGCGGCGCGCTCTGTGAGGTGCGGCACCGCTGCGACGAGGATCTCGACGCCTTCCTGTGCGAGCGGCAGTGCGACGCCGAGGCCGCCGGCAACGCCGTGCGCGTGGCCTGCGCGGGGCGCGCCCAGTGCGACGAGCTCGACGCCTGCCTCGCGGCGCCCGCGGACATCCCGCCGGCGTGCGCCGACGCGTGCGGCGCGATCGCCGCGTGCGACGGGCTCATCGGCGAGGAGGACGGCGCGCTCTATGCCGACGCCGAGACCTGCGCCGCCGACTGCGCCGGCGGCGCGGTGCTCCAGGGCGAGGCGTTCCCGGCGGCCGTGCTCGAGTGCGCGGAGTCGGCGGCCCAGGACGGCTGCGATGCCGATGCCGTCCGCGCTTGCTTCAGCGAGCCGAGCAACCTGTGCCGCGACACATGGGACGCGCTCGTGAGCTGCGGCGCCGAAGCCATCTTCGGCGGCGGCGACGAGGGCCAGTTCCTGATCACCTGCCAGCAGAACCTCGCCATGGACGAGGCCACGACCACGATGCAGGCCCAGTGCATCCAGGACGTGGCCGCCCAGGCGGCCGGAGACCAGGGCGCGTGCTTCGGCGGCCTGTTCGGCTGCTTCTTCCCGATGTGATCAGGCGCCCGGCAGCCGGCCGCTCCACAGGCCGGCGACCGCCGCGGCGACCGCCAGCACCGACAGCACATCGACCAGGCCGCCGCGCTCCACAGGCAGCGGAGGCGGCGCCGCCGCGGCGGCGAACGCCTGCGGCATCCCGCACACGCCGAGCCCCATCGCCGCGCTGACCTCGTGCCGATGCGCGGCGAAGCGGTCGTAGCCGCGGCCCAGCAGCGTCCCCACGCCCGGCAGCCGGAAGATCCAGGCCACGAGCCGGCCGAACGGCAGCGCGGCGATGGCGCTCCCGACGGCGTGGTGGCGCGTGCGGACGGGACCGCCCGGCGTCCAGCTCAGCAGCGTGTGCTGCCGCTCCGCCTCGAGGCGCTCGCGCGTCCAGTCGCCGGGGAGCGGCACGTCGGGGTCGTCGCCGCGCCAGGTGATGCGCTGCATGGCGTCGAGGCGCTTCAGGAGGCGGGCCACGAGCGTGCAGAGGCCGCAGTCCGAGTCGTAATAGACGTGCGTCGGCGGGGCGCTCAGTCCCGAGAGCAGTCGCTTCGAGAGGGTGAGGTCGGGCGCGGTCAGCAGCAGGAGCGCCGCGGGCGCCAGCGTCGGCGCGCCGTGGTACACCGCCAGGACGATCGTCGCGGCGGCGGCCAGGCGGCGGACCGGCAGCACGGCGACGCCGACGGCCGCGAGCGCGGCGACGGCGGCGCCCCCGACCGGGTCGATGCGCACCGCCAGCGCGCCGAGGAGGCCCGCCAGCGCGAACGAGGGCGCCACGCGCACGGGTCGTCCGTCCGCCGCCGGCCGCGTCCGGTCGTTCAGCTCGGCTGCCGAGTGCTCGTCGAAGTCGCGCAGACCGCGGCGCATCGCATCGACCGACCAACGCGCGCTCCAGGGCACCAGGAGCGCGAGCGGCCACCAGGCCAGCAGCGCCACCGGCACGTCCGCCCCGACGTGGGCCAGCACCCACAGGCCGGCGGCGGCGGCCACCGTCGCCGCGCGCGTCCAGGCGCCGACGAGCACGAGCGCCAGCGCGGCCATCGTCGCCACGCGCAGGACGATCACCGGCCAGGTGCCCGGCCCGACCACCGCGACCGCCGAGCACGACGCCAAAGCCATTCGGAACAGGGCCACCGCCCGCCGATCGAGGCCCAACGCGCTCCCTCCCCGTTGCGGCGCGATCCGAGCGACTCTCGGCGCCGGCCGGCTCCACCGGCCGCCGCGGCGCGTCCTCGGGCGTGCGGCTGGCATCTAAGGGAGCGAAGACCGGGCCCCGACGGCGCCTTGACACGCCGGGGCACGATTGGCAATATGCCGCGTCCTATCGAACCCCCCGCCACCTAAGGGGAAAAGGAACCATCATGTCGGAGCCCGCCCTCGAGAGCACCAGCAACAGCACGGCCTTCAGCGTCGTCTACGGAAGCGAGACCCTCGAGTACGCCAGCCGCGAGGAGGCGGTCTCGAAGGCCAAGTCCCTGAGCCGTGAGCACAACGGGCGGGTCTCGGTCGAGCGCAACGACGGTGCCGTTTCGATGCAGTTCACGAACGGCCACCTCGACTCGTACGTCTACGAACTCCGCGAGCGCGGCTCCCGCCGCGATTGAACGAGGCTCGGGGCGCCTCGCCGGCGCCCTCCGCCCCCCTCCGCGCTTCCCTTCAGCCTCTCACCGCCGACAAGACCACGCCGGGCAGATGCGTCCACTTCTGCTCGAGCTCGAGCTTGACCAGCTTGGGCGCGATCTTGTGGGTCTGCGTGTTCGTCACGAACCACGGCGGCCGCGGCCAGACCCGGAAAGGCCCGTAGATCACGGACTTCTGCGGGCGGTCGAACAAGAAGGCGTTGTGGACGACGCCGATGCCGCTCTGGATGTCGTCGTAGGTGTGGCCGGGGAACGCGCCCCACGTCGTCGAGCCGAAACCGTAGGCCAGCGCCGGCCAGTGGTTGATCACGACGCTGCCGTAGCGCAGCCGGGCGATGGCGTCCTCGAGCCGGGCGCCGAGCGCCTCGGCGGTGCGCGGGTGCACGAGGATGCTCGCGTTCAGCGTGCCCCACAGCGTCTCGTTGCAGAAGCGCACCGCGTTCTGCAGGAACTCGGCGGCGTCGGCCCCGGGGAGCGCGGTCTGGGCGGTCACGCCGCAGAATGACTCCTGGCGGAAGCAGACGTCGTCGGACCGGGTCGCGTCGACGTCGGGGATGAGCGTCCACGGCACGATGCCGTTCCCGCGCTGGCCGATCGGCTCCGCCTGCGGGTGCGCGCCGACGAACTTCTGCCAGCGCTCCTCGGCGCCCGGGTAGTACGCCCGCCGCTGCGGCAGCGCCGCCAGCGTGGCCCGGACCGCGTCGAGCAGCGCCCGCTTCTGCGGCCACGTGTCCTGCAGCACCAGCACCTTGGCGGCGTTGCAGTTGAAGCCGGCGTTGTTGGTCATCTGCGTGGCGATGTTCTCGGCGTGGAACCGGAGGTCCGCCTCCGTCCACGGCCCCGGCACGACGATCACCGGGCTGACGTTCCCGAGCTCGCTCGTGATGCGCTTCGTGGTGCGCGGCCGGTTCTCGCGCTTGCGCCGCTCGCCCTCGTCGCCGGTGCCGAACACGATGGCGTCGTGCGTCCGGTCGCTCCCGGTGATGTGGATCTCGTCGATCTCCGGGTGCTGGCAGAGGTAGTCGCCCACGTCGGCGGCGCCGTACGCCGTGCGCACGAAGCCGTCGCGGATGAGGTCGGCGAACGCCTCCTCGAAGAACGGCCCGAGGTACTCGTTGACCGGGTTCCACTTGAGCAGGCAGACCTGACCCTCGGCGTACAGCTTGTGCACCACGTCGAGCGGCCCGATGCTCGCCACGTTGCCCGCGCCGAGCACCAGCGACACCTTCGGCTCGACGGCGTGGCCGGGCTTGTAGATGACGGCCATCGTGTCGGCCACCTGGTCGGGCCGCACGTCGGGCTCCATCCAGATCTCGGCGCGGAATCCGCCGAACAACGCCTTGTCGAGCGTCGTCACCGGGAACACCTCGACGGCGACCTGGCCGTCGGGGCGCGTGCGCACGGCGCCCTCCTTCAGCTTCGGCGTCCTGCCGGCGGCCACCTGCTCGAGCGTCTCGATGAGCAGGCGGATGGTGCGCGCCTGGACGAGCGGTCCGCCGAGCCAGTCCTCGCCGGCGGCCGGGGTGTCCGGGTTCAGGCCCTTCGCCTGCACCGCGGCGGCCACCTGGCGCTCGGCGACCGCCACCGTGCCCCGCAGCGCGCTCTTGAGGTAGCCGATCTTCTGGCGCAGCGGCATCTCCGCCCAGCGCTTCGCGTTCTCGCGCAGCGTGCGGATGTCGCGGTCGAGCGCGGCCTTGTCCATGGTTCCTCCTGACCGAATCAACGACGCAGCCCGACCGGCTCGTACGTCTGGAACGGCACGATGCGCGCCACCTCGAGGTAGCGCGGGTTGTAGGTCCACACCCTGGCGTCCTCGCGGATCGCGAGCGTGATCAGGTACGCGTCGAGGTAACCGAGCGGCACGCCCTTGCCGTGCAGCAACGACACGAGATCGCCCGCCGCCAGCCAGGCGTGCAGGGGCTCCTCGAGGCGCGGGGCGTCGACCGCCCAGGTCCGCACCTTCTCGGCCTCGGCGTCGTCGCCGGCCTCGGCGAGCAGGTGACCGAAGACGATGCCGGGCGCGGTGAGCTCGCCCCGGCGCCGCAGATCGGCGAACAGCGCCAGCAGGCTCGGATGCTGCCCGCGAAGCGCCGCGCTCCAGATGGTCAGATCGCCGAGGATCATCGGGCGCCATTCAACCGCGTCCGCGCTTTCCTGACAACGCACGCGTGTTACCCTCGGGCGCGTGACCCTCCGTCTCGCGTGCGTCGCGCTGTCGTGCCTCGCGGCGGTCTCCACCGCCCGGGCCGAGGACCGCTGGACCGATCCGGCGCCGGGCGTCCGCCACCTGGCCCGCGTCGACCGCTATCCCTACGACCAGCGCCCGCAGTATGTGATGCACGCCCTCGTCGTCGACCTGAACCACCCCGCGGTGCGCGTCGTCGCCAGCCGCCCCGAGGACGCCGGCACCGTCGTCAGCGCCTTCGCCGACCGCGTCGGCGCCGACCTCGCATGGAACACGAACTTCTTCGGTTCGCCGCAGGACTCGTGCGGTCTCATGATGGGCGAGGGCCAGAAGTGGGACCGCGCCTACGATGACGGCTGCCATGCCAGCATCGGCTTCGGCGACGAGAACCAGGCCGGTCTCTTCGTGCAGGGCGATCCCCGCGGGAACCCGCCCGACGGCTGGATGCGCCAGATCGCCACCGGCAAGCCCGAGCCCATCCTGAGCGGCGGCGAGCCGCGCTTCCGCTACGGCTGCGCCACGCACTGCGCCTACAACCCGCGCACCGGCATGGGCCTCTCCCAGGACCGCCGCACGCTCTACGTCGTCGTCGTCGACGGCCGCAGCGACCAGTCCGTCGGCGCCGGCCTCGACGACCTCGCCAACCTGCTGCGGGATCTCGGCGCCTGGGACGCGATCAACCTCGACGGCGGCGGCTCCTCGGCGTTGTTCGTGCGGGGCGAGGGTGGGGTGGTCAACCGGCCGAGCGACGGGCGCGAGCGCGTCGTCTGCTGCCACATGGGCCTGAAGATCGACGGGAACGCCGCCTGGTGGCGCGCCGAGCGCGTCGGACAGGCGCCAGCCGAGGACGCCGCCGCCGCGTTCGCTCCCGGTGAAGTCCGCGAATTCGTTGCGCGTTTCCGCAACGCGGGCCGCAAACGCTGGCGGCCCGACGGCGACCACCCGGTCCGCCTCGGCACCCAGGATCCGCAGGACCGCGACACGCCCTGGCGCCACGACGACTGGCCCGACACGCACCGCGCCGCCGCCGTCGAAGGCGAGGTCGGACCCGGCGGGGAGGGGACGTTCCGGTTCCGCTTGCGCGCGCCCGCCGAGGCCGGTGCGTGGCGCGAGGCGTTCGCGCCCGTGGCCGAGGGCGCGTCGTGGATGGCGGACCAGCCCGTCGCGTGGCGCCTCGCGGTGGCGGCGCCGCCCGACGCGTCCGTGGCGCCCGCCGACGCCGCGGCGCCTCCGCCGGACGCGGGCGGTCCCGCCGCGGACGCCGCGCTCGACGCACGGCCCGACGACGACTCGGCCCCGGCACCCGACGCGCGCCCGCCCTCGTCCGATGCGGAGTCGGCGCTGGCAACGCGCGCCACCGCGACCGAATACGACGGCGGGTGCGGGGCGACGCCAACCTCGGCGCCGGCGCTCGCGTCGCTCCTTTTGCTGGTGTGGCAGCGCCGGCGGCGTCGCGCGCATCCGACCACTGGGCATGGGCACGGGCACACCGGAAGGGGGCGCGCATGATCGTCCTGGCGGGCGACATCGGCGGCACGAACACACGATTGGCGCTCTTCGAAGACGCGCGGCCGCTCGACATGCAGGTCTGGCCCTCCGTGGAGCTGGACGGCCTCGAGGTCGCCGTCGACGCCTTCCTGCGCACGGCGGGCGTGCGGCCGGCGGCGGCCTGCCTGGGCGTCGCCGGGCCGGTCAGCGACGGCTTCGCGCGCCTGACCAACGTCGGGTGGAGCATCGACGCCGACCGCATCGCCGCGCGCTTCGGCTTTCCCGTGCGCCTCATCAACGATTTCTACGCGCAGGCCGCCGCGATCGCCGCCCTGGGTCCCGGCGACGTCGAGCGGCTGGGCGGCGGCGCGCCCGTCGCCGGCGCGCCCACGGCGCTGCTGGGGCCCGGCACCGGCCTCGGCGAGGCCGTCATCGTCCCGCTCGCCCGGGACGGGCGCCTCATCCTCGCCACCGAGGGCGGCCACGCGCGCTTCGCGCCGCGCGACGAGCGCGAGATCGGCCTCTTGCGCTTCCTCTGGGAGCAGTTCCCCGAGCACGTCAGCGTCGAGCGCGTGCTCAGCGGTCCCGGTCTCGTCGACATCTACGACTGCGTGCGCGGCGACGCCCCGCGCCACCGCGACATGGAGCGCGAGGACCCGGCGGCGGTCGTCACGCGGCTCGGGCTCGCCCGCGAGTGTCCACATTGCGTGGAGGCGCTCGAGATCTTCGTCGGCGTCCTTGGCGACGAGGCGGCGAACCTCGCGCTCAAGACGGGCGCGCGCGGCGGCGTCTTCATCGGCGGCGGCATCGCGCCGCGCCTTCTGCCGATCCTGCGGGAGGGCGCACTCCGCGCGGCGTTCGTCGACAAGGGGCGTTTCCGCGAGTGGCTCGAGGCCATCCCGCTCGCCGTCATCACGCATCCGGAGCCGGGGCTGCTCGGGGCGCGGCTCGAGGCGCGCGCCCTGCTCGTCTGAATCAGAGGGCGTCGCCGTCGGCTCCCACTGCGTCGCGCCCGGCCCGCGCTTCGTTGACACCCCGGCGCCACTCTCGCTAGAACGACCCGATCCCGCAGTCCGCCCGGAGTGTCCGCTTGGCCGACGAGAGCTTCTGGTCGCAGCGCCCGCGCCGCCTGTCGGAGGACCGGCGCGTCTTCTTCGGGCTGGCGATCGTGCTCGTGCTCGCGTGGTTGCCGGGCCTCGGCAGCTACGGCCTCTACGACCCCTGGGAGACCCACTACGGTGAGGTCGCCCGCACCATGGTCGAGACGAACAACTACATCGACCCGTGGTGGGGCTCCCCCTGGGACCCGACCGACGTCAAGCGCGAGCGCGAAGGCTTTTACAGCAAGCCGCCGCTCACGATGTGGATGATGTCGGCGGGCATGGCGCTCTTCGGCTACAGCGAGCTCGGCGTCCGCTTCTTCTTCCCGTTCACCGCCATCCTCGCGTTGCTGGCGATGTACCTGGCGGTCTCCAGGTTCGTCAGCCGCCGCGCCGGCCTGATCACCGTCGCCATCTGCGCCACCGCGCCGGTCTTCGCCATGGTCGGCCACCAGGCCGTCACCGACGGCCCCATGGTCGCGTTGCTCACCGGCGGCATGATGTTCCTCGCCATCGCCCTCTTCGGCGTCGAGGACGACGAGCCCGCCAGCCCCGCGCTCTACTGGCTGACGCTGAGCCTCGTGGTCGTGACGATGCTCGGTCAGATGTGGGCCATGCTCCCCATGGACCGCAGCCCCGACGTCATCCGGCCGTACCCCGGCGAGGGCGGCCCGCTCTACGCGCTGCAGTGGTGGTTCGCCGACCTGGGACGCGTGATGCGCGGCAAGGGCTGGGCGCTGGCGCTGCTGCTCGTGCCGTTCGCGGTGTGGGCGGGCGCGCGCGTAGCCCGCGAGAAGCGCCGCCGCATGCTGTACCTGTTCCTGTTCTACGTGTGCTGCGGCCTCGCCGTGCCGGCGAAGGGCTGGACGGCCTGGGCGCCCGCGGGCGGCGCCATCGTGCTGTACCTGTTCATCACGTGGGACTGGAAGCTCCTCGCCAAGGTCGACGTGCCCGCCGGCCTGCTGATCGTCTTCGTGACCGGGCACCCGTGGATCGTCGCCATGCTCGGCGGCCACCACCCCGGCTGGTTCGACCGCTTCATCATCCACGACCACCTGAACCGGCTTCAGTCGGGCGTGCACAGCCTCGACGACGGCGGGTTCGAGTACTTCATGAAGTGGATCGGCTACGGGCTCTTCCCGTGGATCGGGCTCCTGCCCGGGGCCGTCGCGCGCTGGGTGGCCGTGCTGCGGCCGTCGGGGCCGCGCGAGTACACGCCGCGGCAGCGCTTCGAGATGCTGGTGTTCCTGTGGGCGCTCGTGGCGTTCGCGCTGTTCACGCTCTCGTCCACGAAGTTCCACCACTACATCCTGCCGGCCATCCCCGCGTTCTGCATCGGGATGGGCCTCTTCCTCGACGACGTGATCAAGGGTCTGGGCCGCGGCCGCGTCGTCCTGCTCGTCGCCGGCGCGCTCGTCGTCTTCTGGGTGGGTCAGGACCTCTGGCGCATGCCGCGCAACTACGGCGACGGCAGCCAGAACATGGTGAACCTGTTCACCTACAAGTACGACCGCGAGTGGGCGAAGTACACGCCGCCGGCGGAGCTCGCGAAGCTCCAGGGCGAGAAGCTCGACACGGCGCAGGCCGACAACGCGTGGCTCGCCGACTTCGCCAACGATCTCGGGTGGATGACGCTGCTCGCCGCCGGCGGCATGCTCTTCCTCGCCTTCTTCCGCGACTGGAAGCGCGAGTACGGCGCGGCGGTCCTCGGCCTGGCCGGCGGCTGGGCGCTCTGGTGGTGTCAGTACGAGTACCTTCCGGCGGTGGGGCGCCACTGGAGCCAGAAGGAGATGTGGGACACCTATTACGAGAAGTGCGCGAAGTTCGGCGACGCGCAGCAAGGCGACTACGAGCGTCACATGATCCTGACGTCGATGCGCATCCCCGATCGGCCGGAGATGTTCCCGCGCGCCCGCTGCCAGGAGCCGATCGTGGCCTTCCGCACCAACTGGCGCGGCGAGACCTTCTACTCGGCCAACACGGTGCTGCCGGCGCCCGAGGTCAAGCACCTCGCCCCGGCGCTGAAGACCATCGGCGAGCGCCCGTTCTACCTGTTCACCGAGAGCAACCGCGTGCGGTCGGAGCTCGAGCCGAACCTGCCCGCCGAGCTCAAGGGCCGCTACGAGCCGGTCTACGACAACAAGAAGTTCACCCTCCTGCGCATCGACCGCACCCTGCCACAGCGCGCCCCGAAGTAAGGGAACCTCGCCCCACTGCCGAAGTCTGATCGATAAGGGCCCGGCGCCGCCGCCGGGTCGCGGTCCGGCGAGCGGGGCATGCGCACTTCATTCACCCTGCTGGTCCTCTGTTGCGGCTGCAACGACGACGGCGCGGGCGCCGCGCCGGCGCTGAGCGACAGCCTCGCGGCCGGGCTCGGCGTCGAGCTCGAGTCCGGCTGCCGCTGCGCGCCGGACCGTCGGGCCGCCGCCCCGACCTATGACTGCGAGGCCACGGCGCTGCCGGCCGGCGCGGCGCTCTGCCAGCGCGGCCAGGGCACCATCTACTGCGCCCCCGACGACCAGCGCCTCCAGACGTTCACCGGCGAGGTCGCCTGCGATCCCGGCTTCTGCGTCAGCTTCGACGGCGAGAGCTGCGTCGTCCTCTGCGAGTGCCGCCGCTGAGGCGTTCACGGTCCCCGCCGGCGCCCGTGATACATTCGCGCCGCGGGAGGAACCCATGGACGAGCAGGAGCTGGCGCGCCTGGCGCGGTCATACGGCCTCGAGCCGGGGTGCGTCGAAGCGATCAGGGCCTTCGTGCGGCGTACCGTCGAGTCGGTCGTGTACGGCGGCGGCACGGGGCTGGTGACCGAGTCGCTGCGGGTCAGCGTGCTGCCGCCGCCGGGGACGGGCGCGCCGCCGCCCATCCTCGAGCCCGACGGCGGCGCGCCGCCCGTGTCCGAGCTCGCCGAACGATACGAGGACCTGGGCTCGGTGGGGCGCGGCGGCATGGGCGAGGTGCGGCGCGTCCGCGACCGTCGGCTGCATCGCACGCTGGCGATGAAGCTCGTCCTGCCCGGTGCGCAGGAGAACGAGCGCGCTCGCTTCCTACAGGAGGCCCAGATCACCGCGCAGCTCCAGCACCCGGGCATCGTCGCGGTGCACGACGTCGGAGACACGTCCGACGGTCGTCTCTGGTTCACGATGAAGGAGGTGCGCGGCCGCACGCTCTCGAGCGTCGCCGAGAAGCTGCACGCGCTCGCCAGCCGCCGCGCCTGGGTGTCCACCGCCGACGGCTGGACGTTCCGCCGCCTCATCGACGCCTACCGCCGCGCCTGCGAGGCGGTCGCCTACGCGCACAGCCGCGGCGTCGTCCACCGCGACCTCAAGCCGCAGAACATCATGGTCGGCGAGTTCGGGCAGGTCTTCGTCATGGACTGGGGCCTCGCCAAGGCCGTCGGCGACCCGGCCGAGCCCGTGTTCTCGGGACCGCGCATCGACGGCGACCTGCTCGAGACGCGCCCCGGCCGGGTGATGGGCACGCCCGCCTACATGCCGCCGGAGCAGGCGCGCGGCGATGTCCCCGCCATCGGCCCGCGCAGCGACGTGTACGCCCTCGGGGCCGCGCTCTACCACCTGCTGACCGGGCGGCCGCCGCGCCTGGGGCCGGCGACGCCGGATCGCCTCGCGAGCTGGACGGAGCCGCCGGCGATCGAGGCCGTGCTGCCGCCGCACGTGCCCGAACCGCCGCCCGAGCTCGCCGACATCTGCCGGCGCGCGATGGCCCTCGAGCCGGAGCGGCGCTTCGCCGACGCCGGCGAGCTCTCGCAGGCCGTTGGCGCGTGGCTCGACGGCGCCCGCAAGCGCGAGCGGGCGCTCGCCGTCGTCGCCGAGGCGCGCGCAATGGAGCCGTCGCTGGCCGCGCTGCGCGCCTCCGCCGCGGATCTGCGCGCCCGCGCCGGCGCGATCCTCGGCCCGCTCCCGGAGCACGCCCCCGCCGCCGACAAGCTGCCCGGCTGGCGCCTCGAGGACGAGGCCGCGGCGAAGGCGCGCGAGCTCCGCCGCCGCGAGGCCGAGCAGGAGCAGCGCCTGCGCGACGCCCTCGGCATCGAGCCCGACCTGCCCGAGGCCCGCACGCTGCTGGCCGAGCTCTACCGCCGCCGGCTCGGCGAGGCGGAGGCCCTGCGCGACGCCCACGGCGCGCCTCACTGGGAGGCGCTCCTGCGCGCGCACGACGACGGCCGCCACGCGTCCTTCCTCGCCGGCGACGGCGCGGTGAGCCTCGTCACCGATCCGCCGGGCGCGCGCGTCGAGCTGTTCCGCTTCGAGCTGCGCGACCGCCGCCTCGTGCCGGAGCCTGCGGGCGTGCTGGGCGTCACGCCGCTCGACCGCGTGCCGCTGGCGCGCGGCAGCTATCTGTTGCGGCTGTCGGCGCCCGGCCACGCCACCGTCGACTACCCGGTGCTCATCGAGCGCGAGACCCACTGGGACGGCGCCGATCCCGACGGCGTGCGCGTGCCGATCCGGCTGCCGCGTGAGGGCGAGCTCGGCGCGGACGACGTGTACGTGCCGTCGGGGTGGTTCTGGAGCGGCGGCGATCCGCTCGCGATCGATGGACTGCCCCGTCAGCGGGTCTGGGCGGATGCGTTCGTCATGCGGCGGCACCCGGTCACCAACGTCGAGTACTTCGAGTTCCTCAACGCGCTCGTCGATGAGGGCCGTACGGAGGGGCTCGATGGCCTCGTGCCCGGGGACGAAGCCCTACCGCTCCGGCGGGACGCGGCGGGGCGGTTCGCGCTCGCCGAGGGGGCGTCCAGGGTCGGCGCGTGGCCCGTCGTCCGTGTGACCTGGAGCGCGGCGACGGCGTACTGTCGCCGCCTCGCCGCGGCCCAGCGATTGCCGTGGCGACTGCCACACGAGCTCGAGTGGGAGAAGGCGGCACGGGGCGTCGACGGTCGCCACCTGCCGTGGGGCGATCAGGCCGAGTCCACCTGGGCCTGTGTCATCAATGGCAGCGAGACGCCGCCGTCGCGCGTTCCGGTCGAGGCGCTGACGACGGACGTGAGCCCGTACGGCGTCAGGGGCATGGCCGGAAACGCCCGCACGCTCTGCGCGAACGAGTATCGGCGGCAGGGACCTCGCCTCGATGGCGGACGGGTCGTGATCGGCGATGCCGCCGACGTCGACTTTGTGAGCGTACGGGGAGGGGGCTGGGGAGGCACCATTCTGATGGCAAGAGCGGCGGGTCGCTTCGGCCAGCTCAAGGCACAGCGGTACCTCGTCGTCGGCTTCCGCCTGGCGCGGCCCTTCTGAGGGAGGAGAGGTCAGAGGAGCTCGTCGGCCACCATGTAGAGCGTCTTCGTCGACGTGTCGGTGTTGGGTGCGAACTCCATGTCGGCGACGGCGAATTGGGAGCCGCTCGCGATCTTGTACCAGACGAGTGCGCTGCTGGTCAGCTTCATGTATCCCACGATGTTGCCATTCTGCTTGATCTGATACTGCACGCCGTTCAGCGAGTAGCTCCCGCTCGACCACGGGAAGTTCTCGTGTGTCGTCGTCACCACGAACGGTGTGCTCGAGGGCTTCGTGCCCGCTGCGGTCAGTGTGAAGTAGCTCGGGAAGGCGGCCGACGACGAGGTCCAGTTCCATTTGATGGTCGACGTGTTGACGTCGATGAACCCGATGCTCGTACCGCTCTGGTTCTTGAGGATGTAGCCTTCCATGTCGGGCGGGACCTCGCGCACCATGCCTTGCTCCGGCCGCTCCGCCTTCGGCTCGGCCGCCCGGCCGCCCAGCACGAGGTTCTGCGCCTCCTCGGCGGGCCCGGCGTAGATCGGCCGCTGCTCCACGGCGAGGTTCGACAACACACGCCGCGCGCGTTGCATCAGCTCGCGGTACGTCAGCCCGAAGTACGGCCCGTTCGGCGACACACCCCAGCGGTCCATCAGCGAGGTGACCGCCCACGTGAACGCGCCCTGCCACGCGCCGTGCAACAGATACTCGTAGCTCGGCTCGTCCGGACCGGAGGCCGCGAGCACCACGTCCTCGGGACGCATCAGGCGCCGCTCCACGTGGCTCACGTTGCCGGCGCCGCGCAGGGAGCGGGCGCGCACGTCGGACCGACCCATCGCGCCGGCGGCGGCATGGCACGCGTCGAGGAACAGCGTGATGTCCGTGCCGGGCCGGCGATCGTCGAGCCGCGCCGCCACGTCGCCGAACGGGATCGCCATCGACAGGCCGCGCTCCACGTCCGACGGGCACAGCAAGAGGCCGCGCGGATCGGTGTCGCCGTGGCCGCAGAACGTGACGATGCCGCGCGCGCCGCGGTCATGCCGCACGACGTCCCGCAGCCAGTCGAGGCCGTTCTCGATGGCCGCGCGCGAGGCCTCCCCGCACGTCACCGCCGAGGGGGCGCCGAGGTCGTGCGCGTCGAGGCGCGGCGTGGTGAGCACGCGCACGTTGCGCGGCGGGATGCCGAGGTTCTGGAACGTCCGCCAGTACAGGCGCACGTCGTTCACCGCGCCGCGCAGGTCGCTGGTGCCCGGGGCGAACCCCGCCGAACGATCGTAGGCGCCATAGTCGTCGATGCCGATCAGCAGCGCGAACAGATTGCTCCCCATCTCACACTCCTCCCATGCACCGCTCGACGGCGGAACGACGGGAATCCCCAATGGGGGGGGCGTGGGCGACCCTGGGGGGGACGGATCGGGCCGGCGCGGCCGGCGAGTGTCAGCTCAGGACGCCGATCTCGCGCAGGCGGCGGTTGAGCAGGTCGCGTGCGCGGACGGGCTGGCCGAAGCCCGCCGTGACGGGGGTGAGCAGCGCATCCGGTCGCGGGTGCAGGAAGAACGGCATCGAGTAGCGTCCGCCGTCCGTCCGGCCCGGGTTGACGACGCGGTGGGTCGTCGCCGGCAGCCGACCCGACGTGACGTGGGCCATCATATCGCCGGTGTCGCACACCATCGCGCCCGGCGGGGGCGTCACGGCGAGCCACTCGCCCTCGCGCGTCAGCAGCTCGAGGCCGGGGCGCGTCGAGGCCGGCAGCACCGTCATGAGGTTGATGTCTTCGTGCGCCGCCGCCCGCACCGCGCCCTCGGGCACGCCGCCCGGCACGTCGGGGTAGTGGATCACGCGCAAGATGCTGTCGCCGTTGCGCGCGAGGTCGCGGAAGAAGTCGCGCGGCAGGCCGAGATACTCGCCGACGGCGTCGAGCAGTCCGAGCGCGAACCGCTCCTGCGCGAAGTAGAGCGCCAGGAAGGCCTCGCCCACCTCGGGCAGCGCCTTGGGGAAGACGTTGGGCGCCATCTCCGGCGGCAGCTCGCGGCCGACCTGCCAGAACTCCTTGAGGTCGGGTGCGCCGTAGCCCTTCGCCTTCTCCTGGCCGAACGGCGTGTAGCCGCGCTGGCGCCCCGAGGCGGGGTCCTCGCAGGCGAGCTTGTCGGCCGCCGGCAGCGCGAAGAGGCGCTCGGCGACGCGGTAGGCGCGCGCGAGGAGCTCGTCGTCGATGCCATGGCCGGTGACGTTGACGAAGCCGAAGCGTTCGAGGCCGGCGCCGAGGGTCCGGACGAAGCTCGCCCTCGCCGCCGCGTCGCCGCGGAGGTAGTCGCCGAAGTCTACGTTGGGGACGGTCATCGGGGCGGATTTATACGGGAAACGGCGCCACGGACGCAAAGCGACTTCCGGCGATCCCCGATGCGGCGTGGCCCGCTCCTTGCTCTCGTCCGCTCCCGACCCTCATCGAAAAGGAGCCCCCCGATGCGCCGCACCGCCGTCGCCCTCGTGTCGCTGTTCACCGCCTCGCCCGCCCTCGCCGGCGGACTCTTCGGCCCCGACCCCGACGAGTCGCCATCGGTCTTCTCCTACGGCTTCCGCGGGTTCGGGACGGGCGCGCTCGTCGGCCTCGGCGCCGGCTACCTCATCGCCCGCGGCTCCGACGAAGGGGGCGCCGAGGACACGAAGGCCGTGGCGTACGCCGTCCTCGGCGGCGCGCTCGTCGGCGGTGTCTCCGGCCTCGTGCTCGGCATCGTCGACGTCGCCGACGACCGCCCCGGCGTCGGCAACCTCGTCCTGCGCGACACCCTGTACGGCGCGCTCTTCGGCCTCGCCGCCGGCGGCCTCGCCGGCACCGCCATCGCCATCGAGTCGGAGGACTGGGAGACCGTCCCGTTCGCCGGCGCCATCGGCATCGTCTCCGGCGCGGCGCTCGGGGTCGTCGTGGGCGTCTTCGAGGGGCGGCGCATCGTCGACAGCCCCGCTCACCGGCGCCGCGCCGGTCTTTCCGGCTTCGCGGTGGCGCCGTTCAGCGACGGCGACGCGGTGGCGTGGGGGCCGGCGTTCTCGGGGACGTTCTGAGAGGGTGCGGCAACGCCCCTGCGCCCAGGAGCAGCGCTGCTCCGGTGCGGGTCACTTGCCGCCGCGCAGCTCCTGCGCGAGTCGGTCGGCCCCATACACCTTCTCGAGCGCGTGCGCGATGGCGCGGCTGTCGACCGCGACGGACCGGTTCAGCTTCGCGTCGAAGCCGTAGTCGCCGCCGAGCGAGTGGATGTTGCCGTCGAAGATGAGGCCGACGATCTGCGCGTCGCGGTTGATCACCGGCGACCCGGAGTTGCCGCCGATGATGTCGTTCGTCGTCACGAAGTTCATCGGCGTCGCGAGGTCGACCTTCGACTTCGCGTCGAGCCAGCTCTTCGGCAGCGCGAACGGCTCGGCGCCGGTGTGACGCTCGTACGCGCCGGCGAAGGTGGTGTAGGGCGGCACCGGCTTGCCCTCCTCCTCCCAGCCCTTCACCGACCCGTACGAAAGACGCAGCGTGAAGGTGGCGTCGGGGTAGCTGTTCGTGCCCTCGACCGCGAAGCGTGCCTTCGCGATCTGTTCGTGGGCGCGCTTCACCGGCGCCTCGACCTCGTCCTCCATCTTCTTGCGGATGGCGCGCGCCTCGGGATCGACGAGCTTCGCCAGCTGGATCATGGGATCGCGGCTGGCCTCGATCGCCGCCGCACCGCCCTCGAACAGCTGCCGGCGGACCTTGGGATCCTTCAGCTTCGATCCCTTCACGACCCGCACGGCGAGCTGCTCGGGCGACTCCTTGCCGAGCACCTGCTTGACGAAGGGGTCGTCGGGCCCGAGCGCCTCGCGCAGCTTCGTCAGCGACCAGCTCAGGCGGAAGATCTCGAACTCGTCGTAGATGGGCGCAGCGCTGAACAGACCCTGCTTCAGCGCGGGCAGGTTGGCGTCGTTGTACTCGCGCAGTCGCTGCTCGTTGGGCTTCGCCAGCTCCGCTGACGCGCGGACCAGCGTGCGCGCCTGGTCGTACAGATCGCTGCTGAAGCCGCGTCGCGACTCGAGCATCGTGTAGCGCTTCTGGTACTGCCGCCAGAGCGCCTGCGCCTTCGCGACGGCCTCCCAGGCGCCGCCGTACTGCGTCGCCATCGCCTTGTCGCCCATCACGCGGTCGCGCAGCGTCTTCTCCTGCGCGCGCTTCTGCGCCATCAGGCCGGGCTGGAAGAGGGCATGCGCCTCGCCGCGGAACGCCTTCAACGCGTTCTCGACGCCGAAGAGCATGCCCTTGGAGTGGCGCTCCTGCTCCTTGCCGCGCTTCGCGTACTCGGTGAGCGCGCCGCGGATCTCGGCGAGGTAGAGCAGCCGCGGCACGAGGCCGAAGTCGCGCCAGGACTCGATCTCGGCGACGGTCTGCAGGCGGCTCGTCGAGCCGGGGTGCCCGCTGACGAAGGTGAGCTCGCCCTCCTTCGTGCCCGCCGGCGACCACGGGAAGTAGTGCTCGATCTTCGCGGGCGCGCCGTTCTCGTAGACGCGCAGGAACGCCGCGTCGAGCGTGAACCGCGGGAACATGAAGTTGTCGGGATCGCCGCCGAAGAACGCGATGCCCAGCTCGGGCGCGAAGACCAGCCGCACGTCCTGGTAGCGGCGGTACTTGTAGAGGTCGTAGATGCCGCCGTTGTAGAGCGAGACCACGTCGCAGCGCACGTCGTCGCCCGTGGCGCACTCCTTCTCGATCTTCGACATCTCGGCCTTGCGCGCCTCGTTGGCGGCCTGGTCGGACTTGCCCTCCATGGCCTTCTGGACGCGCGCGGTGACGTCGGTGATCGCCACGAGGTTGTTCACCTCGAGGTCGGGGCACGTCGTCTCGTCCTTCTGTGTCTTCGCCCAGAACCCGCCTTCGACGAGGTCCTTCTTGGGCGTCGACAGCTGCTCGACACACTCGTGGACGCAGTGATGGTTCGTCATCACCAGGCCCTGCGGCGACACGAAGCTGCCGGAGCAGCCCTGCGCCAGCCGGACCGAGGCCTGGCGGACGCCGTCGAGCCACTTCTGGTCGGGCTTGAAGCCGTAGGCCTTCTGGACCTGCTCGGCGGGGAAGCGGTTGAACGTCCACATGCCTTCTTCGGCGGACGCCTGGCCCACGGCGCAGGCGCCGGCCGCGAAGGCCAGCAGGGCGTGGCGGATGCGCATCGGATACCTCGCGGAACGTCTCGAGGGGGCGGAGCGTAGGCCGGCGCCGCCGCGATGTCGAGCGTCCCGCGAGGGCGGTCAGTGGTGGTGGTGGCCGCCCGGACCGTGGACGTGGCCGTGGGACAGCTCGTCGTTCGTCGCGTCGCGTACGCCGACCACCTTCACATCGAAGGACAGGTCGACGCCGGCGAGCGGGTGGTTGGCGTCGATGGTGACGTGGGCCTCGTCGACGGCGACGACGGTGACCACGCGCGCGCCGCCGGGGCCCTGCGCCTGGAACTGCATGCCGACCTCGACCTGGCCGGCGGGGAACATGCGGCGCGGGACGGCCTGGATGAGCGCATCGTCGCGCTGACCGTAGGCGTCCGCCGCGGGGACCTGGACCTGCAGCTCGTCGCCGGCGCTCTTGCCCAGCAGCGCCGACTCGAGGCCGGGGATGATGCTCCCCGTGCCGTGGATGTAGGACAGCGGCTCGCCGCCGCGCGACGAGTCGAGCACTTCGCCCTGGCCGTCGGTCAGCGTGTACTCGATGGTGACGACCTTCTGGGCTGCGATCTGCATGGGGCCTCCGGACCGGAAAATCCAACCCCCACTGTACGCGTCCCGTCCAGCGCCTGCACGGATTCCGCCGCCCCGGGGCGGGCGTCGTCCGTCCGCCCGCGCGCGAAAAAGGTCGCGCGCGTCCCGTCGAACGTCAGCGGCGGCGTCTCCGGCGGAGGGCGAGGAGGGCGAGGAGCAGCGGCGCGCCGCGGCCACCGGCGGTCGCGCAGCCGCCGCCGCCCTCGCCGCCTCCGCCGTGAGGCGCGCCGCCGCCGTCGACGCGCCGGCCCGCGCCGCCGTCGGGTGGGGTGGCGTCGGACGGGGAGGCGTCGGTGGGGGCGGCGTCGGTGGGGGCGGCGTCGGTGGCCGTTTCCGCGTCGTTGAGGGCGGCGTCCGCGGGCGCCGGCGCCGCGTCCGCCAGTGGGGCCGCGTCGGCCGGCGGCGCTGCGGCGTCCTCGGGCGGCGCGACGCCGCCGTCGGGCGGTGGCGGCGCCGGCGCGTCGCCGAGCACGAGCGCGCCGAACCGCGCCGGCGCCTTCTCGCGGCCGATGCCCGGCGTCCACTCGAGGAAGCCCTCGCGCCCCGCGCCGTCGGCGTCGTTGACGAGGAACGACGCGCGCAGCGTGCGGCCCGGCGCGAGCCCCGCCAGCGGCACCCGCACCTCGTAGCGCGTGCGCGCCCCGGCGCGCCGGACCACCGCCTCGGCCCCGGCGAGCGCCCCGTGGTGCGCGAAGACCCGCGTCGCGTCGCCGACCAGCGCCACCGCCACCTCGCGGTCGTCGTCGTCGTAGCCCTGCCCCGGCGCGCCGTCGCCGTCCGCGTCGAGCGCGAGCTGCAGCGAGTCCGCCTGCCACAGCGCGTCCTCGGGCCGGTCGTTGTCGTGCCGGTCGTCGCCGACGTCCGCCGCGAGCCACAGCGCGCCCGGCGCCCACGCGGCGCAGACGCGCGCCCCGAGGTCCTGCGCGCCGTCGCGCATGCCGCCCGCGCTCTCGTAGCGATCGAGCTCCACGCAGCCGCCGCCGGCCCAGTCCGACAGATCGCCGTCGGGCCGCCCGTCGGCGCGGGAGGGCACCTCGAGCCGCGGCCGGTCGTCGGGGGCGCGCCACGCCGGGTTCGTCCGCAGCTCCTCCCGCAGGAACACATACGCCGGCTTCAGGAAGAAGTTGTCCTGCCACGTGTCGTCGGGCCCGGCGACGCGCCGCGTGATCCCGAAGCCATCGATGGGGCAGTCCGGCTGGATGGGACGGCAGTCGAGGATCTCGTAGAAGAACGTGTTCGTCCACCACGGCTTCTCGAGCTGCAGGCGCAGGATCTCGCGGTACTGCGCCGTCTGCTTGCGCTGCTCGGCCGCGTCGTCCCACGGATCGGCCTGGTAGCCGGTCTCGGTCAGCCACACCTCGCCGTCGAAGCCCGCGTCGTCGAGGATCTGGCGCAGCCCCGGCTTGTACAGACACACGGCGTCGGGGCCGATGTCGATGGCATGGGCGAGGTCGTCGCAGAGCCACTGCGCGCGCACCGACTGGGCCTTCGCGTAGGTGTGATGGGTGACGATGTCGAAGGCGTCGGGGGCGCGCTGCAGCGTGGTGCGCAGCCAGCCCTGCCACCCGTTGAGGCCGGCGAGGTCCGGCCCGAGGACGACGCACGCCGGGCAGGCGCGGCGGACGGCGGCGGCGCCCGGCAAGACGACGCGGTCGACGTAGGTCTCGACGCTGCCGGCCCAGAACTGCTCGAGGTTGGGCTCGTTCCACAGGCCGTAGTGGGTGACGTCGTCGCGGTAGCGGCGCACGGTCGCCTCGACGAACGCCTCATAGGTGCCGGGCCGCGGCACGTCGTTCTGGGGCGCGCCGTCGCCGTCGCCTTCGGAGGCCCACGGCGGGGTGTACGCGATCGTCATGAAGACGCGCAGGCCGCGCCCGCGGGCCG
The DNA here is from genome assembly GCA_963169045.1 of Myxococcota bacterium. Taxonomy (GTDB): domain Bacteria; phylum Myxococcota_A; class Bradymonadia; order UBA7976; family UBA1532; genus CAUJDF01. The sequence goes on from CAUJDF010000024.1 coordinate 54,009, forward strand.
CGGCGACGACCTGGTCGAGCGCGCCCCAGTCGTACCGCCCGGGCGCCGGCTCGTGCTGCAGCCAGTTGGCGTCGATGCGCACCCAGCCCACGCCGAGGTCCGCCGCCGCGGCGTACACGTCGTCGGGCGCGACGTGCGTGTTGATGCCGATCTCGTCGGCCGCCGCCGTCGCCGCCCACACCGCGACTCCCCCCGCGATCAGCCTGCGCACCGCCCCCTCCACCACCGTTCGCCCGAGGAGACGCGCCGCAAGCGGCGCGCGTCAAGGGGGGTGAAACCGGTGCGTCCAGTTGGAACATCGGCCCGCCAACTTGGAACATCGGCCGGCCAACTTGGAACATCGTTGATCAGACTACGTTTTGCGGGCGCCGGAGGCCGCGAGCGCCCGAAGGTCCGGCGCCACGGTCACGAGGGGCTCGGGCGACGTCGGAGGCTGCGGGCCCGACGTCCGAACTCGCCCGCTGCAATTCCTTGTTTCTGCGACGCTTTTTCAACGCTCGAAGATCCGATCCGCTCTTGGATTGACAAGATCGCAACCTGCGCGGCGGTGGTCCAACCTGCAGACTCGTTGTCCGCAGATGCGGACCGGATGATCCAAGTTCGCGGGCCGGCGCTACAGCTCGCACTCCGGCGGCAGCAGCGAGCGGTGGATGCCGAGCGCGGCGTGCACGCCCTCCGCCGCGGCGTTGATGACGAGGTAGGGGACGCCGGTGATGTCGCCCGCCGCGAAGACGCCGTCCACCGAGGTCTGCCGCGCGCGGTTCACCGGCACGTGGCCGAGCGCGTCGCGGTCGCAGCCGAGCTGCTCGGCGAGGTCGCACGAGGGCCGCGTACCCTGGTGGAAGAAGACCGCGTCGAGCTCGAGGGGGTCGGCGCCGTCGAAGTGGACGCGGACGGCGGTGCCCGCCGGCGCCTCGACGCGGGCCACCCGTTCGCGGCAGATGCGCACCCCGTAGCGCCGCAGGACGCCCTCGCCGTCGTCGCCGAGGTCCGGCGCCTTGCCGTTGCTCAGCAGCACGACCGACTTCGCCCAGTTGAGCAGGACGAGCGCCATGCGCGCGGCTTCGCGGTCGTGGCCGAGCATGGCGACGCGCGTGCCGGCGATCTCGGGGCCGTCGCAGTCGGGACAGTGGTGCGCGAAGCGGCCGTAGAGCGCCGCCAGGCCCGGGACGTCGGGGATCTCGTCGCGCCGGCCGTAGGCGAGCAGGAGGCGTCGCGCCGTGACCGTCCCTTCGTCCGTGACGACCCGGAACGCGTCCTTGCCGCCCTCGACGCGTCGCACCGCCGCCTCGACGAGCTCGGCGCCGACGCCGCACGCCTGCGCCCGCAGCCGGGTGTGGAACTCGTCGGGCGGCAGGTCCGGCAGCCCTGGGAACCCGTGCACGGCCCGCGACGCGGCGTTCCGCGGCGCCCCGGTGTCGTAGACGCGCACGCGCCGCCGATACCGCCCGAGCCAGAGCGCGGCGGAGAGCCCCGCCGGCCCGCCGCCCACCACCACCACCTCGAAGTCCGCGTCGGCCATGCCGCGGATCGCTGCAATGCGTGCGCCGTCAGCCGCTCGCCACCCAGCCCCCGGCGACGAGGAGCGCGGCCCCGATGCCGAGGAGCATGGCGAGCAGCACCCGGTCGTCGAGGCGGCGCCGACTGCCCCGGAAGTTCCGAACCCCGCCGTACGCGACGGCCACCCCGCCGCCCGCGAGCAACACGGCGAAGCCGCCGACGTTCGTCGCCATCCAGAGCATCAAGAGCAGCGCGACCAGCACCAGGAAGCCCCAGCGCGACGAGAATGCCTCCAGCAGCAGCTCGAAGATCTCCATCGTGCCTCCCAGAGCGCGCCGGATCATGAACCATGCCACGCCCGCCCCTTCCGCACGGCGTTGCTCCGCCGCGGGTGTCACCGGGCGTGTCGGCGGATGCCACGGTGACAGGGCAGGTGCGGACGTCAGACGACGAGGTTGATCATGCGGCCGGCCACGAAGATCTCGCGGCGGATGGGCTTGCCTTCGAGGAAGCGCTGGACGTTCTCGTGGGCGCGGGCCATCTCGGAGACCTGCGCCTGCGTGGCCTCGACCGGCGCCTCGATCTGACCGCGCAGCTTGCCGTTGACCTGGACCGCGTAGGTGACGCTCGCGTCCTTCGTCAGCGCCTCATCGTAGGTCGGCCACGGCACGTACGCGATCGAGGTGCCGTGCCCCAGGCGCGACCACACCTCCTCGCCGAGGTGCGGCGCGAACGGCGCCACGAGCTGCGCGAACACCTCGAGCACCGCGCGCGGCCGGGCCTTGCGCGGCGTGAGGAAGTTCACGAACTCCATCATCGCGGCGATGGCCGTGTTGAAGCGCATGTGCTCGAGGTCGTCGCCGACCTTCTTCACGAGCTTGTGCAGCGCGCGCTGCGTCTCGTCGTCCGGGGTCGTGTCGTCGATCGTGCTGGCATCGGTCTCTTCGTCGACGAACAGACGCCAGACGCGGTCGAGGAAGCGGCGGACGCCCTCGACGCCGTTCGTCTGCCACGGCTTGGTGGCTTCGAGCGGACCCATGAACATCTCGTAAAGACGCATGGAGTCGGCGCCGTAGCGCTTCACGACGTCGTCGGGGTTGATGACGTTGCCCCGCGACTTGGACATCTTCTGGTTGTCCTCGCCGAGGATCATCCCCTGGTTGACGAGCTTCTGGAACGGCTCCTTCGTGCTGACGAAGCCCAGGTCGAAGAGCACCTTGTGCCAGAAGCGGGCGTACAACAGATGGAGCACCGCGTGCTCGGCGCCGCCGACGTACAGGTCGACGGGCATCCAGTAGCGTTCACGTTCGAGGTCCCAGGCGCGCTCGGTGTTCTGCGGGTCGATGTAGCGCAGGTAGTACCAGCAGGAGCCGGCCCACTGCGGCATCGTGTTCGTCTCGCGGCGTCCCCTGCGGCCGTCGGGGAGCGTGACGTCCACCCAGTCGGGGATGGTCGACAGCGGGCTCTCGCCGGTGCCGGAGGGCTTGTAGCTCTCGACGTCGGGGAGCAGCACGGGCAGGTCCTCGACCAGCACGATCTCGCCATCCTCCGCGTGGATGACGGGGAACGGCTCGCCCCAGTAGCGCTGGCGCGAGAAGAGCCAGTCGCGCAGGCGGTAGTTCACCGTGCCCTTGCCGATGCCCTGCGCCTCGAGCCACCCGGTGATCTTCTTCTTGCCCTCGGGGACGTCGAGGCCGTCGATGAGGCCGCTGTTCACGTGCAGGCCGTCGCCGGTGTAGGCCGCCTTCTGGACGTCGCCGCCCTGCACGACCTCGACGATCGGCAGGTCGTACTTCGTCGCGAACTCCCAGTCGCGCTCGTCGTGGCCGGGGACGGCCATGATGGCGCCCGTGCCGTAGCTGGCGAGCACGTAGTCGGCGATCCACACCGGGACGCGCTCGCCGTTCACCGGGTTGATGGCATACGCGCCGGTGAACTCGCCGGACTTCTCCTTGGCGAGCTCGGTGCGCTCGAGGTCGCTCTTGGTCGCGGTGCGGTCACGGTAGGCGGCCACCGCCTGCTTCTGCGCGGCGGTCGTGATGCGGTCGACGAGCGCGTGCTCGGGCGCCAGCACCATGTACGTGGCGCCGAACAGCGTGTCGGGGCGCGTCGTGAACACGGTGATCGCCGCGTCGTGGCCGTCGACCCGGAAGTCGACCTCGGCGCCGAAGGACCGGCCGATCCAGTTGCGCTGCATCTCCTTGATGCCTTCGGACCAGTCGAGGCCCTCGAGGTCCTCGAGCAGCCGGTCGGCGTAGGCGGTGATGCGCAGCATCCACTGCTTCATCGGCTTGCGATAGACGGGGTGGCCGCCGCGCTCGCTCTTGCCGTCGATCACCTCTTCGTTGGCGAGCACCGTGCCGAGCGCCGGGCACCAGTTGACCGGCACCTCGGCGATGTATGCCAGGCCCTTCTTGTAGAGCTGGACGAAGATCCACTGCGTCCACTTGTAGTAGCCGGGATCGGTGGTGTTGACCTCGCGCGTCCAGTCGTAGCTGAAGCCCAGCGCCTTGATCTGGCGCTTGAACGTGGCCACGTTGCGCGCGGTCGTGATCGCCGGGTGGGTGCCGGTGTCGAGCGCGTACTGCTCAGCGGGCAGGCCGAACGCGTCCCAACCCATCGGGTGCAGCACGTTGAAGCCGCGCGTGCGCTTGTAGCGGCACAGGATGTCGGTGGCGGTGTAGCCCTCGGGGTGGCCGACGTGCAGGCCGGCGCCCGAGGGGTAGGGGAACATGTCCAGGCAGTAGAACTTGGGCCTGGACGTGTCTTCGACGACCTTGAAGGTCTCGTGGGCGTCCCAGAAGGCCTGCCACTTGGGTTCGATGACGGACGGTTCGTACCGGGACATGGGGCGCTCCGCGCTTTTTCGAGACCGCGGAGGATACCCGGGCGGTCGGGGGCTGCAAAGGATCGCCGTGTGGGCGTGGCGATCACGAACGGGTTCGTGCGCGTGACCGCGCCCCGTGCACGAGCGCGGGGCGTGGTTGGTGGTTGTTGCTCGGGGTGAGAGCAGGCAGGATGCGCATCGTGGGAATCCTCCGCGACCCCGAAACGCGCGTCGGCGAGGTGCTGGACGCGCGATACGAGCTCGTCGGGCTGCTCGAGAGCGGCGCCGTCGGCGACGTGTACCGGGCGCGCGACCGGCGGCTCGAGTTCCGCGAGGTGGCGATCAAGCTGCTGAAACCGGAGACGCCGACGGACCAGGTGGCGCGCTTCAAGCGCGAGGCGCTGCTGGCGGGCGGGCTGTCGAGCCCGCACCTCGTGGGGGTCTCCGACTTCGCGACGATGCCCGACGGGCAGTCGTACCTCGTGATGGAGCTGCTGCAGGGCGAGAGTCTGCTCGGGCTCCTGCAGCGGGAGCACCGCCTGCCGGTGCAGCGGGCGGCGCACATCGCCGACGGGATCCTGGCGGGCCTCGAAGCCGCGCACACCGCGGGCGTCGTGCACCGCGACCTCAAGCCGGAGAACGTGTTCGTCGTCGCCGGCGCCGGGCTGCGCGACCACGCGAAGATCGTCGACTTCGGCTTCGCGCGGCTCTTCGGCAAGGGCGTCGACGCGCTCGACGTCACCGGCGAGGTGCGCGTCGTCGCCGGCACGGTCAGCTACATGGCCCCGGAGCAGCTGCGCGGCGAGCGGCTCGACTACCGCGCCGACCTGTACAGCGCGGCGGCGCTGCTGTTCCGGATGGTGACGGGGCAGCTGCCGTATCCGGTGGCGGACGCGAACGCGGGCATGGCCCAGGCGGCGCGCTTCCGGCTCGCGCACCTCGACGAGCCGCCGGCGAAGCTGCGCGTCGTCGCGCCGGACCTCGACGCATACGAGCGGCTCGAGGCGCTGCTCGACGCCGCGCTGCAGCCCGATCCGGCGGACCGCCCGCCCAGCGCGGGCCACATGCGCCTCGCGCTGGCCGAGGCGGTGGGCATCACGATGCCGCCGCAGGCGTCGTCGCCCGGCTCGGGGGCCGGCGTGTGGCAGAACCCGGCGAGCGGCCTGAACGACCTGCGGCTCGTCCCGCAGGCCGAGCCGCCGCCGCTGCCGCCGAGCCCCTTCGAGCGGCGCGTCCGCGTGCTCAAGGTCCTCGCCGGCGGCGTCGTGGCCGTCGTCTCGGCGTGGTTCCTGTGGCGGGCCATCCGATGATGCTGCACGCGCCCGACCTCGCCGGACGCACGCAGATGGCGGCGTTCACGCGCCACTGCGCCGAGCGGACGGGGCGCGCCTTCCCCGACTACGCGACCTTGTTCCGTTTTTCGGTCGAGGAGGGGCCGCGCTTCTGGTCGCTCTTCCTCGAGTGGGCCGGGCTCGTGGCCGAGGGTGAGGCGGCGCCGGCGATCCTCGGGTCGGAGGTGGCGACGGCGCGCTTCTTCCCCGGGCTGCGCCTCAACTACGCCGAGAACCTGCTGGCGCCGGGCGCCGACGACGCGCCGGCGGTGACCGCGATCGACGAGGCGGGGCGGCGCGTGACGCTGACGCGCGGCGAGCTGCGGGCGCAGGTGGCGGCGACGGCGCGCGGCCTCGCGGCGCTCGGCGTCGGGCCCGGCGACCGCGTCGCCGCCATCGCGCGCAACACGGAGCAGACGATCGTCGCCTGCCTGGCCGCCACGGGGCTCGGCGCGACGTGGTCCTCGACTGCGCCCGACATGGGCGTGGAGGGCGTCACGGGCCGGTTCGCGCCGCTCGCGCCCACGGTCCTGTTCACGCACACGTCCTGGCCGTACCAGGGCGTGACGCGGCCGCTGGCCGACACGATCAGCGCGGTCCTCGGGGCGCTGCCGACGGTGCGGCACGTCGTGACGCTCGACGACGGACCGCTGCCGGGCCGGACGCACCACGCGCTGTCGTCGCTGGCGACCGGCTCGGGGCCGTTCGCGTTGCCGCGCCTGCCGTTCGACCACCCGCTGTTCATCCTCTTCTCGTCGGGCACCACCGGCGCGCCCAAGTGCATCGTGCACGGCGCCGGCGGCACGCTGATCGAGCACGTCAAGGAGCACCGCCTCCACTGCGACCTGTCCGAGGCCGACACGCTGTTCTTCCACACCACCTGCGGCTGGATGATGTGGAACTGGCTGCTGTCGGGGCTCGCCGCGGGCGCGCACGTGCTCGTCTACGACGGCTCCGTCTCGCACCCGTACGACGACGCGCTGCTGCGCCTGGTCGACCGCGAGGCCGTCACGCTGTTCGGCACGAGCCCCGTGTACCTGCAGTATTGCCACGAGGCGGGCATCGAGCCGGGCCTGCGCTTCCAGCTCTCGGCCCTGCGCGCGGTGATGTCGACCGGGTCCATCCTCTACGACCGCCAGTTCGACTGGGTCGTGACGCACATGAAGCCGGTGCCGGTCTGGTCCATCTCCGGCGGCACCGACATCGTCGGCTGCTTCGTGCTCGGCAACCCCGACCTGCCGGTGTATTGCGGCGAGAGCGTGTGTGTGAGCCTCGGCTACGACGTGCGCGCCGTCGACGAGCACGGCGAGGCGCGCCGCCCGGGCCGCGGCGAGCTCGTCTGCGTGCGCCCGTTCCCCTCGCGCCCGCTGGGCCTGTTCGGCGACCCCGACGGAAAGCGCTTCCTCGACGCGTACTTCGCGGACCACCCGCCGCACTGGTCCCACGGCGACTTCGTCGACCTGACGGAGCGTGGCACCGCCCGCATCCTCGGCCGGAGCGATGGCATCCTGAACATCCGCGGCGTGCGCATCGGACCCGCCGAGATCTACGGCGCGCTGCAGGACGTCCCCGACGTGAAGGCCGCGATGGCCATCGAGCAGCACGACGAGCAGGCGCTCGGCGGCACGCGCCTCCTGCTGTTCGTGGTGCTCGCGCCGGGCGCGGTGCTGGAGCGCCCGCTCGAGCTCGCCATCAAGAAGACGCTGAAGACGCGGTGCGGGCCGTTTCACGTGCCTGCGGCCATCTACCAGGTGGACGACCTGCCGACGACGCACAGCGGCAAGCGCTCGGAGCGCGCCGCCAGCGACGCGGTGAACGGGCGCCCGGTGCGCAACCGGCATGCCTTGCGCAATCCCGCGAGCCTCGAACAGATGGTGGCGCGGCTGGGCGGCGGCTCGAACTGACCCTCACGTCTCGCGCCAGGCGCCCTCGACATGACACCCGACCGGCGCCGCATGCGACAGCGGGGGCGAGCGGGACGTCGCCGCCGACGCCGGAGCCGTGGTACCCTCGCGCCGAATGCGCGCGCTGATCCTGGCTCCGGTCGTGCTCGCGGCGTCGCTCGCGCGCGCCGCAGGCGGCGACGAAGACATCGTCCGGCACCAGATGGAGCTCCTCGTCGACGAGCTCGACGCGATGGACCACACCGCGGAGCCACCGCGCCTCCCAACGCTCGACTTTCGCCTGAGCGAGATCCGCCGGCGGTTCAAGCGGATGCCGTACGACGCGCAGAATCGCGTCATGACGTCGCTCACGCGCGGCCGCACGATCCGCGCCGCCCTCTCGAGCAAGCTGCCACCGCTGTACCGCCGTCTCGAGGAGCTCTGCGCCGTGGCGCTCGCGCCGGGAGGGGGTCGCGAGCCCGCCGAGGCGTGCACCGACCGCGTGCCGTTCGAGCTCGCCGAGGACTTCTGGCAGACCTTCGGCGGCGGCCCGAGCGACCTCCGACCCGCGTTCGACCTCATGCGCCGCTGCGACGTCGCCCGCATCGACGGCGCCAAGCTCCGCGCCGCCGCCTGGCTCGCGCGCAGCCCCGGCTGCGACGGCGACCCGGTACGCGAGCGTGTGTTCGAGCGATGCGACGCGCTCGTGAAAGAGGACCTCGCCCGCACCGGACCGACCGAAGCGCTCGCCGCGCGCCTCGAAGAGGCCGGCTGTCTCCTCGTCGCCGAGGAGATGCGGCAGAAGACCGGCAGGCCCGCGCCGGTGGTGCAGTCCTCCGAGGAGAAGGACCGTCGCGGTCTGTGTGACGCGGACATGGCCAGGCTGAAGGCCGGGCAGCTGCCTTCCTTCTGGTGGTCGAACGGGCTCGCGGGGCGCTTCGAAGGCTGCGGCGGACGTCCGATGCGCGACGAAGCCGAGCGCGCCTTCGCGGCGATCCTCGCGAAGCTGCGCGCGGAGCAGCCGTGCGAGCTCGTGTTCCAGCTCTCGCTCGAGAAGCAGCCGCTCGAGCCCACGGACGTCGCGTCCTGCGAGCAGATGGCGCTCGCGCGCGTCGCCGCCGAGGACTGGAACGGCGCGGGCGGCGCGCTGTCCGTCCTCGAACGCCTCGCGGGTCCGGAGTCCGTGCGGGTCAGCCGGCAGATCCGCCAACGGCTCGGGACGAAGCCGGCGGTCGTCGAGGCGGTGCGCTCGGTCCAGCTCCGGAGCATCGACGCGACGACGAGCGCGAGCGCCGTGTGGGCGCGCGCCGTCCTGCGCGACCTCTTGAAGCAGCACCGCGTCGCGGATCTCGCGCCCGCGCCGACCGCGCTGCTCGCCCCGTGGCCGGTCCGTCCGAGCGCGGGACAGGTGGGCTCGTCGCAGAACGTCGCGCCGAACCCGGTGCCCACGCGGCAGGACTTCGTCAGCTTCACCTACCGGGCGGACTGCAAGGAGGTGGAGCGCACACACCTCGTGCACCACGACGCCCACATCGAGCACAAGAGCACGCCCGTGTCCGTGAACGGTCAGCTCGGCACGCGCCACGACACGATCGAGCACTACGCGCGCGACGAGGTCGTGTCCGATGGCAGCGACACCGTCTGCTCGTACTCCGATCTCGTCATCGACGCCCCGTTCGACTGGCCGGACGCCGCGTTCCCCGGCCTCCTCGACCGGTCGCCGGTCGAGGTCTTCGACCGCGAATGGCCGAAGGTCCGCGCCGACTGGATGCGCCGGGGCCTCGAGGCGGCGCGGAGGCGTCTCGCGGCGGCGCCCTCGCCCGAGGCGCGACTCGACGCGGCGGTGGAGGTGCTCGTGTATGCGCCGGGCGACACGGCGGCGCGCGCGGTCCTCACGAAGGAGCTCCCGCTCGCGGCAGGCGAGAAGTACCCGCTCTGATCAGAGGGCGGTGCGCGCGGCGGTCTCGGCGGGCGGCGCGTCGCTCTGGGAGGCGGCGACCACCTTCGTCGGGCCGTGGCCGTGCCCCTTGCCGGAGCGCCCGCCGCCGAACAGCCGCAGCATCCGCTCCCGGAAGCTTGCGAGGATGTCATAGAACGTCGGGATCACGAGCAGCGTCAGCACGGTCGAGGTGATGACACCGCCGATGACGGCGCGGCCGAGCGGCGCGCGGAAATCGCCGCCCTCGCCCTTGCCGATGGCGACGGGGATCATGCCGGCGATGATCGCGATGCTGGTCATGAGGATGGGACGCAGGCGCGTGCCGCCCGCCTCGACCAATGCCTCGCGCCGGCTCATGCCTCTCTCCTCGGCCCACTTCGCGAAGTCGATCAGCAGGATGGCGTTCTTCGCCACGATGCCCATGAGCAGGATGACGCCGATCATGCTCATCAGGTTGAGCGTCGAGTGCGTGAAGTAGAGCGCCAGCATCACGCCGATGAGCGAGAGCGGCAGGGATGCCATGATGGGGATGGGATCCAGGAACGATTTGAACTGGATCACGAGGATCAAATACATGAGCAAAATCGCGACGGCGAGCGCCGTCAGGATGCGGCCGCCCACCTCGCGCATGCTCTCCGTCTCGCCGCCCTGCTTCAGGCCGTAGCCCGGCGGGAAGGGCACGGTCTTCATGCGGGCCTCGATGTCGCGGACGACGGCGTCGAGCGGGCGGCCCTCGGTGTTGGCGCCGACGGTGACGACGCGCTCGCCGTCGTGGTGCTGGATCTGGGCCGGGCCGAGGCGCTGCGTGACCTTGGCGATCTGGCCGAGCGGCACGGGCTGGGCCTGGCCGGGCACGGTGATCGGCAGGCGCACGAGGTCGTCGGGGGTGGTGCGCGCGTCGGGGTGCAGGCGGACGACGACGTCGCGGGTGTCGCCGCGCGGGTCCACCCAGTCGCCGACGTCGATGCCGGCGAAGGCCGGGCGCAGCGACTGCGCCACCTGGCCGACGGTGATGCCGAGGGTGCCGGCGAGCTCGCGGTCGAGCTGGACCTCGAGCTCCGGCTTCTGGCCCTTGGTCGACAGGCCCACGTCGACGGCGCCGGGGACCTGGCGCACCTCGGCGGCGACCTTCTCGGCGATGTCGCTGAGCACCTGGGTGTCGGTGCCGGTGAGGCGCAGCTGGATCTGCTTGCCGCCGCCCATGCCGCCGGTGCTGATGGCCGCGGTGAGGCCGGCGATGCGGCCCATGCGGGCGCGCATGCCATAGGCGATCTCGTCCTGGCCGCGCGTGCGCTCCTTCTTGGGCTTCAGGCGCACGTAGATGGACGCCTCGTCGACCGTGCCGCCGCGGCCGCCGATGGTCGTGTAGGTATACGCGACCTCGGGCCACTCGCGCGCGGTGCGGATGGCCTCGAGCGCCTTGAGTCGGGTGTACTCGAGGTTGGATCCGGGCGGCGTCTCGAGCTTGATGGTGAACTCGGCGCGGTCCTGGGCCGGGAAGAAGGCGCCACCGACGAGGCCCATGGCGGGCATGGCCAGCGCGCCGACGAACGAGACGAGCGCGAGCAGGACCATGACGAAGCGGTGGCGCAGCGCCCACGCGACGATGCGCTTGTAGGTCGCGGTGCGGCGATCCAGCCAGTCGTTGAAGATCTGCAGCTTGCGGGAGACCCAGGTGCGGCCGCTGCCCTCCACCTCGGGATCGGCCCAGACCGCCGACAGCATCGGATCGAGCGAGAACGAGACGAAGAGCGACACCATCACGGAGCAAGCGATGGTGAGGGCGAACGGGGCGAACCACTGCTCCGCCATGCCGCCCATGAAGGCGATGGGGACGAAGACCACGACGATCGAGAACGTGGTGGCGGCGACGGCGAGCGCGATCTCGCTGGTGCCTTCGCGGGCGGCCGTGACGTGGTCCTTGCCCATCTCCATGTGGCGCACAATGTTCTCGCGGACCACGATCGCGTCGTCGATCAGGATGCCGATGGCCAGCGACAGGCCGAGCAGGGACATCGAATTGAGGGTGAAGCCGCATGCCTGCACGGCGACGAACGACGCCATGACCGAGACGGGCAGCGCGAGGCCCGTGATCACGGTCGAACGCCACGACATGAGGAAGATGAAGACGACGAGCACCGTGAGCAGCGCGCCCTCGACGAGCGAGGACTCCACGTCGTCCACCGAGTCCTGCACGCGCACGCCGGAGTCGCGCACGATGCGCAGCGTGGCGCCCGGGGGCAGCTTCGACTGCATCTGGTCGACGCGCTCGCGGATGGCGTTGCTGACCGCGGTGGTGCTGTGGCCGGTGGCCTTCTTGATGTCGATGCCGACCGCCTGCGCGCCGTCGTAGAGCGCCACGGAGCGCGGCTCGGCGTTGCCGTCGCGCACGGTGGCGACCTCGCCGAGCCGCACGAGGCGGCCCTGGGGCGCGCCGACGACGAGGCGCTCGAACTCGACGGGCGTCTCGAGGCGGCCGAGCAGGCGGATGGTGCGCTCGGCGAGCGGTCCGCTGACGCGTCCCACGGGCGCGGCGAGGTTCTGCGACGCGAGCGCCTGCACCACCTGGGCGACGCTGACGCCGGTGGCCTGCAGCGCTTCGGGGCGGAGCTCGACGGTGAGCTCGCGCTCGATGCCGCCGGTGATCGAGACGTCGGCGACGCCGGGGATGGCCTTCAGCGGCCCCGTGACGTCGGGATCGGCGACGCGGGTGAGCTCCGCCGTCGACAGCGTCGGCGAGGTCAGCGTCAGCGAGACGATGGGCAGGTCCTGCGGGTCGAACCGCGTGATGATCGGCTCTTCCATCTCCGGCGGCAGGTCCTGCCGGAGCTCGCTGATCTTGTCGCGGATGTCCTGCGAGGCCTGCTGCAGGTCCTTCTCGAAGTCGAAGACGACGACGAGGATGCCGAAGCTGTCGAGCGCGGTGGAGTCGATGTCCTTCACGCCGCTGATGCCGCCGAAGGCCTCCTCCATCGGCTCGATCAGCTCGCGCTCGACCGTGCCCGGCGAGGCGCCGGGGTAGGGCACCGAGATGCTGATCACCGGCGGGTTCACGTCGGGGAACTCGTCGGTGTCGAGCTGCCAGAGCGAGAGCCCGCCGAAGATGACGAGCGCCAGCATCAGCACGGTCGTGACGACCGGGTTCTTGATGGCGTAGTCGGAGATCGTCACGGCTTGCTCGCGGGCGACGCGGTGCTCGCGGGCGCCGCCGGATCCGACAGCTTCACCGCGGTGCCCGGAGTGAGCGTGCGCGCCGGGCCGACGAGGACGACGTCGCCGGCGGCGAGGCCCTGCGTCACCTCGATCTGCTCGCTGCGGTCGTCGCGCAGGCCGACCGCGACCGGCACGCGCTCCACCTTGCCGTCGCGGACGCGCATCACCGTCGCCGTGTCGCCCGCCTGCTCCACGGCGCCGATGGGCAGCACGAGGCCCTCCTGCTGACGCGCGGCGACGCGGCCCTCGGCGAACAGGCCCGCGAGCAGACGGCCGCCGGGATTGGGGATCGCCACGATCACGGGGATCTGCCGCGTCGCCGCGTCGGCCGCCGGCGCGACGCGCTCGATGCTCCCGGTGAACGACTGGCCGGGGAAGCCGCGCACCTCGAACTGCACCGGCGTGCCGGGGGCGAGCGCCGACAGGTCGTCGGACGGCACCGACGCCTCGAGGCGCATGCTCGACGGGTCCATGACCTCGAAGAGCAGGGCGTTGACGCCGACGACGTCGCCGGACTGGGCGGCGCGCTTCGCGATGACGCCGTCGAAGGGCGCCTCGACCACCGTCGAGTCGAGCAGCTTCCGCGAGGACGCGACGCGGGCGCGGGCCTCCTCGAGGCGGGCCTCGACGCCGGCGCGCGCGGTCTTCGCCACCTCGAGGTCGCGCTCGGCGAGGGCGCCGGCGGCGGCGAGCTTCGCGACGCGCTCCTCCTGCCGCTGCGCCATCTCGAGATCGCCCTGCGCGGTCTTCACCGACGTCTCCGCCGACCGCAGCGCGTCGCGCATGGCGCGGTCGTCGATGCGCGCGAGCACCTGGCCCGCCTTCACCGGCTCGCCGAGGTCGACGGTCACGCCGCTGACAGCGCCGGCCACCTCGGCGCGGATGGCGGCCACGCGCTTCGGCTGCAGCGAGCCGGAGAGGCGCGGGCCCGTCTCGAGCGTGTCGCGGCGCACCGTGGTCGTCGACTCGGGGCCGACGACGACGGGGCCGGGATCGGGCGGCGGTCCGCCCGGCGGCTTGCGTCCGCAGCCGGAGAGCGCGAGGGCGGCGATCAGCAGGGGGAGCAGGCGATGCATCGGAGATTCCTCAGCGAATTCAGCGAGTCGGGAGGTTGAGGCCGAGGTGCGGCAGCAGCGCGACGCGCACCCTGGCCACCTGCAGGTCGCGGGCGGCGCGGGCGCGGTTGGCGCGCGACTGCTCGAGCGCGAGGCGCACGTCGGACACCTCGAGCTGCGTCGAGACGCCCTGGCCGTAGCGCAGCTCCGCCAGCTCGTACGCGCGCTGCGCCTGCTCGATGGCGCCCTCGGTGGCGGCCCACGCGGCGCGCGCGGCCTCGAGCTGCGCCCGCGCGTTCTGCGTGTCGAGCCAGGCCAGCTCCTCGGCCTGCTTCAGGCGCGCCTTCGACTCGACGAGGTCCGCCTCGGCGGCGCGCACCTCGGACGACGTGCGCCAGCCGGTGAAGATCGGGACCTGCAGCGCGAGGCCCACCGTCCAGTTCGTGCGGAAGTCGTCCCACGCGGGGAACGCCTCCTCGGGGTAGGCGTTGCGGCCGAGGTTCGACACCAGCGCGACCGTCGGCAGGTGCCCGGCCTGCGCGCGGTCGATGCCCGCCTCGCGCAGCCGCACCGTCTCCTCGGCCTGCCGCACGGGGGCGCGCCGCGCCTCGGGATCGGTGGGGACGTCCGCCTGCGCGCGCGCCGTCTCCGCCACCGCGACCGGCTCCTGCCCGCGGTCGACGTCGAGCCCCGTGGTGAGGATCACGTCCTGCTGCGGCGGGATCTCGAGCAGTTGCCGCAATCTCTGCAGCGCGAGCGTGCGGTCGGCGTCCCGCTGCACGATGACCGCCGTCTGGTTGTCGACGGTCACGCGGGCGCGGAGCAGCTCGAACTCGGGGACGGTGCCCGCATCGCGCGAGAGCTTCGCTTGCGCCAGCGTCTTCTCCGCCTGCTCGAGCGAGGCGCGCGCGATGGCGAGCAGGCGGTCGGCGAGGACCGCGTCGAAGTAGGCCTGCACCGAGTCGAGCGCGGCCTGGGCCTTCGCGGTGTCGATGGCGATGGCGGCCTGGTCGCGCGCGGCGTCGGCCATCTCGCGCGCCGCGTCGATGCGCCCGCCGGCGTACAGGACCTGCGAGAGCGACACGCCGAGCCGGTACGTGTTGTCGCGCCCGAACGGCAGGCTCGACTTCGCCGCCGCCGGGATCTCGAACTCCGACTCCAGCGTGTGCTCGAAGCTCGCCGTCCCGTTGATCTGCGGGAAGAGGTCGGCCTTCGCGCGGTCCAAGTCGGCCTCGGTGCGCTCGAGCGTGGCCCGGGCCGCCGCGACGGCCTCGCTGCCGGCCTGGGCGCGCTCGAGCGCCTGCTCGATCGACAGGCGCAGCGGCGCCTCCTGCGCGACGGCGGGCGACGCGACGAGCAAGGCGGTGACGAACGGGATCTTCATGAGTGATCGCTCACTTATGATCGTGGGCGGGATCGAGGCCGGCCCAGAGGGTCTCGACGAGGCCGCGGACGAACGTGGCGTCGGGCATGGGCAGGAACTCGTTGCCGCCCATGAGCTCGAAGGCCACGAAGTTGAACAGGGCGCCCATCAGCGTGCGCGCGACCACCTCGGGATCGCGGCGGCGCAGGCGGCCGGCGCGCATCTCGGCGTCGAAGAAGTTGGTGAGCGTCTTGAGCGCGCGGATGGGCGGGGCGTCGGCGCCGAGCGCGCGGAACGTGTCCACGCGCGCCGACCAGCTCATCATCATCATCGGCGCGAGGCCACGGTAGAACGCCAGCATCTCGGTGGCGAGCGCGGTCAGGTTCTCGCGCACGTCGCCGCGCCCGCGGAGCTCGTCGAGGCGGCACGGCCAGGGCGCGGTCGGCGCCTGGTGGCACATCGCGCGGGTGACGAGGCCCTCCTTCGAGCCGAAGCGCTTGAACAGCAGCGCCTCGGAGATGCCGGCGCGGCGGGCGATCTCCAGCGTCGACGCGCCCGGCCCCTGCTCGAGGATCACGTCCTGCGCGGCGGCGATGAGCTGCTCGTCGGTCACGGTCTTGCGGCGGGCCATATGCGTGAGTGAATACTCACGATTCGTGAGTGAGTCAAGGGAGCAGCGCGGCGACCCCGCGGGCGACGTAGAAGGCGCCCAGCCCGACGACGATCCGGCCCGACCAGCGACGGAAGCCCGCCTCGTCGATGCGGTCGAGCAGCGCGCGGCCGAGGCGCGTGCCGACGAGCGCCAGCGCGGCGACGACCGGGTAGAGCCAGGGCGGGACGGCGCCCGAGGCCACGGCGCCGGCGAAGTACACGATCTTCAACAGATGTCCGGCCGACTGCAGCACGCCCTTGGTGGCGATGACCGCGTGGCGTCCGAGCGGGCCGTGCACGAAGAGCACGTCGAGCAGCGGCCCGCTCACGCCGGAGAGCAGGCTCACGAACGTCGTGACGACGCCGCCGGCGAACGCGACCGCCGGCCGGTCGATGGTGAGGCGCCGGCCGCCGGGGACGAAGCGGGCGAGGAGCGCCGTGCCGCCCAGCGCGAGGAAGACGACGGCGCGATCGGCGGTGATGGCGAGCGCCGCGAACGTCGCGGTCCCGACCGCCATGCCCGCGACGAAGAAGCCGACCGGGCGCCACTGCACGTGCCGCCAGAGGAGCGCCGCGCGCGCGCCGTTCGCCACGAGCTGCGTCGCCCCGTGCAGCACCATCGCCGCCGGCACCGGCAGCAGCAGCGCGTACACGCCCATCAGGATCAGGCCGCCCGCCATCCCGAAGACGCCCGACAGCATCGAGGTCACCACCACCGAGAGCGCCACGAGGAGCCACATCGCCCACCTCCTGGCGCCAGCATCGTCGGCGCGATTGCGCGAAACGAGCGAATCGGTTTCACCTGAACGAGTCGCGGAGGGAATCGATCGTGCTCGACCAGATCGAGGCGCTGACGGCGCTGCACGAGGAGGGGACCATGTCGCGGGCGGCGGTGCGGCTGCGCGTGACGCAGTCGGCGGTGTCGAAGCGGATCGCCGCGCTCGAGGCGCGCGTCGGGGCGCCGCTCGTCGAACCGTCGGGGCGGCGCGTGGCGCTGACGCCGGCGGCGCTGCGGCTGCTGGCGGGCGCGGCGCCGTTGCTGGCGGAGCTGCGCCAGCTGCTGTCGGGCGAGGTCGTCGAGGCCGGCGGCGAGATCGTGATGGGCGTCTCGGAGTCGATCCTGGCGTCGTGGGGCGCGGCGGCGCTCGCGCGGGCGGCCGAAGCGTGCCCCGGACTGCGGCTTCGCCTGCACGCGCACCGCAGCCCGGTGGCGATCGAGCGCGTGCGCGCCGGCGAGTACCTGCTGGCGCTCGTGGCCGGCGAGTGCGAGGACGCGCCGGATCTGGCCGTCCGGCCGTTGCTTGAGGAGGAGATGGTCGTGGTGCCTTCGGGCCTGCGGCCGATCACGCCCGGCGCGCGCCTGCCCGTGCTCGCCATCGAGCCGGCGTCCGCCACCTGGGCCTCGACCGCCCCGCGGATCGCGCGCCTCGGAAAGTCGTTGCGCCTCGAGGTGATACAGACCGTCGAGTCCTTCGCCGCGCTCGTGCAGATGGCGCGCGCCGGCCTCGGCCACGGCCTCGCGCCGCTCGGCGTGGCGCGCGCGCTCGGCGTCCCCGACGACGTGCTGCTCCGGCCGGGCCTCACGCGCCCCGTGAGCCTCGTCGGCCGCCGCGCCGCGTTCGCCCGCCCGCGCGTCGCCGCGTTCGCCGCGGCCCTCTCGTCGGCGGTGTCCGAAGTGGGCTAAGGTCGCGTGCATGCGGCTCGTCGCCCTGCTCGCGCTCCTGCCGTTCGCCGCCCTCGCCCAGCCCGAGACGCCGGGCCCGCACGAGACGCAGGTGTGGGAGGCGGGGCTCGTGCAGGCCGCGGGCACGCCGATCAACACCCGCGTGTACTTCGCGCCGGACGCGCCGGGGCCGCGGCCGGTCGTCGCCGTGGTGCACGGTTGGCTGCGCAACGGCGGCTACATGCGCGATCTGGCGACGGTCCTCGCGTCGCGCGGCTTCGTGGCGGTCGTGCCGGACATGCCGTGCGGCGCGCTCGGCTGCGATCACGACGCGAACGCGGCGCAGATCTCGGCGTTGCTGGACTGGGCGGCGGCGCCCCCGGAGGGCGCGCCGATCGCGGGGCGCATCGACGACGCGCGGCGCGGCGTGATCGGACACTCGTGGGGCGGGCTGGCGGCGTTCCTGGCGTCGGGCCGCGACGCGCGGCTGCGCTCGGCGGTGTTCCTCGACCCGAACGACGACGGCGGGGTCGCCCACCGCGCCGCGCCGATGATGGCCGTGCCGGCGGCGTACCTGATGGCCGAGAACCCGGGCGCCTGCAACAGCCAATGGCGCGACGAGACGGCGGCGCTGACCTCCGCGTCGCGGCTGCAGGTGACCGTGCGCGGGTCCGGGCACTGCGACCCCGAGTCGCCGACCGACGGGCTGTGTCCGATCGCTTGCGGCGCCGGCAACGCGGCGACGACGCCGCTCTTCCACCGTTACGCGGTGGCGTGGACGGCGTGCCTGCTCGACGGCGACGCATCGATGGCCGAGTGGCTCGGCGGCGCCGGACTCGACGGCGACGTCGACGCGGACCGGCTCGGCGACGTCTCCGCCGAAGGACTGGACGCGCTGCCGTGCCGCGCCGGCGCGCCCGCGCCGGACGCCGGTCGGCCCACGGATGCGGCGCCGCCTGCCGACGCCGCGCTCCCGGCCGACGCCGCGCCCTGCGGCTCCGGGACCGAGCCGCGCCCCGGCGGCGGTTGCGGCCCGTCGGCGCCCGACGCCGCGCCCGCCGACGCCGCGCCGCGGGCCGATGCCACGCAAGTGCCCGACGCGGCTGCGCTTTCGGACGCCGCGCCCGACGCCGCAGCACCGCAGGACGGCGCCAGCGACGACGGCGGGTGCGCCGCCACGCCGCTCGGCGCGCCGGCGCTGCTCGGCCTGCTCCTCCTCCGCCGCCGCCGCTTGCGTTCCCCCGTCGCGCCCCGACAATGACCCGCCCATGAGGCGAGGCGCCGTACTGGCGGTCCTCGGCACGCTCGCGTTCACGCTGATGTCGGCGTGCGTGAAGCACGCCCGGACCGAGCTCGACACGCTCGAGGTCATCCTCTGGCGCGCCGGCGTCGCCCTGCCGATCGTGTGGGCCATCGCGCGCGTCGGCGGCGGCGGCGTCGCGCTCGCCCAGCGCAAGCTCTTCGTCCTGCGCGCCGTCCTCGGCTTCTCGGCCATGTTCTGCGGGTTCGCGGCCGCGCGCGGCCTCGCCGTCGCCGACCTGGCGTTCGTGAGCCGGCTCGAGCCGGTCTTCGTCGCCGGCATCGCGCCGCTCGCGCTCGGCGCCGACGAGCGCCCCGGCCGCGGCCTGCTGCTCGTCCTCGTCGCCGGCCTGCTCGGCTGCGGCCTCATGTTCGGTCCGGACCTGCAGCTCGCGCGCACCGGCTACGCCGCGCTCGCCGTGGCCGGCGCCGCCCTCTCCGCGTCGGCCCACGTGAGCATCCGGGCCCTGAGCGCGACGGAGCGCGCGAGCGCCATCGTCTTCTGGTTCCAGCTCGTGACGCTGTGCGTGGCCGCCGGCGGCCTCGTCGCCGGCACCGGCGGCCTGCCCGCGCCGCCGCCGCACCTGGTGCCCGCGCTCGTTGGCAGCGGCGTCTTCGCCGCCGCCGGCCAGTCGCTGATGACGCGCGCCTACCAGCTCGAGAAGGCGACCTTCATCTCGTCGCTCGGCTACGTGGCCCCGGTCTGGGCGCTCGCCGTCGACGCCGTCGCCTTCGGGCACGTCCCCGCGCCGCACGCGCTCGCCGGCGGCGTCGTCATCGTCGTCGCCAGCGCGGCGATGATGCGTCGGCAGCGCGTGCTACCCTCGGCCGTCACTTCGGCCGGAGACGCGCCATGTTCCTCGCCGCCTGCGTCCAGCTCCACTGCGGCACCGACGTCGACCGCAACCTCGACACGGCCGAGCGCCTGATCCGCCGCGCCGCCTCGCTCGGCGCCTCGCTCGTCGCCACCCCCGAGAACACGACCTTCCTCGGGCCCCAGTTCCACAAGATCGAGACGGCGGAGCCGCTCGACGGGCCGAGCATGACCCGCCTCGGCGCGCTCGCGGCCGAGCTCGGCGTCCACGTGCTCGTCGGCTCCTTCGCCGAGCAGCGCCTGCTGCCTTTGGGCGAGGTCGACCGCCAGCACGTCCACAACACGAGCGTGCTCTTCGGCCCCGACGGGCAGCGCATTGCCCTCTATCGCAAGATCCATCTGTTCGACGTCGAGGTGCCGAACGGACCGTCCATCCGCGAGTCGGACACCGTGACGCCCGGCGCCGACGTCGTCGTGGCGGAGACGGCGCTCGGTCGCATCGGTCTGTCGATCTGTTACGACCTGCGCTTCCCCGGCCTGTACCAGCGTCTGATGGACGCCGGCGCCGATGTCATCACCGTGCCCGCCGCCTTCACGCTGACCACCGGCAAGGACCACTGGCACGCGCTGCTGCGAGCGCGTGCCATCGAGACGCAGACGTGGGTCCTGGCGCCGGCGCAGTGGGGGCGCCACGACGAGAAGGGACTGCGGGAGAGCTACGGCCACAGCCTGGTCGTCGATCCGTGGGGGACGGTGGTGGCCGATCGCGGCCACGGGGTGGGGCTGGTGCTCGCGGAGATCGATCCGGCACGGACGGCGGAGGTGCGGCGCGCCATCCCGGTGCGGGACCACCGCCGCTGTTGAGCCCGCGCCTTGCGCCTTGACGCTCTCCGCCGAACGGCGTAGTGAATCGCCCGATGCGCGAAGGCGGCGCGTCAGGGCGGGACGAATGGGCAATCCGGACGAACGACGCTTTCTGCACAACCTCGACGCCATGCTCGAGGGGCTGCAGATCATCGACTTCCAGTGGCGTTATGCCTATGTCAACGAGGCGGTCTGTCGGCACGCGCGGCGCTCGCGCGGCGAGCTGCTCGGCCGCACGATGATGGAGGCCTTCCCGGGCATCGACGACACGCCGATGTTCGCCGCGCTCGAGCGCTGCATGCGCGAGCGCACCCCGTGTCGCATGGAGAACGAGTTCGTCCACGCCGACGGGTCGCGGTCGTGGTTCGAGTTGAGCATCGAGCCGGCGCCGGAGGGCGTGCTGGTGCTCTCCGTCGACGTGACCGACCGCAAGAAGCTGGAGCACGGGCTGCGCCACGCGCAGAAGATGGAGGCGGTGGGACGCCTCGCCGGCGGCGTCGCCCACGACTTCAACAACCTGCTGACGGTCATCAAGAGCTTCGGGGTGTTCGTGCTCGACACGCTCGACCCCCAGGCGCAGGCGCACGCCGACATGCGCGAGGTGCTCGTCGCCGCCGACCGCGCCGCGAGCCTGACGCGCCAGCTGCTCGCCTTCTCGCGCAAGCAGGCGGTCTCGCCCCGGGTGATCGACCTGAACGCTCTCGTCCTCGAGATGGATCGCATGCTGCGCCGCATCGTCGGCGAGCACATCGAAGTGGTGACCGCGCCCGGCGACGACCTCTGGCGCGTGCGCATCGACCCCGACATGTGCCAGCAGGTGATCGTCAACCTCGTGGTGAACGCGCGGGACGCCATGCCCGAGGGCGGTCGCCTCACGCTCGAGACGGCGAACGCGCGCTTCGACACTGCGTACGCCCTGCGCAGGGGCCTCTCGGTGCCCGCGGGCGACTATGTCATGCTGGCGGTGAGCGACAGCGGCATCGGCATGAACGAGTCGATGCAGGAACACATCTTCGAGCCCTTCTTCACCACGAAGCCCGCCGGCGAAGGGACGGGCCTCGGCCTGTCGACGTGTCATGGCATCGTGGGACAGGCCGGCGGCTACATCTGGGTGTACAGCGAGCCGGGGCAAGGCACGACGATCAAGGTCTACCTGCCGCGCGTCGCGAGGCCCGCGGACGTGCGCGCGTCCGAGGCGCCGCCGGCGCGGGCGCCGACCGGCACCGAGCGCGTGCTCGTGGTCGAGGACGACACCCAGGTGCGCGGGCTCTCGGTGCGCTCGCTCCGCGCCTATGGCTACCGCGTGCTGGAGGCGGCGAACGGCGTCGAGGCGCTGCGGCTGGCGGAGGCGCTCGGGGAGCCGATCGCCCTGCTGGTCACCGACGTCGTGATGCCGGGGATGAACGGGCGGGTCCTCGCGGAGACGCTGCAGCGCAGGCAGCCGGGGCTGCGGGTGCTCTACACGACGGGCTACACCGAGAACGTCATCGTCCACCACGGCGTGCTCGACGCCGGGGTGGAGATGCTGCCGAAGCCGTACACGCCCGAGTCGCTCGCCCGGCGCGTGCGCGGCCTGCTGGATTAGCGAAGGAATTCGAGGGTGTAGGCGCCGCCGGCGGTGCGCGCGTCGGCGTGGCGCACCCGCAGGAAGTAGCGGCCGGCGGGCAGACGGTCGCGGTCGATGATCGGGCAGTACTCGCCGGCGCCGTCGTCGTCGCTCGCCACCAGGGCGCCGTTCGCGTCGTACAGGTCGAAGACGCCGTCGAAGCGGCACTGCTCGAAGCTCACGGTCAGGCCGGCGTCGCCGACCTGCACGGCGAACCAGTCCTCGTCGCCCGCGCCGAGGTCGCCCTGCACGCGCTGGAAGACGTTCAGGGCGTTGGCGCGGTCGCGGCCGTTGTTCGACTCCGTCTCGCTCATCGTCTCGAGCGCGCAGGCGCGGCTGCAGCCGTCGCCGTCCACGCGGCCGCCGTCGTCGCAGGTCTCCTCCTCGGACACCTGGCCGTCGCCGCACACGGGGCCCGTCGCCTCGAGCTCGAGCTCGACGAGGTACGACAGCGGCGGCGCGTAGTTCTGGTTGCCGGCGCCGGTGTTCATCGAGAGGTGATAGACGCCCGGCGCGAGGTCGACGACGAGGTCCCAGGTGCCGTTCTGCCCGTAGGTGCGGCGCATCTTGTACTTCTGCACCGAGTCGTAGTCCGGCAGGCTGCAGCCGCTCGAGCTGCAGCGCGGCTCCCAGTACCACCGCCAGAAGGCCATCGTGCGCTGGTAGGGGCTCGGCACGCCGATCTCGTTGAGCGCCCAGCCGTCGCCCTGGCCCGGGGCGCCGTCGACGATGCCGGCGGCGAACTCCGCCTCGGTGATCGGCGCGACGCGGCTCGAGGCCATGATGTCGATCTTCACCTTCGACGGCCGGTCGACCACCAGACGCCACGACTGCGTGCCGCCGCGGGCGGCGAAGCTGCCGGCGACGAAGCGGTGCGTGCCGACGTCGGCGGCGTTCGCGACGCCGAGCCCGCCGGCGTGCCGCTTGATCTCCCAAGCGCACAGGTCGCTGCAGCCGTCGCCGGCCTGCACGTTGCCGTCGTCGCACGTCTCGCCGCGCTCGACGACGCCGTCACCGCAGGTGTAGGTGCGCTGGCAGGCCGCCGAGCAGCCGGGCGTGCCGTCGCAGGCCTCCTCGCCGGGCTGCACCGCGCCGTCGCCGCAGAACGGCACGAGGCGCTGCGTCCGGGCGTAGGCGAGCAGCTTGTCGAAGGCGACCTTGCCGACCTGGGGCGCGGCGTCGAGCGCGGCGAGCGTCTCGAACGCGCCGTCGTTCTGGCGGCCGTAGAAGATGCCCTTCGCCGCCCGTACATCGAGCGCGATCGTGTCGTCGAGCGTGCGCAGGTCGGCGGTGTTGGCGACGCGCAGGATGCCGAGCGCGTCGTAGCTGCCCTCGCGGTAGCCGTGCACCGTCGGGCCCTCGGGGACCGGCGTGGGCTCCGGCGCCGGCGCGCCGCACGGCTCGTCGCAGCGCGTCCCGTCGTCGCAGGTCTCGGGGCCGTTCACCACGCTGTCGCCGCAGCGGCCGACCCAGCCCTGGGCGCGCGCATGGGCGAGCATCTTTTGGAACGCCGACTCGCCGACGTAGGGCACCGCGTCCAGCGCGATGACATCGGCGAAGGGTCCGGAAGCATTGCGGATCTCGACGATCTTCTTCGCGGCGCGCGAGTCGAGGCCCACGGTGTCGTCGAGCGTGGCGAGGTCGGCGGTGTTGGCGACGCGCAGGATGCCGGCGGCCTCGTAGCCGGCGGGGTCCAGCGCGAAGCCATCGGCCTTCACGTCCCCGGAGGCGAAGAAGACCGGCGCGTCGTCGTCGTAGGCCTCCTCGGCGCCGGGCGCGCCCTCGCCGCAGGCGGCGAGCAGCATCGTCAGCGAGGCCCAGGTCAGCGTCTTGCGGAAGGTGTTCATCTCTCGGCTCCCCCGTCGTGTTTCGCGGCGGGGCAATAACAAGACCCGTGCCATGCGGCGGGCCGCGGATCTCCGTGGCGCGGGGCCGGCGGACGCGTGACGCGGTGTGATCGCGATCACACCGGCGCACGGGCGTCACGTGATAACGTCACGCGCGCTCGGACGAAGCGGAGGCGGCGATGCGGCGGCGGTGGCTCGGCGTGCTGGTGGTCGGTCTGGCGGCGTGCGACGACGCGGGGACGGGGGCCGGCGCCGCCGATGCCGCGGCCGCCGCCGACGGCGCGGCGGTGCACGACGGCGCGGCGGGCGGCGGCGGGGGAGCGCCCGGCGAAGACGCCGCGATCGATCGCGACGCCGCGACCCCCGCCGACGGGGGGACGGCCGACGACGCGGCGACGCCCGCCGACGCCACGACCGCTGGCGACGACGCCGCCGACGCCGCGTGCGACGGCGCCGATTGCGGCACGCTGCTCTGCGCGCCGGGTCAGCCGGCGTGCGCCGGCGAGCGCACCCTCGGGACGTGCAACGAGGACGGCACGGCGGTCCTGCCCGGCGAGGACTGCCCGTCCGGCGCCGCGTGCCGCGGCGGCGTGTGCCGTTCCGAGTGCCTGCTCGCCGGCAAGACGCCGTCGTACATCGGCTGCGAGTACTGGAGCGTCGACCTCGACAACTACCCGGATCCGTTCGGCGATCCGGCGGCCGTCCCCCACGCCGTCGTCATCGGCAACCCGAGCGCCAGCACGGCGCACGTCCAGATCGGCACCCAGGCCAACGTCCGGCTGCCGGCGAACATGCTCGAGGTGCCCGCGGGCGAGGTGCGCGCCTTCACGTTCCCGCGGCTCGACGTCGACGGCACCGGCATCACGAACCACAGCTTCCGCCTGCAGTCCGACTGGCCCGTCGTCGCCTACCAGTTCAACCCGCTGAACAACGTGGGCGTCGCCAGCAACGACGCCTCGCTCCTGCTGCCCGCCGAGTCGCTCGGGACGGAGTACATCGTCATGTCGTGGCCGACCTCGCCCGTGCCCGACGTGTTCATGGTGCCGCCGCAGCACGGCTACTTCACGGTCGTCGCCACGCGCCCGGGCCGGACCGAGGTCACCGTGGTGCCCACCGCCAACGTTCAGGCCGGGCCGACGCTGCCCGCGATGCCGGCGGGCACGCCCCAGACGTTCACGCTGCAGCAGGGCGACGTGCTGAACCTCGAGGCCGACGGCTCGAACCTCTTCGAGCTGCAGGATCTGACGGGCACGACGGTCACCGCCTCGCAGCCGGTGGCCGTGTTCGGCGGTCACGAGGAGGCGGTCATCGGCGGTTGCTGCGCCGACCACCTCGAGGAGCAGCTCTTCCCCGTGAACACGTGGGGCACGCGCTACCTCGCCGTCCCGGTGGAGCCGCGCGGCGGATCCCGCGACCTCTGGCGCGTGCTCGCGTCGGAGGACGCCACCGAGATCCGCACCCTCCCGCCGCAGGCGGATGCCGACGCCTTCGTGCTGAACCGCGGCGAGTTCCGCGACCTCGAGTCGGCCGAGGCCTTCGAGGTCGTCGCCACGAAGCCCATCCTCGTGAGCCAGTACCTCTACAGCCAGGAAGCCACGGAGGATGGCATCGGCGATCCGTCGCAGATCCTGGCGGTGCCCGTCGTGCAATACCGCGATTTCTATCCGATTCTCGTCCCGGCGGACTACCTCGAGGACTGGCTGACGGTCATCCGGCCGGCCGGGGTCGAGGTCCGGCTCGACGGCGTGCCGATCGCCGAAGGGCTGTTTCACGGCTTCGGCCTCGGCACCCACGAGTTCGCCTACGTGACGGTGCACGACGGCCCGCACGCGGTCGACGCGGACGAGCCCTTCGGCCTCGTGGCGTACGGCTACTCGGCGGCAGTCTCGTACGGCTACCCGGCGGGGCTCGACCTGCGGCCCGCCGAGCGCTGATCAGCGCGCGAGCGCGCGCCGGACGGCCGCCGCGCAATCGAGCCAGCGCACGACGGCCTCGTCGGGGCTCCCGGTGTGGGCGGTGGCGCGCAGCAGCGAGGCGACCGCGCCCGCGTCCAGCTCCGGTCGGGCGGCCATGACCAGCGCGGCGCAGCCCGCCACGAACGGCGCCGAGAAGCTCGTGCCGCGCAGGCGCGCGACGCGGTTGGGCACCGCGCTGCCGTCGGCGAGCGGCACCGGACCGTACACATCGTAGGGCCCGTAGAGGTCGATCGAGCCGCCGCGAGGGCGCCCGAAGTTGGAGCCGGGCGCCCGCGTGACGCGGTCCCAGTCGAGGCCGCCGACGCACTCGACGCCCTCGAGCTCGCAAGGAATGACGGTGACCGACTCCCGGCAGGTGTCGCCGTGGCACTCCTCGGCGTCGACGTCGAGCGCGTTGTTGCCGGCGGCGGCGAAGACCAGCACGTTCTCGCGGCGCAGCGTGGTGGTCGCGGCTTCGGCCGCCGGGCAGGCGAAGCCGCACACGAGCGTCGGCACGCGCACCGTGGCGCTGACATTGACGATCCGCGGCAGGAAGCCGAGCGCGCGCGGCGTCTCGTCGAACACCAGGCGGAGCCGATCGGCGACGTCCGCGTCGGGCGCCTGCACGAGGATGGGGTCGACCACCGGGCCGCCGGGACCCGCCGCGCCGAAGCCGTTGGCCGGGAGCGCGACGGCGGCGGCGGCGACCTGCGTCCCGTGCCACGGGCAGGCCTGGCCGCCGGTGCACGGGGTCGCGCTCGGCGTGGACCACTCGCCGCCCAGCAGGCGCGCGCCCGGGGCCAGGTCGCGGGAGCGCACGAAGCCGCCGTCGACGACGAGCAGCGAGACGCGGTGGTCGAGGCGGCGGGCGCGGTGGAGCAGGCGCCAGGCCTCGACGACGCCCGCGTCCTGGGCCCCGCCGTCGCGCAGGTACGGCCAGCTCAGCGCGTCGCGGCGGTAGCCGGCCGGGCCCGCCGGCGCCTCCTTCGCCGCCATGGCGGGCGTCAGCAGCCAGTTCGCCGACAGCACGAGCCCGTGGTCCTCGGTCTCGGCGGCGGCGATCGCCAGCAGGCGCAGGCCGTCGTCGCTCGACACGCGGTGGGGGCGCGGCAGCGCGAGGCGCGACGGATCGCCGGTGCGCGGGTCGACGCGCACGACGAAGAAGAACGGCCCCGTCGAGAGCGCGAACACGTCGAGCACCTCGCCCGAGCGCCGCGCGACGAGCCCGTCGACCACCGACGCGTCCTCGGCGGCGACGAGCAGCTCGTCGGTCACGAAGTCGGCGGCGTTGCCGTGCGCGTCCGCCACCCGCGCCACCGCGCGATGGCGCCCGTGCCGCGGCGTCAGGGCGTCGCGGGCGGGCCGGAGCCGCGCGTCGACGACGAGCTGCCCCCCGAGGGCGGCCGTCGCGTCGCCGAGGGGCGCCGCGCCGGCGGGATTGCAGGCGGCGAGGATGCAGCACCACAGCCATCGCGTCATGGCGTTCTCCGTCTGCCCCCGAACGCTTCATGGAGACGCGGAGACAGGTGGAGGTGGCTGAAATGAAAGCGGTTTTTGGGGTGGGGGAGCCGCCGCGGCGCGCGGTCGGGGAGCTCACGCCCCGTGGAGGCGTGCGCTCCACTCGCCCTGTGTGGCGAGCGCCGGCCCGAGGACGGGCAGCGTGGCGGCGAGGTCGGAGACGAGGCCGGCGGGCGGGTTCACGAGGAGCACGCCGCTGCCGTTCAGGGCCTTCTTCTTCAGGTCGAGGGGCGTCGAGATGAGGTCGAGGGCGGCGAAGCGCACGCCCGCCTGCTGGAGGCGCCGCTGGAGGACCTGGGGGCGCTGCAGGCTCTTGATCGGGTACCAGAGCAGCGCGTGCAGCGCGGGGTGCGCCGCGTGCGCCGCCAGCAGCGCGTCGCCCACCTCGCCCCACTCCTCGCGACGCGTGTAGGGCGGGTCGACGAACGCCAGCAGGCGGCCGCCGGCGCGGGCCATCTCGACGAGCACGGCGAGGCCGTCGCCGCCGCGCACGTCGGCGGGGAAGTGGCGCGCCAGCTCTTCGCGCACCGGATCGACGAGCTCCACCAGCGCCGCGCGGTCCTCGGGGCGCAGCGACGCCGCGATGAAGGCCGGCGAGCCCGGATACGTGCCGCCGCGGTCGGGCACGCGGCGCCCGGCGGCGAGCTCGAGGTAGCGCGCGATCGCGGGCGGCAGCGGTCCCGCCAGCGCCTCGAGGCGTCCGATGCCCGCCGTCCACTCGCCCGTGGGGCCGAGGCGGTAGCGCCCGGCGCCGGCGTGCGTGTCGAGCACCGTCAGCGGCGGCCCGTGGGCCAGCGCGCGCACCGTGGCCGAGAGCGCCACGTGCTTCCACACGTCGCCGACGTTCCCGGCGTGGAACTGGTGCCGGTAGTCGAACGCCTCCGCGTACTTGCTGCCCATGGGGGACGCCCCGATCCCAACGCGCGCCCATCGGGCGGCGGACGGAGGAAAAAGCGTGGATCCGGTGGATTGTCGCTCCGAGCGCCTGCCGTTAAGGTCGGCCCCGTTCGGCGCGGCGGGTAGATCGGGGAGAGCGGGCCGCTCCACGGTCGGCGGACGGCGTCCCGGGGCCTCGGGGCGACGACACCGCAACCCGCCTGCGCCGGCCCGCCAACCTCCGATCCTCGGTCAAGAACCCATCGGCGTGCAGAGCTCCACGAGGAAGCCGTCGGCGTCGCGCACGTACGCGACGACCTGGCCCCACGGTTTGCGCACCGGGGGGCTCACCGGCGCCGCGCCCGCCTCGACCGCGCGCCGGAACGCCGCCTCGACGTCGTCGGTCACGAGGCCCACCTCGGTGCCCGGCGCCTCGCCCTCGGGGCGGGTGCGCCGGAACGCGACGCCGCCCTGCGCCACGAGCGACTCGTCGACGAACGCGAGCGCGGTGGCGCCGGTCTCGAGCTCGCCGTACTGACCGCTCTCGTGGACGAAGCGGCGCTCGAGCCCGAACGCGCGCTCGTAGAAGGCCACCGCGGCCTCGACCTGTCGGACGTAGAGGATCACGTAGCCGAGGCGCATCAGTCGTCCTTCCGCTCGATGAGGCCGGCGTGGAGGGCGTCGAGCAGCTTGCGCTCGCCGAAGCGGAGGGTGCCCGGCTCGCCCGACGCCCGCACCGCCCACAGCGAGCGGCTCTGGTCGCCGGCCGGCCCCGGGTCGACCCGCTGCACCACCCACAGGCCGTTGACGTCGTCGCCGCAGCGGCGCACCTCGAACTTCATGCCCGCGCTCAAGCCGCACATCTCGGGCGGCAGCGTCGAGGCCTTCTCGGCGGCGCGCCGCTCGGCCTCGGCCCAGGCCTCGCGCTCCGCCGCCACCTGCGCCGCGTGGCGCTCGCGCTCGAGCTTCTCCTCGAGCGGGGCGAGGCGCGGATCGGGCACGTGGCGCGACGGCACGCGCGCCGGCTTGCCGGTCTGCTTCTCCGTCTCGTTGGCCTTCTCGGTGGCCTGGATGATCAGGTCGAGCAGGTTGCTCTCGGACATGCGTCCCCCCTTCCTTGCGGTGAGGAAGCATACTCCGACCGGAAAATTTCCGGCGTGTTGACGGCGCGCGCCCGGTGCGGCAATCACGCACGGTGCCGACCGAAGAACGACGCCGCCGCATTTTCGCGCTCGCGCTGCCGATCCTCGGCGGGATGCTCTCCCAGAACCTCCTCAACCTCGTCGACACCTACATGGTCGGCGACCTGGGGGACGTCGCGCTCGCCGCGGTGAACCTGGGCGGCTTCGCCAACTTCATGTGCTTCGCGTTCGTCACTGGCATGTCGGCGGGCGTGCAGGCGCTGTGCGCGCGGCGCGTGGGCGAGGGGCGGACGGGCGAGACGGCGGTGCCGCTCAACGGCGGCCTGTGGCTCGTGCTGCTCGTCGGGCTGCCGCTGACGGTGGTGCTGTACGCGCTCGCCGGCCACATCTTCGGCCTGCTCGAGGACACGCCCGAGGTGGTCGCGCAGGGGACGGCGTACCTGCGCGCCCGCCTCGTCGGCCTCGTCGCCGTGGGCGCCAACTTCGCGTTCCGCGGCTACTTCAACGCCACCGACCAGTCGCGCGTGTACCTGCGCACGCTCCTCGTCATGCATGCGCTGAACGTCTTCTTCAACTGGCTGCTGATCGACGGCCATCTGGGCTTTCCCGCGATGGGGACGCTGGGATCCGGCGTGGCGACGACGATCGCGACCTTCCTGGGCACGGCGATCTATGTGTTCCAGGCGTGGTTCATCGCGCGTGGGAGCGGCTTCTTGCGCGGGCTGCCCGATCGCGACACCATGCGCACGATGCTTCGCCTGTCGGTGCCGGCGGGCATGCAACAGATGCTCTTCGCCGCGGGCATGACCGCGTTCGGTGCCATCGTGAGCCGCGTCGGCACGGCCGAGCAGGCCGCGAGCGCCGTGCTGATGAACCTCATCCTCGTCGCCATTCTCCCGGGCCTGGGCTTCGGGCTGGCGGCGACGTCGCTCGTGGGCCAGGCGCTGGGGCGCGGCGACGCGGACGACGCCCGGCGCTGGGGCTGGGACGTCACCACCCTGGCGATGGTCGGCGTGACGCTGATTTCGCTGCCGGCGATGATCTTCCCGGACCTATGTCTGCGCCCCTTCCTGCACGACCCCGAGACCCGCGCGCTCGCCGTGACGCCGCTCCGCCTCGTCGCCCTGAGCCTGCCGCTCGACACCGCGGGCGTGGTGCTGCTCAACGCGCTGTTCGGCGCCGGCGACATGCGGCGTGCCATCTTCATCAGCATTGGGATGCAGTACCTGGTGCAACTCCCGCTGATCTGGCTGGTGGCCGTCCCGTTGCATCAGGGAATGATGACCATCTGGGGGGTCCAGACCGCCTACCGGCTCACTCAGGCCGCGCTGCTCGTGGCGGCGTGGCGGGGCGGCCGTTGGGCGCACGCCCGGCTCTGATCTGACGCGTTCGGGCCTTGGCGCCGAGGGGTGTGTTCTGCGACCTTTCCGGGTGTCTCGGCCAGAGGGGGATCGGCGTGGACTTGCCGGGCCTCGAAGTCCTGTTGTGGCCAGCGGGCGCGGCGATCGCGCTGCTGTGGCGACGGACGCGGCGGGAGCGCGCGCGCGCCTCGGTGTCCCAGTCCGCGCGCGAGCAGGCTGAAGGCGAGCTGGGCCGCGTCCAGGAGCGCCTCGCCCTGGCCCAGCAGGCCGGCGGCATCGGCACCTTCGACTGGCTCGTCGCCGAGGGTCGCCTCGTCCTGACGGCGGAGCTACAGGCGCTGCTGGGCCTGGTCGGCGACGCGGCCACCGGCTGGACGGCGTCGGTCCACCCCGAGGACGCCGCCGATCTCGAGCGCCGCTACCGCCGCTGCCTCGCGGAGGGCCACCCCGAATTCATCCACGAGTTCCGGGTCTTGCGGCCCGACGGCGCCGTGCGCTGGCTCGCGATCCGCGGCCGCGTGCACTTCGACGCGGCCGGCGCGCCGTCCCGGCTGGTCGGCGTCGCCATCGACTTCACCGAGCGCCGGCTGGCCGACGAGGCCGCCCAGGCGGCGCATCGCGAGCTGGCCGACGTCCTCTCCTGCGTCGGCGACGGCTTCTACTCCGTCGACCGCGAGTGGCGCTTCGCGTACGTCAACCCGGCGGCGGCGCGGCACCTCGGGCGCCCGGCGGAGGCGCTGCTCGGATGCTCGCTGTGGGAGGTCGCGCCCGAGAAGCTCGGCACGGCGTTCGAGGACCAGTTCCGGCGCGCCATGGACGGACGCTGCGCCGTGCGCTTCGAGACGGTGTCGCCCTTGAGCCACCGCTGGGTCGAGACCAACGCGTGGCCGCGCGAGAACGGCCTGTCGGTGTCCTTCCGCGACGTCACCGCGCGCAAGCGCATGGAGCAGGCGCTGCGCGAGAGCGAGGGGCGCTTCCGCGCGATGGCCGACACGGCGCCGGTCCACATCTGGCTCGACGACGCCGACGAGGGCTGCCAGTTCGTCAACCGCGCCTTCCTCGAGTTCGCCGGCATGACGCAGGGCGAGGCCCAGGGCGCGGGCTGGACGCGCCTCGTGCACCCGGACGACGTCGAGGGGCTGCTCGAGACGTTCCAGCAGGCGGCCGACGCGCAGTGCGTCTTCCACGCGACGGCGCGCTTCCGGCGGCACGACGGCGAGTTCCGCTGGCTGCAGATCGACGGCGTGCCGCGCCGCACCCCGTCGGGCGAGTTCGTCGGCTTCCTCGGCTGCAACGTCGACATCAGCGAGGTGAAGGCCGCCGAGGCCGAGGCCGAGGCCGCCAACCGCGCCAAAGACGAGTTCATCGCCGCGCTGAGCCACGAGCTGCGCACGCCGCTGACCCCGCTGCTCGTGTCGGCGCAGATGCTGGGTCTCGATCCGGCGCTGCCGGCGGACGTGCGCGAGGCGGCGCAGCTCATCCGGCGCAACGTGGAGCTCGAGCGGCGCCTGATCGACGACCTGCTCGACCTGACGCGGATCCGCCACGGCAAGATGGAGCTGCAGTTCGCTCCGACCGACGTGCACGAGGTGCTGCGCCACGCGATCGACGCCTGCGCCGCCGAGCTGCGCGCCAAGGACCTGCAGCTCTCGGTGACGATGCGCGCCGAGCGCAGCTGGGTGATGGGCGATCCGGCCCGGCTGCAGCAGGTCATCTGGAACCTGCTGCGCAACGCGGGCAAGTTCACGCCCGCCGGCGGCCGCATCGTCGTCGGCACCGCGGCCACGCACGACGGCGCGCTCCTCGTGGAGGTCGAGGACTCGGGGATGGGCATCGACCCGGAGATGCTGCCCCGCCTCTTCAACGCGTTCGAGCAAGGCGGTCGCCAGATCACGAAGCAGTTCGGGGGGGTGGGGCTCGGTCTCGCCATCGGGCGCGGGCTGGTCGAGGCCCACCGCGGCACGCTGACCGCCCACAGCGACGGCTGGGGGCGCGGCGCGCGCTTCGTCGTGCGGCTGCCGCTGCTCGACGACGTCGCCGCCGTGCGGTCGCCCCCGTCGCTGCCCCCGGCGGCGGTGCGCCCCGAGGCGGCGGGCACGCGCGTGCTCATCGTCGACGACGATCCCGACACGGTCACGTTGATGTCGCGGTGCCTCGTCCGTTATGGCTACCACGTGCGCGCCGCCGACAGCGTCGGCGCGGCGCTGCAGGCGGCCGACGACGAGGAGTTCGATCTGGTGGTGAGCGACATCGGCCTGCCCGACGGCAGCGGCCTCGATCTGATGCGGCGCCTGCGCGAGACGCGGCGCCTGCGCGGCATCGCCCTGAGCGGCTATGGCATGGACGAGGACGTCCGCCGCAGCCACGACGCGGGCTTCGCCGCCCACCTGACCAAGCCCGTCGACCTGAAGCGGTTGCTGATCGAGATCGAGCGCGTCGCCATCGACGGGGAGACGAATTGAGCGGGTTCGAGGCGCAGGCGACGATGTTCGCCAACCGGCTGCGCAAGACCGAGAAGCACCTGCGGGCGTGGGCGAAGCGCGAGCAGGTCACCTGCCTGCGGCTGTACGACCGCGACATCCCCGAGATCCCGCTGGCCGTCGATCGCTACGAGGACCACCTGCACGTGTCGCAGTACGCGGCCGAGCACAAGGCGCACACCGAGGCGCCGGGGTGGCTCGAGGCGATGGTGGCGGCGGCCGGGAGCGCCTTCGACGTGCCGCCGGCGCGCGTGCACGTGAAGCGGCGGGAGCGGCAGCGCGCCGGCAGCCAGTACGAGCGCTTCGACGCCACCGGCGCGCGCTTCGTCGCGCACGAGGGCGGCCGCAAGCTGTGGGTGAACCTCGACGACTACCTCGACACCGGCCTGTTCCTCGATCACCGGCAGACCCGCGCGCGGGTGGCCGCCGAGGCGCGTGGCCGCCGGTTGCTCAACCTGTTCTGCTACACCGGCGCCTTCACCGTGCACGCCGCCGGCGGCGGCGCGGCGTCGTCGGTGAGCGTCGACCTGTCGAACACCTACCTCGACTGGGCGGCCGAGAACCTGGCCCGCAACCGCGTCGACACCGGGCGCCACGTGCTCGAGCGCGCCGACGTGCTGGCCTGGCTCGGCGCCTACCGCGGGCCACGCTTCGAGCTGGTGGTCGTCGATCCGCCGACCTTCTCCAACTCGAAGAAGATGACGGCGTCGTTCGACGTGCTGCGCGACCACGTGGCGCTCCTGGCGGCGGTGGCGCGGGTGGCGACGCCCGACGCGGTGA
>CAUJDF010000025.1 GCA_963169045.1 Myxococcota bacterium
CCCCCGCCGCCGCCGCCCCCGCGCTCGGCCTCGCGGCGCGCCTCCGCGGGGTCGTCGCGGCCGCCCCCCCCGCCACCGTGGTCGCGGGCGATGCGTGGCGGCTCGACGTCTTCACCGACGTCCGCTCGTGGATCCGCCCCAATGTCGAAGGCGAGGGCCCGGTGCGCATCTCGCCGCGCCAGGTCCACTACCCCGTGGGCGCGCGGCTGCGCTTCGCGCTCGAAGACGGCTGGAGCTTCGGCCTCTTCGCGCGGCACCAGTCCAACCACGACGTCGACCTGCCCGATCCCCTCCTCGACCGCGAGACGGTGTCCTACGAGATCTACGGCGCCGATCTCGTCCGCCCCGGATTGCGGCTCGCGGCCGGCGTCTACTACGACCGGGGGACCACCAGAGAGCTGAAGGCGCAGACGCTGCCCTTCGACTACTACCTGGCCGGCGTCCAGGCCGAGGCGAGCCACGCCTTCACCGATCTCGTGTACGGCGCCGCCGCGCTCGAGCTCGTGGCACACCGCAACGCCGACCACGACCCGCCGCACCTCAACGTGAACGGGCGCGCCGAGGCCGGCGTCTTCTGGACGGGCGGCGGCGGCGCACTGCGCCTGTTCGCGCGCTTCGAGCGCCTCGAGGACTACACCTTCCTCGGCGACGAGCCGCTCCACGTGATCGTGCTCGGGACGCGCATCGACACGCGCGCGCCGTGATCCGCCCGCTCCTCCTCGCCGCGCTCCTCGCCGGCTGCGGCGCCCGTCCCCCTGCCGCACCGCCGGCGCCGCGGACGGCGCCACTGGTCGACGCCTGGCGTCCCGAGCGGCCGCTGGTCGAGGTGACGCTGAACGGCCATGGGCCGTATCTGTTCGTGCTCGCCACCGGCCTGCCCGCGACGACGGTGGTGGCGCCGGTAGCCCGCGACGTCGGCCTCCGCGTCCGACCGGACCGCGATCCGCGGCACGGCCGGGCCGACCATCTGCGGGCCGGCGCCCTCGAGCTGCGCGACGTCCGCTGCCGCATCGTCGACCCCGCGGAGGCCTTCGGCACGTTCCTCGAGCGCCCGGTGGTCGGCGCGCTCGGCGCCGACGTCCTCGGCGCGTTCGAGGTCGATCCCGGCGCCGGCCTGGTCCGCTTCGCACCCGCGGCGCCTCCGCCGCCCGACGCCCTGCAGGTCCCGCTCGACGCGCGCGGCGGCGGCCACACCGTCCCGGCGACGGTCGGCGGCGAGGACGTCGACCTCTGGCTGGCCACCGAGTCGCCGCTGAGCCGGCTGCGACCCGGTCTCGAGGCCGAGCGCGGCCCCATCCCCCACCACGACGTGACGTTCGCCGGCCAGGCGCCGCGGCGTGTCCTGGTGCTGCCGCTCGGCGGCGCGCCGGGCGGCGTCGACGGGGTGCTCGGCGGCGATCTGCTGCGCGGCTTCGCGCTCCGTGTCGACCCGGACGCCGGCCGCCTGCACCTCTGGACGCCCCACGACGACGTCGCCGCCCGCCTGGCGCGCTTCCCCGACGTCGGCCTGGCCGGCCTGCGGGCGCAGCTGATCGAAGCGACGCCGGGGCGCGTCGAGGTCGCCTTCGCCCCACCGGACCGCCCGCTGCCGCCGCGATACTGGGTGCGCGTCGATGCGGGCCGGCCCGGCGATCCGCGCCCGCTGCTGGTGCGTCTGCAGCCGCGCGTGCCGGGGCCGCTACGCGCCGCCGTCGAGCACCGCGACCTCGATCCGGAGCGCCTGCGCCCGCCCGGCGCCCCCCTCGACATCGTCGACGTGGTCCCGCTCGACACGCCGTGCCAGGGCGATGTCTGCCTCGTGTATTGACCGCGATGCCGCCGGCCGTGCGAACATCGGCGGCGATGAGCTCCCGCGAAGAGTCCGGCGGGCAGGGACGCCCCTTCCTCGGCGTGCAGTTCGACTGCTGCGGCACGTATGCGCGCGTGTACCGCGACCGCAATGGCACGCAGTACAGCGGCCGCTGCCCGAAGTGCCTGCGCCCCGTGCGCTTCCAGGTCGGCGCCGAGGGCAGCGGCCAGCGGTTCTGGCGCGTGCGTTGAGCGCCCGATGCCGGGGTCCGATGACGAGACATCCCCGCGTGCGGAGACGCGCCCGTCCCGACGCGATACCGAAGTGAAGCAAAAGGAGCCGCCATGCGTTCCCGTGCCCTGATCGTCGCGCTCGCCCTCGCCCCGCTGCCCGCCGCCGCCGACCTGCTCACGGTCTGGGCCGCCGGCAAGGCCGACTACCTCGGCGGCACCGGCGGCGTCTTCACCAACTTCGACTCACCGTTCGGCGGCGGCGTCGAAGCCGGCGTCGAAGTGCTCGGCATCGACGTCTTCGGCGAGGCCCTCATCATGGGCGCCGACCAGTACTTCTTCTCGGCGAACCTCGGCATCGACTTCGCGTTCGGCGACGAAACCCGTGTGATCCTGGGCATCTTCACCGGCCCGGTGTTCTTCGTCTTCCCCGAGCAGACGGCGGAGACGGGCGGGCTGAACTTCGACCGACTGCCGGCGGACCAGCGAGCGCGCCTCGAGTCGCTCGTCGGCAGCCTCGCGAAGGTCGAGGCCGAGTACAACAAGTACGCCGAGCAGGAGGCCGACGTGGGCCGCCTGGCCGCCGGCTGGAACCTCGGCCGCCTCCGCCTCAACATCGAGCACCAGCTCGCCACGCCGCTCTACATCGGCCTCGGCGGCCAGCTCGGCTACCACTACATCCTGACCGGAGAGGCCGCCGCCGCCGACACCAAGAGCAAGGCGGTCGACGAGATGGCCCGCGAGTACGGCCTCGATCGCGAGCTGCGGGAGCACGTCCGCGATCTGGTGGGCGCCGAGGAGGTCGACACCAACGATCTCGACGGCCTCAACTTCTCGGCGGGCATCTACCTGAAGTTCGAGCTCTGACTCGAGTTTCGCCATTCCGGCGTCGACGAGGCCGAGCAACGACCGAGTCGCCGCAAGGAGCGAGGCGAATTTCGGTCGAAGGCGTGCTCGTGGCACGTCGAGACCGAAGTTCGGTGAGCAACACAGCGGCGGCCGGTCGGGGCCGGCCGCAGGCAGCCGAAGACGGCGAAACTCGAGTCTGATCCCAGCGCGGCGGCGAGGCCCCCCTCGCCCTGCCGCCGGGACACCGGCCTCGTCGTCTACGGCCAGCCGATCAGCGCGCGGCTCGTCAGGCCCACCGCCACGCTGGCCGCGTTCGCCGCCAGCGCCCACCAGATCGATCGCCGCACGCCGAAGCGCCACAGCCACACCGCCTCGATCGCCACCGCGAACGCCTCCGCCAGCACGACCTGCCGCACGTGGCCGAGCGTCCGAAACCACAAGGGAAATCCGAACCAGACGACCGGGTGCGTCCACAGGCTGGCGGCGAAGGCGACCCCCCAACGACCGCGCAGCGCGCGCCCATACAGGGGCACCTCGACGGCCTGCGTGACCGCAAAGGCGCCGAGCCACGCCAGCAACATCTACTCGCGCAGGTCGACGAGGAAGACGCCGCGATCGCAATGGTAGGCGACGTAGGCGCGGCGGGGGGACCGCGCGATGCGGTCGACGTGGCGCGCCCAGCCGCGGCTCTCGCCCGTCTCCGGACGGACCGCCCAGAGCCCCCCGTCGCCGTCGAGCCCCAGCAGCAGGTCCCGCTCGACCGGATCGAGCGTCGTCAACGCGCGGTCGAAGGTCACGTCCTCGGCCGCACCCGGCGGCAGCGCGACGCGCACATGCCGCTCGCCGACCGGGACGTACAGCGCCGCCCCACCGGGCTCCGGGACCGGCCCGGGCCGCGCGGCGCCCTCCGCCAGCAGCGCCGGCGGCGCGTCGCGCCCGGGGCCCGGCAGCCACCACAGCATGCCCGGATCGGGCCCCCACGCGACGGCCCCGCCCGGCGCCGACTGCAACCCCCCGAGCCCTTCGGGACCCAGCCGCTCGGGCTCGCGCCCGGGCACGTCGCGCCACGCCACGCCGTCGACGAGGGCGATGACGCCACCGCCGTCGCTCGGCACGAGCTCGACCTCGTCGCCCGGCAACACGTCGGCGCCTTCGCCCAGGAGGCTGCCCCGGTACAGGCCGCGCCCCGGCCGCTCGACGTAGAACCGCTCGCCGAGCGAGAGGAACGTGGACGGATCCGCCCCGTCCACGATCCGCCTCTCGTCGTCGGCGCCCACCTCGAAGAGCGTCGCGGTGCCGGCGTCGCCGTCGCGCCAGAGGAGCATCCGCTCGCCGCCGAGATCGCGCGGCCGCGGCGACGCGCGCACCTCCCGCGCCAACGCGCGCGTCCCGCCCTCCGGGTCGGACCGCCACAGCGTCCGATCCGGCGTCAGCCAGAGCAGCCCCCGGCGATCCGGCGTGGTCATGAGGAACGCCGGCCCGGCCCGGCCCCCGACGCTATCGACCCGCCGCGGCATGCCGCCGGCCGCGTCCCCGACGTACACCCCGTACTCTGGCGCCTCTCCCTCGGCCGCCGCCGCCCAGGCGATCGACCCGTCGGCCATGTCCGAGACGAGCAGCCAGGGCACGCCCTCGGCCAGCGTCACCGGCGCCTCGCCGGGGCGGACGGACTGGAGCCGCGAGAGCGCCTCCCGCGTGTGAACCATCGCCAGCGCGCGCCCGCCGTCCACCCAGCGGACCCACGGCTGCGCCTCCTGGAAGAGCGGCGTCGTCGCGCCGTCGAACGCCACCAGGTCGACGTCGCCGGCGAGCCCGGGCCGGTTGCGCCGGCGCACCACGACCTGCGAGGCGTCCGGCGTGAAGCCCAGGAAGACCTCGTGCTCACGCGGCACGAGCGTCCGCGGCGCGCCTTCGGCCGTCGGCGAGGCCGTCAGCGCGCCGTCGCCCTCCCAGAGCAGCCACGCCTCGTCCGGCCGGAAGAAGAAGCGCTCCGCCGCGCCGACGCCGATCCGCCGACCGCGGTACAGGACCACCGCCTCGTCGAGCCGCACCTCGCCGTCTTCCGGCACGGCGACCACCACCTCTTCGCTCTGGAACCCCTCCGCCGCGAACGTGATCCGCACCCGCCCCGGCGCCAGCGGTCCCAGACGGAACGCGCCGTCCGGCGCGGTCGTCTCGGCCTCGCCACCGGTGACGACGACCGGCGTCCGCCCGTCGGCCGCCTCCGCCGCGCCCGTGACGAAGGCCCGCGGCGCCACCGCGGCATCCGGCGCCGCCGCATCCGCGGGCGCGGCGGCGTCCGGGACCGCGCCATCGGCGGTCGCCGCGTCGGCGGACGCCGCGTC
Source organism: Myxococcota bacterium (assembly GCA_963169045.1). GTDB lineage: Bacteria > Myxococcota_A > Bradymonadia > UBA7976 > UBA1532 > CAUJDF01. The sequence continues at coordinate 5,214 of CAUJDF010000025.1, forward strand.
CTCGACCCGCGCGTCCGGAGACGCGGCGTCCCCGTCCTGTATCTCGGCGTCCAGCAACGGGAATTCCGCATCGGTCGCCGCGTCGGCCACCGGCGCGCCATCCACGGCGGGCGCCCGGGCGTCGAGCGGCGCCGCGTCCGGGTCCCGCGCCGCGTCCGGATCGCGCGTCGCGTCCGGATCGGATGCGGCGTCGGGCGCGTGGCCGACGTCAGTCGCCCCGCCGTCCTGTGGCAGATCGGGATCGAAGCGGGGTCGCGGCGCATCGCACCCGACCACCGTCAGCAAGAACAACCAGGCCACCAACCGATGCTCGCGCACGCGGCGAGCATAGCAGAGGTGCCGGTCCGCCGGCCGAGTTGGTATCCTCGCGCCCATGATCCGCCTTCGTCCCGTCGTCTGCCTGCTGGCCTGCGCCCTCGGCGCCTGCGCATTCGAAGCGACGCGCGACGACCTGCTCTGCGACGACGACGAGGCGTGCGAGCCGGGCCAGGTCTGCCTCGAAGGGATGTGTCAGGAGATGTCCACCCCGCCGCCCGCGCCGGACGCCGCCGCCCCGGCGCCAGCGCGGGACGCCACCCGCCCGCCGGCGGACGCGGCGTCACCCCCGTCGAGCGCGCCGCCGCCCCGGCCCGACGCCGCCCCGCCGCCCGACGCCGCCCCGCCGCCCGACGCCGCCCCGCCGCAGCCCGACGCCGCGCCGCCGCGGGACGCCGCCGCCCCGCCGCCCGACGCCACCCCGCCGCCGCGCCCCGATCCTTTCCCGCCGCAGGGATGCCCCGCCGGCGCGGTGTGCCTCGCGCCGACCGACGACGCCTTCCACACGGAGACGGGGCAGTGGTTCGCCGGCGGACCGACCCTCGAGGTCGTCGAGGTCGAAGACGGCCCCGAGCGCGAGGCCTTCCTGCGATTCGACCTGACGCGCCTTCCGCCCGACGTGCGCTGGCGGACGGTGCGGCTCGTCCTGCTCGTCGAAGGCGCCGAGTTCATTGGTGATCCCGGCACGATCCGCGTCGACGTCGTCGACGACGACTGGAGCGAGGCCGACGTCTTCGGCCAACCGCCCCCCGCGGATCGATACCGCGTCCTCGACGTGCCCGAGGCCGTCGCGCGCACGCTGCGGCCGGGCACAAGCCTCGCGCTCGACTGTCGCGGCGCCGCATACCGCGCCCTGCGCGAGGGCCGCGCTGCCCTCGCCTTCGGCATCGAGGCCCGCGACACCGACGGCGTGCGCTGGCGCTTCCGCAGCAAAGACGCCGGCGGTCCGCCGCCTCTGCTGGTCCTCGAGCGCGGCGGATGACCGTGCGCCGCGTCGCCCTGCTCGCCGCGCTGCTCGCCTCCGCGCCGGTCGCCCTCCTCGCCGAGACGCTGACCGTCGTCGCCCCGGAGGGCCGCGGCCCAGGCACCGACTCGCTGGCCGCCGAGCTCGGCGTCGGCGTCGACCGCGCCCTCGCCGCGCACCCGCGCTTCCGCCGGCTGAACGAGACGCCCGTCCTGCCCGGCGAGGCGGCGGCCGTGTTCGGCTGCCTCCGCTTCGACGTGACCTGCGCGCTCCAGGCGGGGGAGGCCGCCGGCGCCGACGTCGTGCTGATCGCCTTCGTGGGACGGGAGCCCCGCGGCGACGGCGTGGTGACCCACCTCCGCCTGCTCGACGTGCGCCGCGCCAGCACCCGCCGCACCCTGGCGCGCACCCTCCGCGCCCCACCGGACGCCCCGCTGCCCGAGGCTGCCATGCGCGCGGCGCTCCACGCCCTGCCGGTCACCCTGCTCGACGACGCCGAGCCCGACGCGGACGGCGCGGTGGTCGTCACCGCCGCCCCCGGCCTCGAGGTCCGCCTCGACGACGACCTGCTCGCCGCCGGGCGGGTCGTCACCGTCGGACGCGGCGCCCACCGCCTCGTCGCCCGCAGCCCGGAAGGCACCCGCCGCGGGCTCGACCTGTCCATCGCCGCGGGCGAGATCCACCTCGTCGACGCCGACCGGCTGCCCGCCGTCGATCCGCCCGCAGTGGCCGCCGCCGCGCCCCGCCGCATCGGCGCGTGGATGACCTTCGGTCTCGGCGCCGCCACCCTCCTCGGCGCCGGGTACATGGCCATCGAGCTCGAACGCCAACAGAGCGACTACAATCGCGCCCGCTCGGCGCGCGCCCTGACCGAGCACCGCGAGCGCGGCGAGAAGTTCGCCCTCGCCGGCAACGTGCTGTTGGGCGCGAGCGCGGCCGCCTTCGGGGCCTCGCTCTGGTTCTTCTTCGCCGACTGACCGCATTTCGAGGCACACGAGGCCCATGCACCTGCCCCCGTCCCACTCGCTCCTCGATGCCGCGCGTCAGCGCACGCTGCTCGAGCACGCCGCGCGCGCGCTGCGCGCCGTCGCCGCCGGCGAGCCGGCACCCGAGCCCGAAGCGGACATCCGCGCCGATCCCGCCTTCGCACGCCACGACGGCTGTTTCGTCACGCTCCGCCACGCCGGCGGCGCGCTGCGTGGCTGCATCGGCACGTTCGCCGGCGACGGCGACCTCCTCGCGGCGATCGGCCGCATGACCGAGCAGGCGGCCCGCTTCGACCCACGCTTCCCGCCCGTCCGGCCGCACGAGGTCGAAGAGCTGCTGATCGGCATCTCGGTCCTCTCGCCGCGCCGGCCGTGCGCCGATCCGCAGGCCATCGTGCCGGGACGTCACGGCGTCGAGATCGAGCGCGGCGGCCGCCGCGGCGTCTTCCTGCCGCAGGTCGCCGTCGAGCAGGGCTGGGATCGCGACCGCCTGCTCGCCGAGCTCTGCCGCAAGGCCGGTCTGCCCGCGGACGCTTGGCGTGCGCCCGACGCCGAGCTGCGCACGTTCGAGGCCGTGGTCTTCGGAGGCGCCGAATGATCAATGAATTCGTATGGATCGTCGGCCTGCTGGCCTTCGATCCCGCTGCGAGCGTCCGCGCGCTCCGCCACGACGACGCGCGTCCGGGCGCGTTGCGGCAGATCCTTCGCCTCGACGCGGTGGAGCTCTCCGTGGCCCGCGGTGCCGACCTCGCCGGGCCGGTCGCCGCCCTCCTGCCCGATCCCCGCATCCCGGTAGCGGACCGGATCCTGGCCGCGCGTGCGCTCGCGTTGCTCGACCGCCCCGAGGCCGTCGACGACCTGGGCGCCCAGGCGGCCCGCGACGCCACGCCGGAGGACGTCGCCGTGGCCCGCGAGTCGGCGCTCGCCCTCCGCCAGATGGGCGCGACGGATGCACTGGCGTCGTTGCTCTCCGCCCGCGATCCGGAGGTCCGCGCCACCGCCGCCGCCGCCGGTGCGGGGCCGGAGCGTCTGTGCGCCCTGGCGCGCGAGGACGCCTGGCCCGCAGTCCGCGCCGCGGCAGCTCGCGGCCTCGCGCGGCACCCCGAACGCGCGGCCTGCCTCGCCGAGGCCCTCGCCGACGTCGACGCCACCGTCGCGCTCACCGCGGCCCGCACGCTGGCCGTGTCGCCCGGTGAAGCGGCGCGGTCCGCCCTGCGCCGCGTCGCGGGCGACCCGCAGGCCGATGTACCGCTCCGCCGCGAAGCGGTCACGGCCCTCGGTCGGCTGGGCGACCTCGAGCCGGCTGAGAAGATCCTCGCCCGGCACCTCGCGGACGGCACGATCGTGCCCCTCGCGGAGGCGGCCGTCGAAGCGCTCGCCGCCGCTCCCGGCGCGCCGTCGTCCGAGCAGCTCCGGCGCGCCCTCGCGTCCCCGGCCCCCTCCGTCCAGCGCGCCGCCGCCCGTGCCCTTGCCACGCGCGGCGACCCGGAGAGCCGCGCCGCGCTCGACGCGTTCCTCGAGCGCCTGCCCGCCCACGAACGCCGAAGTCTGCAGCTTCCGCGCGCCGACGAGCCCGTCGGCCCGGACGCCCCCGAAGACGACGCCGACGAGTAGCCCGAATCCCGACTACGCGCGGCGGTTTTCCTGCGCCGCCCTCGTGAACAGCACGAACGCCATCGCGGGACGCTTCGACGCCTCGCGCATCGCGAACTGAACACCCTCGAAAGCCCAGCCGGCACGCGTCCACTCGTTCACGATCCGCGTGAGCTCGTCGTCGGTCACCGTGCTCGTCTCGACGAACCTGTACTCCCGCTCCACGGCTGCCTCACCCCTGCGACAATTTCATTTGCGCCGGCGGCGCCCTTTCGGGCAACCTCAACACATAATTCCGATCGATTGAGTAAACTTATGAGTCAGCGACTCGTGCCGGACCTCGAGAATGTGAGCACGATCGACGTCCTCACCTGGGCGTTCGAGCGCTTCGGTGACCGCGTCGCCATCTCGACCGCCTTTGGACCGAGCGGCGTTGTCCTGATGCACCTCGCCAGCCAGCTCCGCCCCGGGGTCAAGGCGTTCTTCCTCGACACCGACTTCCACTTCCCCGAGACGCTGGCGATGGTCGAGCGCATCGCTGCCCGTCTCCCCATCGACCTCGAGATCGTGAAGCCCGAGATCACGGTCGATGAGCAGGCCCGCGTCTACGGAGAGCAGCTGCCCGCGGTGAACCCCGACCTCTGCTGCCGCATCCGCAAGGTCGAGCCGACGCAGCGTGTCCTCTCCGGCCTCGACGCCTGGCTCACCGGGCTGCGGCGCGACCAGGGCTCGAGCCGCGCCGCCACGCCCGTGCTCGAGGTGAAGGTGGTCGACGGACGTGAGCTCGTGAAGGTCAACCCGATGGCGGGTTGGACGCGCAAGGACGTCTGGCGCCACCTCCTCACACACGAGCTGCCGTACAACCCGCTCCACGACCGCGGCTACGCCTCGGTCGGCTGCTGGCCGTGCACCCGCCCCACCGCCGACGCCGCCGATGAGCGTTCCGGACGCTGGGCCGGCACCGGCAAGACCGAGTGCGGCCTCCATACCCTCATCTGATCGGTCGAGTATCGGCCCCCCAAGTGGGCGGGGCGCCTTCTACTGATTCGTGATGCAGATGCCGTAGCCGCGCACCGGACCGACCCGCGTCTGAAGCAGCTCCTGACACACCATGCCCGCGGGGCACGGCGCCTCATAGCCTCCCGTGTCGCAAAGGATCCGGCAGAAGCGCTGCTGGTCGGGGGGGCCTACGCAGGTCAGCCCCTGCGCGCAGTTGTCGCCGCCGCTCGGGAAGAACTGGCACTGGGCGCCTACCTGGTTCGCGCCGTGATCTTCTGTGCACGAGCCGACAGTGGTGCCGTCATTGCGGATGGCGTACGAGCACTTCTGTCCATCCGCGCACCCCTCGCCCGAGAACCAGTTGCACCCGCGCGGCGCGCACCATCCCTGGTCGTCGCCGAGCAGCTCGGACACGTCGGCGCACCGCCCTTCGTCGGGGCAGCCGCTGTCCGGTGCGCTCGGTCTGCAGTGCTGCACGCAGACGCTGAAGTTGCAGACGTATCCTTCGGCGCACGGTTGCGGAATGCCGAGATCGTTGACGCATGGCTCGCCCGCGCCCAGCGCACCCGGCGCAGTGCAGACCGTGGCCGCGCCACGGACGTGGCAGTACGAGCGAGCGCCATCGGGGCAGCTGCCGGCGACGCCCGGCGCGCAGTCGTCACCGGACTGGCACCGTCCGATGTGATCGGCCGCGCCCGGAACGTGTACGCAAAAGGCCCCAACGCCGCACGTCGACCGCGCGCGAAGGCGCGGATCGCACTGGTCACCGTCGAGAGGTCCCACGTCCGGCGCAGGCCCCATGTCGGGCGCCGGCCCCGTGTCGGGCGCCGGCCCCGTATCCGAAGCAGGCCCCGTATCGGGCGTCCGTCCCATGTCCGGCGGGGGAGCCTGACCGCCCGCCGCGTCCATCGGCACCGGCGTGCCGCCCGTCCCGCCGGCGCCCATGTCCGCCGAAGGCACGCCTCCCGCCCCGCCGGCGCCGCCGTCGCCCGCGTCGTCCTTGCATCCCGCGAGGCCCACCGTCACCGCCAGGACCACGCCCAGCGCTCCGCGCACCATCCCGCACCTCTTCCGGAAGCCGCGAACGACGCCGGTCGCCGTCGCGAAGCGTCCATCTTGGCGCGTGGACGGTGCACCGATCAACGGCGACGCAGATCCCCCGGCGGCCCCCCGTGCACCATCCGCGCGGACCGGTTACACTCCGCGCGTGTTCGACCGCGTCCCCAACGACGTCTCGCACCGGATGGCGCGCGCCATTCGTCCTGGCGCCGCGACCTCAGCGCGCGCCGTCTCGTCTCACCGCGAGCTTCGTATCGTCCGGCCCTCGTCTCGACCGACCGGGAGGTAGTTCATGTCCCTCGCCGTCGACTTCGGCGTCACGCTCACCCAACATGTCTTGTCGCGCCAGAGCCGCTTTCCGGAGGCCCGCGGACAGTTCTCGGCCCTCCTCACCCAGATCGGCGTGGCCGGCAAGCTCATCGCCGCGCAGGTGCGCCGCGCAGGCCTCATCGAAATCTGGGGTGCCACCGGGGAGACGAACGTCCAAGGCGAGACCGTCCAGAAGCTGGACCGCATCGCCAACGACACTTTCATCGACGTCCTCCGCCGCTCGGGATGCGTCGCGGCGATGGCCTCCGAAGAAGAGCACGAAGTCATCGAGGTTCCGCCGGAGACCGCGGGTGGCTACGTCGTCGCCTTCGATCCGCTCGACGGTTCCAGCAACATCGACGCGAACGTCAGCATCGGCACCATCTTCGCGATCTACCAGCGGCGCTCCGAGGACGAAGTCCTCCGCAGCGACGTCCTGCGTCCCGGCCGTGAGCAGGTGGGCGCCGGCTACATCATCTATGGTCCGTCGACGGTGCTGGTCTATACCGACGGTCAGACCGTCGACCTCTTCACGCTCGATCCGAGCTGCGGAGAGTTCTTCCTCACGCGCGAAAACATCAAGATGCCCGCCCGCTCGAAGCTCTTGTCCCTCAACGAGAGCAACGAGCCGTACTGGCCGGCGTGGACCCGACCCTATGTCGACCACGTGAAGTCCCGCAACGATGCCGAGAAGCGTCGCGTCTCCTCGCGCCACATCGGCTCCCTCGTCGCCGATTTCCACCGCAACCTGCTCATGGGCGGCATCTTTCTCTACCCGGCCGATGCGCGGACGAACGTCGGCAAGCTGCGCGTACTCTACGAGTGCAATCCCCTTGCCTTCATCGCTGAGGTCGCCGGCGGCGCCGCCTCGTTCGGACAGGGTCGCATCCTCGACATCGAGCCCAAGGGCCTGCACGACCGCACCGGGCTCTTCATCGGTCCCGCCGCGGACGTGGCAGAGATCGAGGAATTCATCCGACGATATTCGGCTTGATGGGCTGACGTCGGGCCCTCGGCCGAGGACCGGCCGAGAGTCAGCTCGTAGAGGCGATGAGCAGAAAAACAAACGCCCCGAGAGGCACAGGTCCTCTCGGGGCGTTTCAGATAGGCTCCGGCGGCGACCTACTCTCCCACGCGGCTACCC
>CAUJDF010000026.1 GCA_963169045.1 Myxococcota bacterium
CTGCTCGGAGGGGGGTGCAGGGGGGTCCCCCCTGCTGGGGGTGGAGCGTGAGGCGGGGCCCTCCCCGCCTCACTCTGCGCCGCGCCAGCGGATGAGCGACCGCGGCGCTCGCGCGCCGCACCCCACGCCCGCCGTGCCCACAGCGCGCCCGACCTGGCGACCCCCGCCACCACCGCCCACCCCGGCACGGCGCCCGACCGCCGCGCCACGGCGACCCCCGCCACCACCGCCCGCCCCGCCACGGCGCCCAACCGCCGCGCCACGGCGCCCAACCGCCCCGCCACGGCACCAACCGCCACCACCGCCCACCCCGCCACGGCGACGCCCGCCACAGCGCCAACCGCCACAGCGCCAACCGCCGCGCCACAGCGCCAACCGCCACGAGCGCCCGCCGCGCCAAGGCGCCCCTACGGGACGGCGGGCCCGGCGACCTCCCGCCAGACCGGCACGAGGTCCGCATCGAGCACGTCGGCCCACGACGGCCACGACGCCTCCACCCACGCGCGCGCCGCGGCCCCCATCGCCAGGCGGCGCGGCGACGTCAGCAGCGAGGCGATCGTCGCGGCCCACGCGTCGACGTCGTCGCCGGCGGGCAGGACACGCCCGTCCACGCCGTCGCGCACGAGGACGGCGCCGCCGTCGCGCGCGGACACGACCGGCGCCAGGCCGGAGGCCTTCGCCTCGAGCACGACGTTCGGCATCACCTCGGTCTCGGACGGGAAGGCGAACAGGTCGGCGCTCGCGTAGACGACCGCCAGGTCGTCCTGCGAGACGGGCCCGATCAGCGTGACGCGATCGCCGAGCAGCGCGCGCACCGCCTCGACCGCGTCGCCGCGGCCCACGCACACGAGATGCGCGCCCGGCACGCGCGCGACGGCCGAGGCGACCGTCAGCACGTTCTTCGAGGCGTCCACCCGCCCCGCGAAGAGCACGACCGGCGCGTCGGCGGGCACCCCGTAGCGCGAGGCCAGCAGGGGCCGGGCGCGCCGCGACGGATGGAAGCGTGCGCGGTCCACGCCCCGCCGCAGCGGTCGCAGCGCCCCCTCGCCGACCACGGCCCGCAGGCGCTCGCGCTCCGCCGGATGCGACACGAGGACGCGGGCACACGCCCGCAGCATGCGGTCCACGCGGCGGCGCGACAGATCGGCGACCCGGTCCGCGAACCGCAGGCGCGCCGCCGCCGCCCCCAACCAGCGCGCCCCGAGCGCGCCGCCGTAGACGCGGCTCAGCGCCGGAAAGTCGGTGTGGATGGAGGCCACGAGCGGGCGCCCCCGGCGCGCGGCCACGCGCAGCGCCGTCCCGCCGAGCGCGAACGGCGTGGTCACGTGCAGCACGTCGCAGCGCGCGAGGTCCTCGAAGAGCGCCGGGCGGCACGGCGCGAGGTCCGTGTGCTGCACCATCCCGGAGAGAAAGGGAAACCGGCGCGTCCCGATCGCGGGCGGCACAAAGACGAGCCGCGCGTTGGGGCCGAAGGCGCGCGCCGCCGAGGGGCCGAGGTAGTAGACGGTGAGGTCGAGGTCGTCGCGGGCGGCGGCGGCCTCGGCGAAGCGCTCCCAGGACTTGACGTGGCCGCCGGCCCGCTCGGACCACTCGAGGTCGACGAGGGCGGCGACGCGCAGCGGACGCATGGGCCACCTCACTCCTGAAGCGCCGACTCGGCGGCGTCTCCAATCTGAGACGCCAGCGCGGCGACCGCCGCGCCCATCGCCCGCGGGAAGGCCGCCTCGACGGGGCTCGACGCGACGACGGTGCGCACGAAGACGGCCGTGCCCTCGGCGTCGATCAGCGCGACGCGCGCCACGACGCGCGCCTCGTGGACCGGCGTCAGGACCTCCTCGAAGCGCTCGACGTCCACCTCGAGCTGCGCCGCGTCGAGCGACGTGCCGAGCACGAGGCCGCGGCGCTCGTAGAGCTCGCGCCACAGGGCGCGCTCCACGAGCGGGCCGGGCAGGTCGAGCCAGCGGCGCCCGTCGTCGAAGCCGGTCTCGTAGGGGCCGCGCCGCCACACGATGCGGTCGTCGAGCGACGCGGCCGCGCGCACCGGCGCCAGGCGGAGCGGCGCGCGGACGGGCGACCGCGCGCGCGCCTCGATGGGCGCGTCCTCGAGCGTGAAGTAGGCGATCGGGGCCGTCGGCTGCGGCTTCAGGACGCCGCCGCAGCCCGCCAGGAGCAGCGCGAGGAGCGCTCTCATCGCCGGCCTCCGTCGCGGGGCCGCTCGCGGCCGCGCAGCAGCATCGACGGGTTGCGCTCGAGCAGGTCGACGAAGCGGCGGATGGCGTCGAGCGTCGCCCGCAGCCCGGAGAGCTGGGTCTCGAGCTCGGCGGCGGTGCGCGCGAACCGGGCCGACGCCGCGGCGATGCCGGTGCCGGCCTTCTCGACGGCCTCGGTGGCGCCGGCGATGTCGGCGCGCGTCACGGCGCGGTCGATGCGCTCGGCGGCGCCGCGGACGTGCTCGATGGCGCCGCCGAGCGGCCCCTCGGTCGCGGCGAGGCGGCCGGCCAGCGTCTCGACCCCCTCGGCGGCGCCGCGGAACGACCGCAGCGTCGCCAGCGCCTCCTCGTTCATCGCCGGGGTGTCGATGGCCTGCACGCGCCGGCGGGCCTCGCGCAGGATCTCGCGCGCGTCGTGGACCGCCGGGCCCACCTCGCCCACCACGTACGACACCGCGTCGCCGAGGTTCGTGAAGCGCGCGGGCAGCGACGGGATGTACTGCGGCGGCGCGACGATCGCCGCCGGCAGGGCGGGCGGCGGCGCCTCGGCCGGGTCGACGAACATGAGCTCCATGGAGCCCGCGCCCGTGATGCCGGCCATGGCCAGCTTCAGGCGGGCGTCGGCCGGCGGCGGCGCGCCGGGCTGCATGCCGAGCCGCACCATCTGCGCCTCGAACAGGTGCGCCCACACCTCGATGTGCCGCCCGTCGGCGCCGATGCGCACGCGCCCGACGCGCCCCACCGGCACGCCGCGGAAGACGATCGGCGCGCCGGCCTCGAGCGCCCCCACCGACTGGTCGAAGTACGTCACGAAGCGCTCCGTGTCGCGGGTCGCGTGCTGCACGCCGAGCCACACGAGCAGGCCCACGCCGGCGACGAGGCCCCCGAGCACGAAGAGGCCCAGCTTCCAGTGGCCGGGGGCGGCGTGCCTCATGGGACGCGCCCCGCGAGGCGATGGAAGAAGTCGTGCACGCGCGGGTCGGTCGAGGCCACGCGCAGCCGCCGCGGATCGCCCTCGGCGACGATGCTGCGCGTCTCGTCGTCGAGCAGGATGCAGCGCGTGACCGTGCGCAGGATGCTCGCGAGGTCGTGGGTCACGATGACGAGGGTCGTGCCCAGGTTGCGGTTCAGCGTGAGGATCAGCTCGTCGATCTCCTCCGCGGTGACCGGGTCGAGGCCCGCCGTGGGCTCGTCGAGGAACATGAGCGTCGGCTCGAGCATCTGGGCGCGCGCGATGCTGGCGCGCTTGCGCATCCCGCTGGACAGCTCGCCGGGCAGGCGATCCTCGTCGCCGGCGAGGCCGATCATCCGCAGCTTGGCGGTGACGAGCGCGTCGATGGCGGCCTCGTCGAGCGCCGTCCAGGTCCGCAGCGGCAGCGCCAGGTTCTCGCGCAGCGTGAGCGAGCCGAGCAGCGCGCCGCCCTCGAAGAGCACCCCGAAGCGCGGACGCTCGTCGACGCGCAGCCGCGGCTCGCCGAGGCCCTCGATCCAGACGTGGCCCGTCCAGGGCGGCTCGAGGCCGATGAGGTGGCGGAGGAGCGCGGACTTGCCGGCGCCGCTGCGCCCGAGGATGCCGAAGACCTCGCCGCGCCGGACCTCGAACGACACGTGCTCGAGCAGAATGCGGTCGTAGCCGATCGTCAGTTCCTGCACCCGGATGACGACGTCGTCCGCGCTCACAGGCCGCCCGCCGTCACAGGCCGAAGAACGAGCCCACGGCGGCGAAGAGCGCCTCGAGGGCCACGATCGAGAAGAGGATGGCCACGACCGCCGTCGTCGCCGCCGTGCCGACGTCCTGCGGGCCGCCGCGCGTGTCGAGGCCGCGCTGGCAGGCGACGAGGCCGATGGTCAGGCCGAAGATGAGCGCCTTGAGCAGCCCGCGCACGACGTCCTCGAGGTCGAGCGAGGCGCGCAGCTCGCGCACGAACTCCACGGTGGGCACGTCGAGCTGGACGACGCCGACGACGTAGCCGCCGAAGATGCCGGTGATGTTCGCGTAGGCGGTGAGCACCGGAACGATGAGCGCCAGCGACAGGACGCGCGGGAAGACGAGGTAGCGCACGGGGTCGAGGCCCATCACGCGCAGGCCGTCGACCTCGTGGGTGACCTGCATGGTGCCGAGCTCGGCGGCGATGGCCGATCCCGAGCGGCCGGCCACCATGAGCGCGGTCATGAAGGGTGCCAGGTGGCGCGTCACGGCCACGCCGGTGATGTCGGCGACGACCGAGCCGAGGCCGAGGCTCGTCAGGCGGCTCGAGAGCTGAAACGCGAGCATCAGGCCGGCGAGGAAGCTGGCGGCGCCGACCACGACCGCCGCCTGGACGCCGGCGCGCTCGCACAGCATCGGGACGTCGCGCCAGCGGACCGACGACGGATGGCGGAGGGCGCGGCCGGCGGCGACGACGAGCTCGCCCGCGAAGGCGGCGACGCGCTGCGCCTGCACGAGGAAGCGCCAGAGGGCGTCGCCGAGGCGCGCGACGAGCGGGGCCGGGCGGGGACGCTCCGCGACCTTCTCCGGGAACCGCCGCACGAGGCGCAGGACGCGCGCCACCTCCTCGCGGGCGCCGAAGAGGCGGTCGTCGCCGGGCGCCCGGGCGCCGAGGCGCTCGACGAGCAGCGCGAGGGCGCCGGGCTGGGCGGTGCGCACGCCGGACAGATCGCAGCGTGCGTTTGCGGCGCCGCCCAGCGCGCGCCACAGGGCCGGCGCCGTCTCCAGCGTCAGATCGCCGGACAGCCGGACGAGCGGGCGCCCGGCGTCGTCCTCGCCGCGCTCCACGGTCAGAAGCGGGGCGCCCGCGCGTTCGTCGACCTCGCGCGCCATGTCGGGAATGACGCCGGGGCGCCGCCCGGCGCTTCGGTCGGCGCGCGTCGTCCTCGAGCGGGACGAACCGGCTCAGGGCGCGACGCGAACCGGCTGTACGAAGAGCTGCCAGGGGGCGCCGGCGGGGACGGCGCCGCCGGCGACGGCGTCGCGCACGGCGTCGGCGCCGGGGAGGTCGGCGGCGCGGGCGACGACGAAGGCGAGGCGCAGCTCGCCGGGCTCGAGGCGCAGGCCGTCGCCGAACGTGCCGGCCACGCGCATGCTGCCGTTGGCGACGCGCTCGACGGGGATCGTCCAGGGGGCGGCGCCGCCGTCGCGGACGACGAAGGCGGCGAGCGCGGCGTCGGGCGCGGCGTCGGCCGGACGCAGCACGAACTCGAAGGGCGCGCCGGGGGCCAGCGTGATCGCGGGGGCGGTGGGGACGGCCCCGCGCCACTCCTGGCTGCCCGTGCCGCGCGCCTCGAAGGTGTAGGCCGGCAGCGGATCGGCGCCCGGCCGCAGCAGGACGAACGCCAGGGCCGCAGCGAGGGCGAGCGGCACGGCGTACAGGGCGACGCGCGGGAACGTGAGCACCTTGCCGCGGGAGGCCGCGTCCCGCGGGCCGCCGACCGGCCCGTCCGTGGCTTGCGACGCCGCGTCCCGCGGACCGCCCACCGGCGCCGAGGCGGCCTGCGACGCCGCATCCCGCGGACCGCCCACCGGCGTCGAGGCGGCCTGCGACGCCGCATCCCGCGGACCGCCCACCGGCGTGGAGGACGACTGCGAGGCCGCGTCGCGCGGGCCGGGCGCGGACGGCGTCGCCGCCGCCTCCGCCTCTGCCCGTCGTCGCTCCTCCTCGTTCACGGCCGCCCTCCCCTCACCGGCTCAGTTGGCGCCGAACAGCGCGCACCCGGTCACTGCGGTGCGGTCGCCCGTCCAGGTGAAGAGGTCCATCGTCCCGTTCGTGATCACCTGCGTGCCCGGGCTGAAGTTGGGCACCTTGATGGAGAAGGCCTTGCCGGCCAGCATGTCCGGGCCGCCGAGCGTCTGCTGCGTGATGGTGAACGCGATCTGGAACGTCCCGCCGACGTTGTGCTTCCCGTTCAGCACGACGTTGGCCTTGATCCAGGTGTAGCCCGGCTTCAGCGCGATCTTGCCCTTGAAGTTGCCCTGGGAGTCGACGCCGCACTCGGGGCACGTCGTGGTGCCCGGCTGGGGAATGGCATAGGGCTGCACGCACTCATCGGCGAGGTTCGCTTCGGGCTGGAAGGGCTCGGTCTCGACGGTGGTGATCGGATCGCCGGCCGGGTAGACGAGGTCGAGCACGACGTCCCAGTCGGGCCCGGGGTCGTTGCCGGCGGGGCGCTCGGGGCACGGCACCAGCGCGTCGATCGACGGCGGGCAGAGCGCTTCGCCCTTGGCGCAGGCGGCGCGCACGGCGCCGCAGACCGAAAGGCGCCGCTGCACGAGCGGCGGATCGACCAGGCCGAACGCCGCGTTGCGCTCCAGCTCCGTGCCGCTCGAGTACACGAGCTCCATGACGTCGGCGGGCGCGAGGTCGGGCCGCAAGCCCCAGACGAGGGCCGCCGTGCCGCTCGCCGCCGCCGCGGCCATCGAGGTGCCGGTCAGCGCGTGCGTGCGGTGCTTGTCGTTGCCGTTCTCGAGGGCGTAGACCGCTGCCTGCATGGCGGGCGCCTGGAGGCGCGGCGCCGCGCCGGGGCGGGCGGTGCCGAGGATGCGGTCCGCGCCGTCGACGCCGCCCGCGGCGTGCACGAGCGGCCGGTACGTCGTGACGCTGGCGGGGCCGCACTCGGCGGGCTCCCGCTCCCAGGCCGCCGGGAACATGGGGCCGTCGAAGTCCGGGGCGTTGCGGTTGCCGGCGGCGGCGACGAGCAGGGCGCCGTGGCAGGCGGCGTACCGGGCCACCTCGTGCACGAGGCGCGCGGGCAGACGCGTGGTCGTCGGGAGGCGGCCACCCCACTGCTCGTCCCAGCCGAAGCTCATGTTCATGACGAGCCGTTCGTCGGTGCCCTCGTCGAGGAACCGATCGATCGCGTCGTACATGGCGAGGCCGGCCTCGAGCAGCGAGCCGTAGTAGCCGCCGCGGACCTCGTCGAGCTCGTAGCGCGTGACCCGCGGGAGCGCGAGGTGGTTCGTGAGGCGCGCGGCGCATCCCGGGCCCGGGCCCTTGCGGCACGCGATGCTCTGGACGACGGCGCCGGTCGTCTGGGCGTGGTTGCTGCGGTCGCCCGCGGGCCCGTCCTGGTGGTTCTCGACGCCGGAGTCGATGATCGCCACGCGGACATTCGCGAGGTCGTCGGGGATCATCCAGTTGTCGCCGAGGCCGAGCTGGGCCGCGTAACCGGCGGCCTTCTCCGCGTGCGCCGCCTCGGGATCGCCGGCGAGCGGCGCGACGACGTCGCAGTCGCGCTCGAGGCGCATCCAGCGCACGTTGGGCAGGGCGCTGACGTCCGCGCGGGCCGGCGACACGCCCGGGGCCGGCACGAAGTCGTAGACGCAGTAGCGGACGAGCTCCCGGTCGGCGCTGTCGGCGAACGGACGGCTGAGCACCCAGCGGCCGCCGCGGGCGGGGCCCGGCGCCGCGCACGTGGCCCGCGGCGTGAGCACGTAGCCGACCCACTTGTTCGGCGGGCAGGCCTCGCGCATGTGAGCGGGCAGCTGCTCGAGCGTCTCGCGGCCGCCGGCGGCGGTGGTCCGCGGCAGCTCCTCCCAGCCGGCGTGCGCGGCCGCCGGCCCCCGGCGCTCACGCTCGGCCCGCTCATCCGACGGCTGCGCGAACGCGGCCGCGGGCGCCACCATCCCGGCCACCGCGGCCGCAAGCCGAACCACACCGATGCGTCCGAGGACGCCCCCCACGAGCCCTCTGCTCATCTCATCGCTCCAGGAAACGGAACGCGCGCCAGTCGGAGGCGGGCTCGGCCGCGGCGAGGGCGAGCTGCGCGCGCGCCAACGCCGCCGCCGGGTCCCACGGACCGGGGCGTCGTTCGTCGTAGAGGTGCTGGCTCATCTTGCGAGCCAGCGAGTTCGTGACCGGACGCACGGCGGCGACCACCCCGCGCGCGCCGGCGATCAGAAATGCCTGTGCCAGGCCGACGCTCTCGGCGGGGGCCACGGTGCCCGCTTCGCTGCGGGCCGTCTCGCACGCCGAGAGGACGACCCACGCCGGGCTCACCCCCAGCGTCAGGATGTCGCTCACCGTCAGCGAGCTGCCCTCGGCGAGCGGCAGCGCGCTGTCCCAGCCCTCGCGGCCGGCGAACACGCCGTGACCGGCGTAGTGCAGCAGACCGGCCTTCGGCAGCGCCTCGAGGAGGGCCTGGCGCGTCGCCTCGCGCGTGGTGAGCTGCGAGATCTCGGCGTAACGAGTACCGGTGAGCGCGCGGCGCACGTCGTTCGCCTCGTCACGCGCCGGCAGCAGGTCGCCCTTCGGATCGGCGACGAGCAGCGCGCGATCCGCGTCGATGGCGGTGCCCGACTCGCCCACGTCCAGCGACCAGGCGACCACGAAGTGCTCGACCAGCGGGCGTCCCTGCCACGGCATCGTGTGCAGGTCGACGTCCCGCAGTCGCCCGTAGGCCAACAGGCGCAGTCGGCGCGCACCGGCGAGGACATCAGCCAGCGGTTCGAAGAGCCACGCCGAAGCGGTCGCGTCCGGATCGGGCACGCCTGCGCACGCCTTCGGGATGGTCCGGGCCGCGAGCGCCACCGGCGCCTCGGTCGCCTCGCGCACGCCGCGCGTCACGGCCGCGTCGGCAACGAGCGTCGCGGGCGCGGCGTGGCGCGTCGTCCCCGCCAACACGAACGCGTCGAGCGTACACGCCGGTGGCGCGCCAATGCGCTTCGCGACGACACCGCGGGTCGTCGCCCCGAAGACGATCCAACCCGAATCCCCGGGGAACCAGATCAGGATCGCCTCGCCTTCGGCGGGCGGCCGCAGCGGGGCGTCCACCTCGCCGGCTCCGCCGAGGACCGCCACCGCCCGATCGAGGGCAGCGCGCATCCGGCGCAGCCGCTCTGCGCGCTCGGTGGCGGCCGCCTCGCGCTCGCGGCCTGTCAGGGCCCAGGCGGTGGCCCCCTCCGCCTCCACCGCGTCTCGCTCGCGACGGTACTCGGCGTATGCCGTCTCCCATGCCTGCCGCCGCGCGGCCGAGAGGCGGGCGACGCGGTCGGCCCCGCCGCCCGGGAGCGCGCGACGGCGCGCGCGACGCGCCACGGCCATCGCCTCTTCGGCGCGGCCGACATCGACGAGCAGGTCGACGAGGCGGCGGGCACTCGCCTCGCGGTCGGCGAGGAAGTGGACGCGTCCTTCGTCCACGGGCACGAGCATGCTCTCGTCCGAGAGCTGCGCCTCGGCGGTCCGATACGCGGCGAGGGCCCCTTCCCGATCCCCGAGCGCCTCGAGCGCGCGGCCGCGGCCCACCTCGGCGCGCCAGCGCAGCTCGGCCGCGGCGGTCGCCTCGGCGAGCCTGCCGAGATCTTCGTAGCGGGCGCGCGCCTCTTCGAACTTCCCCGCGGCGAACGACAGGCGGGCCTCGATCGCCAGTCGCCACGCCAGGATCTCGGGGGCGTCCGGCAGCGCCGCCGCCTCGGCCAGCCGCCGCTGGGCATCGTCGAACCGGCCCGCCTGCACTGCGTCCAGCGCGAGGTTCACGAGCGCGTTCGCCACACGAAGCGGCCGCCCGGGGCACTGGCCGCGGTAGAGGCCGAGGGACTCGGCCAGCCACTCGCCCGGGCGCGCCTCTGCCAGCGCGTCGAACGTCCGCTCTCGCTCGAGCAGCGCGATCCAGGCTCGGTTGTCGAGGATGGCCGCCTGGTCACATTTCGAACGCTCGGCCATGCCTGCGTGAAGCGCCGCGAACGCCCGTTCGGCTTCGCGGGCCTGCCCCATGCGCAGCCGCGTCGTCGCCATCTCGACGTCGACGTTCCAGGCCAGCGGCATCTCGAGGCGCTCGGCACTGCTCCGTGCGCGCTCGAAGAACTCCAGCGCCGCCCGGAAGTCGCCGGCGTCGCGTGCGAGAACAGCCTCGTGGAAGATGCGGCGCGCTTCCGCCTCGTGCCAGGTGGTGTCGTACGCATCGAGCCCGGCGAGGGCCGCGTGCGCCTCGGCGAAGTCACGCCGCTCGATTGCCGTGAAGGCCTGCATGAGAGCGCTGCGCACGCCGCCCGACACGTGCCCGGCGCGGAACTGCGCCGCCGACGCCTCGCGGAACAACCCGACCGCCTTCGCCAGCTCGCCCGCCTTGCGCGCCTCGCGCGCCAGCTTGTCGAGCGCCGGACCGCGGGTCGCCGCCTCCCCGGTCGCCTTCTGGAGCGCCGCCGCGTCCATCGCGGCGACCGGGTCGGGCCGGGGCGGCGCCACCGCGATGCGCCACGTCCCGCGCGCGCCGTTGCCGCGCGCCGTCAGCCGCACCTCGGTCGCGCCCGCCTCGACGCGGACGCCGAGCAGCCGGCCGCCGCCCACGTCGCGCGCGGGCCCCGCGGTTCCGCCGGCGACGCTCAGCGTGTCGGCCCAGGGGGCGTCGACCCAGAGGCGCATCAGCGCGTCCTCCCCGAGCACGCACACGGGCCCGGCGTCGACCGCGGCGCAGCCGGCGAAGCGGACGACGGGCGCCCGCTCGACCTCGGGCGGGGGTGGGGCGCCGCAGCCACCGAGCGCGAGGAGCACGGCCGCGACGCGCACGAAGAGGCGAGACATGCGCGCATGATGCGTCGCGCGGTCGCCCGCCGGCAAACGCCGCGCGGATTCATGTGCTCTTGGGCGGATGCGGTCACGGGGTGTCTCGTCGCCTCCGTGTCCGAGGAGACGACATCGGCGCGCCCTTTGCCCTTAAATGGGCCGGCCCAAGACTTAAATCGCGCAATTCCATGTGCTAGAAGCGTCGGACCGCCATGCTCCGTCTTCGTTACGCCACACCGCCGGCCTGGACGACGATCGCCACGGGTGACCTCGACGCCTTCCTGCGCGACCACGCCGCCAACGAGCGCAAGGTGTCTCACAGCGCGCTGACGCTGGCCGTGCAGCACTACGCGCGATCCGAGCTCGTGGCCGCGCTGATCGAGGTCGCGCAGGAGGAGCTCGAGCACTTCCGCCAGGTCTTCGAGGCGCTGCGGGCGCGCGGGGGGCACCTCGGCCCCGACATGCCCGATCCGTACACGGGCGCGCTGCACCGGCAGGTGAAGCACCCGGAGGTCGACACGTACCTCCTGCGCCGCCTCGTGCTGTTCGCGGTGATCGAGGCGCGGGGCCACGAGCGGTTCGCGATGCTGACCGAGGCGCTCGATCCCGGACCGCTGAAGCAGCTGTACGCCGAGCTGACGCGCTCTGAGGCGCGCCACCACGCGCTCTACCTGCGCCTCGCCCGGCAGACGTTCGGCGAGGCGGCGGCGCGCGCGTGCCTCGACTGGCTGCTCGACGTCGAGGCCGAGGTGATCCGCGGCCTGCCGCTGCGGGCCGCGCTGCATTGATCGTCCTCGGCTTCTTCCCCCACCCCGACGACGAGAGCTGGGCCGCCGGCGGCCTGCTGGCGCTCGCCGCGGACCGCGGCCACGACGTGCGCGTGCTGTGCGCGACACGCGGCGAGGCCGGCGGCGACCCGGCGGTCCGCAGCGCCGAGCTCGCGGCCGCTTGCGCGGTGCTCGGGTGCGCGCCGCCCCGCTTCCTCGAGCTGCCCGACGGCGGCATGGCGACGGCGGCGCCCGACGCCTTCCGCGCCGCGCTCGACAGGCTGGCGCCCGACGTCGTCGTCTCGTTCGGCGAGGACGGCGCCTACGGCCACCACGACCACGTCGCCTGCGCGCGCTGGGCGGCGACCCACGCCGGCGACCGCCTGCTCCGGTGCGCCTTCCCGCCGGGCCTCTTCGACCCGGTGCGCCGCGCGCTGCGCCGGACGGGCCTCGTCGACCGGACCGTCCCGCTCGGCGTCGCCGCGCCGGACCACGTCGTCGACCTGGCGACCGTGCGCGAGCGCAAGCGCGCCGCCATCGCCGCGCACCGCTCGCAGCACCGCGGCGGTGTCTTCCTGCGGCCGGGCCTCGTCGAGGCGCTGCTCGACCGCGAGGCCTACGTGGGATGCGCGTCCTTCATCTGACGCGCGACCTCGCGCCGCGCGCCCGCGGCGGCGTCTCGACCGCCGTCGCGGGGATGGTGCGCGCGCTGACGGCCGCCGGCGTCGAGTGCGCCGTGATCTCGTTCGACGACTGGCGCCCGACGCGGCGGGGCGGCGCCGCCGTCGAGGACGCCGGGCGCGTGCTGCGCCTGTCGGGGCCGGACGCCCTGCCCGCCGCCGAATTCTTCGCGCGCGATTTCCGCCCGGAGATCGCGCACGTGCACGCGGACCTGCTCTGGCCGTTCGCGGCGGGGCTCGGCGTCCCGACCGCGCTGTCGGTGCACGTGCTGCACGCGGAGCAGAACCGCGTCCTCGGCATCGCCGAGCGCACGCTGAGCCTCGCCGCCCAGGAGCGCGCGCTCGCCGCGGCGGAGGTGGTGCTCGCGCCGTCGCGCGCCGTGGCCGCGCTCGTCCCCGGCGCGCGCCTCGCGCCGCTCGGCGTCGACGACGCGCCGCCCGGCGTCGCGGACGCCCTCCTCGCCGACGCACCTGCGACACCGCACGCCGGCGTCGCGCGCGCCGGCGTGCTCTACGCGGGCCGCTTCGCCGACATCAAGGGCACCGACGTGTTCTTCGCCGCCGCGGCGCGCCTCGACGCCCGGTGCATCGCGGCCGGCGGCGTCCCCGGCAATCCGCGCGCCGAGAACCGGTGGCGACGCCGCGCCGGCGCCGTCGAGTGCCTCGGCTGGCTCGACGACCTCGCGCCGCTGTACACGCGCGCCGCCGTCGTCGCGGTCCCGAGCCGCTTCGAGACGTTCGGGCAGTCGGCGCTCGAGGCGATGCGGCACGGCGCACCCGTCGTCGCCAGCCGCGCCGGCGCCCTGCCGGAGCTCGTCGAGCACGGCGTCACCGGCCTGCTCGTCCCGCCCGGCGATCCGGACGCGCTCGCCGCAGCCGTCGCGTCCCTGCTCGCCGACCCCGCGCGCGCCGCCGCCCTCGGCGCCGCGGCCGCCGCGCGCGTCCGCGAGCGCCATTTGTGGCGCCACGCGCTGCCCGCGCTGCTCGACGCCTACGCCCGTCTGCGCTGACCGCCCCGTCGCGCAGATCCCGGCCGGCCCGCTGCCGCTTGTCGTCATCCACCATTCCGGCGGGCGGCTTGACGCCGGGAGCGCCGCGATGCCGTCGGGGACGAGGCTGCTCGTGCGCGTTGCGCGTGACCGCGTCCCACGGCCGCCGTCCGTGTCGTCGCTGGCGCTCCGTCGACCGTCGTGGACACCAGGGCGCTGCCAGATCGACTCCGGCTCCTGGGTCTCTGTCTGTACGGTCGCTTCGGCGCCGGTTCTCGGGGCTTCTCTTCGAGCCGGACCCAGGCGGTCTTCCGCGAGATCTGGCGAGCTCGCAATCGAGACATCAAGCGCAAGAAGTGAACCGCTCCCCGCGACTTCCGCCGCCACGCGCGCGCCCGCGCCGCGGACCGGGCGCCGCCCCCGCCTCGACGGCGGCAGGCCGGGGCCGAACACGCGCCCATCGAGGTCCGCGCGCATGCCCGGATCCAGCGCCTGCTCGTCCGCCAGGGCGGCGCGCGCGCCCGATCAGCCCCAGCGCCGAGCTGCGCAGCGCGAACGCCTCCTCCCGCGCGCGGGGTGTCGCCCGCCGGTCGGTGCGCGCGCTGAGCAGCGCCTCAATGCCGCGGCTCTCGGCGATCAGCGCCTCGAGCTTCGGGCGCAGCGGCGCGCGGACGAACGGATCGAGGCGATCGAGCTCGGCGCCCAGCGTCGACGGCGGCGCGCCAGTCGGACCGGTCAGCCGCCGACGGAGCGTGTCGGCGGACCTGGATGGGTGCATCTCGTGCGTTTCCGTGGTCGTCGTCGTGGGCTGGCGGCGGCCGGTCCGTCCGGCGTCAGCGACGGCGCCGCCGCCAGGGCAGGCCGAGGGCAAGCAGCAGCAGGCACCCGGACTGCGGGGCGTCGCCGGCATGGCAGCCGCAGCCGGTGGCCGCCGGTGTGTATTCGCCCGCCGACACCGCGTCCGGCGCCGTCGCGTCGGGGTCCGCCGCGTCCGGCGCCGTCGCGTCGGCGACGGCCCCGGCGTCGGCCATGGCGCACGCCGCCGTCCCCGCCACGACGACGCAGCGCTCGTGCGCCGGGCACTCGAGATCGGCGCAGTCCTCCGCCGGCACCGGTCCCCGCGTCCCCTCGTCGATCGTGCCGTCGCAGTCGTCGTCGGCGAGGTTGCGCACCTCGGCGACGGGGCTCGCCGAGGGCCGGCACACCACGCGCCCGCCGAAGCACGCGCGCGTCCCCTCGGCGCACGCGCCGGGCCACCCGGTGGCGCAGACGTCGGGCGCCACCACCGGCGCGCCGTCGGTGAGCCGGTCGACGAACCCGTCGCAGTCGTTGTCGACGCCGTCGCACCGCTCGGGTCCGCCGTCGGGGACGCACAGCAAGCGGTCGCACGCGTCCCCGGCGCCGTCGAGGTCCGTGTCGTCCTGACCGCGGTTGGCGACCTTCGGGCAATTGTCGCAGACGTCGCCGACGCCGTCGCCGTCCTCGTCGGCCTGGTCCGGGTTCGCGACGTCGGGGCAGTTGTCGTCGAGACCGCAGCGCGCGTCGTCGTCGCGGTCGAGGCAGCTGCCGGCGAGCGATCGCTCGAGGGTCAGGAGCGCGAACGCGTGGCTCGAGTCCGCCGTCCGGCCCTCGGGGCTGCCGGCGAAGCCCGTGCCCCAG
Source organism: Myxococcota bacterium (assembly GCA_963169045.1). Taxonomy (GTDB): domain Bacteria; phylum Myxococcota_A; class Bradymonadia; order UBA7976; family UBA1532; genus CAUJDF01. The sequence continues at coordinate 14,801 of CAUJDF010000026.1, forward strand.
GCGCCGCTCGCCGGGTCCTGCCACTGCAGCAGCGTGTAGGCGAAGTCGAAAGAGTGGCTCGGCGGCTCCTCCGGGAAGCCCAGGGCGCCCGGATCGCGCGCGCCGAATGCCCCGGCGTAGACCGCGCCGCCCAGGCCGTCGTCCGCAGAGACCGCCAGCGCCTTTTCGGCGGACCAGAAGTGGTAGTAGGTCACGCCCGGGCCGTCCCGCAGCGCCTCGTGCTCCCACTCGCGGCGGAGCCAGTCGAGCGCCCGCTGCGGCCCCGGCGCCCCGGCGGGCACGCCCGCGAGGCGGTAGCACCAGAGCAGCGCGGCGGTCATCGACTTCCGCGGGGGCGAGCCGGGGTGGTACGACCCCGAGCCGTCCGCGTTCTGGTCGGCGACGAGGTAGTCGATCACGCCCGGCAGCGCCGCCCCGGCGCCGTCCACCACCTGCGACGCGGCGGCGAGGCCGCCCACGGCGAACTGCGTCACCGAGAGGTCGCCCGACGGCCCCGGGTCGAAGTAGTTCCAGCCGCCGTCGTTGCGCGGCGGCTGCCGGCCCTGCGTGCGCTCGAGCGCCGCCACGCCGTGGGCGATCGCGCGGCGCACGTCGACCTGCGCGCCGACCTCGTCGGGACCGCCGGTGCCGAGCAGGACGGAGAGCGCCATCAGGTTGCCGCCCGTCAAGTACACGTACGGCCGCGGGCCGACGTTGAGGAGGGCCGGGTCGGTCTGGATCGCGTGGGCGGCGAGACGCCGAGCGAGCGCCCGATCGTCCGCTTCCAGGCCCTCGAACCCGCGCGGGCGGCCCTGCCAGCCGACGCCGTCGCGCTTCTCGAGCAACGCCAGCAGCGCGAGGAAGTCGTGGTCGCGCTCGCCGTACGCCCCGGTGCCCGCCTCGACGTTGCGGATGTGCTGCAGGCCGCGGTCGATGGCCCGGTCGACGGCGCAGGCGAACGGCGTCGCCGGGCACGCCTGCGCCGCGACGGTTGCCGGCGCCAGGACGAGACAGGCACATGGCAGGATGCGCTTCATCGGTCCCCAAGAGGCGCGGCGAGGCGCGCTTGTCACACGTCGGGGAGCGACCAGTCGATCGGCGTCTCGCCGCGCGCGACGAGGTGCTGGTTGATGCGCGCGAAGTGCCCGCACCCGAAGAAGCCGCGGTCCGCCGACAGCGGCGACGGGTGCGGCGCGCGCAGCACGAGGTGCCGGCGCGCGTCGATCATCGCCGCCTTCTTCCCGGCCGGCGCACCCCACAGCACGAACACCAGACCCTCGCGCTGGGCGTTCAGCACCTGGATCACGCGGTCGGTGAAGCGCTCCCACCCCTTGCCGGCGTGGGACTGCGGCTGCCCGGCGCGCACGGTCAGCACCGTGTTGAGCAGCAGCACGCCCTGGCGCGCCCAGTGCGTCAGCTCGCCGTGGGCCGGCCGCGGGACGCCGAGCTCCCGCTCGAGCTCCTTGAAGATGTTCACGAGCGAGGGCGGCGGCGGCACCCCGCGGCGCACCGAGAAGCACAGGCCGTGGGCCTGGCCGGGGCCGTGGTACGGGTCCTGGCCGAGCACGACGACGCGCACCGCCGGCAGCGGCGTGTACTTGAAGGCGTTGAAGATGTCCCCGTTCGGCGGAAAGACCGAGTGTCGCCGCTTCTCCTCGGCGAGGAAGGCGCGGAGGGCGTCGACATACGGCTGCGCGAGCTCGTCCTCGAGGGCGGCGAGCCACGTCGGCTCGAGGTCGGGACGGCGGCGTTCGGCGACGATTTCCTGAGACATGACGCGTGCGTAGCAGTCGGGGCCGCCCCGGTCAACGCGTCTCGCGGCCCGCGGCCTGGCGCGACCTCTCCGCGACGCGGCGCGTCGTACTTCGTCCCGGAGCGACGGCCCCGGGTGGATGCGCGCCATGACGCGGTGCGTCGTCGCGGGCGGGGCGTTGCCTGACCCTCCCCACCGCGGCATAGTGCACCCGAATCTTGACCGGGGGAGTTGATACGAAATGACGACCGTCTTCGACGAGGTAGCCCGTCGCAATCACGAGCAGGTCGTGTTCGCCTACGACGAGGTGACCGGCCTTCGGGCCATCATCGCGATCCACGACACGACGCTCGGGCCGGCCCTCGGCGGCTGCCGCATGTGGAGCTACACCGACGAGGCCGCCGCGCTCCGCGACGTGCTGCGCCTCTCCCGCGGCATGACCTACAAGTCGGCCGCGGCCGGCCTGAACCTGGGCGGCGGCAAGGCCGTCATCATCGGCGACTCGAAGACCCACAAGAACGAGATGCTCTTCCGCGCCTACGGGCGCTTCGTGCAGGGCCTCGGCGGCCGCTACATCACCGCCGAGGACGTGGGCACCTCCGTGCAGGACATGGAGTGGGTCCGCATGGAGAGCGACTTCGTCGTCGGCATCAGCCGCGCGCTCGGCGGCTCGGGCGACCCCAGCCCGCTGACGGCCTACGGCTGCTTCGAGGCCATGAAGGCCTCGCTCAAGTGGCAGACGGGCAACGAGTCGCTCGAGGGCCGCACCGTGGCCATCCAGGGCGTCGGCCACGTCGGCTACCACCTCGTGAAGCTGGTGGTGCAGGGCGGCGGGCGCGTCGTCGTCTGCGACATCGACCACGACAGCCTCAAGCGCGTCAGCGAGGAGTTCGCCGGCGTCGAGGTCGTCGCCCCCGAGCGCATCTACTCGGTGCCCTGCGACGTCTTCGCCCCCTGCGCGCTCGGCGCGGTCATCAACGACGAGACCATCCCGCAGCTCAAGACGAACATCGTGTGCGGCTCGGCGAACAACATCCTCGCCGACGAGGACAAGCACGCGAAGGCGCTCGAGGTGGCCGACATCCTCTACGCGCCCGACTACGTGGTGAACGCCGGCGGCCTCATCAACGTCGCCAACGAGCTCGAGGGCTACAACGACGAGCGCGCGCGCAAGCAGGTCGGCGGCATCTACGACGTGACGACGCAGATCTTCCGCATCGCGCGCGAAGAGAACACGACGACGCACATGGCGGCGAACACGCTCGCCGAGCGCCGCATCGCCTCCATCCGCCGCGTGAAGGACACCTTCGTCCGCCAGCCGCCCCGCCGCGTCATGCGCCACGTGCCTTGATGCTGCCCCTGCTGGCCGCGGCGCTGTTCGCCGCGGCCCCTCCGCACTTCTGGAACCACTGGAGCGACGGCAAGGCCGAGCTGAACGGCTACGACCTCGTGCAGCCGCGTTATGGCGAGCTGCGCCACGGCCGCGCCGTCCTGATCTACGTCACCGAGCCGTTCTCGCGGACGCAGCGCGTCAAGGCCGAGCGGCCCGGCACCGACACGTTCAACGCGCTGAAGCTGAACGTCGTGCGCCGCTTCCAGACCGGCGTCTACGACTACGGCCTGATGACCAGCGTGTTCGTGGAGCCGGACGCCGGCTTCGCGCCGGTGAAGATCTCGTTCAGCGCCCAGGAGTGGTGCGGGCAGGTCTACGAGGAGATGCGCTTCGATCCGGGCCGGGCCCGGCTCGAGCTGCGCAGCTACTTCGAAGGCGAGACCGGCGCCGGCTCGGTGGCGACCGCGGACGACGTCGTCGCCGAGGACGCCCTCTTCATCCAGCTGCGCCAGCTCGGCCGCGAGAAGCTCGAGGGGGGCACGACCGAACGCCGCCTCATCCCGAGCGCGACGTACCGCCGCCTGCAGCACAAGCCGTTCGCGCTCGCCGCGACGACGATCGCGTGGTCCGGGCCGGCGACGGTGACGGTCCCCGCGGGCAGCTTCGACGCGATGGAGGCGACGTACACGCGCGCCGACGGCGTCGCCTGCACCTTCCAGGTCGAGCGCCCCTACCCCCATCGCATCGTCGGCTGGCGGTGCGCCGACGGCGAGCACGCGCAGCTCACGGGATCCACGCGCCTCGCCTACTGGCAGACCCAGCGCCTGGGCGACGAGAAGCTTCTGAAGCAGCTGGGTCTCGATGCCCCCGACCTCGCGCCCTGAGGGCTACCGCGCGCAGCCGAACAGCTGGACGGTCTCGAGGTGCTGCCAGTCGTCGAGGATGAGCTCGATCCCGTCGGAGCTGCAGCCGAGATCGGGGCGGTCGAAGGTCACGATCAGATCGCGGGACTCGCCGGGGCCGAGCTCGATCGGCGACTCCTCCGTCTGGAACAGCGTCGCGTCGAAGAGCCTGACGTTGATGGGCCCGGGGAACGGGTCGCTGCCGACGTTGGTCACGGTGACGACGTCGGTGACGCGCTCGCCCCCCGGACCGCTCCAGTCGAGCGGCGCGCGGACGCGGAGGCGCGGCTGGCGCCAACGCTCCTGGTCGGGCAGGAACCAGACGCGGAACGCGATCTCGGCGCGGTACGAGGCGCCCTCCTCGGCGGAGTCGCGGTTGTCGAAGTCGAGCCGTACGTCGGCGGGGCCGTCGAACCGGAAGGTGGCGCTGCCCGGCGCCGACACCGGCTCGCCGGCCTGCAGCTGCGCGTCCGGCATGACCGCCGGCAGCGTGTGCGCGTCGATCTGCTGCGGCGAGGGCTGCGGCGACTGCAGGTCGCCATTCACGTCGACGAGCGTCGCGAACAGGCGGCTGACCACCGGGCGGCCGGCGTCGCCGCACTCCACGCAGAAGAAGTAGCGGCCGACGCCGTAGTCGACGTGGACGAGCCCCGGGCCGGGGATGCGCAGGCGCGGTCCGTGGGTGGGCCGCGGCGCGGGCGTGCGGAACTCGCCGGAGACGACGCCCCAACGCACGAGCTCGCCCGAGCCGGCGGGCCCCGCCGGTCCCGACGGTCCCGGTGGGCCCGGCGGCCCGCTCTCGCCGCGCGCCCCGGACAGGCCGGGCGCGCCGTTGCAGGCGGAGAACACCTCGTCGCCGACGAAGAAGAGCGCGCCGCCGAACGGACACGCCGGATCGCCCTCGGGCAGGGCCCGGCCGGCGACCGACTCGCCCGGCGGGCCCTCGGGCCCTTCGGCGCCCCACGCGACGGCGATCTCGCTCTCGCGGCACGCCTCCGCCGACCGGACGAGCCGCACCTCGCCCTTGTTGTCGCCGCGCTTGCGGTGTCGCTCGTAGCAGGCGTGGAACACGCCGTCGTCATCCGGGATCTGCGCGCCCGCCGTCGCGGGCAGCGCCGCGGCGACCAGCAGCGCCCAGGCCGCCTTCCTCCACTCGCTCATCTCGTCCTCCCCGGCGCCCGATGCGCCGCTCGGTCCCGGCCTTACGCGGGTGTCTGCCTCCTCCTTTTCCGACCGGGGAGAAAATGCGCGGGGAATTCGTCAGGGGCAGCGCGGACGCCCGCAGTCGCGCAACACGAGCGTGGTGCCCGGCCCTTCGGCGCGGGTCACCGTGACCGATCCGTCGGGGAAGCGCGCGCGGGCCCAGAACGGCCCGGAGCGCGCGCCGAGGCCGAAGTGCGCCGGGAGCGCGCCGTGGGCCATGCTCCCGGCCGGTCCGAGCGCGCGCGTCGCGAGACGGCCGGCGCCCGGCGCGAAGTCCGGCGCGTCGGCGGGGCCGTCGAGGTCGAGATCGACGCGGACGCCGGGCGCGTCGCGCTCGTCGCTGGCGTCCCCGTCGTCGGTGTCGCCGTCGGGATCGGTCACGGCGCGCACGCGCAGCCAGCCGCCGCGCGGCCCGGCGCTCGTCCCTTCGTTCTCGGCGAGGTTGTTGCGGAAGAGGCGGTTGGGGCTGCCGATGTTCCACACGTGCGCCACCACGTCGAGGTCGCCGTCGCCGTCGAGATCGCCGGCGGCCACCCCCGTCTGCCCCGCCACCTGGTCCGCCTGCGGGAGCACGCGGACGCGGAAACCGGGGGCGGCATCCGCGGCCTCGCTCTCGTAGAGCGCGGGCGCGGTGGGGCACCCGGTGAACGGATACGGCAGGAAGAGGTCCTCGTCGCCGTCGTGGTCCGCGTCGAAGAAGGCGCCGCCGATGAAGCCGCCCGCGAGCGTGGCGTCCGGCGCGCGCCCCAGGGCGCAGGCCGCGTCGCCCCGGTCCGCGTCCTCCCAACGCATGAAGCGGCCGTCGCCGTACCGGTAGATCGTCACCCCCGACGGCGCGCGCTCGCGGTCCGCGGGCGCGCCGTAGGGGAAGAGCGCGAGGTCGAGGTCGCCGTCGGCGTCGGCGTCGGCCCAGGCGAGCGACTGGCAGACGACCGCGGGCACCGTGGGCAGACCGAGCGCCGTCGTGCGGTCGACGAGGCGCCCGCCCTCGTTGCGCAGCAGCGTGAGCGTCGTCCCGCACAGCGCCAGATCGGTGGCGCCGTCGCCGTCGAAGTCGGCGGCGCGCGCGCCGAGGCAGCCGGCGCCGTCGCCCACGCGGTCGGGGTCGACGCCGCCCGCGTCGCGCGCCTCCGCGAAGCGCCCGCCCTCGTTGCGCAGCACGACGGCGAGGTCCCCGACGGCGGCGGGCGGGTCCATCTGGCGGCAACCGGCGAGGTCGAGGTCGCCGTCGCCGTCGACGTCGAACGCGTCGAGCGCCAGCCACTCGGTGCCGCGGCGCACGACCTCCGTGACGGCCACGGGTTGCGGCGCCCCGCCCGGCGCGCCCTCGGCCAGCGCGAGCAGCGGCGCCCCGATCGCGGACGACGTGCTGCCGACGATCGCGAGGTCGACGAGGCCGTCGCCGGTGAAGTCGCCGGGCACCACGGCCGACGTCAGCGGCAACAGCGACTGGAGCCAGGCTTCGCCGGTCGCGTCGGCGAACCGCAGCCCGCCCTCGTTACGCATGAAGAACGCCTGCCAGCTCTCGAAGCGGGCCAGCGCCAGCTCCGGGAGCTCGTCGCCGTCGGCGTCCCACAGCGTCACGCCGTGGCCCAGGCCCGCGCCCAGCCCCGAGGTGGCCGTGCGGTCGATGAACGGCGCGAGCGCGTAGCGGAAGCCCGCCGGCAGCGCCGCGGCGCCGGACGCCGTCTCGACGACGACGTCGGCCGCGCTCCAGTCGTCGGGGCCGGCGGGCGTGACGCACGTCAGGCGGTCGTCGCCCTCGACGACGAGGGCCGTGGCCGGGCGGCCGCCGAAGCGCACGGCGATCGCGTCGCCGAGGCCCGCCCCGGTGAGGGTGACCGTGGTGCCGCCGGCCACGGGCCCCTCGGAAGGCGCGACGGCGTCGAGGCGGAGCACCGGCGCCGCGTCGGGCCGGAGCGCCGCGTCGGGCTGGTGCGCGGGCGCCGCGTCGGGATCCGGGCACGCCTCCGGGCGCGCGCACCGCTGCGTGGCGGCGCAGCACACGTAGCCGTCGAGGCACGGACACGGCGCGTCCTCGAGCGGCGTCGGGTCCTGCGCGCAGCCGGCGACGGAGAGCAGCGCGAGCCAGCGCCGCATCATCACCAGACCGTCAGCAGGGCCCCGGCCGCGAGCGCGCCGAGGCCGACGGTGAATGCGCCCGCGGCGCCCCAGCCGAACGCAGCGGCGCGGTCGTCGTGACCCGGGCGGTCGGCCTGCGCGGCGCGCGCCGCCGACGCGCGCTCGTCGGCGAACTCGAGCCCGAGCACCACCCCGCCGGCGAGGGCCGCGACGCCCGCGGCGAGGAGGACCGGGCCGGCGATGCCGCGCGCCTCGTCGGGCGGCGGCTCGACCTCGGCGGCGGCGCCGAGCCGGAACCCGCGCAGCACGTCGGCGTCGAACGGCGCCTCGAAGAGCCGCTCGAACGCGCGGTGCGCCTCGCCCCGCGCCGCGATGGCCAGCCCTTCGTCGGGCGTGAGCGCGCCGAGGTCGACCGCTCCGCCGCCGGCCTGCACGGTGTACGCCGCCTGGCCCACGCGGACCTCGTAGCGCCGCGGCGCCAGCAGCGAGAGCACGAGCGGCGCACCGGCGCCCTTGTGCCCGTCGGCGTAGCGCATCCCTCGCTCGTCGGTGATCGTGACGCGGCCGGCGACGCCGGGCCCGAGCGCGAGGCGCGTGGCGCCCGGCAGGCTCGCTGGCGCGAACACCGGGCCGCGCCGGTCGCGGGGCGGCGGGCGGAGGTAGACCTGCGGCCGGTAGCGCGGGGCGACGACGCGCTCGTTGGCGACGGCGATGAAGCCGGAGAGCTCGTCGTAGTCGACGACGCCGTCCCCGTCGACGTCCGCGGCGCCCACGAGCGCCGAGCGGACCTCGTGCGAGAAGATGCCGCCCGAGACGGCGGCCCACTCGTGCGACTCGGCGTCGTTCGACGTCGAGAGCACGTAGCCGACGGTGGGCGCCTCGTCGCGCCGGACGAACGGCCGCTCGTAGCGCTCGCGCCGCCCGCCGGGGCCGCGCCCCGCCACCAGGAAGTACGACTTGCACGCGTCGATGAAGACGTGCGTCGCGTCGGCGTTGAACGCGCCCACCACACCCTGGAAGTCGCCGTGCGTCAGGCGGCCGCCGGCGAGCGTGACGTAGCCCTCGCCGCCCTCGACGTCGCCGTGGCCGGCGTAGAAGAAGTAGAGCGTCGTGCGCCGGCCCGCCGCGGCGTCGGCCGCGATGGCGGCGCGCACGCGGGCCAGCGCGTCGCGGAGGCGGTCCGGCGTCGGCTCGCCGGCGACCGGCACGAGCGGGCCGAACACGGCCTGGGAGTCGGCATCGAACGAGGTGAGCAGCACCGCGTCGGCGGCGCCCGGCGCCAGCAGCTCGTAGAAGCGCGCCGCGTCGTCGTCGGCGAAGCGCAGCGCCGGCCGCGCCTCGTCGGGGGCGCCGTTGTGCCCCACGGCCACGACGTAGCGGCGCTCCGCGGGCCCGGGCGGCAGCGCGGCGAACAGCAGCAGGGCGAGCAGCGCGTTCATGGCGACACGGTGAGCATCTTGCAGACGCGCGCCCCCGGCGGCCAGCTTCCGTCGCGCTCGAGGGCGAGATCGGCGTCCCGCACGCGCAGCGGCGACGCGGTGAACACCGCGCAGACCTGCATCGGCCCCGGCGCGGCGTCGACGTACACCGCCTCGGGCAGCTCCCGGTCCGCGACGCCCGCCTCCACGGGCACGCTGCGCGGGTCGTCGTCCGGCGAGGCGAACGCCGGGTGGAACCAGTGGGCCCGTCCCGCGGCGTCGCGGCCGGCGATGATGACGAAGCGGTGCGCGCTCCCCGTCGGGTTCGTGTAGGCGAAGAGCAGGCCCTCGCCGCGGCGCACCGTCTCCGTCCGGCGCGGCTCGCCATCGCGGAGCGCGAATACCGCGAACGACGCCGCGACCCCGCCGCCGCCGCCCCGCGCCTGGAATTCGGGCGGCTCGTCGCGCAGCGCCACGAAGGTCACCGCGGCGGCCGCGGCCACCGCGAGCCCGATCGGGACGACCGGCAGTCGGCGTCGCGCCGGCGGGGGCGGACCGAGCGCGACGAGGCGCTCGACCTGCGCCTCGGGGACGTCCCGCCCCTCGAGCAGCGCCTCGAGGTCGACGGCGCGGTCGTAGTACCGGCGGCACGCGTCGCACCCGCGCAGGTGCGCGCGCAGCACCTGCGCCTCGAGCGGCGGCAGCGGTCCCTCGGCCACCTGGCGATCGACGCGGGCGCGGGCCTCAGCGCAGATCATCGAACCACCCCCTCGCGCCGAAAAAGCGCAGTGCAGACGCGCGGATGCGCGCGATCGCCCGGCACACCTGGTCGCGCGACAGCCCCAGCGACTCGCCGACCGCCGCCTGCGAGACGTCGTCGTCGAACCACCCGGTGAGCACGTCGCGGTCGAGCGGCGAGAGCGCCGCCCGGAACTCGGCAAGCAGGCGAGCGCGCTCCGCGTCCTCGGGGGCGCGGGCGGGCGCCGCCGGCTCGGGCGGATCCACCATCGGCACCTCCCGCCCGCCGCGCCCCAGCCTCTTGAGCGCGAGGTTGGCGGCGATGCGCAGGAGGTAGGGTCGCGCGGGCCGGCTCGCGTCGAACCGGCCGTCGCGGACCTGCGCGAAGAAGGCGGCGAAGGCCTCCTGACAGATCTCCTCGGCGTCGAACGCGCTGTCGATCCGCGCGACGCGCGTCTCCGCTCCGACCCGGTAGGCGAAGCCCCGGCGCAGGCAGCGCAGGACGTCGCCGGCGTGCGCGCGATACACCTCGGCCATCGCCGCCGGGCCCATCGCGCTCGGATCGGTGCGGCCGCCGGTCATGGCGGCGGCGACGGAGGTCGCGGTTCAAGGCTCTCGCAGCGCAGCGTCCACGTCCGTCAGTCGAAGGAAGACGCCCTCGGCGTCCTCGGTCTCGCAGGCGACCCCTTCGGCGCCCGCGGTACAGCGCGCGGCGAACAGCCGGTCGGCCAGGGGCAACCGCGGCACGACCGACGTCTTGCCGCCCTGGACGATGATCCCGGCCGCCAGCCGGCCCCGCAAGCCGTCGTCCTGGATCATCACCTCGCCGGTCCCCGTGTCCACGACGCGGATGCCCTGCGCGCCCTCGCCGAGCTGCACGTCCACCGCATCGGCATCCAGCGCCGCCAGCAACAGCAGGAAGCCCGAATCACCCTGGTCGATCGCGCCGACGCCCACCACCGGGACCAGCTCGGGGCCGATGATCCCGCCGTTCGGCAGCTGGACCGCGGGCACGCGCGCGAGGTAGGTGTGCGCCTTGCCGGCGGCCGGCGCCGCGGGATCGGCCCCGACGGCGGCGTAGACACGGACGCCGAGCGCCGGCACGGGCCCATCGTTGGGGCCGGCGCCGGGGACGATCGCCCAGGCGTTGACGACCGCGCCGGACACGTTCGCGTCGAAGCCGAGATCGCGGAACGAAACCACGCTGCTGCCGAGGAAGGTGGTGTCGCGGCCGGCGGCGGCGTCGACGTCGAAGCCGACCACGATCGCGTTGGGGTCGAAGCGCCGCTGGCCCTGCGTCGCCGAGAACGTGCCGGCCTCGTCGTGGAACGCGGCGCCGGGGCAGGCGTAGTGCGCCGTGCCGATCTCGCGCGGCCGGTTCTCGAGGAACGGATCGTCGACGCCGGCCTCCGTCGCCTCGAGCTGGCAGTTCGACTCGCCGACGATGCGCATCACATCGGGGAAGTTCCCGTCCGGACCGGCGCCGACCGCGATGGTCGAGCTCACCGCGAGACCGTCGCCGTCGGGCGCCGCCGAGAGCGAGGCCTCGACGTCGCGCTCGTCGATGCCCACCCGGACGTCGGCCACCCCGGCGCGGCCGCCGCCGAGCACCTGCAGGTCGAGCCGCACGGGCGTCGTGCGGCGCGCGAAGCAGAGGAAAGCCTGCGTCCCGTGGGCCTCGGCGACCGCGACGCCGCCGGCGTCGAGCACCGTGGCGCGCGCGGTCAGCCGGTGCGCGCGCCCGTCGGGGCTGCCCGCGCACAGCAGCGAGGTGGCGAGCCCGTGCTCGCCGCGGTTCGACGCGAGCCCCTCCCGCTTCGCGATCGGCTCGTACCGGCTCGCGTCGTCCGCGCGCACCCGCGCCAGCGTCAGGTCGTACACGACGCGCACGCCCTCGTCCGCCAGCAGCGCCTGCACGACGACCTGCGCCTCGCCCTGCGCCTCGTCCTCAGCCCCCTGGCAGCCCATCGCCGCGCAGACGAGCGCCACCGCACCCCACCCCTTCGAAGCCATGACCTCTCCTTTCCGAGAGGCCATTTCCCGGAGGCGCGATTCTGCGCGGGAAAAAACGTGGAGCCGCGCGCGCCGTAGACCGGGCGGCCGATTCGGCCGCGACCCGCCGGTCGAGCCGCCCGTGCCCGGCGACGAAGCGGAAGGTGCGGCGCGCACGCGCCGGAGGAGCTCCCGATGCAACGCAACCCCGATCTCGCGCTCGACGCCCGTCCGTCCTCGGCCGGCATGCCCCCGGCGAGCGCCGCGCCCGGCCCAGAGGCGCTGCGCGCCGTGATCGCCGCCGGCGTGCGCGCGCCGAGCGCCCACAATGCCCAGCCGTGGCGCTTCACGCTGCGCGGCGACGACGCCATCGAGTGCCGCCGCGTCCCGGAGCGGTGCCTGCCGCACCTCGACTTCGAGGACGGCGCCACGCACGTCGGCTTCGGCGCGCTCATCGAGAACATGGACCTGCAGGCGCGCGCGCTGGATCTGCGGCTCGACGTGCGCCTCTTCCCCGACGAGACCGACGACACGCTCGTCGCCACGGTCCGCGTCGCGCGGCAGCCCGGCATCGCCGCCGAGCCCGACCTGCTGGTGCAGATCCCGCACCGCGCCACCAACCGGCGCAACGGCCCGCGGCAGCCGCTGGCGGACGGCGACGCCGACGCCCTCCGCGCGGCGATCGCGCCCGCGGGTGCCGGCCTGTCGCTCGTCGACGCGCCCGACGCGCTCGTGGAGATGGGCCGCCTCGTCGGCGAGGGTGACCGCGTCATGCTCACCGAGCGCGGCATGCACCACGACGTGTTCGAGGGCATGCGCTGGACGCGCGCCGACATGGAGCGGCTGCGCTACGGAATGGACGCCGCGACGCTCGAGCTGAAGAAGCCGGAGCTGGCGTTCATGAAGCTGCTGGGCCGCTGGCCGGTCGTGCGCGCCCTGCGCGGCCTCGGCGCCGGCGGCCTGCTCGCCGCCCCCGGCCGTCAGTCGATCGCCGCGGCGTCCGCCGTCGCGCTCGTCACCTTCCCCGGGCTGGGCCGCGACAGCTACGTCCGCGGCGGCCGGGCGCTGCAGCGCCTGTGGCTGCGTGCCAGCGAGCGCGGCGTGGCCGTCCAGCCGATGGCGACGCTGCCGTTCCTGTTCGCGCGTCTCGAGCGCGGCTGCGGCGAGGGCCTGTCGACCGACGCCGTCCACCGCCTGCGCGCGCTGCGGCCCCGCTACCGCGCGCTCCTGTCGCCGCCGGCCGGCCACGCCGAGGTGATGCTGCTGCGCCTGGCGCGCCTCGAGCCGCCCTCCGCCCGCGCGCCGCGCTTCGACGTCGCGGACCTCGTCGACGAGGGATGATCAGGCGAACGTGAGGACGTCGTCGACCGGGCGCCGCAGCGAGCGCGCGCTCGGCGCGTCGGCGTACATGAGCCGGAACAGCAGGATCTGCGCGTCGCCCTCGGTCGCGGGAAAGAGCCGGCGGTAGCGCTCGCCGAGCGCCGCCATCTGCGGCCGCTGGGCAGGCGTGAACCACGCCGGCTCCTGCGCGAACCGGGCGAGCGCGTAGGTCAGGCCGGTCATCGGCTGGATCGCGACGTCGCGGGCGGTGGCCGTGAGCCAGACGCGCTGCAGGGCGCGGCCGCCGTCGAAGAAGCGCCGCCGGCCCTCGCCGCCCATCGTCAGCAGCGCCACCGCGCCCGAGGCCAGCGTCCACTTGCGCGTCATCGCGCCGAAGGCGCCGCCGCCGCCGAGGGCGGCCACGAGCTGGACCGTCTCCGGGTTGCTCACGACGCGCAGCCCGGCGCGGTCCGTCGCCGACAGCTCGAGCGTCTCGACGTCGAGGCCGTCGCGCAGGCGCTCGACCTGGGCCCGGCCCCAGCGAAGCTCGGCGATGAACTCGCCGTGCAGCCGGCGGTCGAGCATCGTCACGCGGTCCATGTCCGCCAGCAGCGCCGCCGCCTCGCGCACGCCCGCCTCGGAGGGCACGATCAGCAGCCGGGCGCCGGCCTCGGCGGCCGCGGCCGACAGCGCGTCGAGATCGGCGTCGGCGATGGGCCGGCGCGGCGGCACGCGGCGGTTCGTCACGCGGCGCGCCACTTGGTCCAGCAGCGGCGAGCGCGCGCCGCCGGGCCGCAGCGCGACGTCGCAGGCGACGAGCGGGTCGGCGGCGTCCGGCAGCACGTCGACCTCGGCCCGCAGGCCGACGCTGCCAGCGGCGAGGTCGATGTTCTCGACGGCGGCGCCCAGCGCGGCCAGCGACGCGGTGAAGTCCAGGTCGAAGGACGTCCAGGAGCGCGCGGGATCGACGCGGCACCGCAGCCGGTCGTCGCCCGCCACGAACCGCCAGCCCTGCGCGTTGCTCGGCGACGGCGCGAGGATGGCGTGGCCCACGAGCGCCCGCCACAGCGCCCTGCCGGTGCCTTCGACCGGCGGCGCCGTGCGCTCGGCGAGGGCCTCGGGCGCGACCGGCTCGACGAGCGGCGGCGGCGCCCTCATCGGTGGCGCCGTCTCGTCGCACACGAGCCGCTCGAGGTCGACGTAGAACCGGCCGGAGCGGGACATCTGTCCCAGCAGCACGCGGCGCGCGACGTCGGTGACGAGCGCGCTGCCGAGCGCGATGGCCGAGGCGAGCTGGGCCCACGTGGACACCGACTCCTCGATCTCCACGAGCGTGGCGCGCATGCGCGGCGACAAGGCCTCGTCGTCCAGGATCCTCAAGACGTACGGAACCTTGTCGCGCGTCGACAGGCCGCGCAGCGACTCGGCGCGCACGTCGCCGATCAGGCCGTGGAAGACCGGCCGCGACGGCTCGAGATCGAAGCGCTCGACGTCGATCAGGCCGCGATCGCTCGTCTCCATCACGACGGGGATGCCGAGGGCGCGCGCCCGCTCGCGCACGCGGACCTTGATGAAGAGGTCGTCGCACTCCTCGACGAGCAGGTCGAGCTTGCGGCCGTCCGCATCCACGAGGAAGGCGTCGACGTTGTCCGGATCGAGGCCTTGCGAGAAGAGCTCGACCGAGAGGTACGGGTCCATCTCGTACATCTCGCGCGCGGCGAGCACCGTCTTGCGCAGGCCGAGGTCGTGCACGCCGCCGCGCAGCCGGTTCATGTTGCTCACGGCGAGCGTGTCGAAGTCGGCGAGCGCGAAGTGGCCGCCGACGCCCTCCTGGGCCAGCGTCAGCGCCGCGGCGCGCCCCACCGAGAGGCCCACGACCCCGACGCGGCGCGCGCGCAGGGCCTCCTGCTCGGCGGGCGTGATCTTGTACCGGTTGCGATCGCTGCGCAGGAAGCGCAGCTCGTCCCGCGGGAGGACGCGCACGAGCCGCCGCGTCCACGGATAGAACACCCACGTGCCGTAGTCCTCGATCGGGGTGTCGCCGAGGTGCGCGGCGACGGCGTCCTCGAGCGCGGCGCCGACCAGCTTGCGGTCGGGGCGCCGCGACGCGACGAGCTCGCGTAGCTGGTCGTGCAGCGTGTCGTGGACGCGGTCGACGCGGGGCAGGAGCGCTTCGGTGGCGGCGGCGTCGGCGGCGGGGATCAGGATCGGGCGCCAGGCCTCGGCCTCGTCGGCGGGCGCCCGGCGGGCGTTCAGCGCGGCGGTGAGGCCGTCACGGGTGGAGCTCATGCTCGGGAGATTCCTCCGCGGTCAGGTCGAGGACGGGCCGCCCGGCGGCCGGTCCGACGTAGGGTACGGTCAGCACGAACTCCGCGCCTCCGCCGTCGGGAGTGAAGAGCTCGAGCCGACCGCCGTGCAGGCCGGCGATCTCGCGACCGATGGCCAGGCCGAGGCCCGTCCCCTTGCCCGGCGCCTTCGTCGTGAAGAACGGCGCGAAGATGCGCTCACGCATCTCGGGCGACACGCCCGGTCCGTCGTCGCGCACGCGGATGCGGATCTCGTCGCCGGCGCGCTCCGTGGTGATGTGCACCGTGCCGCCCCGCTCCTCGACCGCGTCGATGGCGTTGCCCACGAGGTTCATCACCACCTGGAACAGGAGCTCCGGGTAGCACTGCATCGGCTCGTCCCAGGCGATGTCGGACTCGATCGCCACGTCCCCGGCGACCTTGTGCCCGAGCACCGTCAGCACCGAGCGGATGCCGTCGGAGAGCTTCGTCTCGCGCAGCACGAGCTCCTCGCCGTCGCGCCGCGCCAGGCTCAGCATCGCGCGCACCACGTCGCGGATGCGCCCGCCGGACTCCTCGACCGCGTCGAGCAGCATCTCGCACATCTCGCGGTCGCGGCTCTCCGGCAGCTTCGCGAAGCGCTGGCGCAGCGGCGACATCGCCGTGAGCACGGCGTTGACCGGGTTGAGCACCTCGTGGGCGATGCCGGCGGCCATCACGCCGAGCGTCGTCTCCTTCTCCATGCGCATGACCGCGCGCTGCAGCGCCCGCAGGCGGAGCTGCGCCTCGATGCGCGCCAGGAGCTCCGGCGGCGAGAACGGCTTGACCACGAAGTCGTCGGCGCCCGCGGCGAAGCCCTGCACCGACGCCTCGGTGCCGTGCATCGCCGAGACCAGCACCACCGGCACGTTGCGCGTGACCGGGTCCGCCTTGAGGCGGCGGCACAGCTCGTAGCCGTCCATGCGCGGCATCATCACGTCGGAGACGACGAGGTCGGGCACCTGGCGCGCGGCGAGCTCGAGGCCCTCCACGCCGTCCTCGGCCTGCAGCAGCACGTAGCGGTGCCGCAAGAGGCGCCGCAGGAAGGCGCGCATCTCGGCGTTGTCCTCGACGAGCAGCACCTTCGGCAGATCCGAGGAGATCTCGGTGCTCTGCGCGAGCGTCTCGCTCCCCTCCTCACCCTGGGCATCGTCGGGCACCCCGGTGAAGACCTGGTCGAGCGGCAGGTGGTCGCGCTCCTCGCTCGACGGCGTGGCGCTGCCGAACACCGACAGCGCGGAGACCGCCGACACGAACGGCACGCGGCACCGGAACACCGCGCCGCCCGTAGGCGGACAGTCCAGCTCGATCGAGCCGCGGTGCAGCTGCAGGATCTCCTTGACCATCGCCAGGCCGATGCCGCTGCCCTCGACCACGTAACCGCGGTTGTCCTGCACACGCTGGAAGCGCTCGAACACGCGCTCGCGCTGGTCCTCGGGGATGCCCGGCCCGTTGTCGGCAACCTCGACGAGCACGTCGTCGTCGTCCACGTCGACCCGCACGCGCACCGCGTCGCCGTCGTCCACGTACTTGATCGCGTTGGAGACCAGGTTCACCACCGCGCGCCGCAGCAGCTTCGGGTCGGCCTCGACGTCGATCACCATCGGCGGCTTGTCGAACGACAGCGCGATGCGCTTGCGGTCCGCCAGCGGGCGCAGCCACTCGACGATGTCCTCGACGAACGGGATGACGTCGAAGCGCTCGGGGTGCATCGGCATCTGCTGCGCGTCGAGCTTGGCGAAGTCGAGGATCTCGTTGATCAGGCGCAGCAGCGACTGGGCGTTGCGCGAGATGTTCTCGACGCCGGCGATCGCGTCACCGAGGCCGGCCTGGCGAAGGTGCACCGCCAGCTCGTCCAGCGGCGCGAGGATGAGCGTGAGCGGCGTGCGGAACTCGTGGCTGACGTTGGTGAAGAAGTCCCGCATGGCGCGATCGGAGCGCTCGAGGTGGTGCACGGTCGCCTCGAGGGCCTCGCGCGCCGCCTCGAGCTCGATGGTGCGCTCCTGCACGCGCACCTCGAGGTTGTCGCGCAGGTCGGTGACGAGCTGGTAGGACGTCGCGTTGTCGATGGCGACGGCGAGCTGCCCCGCGACCGCCTCGAGCAGGGCCGCGTCGCCCGGCGCGTCGCCCGACAGCGCCAGCACGCCGAGCAGCTGCTCGCGACAGACCAGCGGCAGGAGGCGCCACGGGGCGCCCTCGAAGCTGGCGGTCAGCGGCGCGCGGCGCTCGACGAGCGAACGGACGTGGGCCGACGTCGGCCGCGCCAGCTCCGAGAACAGGTGCAGCCGATCGTGGGAGAGCCCCGCCGAGGCCGCGCGCACGAGCGACGGCGGCTCGCCTTGCGTCATCAGCAGCGCCGTCGGCACGCGCCCGAGCTGCTCGTGCACCACCTGCGCGATCGTCTGCAGCAGGCGCGACAGCTCGAGCTCGGAGGCCGCAGCCCGCGAGATCTCGTTGAGGATCGTCAGCTGCCGGACCTTCTCGTCCAGCGCCGACTTCGCCTCGGTCAGCGCGGTGACCTTCTCCTCGAGGAGCTTGTTCGTCTCCTCGAGCAGGCCCATCGCGTCGCGGATGCTGCCGAGGCGCATGCGCAGCGTGTCGACGACCCGCCGCGCCGCGCGGCGGAGGTAGTCGACCGGGCCGAGCCACTGGGTGCTGAGCTCGACGTCGAAGTGCACCTCGAGCGCCGTGACCCGCCGCGCGGTGACCCGCGCCGCCGCCACGCCCATTTTCATGGGGACGCTGGCGAAAATGCCGCGGGCCGTCTCGATCCAGGCGTCGCTCGGCGGGAAGCCGTCGTGGAAGACGTACCGGCCGCGCAGCGTCGAGCGGGAGGTGCGCTCGAAGCTCGCCGAGACGCGCGTGAACAGGAAGCGCGACACGAGCTGCGGGATGACCGCGTACACCTGGAACGGCGACAGCATCGACCGCATCCAGACGCGCACGATGGCCAGCGCCTTGTTGGTGTCGGTGAGGCCGAAGCCCACGTCGTAATAGACGTTCGGCTCGTCGGGGACGACCTCGGCGAGGCGGCGCTCGATGATCTGGAACGTCGCGAAGTCGATCCAGTTGGAGCGGTCCTCGAGGTACGGCCGCGCGTACGGCAGCCCCTCGAGGAGAGGCCCGCGCGACAGACCGCGGGACTCGAGGTAGTCGAAGAAGAGCGTCAGCGCGAGGCAGCTGACGTCACGTCCCGCCGGTGCCGCCATGGTTCACGTCCCGCTGTTGCCCGAAGTGACTTCCCAGACGTACTCGAGGAAGTCGGGGACGAGCCGCGACGAGAACACCGTCAGGTCCGCCGCCCCCATGTCGGTGACGCCGGCGCGGGCGCGCTCGCCGACGTCCTCGTGCTCCTGGATGTAGACGTAGAAGCCCTTGCCCCAGGCGCGGAACTGCGTGCGCCCATCCTCGAGGAGCGCGGCGAAGGCATCGGCGTCGGGCGCCGCCTCGCCGAGCGGGAAGATGCGCATCGCGTCGAACAGACCGTACAGATGCGCGGCGTCGCTGGCCTTCTCGAGCACCGCCATCGCCACCGGCAGGCCATCGCGGCGCGCCACGCGCAGCTTGCGCTCGCGGTCGAGCCCCGCGTCGCGCCACGTCGCCTGCAGGCGCGTCATGCCGATGCGGTCGGGCGTGAAGTCCAGCGATTCCGCATACATGACGGGCCGTGTCTCGGCGACGCGCCGCACGAGCGCGTCCACCTCGACGGGCGTCGGCGCGGCCACCTCGACGCCGGGCACCACGCCGCGCAGCGTGGGATCCGTGCCCACCTGCAGCGGCTGGAAGCGCAACACACACGCCTCCCCGCTGTCGACGAAGCGCTGCGGGAAGGCGAAGTACGGCAGGCGCGGCCAGCGCTGGTGCACCTGCACGTAGGCGAGCACCCAGCGCACCGACGGATCGAGCTGCGTCAGCTCGCCGGTGTGCAGGTGCACGTCGCGCAGCAGCGCGCGGCCCTGCGGCGCCTCGGCCGCCTCGGTCTTGCGGCGCGCCAGGTGCGCGATGAACCAGGTGTGCTCCCAGGCGCGCAGCGCCGTCAGCGCGGCCTCGATCCCCGTCGGCGACGGCCAGACGACCTGGCAGCCGAGCGCCGGCGACAGCTCGAGGCGGCTGACGATGTTCGCGTACGATCGGCGCAGGTGCGCGAAGTGGGCCTTCGACTTGCCGGCGAGCGCGAAGTATCCGGCGTCGGTGAACAGATCCCACAGATGGCCGATCCAGGTGCCGCGGCTGCGCGTGCGCGGATACAGACGCCGGTCGAGCTCCTCGGTCCAGCGCTCCTCGTCCTCGCCGCCGGCGGCGACGCGCAGCCCGGCGCTGCCCTCCTCGCGCAGGCCGACGTGCCGCACCTGCCCGCGCAGCCGCAGGCCGGCGAGGCGGCCCTCGACCACCTCGAGCGAGGGCAGATCGAGCCCGGGGTACAACAGATCGCGGCGCGGCGCCGCGCGCAGGCCGAGGCCCTCGCGCGACAGATCCTGCATCGGGATGCGCACCGTGAGCTCGGGCCAGCGCGGATGGCGGAACGCGACGACGAGCGGGGCGTCGCTGCCGACGCGGCGCCACCAGCGGCGGCGCGTGCGCACGATGCGATCCGGCGCCGACGTGGCGAGCGCGCCGGCCTGCGGCTCGACGCGGTCCACCGTCATCTCGAACACCGACAACAGACCGCCGACGACGAAGGTGACGGGCGCCGCCGGCACCGCCCCGTCGTAGGACCAGAGCAGCGGGAGCGCCGCGCCGGGCGACGGCGCGAGGCCGCGCACCGCGGTCACCGTCCCGTCGGCCCCGCGGGCGAAGCCCTCGCACTCGTACGCGCAGAGCGTGCGCGCCAGCGACAGGACGCGGCCGGGCTCGGACACCACCTCGGTGACCGCCGCCCGGCCCGACGCGCGCGACAGCTGTCCCTCGGCGGCGAGGTCGACGACGACGTCGAGGATGCGCCGCGCCTGGTCGGGCGACACTTCGGGCAGGCGCACGCGGGTCACACCGGCCGCGTCGAACGGCGACGGCGGCTCGAAGTGCCCCAGCAGCGACGTGACGCGCTGCGCGCCGGCGTCCAGCGTGAGCGGGACGGCGCCGATGGGGCCGCCGCCACGGACCGGCGGCGCCACCCACAGACCGGCGGGACCCACGCGCAGCACGCGCAGCCGCATGGGCGACGGTGTGTCGAGGCGCACCGCGACTCGCGAGGCCGCGTCGTCGAGCGCGTAGCCGGCGTCGACCGGGTCGATGTCGTCGGCCTCCGGCGGAGGCGTCATCGATGGCGGCAGGAAGCTGATCACGGCGCCCCCCCCTCGGCCCGCCGGGCCGGCACCGCCACGGCGGGCGGATCGGCAGGCATCGTCACCAGGAAGGCCGCGCCCCGCGGCTGCCCCGCCTCGAACAGCTCGATCGTGCCGCCGTTCGCGGCGGCCAGCTCGCGACAGATGGACAGGCCGAGCCCGTTGCCACCGCTCGCGCGACGCGTCGTGAACGTCGGCTCGAAGATGCGTGCGCGATCTTCGGGCCGTATCCCGGGTCCGTTGTCTGCGACCAGGAACGCTACCTCGCCCGCCTGACGTTGCGCCAGAATCCGCACCTCTCCGTCCGTCACACCCGCCTCTTCGATCGCCTGCACCGCGTTTCCGACCAGATTCACCAGGACCCGCGACAGATCGATACGGTCGGCGAAGACACACATCCCGGGCGGCACTTCGGCGACGAAACGCACACGGCTCTTGTGGCTGCGCACGAGCCGCACGACGGCGGCGACCACGTCGGCGGCGTCGAGCGTCTGCGCCTCGCGCTCGCCGGTCAGCCCGAGACGGCGGGTGCGCCCGTGCAGCAGCGACATGAAGTAGTCGACCGCGGCGCGCAGGTCGTCGACCTCTTCCCGCACCGCCTGGGACACGGGCGTCGGCACCGCCTGGATGAGATGCTCGAGGTTGTCGCAGCACGCTGCGATGGCGGCGTTCACGTTCGCCAGATCGTGGAGGATCGAGGCGCGCGCGGCCGCGAGGCCCGCCAGTCGCTCCCGATCGACCATCGCCTCGCGGAGCTGTCGCACCATGAGATCGACGTGGACGCCATGAATCACCTCGCGCAGCGTGCGGCGCACTTCCTTCGTGTCCATCGGCTTCGAGAGGAAGCCGAGCACTCCGGCCCGATTGATCGCGTCGATTGCGGTCTTCTGGTCTGAATACGCGGTGACGATCAATCGCCTGACATCGGGGAATTCCCGAGCGACGCGCTCGCACAGCTCCACACCGGTGATGCCGGGCATCTTGTGGTCGGCGAGCAGCACCGCGATGGGCCGCTTCGCCAGGATCTCGAGGGCCTCACTCCCCGAGCTCGCGCACAGAACGTCGAACTCCTCTCCGAACGCGGCGCGGAAGACGACCTGGTTGGGCCGCTCGTCGTCGACGTAGAGGACCGGGTGTTCCCGGACGAATTCGGGCGCAAGAACCATGGATTGCCGATTCCGCCCCGACCCGGGGCTCGCTCGACTCCAGTCATCGGCAGTGGCGGCGCGGACGCTGAGGGCGTTCACGCGACGACCCGGGCCGTGGGGCGGAGGCCCGCGCCACGGCCCGCTCGCGATGGGTCAGGGCGACCCCACCACGATGGCGTCGCGCAGGGCGGCGACCTCGGACGCGGGGTCGAGCGCGAGGCGGTCGTCGCGCGCCCAGAGCCCGAGGGCGCGGTACACCGGCGAGACGTCGGGGAAGTCGACGCGCTCGAGCGCCCGGGCTGCCCGCGGCGCGAAGAAGGGGCGACCGAGGATCGCGTCCATGCGCGCCAGCGTCTCCTCGGCGCTGCGCACGCGCTCGTCGCGGGCGCAGCAGCGCGCGAGGCCGGCGAGCACGCGGTCGAGCGACCACGCGCCGCCGGTCTCGCGGCGCAGCGCGACGTCGGCCTCGAGCGCGAACGCGGCGCCGGCCCAGTACACGCGCCAGTAGGCGTGCGTGGCGCGCATCGCGGCGCTCTCCTCGCGCAGCGTACGGCCCGTGCCGACGCTGCGGCCGCGTCCGAAGCCCGCGTGCAGCTCCTCCCAGACCCGCCCTGGCGGGATCATGCCCGCGCGCGCCTGCAGCACGTACGTGTAGTAGGTCGCGAGCCCCTCGAAGAGCCAGGCATCGCTCTGTTTCATGACGGGAACACCCAGATGGGTCATCTCGTGCGGCCCGATCCAGTGGCCGGCGATGGCCCCGGGCGGGGAGGCGGCGCCGACCAGCAGCAGCACGCCCGCGCCGCCGCCGCGGTTCGCCATGCCGAAGCGCACGCCCTCGCCCGGCGTGGGGACGAGCAGCACCTGCACCCGCGGGAACGGCAGCCCGCCGAAGAGCGCGGCCATCGCGCGCGCCGACCCCTCGACCCAGCGCTCGGGCGCGTCGCCGGGCATCGAGCGCACGTCGCCGAGGCGGATGACGTCGACGACGCCGCCGGGCACCGCCAGCGTCGTCGGCGCGAACGTCCCGAACGCGGCGTGCGCCGTCAGCGTGAAGGCGCCCCACGTGAGGCGCCACGCGGGCGCCGGCGCGTCGCCCGTCCGCGGCCAGGGCACGGCGACGGCCAGCCCCTCGGGCAGGCGGAAGCGCACCGTCGCGTCGAGGTCCCGCGGCACCTTCTCCGGCCGTAGCAGCCAGAGATCGGGGGCCGCGAGCAGATCGGGGCCGAGGCGCGCGGCGTCCTGCCAGCGCCCCGCGGCGGCGGCGGCCGCGACGTCCACGCGGTACTCGACGCAGTCGCCCGGCCGCCCGCCGTCGAGGCGCACCCCGTGGGCCCCCGGCGTCAACGGGCGCCGCTCGGCGCCGCGTACGAGCGTGGCCCGCGAGACGAACTGCGCGAGGCGGCGCGTGCCGGTCGTCAGCCGGGGCGGCGGACGGCTCCGGAAGCAGACCGTCGCGTCGATGGCGGCGAGGTCCGGCGCCGGCGCGACGACATAGTCCCAGGCGTCGGGCGGGCGCACCGCCGGCGCGCCGCCGCAGGCGGCCAGCGAGAGCGCGAGTGCGAGGGCCGTGCGCACGCGACATTGGTACCACGAAGCGCGGCGACCGCCGGGGAATGCTGTTAGTCTCACCGGTTCGAGGGGGGACACCGACGGAGGGACGGCTGTGAGCCGAGGCGCGCGCGCAAGCTGGTGGGTGGTGTCGCTCTGCGCGGGGTTTGCAGGGTGCGGTGCGGCGGACGACGACCCGGCGCTCGATGGTCCGCCGCCGGCGCAAGAGGGCGGGACGCCCGATGCCTCGGTCCAGGGCGCCGCCGACGCCACAGCGCCCGACCCCGACGGCGGGCCCATTGCGCGCCGCGACGGCGGGGCGACCGGGCCCGACGGCGCGCCGACCCCGCCCCGCGTCGACGGCGCCGTCGCGCCCGACGGGTCGGCGCCCGGCCCCGACGGCGCCCCGCCCGACGGGACGTGCCGCCCCGACCGCGACGCCTGGGCGGCGAGCATCCGCCCGCTGCTCGCCGACCGCTGCGGCCTGTGCCACGGCGAGTCGCCGTCCTTCGGCGCGCCGTTCACCCTGCTCGACTACGACGGGCTGCTCGCCGGCGAGCCGGGCGCGCGCCGGGCCGACCGTGTCGCCGTCCGCGTCGGCGAGGGCACCATGCCGCCGGCGGGCCAGCCGCGCCTCACCAACGACGAGGCGCAGCGCCTCCTCGAGTGGGCCACGTGCGGCGAGGCGCAGGGTGGTCCCCTCCCCGGCGGCTTCGAGGTCGACGTGCCCGTGCTCGGCGCCCCCGCCGAGCCGCCCGCCGACGCCGAGTTCTTCGACGTGCTGGCGCCCGGGTACGCGGTGCCGCTCGCCGACGACCACTACGAGTGCTTCGTCATCGAGGCGCCGATCCGGGGCGACCGCTTCATCCGCCGCATCGAGGCGATCATCGACGAGTCCGCCGTCGTGCACCACGCGGTGCTCATGCGCGGCGACCAGGGTCGCGCCCCCGGCCAGTCGTTCAGCTGCAACGCGCTGGTCGACCCGGTGTACGCCTGGGCGCCCGGCACCGGACCCCTGCAGTTCCCCGAGGGCGGCATCCGCGTGCGGCCCGGGCAGCGCTTCACGCTGCAGATCCACTACAACAACCGCCTGCGAACGCCCGGCCTGCGCGACGAGAGCGGCCTGCGCGTCTATCACGCGCCGCCGGCGGGCGCCGAGGTGGGCATGACGCCGCTCGGGCCCACCGACATCCGCATCCCGGCCCGGCAGCAGGCCCGCAGCGAGGGCGTGTGCGACATCCGCGAACCGACGCGGATCATCGCCAGCTGGCCGCACATGCACGAGCTCGGCTACGCCTTCGAGACGTGGGTGGAGCACCCCGACGGCTCGACCACGCCGCTCATGACCCTGCGCGGCTGGGACTTCCACAGCCAGTTCCTGTACGACACCCCGCTCGATCTGCGGCCCGGAGACCGCGTCCACACGCGCTGCACGTGGCGCAACATGAGCGACCGCACGGTGCGCTTCGGCGAGGACACCGGCGACGAGATGTGCTTCAACTTCCTCTATCACTCGCCGCCGATGGCCTCGTCGTACTGCAACCGCGACCCGGACGAGCCGCCGCCCGAAGAGCCCCCGCCGCCGCCGCCCGTCCCCGAGTACGGCCCCGGCGCCTGCGCGCCGCCGCTCGACCCGGCCGACGTCCCGGCGCTGGCGATCGGCGTCGCCGAGGGCGAGCCGCCGGCCCCGATGGGCGACGTGCCGGACGACGGCCTCTGGGTGTTCGACGGCGGCGCCCTGCACGTGCCGACGTTCCGCCTGCCCATCGGCGCCATCGATCCCGAGGCCACCGTCGTGGCCGGCCACGGCGTCCTGTCGCTCGAGGGCGGCGCGTTCGCGCTCGACCTCGACGCCCTCGCCCACATCGTGCTGAGCGACGGCCGGGTCTTCGACGTGCGCCTGCCGATGAGCCTCGCCGGCGCCCGCCGGCCCGGCGCCGCGCCCGGCGAGCTCGTCGTGACGCCCGACTGCGGCGACGTCGGCGGCGAGATGTCGATCCGCCTCGGCCTCGAGGGCGACCGCCTCCACGCCGTCTATGCCGACCGTCGCATCGGCTTCCCCATCTGGCTCGCCCTCGACCTGCGCCGCATCCGTTAAGCATTGACTTCGGGCGCGCGCTCGTCCCAACGTCTAGCCGTCCGTCCACCCCCTGCCTCGGAGCGCACACCATGTCCCTCGACCGCGGCCGCGAGAAGGACCACGAGGTCTCCCAGAAGGGCCTCGACAAGCAGGACGAGCACGCCGAGCACGATCCGAACAAGGCGAACGCGCAGCAGAACTACCTGCAGCAGGCCCAGAAGGGCGCCCGCGACGCCAAGGCCAAGGAGGTCGAGGAGGCCAAGAAGGCCCTCGCCCGCTCCGAGGCGAAGGTCGGCGAGCTCGAGAAGCGGTACGAGAAGCTCGGCGGCAAGATCGGCACGAAGGAAGAAGAGAAGCAGGCCCCGGACGCGAAGAAGGCCGCGCTCGACCGCGACCGCGACGCCGTCAAGGACCAGGCCGACGCCGACAAAAAGAAGGCCGAGAAGGACGAGGTCGCGGCGGCGCACCAGGTGGAGGTGGCCCGCCAGGCCGGCGACCAGGCCGCCGTCGAGCAGAAGCAGCAGGCCGAGGCCCAGGCCCGCGAGGCGCAGGAGGCCGCCGAGGCCCAGAAGGCCGCGCAGCGCGAGGCCGTCGCCCGCGACCTCAAGAAGGAGTACGACCAGCAGCAGCAGCAGGTGGAGCGGCTGCAGGTGCTGATGCAGGAGCTGGTCAAGCTCGAGCTGGACCAGCGCCAGCGCCGCAAGATCAAGCAGGAGATCGAAGAGCTGCTGCAGCCGAAGCTCGAGGAGCTCGCGCAGAAGCAGCAAGCGTTCGGTTGACACCCGCCGGCTGTTGGCCGGCGATCGGGCCTGCTGGCCCAGGAGCAACGAGGCTGCCGGTGAGGTGGGCGACGGGGCTGAGCACGGAGGCGGCGCTCGAGCGGGCGGTGGACGAGGCGCTCGAGGGCGTGCAGTCGCGCCTCGGCGGTGAGCCGCCCGACCTGCTGCTCGCCTTCGCCTCGGCGGCCCACGCCGGCGACTACGACCGCTTGCCGGGGATGCTGCGCGCGCGGCTGCGCCACACGCAGGTGCTCGGCTGCTCCGCGGGCGGCGTGATCGCCGAGGGCCGGGAGCTCGAGGGCAACGTCGCCCTGTCGCTGGTCGGCGCGACGCTGCCCGGCGTCGACGTCCACCCCTTTCACGTGTCCCAGGCCGACCTGCCGCCGCCCGCCGCCGACGGCGCCGCGTGGCGGGCGCGGCTCGGCCTGCAGGCCCCACCCGACGCCCACGCCATCGTGCTGCCCGACCCGTTCTCGTGCGACGCCCAGCGCCTCGTGCGCGGCCTCGATCGGGCGTTCCCCGGCGGCACGCGCATCGGCGGTCAGGCCAGCGGCGGCGCGGCGCCCGGCCAGAACGCGCTCTTCCTCGACGACGGCGTGCACCGCGCCGGCGCCGTGGGCGTGCTGCTGTCGGGCAACGTGGACGTCGACACCATCGTCGCGCAGGGCTGCCGCCCCATCGGCCAGCCGATGTTCGTCACGCGCGGCGTGCGCAACGTCGTGTTCGAGCTCGACGGCGCGCCGGCGATCGAGGCGCTCGAGGCGCTGTACGAGAGCCTCGACACCGGCGACCAGGCGCTCTTCCGCGAGGCGCTCTTCATCGGCGTCGTGATGGACCGCGAGCGCGAGGTCTACCGGCAGGGCGACTTCCTCGTCCGCAACCTGCTCGGGCTCGACGCGAAGACGGGCGGCCTCGCCATCGGCACGCTGCTCGAGCCCAACCAGGTCGTGCAGTTCCACGTGCGGGACGCGCGCACGTCGGCCGAGGACGTCGAGACGATGCTCGACACGCACCGCGGCGCGGGCCCGCTCGAGCGCCCGCGCGGCGCGCTGCTGTTCTCGTGCCTCGGCCGCGGCGCCGGCCTGTACGGCGCGCCCGACCACGACACGCGCGCTTTCCTCTCCCGCGTCGGCCCCGTGCCGGTCGGCGGCTTCTTCTGCAACGGCGAGATCGGGCCGGTGCGCGGGCGCACCTTCGTGCACGGCTACACCAGCGCGTTCGCGCTCTTCCGGCCGCGGGCGGGCTACGAGGGATGACCGCGCGGGTCCCGCCCGACCAGATCGTCACCGCGAAGTTCCCCATCGTCGGCGAGCGCGCCCCCACCCCGGAGGCGCTCGACCTCGCGGCGTGGCGGCTGACGATCGACGGCCTCGTCGAACGGCCGCTTCAGCTGGGTTGGGGCGACTTCCTCGCGCTGCCGCACGAGGCGCTGCGCACGGACGTCCACTGCGTCACGCGCTGGACGCGCTTCGACACCGTGTTCGAGGGCGTCCCGCTGGCGCGCCTGCTGCGCCCCCGGCCCGCGGCGCGCTTCGTGCGCTTCGAGGCGTACTCGGCGCGCGGCCACGACACGTCGCTGCCGCTCGACGTGGCGCTCGCGCACACCTGGCTCGTGCACCGCGTCGACGGCGCGCCCCTCACGGTCGAGCACGGCTTCCCGCTGCGGACGGTGACGACCGGTCGCTATTTCTATAAGAGTCTCAAGTGGTTGCGGCGCGTCGAGGTCCTGGCGGACGACCGCCTCGGCTACTGGGAGCGCGAAGACGGCTACCACAACGGCGCGGATCCCTGGCCCGGCGACCAGCGCTACGTCGGCGGCAACCTCGACGACA
The DNA here is from genome assembly GCA_963169045.1 of Myxococcota bacterium. Taxonomy (GTDB): domain Bacteria; phylum Myxococcota_A; class Bradymonadia; order UBA7976; family UBA1532; genus CAUJDF01. Next base: position 42,514 of record CAUJDF010000026.1, read on the forward strand.
AGGCCCTCGAGCGCCTGCGCGCCGCCGGCGACTTCAGCTCGTGGCGCGGCCGCACCGTGCGCAGCGCGGACCTGCGCGGCTGGCGCCCACGCGCCCTCGACCTCCGGGGCGTGCAGCTCAAGAACTGCGATCTGCGCGGCGCCCGGCTCGAGGGCGCCGATCTCGCCGGCGCCAACCTGACGCTCTGCGACCTGCGCGGCGCCTCCCTGGCCGGCGCGAACCTGCGCGGCGCCGACCTCGAGGGCGCCCGGCTCACCGGCGCCGACCTCAGCGGCGCCGATCTGCGCGACACGTTCCTCACCGCCGCCGAGCTCGCCCGCGACGGCGAGCCGCCCGCGCGCCTCGACGGCGCCCGTTTCGAGGGCGCGACCGGCCTGCTGGACGACACCCTGCTGCGATGACCCGTCAGCCCCCGCGCGTGGCGACGCGCCCCTGGTGGGACCACGCGGGCATCGCGCTCCTCTGGCGATATGCCTGTCATTCCGCGATGTTGGGGCTCGCCGTGCTCAACGAGGCGCGCCCCGCCCCGAGCCTGCCCGACACGATCCTCGCCCTGGTGCCTCGCAGCGAGTGGGTCCTGCGCTGGAACTACCACCTCTGGCTGCTCTGCTATCTGCCGCCGGCGCTCTGGCTCTGGCGCCGCGACCGCGCCGCGTTCGTGCACTTCCTCTACGTCGGCGGTCTGTCGAGCCTGCTGCGCGGCGTGTGCATCCCGCTCACCGGCCTCGGGCCGCCGCACGGCGCCGACGTCAACGCCGGCCTGCCGCCGGCGGCGATGTTCGACGCCTGGGTGGCGCTCGTGAACCCCTTCCCGACGCTGTTCGGCGAGGCGGCCCACGTCCACCTCACGAAGGACCTGTTCTTCTCGGGACACACCGCGACGACCTTCCTGCTCTGGCTCTATTGCCGCGGCCGCGGCGCGCTGGCCACCGTCGCGCTCGCCGGGCACGTGCTCGTCGTCGCCAGCGTCTTCTTCGCCCACCTGCACTACACCATCGACGTCGTCGGCGCCTGGGCCCTGACCTGGGCGCTCTTCGTCGCCTGCCGGACCCGATGGCCCATCGGGGCCGCGGGGCAGAGCGCGTCGGCGCGTCCCGAAATGCCCCGCCGGGACGACGCGAGGTCTTGACCTCTCCGCGGCATGCAGCCTGCACCGCACGCCGCGATCGCGGGGCGGCGCGCCTCGCCCGGGCACTCGCGGACGGCGGAGACCATGACCGGAGCGCGCATCTACAACCTCTTCCCGTTGCTGGCCGGCGACGTGGCGTCGTGGCACGCCCACCTGCCGCGCATCGCGGCGATGGCCTTCGACTGGATCTATGTCAACCCGTTCCACTTCCCGGGGTTCTCGGGGAGCCTCTACGCGGTGAAGGACCCGCGGCGCCTGCATCCGCTCCTCGACGACGGATCCGGGCGGACCACCGACGAGCAGCTCGCGGCGCTCACCGAGGCGGCGAAGGCCCACGGGCTGCGCGTCATGATGGACCTGGTCGTCAACCACACGTCCAAGGACTCGCCGCTCGTCGAGCGCCACCCCGAGTGGTTCGTGCGCGGCCCGGACGGCGCCGTGCAGTCGCCGCACGCCATCGATCCCGCCGACGCGCGCAGGATCACCGTCTGGGGCGACCTGGCCGAGCTCGACTACCGCGAGCGTCTCGAGCGCGTGCCGCTCGTGGCCCACTGGCGCGAGCTCGTGCGGCACTTCGCGTCGCTGGGTTTCGCCGGCTTCCGCTGCGACGCCGCCTACAAGGTGCCCGGCCCCGTCTGGGCGGACCTGATCGCCGCCGCCCGCGAAATCCGCCCCGACGCCGTCTTCGCCGCGGAGACGCTCGGCTGCCGCATCGAAGAGGTCACCGGCCTGCAGGTCGCCGGCTTCGACTATCTGTTCAACAGCTCGAAGTGGTGGGACTTCCAGGCGCCGTGGCTCCTCGAGCAGTACAACACCTTCCGGCACATCGCGCCGTCGATCGCCTTCCCGGAGAGTCATGACACGCCGCGCCTCGTCGCGGAGCTCGCCGAGCGCGGCATCACCGATCCCGACGAGGTGGCCCGGATCTATCGCCAGCGCTATCTGTTCGCGGCGACCTTCTCGACGGCGGTCATGATGCCCATGGGCTTCGAGTTCGGCTTCGCCCACAAGCTGGACGTCGTCCGCACGCGGCCCGAGGACTGGGAGGAGCCGCGCTTCGATCTGTCGTCGTTCATCGCCGAGGTCAACCGCACGCGCGCCGCGCTGCCCGCCCTCAACGAAGAGGGACCCATGCGCCGCCTCGACAGCGGCGGCGCGATCGGTCTGTTGCGGACGACACACAGCGGAGACACCTGGGCGCTCACGCTGGTCAACCCCTGCCGCGAGGCGGTCAAGGCGCGCCTCGACGGCCTCCCCGGCGATGCCATCGAGGTGACGCCGGACCGCGGCGGCCGCGCGCGCCTCGGGTCCGGCCGCGCCGCTGAGCTCGGCCCCGGCGACGTCCGCCTGTTCGTGCCCGCGGAGACGGCGCGCATGGCCGACGGCGGCACCCGCGGCGGCGGCGCCTCGCTCGTCGACACCGTGCGCAGCCGACCCATCGTCATCGAGCGGGTCACGCCCGAGATCGACGGCGGCCGCTACCCGGTCAAGCGCGTCGTCGGCGACCAGCTCACCGTCGAGGCCACCCTCTTCAAGGAAGGCCACGACAAGCTCGCCGCCGTCGTGCGCTACCGGCGCGTCGACGAGTCGGTGTGGCACGAGCGCGCGATGGAGAAGACCAACGCCGGCCTCGACCGCTGGCGCGCGCACATCCCACTGGAAGCGAACACGCGCTATCAGTACACGATCGAGGTGTGGCGGGACGTCTGGGGCACGTGGTGCGACGCCACCCAGAAGAAGCTGACCGCCGGGCAGGACGTGCGCCTCGAGCTCGCCGAGGGCCGCGCGCTCCTCGCGGAGACCGCCGATCGCGCGCGCGGCGACGACCGGGCGCTCCTGCAGGACGTGCTGCGCAAGTACGACGCCATCGCCGGCGCCGAGCAGCGCGCCACGCTGCTGCTCGCCTCGCGCGTCGCCCATGCCATGCAGCGCCACGCCGACCGCAGCGACGCCGTGCACCACGACCGCGATCTCGAGGTGGTCGTCGACCGCGAGCGCGCCGTCTTCGGCGCCTGGTACGAGCTCTTCCCGCGCTCGCAGGGCACCGTGCCCGGTCGCAGCGCCACCTTCCGCGAGTGCGAGCGGCGACTGCCCGAGATCCGCCAGATGGGCTTCGACGTGGTGTATCTGCCACCCATCCATCCCATCGGCCGCACCCATCGCAAGGGACCGGACAACACGCTCGAGGCCGGGCCGGACGACCCGGGCAGCCCGTATGCCATCGGCGCCCGCGAGGGCGGCCACGATGCCGTCCACCCCGAGCTCGGCACGCTCGACGACTTCCGCCGCTTCGTCGCCGCCGTGCGCGAGCACGGGATGGAGGTGGCGCTCGACTTCGCCATCCAGTGCTCGCCGGACCACCCGTGGATCCAGCAGCATCCGGAGTGGTTCAGGTTCCGCCCCGACGGCTCGATCAAGTACGCCGAGAACCCGCCGAAGAAGTACCAGGACATCGTCAATGTGGAGTTCTACGGCCCGCACCAGGACGCGCTGTGGCGCGAGCTGCTGCGGGTCGTGCGCTTCTGGGTGGACGAGGGGGTGCGCATCTTCCGCGTCGACAACCCCCACACCAAGCCCGTGCCGTTCTGGGAGTGGCTGATCGGCAGCGTCCAGCGCACGCATCCCGACGTGATCTTCCTGTCGGAGGCGTTCACGCGGCCGCCGATGCTACAGATGCTGGCGAAGGTGGGCTTCACCCAGTCGTACACGTACTTCACGTGGCGCAACTTCAAGCAGGAGCTGACCGAGTACCTGACGGAGCTCACGCAGGGCGAGTCCCGCGAGTACCTGCGGCCGAACTTCTTCGCCAATACGCCCGACATCCTGCCGCGGTACCTGCAGGAGGGCGGACGGCCCGCCTTCCGGGTGCGTCTGGTGCTCGCCGGCACGCTGTCGAGCGTCTATGGCATCTACAGCGGCTTCGAGCTGTGCGAGAACCGGGCGGTGCCGAACAGCGAGGAGTACCTGCACTCCGAGAAGTACGAGTACAAGGTGTGGGACTGGGACCGCCCGGGACACATCAAGGCCGACGTGGCACGCCTGAACCGCATCCGCTTCGACAACCCGGCGCTGCAGCGACTCGACACGCTGCATTTCCTGCCCGCGAGCGACGACGACGTGCTGTTCTACGGCAAGTGGACGGAGGACGCCTCGAACGTCGTCCTGTGCGCGGTGAACCTGAACCCGTACGACGTGGCCGAGGCCGTCATCGAGCTGCCGCTGGATGTGCTCGGCATCGCCGAGAACGAGACGTTCGAGGTCGAGGAGCTCATGGGCGGAACGCGGCACCTGTGGCACGGCCGCAAGCAGCGTCTGCGCCTCGATCCCCGGCAGCAGCCCGCCATGATCTTCCGCGTGAACCGTTGGGTGCGCGTGCACCATCGGGAGCCCTGTGATTGATGAGCGATCGGCTCTGGTACAAGGACGCGATCATCTATCAGCTCCACGTGAAGTCGTTCTACGACGCGAACGACGACGGAGACGGCGACTTCGCGGGGCTGCTGCAGAAGCTGGACTACGTCGAGTCGCTCGGCGTCACCGCCCTGTGGCTGCTGCCGTTCTACCCGTCGCCGCTGCGGGACGACGGCTACGACATCGCCGACTACCGCAACATCAACCCGAAGTTCGGCACCCTGCGCGACTTCCGGGCCTTCATCAAGGAGGCGCACCGGCGCGGGCTGAAGGTCATCACCGAGCTGGTGATCAACCACACGTCGGACCAGCACCCATGGTTCCAGAAGGCGCGGCGGGCGCGCCCGGGGTCGGCCGCCCGTGAGTTCTACGTGTGGAGCGACACGGACCAGCGGTACCTCGAGACGCGCATCATCTTCTGCGACACGGAGAAATCGAACTGGGCGTGGGACCCGGAGGCGCAGGCCTACTACTGGCACCGCTTCTACTCCCACCAGCCGGATCTGAACTGGGACAACCCGCGCGTCTTCGACGAAGTCACGAGGGTGATGCAGTTCTGGCTCGACATGGGCGTCGACGGAATGCGGCTCGATGCCATCCCCTACCTCGTGGAGCGCGAGGGCACGAACAACGAGAACCTGCCCGAGACGCACGAGGTGATCCGGCGCATCCGCGCGTGGCTCGACGACCGCTACCCCGACCGCATGCTGCTCGGCGAGGCGAATCAGTGGCCCGAGGACGTGCGCCCGTACTTCGGCGAGGGCGACGAGTGCCACATGTCGTTCCACTTCCCGCTCATGCCCCGCCTGTACATGGCGGTGGCGCGGGAGGACCGGCATCCGATCACCGACATCCTGCGGCAGACGCCGGAGATCCCCGACAACTGCCAGTGGGCGATCTTCCTGCGCAACCACGACGAGCTGACGCTCGAGATGGTCACGGACCGCGAGCGCGACTACCTGTGGAACTTCTACGCCGCCGAGACCCGGGCGCGCATCAACCTGGGCATCCGCCGGCGCCTGGCGCCGCTGCTCGAGAACGACCGGCGCAAGATCGAGCTCCTCAACAGCGTGCTGATGTCCATGCCCGGCACGCCCGTCGTCTACTACGGCGACGAGATCGGGATGGGCGACAACATCTTCCTGGGCGATCGCGACGGCGTGCGCACGCCGATGCAGTGGTCCCCGGACCGAAACGCGGGGTTCTCGCGGGCCGATCCGCAGCGTCTGTTCCTGCCGCCGATCATGGATCCGGTCTACGGCTACACGTCGGTGAACGTCGAGGCGGAGAGCCGGGATGCGTCGTCGCTGCTGCAATGGATGCGGCGCCTGATCGCCATCCGCCGCGCGCACCATGTGTTCGGGCGCGGCGCGCTCAAGATCCTGCTGCCCGGAAACCGCAAGGTCCTCGCGTACTTGCGCGAGCTCTCCGCCGGCGACGGCGACGGCGACGAGATCGTGCTGTGCGTGGCGAACCTGTCGCGCGTCCCGCAGCCCGTGGAGCTGGATCTGTCCCGCTACAAGGGGCGCGTCCCCGTGGAGCTGTTCGGGCCGAGCCCGTTCCCGCCGATCGGCGATCTGCCGTACTTCATCACGCTGCCGGGATACGGCTACTACTGGTTCCGTCTCAGCGACGCCGCCGCCGCCCCGTCCTGGCACCAGGCCCATCAGGCACCCATGCCCGAGCTTCTCACACTGGTCCTGCCCCATGGCTGGCGCAGCCTGCTCGAGGGCCGCGAGCTGAAGACGCTGACGGCCGAGATCCTGCCGTCGTTCCTCGAGAATCGGCGCTGGTACGCCGCCAGGGGCGTCGAGGGCGAGGTGGCGCTCGGCGACCACGCCGCGCTCGACGACTGGATGCTGGCGACGGTCCAGATCGCGGGCCAGCGGTACGCGCTGCCGCTCGGCGTCGCCTACGAGAGCCGCACCGACGATCCATTCGAGCGCCTGCACGCGTGCACGCTGGCGCGGGTGCGCAGCGGGCCGCGCGTCGGCGTGCTCTACGACGCCACCGCCGAGGACGCCTTCGCGCGGCGCCTCTTGCGCATCATGGCCGACGGCGAGTCGGTGCCGACGGCGGGCGGCGGCCGCATGGACGGCGTCGCCGTCGAGCCCCTGCCCGTCGAGCCCGAAGCGCGCGTCCAGCGCCTGGGCGCCGAGCAGAGCAACACCTCGCTGCTCGTCGGCGACCGCGTCCTGCTCAAGGTGTACCGGCGCCTCGCCGGCGGCCTGCACCCCGAGATCGAGGTGGGCCGATACCTGAGCGTGCACGCGGCCTTCCCGCACACGCCGCGCTTCCTCGGCGCCATCGAGCGGACGGAGGCCGACGGCACCCGCACCGCCGTCGCCATCGCCCACGCGCACGTGCAGAACCAGGGCGACGGCTGGCAGTTCACGCTCGACCACCTCGACCGCTTCCTCGACCGCGTCGAGGACGCCGGCGTGCCCGCGGCCCCGGAGCCGGTGGACCACGACTTCTACTCGGCGCTCGCGAGGCGCCTCGGCGAGCGCGTCGCCGAGCTGCACCACGCCTTCTGCCTCGGCGGCGACCCGGCCTTCGATCCGGTGCCCACGACGCGCGGCGACCTCGACGCGTGGCGGGCAGCGGCGCGCGACCAGGCCGAGCAGGCGCGGCAGGCGCTCGAGCGCGCGCGGGCCGACCTGGCCGACGACGCGCGCGTCCCCGCCGAGGACCTGCTGTCGCGCTGGCCGCAGCTGCTCGACCGCATCGACGCGCTCGCGCCCGGCGGCGTCGACGCGCACAAGACGCGCCTGCACGGCGACCTGCACCTCGGGCAGGTGCTGTACGTGAAGGACGACTGGCAGATCATCGACTTCGAGGGCGAGCCGGCGAAGCCCATCGAGCAGCGACGCGGCAAGCACTCGCCGCTGCGCGACGTCGCCGGCATGTTGCGGTCCTTCGACTACGCGGCCTGGTCGGCGGGGCTGACCCGAACCGCGGAGCGCGCCGAGCCGCTCGACTGGCTGGCGCCGCGGCTCGAGGCGTGGAAGCGCAGGGCGGTCGGGGCGTTCATGGCCGGCTACCGCGCGCGCATCGAGGGCGCCGTCTCGTGGCCGGCCGACGAAAAGACGGCCGAGCGTCTGATCGCGCTGTTCTCGCTCGAGAAGGCTCTGTACGAAGTCGTGTACGAAGCGACCCAGCGTCCGCGGTGGCTGTTGATCCCGGTGCTGGGCGTCCGGCGTCTGATGGAGAGCGAGACATGAAGGGACAGTTGCCGCGCGAGACGGTCGAGGCGATCGTCGCGGGCGACCACGGAGACGCGTTCGCCGTGCTGGGCATGCACCGGACCGACGGCGGCGTGGCCGTGCGCGCCTTCCTGCCCGGCGCGGCCGCGGTGGCGGTCATCGAGGCGCGCACGGGGCAGCGCGTGGCCACCCTCGAGCGCCTGGACGACGACGGCTTCTTCGCCGGCCTCGTCGCGGGACGCGGCCCCTTTCCGTACCGCCTCGCGGTCGACTGGCCGGGCGGCGCCTCCGAAGAGCTCGAAGATCCCTACCGATTTCCGCCGGTGCTCGGCGAGCTCGACGTGCACCTGTTCGCCGAGGGGCGGCACCTCGAGGTCGACCGGAAGCTCGGCGCGCACCTCACGACGCTCGACGGCGTCGCCGGCACGGCGTTCGCCGTCTGGGCGCCGAACGCGAAGCGCGTGAGCGTCGTCGGCGCCTTCAACCACTGGGACGGCCGCCGCCACCCGATGCGCAAGCGCGTGGAGTGCGGCATCTGGGAGATCTTCCTGCCGGGCGTCGGCGAGGGCGCGCTCTACAAGTACGAGCTGAAGACGGCATGGGGCGACCTGCTGCCGCTCAAGGCCGATCCCGTGGCCTTCCGCTCGGAGCACCCGCCGCGCACCGCGTCGGTGGTCGCCGACCTCGAGCGCCTCCGGCTGGACGACGCGGCGTGGATGCGCCGCCGCGCCGAGCGCAACCAGCGCCACGCGCCCATCAGCATCTACGAGGTGCACCTCGGCTCGTGGAAGCGCGTCCCCGGCGAGGGCGAGCGCTACCTGACGTGGCGCGAGCTCGCCCAGGACCTCGTGCCCTACGCCCGGCACATGGGCTTCACCCACATCGAGCTGCTGCCGATCAGTGAGTTCCCGTTCGACGGCTCGTGGGGCTACCAGCCGATCGGCTTGTTCGCGCCCACGAGCCGCTTCGGTCCGCCCGAGGACTTCGCGGCCTTCATCGAGGCCTGTCACCACCACGACGTGGGCCTGATCATCGACTGGGTGCCCGGCCACTTCCCCAACGACCCCCACGGGCTCGTGTGGTTCGACGGGACGCACCTGTACGAGCACGCCGACCCCCGCAAGGGTCAGCACATGGACTGGGGCACCCTCATCTACAACTTCGGGCGTAACGAGGTCGCCAACTTCCTCTACGCGAACGCGCTGTTCTGGATCGACCGCTACCACGTGGACGGCCTGCGGGTCGACGCCGTGGCCTCGATGCTCTATCTCGACTACAGCCGCAAGGCGGACGAGTGGATCCCGAACCAGTACGGCGGCAACGAGAACCTCGAGGCCATCGACTTCCTCAAGCGCATGAACGAGCTCGTCCACCTGCGCGAGGGGGCGGTCACGTTCGCCGAGGAGTCGACCGCTTGGCCGGCCGTCTCCCGCCCCACGTACCTCGGCGGGCTCGGGTTCTCGTACAAATGGAACATGGGGTGGATGCACGACACCCTGGTCTACATGTCCAAGGAGCCCATCCACCGCAAGCACCACCACGACCAGCTCACGTTCGGCCTGTTGTACGCCTGGACCGAGAACTTCGTGCTGCCGCTGTCCCACGACGAGGTGGTGCACGGCAAGGGATCGCTGCTCGGCCGCATGCCCGGCGACCGCTGGCAGAAGTTCGCGAACCTGCGCTGCTACTTCGGGTTCATGTGGACCTACCCGGGCAAGAAGCTGCTCTTCATGGGCGGCGAGTTCGGGCAGGAGCGCGAGTGGAACCACGACGCCAGCCTCGACTGGCACCTCACGGACGACCCGCTGCATCGGGGCGTGCAGACGCTGCTGCGCGATCTGAACCACCTGTACCGCGAAGTGCGGGCGCTGCACGTGCTCGACTGCGAGGCGGGCGGGTTCCAGTGGATCGACTGCCAGGACTGGGAGCACAGCGTCATCAGCTATCTGCGCTTCGACGACGACGGCGGGTACGCGGTGGTGGTGTGCAACTTCACGCCGGTGGTGCGCGAGGCCTACCGCGTGGGCGTGCCGCGCGGCGGATGGCATCGGGAGGCCATCAACACCGACGCGGCGCCCTACGGCGGCGGCAACGTCGGCAACGGCGGCGGGGTCATGGCCGAGGAGACGCCGTGGCATGGGCGTCCGTTCTCGGTCTCGCTGACCCTGCCGCCGCTCGCGACGCTGGTGCTGCTGCCGGCCTGAGCGTTCAGCCCGCCTCGGTGATCACGCCCGCGCAGTCGGTGGTGCAGGCCGTGCTGCACTCGTCGGCCGCCGCGGCGTCGAGGCAGTCCGAGCAACTCTCCACCGCAGCCTCGGTGATGTCGCCCCGGTCCCGCCGGTCCTCGCACTCGTCGGTGCAGTCCGACACGTCGAAGTCGTTGCCGACGCACTCCTGCCAGTCCGAGCAGGCCTCCCGGCAGTCCAGACGATCCTCGACCTCGGAGATGGGGTTGTCGTCCTCGCTGCACGCGCCCATGAAGGCGCCCACGCCGACGACCGTTCCGAAGGCCAAGAGGGTGAGCTTGCGCATCCGGTCCTCCTTCCGATGACGAGGAGGGTCCGAGAGCACGGGCAATGCCAACCCCGCAGCCACGTGGGACGGGGCTTCCACGGGGCGATCGGCCCCGGAGAACCCCTCCCCGCGAGGCGGGTTGCGCCACGTCCGCTATCATCCGCCACCACCCGCGGCGCGGAGGCGTCTTGATCCATTCCCCTGTGCGGCTCGTCGACGAATGCGAGCGGCGGGCGCTCGCCCTCTTGCGGCAGAACCTCGGACCCGACGGCGTGCTCGCCTGCACGCCCGGTCCGGCGGCCCTGGCGCGCCACTACACCAGCGTCTTCGGGCGCGACGCGGCCATGTGCGCGCTCGGCATGGTCGCCTCGGGCGAGGCCGACCTGGTCTCGGGCGCATGCGCCGGCCTCGTGACCCTCGCCCGGCATCAGGCGCCGAGCGGCGAGATCCCCAAGTTCGTCGATCCGGCGACGGGCGAGGCCGACTTCTGGTACGTGGGCTGCGCCGACGCCACCGCGTGGTGGCTGCTGGCGGTGCACTTCTTCGACCGCCACGCGCCGGGCTCCTCCCTCGGCGAGTCATTGGGCGCCGAGATCCGGCGTGCGATCGCGTGGTTGCAGGCGCAGCAGCACCCGCGCTGGGGGCTCGTGCGCCAGAACGAGGCCAGCGACTGGGCCGACATCATGCCCCGCTCCGGTTTCGTGCTGTACACGAACGCCCTCTGGTACGCGGTGAAGGCGCGCTACGCCCTGCCGGGCCTCGAGGCGACCGCGGCCCACGCCGCGCTGCTCTTCGATCCGTACGCCGACGACGCCGCCGCCCACCGGCGCATCCGCCTGCTCCGCGACTACGCCCGCGGGGACGAGGCCCGGCCCTGGCGCTCGTTCGTCGACTTCGCGGCCCGCGGCGACGAGGGCGACGTGCTCGGCAACGTGCTGGCGGGCCTCTTCGGCCTGATGCCGGCGCCGGTGGCCCGCGAGGTGGTCGACGCGCTGCGCGCCGCCGGGGTCGCCGCGCCCGGGCCGGTGCGCGTCGTCCTCTCGCCCCTCGACGAAGGGCACCCGCGCTGGCGCGCCTACATGGACCGGCACGGTCAGAACCGGCCGCACCAGTATCACAACGGCGGCGTGTGGCCCTTCGCCGGCGCGCTGTGGGCGCTGCTCCTCGACCGCGTCGGCCTGCCGGGTCCGGCCCGCGAGGCGCTCGCCGGCGTGGCCGCGCTCTGCGCGCGCGAGGACTGGGGCTTCTGCGAGTGGTTCCACGGCGAGACGGGCGCCGCGGCCGGCATGCGCGGCCAGTCGTGGAACGCCGCGCTCTACGTGCTCGCCCGGCGTGTCCTCGACGGCGGCCTGCGCCTCGGCGTCAGCGACGGTACCAGCGGCTGAACTTGATGGGGCGCGGCAGGCGCTCGCTGCGGATGGTCACGTCCATGCGCACCGCGTCGCCTTCGGGGGTGAACACGAACGCGTTCTCGCGCGCGCCGTTCTCGGTCTCGAAGACCTGCACCAGCCGCTGGCCGTCGAGCTGGTGGCGCAGCGTGACCTCGTCGCCGCTGTCGTTCTTCCACCGCACGGGGCGTCCATCGAGCGGCGCGACCACCTCGCGCTTGTCGTCGCACTGGAAGAGGACCGCCTCGCCATCCTGCGCGAAGCGGATGCGGCCGCACGGCTCCGTGGCCTTGCGCAGGCGCTTGCGCGCGAACGGCCGGGCCAGGAAGTTCATGGAGTCGATCGCCTCGTCGATGGCGGTGTGCGCGACGCGCCGCGCCTGATCGCGCGCCTCGGCCGCGCGGAACGTCCCCGAGGGCACGGCGGCCGCCTGCGCGCCGCCACTGACGAGGAGCCCCACCCACACGAAGAATCCCTGCACTCGATGCCTCCGCCCTTCTCGGCTGATGACGTCCGGCCGGGCCCGTCCGTCGCTGGGGTCATCGTGCCGACCGGGCGGGCGAAGTCAAAGGCGGGGCTGGGAGGGGCGCGAGGAGGCGGTCGACGATGATCGCCATCGCGCTGCGCACCGAGAGGTGGTTGAAGCCGGTGCCGCCCTCGACGGGCTCGAGGCGCGCGTCGGCGGCCTCGATGACGCGCTCCGCCAGACCCCACGCCTTCCCGAAGAGCACGAGGACCGGATCGCCGGCGGCGATGCGCGCGCGCAGGGCGGCGTGCGTCCACGCGCCGGGCGTGGGTCGCGCGGTGGTGGCCACGACGAGCGGCGGACGCCCCGCCTCGGCGGCGACCGCCGCGACGGCGGCTTCGATCGAGTCGACGAGCGCCGCGCGGTCGAACACGCCCTGCTGCTCGACGTCGCGGTCAGGCGCCAGCCCGTGCGCGATGAGCCGACGCGCCACGGCCTGCTGCGCCGCCACCGGCTGCACGAGGAAGAGGCGCCGCACCGGGTAGCTCAGCGCGAGCCGCGACGCGTCGAACCAGTCGTATTCATTGACGGAGGCGGCGATCTCCTCGCCCGCCCGGTTGCGCACCGGCGCGTGGACGAGCGCCAGCCAGACGTTCAACGGCGGCGCCGCCGGGCGAACGGCAGCAGCGCGAGCAGGCCGAGGAGGCCGCCGCCGGGCAGCTGCCGGCAGCCGCCGTCGTGCTTCGCCCGGTGCGTCTCGATCGGCACGCCGCCGGGGCCGCCGTCCGGTTCGGGGGCCGGCGCGGAGGCGTCCGGATCACCGTGGGGCGCGGGCGCCGCGTCCGGCCCGGGCGTGGGCGCGGCATCCGGTTCGGGCGCGGGCGTCGCATCGGGCGCCGTCGCGGCGTCCGGCTCGAGGACGGGGCCCGCGTCGGCCTCCACGCCCGCGTCCGGCAGAGGCGCCGGGCGCAGCCGCTCCAGTCGCACCGCGTCGGCCGGGATGCGGCGCTCGAGCGCGCGGTCCTCGCCCGAGTTGTCGTAGACCGCGACCCACTGGTCGCCGCCCGCCGCGAAGTCGAACTCGCCGACCGCGGCCCACGGGCCGGGCCCGGAGAGGTCGACGCGCAGCGACTGCTCGCCGCCGTCGTGCCGCACCGCGTACGGCGCCTCCTCGGAGCCGGCGAACTCCGGCACGATGCGCACCGAGACGCGATAGCGCCCGGCCTCGGCGAGGTGCACGCGCCAGCGCGCCCAGTTGCCGGGCGTGTCGTGGACCCAGGCGTACGTCCACCACAGGCCGGCGCCCTCGCCCACCCCGTCGGCGCGCCGCCACGTGTTCGGCGGCCCGTACTTCTCGAAGCAGGCGCCGGCGTCGTCGAGCACGCCGCCGTCGCCGGGCAGCACCTCGCACGGCACCGCCGGCTGGCCCAACAGCGCTTCGTACGAGCGCACGAGCGACATGTACGGCGGCACGTACACGTTCCCGAAGCCCTCGACGTTCTGCACCAGGTCGTAGTGCAGGTGGATCGTCGTCGAGCTGTCGCCGAACGCGTCGGAGATGAGGCCGAGGCGCGCGCCGCGCTGGACGCGCTGCCCCTCGCGGACGGCGACGCTGGCGGGGTCCATGTGCAGGTAGCGGTGCCGCGTGCCGTCGGCGGTCACGAGGGTCACCGAGTACGTGCCGATGGAGGTGATGGTGCCGGCGTCGGCGGCGACCGCCCACCAACGGCGGTCTTCGCACGTCGAGGGCCGGATGTCCTGCCCCTGGTGCCCCGTGCCGGACGGACACAGGGGCATCTCCCACTCGCGGCTCTCGCAGTAGTCGTCGCGCCACGGGTAGCTGTAGTTGACGGCGTCACACTGCCTGCCGCCCCCGCCGCGCGAGCCGCCGCGCCCCCATACCTGCGAGTTGGCGAAGGCGGGCGCCGCCTCGATGGGGAAGCGCATGTCGGGCACGTAGACGCGCTCGTCGGCGCGACCGCGGCCGCTGCCGGGGACGAGGTCGCCGGGCGGGGCGTAGCGGAACTCCTGGGCGTGGGCCGCGCCCGCGCCGAGCGCGACCAGGCAGAGCGCGCGCCTCACGGGGCACCGCCGGCGACGACGAGGTCGCCGAAGAGGTCGAGCGCCAGCGCGGCGTCCGCGCACCGCGCCACCTGCACGCACTCGACGTCGAGCGTGTACCCGACGCCGTAGCGCTCGAAGGAGACGCTGACGATGCCGTCGACGATCTCGACCCGCGGAGAGCCGGCGGTCCGCAGCTCCTTGAGCAGCTCGGGGCGGGCGTGCGCGCGCGCAAACCCGTGGATCGACACGTGAATGCCGTCGCCGCGCATGCTGGCCGCATACCAGCCGGGCCCCGAGGTCACGACGACGCCGGCGAGCAGGTCGGGTCGCCGCGGCAGCAGCGCCGGCATCTTCACCGCGGCGATCCGCGCGCGCGCCTCGTCGGGCAGCGGCAGCGTCACCGCCGGCGCCGCCTCCACCCGCAGCTCGACGATCCGCGCCGGCGCCTCGAGCGCCTTGCGCGCCACTTCGTCGGCCGGCCCCTCCGCCGCGCCGGCGGGCGCGACCCCCATCACCGCCAGCAGCATCCCCGCTCGCCGCATCGTCTCCCCCGTCCGGAACGCCACGAGACTAAGGAACCGGAGGAGGGAGCGCCACGATCACTCGCCGGGGCAGGCGCCGACGCGGCGGGCGACCGGCGCGGGGCGGTACGCGCGGCCGTCGGAGACGACGACCGCCTCGATGGGCTGGCCGGTCCACGCCAGGTCGTCGGCGACGCGCAGGACGCAGCAGCCGTCGCCCGGCTCGACGCGCAGGCGCAGGACGGGCGCGCCGCCCGCGGGCAGGGCGAGGTCGTCGAGGAAGGACAGGACGACGTAGCCGAACGCGCCCCCCTCGACCGCCTGGTTCGCGGCGTAGCCCAGGTGGCGGAGGCCCGGCGGGTCGTCCCAGACCTCGGCGGCCACCGTGCCGGCGGTCGTCGCCTCGGCGATGACGCAGCCCTCGGCGCGCACCGAGAGCGACCAGGCCTCGACCGGGAGCGACGGGCTCTCGATCGCCACGAGCGCCTCGAAGGGGCCGTCGGCGGACGCCGGCGCGTCGATCGTCCAGCGCAGGGGCGCGCACTCGCCGGCGGGCCAGGGCGCGGCGTCGTCGCAGGCGCCCGGCGCGAGCGGCGGCGGCGGCGTCTGCGCGCCCGTGACGAGCCAGGTCGTCAGTCGGTGGCCGTCCTCGGCGTCGAGGCGGCCGTCGCGGCCGTGATCCGCGGCGTCGGGGCACACCGGCGCCGGGCCGGCGCGGAACAGGTGGTCGAGGACGGCGACGGGATCGGCGACGTCGACGCGGCCGTCTCCGTTGACGTCGCCCGCGACGACGGGGCGGTCCGCGGCGGGGCAGACATCGGCGGCCGGCAGGGCGGCGTCGGCGGGCGCGGCGTCGGCGGGCGCGGCGTCGGCGGGTGCGGCGTCGGCCGCCGCAGCGTCGGCGGGTGCGGCGTCGGCCGCCGCCGCGTCCGGGCCATCCGCGGACGCCGTCTCCCCGCCGTCACAGCCGGCGAGCGCGAGGAGCGAGACCGCCGTGTGACAGATGGCGTACCTTCGTCGGGACAATGCACACCTCGCCGCGCCATGGGAGATCGTGGATGTACCGCCGCCGCCTCCGCCGGGGCAACGATTGTGGACGCGCGCTGCTGCTGTGTCTCGCCGGCCTTGCCGCGTGTGACGGCCCGGCGCCCGAGGCGCCACCGACGAGGGCCGAAGCGGGCCGGTCCGTCGCGAACCTGCACCTCGGCCCGACGGAGCGGCCGGCGCGGTTCGGCGCGCCCGAAGTCGCGGCGCTCACCGTCGCGTCGCCGACGGTGCGCGTGTCGCGCCTCGTCGAGCCGAGCCCCGCCGCGCGGCTCGCCGCCCCGCTGTCCGGGCGGCTCGACCCGGCGCGCGGCGCCGCGCTCGTCGCGGCCCTCGAGGCGCTGCCGCCGGACCGCCGCGCCCTCGGGCTCAGCGGCCTGACCATCGAGGCGCTCGACGGCGAGCTGTGCGAGGCGCCCCACGTGCTGTTCGAGACCGAGGCGGAGGGCCGGACGTACGAGCACCGCTATGAGATCCCGCCGCGCCTCTGGATGAGCGACCTGCGCCTCGCGACGTACGCGCTGCCCGACGCGTGCGTCCAGGCGCTGCTGGCCGCGGGCGGCGACGTGCCCTCGACTTTCGACCGGGGCTGCGCGCGTGACGACGTGGCGGCGCACCTGCCGCCGGGCTCGAGCTGCCGCGCCTGCGTCGACGAGGACGGCGACCACGCGCGCTGCGTCGCCGAGGGGGCCTGCCCCGCCGAGGCCGGGCGCCAGGTCACGGGCAACGGCAACGTCCGCTACGACGTGGCCGAAGCGACGACGCTCGCGTGCGCGCCGGACCTGACACAGAAGGTCGTCTTCCTGCTGCGGCGGGGCGACGCGCCGAGCCTCCCCGGCCTCTTCGAGCACGGGCGCATCGCCTTCCTCTGCTCCGCGCACTGGGCCGCCGACATCGGCGCCCCCGACCTGTTCTGCAATCAGAACCGGGGCGTCGGCATCGGCCTCGCCGACGTGCTGGCGGCGCGCGTGCAACACATCCGGCCCGCCGGCGACCCGCGCCCGCTCTACGAGCACCGCCTCGCGCTGACGGCGATGCCCGTCGTCGACGGCGCCACTTACGACTTCATGCCGGTCTTCCCCGGCCAGCTCGCCGAGCTCTCGGTGCCGATCCCGCGCGGCGGCTGGGGGCTCGACCCGCGCGCGCTGCGGCCGGGCGGCGCCGATCCCGCCGACCCGTTCGACACCTTCGCCGCCGACTGGCTCGCCGCGGTGGCCGTCAAGACCGCCACCCGCACGGACCAGGTGCCGATCGGCGTCTACAACCGCAATGTCTGTCGCGACCAGGACTGGGAGGGGCCCGACGCGCACGGCCGCTACCACTGCGCGACGCCGGTCGAGTACTTCGACGCGCCGCCCGACGACATCGGCACGTGGATGTTCGACTGGACGATCTTCCCGTCGGCGGACGGCCGTCGCGTCGACATCCTGCCGCTCGTGACGCTCGGCGCCACCGGCGCGATGGACGCGAGCATCCCCGGCGGCTTCGTGCCGCGCGTGCTCGGCACGCCGAGCCTCGCCGATCCCGAGTGGGAGGCGTGCGCCTGGCCCGAGACGTTCATGCCCGACGAGATCACGAGCGGCGACAACGCGACCGTGCCGGCCTACACCTACACCGGCCAGACGTGGCGCTTCGGCGCCCACCCCGGCCTCGACCTGCGCGTCGTGCTCTCGACGAACTGGCGGCGGGGCTTCTGCTTCGAGGCGCTGCCGCCCGGCACCCGCTGACGACCGCCTCCGCGGACGGCGCGGCGCGGTGGGCCACCCGCGCGGCTCACTCGCACTCGGGCACGTCCGGCAGCCGCGCGGCGGGGTCGTCGATGTAGATGTTGCTGAGCCAGCCGCCCTGGTCCCGGAGCAGCGACCACCAATCGTTGGTGTACCCCTCGGCGTCGACGACCTGCCCGCGGCGCTGACAGACCACGAGGATCGGCGTCGGCCCGCGCAGCGTCACGAGCACGCGCGCGTCGAGCGACGGCGCCTCGTGGACGGGCCGGTCGGCGCCCCAGGTCATGTACGGACGCGGCCCGTCGCAGGCGTTGCGGCTGACGAGATCGCGCTCGAAGTACCGGCCCGGGTACGGCGCCAGCGAGTCGCCGTCGATCGCGACGACCTGTCCGGCGCCATGGCGCAGCTGCTCGTAGTGCAGGTGCGGCCCGGACGAGGCGCCGGTGCTGCCGACGAGGCCGACGGGCTGCCCCTGCGCCACCCACGCGCCGTCGGGCACGAGGAAGTCCGACAGATGAAAGTGGTAGGTCTGCCAGCCGTCGCCGTGGTCGATGACGATGTAGTTGCCCGCGCCGCCGGGCTCCTGGCGCCGCCGCGCGACGCCGGCGGCCGAGGCCAGCGTGGGCTCGTCGTCGGTGGGTCCGCCGTCGGCGCGCACGAAGTCGAGGGCGCGGCGCACCTCGGCGGCGTGGTGGCTGTAGGTCCACCGCTGGCCGCAGGCGTAGGGCGCCTGGAAGTCCGGCGCCCCTGCGCCTGCGGGCTGGCAGCGGCCGCCGACGCACAGCAGGTCGCCGCAGCAGTCCTCGCCGTTCGGCGTCGCGCACGAGGCGCCGTCGCCGCCGCAGCACACGCGGCCCAGCGTCGTGCGCCCGCACATCAGGTCGCCGCAACAGCGCGTGTCGTCGTCGCAGGCCTGCCGCGAGGGAACGCAGGCGGGCGGCGGTCCCGCGTCGGGCACCGCGGCGTCCGGCGGGGCGGCGTCCGGCGGGGCGGCGTCCGGCGGGGCGGCGTCCGGCGTGGCGGCGTCCGGCGCGACGTGGGCAGCGTCGGGCGCGGCACCGTCGGCGTCGGGCGCCTCGCCGGCGTCCGGCTCGGCGCCGTCGCCCGCCGCCAACGCGTCCGTCGGGGGCGCCGCGGCGTCGTCTACGGCCTCGCCGCCGTCGGGGGCCGCGGCCTCGTCGACGGACAGCTCGCCGGATCCCGCGCACCCGGCCAGCGCGACGGCGAGCGTCAGCGCACACAACGAGACGTGTGGTCGGTCCATGAGGCGACGCGGGCCAAGCAATCATCGCGCCGCCCCGCACGGTCGCCCGCCGCCATCACCCGTGTGACGTCGTGGTCTCACCCCCGGCGGGCCGGCTCGCCGCCCCTCGGCACGTCGCCGCGAGCGGACCGATGACCGAGCGTGCCCGTGGCGCGACCGAGGCCGACCGCAGGCGCGCCCGGAGACATGTCGAGCACCGGGATCGAGGCGACGCGGGCGCCGCCGGCCGGCGGTTCACGCCGCGGCCATCTTTCGTCGGGACACCCTCTCAGGGCGCCGGCTCGAGGCAGCCGGCGATGGCGCCGCAGTCGCCCTGGGCGGCGAGCGCGCACCCGTACTGGTCGCGCGTCAGGCTGGCGCAGCCGGCGAGGCAGAAGTTGCGGCCGCCGACGCCGAGGCACTCGCCGAGCGCCTCGTCGCAGAAGGCGGCGCACTCCTCGGGCGTCGGCCGGAAGTCGCCGCCGCCCTCGCACACCGGCCGGAGCTGCGGGTTCTCGCGGTACACGAAGCCGCGCACCTCGGCGCAGGTGGCGGCCCCCCACCGCTCGACGTCCTCGGCGGACGGCGGCGCGTCGAGGCACCCCGCCGTGCACTGGACCGACAGTTCCGGCGGCACGATGCGCGGGGGGCATGCCTCCTCGAGGCAGCCCTGCAGCCGTGTACAGAGGCGGTCGCAGCGCGCCTGGCCCTCGGGATCGCCCACGCAGGCCCGGGCGGCGTCGCAGTCGCGGGCGATCTCGAGGCACCGCAGGTTGGCCGGCGCCCAGTCCGCGCAGGCCGCCGCGCAGTCGCCGCCGGGGTCGATGCCGCAGGGGCCGAAGACCTCCTCGCAGAGCACGGCGCACGCCGCCTCCGGCGTGTTGTCGCAGCGCGCGTCGATGGCCGGCTCCTCAGCCCGGACGATGGCCACGACCCCCTCGCAGGAGGCCCCGGTCTCGGTCTCCACCTCTTGGACGGTGGGCACGTGCGCGAGGCAGTCCTGGCGGCACCGCTCGGCGTAACCGTCGGGCAGCGTCCCCGGCGCACACTCGGTGACGACGCACCGCGCGCGCCGCAGGCAGCTGTCGCGGCAGTAGCGCTCGACGGCGTTCTCCGGCTCGCCGCCCGCGCACCGGGCGAGGTCCTGGCAGCTCTCCGCCGCGCTCAGGCAGCGCCGCTGCTCGTCGCCGAGCGTCCGGCAGGCGCCGACGCAGCCCTCGCGCCCACCGGGGACGCCGCACGCCGCCGCGCGCTCGCAGATCGCCGCGCACTCGGGCGGCGGCGGCGCGTCGCTGCAGAACGTCGCCAGCATCGGGAAGTCCTCGAACAGGCCGGCCACGAAGGCCTCGCAGGGCGCGTCGATCGCGGCGCGCAGCGCGCCCTCGGGTTGCCGGCAACCGGCTCGGCAGAGCTCGCGGCCACCGCCCTCGAGCGCCGGGCAGACCGGCACGAGGCAAGCCTGGACCTTGCCGCAGTACGCCGCGCAAAGGTCCTCGGGTGCCGCGGCGGCGTCGCTGGCGAGCGCGGCGTCCGCCACGAAGCCGGCGTCGGATGCCGGCGCCGCGTCCGCCCGAACGGTGGCGTCGTGCCCGCCGTCGGCGGCGGCGCGGGCAGCGTCGGCGCCGTCACCCTCGGTCGACGGCGAGCCGCCCGTGTCTTCGATGCACCCCGCCAACAACAGGCACAGGAGCCAACCGCGTCGCATCGCCACCCCCCACGCTCCGGCCCACGTTAGAACGCGCGAGCCCCGGCGCACAACAAGCGTCCGGGGGCGTCCGTCCGCAGGGCGGCGCCGCGGCAGGTCAGCTCGGGGCGCGCCACTTGATGTTGCAGCCGAGCGACGGCGTCTGTTCCGGCGAGGGCGCCTCGCCGCGCAGCACGGCGTCGCACGCGGCGCGCAGGTCGGCGCCCGTGACCGGGACGGCATTGCCGGGGCGGCTCGCGTCGAACTGGCCGCGGTAGACGAGGCGGCGCGCGCCGTCGAACAGGAAGAAGTCGGGCGTGCACGCCGCGTCGTAGGCGCGCGCCACCACCTGTGTCGCGTCGTACAGATACGGGAACACATAGCCGGCGAGCTCGGCCTCGCGCTTCATCGCGGGCGGGGCGTCGTCGGGATAGGCGTCGGCGTCGTTGGCGTTGATGGCGACGACGGCGAGGCCGCGCTCCACGTACTCGCGGGCGAACGCCGACAGGCCGTCGCGCAGGTGCTTCACGAACGGGCAGTGGTTGCAGATGAACATCACGAGCAGGCCCGGCGCGGCGCGGAAGTCGTCGCGCCGGTGCACGCGGCCGTCGGGATCGGGCAGCGCGAAGTCGGGCGCGGGGGTGCCGAGCGGGACCATCGTCGAGGGGGTGCGGGCCATGTTCACACCAGTCCGAAGTCGGTGAGCAGGAAGTCGACGACGGCCTTCTGCATCTCGACGCGGCGCGGCTCGTCGAAGCCCATCCACGTCTCGATGCACAGACCGACGCAGCCGATGGCATCGACGATCACCTCCGTCGAGGACGTCGGCACGGGGAAGAACAGCGGCGCCCAGCGCTCCTCGGGCGCGGCCGTGCGGTTCATGTGTTCGACGAGACGGTCGACGACGGCGGGGCGGGGCTCGACGCCGTAGACCACCGTCTGGCCGAACGACGGCACCACCGCCGGGTCGTAGCGCCTTCTGCTCTCGTGCAGGGTCACGACGAGGGCCGGCCGCTCGTCGAGCACGAGGTCCATGAAGCGGCGCGCGAGGCGGCGCTCGGCCTCGGGCGCCGTGGCTTCGCCGGGGAAGCAGCGGTTGAGGTCGAGGCCGCCGGGCGCGGCGCGCTGGCGGGCGCGATACGCGGGCGGGTTCATGACCGGCACGACGATCAGCCGGCCGCGGGCGGGGCGCAGGCCCGCCTCGAGCATCTCCGCGAGGGCGTGGGCGCCGGCGACCTCGTCGCCGTGGATGGCCGCCTGGACGAGGGCCGTCGGTCCCCCGCCCCCGGCGTCGAACACGTGCACCGGCAGCGTGGGGGTGAAGAAGTGGACACCGGGCGCGAGCGGCATCGGGGCCTCCGACGTCGGGGACGCCCATCATCGGCGCGCCCGCGCGGCCCCGCAAGGCCCGGCCCCGACGCCTATGCGGCGACGTCCGGGAGCTCGTTGAACTGCCGCGCCACGCCGCGGGACCACCACGCGAGCGCGCGCTCGTCCGGCCGCTCGGGGTGCCGGCGATACAGCCGCAGGATCAGCGGCATGCGCGCGACGACCGGCCCGAGGCGCGCCGCCAGGCGCGGACACCGCAGCGCCGCCCGCGGCTTCTGCAGGATCCCTGCGAGGTCGACGGCGGGCAGGCGCTGGTCGAGGGCGGCGGCGTACTGGCGCGCGTCGAGCAGGCCGGCGGAGAGCAGCGCCTCGACGTCGTCGGGCGAGAGGTTCTGCGAGAAGCGGCGGCCGAGGTCGTAGCCGGCGAGCAGTCCGCCGAGCTCGACGTGGAAGGCGTGCTGGTAGGCCCACGTCGCTGCCGCGTCGCCGGGGTCGTCCGCGGCGCCGACGGCGTCCGCGAGCAGGCGGGCGGCCACGAGGCCCACGCCGATCCCGCTGCCGTGGGCGCCGAACACCTGGCACGCCGCGTTCCCGATCAGGGCGACGCCGGGGCCCGAGAGCCGGTCGTACGGCCGGCGGATGGGGATGGCGCTCGCGCCGCCGAACACGCGCTCGCCGATCCAGGGCTCCCGCCCGCGGATGGCGTCGAGGATGGCCATCCCCGAAGCGCCGCCGGCGATGGCGCCGCTGAGCAGGTCGACCTCGTCGAAGTCGGACGCCACGGCGACGTTGCCGGTGGAGTAGCCGCCGGCGACGCCCACCTGCCCGAGGACCTCGCCGGGGCGCGCGTCGTAGCGATCGAGGAAGCGGCGCGCGCCCTCGGCGTCACGCACCCGGCAGATGGCCTGGGCCGCCGTGCAGACGTGCATGCGGGGCGGCGGCGGGCAGTCGCGGGCGAGCAGCGGCACGCGCCGGCGCAGGGCCGCGGCGAGGCCGCTCGCGTCGATGAAGAGCGACGCCGTGAGGCGCCGGCGCACGGACCCGCCGCGCCCCTCCACCCCGAGCACGATCGCGCGCGGGCGGCCGCCCGCCACCTCCACGTCGGCGAGGCGGGCGCGCTCCACGGGCACCACGCCGGCCTCGCGGGCCATGCGCTGCAGGCGCCGCACGAGCAGGCGCATGTCGACGCTCCACACGGGGCTCGGGGAGAGCGTGACGTGCTTGCGGCCGGACGGGCCGAGCAGGCTGAACGGGCCGTCGCCGGGCCGGCGCTCCGGCGCCTCCGGACGCGGAATTCCGGCGCGGTCGAACATCCACGGCGGCACGCCGTTCACCCAGCGCGCGCCGGCCGCGTGGAACGAGCGCACGTCCGTGAGCGCCACGCGGCGCCCCGCCCGCGCCAACATCCAGGCGACCGCCGCGCCCGCGGTCCCCGCCCCCAGCACCACCACGTCGAAATCGTTCCGGGCGTCCTGCATGTCGGTGCGATGGCCGACGACGACCCCAAGTCGCGGGTTGATCCGATCGCGCCCAGCGGTAAGGATGGGCGCCATCCGCAGTCTGGGATGGACATGACACGACGCCGCTTCGCCGCGTGGTTCGAAGCCGATCCACGCGCGCTGGGACTCTTCCGGATCTTCTTCGGCCTGCTGTGCCTGTGGGACGTGGCCCGCCGGGTGCCCTACATCACGCTGTTCTACAGCAACAAGGGCGTGCTCACGAACCACTACGGCCTCTTCCGACAGCCCAGCGAGTACGTCTTCAGCCTGATGTACAACCTGAGCCGTCCCAACGAGGTCGCGATCTTCTTCGGGTTCACCGCGATCTGCCTGATCTTCTACACGCTCGGCCTGTACACGCGCGTCTTCCAGTTCCTCGTCGCGATCTGCATGTGGAGCATCCACGGCCGCAATACCATCATCGAGAATGGCGGTGACGTCGTCCTCAACATCTGGTTGTTGTGGACGCTCTTCCTGCCGCTCGGCCGCCGCTTCAGCCTGGACGCGCTGCGCCTCGGCCTCCGCAACGAGTCCGAGCCCGACGCCGCCGCGCTGAACGCGCGCGAGCGCGACACGCGGCCGGTGTGGTCGCTGGCGATGTTCGCCGTGCTCTGTCAGCTCTCGGTCATCTACTTCTTCAACACGGTTCATAAGGGCGGCCGGACGTGGCAGGACGGCACCGCGCTGGCCTGGGTGCTCGAGCAGGACCGCATCGCCACGCCCTTCGGCCAGTGGGTCCAGGACGCGCTGCCGATGGCCTTCACGCAGGCGCTGAGCTGGGGCACGCTCGTCATCGAGGGCATCGCGCCGCTTCTGCTGCTCACGCCGTTCGCGGTGGTCTGGTCGCGCCGCGCGGCCATCTTGCTGCTGAGCGGGCTGCACCTCGGCATCTTCCTCATGACCGACGTCGGCCTCTTCTCGCCGACGATGATGGTCTCGTACCTGCTGCTGTTGACGCCGCGGGACTTCGACGCGCTGTCGCGCGGCCTCCGCCGGCTGGCGGGGCCGCCGCTCGAGGCGACCTACGACGGCGGCGTCGCCCTGCTCCACCGCTTCGCGCGTCTCGGCGCGCGGCTCGACGCGCTGGGGATGGTGCGCTGGACGCAGGCGCAGGCCGACGGGCCGCAGCCGGGCGCGGGCGCGGCCTTCGTGCTGACCGAGCCGTCGACGGGCCGCGCGTTCACGGGCGCGGACGCCGTGGCCCGCTTCGCCGCCGCGCTGCCCCTGGGCCGGACGTGGGCGTGGGCATTGGCGATCCCCGGCCCGAAGCACGCGGTCGGCGCCGTGTTGCGCCGGCTCACGCGGGATCGCGCCGCGCTCGAGGTCGAGTACGACCTGCCGGCGCGCGACGCCCTGCCCCCGGCGCCGCCGCCGACGCCCGCGGCCCTGCGGCGCCGGCGCCTCGGTTTCCTCGCCGCCCAGGCGATCGCGGCGACCTTCATGGTGGCGCTGACGAGCCAGGTGCTCATCGAGAACCGCTTCGTGCGCAGCCGGATCGCCGTCCCCCAGCCGCAATGGTGCAAGGCGCTCGTGCAGTACGGCCGCTTCTTCCAGGGCTGGGGCATGTTCGCGCCCAACGCCCCGATGAGCGACGGCTGGATCGTGATCGACGCCGAGCTCGCCGACGGCCGCCACGTCGATCCGCAGACGGGCCGCGAGCCGGTCTTCGGGCCCGCGACGTACGGCCAGATGGACTGGGACCAGTTCTGGGGCAGCTACTCCATGCGCATCGCCTCGGGCGGCAGCGCCCACCACCGGCAGGCGCTCATCGACTGGCTGAGGGCGCCCGTGCGGCACCTCAAGCTGCCCGCCAGCGAGAAGATCGTCGCCTTCAAGGTCGAGTGGATCGGCGATCGCATCGAGGACATCCGCGGCGATCGCACACCCAAGGTCTTCGAGCGTTACACCGTCGTGGAGTGGCCGTCGCGCCGCGGTCGATGATTCGCGTACCATGCCCGCCATGCGCGCCTGGAAGCTCACCGCCGTCTGTCTTTGCGCCCTGGCCTGTAGCGACGACGAGGTCGCCCGCAGGGCCTCCGGCCCGCCGCACGACGCCGAGGTCCCTGGGGCCGACGTGGGCGCGGCGCGCAGCAACCCGCTGCTGCCCCGCGTCGAGAACGAGACCTGCGCGCTGCCCGACGCCCCGCCTCTCGGCGAGATGGACATCGAAGAGGCCTACGCCGCCCTCGACTTCGAGCGGCCCGTCTGGTTCGGCTACGCGCCCGGCGAGCCCGACCGGCGCTACGTCGTCGAGCAGGGCGGGCGCATCCGCGCCTTCGACGCCCGCCCCGACGTCGCGCGGGCCGACGTCTTCCTCGAGCGCCCGGTCAGCCGCGACGGCAACGAGGAGGGGCTCTTGGGCCTCGCCTTCCATCCCCGCTACGCCGAGAACGGCCGCCTGTACGTCTACTACTCGGCGTCCCGCCCGCGGCGCTCCGTCCTGAGCGAGTACCGGCGCGATCCGGCCGACCCGCGGCGCGCCCTGCCCGACAGCGAGCGCGTCCTGCTCGAGATCCCGCAGCCGTTCAGCAACCACAACGGCGGCGACCTGCGTTTCGGCCCCGACGGCTTCTTGTACGTGTCGATGGGCGACGGCGGCTCCGCCGGCGATCCGCAGGGCAACGGCCAGAAGCTGTCCACGCTGCTCGGCAAGATCCTGCGCCTCGACGTCGACCGCGAGGACGCGCTCTGCGACACGCCCTACGGCATCCCCGAAGACAACCCGTTCGCCGAGGACCGCTGCCGCGGCGACGAGCGGCGCCCCGAGATCTGGGCGTGGGGCCTGCGCAACCCGTGGCGCATGAGCTTCGACCGCGAGACGGGCGAGCTGTGGGCCGGCGACGTCGGCCAGGACAAGCTCGAGGAGATCGACATCATCCGCGGCGGCCTGAACTACGGGTGGCGCGAGGTGGAGGGCACGCGCTGCTACCTGTCGACGTGCGAGCCGGCGCGCTACGAAGCGCCGGTGCACACCTACGGCCGCGACGAGGGCACGTCGATCACCGGCGGCTTCGTGTACCGCGGCGCCGCGTTGCCCGAGCTGCGCGGCGCCTACGTGTTCGGCGACTACGGCAGCAAGCGCATCTGGGCGCTGACCCGCGACGGCGACACGTGGGACCGCACGCTGCTCGCCAACACCGGCATGCGCATCGTCAGCTTCGGCGAGGAGCCCGACGGCGAGATCCTCGCCGTCACCTTCGATGGATCGCGGTCGCTGCTCCGGCTGCGGCGCCGCGGCGGCGCGCAGGCGATCCCCATCCCCGAAAAGCTGAGCGAGACCGGGTGCTTCGTCGACGCGCCCCGACAGATCCCGGCGCCGGGCGTCATCCCCTTCAGCGTCAACTCGCCGCTCTGGAGCGACGGCGCCGACAAGCGCCGGTGGTTCGCGCTGCCCCCGGGCGGCAAGGCCATCTACCGCGCGGCCGGCGGCTGGGACTTCCCCGAGGGCGCGCTGCTCATCAAGTCCTTCGCGCTCGGGGGAAAGCTGCTCGAGACGCGGATGCTCCGGCGCTCGTTCGACGGCTGGCGCGGCTACACCTGGCGCTGGAACGAGGCCCAGGACGAGGCGATGCTGCTCGCGGGCGCCGAGACGATGACGCTGCCCGACGGCGCCGTCTGGGATCTCCCTTCACCCGCCCAGTGCGACGAGTGCCACACGTCGGCCTCGGGCGGCGCGCTCGGCCCGACGACGGCGCAGCTCAACCGCGAGACGCCCTACCGCGGCGGCTCCTTCTCGCAGCTCGCCGCGCTCGAGGGCGCCGGCTACGTCGACCTGCCGGGGCCGCCGGAGACGCTGCCCAAGGCGCCGGCCCCCGACGATCCCGACGCCTCCCTCGAGGCGCGCGCCCGGGCGCTGCTCGACGCCAACTGCGCCGGCTGCCACCGGCCCGACGGCGCCGCCAACGCGCAGATCGACCTGCGACTCGAGACGCCGCTCGCGCGGACGGGCCTGTGCGACGTGCCGCCGGACCAGGGCGACCTCGGCATCGCCGACGCGCGCCTGATCGCGCCCGGGGCGCCCGACCGCAGCGTGCTGCTCCAGCGCATGTTCATCCGCGGCGAGGGCCAGATGCCGCCGCTGGCCACGCGGGTCGTCGACGGCCATGGGGCGGCGCTGGTGGGCGCATGGATCCAGGCGATGCAGGGATGTCCTTGAAAAGACTGCTGTTTCTGGTCGCACTGCTCGCCGGCTGCCGCGAGCGGGCCGAGCCGCCCGAGCCCCCCGACATGAGCGACCTCGTCGCCGCCTACGCCTCGCAGGACGGGCGCCTCGACCCGGAGTCGGCCCCGGCGCTGGTCGAGGGCATCGCCGAGTCGCTGCGCGAGGCCGAGGCGCTGCGGGAGCTGGCCGTGGCCATCCTCGAGGGCCTGGGCGACACCGGCGAGCCGCCGGACGAGGAACGCGAGGACGGGCTCTCGTCGAAGCGCCGCGCCCTGTCCGCCGAGGGCGACGCGTGGGCGCGGCTGACGCACCGCTGCGGCGAGGCCGACGGCACCGGGGAGATCGTGCTGCGGTACGTCTTCGACGGCGGCGATCCCGGCGACGTGATCTGGGGCGAGGCCGAGGACTGCCTGCTGCGCGGCAGCGAGGCGGCGCACCGGCTCGACGGCGACGTCCGCGTCCATGCGCCGGGGCTCGACGTCGAGCGGCTGCTCCTCGCGTTCGACGGGGCGTGGGCGCGCGGCGAGTCGCCGGCGGTCGAGCTCGCCGTCGACCTGCAGCTCGACTTCACGGCCCAGCGCATGTTCGTCCGCCGCCGCCTGGACGACGGCGCGCGCTTCCTCGTCGGCCTGTCGTTCGCCGAGGGCGACGAGTCGCCGCTGCTGGTGCACGACCGCGGCGGCCTCTGGACGTGCCGCCTGGGGGCGGGCGCACGCGGCGGCCGCTGCCAGCGGGGCGACGACGAGGTGACGTGGTGAGGCGCGCGCTGCTGCTCGCGCTCCTGCCGGCGCCGGCCCTCGCCTGGCACGACACCGACCCCGTCACCGCGTACACCGCGGCGACCCTCCACGTGAACGAGCTGCACGTCGGTCCATTCCGCGTGGGTGCCGGGCTGGCCGACACCTTCGAGCTGACGACCGTCCCGCTGGCCTGGCTCCTCAAGACCCCGAATCTACAGGCAAAGTGGAACTTCTACGGCGACCCGCGCGCCGACGGACCGTCGCTGGCGGCGCGGCTGGGCCTGTTCACGCTGAAGCCGCACGACTTCGACGACGACATCGACGAGGACCTGCGCTTCAACCTCATCCCGCTCGCCGCGACCGCCACCTGGGCGGCGGGCGACTGGCGGTTCAACCTGACCGCCGCCTACACCCACGTGGGCACGAACGCCGAGGACCTGGACGTGGACGACGTCGAGGTCGGCGGCGTGGCGGCGCTGTCGACGGCGACGCTCGCGCCCGCCGTCGAGTGGCGGCTCGGCCGCGTGCTCGCGCTGGTGCTCGAGGGGCGCGTGATGGTCTACCAGCAGACGCTGGCGGAGTCGTCGCAGACCTTCGAGTACAACGGCGGCCGGACGAAGCTCGAGCTCTTCGAGAGCGGCGAGGCGGAGATCGCGTCGGCGCCGTTGGGCAACGCCGTGCTCTCCGCCTTCTGGTCGTGGGAGGTCTTCCACCTGCGCGCCGGCCTCGGCTACGGCCACTACAACCTGCCGCTCGTCGACGTCTTCATCCCCGAGCCCGTCGTCTTCCCCGAGCTCGACTTCTACTGGCGCTGGTGACCGAGCGCCGCCCGGAAGGCGGCGGCCTGGTCCGGCGGGAGCGGGCGCCAGCGCCGCTTCTGGATCTTGCGTGCCAGCTCACCGGGCTCGAGGTGGATGCTCGTCACGTGCCGACCGCGCGGCGAGAAGACGTGGGTGCGGCCGCGCGGGCCGAGCACGACGATCGTGTCCTGGTCGGCGTCGACGAGCAGGCGGTCGTCGCCGGCGCGCCGCGCGTCCATCAGCGCCGAGCCCGTCGGCCGCTCGGCCTCGAGGTGGCGCTCGCGGGCGTGCCGGGTGCGGTGCGTCTCGGGGCGCCAGATGCGCTCGAGGTCGCTGCGCAGGCGCGCCAGGAGCGGCTCGAGCGCCTGGCGCAGGTCCCAGCGCTCGCGGCGCGCCTCGGCCACCGCCGCGCGCCGCTCCAGCGCGGCCAGGCGCTTGCGCGTCTCCTCGAGCGTGCGGCGCAGGCGCTCGGCCGGGCTGCGGGGAGCGGAGTCCGCGGCCGCCGCGGCGATGTCGACGGGCGATGCCCCGATGAGGTTCAGGCGCAGGCGCTCCGGTCCGGGCCGCGTCTCCACGATCTGCAGCGTGAGCGCCACGCGCTCGCGGCCCTGCGGCACGAGCCCCGCGGTCACCTGCCCGAGCAGCGTGTAGCTCGAGGAGGCCCGTCCGAAGCCCGGCAGCAACTCGCCCGCCAGCGCCTCCCCGGTCATCGACAGCGCCAGCACCGCCGGCGGATCGCGGTACAGCGCGTCGAGGTGCGGCGGCCGGCGCTCGAGGCACAGCTCGAGGAACTCGCGCCACTCGGGCCGGCCGAGCGGCGTGTAGCCGGCGAACGTCTGCGTGGGCGTCTGCGGGACGCCGTGCGGGCAGCCCGCATCGCCGCACTGGAAGCAGAACACACGCCCGGGCTGGAACTCGGCGACGACCGCCGCGGCGCGGTCCACCTCCGCCTCGATGGCGCGCAGCAGGTCGACGCCGCCCGCGGGGGCCGCCTCGCCGAGCGCCACGGGGATCCGGACGTCGAGCGTGCCGCGGGCGCGGGGCCCGCGCGCGCGCGCCACCTCGGCCGCCAGCGCCGCGATCTCGCGCACGACCCGCTCCGCGCGGGCCTCGAGGCTCGCCGCCGCGGCGGGCGGGCGCCGCCGCCGACGCCGACGTCGTCCCGCGCTGCCCTGCTCTCCGGCCTGCATGAGCACACCGTGCCGTCCCGCGTCGCCCATCGTCAATCGGACGGGGTCCGCCGCGCCTCCTTGAAGGCCTCGAGCTCGTCGAGGGTCTTCGGCCAGTCCTTCTTCAGCAGCTTGGACAACGCCCGGTCCGCGAGCAGCCGCCCCGCGTTCTGGCAGCGCGCGCAGTAGTTCGTCTCGTTCTCGGCGTAGCGGATGCGCTGCACCGGCGCGCCGCACGCCACGCAGGGCTGCCCGTAGCGCCCGTGCACGGCCATCCCCTCGCGGAACGCCGTCACCTTCTCGGGGAGCCCGTCGCCGCACTCGGCCCGCAGCCGCGCCGTCCAGTCGTTCAGCGTCCCCACCGTGGCGGCGAACAGCCGCGCCGTCTCCTCGTCCGTGAGCGACCGCGTCAGGCGCACGGGCGACAGCCGCGCCGCGAACAGGATCTCGTCGGAGTACGCGTTCCCGATGCCGCTGAACAGGCGCGGATCGGTCAGCGCCCGCTTCAGCGTGCGGTTCTCGCGCGTCAGCGCCGCCGCGAACGCCGCGCCGTCGGCCGACAGCGGCTCGAGCCCCCCGGGGTCGTGAAGCGCGAGCGCATCGCGGCCGGCGACGACGTAGAGCGAAGCGCGCCGCTTCGTGCCCGCCTCGGTCAGGAGTGCGGAGCCGTTCGGAAAATCGAACGCCGC
Organism: Myxococcota bacterium; assembly: GCA_963169045.1. Classification (GTDB taxonomy): domain Bacteria; phylum Myxococcota_A; class Bradymonadia; order UBA7976; family UBA1532; genus CAUJDF01. The sequence goes on from CAUJDF010000026.1 coordinate 73,299, forward strand.
GAGCCCCATCTTCCCCGGGATCGGAGCGCCCGCAGGCCGCCAGCGCAGGCGTCCGGCGATCATCAGGTGGAGCACCAGGAACAGATCCTCTTCGAGGTGCATCACGAGACGCTTGCCGAGACGCGAGACACCGACGACGATGCGGCCCTCCGCCGCGTGAAGCGGCGGTTCGACGGAGCGCAACAGGAACGGACTGGCGACGCGCACCCGCGTCAGCGGCCGGCCGCCGGCGAGGACCTGCAGGCGCTCCACGTAGACGGTCACGTCGGGAAGCTCGGGCATGGCGAGGCCGGAGCATACACCCGTCGCGAGACAACGGCTGAAACCCGAGGCCCGCCGCCGGCATCGGCGGCTTGAACGAACGAGGAGGACAGCAATGCGCGTCACCCACTGGCTGCTGATGGCCGCGCTCCCCGCGCTCGCCGCGTGCGACGGCAAGGACAAGGGCGGTCAGGCGCCCGCCACGACCGCCGCGCCGAAGTCGGCGGCGCCCGCCACCGGGGCCGCGCCCGCCACCGCCGCGCCCGCCACCGAGGCCGCGCCGGCCACCGCCGCCGCGCCGGGCACCGAGGGCGCCGCGGCCGCCGGTGGAGGCGCCGCCGCGGACGAGGCCAAGCAGATCTTCCAGTCGCGCTGCGCGCCCTGCCACGGCGCCGAGGGCAAGGGTGACGGCGCCGCCGCGGCGAGCCTGCCGGTCAAGCCCCGCAACTACGGCGACCAGGAGTGGCAGAAGACGGCCCAGGACGCCGAGATCGCGAAGATCATCGTCGAGGGCGGCGCCGCGGTGGGCAAGAGCCCGCTGATGCCTCCGAACCCCGACCTGAAGGACAAGCCCGAGGTCGTCAACGCCCTCGTCGCGATGATCCGCGCCTTCGGCAAGTAGTCGCCGCGCCGCTCATCGCCCGGCGGGCCAGGCCGCGCGCGGCTGGGCCGCCAGCGCCTTCGTCAGCCCCACCAGGAAACGATCCCGCGGCCACTCCACCGCCCCGAACGTCGCCAGGTGCTCGGTGTAGACCTGGCAGTCGACGAGCGCGTACCCCAGCGCCCCAAGCTGCCGACACAGCGTGATGAACGTCGTCTTCGAGGCGTTCTCGCGGTGCGAGAACATCGACTCGCCGAAGAACACGCCGCCGAGACAGACGCCGTAGAGGCCGCCGACGAGCCGGCCGTCCTGCCATGCCTCCGCGGAGTGCGCGTAACCCAGACGGTGCAGGCGCCGATAGGCGGCGGCCATCTCCGCCGTGATCCACGTGCCCTCCTGGCCGGCCCGCGGCGTCCGCGCGCAGTGGGCGATCACGTCGTCGAAGGCGGTGTCGAAGCGGACGTCGAAGGTGCCGGCGCGAAGCACCTTGCGCATCGTGCGCCCCACGTGGATCTGGGACGGCTCGAGGACGAGGCGCCACGCCGGGCAGTGCCACAGGATGGGATCCCCCTCGTTGAACCACGGGAAGATGCCCATCGAGTAGGCGAGCAGCAGGCGTTCGGGCGACAGATCGCCGCCCACCGCCAGGATGCCGCTGGGATCGGTGCGACGGGGATCGGGGAAGCCGAGTCGGTCGTCGAGCAGGTAGATGGTCATCCGGCAGAAATCCTCGCACACCTCGACCTGAAGATGCGCGAGGGCGCGTGTCGACGTCGCGCCGTCGCGCTCGTCGCAGAACGCGTCGGCCGGGGCCGCGCTCGGGGCGATTCGCCCCGCGCCGCGCCGCGCCTCGCCGTCGGGATCCCATGGCACGTCGGTTGCGACGGCGCGCCGGAGCGATGACACGCCCGCCGCCCCAGCTCCGCCCGCACCTCGAGTCGACGCTCGACACGGCGGCGCGCACGCTCGCGGGGCGGCCGACCCGCATCGCCGTGATCCTGGCCACGGGCTGCGGCGCACGGCGTCTCGCTCGAGGGCTCCACGCGCCGATGCCGCTGCGGCCGCTCGGCGGCATGCCGCTGCTCGAACGCACGATCCGCGGCGCGCGCCGCGCCGGCATCGATCGCTTCGTCGTCGTGCTCGGCGGCCGCGGCGACGAGGTCCGCGGGGCGCTGGCGCCGCGCCTCGCCGACGTGGACGTCCGCTGGGTGCACCACGCCGCCTGGCCGCAGGGCACCGGCAGCTCGCTGCTCGCCGCGCGCCCATACGTGGACGAGCCGTCGTTCCTGGTGCTCCCGGGCGACCGCCTGCTGCTGCCGGGGCTGCTCGAGGGCCTGCGGCAGGCGCCCACCGACGGGCGCGCCTGCGTGATCGCCGTGGACCGCAAGCGCGGGTTGCTCGCCGATCCCGACGACGCCACCAAGGCGGCGCTCGCGGGCGACCGCGTCGTCGCCCTCGGGAAGCGGCTCGCGACGTGGGACGCCTTCGACACCGGCGCCTCTCTGTGCACGCCGGCGATCTTCGAGGCGCTCGCGGAGGCGGCGCGCGCCGACGGCGGCGCATGCTCCCACGCGGACGGGCTGCGGCGGCTGGCCGGACAGGGCCTGCTGCGGGCGCACGACGTCGGCGACGCGCGCTGGGAGGACGTCGGGCCCGCGTCGCATGCGGCGGCGGAAGCGCTCCTGTACGCCTCGCTGCGCGAGCCGACCGACGGCCCGATGGCGCGGCTGCTCGAGCGGCGGCTGTCCCTGGCGGTCACGCGGCGGCTGGCGGCGACGAAGGTCACGCCCGACCAGCTCACCGTCGTCTCCGTGGCGCTCGGCCTGGCGGCGGCGGCGCTCTTCACCGTGCCCGACGCCAGGTGGCAGGTCGCCGCCGCGCTCCTCCTGTGGTGCGCGTCGTGGACCGACGGCTGCGACGGCGAGCTCGCGCGGCTCAAGTTCCTAGAGACGCGCCGCGGCGGCGCGCTGGACTTCGCCGGCGACCACGTCGTGCGCTTCTTCGTGTTCCTGGCGATGGGGCTCGGGCTGTGGCGCGCCACCGGCGAAGGCCGCTGGCTCGCCCTCGGCCTGACGGCGTCGGCGGGCGTCGCCGCGACGGCGAGCTGGATCTACGCGACGCGCCTGCGCCCGACCGGCCGCCCCACGCCCGTGCCGGACCGCGAGGGCGCCTCGCCCGTGGCGGCGCGCCTGAGCCGCGCCGTCGACGCGCTGGGCCGCCGCGACTTCGTCTACGGCGTGTTCGTCCTGGCGGCGCTCGGCTGGCTGTCGACCTTCCTGTGGGTGGCGGCGGTCGGCACCTGGACCTGCCTGGCCGCGCTCCTGGCGCTCCACCTCGCGCACCGTCCGGCCCGTGCGTAGGCTCACCCTCCTCACCGCCGTCGTGGGCCTCGGCCTGCTGGCCTGGCTGCTCAGCCGCGCCGGCCTGGATCGCGTCTGGGCCGAGGTCCAGACCATCGGCTGGCGCGCCGTGCTCCTGATCCCGCTCTCGCTGATCTGGCTCGTCCCCAACACGCTGGGCTGGGCCTTCGCCTTCTACCCCGGCTCGGGGACGGTGCCGTTCGGGCACCTGTTCGCGGCGCGCCTCAGCGGCGAGGCGGTGAACATCGCGATGCCCGGCGGCTACCTCGGCGGCGAGCCCATCAAGGCCGCGCTGGCGTCGAGCTGGGTCGGCTCGGGACCCGCCCTCAGCTCGCTGGTGGTCGCCAAGCTGACGCAGACGCTGGCGCTCTTGACCTACGTGCTCCTCGGCATCGGCCTCGCGGTGTTGAGCGCGCCGCTGCCGGCTTCGCTGCGGTCGGTGGCGGTCGCCGTGCCGATCCTGCTGGCGGTGGCGGCCCTCGTCCTCGGGCTCGGGTCGTCGACCGGGCTGCTGGGGCGGGCGGCGCGCGTCGGCCTGCGCCGCTGGCCCGCGGGCTGGCGCTTCGTGCTGCTCAACAAGATCGTCGAGATCGACGCCGTCCTGCGCGCCTTCTATCGCGAGCACAAGATGCGGCTCGTCCTTTCGACGGGCAGCTACCTGGCGGGCTGGCTCCTCGGCGCCATCGAGGTCTGGGCCATCGCCGGCTGGATGGGGCGCCCCATCGCGCCCGTCGAGGCGGTGGTGATCGCCAGCATGTCGACCGTGGCCCGGGTCGGCATGTTCTTCGTGCCGGCGGGCATCGGCGCCTACGAGGCGGCGACCTTCGCGGCGGCCTCGATGGTGGGGCTGCCGCCGGGCGCCGCGGTGACGCTGGCCCTGGTGCGGCGCCTGCGGGAGGTCTTCTGGGTGGCGGTGGGCCTCTTGCTGCTGGGCGTCCTGCGGCCCGGGGCGCGGCAGCGCGCGCGGGAGAGCGACGAGGTGCCGCGGCTCAGCCGTCGGCCTGCTTCTTCTCGGTCCCGGCGGCCTTGACCTCGGCGACCTCGACGGCCTTGCCCGCCTTCTTCCAGCCCTCGATGCCGCCCTTGTAGACGAACACGTTGGTGTAGCCGAGCTCGACGGCCTTCGCCGCGGCCTTGGGCGCCGCGCCGCACTGCTCGTTGTAACAATAGAAGACGAGCTTCGCGGCCTTGTCGGCGGGCAGCGCCGCGACGGTCAGCGTGGCGGCGGTGGCGTGGACGGCGCCGGGGATGTGGCCCGCCGCCCACGTCTCCTTCTTGTTGGCGTCGACGACCGTGGCTTCCTTCTTCTCGACCCACGCGGCGAGATCGGCGAGGGCGACGTCGCCGACCGCGGCCTTCGCGGCGGCGGTCTGCCCGCCGTGGCCGGGGCAGGCGAGCGCGGCGGGAGCGCCGCCGGCGAGGGTGGCGAAGACGAAGAGCGCAGCGAGCTTCATGGCATCCTCCCGAAGTGCGCGGGCATTGTGCCACGCGCGGGCCGCCGGGGTCACGGTCCGCCCGCCCGTCGGCGGGCGCCGACCGATTGACGCTCCGCGCGGGAGACGACAAAAGGGGACGATGCGCACGAAGGCCACGTCCCGGACGGTCCACCACGTCATCCTCGTGCCCGGCTTCTTCGGGTTCGTGAACTTCGGCCGACTCGTCTACTTCGCGCACGTCAAGGAGATGCTCGAGACCGCGTTCGCAGAGCTCGGGCTGCGGGCGCAGGTCCACCGGTCGCCGGTGCCGCCGACGGCGTCGATCCGGGCCCGCAGCGCGGCGCTCGCCGCCGACCTCGCGGCGACGATCGGGCCGCGCGACGCGGTGCACCTGGTCGGCCACTCGACGGGGGGCCTCGACGCGCGCCTGTTGGTCACGCCGAACGTCCAGCTGGACGACGTCGACGCCGAGGCGGTGGCGGCGCGCGTGCGCTCGGTGGTCTGCGTCTCGACGCCGCACCGCGGCACGCCCATGGCGCGATTCTTCAGCGGCCTCGTCGGCCAGAAGCTGCTGTGGCTCCTGTCGCTCGGGACCGTCGCCGTGCTCCGCTCGGGCCGACTGCCGATGTCGGTGCTCGTGCGCGTGGCGGCGGCCACGGCGCGGCACCAGCTGCCCGGCGGCAAGGCGGCGGCGCTCTTCGACCAGCTCTACGACGAGCTCATCGGCGAGCTGCCGAGCGACCAGCGTGGCCCCGTCAACGAGTTCCTGCACGCGATGCGGCACGACCAGTCGCTCATCCCGCAGCTCACGCCCGAGGGCATCGACCTGTTCGACGCGGCGACCGCCGACCGGCCCGGCGTGCGCTACGGGTGCGTGGTCACGCGCAGCCGCCGGCCGGCGGTGGCGGCGCGCCTCGCGGCGGGGCTCTCGCCCTACGATCAGGCCAGCTACACCGTGTTCGAGTGGCTGCACCGCATGGCGGCGCGCTTCCCGGAGCGCGCCGTGCCCCGCCTCGACGAGGCCCAGGAGGCGCGGATGCGCGCCGAGTTCGAGCGCCCGACCGCCCGCGAGGACAACGACGGCATCGTGCCCACCCTGTCGCAGATCCGCGGCGAGGTCATCCACGCGGTGCGCGCCGACCACCTCGACGTGATCGGCCACTTCGACGATCCGGGGCACGACCCGCCACACCACGACTGGCTGACGTCGTGCTCGGGCTTCGAGCGCCCGGCCTTCGAACGGCTGTGGCGCGACGTCGCCGCCTTCATCGCCGAAACCGCATGAACGGATGAATACGCCGGGTTAGAGTCCCGTCGCCGTACGCAAGCCCAGGAGGGAGTCCATGTCGATCCGCCTCATCGTCGCCGCCGTGTTGTTGACCGCCGGGGCCGCCGGCGCGCAGACGCCGACGAGCGCGCCCGCGCCCGCGCCCACGTCCGCCGCCGCGCCGAAGCCGGCCTACGCCATCCAGACGGTGCCCGAGGGCAAGACCGCCTTCGACCAGGTCACGGCTGCGGCCAAGGCGGTCAAGACGGCGAACGGAGCCGGCAAGGAGAACCTGTACGTCGCCACGGTGCTCCTGCACGCCTCCGACAAGGCGCGCGCCTCGAAGGACACGGCCACGCTCAAGGCGCTCGGCGCCGAGATCGCGCTGGCGGCCGCCGCTGCCCAGAAGCCTGGCGCGGCGGCCCTGAAGCTGAGCGACATCAAGGCCAAGAGCCTCAAGTTCGCGCAGTTCGTGCAGCAGGTCGAGAAGGCGGTCCTGCAGCCGGCGCAGCTCGGCAGCAACCCCGAGGGCTTCCCGCAGGGCCTCGCGCCGGCGAACATCGACTGACCCGGCCGACGACCGCTCGAAGCGCAGCGCGCTCTTCCCCTTCCGTGCCGCGTCCGTCATCCTGTGCGCCGTGTCGGCGTCCCCCGATTTCGCCATCCCCCTCGGCCCCTTCGATCTGACCGCCGCGCTCGGCCGCGGCGGCATGGGCGAGGTGTGGGCGGGGACGCACCGCACGCAGGGCGTCGCGGTCGCGGTGAAGGTGATCACCGACCAGGTGGCCCGCGAGGAGCGCTACCGCACCGCGTTCCGCAATGAGGTGCGCGCCGTCGCCGGCCTCGACCACCCCGGCGTCGTGCAGGTCTTCGACTTCGGCGAGGTGCCGCCCGAGGCGGCGCGGGCCTCGAGCGGGCGCCTGACCGAGGGCAGCCCCTACCTCGTGATGGAGATGCTCGGGGGCGGCTCGCTGCGCGACCGCATGCGGGACCTGCGCTGGCCCGAGGTGCGCTACATCCTCGAGGACCTGCTGGCGGCGCTGGCCCACGCCCACGCCCGCGGCGTCGTGCACCGCGATCTGAAGCCCGACAACGTGTTGTGGGGCGAGGACGGCTCGCGCCTTCGCCTCACCGACTTCGGCGTGGCGCACGCGGTCGACCGCGAGACCATCGATCCGCACCGCAGCCTCGAGACGCTCGGCGGCACGATGGGTACGCCGGCGTACATGGCCCCCGAGCAGGTGAAGGGTGCGTGGCGCGACCAGGGCCCGTGGACGGACCTGTACGCCGTCGGCTGCCTCGCCTGGGAGCTGACGACGGGCAAGCCACCCTTCCGGCAGCGGACGCCCCTGGCGACGGTGATGGCCCAGCTCAACGACCCGCTGCCGGTGTTCGAGCCGTGGCTCGAGGTGCCGCGGGGCTTGCTGGGGTGGCTGACGCGGCTGCTCGAGAAAGAGCCGGCGCGGCGCTTCCGACGCGCCGCCGACGCGCTGTGGGCGCTCGCCCAGCTCGCCGACGGCGGCAGCGCCGCCCTGCTGACCGCGCCGCCCGCGCCGCCGCCCGACGACGCGACGATGGCGACGCCGCCGCCCGCCGAAGACTTCAGCACCGACGCGACGGTCGAGGTCTCGCTCCCGAGGGCGCGCCCGGAGGCGGACGCCCCGTCCGACACCGGGGGGACGCCGGCGGAGGCGACCGTGGCCGGCGGCCCGCCCGACGACATGGCGACGGCGGCCACCTGGATGCCCTCGTCGGAGTGGACGCCCTCGCCGACGTTCTCGACCGCGGGAACGATCGGCGACGACGAGACCGCGGCCCTCGAGTGTCCGCTGCTGGACGAGCAGCCGCCGCCCATCCCCACGACGTGGCGCACCGGCGACGGCCGCGTCTCGACGACGCGCCTCCTCGGCGTGGGCCTCGGCCTGTACGACCTGCGCCCCCTGCCCTTCGTCGGGCGCGAGGCGGAGCGCGATCTGCTCTGGCAGGCGGTCCGCCGGTCCGCCGAGGCCCACCGCGCGCAGGCGGTGGTGCTCACGGGCCCCGCCGGGTTCGGCAAGAGCCGCCTCGCCTCGTGGCTGGCGGAGCGGGCGCACGAGACGGGGGCCGCCGAGATCCTGCGCGCGCTGCACGCGCCCATGCCCGGGCCGGGTCTCGGCATCGGGGGCATGATCGGCCGCCACCTGCGCGTGGCGGGCCTGGCGCGCCCCGAGGTGCTGGCGCGCGTACGGGCGGAGCTCTTGCGGCTCGGCGTGAACGACGACGCCGAGGCCCAGGCGCTGACCGAGGTCGTCAGTCCGGCGACCGAGGCGGAGCGCGGCCCCGGCACGGTGCGGTTCGCGAGCCTCCGGGAGATGTTCGTCGTCGTGCAGCGCTTCCTCGCGCGCCTCGCCGCCCGGCGGCCGGTGCTGCTGTGGCTGGACGACGTGCAGTGGGGGCGGCAGGCCGTCGAGCTGTGCGCGCACCTGCTCGCGACGCAGGCGGACACGCCGGCGCCGGTGCTGACGGTCCTCACGGCGCGCGACGAGGCCCTGGCGGAGCAGCCCGCCGAGGCCGAGCGCCTGCTCGCGCTCGTGGCGCGCGACGACACCGAGAAGCTCGACATCGGGCCGCTGCCGCCCGCGCAGCGGCCGAAGCTGCTCGAGGCGCTGCTGGGCCTCGACGACGAGCTGGCGCGGCGCCTCGACTGGCGCACCGGCGGCAACCCGCTGTTCGCCATCCAGCTCGTGGGCGACTGGGTCCGCCGCGGCGCCCTCGTGCCGGGCGGCCGGGGCTTCCGCGTCGCACCCGGGCGCGACGTCTCCGAGCTGCCCGAGAGCCTGCACCAGGTCTGGGCGGCGCGCGTCGACCGCCTGCTGGCCGGGCGCCCCATCCAGAGCGGCGTCGCGCTCGAGCTGGCGGCCGTCCTCGGCGCGGAGGTCGACGGCGACGAGTGGCGCAGCGTGTGCGCCATCGCCGGCATCGCCACCGACTGGGGCCTGGTCGAGGCGCTGCTCGACGAGTCGCTGGCGCAGACCGGCGGCGAGGGGCCGCAGGCCCGCTGGTGGTACGTGCACGGGATGCTGCGCGAGAGCCTGGAGCGCCGGGCGCGCGAGGCCGGCCGGCGCGAGGCGCACCACCGTGCCTGCGCCCACATGCTGCGGCACCGCGACGGCCACGGCGTCGCCGAGCGCGTCGGCCTGCACCTGCTCGCCGCGGGCGATCTCGAGGCCGCGCTCGAGCCGCTGGCCCGTGCCGCGGCGCAACGCATGGAGGCCGGCGACTACCCCGCGGCCGCCGACGTGCTCGCGCGCCGCGAGCAGGCCGCCACCCAGGTCGACCTGCCGCCCGACGATCCGCGGTGGAGCGAGGGCTGGGTGCTGGCGGCGCGGCTCGCCCGGTCGCGCGGCGACGTGACGGAGGCGGCGCGCTGGTCGGCGTGGGCCGAGGCCGCCGCGCGCTCCCACGGCTGGTCGGCCGTGCTGGCGCAGGCGCTCATCGAGCTCGGCCGCCTCGACAACGAGCAGGGCCGCTTCGCCGCGGCGGCGGCGCGCTGCACCGAGGCCATCGAGCTCGCCGCGACGCTCGGCGACGGGCGGCTCGGGGCCACCGGGCGCGAAGTGCTCGGCATGGGCATGCTGACGCACGGCGAGCGGCTTCACGACGTGGAGGCGACGCTGCAGGCCGCGCGCGCCGGGTACGAGTCGGTGGGCGACCGGGCCGGCGCCGCCCGCTGCCAGTGGGGCCTCGCGCGCCTGTTGCTCAAGTCGGAGCGGCTCGACGAGGCGCGCCGGGCCTGCCGCGTCGCCCGCGACCTGCTCGCCGCCGCCGGCGCGCGCAACGGCCTCGCCGCCTGCGCCAACGACCTGGGCGAGCTGGCGCGCAAGCGCGGCGATCTGAGCGCCGCCGAGCGGCACTACCGCGAGGCGCAGCACGTCTGGGAGGCCATGGGCTCGGCCAACGCCGTCTACGCCCAGGCGAACCGCGGTCTCGTGCTGCTGGACCGCGGCGATCCCGCCGCCGCGCAACCGCACCTCGAGGCGGCGCTCGGGCGCTTCCAGGCCCGCAAGCAGCTGGCGATGGCCGCGTGTCTTCACGCCTGCCTGCTGCCGTGCGCCGCCGACGCCGGCGCCTGGGACGAGTTCGATCGGCACTGCGGACGCGCCGCGGAGCTGCTCCGCAAGACGGGCCTCGCCGAGAAGGACGCCGGCGTCAACCTGCAGCGCGCCGCCGATCGCGCGCGCGAGGCCGGCGAGAACGAACGCGCCCGCGCCGCCTACGCGCTCGCCGCCGAGCAGTGGCGCGCTCTCGGCCGCGAGCTCGAGCTGGCCGTCGCTGAAGCGGCGCTGGCCGCACTGGCGTCCTGAAGAGGAAGGGAGGACCGCGATGACCTTGCGCGCGAGCGACATCATGGACCGGACGCCGCCGACGGTGGCGCCCGACGTCCTCGTGAAGGACCTGGCCCGCCGACTGCTCGACGAGCGCCTCGACGGCGTCTGCGTGGTCGAAGACGGGCAACTGGCGGGCGTGGTCACCGCCATGGACCTGATCTTCCAGGAGCAGCCCGTCCACCTGCCGTCGTTCTTCGTCTTCCTCGACGCGCTGATCCCGCTCGAGAACCCGCGGCGCGCCGAGCACGACCTCGAGAAGATCGCCGGCGCACGGGTGGCCGACATCATGTCGACCGACGTGCGCACCGCGACGCCGAACACGCCCGCCGAGGAGCTCGCCCGGATGATGGTCGAGCATCACCTCTCGATCGTCCCGGTGGTCGACGGGAGGCGCCTCGCCGGCGTGGTCGACAAGCGGGGCATGCTGAGGGCGGCGTTCACGAAGTAGGGCCGTGCGCCTCGTCCTGCACGCCGACATGGACGCGTTCTACGCGTCGATCGAGCAGCTCGACGACCCGTCGCTGCGCGGGCGGCCGGTCATCGTGGCCGGGCTGTCGGGCCGCGGCGTCGTGTCCACGTGCAGCTACGAGGCGCGCCGGTTCGGCGTCCGCAGCGCGATGCCGACGGCCTGGGCGCGGCGCCGTTGCCCGCAGGGCGTGTTCCTGCCGCCGCGCTTCGAGCGCTACCACGCCGTCTCCGAGATCGTGATGGCCGTGTTCCGGCGCTTCTCGCCGGTGATCGAGCCGCTGAGCCTCGACGAGGCCTTCCTCGACCTCACGGGCAGCGAGGGCGCGCTCGGTCCGCCCGAGCGCATCGGCCGCGCGCTCAAGGACGCCGTGCGCGAGGCCACCGGCGGCCTGAACGTGTCGGTCGGCATCGCCGACACGAAGTACGTGGCGAAGGTGGCCAGCGACTTCCGCAAACCCGACGGCCTGACGATCGTGCGCCCCGAGGAGGCGCGCGCGTTCCTGGCGCCGCTGCCGGTGGCGCGGCTCTGGGGCGCCGGGCCGCGCACGGTCGAGCGCCTCGAGTCGCTCGGCTACCGCACGATCGGCGACGTGGCGCGCGCGGACCCGGCGCGGCTCGCCGCCGAGCTGGGGCGGCAGGGCGAGCACTTCCACCGCCTCGCCCTCAACGACGACCCGCGCCCGGTCGTGCCCGAGCGCGACACGAAGAGCATCGGCTACGAGAACACGCTCGAGCGCGACCTGCGCGGGGCCGTCGAGATCCGGCCGCACCTGCGCCGCGCCGCCGACGAGGTGGGCCGCCGCCTGCGCCGCGCCGGCCTCCGCGCCCGCGGCGTGCGCATCAAGCTCAAGACGGCCGGGTTCCGGCTTTTCACGCGGCAGATGCGCCTGTCGGAAGCCACCGACGTCGCCGAGGCGATCTACGCCGCCGCCGACGCCCTGCTCGCGCAGCTCGAGCTGGTCGAGCCCGTCCGCCTCGTCGGCGTCACCGGCTACGACCTCACCGAAGAGGCCGCCGCCCAGCTCGACCTCTTCGCTTCGGCCACGCCGCGCCGCCGCGCGCTCGAGGCCACGCTCGACCGCGTACGCGAGAAGTTCGGCGACGCCGCCGTGCAGCGCGCCGACGACCTCGACGCAGCCGACCCCCCGCGCGAGTAGGGCGGCGCGGGCCCCGCAGCGCCCTCGGACCGACTCCGAGTCGCCTCCGGGGCCGCGGGGTCAGCGCGCGAAGACCGGGTTGGCGATGGCGGCGTGGCGCTCGTTGAGGGCGGGGCGCGGCGGCTCGACGAGCGCGAGGAAGGCGTCGCCGGCGGCGGCCTCGACCGCCACGAACACGTCGAGCGCACCCGCCTCGGCGACGGGCTGCTCGTGCACGACGGTCATGCCGGAGACCGGCGGCATGACGCTGTCGGCGGCGCGCCGGTCGTCGCAGCCGCCGGCGGCGACGCGGTAGACGCGCAGCACCCGCGCGCGCGCCGGCGCCTCGGCCAGCGCGCCGCGCACGCGCAGCCAGCGGCCGTCCGCCGCCGCGAACTCGCCGCCGCTCATGGCGAGCCAGGCGCGGTCCGCGCCGTACACGTCGAGCTCGAGCGGCGCTCCGGTGTCGCCGACCGCCACGCGGCCCGCGTCGAGGCCGGCGACGATCGCGGGCCACGTCAGGTCCGCGGCCCACACCCACGTCACCGGCTGGCCGAGCGGCGGGTCGAGCGTGGTGCCGGGCGGCTCGATGTGCACGCGGTGATTGTCGCTGCCGCCCACGCCGACCACGCGCCGTCCCTGGGACAGGTCGCACGCCCAGGCCTCCACGACCATCCGGTCGTAGAGGTCGAACCCGGCGCCGCCGTTCCAGACTTCGAGGGCGTCGTAGTCGCGGTCCGTCCAGTCGTAGTTGATCCAGATGGCGGGGCTGTAGGCGTGGTTCACGGTCGTGAAGCAGCCCGCCGCGCGCGCCTGGGCCAGCGCCTCGCCGCCCGTCACGGCGCTCATCGGCCGGTCGGTGAAGACGACGCCGCGCCAGTCGAAGGCGGCGAGGTCGCGAGGGGCGCACCCGACGTGGCCGCGTGACGCGTTCGGCGGCTCGGCGACCGGGCTGAGCTCGTTGCCGTCGATCATCAGGAACGTGGGGTCGCTGAGCTCGGCGGCGCGCTCCCAGTATGGGAACTCCGGGCCGCGATTGAACAATTCGGGGAGCTCGTCGCGCGTCGACGGGTCGCTGCCCGTGGAGTTGCTGTGGTCGGTGAGCAGCACGAAGTCGAGGCCTCGCTCGACGGCGACGGCCTTGATGTCCTCGGGCGGGCTGTCGCCGCCGGTGTCGTTGCTGGCGCCGGTGGCGTGCACGTGCAGGTCGCCGGCGTACCACCGGCCGGCGACCGCGCGCTCGCCCCAGGCCGCCGGTTGTGTCCCGCACCCAGCGTCGGCGTGCGGTTCCGTGCCGGGACCGCAGGGCTCGGCGGCGTCCGGCGCCGCGGCCGCGTCGGGCGCCGCGGCGTCCACCGGGCCGTCCGCCTCCGAAGACGCCCCGCCGCATCCGCAGAGCACCGCCGCCGCCACCCACCCTCTACGCCCCACGACCCACCTCCGGGCTACAATGCGGTCATGATGCACCGAGTCGAACACTTCCGGCGAAAGGCCGGGCAGATCGCGGCGCGCAGCATGTTCGAGGGCATGGCCCGCGCCGGCCGCCTGGTGCCCCAGGCGGACCCGCGTCGGCACGGCGTCGAGGTGCTGCGCGACATCCCATACGCCTGCACCGGCGCCGCCTGCCACACGCTCGACGTGTACCGCCCGACCGACCGCAGAGGACCGCTGCCGGTCATGCTCTACGTGCACGGCGGCGCGTTCTGCATCCTCTCGAAGGACACGCACTGGGTGATGGGCCTCGCCTACGCGAAGCGGGGCTTCGTCGTCTTCAACATCAACTACCGCCTCGCGCCGCAGTTCCCGTTCCCCGCGGCGCTCCAGGACGCCTGCCAGGCGCTGTCGTGGGTCGTCGAGAACGCGCACCGCTTCGGCGGCGACCCCACACGCCTGGCGTTCGCCGGCGAGTCGGCGGGGGCCAACCTCGTGACCGCGCTGACGATCGCCGCCTGCTGGCGCCGGCCGGAGCCCTGGGCGCAGGAGGTCTTCGACGTCGCGCCGCGCGTGAAGGCGGTCATCCCCGCCTGCGGCATCCTGCAGGTCACCGACCCCGACCGCATCGTGCAGCGCAAGAGGCTCTCGCAGTTCGTGGCGGACCGGGTGACCGAGGTGCACCGGTTGTACCTGCCGAAGGCGGCGCCGCCGGACCTCGATCTGGCCCTCGCCGACCCCCTGGTCGTGCTCGAGAACGCGCCGCCGCCCGCGCGCCCGTTGCCGCCCGTGTTCGCCTTCGTCGGCACGCGCGACCCGCTGCTCGACGACACGCGCCGCCTCGGCCGCGCCCTCGACCGCCTCGGGGCCGACTGCGAGGTGCGCTACTACCCCGGCGGCCTGCACGCCTTCCACGCGCTCGTCTTCGACCCGCGGGCGCGCGCCTGCTGGCGGCACCAGTACGCGTTCCTCGCCCGACATTTCTGAAAAATTCAAGCCCGTTCGTTCGTCCTCCGATTGTGGACCTGACGTGACCGACCGGTGAACGTCGACCTCCGCCATCGGAACGAGCCGGGATGTTGAAGACGCGCCTGCGGGCCCTGGGCCTGACCCCCGACGCGCCGCCCTCGCCCGACGAGTGGCGCCGGGCCTTCGACGCGCTCGAGCGCGCGCTCGGCGAGGCCGAGGCCGCGCGGGCGGAGGCCGAGGGCTGCGCCCACCAGAAGAGCACCTTCCTCGCCGGCCTCACCCACGAGCTGCGCGCACCGATGAACGCGGTGGTCGGCATGACCGGGCTCCTCGTCGAGACCGGCCTCTCGCCCGAGCAGCAGGAGCTCACCGACGTCGTGCGCAAGTCGGCGGAGCACCTGCTCGCCCTGATGAACGGCCTCCTGGACCTCAGCCGGATCGAGGCGGGCGCCGTCGAGCTCGAGCGCGTGCCGTTCGACCTGCGCGCCGTGATGGACGACGTGGTCGAGCTCTTCGCCGAGCCCGTGACGCAGCGCGGCCTCGAGCTCGTCTGCCGCGTGACGCCCGACGTGCCCGCGGCGCTCCTCGGCGATCCGGCCCGGCTGCGGCAGATCCTGACCAACCTCGTCGGCAACGCGGTGAAGTTCACCGAGCGCGGCGAGGTGGTCGTCGAGGCGCGCGTCGAGCCGGCGGGCGACGACGCGGTCTCCCTCGTGGTCGAGGTCCGCGACACCGGCATCGGCATCACGCCCGACCAGCAGGCGCGGCTCTTCCGGCCTTTCGTGCAGGCGGAGCGTTCGACGGCGCGCCGCTTCGGCGGCACCGGCCTCGGCCTGGTCATCAGCCGGCACCTCGCGCGGCTGATGGAAGGCGACGTGGGCGTCGAGAGCGAGGCGGGGGCCGGCAGCACCTTCCGCGTCACGGCGCGCCTGGGCCTCCCGGCGGATCTGGCGGTCCCCTCGCCCGCGCCCGTGCTGAGCGGCGCCCGCGCGCTCGTCGTCGACGCCGTCACCTCGCGGCGCGAGGCGCTGCGCGGGCAGCTCGCCGCCTGGGGGCTGCGGGTGGAGGCGCGCCGCGACGTCGGCGGCGCCCTCGAGGCGCTCCACGCGGCGGCGCAGGCCGGCGCGCCCTTCGACCTCGTCGTCGCCGACCGCGACCTGCCGGGCACGAGCGGCCTGGCGCTGGCGATGTCGATCCAGCAGACGCCCGTCCTGCGGTCGTCGCGGGTCGTGCTGCTCGTCCCCTTCGGCGCCCGGCAGGACCGCGCGCTCCTCCGGCGCCTCAACGTCTCGATCTACCTGACGAAGCCGCTGCGGCAGCTCCCCTTGCGCCGCGCACTCGTGCGCGCGCTCGGCGGCCTCGACCCCACGGCGACCCTCAACGGGGACGGCACCTCGCCCGCCCCGCCGTTGCCGGTGGCGGCGCGTGTCCTCGTCGCCGACGACGACGTCGTCAACCAGCGCCTCGCGGTGCGCCTGCTCGAGCGCCTCGGCTGCCGCGCCGACGCGGTGGGCGACGGCGCCGAGGCCCTCGAGGCGCTCGACCGCATCGACTACGACCTCGTGCTGATGGACTGCCGAATGCCGGGCATGGACGGCTACGAGGCCGCGCGCCGCATCCGGTCCTCGGCCGCCGGCGACGTGCCGATCGTGGCGCTGACCGCGAGCGCCTTCCCCGGCGATCGCGAGCGCTGTCTCGCCGCCGGCATGGACGACCACCTCGTCAAGCCCGTCGCCCGCGAGGCGCTCGCCGAGGCCCTCCGCCGCTTCGTCCCGCGCGCACGACGCCGCGCCGCCGGAGAGTGACTCTGCTACTCTCCCGGGCATGCTCGAAGAACTCTCGCAGCGCATCGCCGCGCACCTGTCCCGCGAGACGGGCGCGCCGGCCACGGTCCACGACGTGCGCCCCTTGCCGGGCGGCGCGTGCCAGGAGCTCTTCCGCGTCGACGTGACGCTGGCCGCCGGCCCGCTCGAGGGCCAGCGCCGCTTCGTGCTGCGCAGCGACGCGCGCGAGTCGCTGCCGGGCAGCCTCGATCGCGACGCCGAGGGGCAGGTCATCAACGCCGCCGTCGCCGCCGGCGTGCCGACGCCGCCGGCACGCTGGGCCGCGAGGGGCCTCGTGCGCGCCGATGCCCACGCGTACTTCCTCGACTGGGTCGAGGGCGTCGCCATCGGGCGGCGCGTGGTGAGCCACCCGTCGCTGGCGGCGGCCCGCGAGGCGCTCCCGCGCCAGCTCGCCGCCGCGCTGGCCGCCGTCCACCGCGTCACCCCGGCAGGGTCGCCGCACCTGCCGCTGCCGGACCGCGACGTCGACCCGGTCGACGCCTCGCTGGGTGCGCTGCGCGCGATGCTCGACCGCCTCCCCGAGCCGCACGCGGCCCTCGAGCTGGCCTTCCGCTGGCTCGGCGAGAACCGCCCGCCGCTGGCGAAGCGCACGCTGGTCCACGGCGACTTCCGCACCGGCAACTTCATGGTCGGCCCCGGGGGCCTGGTCGCGGTGCTCGACTGGGAGTTCGCGCACTGGGGCGACCCGCTCGAGGACCTCGGCTGGCTCTGCGTGCGCGACTGGCGCTTCGGCAGCGTCGACCGGCCCGCCGGCGGCTTCGCGCGCCGTGGCGCCTTCTACGCGCTCTATGCCGAGGCCAGCGGGCGCGCCGTCGACCCCGCCGCCGTCCACTTCTGGGAGGTCCTCGGCAACGTCCGCTGGGGCGGCGGCGCCGTCCTGCAGGGCGAGCGCTACCTCCAGGGCGGCAGCCGCGACCTCGAGCACCTCGCCATCCCCCGCCGCGCCTGCGAAATGGAGTTCGAGGCCCTGCGGTTGATCGAAACCGGCCCGCCGAGGATGTGACCATGCAGGACCGCCCGGACAAGCTGAAGCTGCTCGAGTCGGTGGCCCGCTTCCTCGGCGAGGAGCTGGCCCCGGCCATCGAGGACCGCGGGCTCGCCTTCCGCGTGCGCATCGCCGCCTGGCTGACGCAGATGGTGGCGCTCGAGCTGCTGCTCGGCGACGCGCAGGACGCCGCCCAGCTGCAGCGGCTGCGCGCGCTGTTCGGCGAGGAGGCGGACGCGCCCGCCACGGCGGCGAAGCTTCACGAGGCGATCGCGCACCTCGAGACGCGCCTCGTCGACCGCATCCGCGAGGGGGCGCTCGACGACGCCGAGCGGGCCCGCATCACGGCCCACGTGAAGCAGACGCTGCGCGAGAAGCTGGTCGTCGTGCAGCCGCGATTCGACACCCGTCCCGACGTCGAGGGCTGACCCCCACCCAGGAGCCAGATGCACTTCGGACTTCCGCCCGAGCTCGAGCGGCTGCGCCGCGCCGTCCGCACCTTCGTCGACGAGCGCGTGATCCCGGTCGAGGACGCCGTCCTCGCCGAATACGCCGGCGGCGACGACCAGCGCCTGCGCCTGCTGCAGGCCGAGGCGCGAGCGCAGGGACTCTGGCTGCCGCACCTGCCCCGGGACCTGGGCGGCCGCGGCCTCGGCACGATGGCGATGGTCGCGCTCTTCCGCGAGATGGGCCGCTCGCTGGCGGGGCCGCGCGCGTTCAACTGCGACGCGCCCGACCAGGGCAACATGGACCTGCTCGTCCGCGCCGCGAAGCCCGCCGTCCGGGAGCGCTGGCTCAAACCGCTGTGCGAGGGCGAGATCACGAGCGCCTTCTGCATGACCGAGCCCGCGCCCGGCGCCGGCGCCGATCCGTCGAACCTCGCGACGCGGGCGGTGCGCGACGGCGACGAATGGGTCATCGACGGCCACAAGTGGTACTCGACGGGCGGCGGCACCGCGGCCTTCCTCATCGTGATGGCGCGCACCGGCGACGATCCGCGCGCCGGCGCGACCATGTTCGTCGTCGACCGCCACGCGCCGGGCGTCGAGCACGTGCGCGACGTGCCGACGATGGGCCCCGACGTGCTGCACCACCGCGAGGCCGAGCTGAAGTTTCACGGCGTACGCGTCGACGGCGACGCGGTGCTCGGGCAACCGGGCGAGGGCTTCAAGCTGGCGCAGGAGCGCCTCGTGCCCGCGCGCCTCACGCACTGCATGCGCTGGCTCGGCCTGGCCGACCGCGCGCTCGGCATGTGCCGCAACTACGTCGCGCGGCGCAACAGCTTCGGGCGCCCCCTCGCCGAGCACCAGCAGGTGCAGGCGATGATCGCGCGCAACGCCGCCGCCATCCACGCCGGCGACCTGATGACCTTCCACTGCGCCTGGCGCTACGAGGAGGCGGGCACCCGCGCCGCGCAGGCCTACTCGTCGATGACCAAGAACCACGTGGCGCAGGCGCTCTGCCAGGTGCTCGACGACGCCATCCAGATGCACGGCGGCCTCGGCTTCAGCGACGACCTCCCCTTCGGCCGCTGGTACCGCATGGCGCGGGCCGCCCGCATCGCCGACGGCCCCGACGAGGTCCACACCGCCGTCATCGCCCGCGAATTCCTGGCCGATCGCCTCCACCTCCTCCTCTGACCGCGAAACCGTTCGGGCCCGCCGGTGCTCGTCTGACCGGGGGAACACTGACGAACGTGCGGCCGTGACCTCGACAGCGGGCGACCGCGATCACCTCCTGGGAGCGCTGGTCCGCCGCCTCGGCGACGGCGCCGACGCGGCGCAGGTCTGCCGCGAGCTCCTGGACGCGTTGACCCACCTGGCGGAGGGGGTGCTCGTCGCCGCCGCCGACGACGCCGGCGAGCTGCGGGCGCCCGCGGCGGCCGGCGCGCGGGCGGACGGGGCGCTCCTTCGGCGCGCCTTCTCCGAGAACAGGAGCGTCTTCGACGCCTCGCGCGCGACGGCGGCGTTCCCGCTGTGCGCGCGGGGGCGGGCGCTCGGCGCGGCGGCGCTCGTGCGCGCGCGGCCGCTCGGCGACGACGAGGTGGCGCTCGCGACCGACCTCGCGGGCGTCGCGGGCCTGGCCCTCGAGAACGCGCGACTCGAGCGGGCGGCCGAGGCGGCGCGCGCGCGGGCGCGGAAGCTCGAGCTCACGGCGGCGGCGCTCGCGGGCGCGACGACCGTCGAGGACGTGGCCCGCGTCGCGGTGGAGCAGGTGTCCCGGGCGCTCGGCGCGCAGAGCGGCGCGTTGGCGCTGGTCGAGCCGGACGGCCTGCGCGTCGTCTCGCCCGACGGCGGCACGCCGGCGACGCTGGCCGAGCCGGCGGGCGCGGGCGCGCCGGACGTGGTGCGCGGCGCCGCCCATGTGGCCACGGTGCCGCTGATGCTCGACGAGCGGCCGTTCGGCGTGGCCTGGTTCGGCTTCGACGCGCCCCGCCGGCAGACCGTCGACGAGGACGCGCTCCGGCTGGCCATCGGCCGCCAGGCGGCGCAGGCGATCGCGCGGGCGCAGCTCTTCGAGGCCGAGCGCCGGGCCCGGTCGCGGGCGGAGCGCACGCTGGCGCTGATGCGCCGCCTCGAGGACGTGACGCGGCACATCTCGCGGGTGATGTCGGCGGACGCCATGGCCCGGGCGGCGATCGACCACGCCACGGAGGCGGTCGGGGCCGACTCCACGGCGTTCTTCCTGCTCGACGAGGCTGCCGGCTGCCTGCGCCTCTTCGAGAGCGTCGGGCTGATCGGGAGCGTGCCGCAGCAGTACGCCACGGTGCCCCTCGAGCGGGACGCGCCGCTCATCGACGCCGTCCGCCGGTGCGCGCCCGTCATGACGTCGCGTCGGTCCGAGCTCGTCGCGCGGTACCCCGCCTCCGACGAGCGCATGCGCGCCGCCGGCAACGACCGCGAGACGGCGATCGCCTGCCTGCCGCTGGTGGTCGACGGCCGCCCGCTCGGCGCCGTCGTCTTCACCTGGTACCGCGAGCACGTGGTCGAAGAGGACGAGCAGCGCTTCCTGACGCTCGTGGCCGACCACTGCGCGCTGGCGCTCGCCCGCACGCACGCGTTCGAGGCGCTGCGGGACAGCGCCGACCGCGCCGAGCGCGCCTGCGACGCGGCGCGACGGGCCGAGCAGCTCAAGGACCAGTTCCTGGCGATGCTCGGCCACGAGCTGCGCAACCCGCTGGCGCCGATCCTCACGGCGCTCGAGCTCATGCGCCTCCGCGGCGCGCCCGACGAGCACGAGCGCGTCGTCATCGAGCGCCAGGTGAAGCACCTCGAGCGGCTGGTCGACGACCTGCTCGACATCTCACGGATCACCCGCGGCAAGGTGGACCTGAAGCTCGAGCGCGTGGACGTGGCGCGCGTCGTGGCGAAGGCGATCGAGCTGGCGAGCCCGCTGCTCGAGTCGCGGCGGCACCGCCTCGACACCGATGGGCCGCGCCTCGGGCCGTACGTGCACGGCGACCACGTGCGACTGTGCCAGATCGTCACGAACCTGCTCCTGAACGCGGCGAAGTACACCGCGCCCGGCGGCCGCATCCAGCTGACGGTCGAGGCCACCGCGGCCGAGGTGGTCGTGCGAGTGCGCGACAACGGCGTGGGCATCGCGCCCGACCTGCTCCCGCAGGTGTTCGACATGTTCGTGCAGGCGCCGCAGACGCTCGACCGCGCCCAGGGCGGCCTGGGGCTCGGCCTCACCATCGTGCGCACGCTCGTCGAGCTGCACAGCGGCCGCGTCCTCGCGCGGAGCGAGGGGCCGGGCCGCGGCAGCGAGTTCGAGGTGCGGCTGCCGCGGGCCGCCGACGCCGCGCCCGCCGCCACGCCACGGCGCGTGCCGCTGCGGCGGCAGATCGACCCCGCAACGCGCCGCCGCGTGCTCGTCGTGGACGACAACGAGGACGCCGCGCGCCTCCTCGCGGACCTGCTGACGGCCGTCGGCCACGCCACCGCCGTCGCGTTCGACGGCCCGGCGGCGCTCGAGACGGCGCGGCTCTACCGGCCCGACGTGGTGCTGCTCGACATCGGCCTGCCGGTCATGGACGGCTTCGAGGTGGCGCGCCGCCTGCGCGAGGAGGTGCTCGTCGGCGCGCCGCTGCGCCTCGTGGCCATCACCGGCTACGGACAGGAGCACGACCGCGCGCGGGCCCTCATCGCCGGCTTCGCACAGCACCTCACCAAGCCCGTGGCGCTCGACGCCGTGCTGGCGGCCATCGGCGCGCCCTGAGCGGGCGGCCTACTCGCAGGCGGCCAAAATCTCGATGCGCGCGCCCGACGGCGGGACCGCGCCGTCCTCGAAGACGAGCGCGTCGAGGCGGGTGTCGATGAACCAGTCGCGCACGGCGCGGCCGTCGATGCGCACCTCGAGCGCCCGCCCCTCGCGCGGCACGCCCGCCGGCAGCAGGAACGCCGGGCGCGGCCCGAACACGCGCGCGGCGATGCGCGCGGCGCCGGCGCCGAGGCCCTGCGCGGCGCACAGATCCTCGGCGCGGCCGCGGAAGGCGTCGACGAGCGTCTCGTACCGGAAGCCCGGCTGGACGACGATGCCGTCATCCTCGCAACCCTCGGCGCCGCCGTCGCCGAGCCCGGCGATGGCGTGGAACTGCACCGGCTCGCCACCGCCGGCCAGCGCGCGCAGCGCGTCGATGAACTCGCCCGTCGGGCTGCGGCTCTGGTCGTCCTCGTCGCTGAGCACGACGATCGCCAGGGGCGCGGCGGCTCGCCGGAACCCGCGGTTGAAGTTGTTCGACAGCGGCGGCGTGAGCGCGCGCCGGATGGCCTCGAGGCCCTGCTCGTCGCCGCTGCCGCGCATGCCGACCGCCAGGATGCGCTGCGCGAGCGCCCCGATGACGCCCTCGCCGGGCTCGAGCCACTTCGGGTCTCCCTGCAGGCGGCCCGCCTTGTCGTCGTCGTCCACGTCGGTGGTGATGATGCCCACGTGGTAGTCGACCTCGTTCTCGGCGGCGAGCCCCAGCAGCGCCTCGGCGCTGTTCGACAAGGCGGCCTGGTGGATCGCCATGGAGCCGGAGTCGTCGATCAACAGCAGGAGGTCGACCGCCGGCGGCGGCGCCTGCACGGTCTGGAACACGACGCCGCGGTCGCCGCCCTCGCCGGACAGCGCCACCCGGAGCGTCTGCGCGCCGCCGCGGGCCTCGGCGCGCAGCTCGAGCGCGCACTCGGCCTCGCCGCGGGCGCGCGGCGTGAAGACGACGTCGAACGTCGCGCTGCTGCCGGGCGCGAGCGGGCTGCAGCCCTCGGCGCCGGGCCAGCCGTCCACCGCGAAGGCGGCGCACCCGGCGCCGGCGAGCGTCGGCGCATGCACGCACAGGCTGGCGGGCGCGCCGTTGCCCGCGAGGACGGTCAGCGAACGGCGGCCCTCGCCGCACCCCGCGCCGACCTCGCCGAAGCCGACCGCCGGCGGATCGGCGCGCAGCCAGGGCACCTCCGGCGGCTCGCAGGCGTCGCCCACCCCGTCGCCGTCGGCGTCCGCCTGCGCGAAGTTCGGAGCGCCGGGGCAGTTGTCGCAGGGGTCGCCCACGCCGTCGTCGTCGGCGTCGCGCTGCGAATTGTTGGGTGAATTCGGGCAGTTGTCGCGGTCGTCGAGCACGCCGTCGTCGTCGGCGTCGCCCGGGGGGCCGATCTGCCCCCCCTCGCCGCCGGACCCGCCGGCGCCGCCGACACCACCGGCACCGCCGACGCCGCCGACCCCGCCCGCGCCGCCGACCCCGCCCGCGCCGCCGGCGCCGCCTTCGCCCCCGCCGCCGTCGTCGCCGCCGCCCACCACGTCGCCGTCCGCGGAGACGCTCGCGTCGCCCCCCGCCGGACCGCCGTCGCGGCGCGCCTGTTCGTTCGCCGTCTCGCATCCCCACAACGCGACGAGCGCCCACAGCACCGCGCTGGCCCGCATGGCTGCCTCCTCGACCTCGAAGGCGCACATGCTTGCCCGATCCGGGCGACCGACGCCACGCCCAAAGCGCATCATCTCGTCGAGGCACGGAGGAGAGTCCATGCGACTGTTGGTGCTGGGCGGCACGAAGTTCCTGGGGCGCGGCGTCGTCGAGGCGGCCCTGGCGCGCGGTCACGAGGTCACGCTGTTCCACCGGGGCCGGACGAACCCCGGCCTGTTCCCTGAGGCGGAGCACCTGATCGGCGACCGCGACGGCGGCCTCGAACCGCTGCGCGGGCGGCGCTGGGACGCCGTCGTGGATCCGTCCGGCTATGTGCCGCGCGTCGTCGGCGCCGCCGCCGACCGGCTGCGCGACGCGGTCGGCCACTACACGTTCGTCTCGTCCATCTCCGTCTACGCCCGCTTCGACCGCCCGGGCCTCGACGAGGCGGCGCCGGTACACACGCTCGAGGACCCGGCGTCCGAGGACGTCCAGGCCCACTACGGCGCGCTGAAGGTGGCGTGCGAGCAGGCGGTGGCCGCGCGCTTCCCGGGCCGCTCGGCGTCGATCCGGGCCGGGCTGATCGTCGGTCCGCACGATCCGAGCGGCCGCTTCCCCTGGTGGGTGGATCGCGTCGCGCGCGGCGGCGAGCTCGTGGCGCCGGCCCCACCCGAGCGGCCCGTGCAGTGCGTGGACGCACGCGACCTCGGCGCGTGGATGGTGCGCGTCGCGGAGCAGCGCACGGCCGGCGTCTTCAACGCCACGGGCCCCGCCGCCCCCCTCGCCTTCGCGACGTGGATCGAGACGCTGCGCGCGGTCGCCGGCAGCGACGCGCGCGCCGTCTGGGTGCCCGAGGCGACGCTGCTCGCGCACGGCGTGACGCCTTGGACGGACCTCCCCCTGTGGAGCCCGCTCGGCCACCCCGACTTCGCCCACATCCACGCCGTCGACGTCTCGCGCGCCGTGGCCGCGGGCCTCACGTGCCGGCCGATGGTCGAGACCGCCCGCGACACGCTGGCGTGGATCCGCGAACGTGGTGATTTCCCGATGGAAATGGGACCGGTCGGCCTCTCGCCCGAGGTCGAGGCGCGCGTGCTGGCGGCGGCGCGTCGGGGGTGAGCGGTCGGACGTCAGCGGTCGCGCAGGACGAGCGCGGCCAGGTGCGGCCCGCGCTCCTCGGGCCCGCGACACGCGTTCTCGTCGATGATCGCCGCGATCACGACCACCCGCAGCGGCGTGCCGTCGGGGGCCACGACGTCCGCGGCCACGCCGGGCTCGAGCGGGCGCGGCGTGTTCCCGGTCAGCGTGGCCGCGGCGTTGCGCTGAAGCAGGCAGTCGCCGATCACGTTGGGGCCGCACTCCACGTCCTCCACGGCGATCGAGACGCCGAAGACGCGGCGCGGTGTCGTGGCGCGCTCCCGCAGCGCGGCGAGGCGCGGACCATCGGCCGCGGTCACCTCGACCCGCCACTGGTCGAGCCCGTCGCTCGACGTCGTCAGCTCGACCGCCTCGCCCACCGCCAGCGGCAGCCGCTCGCCCGGCGGCAGCGCCACGCCGATGTCGTATGTCCCGTCGGCGGTTTCGAGCGTGAACCCGACCTGGCCCGCCCGCGCGACGCGGCCCGCGAGGCGACGCCTCGCGCCCTCGGGGAGCGACGGCTCCGGCCACACGCCGGCCTGTCCGTCCGGCGCGGTCACACAGTCGACCTGGCAGCGGATGGCCGGCGGGCGACACTGCGCGTCGCCTCGACAACAGGCCGACGCCGCGCCGTCGACCGGCAGCGCGTCGAGCGCGTCGGCGTCTGGGGCGTCGGCCGGGGCCGCGTCCGCGGGCGCGTCGGGGTCGAAACGTGGGCGAGCGTCGTCGGCGCACGCGGCCAGCGCGAGCGCCGCCAGCGCCGCGCGCCTCACCCCTCGGCCTCGAGGTGGATGCGTCCGACGTGGTCCGGGAACTTGCCGTGTTTGTCGGCGTAGAACGCGCGCAGCACGTCCATGTCGGCGCGCACGTCGCCGCTCGGCGACAGCGGCGGTCCGAACCCCACGCGCTTGTTCACGTAGTCGACGAAGCCGGGCACGATCGGCACGCCCGCCTCGGTGGCGATGCGGTAGAAGCCCGACTTCCAGCCGTCCGTCGGCCCGCGCGTGCCCTCCGGTGTGATCGCCAGGATCAGCCGATCCCGCCGCCGGAACTCATCGACGAGCTGCGCCACGAGCCCGTGGTGCGCGCGCCGGTCGACCGGGATGCCGCCGAGCGCGCGCATGAAGGGCCCCGCCGGCCCGCGGAAGAGGGTGTGCTTCCCCACCCAGGCGATCGGGATCTCCCAGTTGAGGCTCACCGCCAGCAGGCCGGCGAAGTCCCAGTTGCTGGTGTGCGGCGCGCCGATCAGCACGTACTTGGGGATCGCCGGCGCCTCGCCCTCGAGCCGCCACCCGGCGAGGCGCAGGCCGAGCCCGCCGACCGCGCGCTTGAGGCCCATCAGGTCGCCGCCGCCGCGGCGGCGCGGCGCGTGCGCGCGACGAAGTAGCCGAGCGACAGCGCGAAGCAGATGACGCAGAGCGCCGACGTGAAGTAGCTGAACGCGGTGAAGAACTCGATCCACGAGAGCTGCGGCTGCCCGAATTCCTTGTAGAGCAGCAGGGCCACGCTGCCGAGGTACCCGAACGCGTCGCTCACGTAGATGAGGAAGCCCGCCGTCCCCGCGATGCCGACCGCGCCGATGAGGCGGTCGAACAGGATGCAATTGTAGGGCACGTAGGCCATGTACAGGCCGAGGCCGACCAGGATCATCCAGGGCGCCGGTCCCAGCCACCCCATCTGGAAGCCGAGCGTGGCGAGCCCCACGATCGCGGCGCCGGCGGCCATCGCGAAGTGGACGACGAGCAGGGCCGTGCGGCTGTTGCGGATGGCCATCAGCGCCCCGAGCACCGCCAGCACGCCCACCGTCACCACCACCTCGGACGTCGTCAGGATGGAGGGCGTGTCCGCGTAGCCGAGCGCCTTCCAGATCTCGGGAGCGAAGTTGTCGCGGAAGTCGCGGTAGGCCGTCAGGAAGAAATAGAGGAACGTCAGCGAGACGAGCCCGGGCGCGTAGGCGCGGAAGAACGCGCGCCGCGCCGTCGCGTTCATCGGCTCGCGGCGCACGCACAGCGCCTCGTCCTCGGCGGAGGGCGGCGGCAGCTTCGCCAGCATCACGACGAACAGCAGCAGGAACGGGAAGAAGATCAGGCCGGTGACCACCGGCATCCACTGCTCGGGCACGCTCCACGAGCGCAGCAGCCACTGGCCGACGCTCTTCACGAAGCCGCTCGACACGATGAAGCTCGACGCCAGCGCCGCGCCGAGCACGTCGGAGACGCGCCGCCCCTCGAGGAAGCCGTACACGAGCCCCCAGACCATGCCCAGCGGCAGCCCGTTCACGAAGAGGAAGACCGCGCCCCACGGCTGGGGCACGACGGCGAAGAGCGCCAGCGCCGCCTCGGCGACGCCGATGCAGATCACGATGGCCCACGCGCGCCTCGCCGGGCTCAGCTCGGAGACGACCTTGATGCCCGCGAACTTGGAGACGCAGTAACCGAGCACCTGCGCGATGATCAGCAGCGCCTTGTAGGTCAGCGGCGGCAGCCACGGCAGCTCGACGAGATCCTTGAACTCGCCGGCCGCGAACGGCTTACGGAACGCGTACATACAGAAGTAGACCGAGAACGCCGCGACGATGGCGTAGGACGTCAGCACCGCCGCCGGCGCGCGCGCCAGCCAGCGGGTGACGGCCGACCCCTGCGCCTCGCTCATCGGACATCCCCCGCTGGTGCAGACCGGGCGATGTTTCCACACGGCCGCGCCCCCGGCAATCTCGCACGCGTTGCGCCGCGCGGCCCCGTCGTGGCACGTAGGGGGGCACCCATGGCCCAGTACGACGAGTTCCTCTACGACGACTTCCCCTTCGCCGACACGCACCCCGACCGCCTGGCGACGATCGCCGCGCTCTTCGGGATGCGGCCGGCGCCCCCCGAGCGGTGCCGCCTGCTCGAGCTCGGCTGCGGCCTGGGCGGCAACCTCGTCCCCATGGCGGCGAACCTGCCGCACGGCGAGTTCGTCGGCGTCGACGCCTCCTCGCGCCAGATCGAGGTGGGCCTGCGCGAGCGCGAGGCCCTCGGCCTGCACAACCTCTCGCTCATCGCGCTCGACCTGCGCGACGTCGGCGCCGAGTTCGGCGAGTTCGACTACATCGTCTGCCACGGCGTGTACTCGTGGGTCGACGACGACGTGCAGGCCACCATCCTCGAGATCTGCCGGCGCCACCTCGCCCCGCAGGGCGTGGCCTACGTCAGCTACAACACGATGCCGGGCTGGCACGCGCGCGGGATGATCCGCGACATCCTGCGGCGCAACGTGCCCGACGAGGCGCCGGCGGGCGACCGCGTGGCCCGGGCGCGCGAGATCCTGCGCTTCCTCGCCGACCACCTCCCCGGCGACCGCAACCTGCTCGCGCGCTGGCTCAAGTCCGAGGTGGAGCTCATCGGCGACCTCTCCGACGCCTACGTGCTGTACGAGCACCTCGTCGAGCGCAACGAGCCGGTCTGGTTCGCCGACTTCGTGGCGCGGGCGACCACGCACGGGCTGCGCTACGTCGGCGACACCGAGTTCGCGATGATGCTGCCGCAGCGCTTCGGCGCCGAGATCGAGGAGCGGCTCGCGACGCTGGCGAGCGGCCTCATCGAGATGGAGCAGTACCTCGACCTGCTCGGCACCCGGTACTTCCGGCGCACGCTGCTCTGTCACGAGGCGGTCTCGCTCGATCGCGGGCTCTCCGGCGAGCGGCTGCGCGGCCTGCGCATCGCGACACGGATGGATCCGCTCGCCCCCGAGGACGGATCGCCCGAGGAGGGGCGCTTCCAGGGGCCCGAGGGCTACGTTCTGAGCACCGAGGTGCCGCTGGTGAAGGCGGCGCTGACGATCCTCGCCGAGCGCCGTCCCGGCGACATGCAGCTCGAAGCGCTCGCCGCCGCGGCGCGCGACCGCATCGAGGCGCCCGCGGCCGATCCCGACGACGACGTGGCCGCGCTCGGCACGAGCATGCTCGAGATCTACGCCCAGGGCCTGATCGAGTTGGCGTGCCACGATCGCCACATCGCGCACGCCATCGCCGAGCGTCCGGTCACGACGCGGCTCGCGCGCCACCAGGCGGCCACCGGGCGCGACGCCGCCACCACCCTGCGGCACCAGAGCCTCTCGCTCGACCACCTCGACCGCGTGCTGCTGCCGATGCTCGACGGCACGGCGGACCGCGACGCGCTGATCGCCGCCGTCACCGCCGCCGTCGAGCAAGACGAGCTGCGGATGTCGATCGACGACGTGCCGGTGGAGGACCCCGAGATGATTGCGCAGGTCGTCGACCGCAAGCTCGCCGGCTACCTGCGGCGCGCGTTGCTCGTCGACGCGCCGGCCGCCGCCTCAGGGGACGCTGAAGGCGGCGCCGGGTAGCGCGTAGTCGACGGGCTCGGCCTCGCCGGCGACGTGAGCGCGACCGCGGGCGACGAGGCGGAAGGTGCCACCGTCGAGCGCCGGGCCGCCGCCGGCGGGCCGCCGCACCGGCAGCTTCACCGTCCAGCGGAAGCGCCGGCTCTCGGCCTCCTCGGTGTAGGGCGGATCGGGCGACAGCTCGAGCGTCATCGCGTAGCCGTCGGAGTCGAACGGCGCCCCGGCGGCGGTGGTCACCGGCGCGAAGCCGTCGTCGACCTGGCGCTCGATGGTCACGACCGGGTTGCCGAGCCACGGATCGCCGCCCTCCCACGTCATCTCGACCACCGTGTCCGGGCCCGCGGAGGCGGGCGCGTCGGCGACGATCGCCGGCGGCGCCGTCGAGCGCAGCGCGGCGCGCGGCTCGGGCGCGTAGGGCCCGGGCTCCGGCTCCACCGGCGCCTCGCGGAAGGTCAGCGGCCGCGTCGGATCGAGGAAGGACAGGCCGGCGCCGATGATGTGGCCGGTCAGGTAGTCGCCCTGCTTGGGGCCCCAGAGCGCGCCCGAGGCCTCGTAGCCGCCGCGCCACCAGTCGTCCTCGGGGAGCGAGTAGCCGGTGTACTCCTGGGCGTAGCCCACGATCACGACGTCCGCCTGGCCCGCCTCGTGGAGCGCCGTGCGGATGCGCCGGCCGAGCTCGATCGAGAACTCGCCGGGCGTGGTCATGAAGACGCGCTCACCGACGCGCGCCGCGCTGACCGGCGTCTGCCGCGGCGCCGACGACGCCCGATCCGGGAACGGGATGCACGACGTGAGCGAGCGCGGCGGCGGCAGAGGCTCGCCGACGCAGGCCTCCTCGGATCCGGCCCCGCAATACACCGCCCCGTTCTGGTGCGGGAACTCGCCGGCGCCATAGCCGATGAGCTCGCGGTCGATCGGCAGCCGCGCGATGCGCGCGTGGACCACCCCCTCGGCCTCGGTGGCGATGGCGGGAAGCGCGGCGTGCACCACGTCGGCGGCGACGTTGCCGAGGTTCTCGATGCGCGTGAAGTCGTCGGGCCAGGCCGCGGCCCCTTCGACGGCGGGGAGCGGCGGCGATCCGGGGCCCATGTCGGCGGCGGCGCCGTTGAAGAAGACCACCGTGACCGGACGATCGAACCGCTCGGCCACCTTCGACTCGATGCCGCCGGCCACGTCCTTCGAGAGCATCAGGCGCTCGATGCCGACGATCGTCGGGTGCACCGCGTGGAAGAGCACGACCGCCTTCAGCGACCCGTCGGCGACGCGCTCGACCTTGAGGATGGGCAGCTCCGGCTCGGTCTCCACGGGGTTGGCGCAGCGGCGGTCGTTGTGCAGCGCGGTCGTCGAGGCCGCGCCGTTGCCGATGCGCGCCGGCTCGAGGTCGTCGAAGGCGGCCACGACGGCCTCCTCGATCGTGTCGACCATGCGCACGTAGAATTCGGGGAAGAAGCGGTCCTGGATGAGGTGCCACAGCGGCTTGTCGATGAGCCGGCCCGGGCCCGCGTGGGTGTGCGTGGCGGCGATGATGAGCTGGCGGTCGACGTCGGCGCCGTAGCGGGCCTCGAGCCGCGCCACGAGCGAGCGGCGCATGGCCGCCGAGACGCCGATGGCGTCGAGCCGCACGAAGACGACGCGGTTCCCCTCGCCCGCCTCGACGACGACCGCCTTCACGTCGGGCTGCGTGTGCATGCCGACGGTGCCCGGGTAGGCCTCGGCGTAGGGCGTCTTGCTGCTGCCGCGCGGTCCGAAGCCGCTCGTGCCGATGCCCACCGGGACCGGCAGGCGCCGGGTGGCGGCGCCGGCGCGGAAGGGCGCTGCCGCCGGCGGGAACCACGCGGGATCGGGCACGAACGCGTCGACCGCGGCGTCGGGAACGGCGGCGTCGCCGTCGGCGGCGTCGAGCGCCGCGTCGGCGGGCGGCGGGCCGCCGTCCGGATCGGGCGACGCGTCTGGACTGGGCGGCGCCGCGTCCGGCGAGGCGTCGGGTGTGCCCAGCGCGGCGTCGGCCGGCGACTCCGCGCTGCCTCCGTCGTCACAGGCCGACGAGAGCGCCGCCAACAGCGGCAAGAGATGACGCAGGCGCATGGAGTCCTCCCCGCGGGCAGATCGGAGCGGAAGATAAGGCATTTCCCCGGTCGCTGTCTCGCCGACCGCGCCGCCGGGCGTGAGACCGGCATGTCACACCGGCGGCGCACGAATCGCGGTGTGACCGCTTGGCACCGGGCGTGCTTCCGCCGCATCATCCGGGGGTCGACCCGCGGGGGGAATGCCGTGTCCCGACGATGGATGCCTGCTCTGGTGGCCGCCCTGGCGCTGCTCGCGACCGGCTGCGCCGAGCGCGCCGCGCCCGTGTCCGCCGCCGCCCTCGGCGGCCAGGGCGCGCTGCGCGACACGCTCGAGGCCGCCGCCGACGAGGCGGGGGTGCCGGTCGAGGTGCTCGCCGCCGCCGCCTACAGCGAGACGCGCCTGCGCCACGTCGAAGGCGAGAAGGACGGCCACGGCCTCTTCCAGCTCGACGCGGCGGCGATCGAGCGCGCGTCCGCGCTCCTCGGCGTGCCGGCGGCGGCGATCGCGCGCGACCCGCGACAGAACGCGCGGGCCTTCGCGCATCTGCTGGCGCTCGAGGCTGGCGACGCGGGCGACCTCGACGCGTGGACCGCGGCCCTGGTCGGCGTGCGCACGAGCCCGGCCGCCGGCGAGGCGCTCGCCTCTGGCGCCCGCCTCGCGCTCGAGCGCGGCTTCGTCGTCGACGGCCCCGACGGCACGGTCACCCTGCCGCCCTCGCCGCTGGCGCAGGTCCGGCAGGCGGCGCGCCCCGACTCGGCGCGCGCGCGCTGGGTGGCGAGCCCCAACTACACCAACGCCGCCCGCCGCCGCGGCGACGTCGACACCGTCGTCATTCACGTCACCCAGGGCTCCTACGGCGGCGCGATCTCCTGGTTCCAGAACCGCGCCTCCCAGGTCAGCAGCCACTACGTCATCCGCTCGAGCGACGGGCAGATCACGCAGATGGTCGAGGAGCAGGACGTCGCCTGGCACGCGCGCAACTGGAACGGGCGCTCCATCGGCATCGAGCACGAGGGCTGGGTCGACGACCGCGACTGGTTCACCGACGAGATGTACCGGGCGAGCGCCGCGCTCACGCGCGAGATCTGCGACCGCTGGGGCATCCCCAAGGACCGCCAGCACATCCGCGGGCACGTCGAGCTGCCGGGCAACGACCACACCGACCCCGGGCGGCACTGGGATTGGAACCGCTACATGGCGCTCGTGCGCGGCGAGGGCGCCGGGCCGCCCACCGGCCGCCTGCTCGGGTTCGTGCGCGAGGGCGACATCCACAACGAGGCCGGCGGCATCGGCGGCGCCACGGTCGCCGTCGAGGGCGGACCGAACGTGCGCACCGACGAGCGCGGCTTCTACGCGTTCGAGGGGCTGCGGGCCGGCGCCGCGCGGGTGCGCGTGAGCGCCGCGGGCTTCGAGGCCGCGACGCTCGAGCGCGACGTCCAGGCCGGCGGCGACACGTGGGGCTCGGTCGCGCTCGAGCGCGCGGCCCCGCCGCCCCCGCCGCCCGATCCCGACGCCGCGCCGCCGCCGCCGCCCCCGCCGCCCGATGCCGCCGTCGTCGAGCCCGACGCCGCGCTCGGCGAGCCGGACGCCGCCCCGTCCGAGCCGGACGCGGGCTGCCCGCCGGGCGGCGAGCTGAGCACCGGCTGCGCGACGCCCCCGCCGGGGACCCCCGACGCGGCGCCGCCGCCGGTCGAAGATCCCCCGCCCGACGAGGATCCCCTCCCGGACGCCGGTCCCGTCGACGAGCTGCCGCCGAACCGCCTGCACCACGTGCGCGACCGCGCGAGCCACGAAGGCGGCTGCGGCCAGTCGCCCGCGACCGACGCCCCCGCCGTCGCCGCGCTCGCCCTGCTCTGCGGCCTCGCCCTCCGCCCCCGCAAGCGCCGGTAACGCCCGGTCAGCGCGCGGGCCGCGGGCGCCGTGGCGCCGACCGGCGGGCGGCGCCACGAACCGGCCGCCGCACGACTGCAGCCGGTCTGTGGCGGCGGCCGGCGGCGCGCCGAGAGGCACCTCGAGGACCGGCCGCGACACGGGCGCCGCGGCCGGCGGCGCGCCGAGAGGCACCTCGACGACCGGCCGCGACGCGGGCGCCGCGGCCGGCGGCGCGCCGAGAGGCACCTCGACGACCGGCCGCGACGCGGGCGGAGCCCGTCAGCGGCCCGCGCAGCCGGCACCTTCCTGGGACACGGCCTTCAGCGCCGTCGCCGGCCGTGCGGCCCGTGCACGTGGTTCAGCGCCCGCCAGCGGCCGAGGGCGAGGGCCCGGATCTCGGCGCGCGCCGCGGGGTTCCGCCGGATGCGCTCCACCAGCTGGGCCTCCTCCGCCGGCAACAGCCGCGCCTCCACCAGCGCCGCCACCCACTCCTCGTCCGGGGCGGGCCCCGCCGGCCTCGGCCGGAACGGCGCCACCTGCCCCGCGCGCGTGTCCATCTCGCTCTCCCCCGTGCGGTCCTGCCCGAAGGACGCGGCGTGTCTCGGTGCTTTGCGCGGATGCGATCGGGTCAGAACAGACCCATCTGTTCGACCTGGCCCAGGGCGCGCGAGAGAAGCCCGCGCGCCTCCTCGGGGATGTCCGGTCGTCCCAGCATCCACTTCAGGTACTCGGCGTCGGCCTCCTCGAGCAGGCAGCCGACGTGCTTGCCGAGGCCGACGCGCATGCGGCCGTCGGCGCGGTCGAAATAGAGGTAGCGCCCGAAGCGCGTGTTCTCCTCGGCAAGCGCCGCCTGCAGCCGCTGCTGCTCGGCGAGCGCGGCCTCCACGTCGTCGGGGATGACGCCGGCCCGCGCCATCGCCACCACGAGCATGCCGGCGGCGAGGGCGTCGGCGTCGGCGCTGTGCGCGCGCTCCTCGGGCAGCGCGATCGCGTAGGTCTCGCACATGGCGCCGAGCTTGCGCGATCGGTCGCCGCGGTGGTGCCAGGCCGCGAAGAGGTAGGGATCGAGCGCGACGGGGATCGTCCACTCGATGCCGTGCCGCCGGTTCTCGGCATGGATGAGCGGGCAGTCGAAGCCGAGCAGGTTGTACCCGCACGGGAGGGCGCCCGAGCGCAGGTGCGGCAGGAACTGCGGCGCCACCTCGGGCCAGCGCGGCGCGCCGGCGACGTCCTCGTTCTTGATGCCGTGGACCGCCGTCGCGCCGGCGGGGATGTACTGACCGGGATCGACGAGCGTGCGCAGGGGCGCCCCGTGGGGCAGGCCGGCGAGCACGTAGGTCGCCCCGAGCTCCACCACGCGGTCGTTCGCGGTGTCGGGGCCCGTCGTCTCGGTGTCGAACGCGAGCAGCAGCGCCTCGGTGATCTTCATGGCAGGCGCCACGTAGCGTCTTTCCGGACGCACCGCAACCGGAAGCGTCAGGGGAACGGGAGGCGGCCGACCGAGACGAAGACGTCGCGGCCGTCGGGGCCGACGGCGGACCAGGCGACGGCGAAGCCGTCGGCGGCGGTCGTCAGCGCGGGCTGCGTCGCGTCGCTGTCGCCGCAGGTGACGCGGACCTCGGCCACGCGGCCGCCGTCCGGGTCCAGGCGCGCGGCGAACAGGCCGCGCAGGCCGGTGCGCTCCTCCTGCCAGACGACGGCGAGGCCGCCGGAGGCCCGGACCGCGATCGGCGTGGTCGGCCGCACGCTCTCCCGCGTGACCTGGACCTCGGCCCCCCCGATGCGGCGCACGAAGATCTCGCTGTCGCCCTCGCGGAACTCGTGCCAGGCGGCCACGAAACCGCCGGGGATGGCGACGAGGCCGCCGCCGCCCGCGTAACCGCCCGCCGCCAGGGCCAACGGCTCGGCCGCCGGGACCCCCGACGGCCCCAGGGGGGCGTACAGCAGGTGCTGGGCGCGGTCGCGCGGCGCCAGCCAGACCAGGCCGAGGCCCGCCTCGCCGGCGGCGAGGCGCGGCTGGCGCGCGCCCGCGGGATCGAAGACCACCCCTGTGGGCGGGTCGAGCACGCCGCCATCGGTGGACAGGCGGGCCAGCGCGATGCGCTCCGTGCCGCCCGACGCCTCGTGCCAGGCGACGGCGACGTCGTCGGCGACCGTCTGGACGAGCGTCGGCGCGCCGACGTCGGCGCCCGCCGCCGAGAGTTGGACCGGCGGCCCCGCCGGCGCGCCGTCCGCCGCGAGGCGGAGCGCGATCACCGCGCGCTCGTCGCCACGGCGCTCCGTCCAGGCGGCCAGGAAGCCGTCGTCGACCGCGAGGAGCGCGGGCGGCCACGCGGGATCGACGGCGGTCTCCGTCAGCGTGCGCACGGGCGAGATCACCGTGCCGTCGAATGCGAGCCGCGCGAACCGCACGCCGGGCGCGTCGCCGGCGCGCGTCCAGAGCACGCCGATCGCGTCCGCGGTCGCGGCGAGCACCGGAGCGCCGTCGTCGCCGGCGCCGCCGAGGCGGGCGACCGGCGCGTCGGCGCACGTGCCGACGACGGCCTCGGGCACCCGCGCGATCGGCCCCACGCCCGCGTCCGGCGGGCGCCCGCCCGCGTCGACCGTGGCTCCGTCGAGGTCCGGCGGACCGGCGTCGGCGGTCCCGGCGTCCGCCGGCGGCGCTGTCCCGAGGTCTGGGGCGGGCGGGGCGAAGTCCTCCCCTCCGGGTCCGCCGTCGTCCGGAATCGGTGTCGTCGCGGCGTCCGCGGGCGCGGTGGCGGCATCCGGTCCACCCTCCGCCTCGGTGGCATCCTCCTCCGAGGCGAAATCGCACGCCCCGAGGCAAACCGCCACGAGGAGCGAGGCGGCGCGCGCCGTCACCCTCCCGTGTGGCGCAAGGTGGCGAAACCATTTGGCTTCCATGCTCCCCTCTCCGCGCTCGGGCCCGGCGCTCGAATGGGATGCCATCGCAAGGTTCGCGCCCGCGCGTCGTCGGGCGACCGTCGGAGGCGGCATGAGGGGGAACCCGGAAGCGGATGGCCTCAGGCTTGCTATGTGATCTCCGTGGAAGGGTGCTGAACCGGTCGGGCCGATGCCCCGACCGGCCGGCCCCGGCGCGAGCCCTCGAACCGCAGGTTTGCGGGTTCGGGCCGCACGGTCGCGGACGTACAGGAGGGTACGCTTGGCGGGGTTTCAGGGGCGGCGAACACACCTCGACGGACGAGGCCACGCGGTCTCTTCGCGCCGGTCTGCCGTGTGGCTTCCACACGGGACGCGACAGAGGAGGACACTGCGATGCGCCAGCCATACCGAGCGCTCTCGCCGGCGATCGGTGCGATGGCCCTGATGCTCGCCTGCGCTCCCGAGGAGGAGGTGCGAAGCATCGACGACGTCCAGGAGGACGAGGGGACGTTGTTCTGTGAGGACCTCGAGAAGCCGGCCGATGATATGTACCCGCTCGAGGGCGGCGTCGCGACCCTCGCCGGCACCGACCGCTCGGGGTTCAAGGACGGATGCCGCGGCGGCGCCCGGTTCTTCAACCCGGTCAACGTGGCGCTCGGACCCGGCAGCGAGGATCTGTTCGTCGCCGACTTCGATAATGGCATGCTCCGACGCATCACACCGGACGGCGACGTGCACACGGTGATCAATGATCGCGGCTTCACCGCGCCGTTCGGGATGGCCTTCACGCCTTCAGGCGACTTGTACGTGCAGACCGACGGCCGCGACGACGGTGTACGCACCTATACGACCGGCACCTTGTGGAAGGTCGACGTCGGGTCGGGCAAGGCGAAGGTCCTCGTCCGCGACCTCGGCCGCCCGCGGGGCCTCGCGGCCCTCGGGAACGACTTCCTCGTGCTGTCGGACTGGACGAGACACACGATCTCGTTGATGGACCTGCGGACACTGAAGGTCCGTCTCCTTGCGGGCAAGGCCGGCGAGCCCGGCTTCGTGGACGGCGACGGGGAAGCCGCCCGCTTCAATCATCCCTATCACGTCGTCGCGCTCGGGGACGGGTCCCTGCTCGTGGCGGATCACGGCAACCATGCCATCCGCCGCGTCGATCGCGACGGCCGCGTGACCACGTGGGCGGGCACCGGGCGCCGCGGCAAGGAGGACGGTCCGCGGGAGCGCGCGACGTTCGACCACCCGCAGGGGCTCGCCCTCGGCCACGACGGCACGCTGTTCGTGACCGACTTCGGCGGCTTCCGCATCCGCGCCATCGATCGCGGCGGTCGCGTGTTCACCATCGCCGGCGACGGCCAGCCCGGCTTCCGCGACGGCGACCCGCGGGGGTCGCGCTTCAACGGCCTCGAAGGCATCGTGGTCTCGAAGGACGGCACGTTCCTGTACGTCGCTGACGGGGACCGCGGAAAGCGCAGCCAGCGGGGGCCCCACCGCGTCCGCCGCGTCGACCTCGCATTCTGACTCGAGTTTCGCCACCTTCGGCTGCCTGCGACCGGCCCCGACCGGCCGCCGCAGCTTGCTCCCACAGGCGAAGCCCCCGTCTCGCGGTGGCGAGTCTGCCCGAAGGGGTCGGTCGCTGCGCGCGGCGCATTTCGGTCTCGACGTGCATCAAGCACGCCTTCGACTGATATCCGCCTTGCTCCTTGCTGCGACTCGGTCACTCGTCGACGCCGAAATGGCGAAACTCGGGTCTGATCCCGCGCGCGGGGGCGCCTTGCCTACAACGCGAAGGGCAGGTTGATCGACATGGCGTCGCCCGAAAAGCGCGGGAAGACGAATCCGCGGGCGACGCTCTCGACGCAGCGGCCCGCCGGCGAGCGGGCGAGCGGGCCCGAGGCCTTCGCCGAAGCGACGCGGCCGCTCCGTGCGATCGCCAGGCGCACCGCCACGACGCCGGAGGCGCCGGGCTGACGCGAGCGGCAGCGCTCCACGTCGGCGGAGCGCTGCTTGACGACCCGCAGGATGTCGGTGCGGTCGAGCTTCTTCGGGAGGGCGGCGCCTTCGTCGCGGGCGACCGCGCGAGCCGGCCGGTTCGCCGAGGCGGCGCCGGCGGAGCGGGCCGGCGCGCGGTTCAGGGCGCCGAGCAGGTCGTCCACCTCGCGCTGTGCCTTCTTGCGGGGGGCGGCGGCCAGCGCCGAAGGTTTGCGCGCGGCGGTCGCGCGCGAGGCGCGCCGGCGCGCGGCGGGCGGATGAGCCGACCGCGCCGTCGCGTCGCCCGCCGCCGCCGTCGCGCTCGGCAGCGCCGTCTCGCCCGGCACCGCCGTCGCGCCCGGCACCGCCGTCGCGCCCGTCGCCGCCGCACCCGGCAGCGCCGCGACGGCAGAGGCCGCGACCGTCGCCGTCGTGCCCGGCGTCTCGCCCGGTAGTGCCGTCTCGCCCGGCACCGCCGTCGCGCCCGGCACCGCCGTCGCGCCCGGCACCGCCGTCGCGCCCGCCGCCGCCGCACCCGGCAGTGCCGCGACGGCAGAGTCCGCGACCGTCGACGTCGCGCCCGGCAGCGCCGCGACGCTCTCCGCCGCGCCCGGCAGCGCCGCGACGGCGGACGCGGCGACCGGCGCCCCCGCGCCGTCCCGCGGGGCCACGACCGCATACGTGAGCGCTGCCGACGCGCCCGCCAGCGCGAGCGCCGCCGCCGCCCAGGCGACCCGACGGCGCCGCGGCCGCGCCAGGGTCACGATCGTCGTCCCGCGCGGCGCAGCGGCCTTGCCGCCGCCCAGGCCGAGCGCGTTCAGGTCGATCAACCCAGACGACTCCGTGGGCGACGCCTCGCGCGGCGTCACCGCCGGCGTCAGCGAGTCGAGGGTGATCAGCGCCGAGTGTTCCGTCCCCGCGCCGTTCTCCGCATCGCGCGACATCGTCCCCTCCTCCCTCGGCCGCCGGCCGAGCTGCATCCCGTCGTCTTCCGCCCCCCGCCGACGGCGCGCCGCCCGCGCCGATCCGTCCGCCCGCCGCGCGCGGCAACGCGCGAAAATACAGAATCTTCGGAAGCTTCAGATGGGCGCAAGGAGAAGTTGGGAAGTCCGCGGCCCGCGCGGCGACGGGCAGGGCTACAGGGCGAACGGCAGGTTGATCGACATCGGGTCGCCCGAGAACTGGGGGAAGCGCATCCCGCGCGCGACCCCCTCGACGCAGGCGCCCACCGGGGAGCCGGCGAGCGGTCCGGAGGCGGCGGCGGACGTCACCCGGCCGTCGCCGCCGATGGACAGACGCACGGTGACCGTGCCCCGGACGCCCGACTGCCGCTCCTTGCAGGCCTGCACGGCGCCGGCATTCGCCTTTACGACCCGCAGGATGTCCGCGCGGTCGAGCTGCGCGCGGAGCATCGGGTCCGGCGCGGCGGCCGGCGCGGGGCGGGTCCCGGCCGCGGGCCGGGCCCCCTTGCCGTCGAGGGCGCCGAGCAGCTCGTCCACCTCGTTCGAGGCGGCGGCGCGCGGCGTCGCCGCGACGGCCACCGCCGGCGGCTCCGGCGCCTCGGCGGCCTGCGGTGGCTCCGCGGCCTTCGGCGCCGCAGAGGCCTTCGGGGCCGCCGCGGCGGGACCGACACGCGCCGCCGGACGGACCGCGGGACGCGCCACGGCGACCGCGGATCCCGCCGTGACCGGCGCCTCGCCCACCGCGCCGCCAGCCGCCGCCGCGACGCTCGCCGGCGCCGCCTCGCTGCCCACCGCCGCGCCGGCCGCCGCCACGCCGCCCGCCGGTGCCGCCTCGCCCGCCGCCATGCCGCCCGCCGGCGCTGCCTCGCTGCCCACCGCCGCGCCGGCCGCCGCTCCCGTCCGCTCGGCGGCGGCCACGGCCGGGGCCGGCGCCGGCCCGCCGGTGGTCGCGACCGGCGCCTCCACCTCGCCTCGCCGCCCCAGCAGCGCGTACGTCGCCGCCGCCGAGACGCCCACCAGCGCCACCGCCGCCGCCGCCGCCCAGGCCAGCGGCCGCCGAGACCGACGTGCCGGCAGCGCCACCGCCGCCCGCGGCGCCATCGCCTCGGGCGCCGCCGCGCCGCTCGGCGCCACGGGGCCGTCGAGCCCGAGCGCGGCGAGATCGATCAGCCCGGACGCCTCCGCCGGGCGCTCCGCCCGCGGCGTCATCGTCGGCGTCAGCGTGTCGAGGCTGATCAGCACCGAGTGGTCCGTCCGTCCATTGCCGCTGCGCGTCATCGACTGCTCCTCTCCGTCGCCCATCGCTCGCCGCGCCCGGCGCGCCTCCTCCGGCGTCGCCAGCCCGCCCGCGAACAGCGCCACCTCGTCCTCGTCCGCCACGGGCCCTCCGCCGAGCCCCGCGCGCCGCAAGGCGTCTGCCGCCAGGGCGCGGGCGCACGCCCCGCAGACCGCGAGGTGCGCCTCGTCGTCCGGCGAGCGCACGCCCGCGGCTCGCAAGCTCTCCGTCCGCTCACACACGCGCCTGCTCCATCGCCGCGTCGGCGCCCTCGACCCAGCGCCGGACGCGCTCCAGCCGGCGATACACCGCCTGCCGCGACAGCCCGGTCGCCTCCGCCGCCTCGCTGACGGTGTCGCCCGACAGCAGCCGCACGAGCACCGCCGCCAGGGGCGCGTCGTCGCCGAACTGCTCGGCGACCCGCGCCACGACGACCGCCGCCAGATATCCCACCTGCACCGAACGCTCGGGCGCGCCGTCGGCGATCCGCGCGCGCGCCGCCGCGCGCCGCCGCAGCGCGTCGCGCGTCCGCCAACCCACCTTGGCGCACAGCATCGACGCCAGGTTCAGCCGCTCCGGCCGCGCGCCCTCGTCGACGCGCGCGGCCACGACCCGCAGGAAGCCGGCGAGCCCCATCGCGTCGCCGAGCACGTCCGCCGCCGCGTCCCAGAGCGCCTCGCGCCGCTCCCGGTCGCCGCCGGCGTCGTCGTCATCGAGCCCCAGCGCCGCCAGCAGCCACGCCGAGACCTCGGCCTGCGCCGCGCGCCGGGTCGCCGCGCCCTCGAGCGCGTCGGCCAGCGCGCGCACGGCCCGGACGTAGGCGTCTGCCACCGCGTCCACCGGCCCCGCACGTTCGAGCATCAGCACCTGCGCCAGCGGCCCCACGCGTCCTCCGCCTGCTTCGCCCGGACTACGCGCCCCGCCCGCGTCCGTGTCCGCTCATCGGCGTTTTTTTCTCCGCCCGCCCGCCCGCCGGCACCGAAACGCTGGCCCACCGAGGCGAGGCACGACGCGGCCCCCCGTCCCGGACATCGGTCGACCCTGCCCGGAGACGGGCCCCGCCGCCCCGGACCCCGGTCGACCCTTCCACGACATGCGGTCGACAGGGCGCCGGCACGCCGTCCACCGCGGGCGGCGGGGCGCTGTCGCGCGCAGCGGGCCGCTGCGCCGCGCCCGCCAAGGCGTGGGGCGCGGCCACGGGCCGTCAGTCGACGTCCGCGCCGACCTGGCCGATGCCGTACTTCTCGAGCTTGTAGTAGAGCGCCGACGTCTTGATGCCGAGCAGCCGCGCGCACTCGGTCTTCACGCCCGCCGCCTGGTCGTACGCCCGCAGGATGAGGCGCCGCTCGAGGTCGTCGAGGATGTCGGGCAGCGGGCGGTCCTCGCTCGGCATCGGCAGCGGATCGGCCGCCGGCGCCCCCGTGATCTGCGGCGGCAGGTGCGCCACCTCGACCAGGTCGCCGTCGCAGAACACGAGCGCGTGCTCCACCGCGTTCTCGAGCTCGCGCACGTTGCCCGGCCACGACCACGCCCGCAGCGCGTCGAGCGCCGCCGGCGAGAAGCCCCGCGCCTGGCTGCCGGCGCGCTCGCGCAGCTTCTCGACGAAGTGCTGCGCCAGGGGGCCCACGTCCTCGGGGCGCTCGCGCAGCGGCGGCAGCGTCAGCGGGATGATGTTGAGCCGGTAGAACAGGTCCTCGCGGAAGCGCCCCTCGTCCACCAGCTTGCGCAGGTCCTTGTTGGTGGCGGAGACGACGCGCACGTCGACCTTGATCGTGTCCTCGCCGCCGACGCGCTCGAAGGTGCGCTCCTGCAGGACGCGCAGCAGCTTCAGCTGGATCGACGGGCTCACGTCGCCGATCTCGTCGAGGAACAGCGTGCCGCCATCGGCGAGCTCGAACCGGCCGAGCTTGCGCTTGATCGCGTGCGTGAACGCACCCTTCTCGTGGCCGAACAGCTCGCTCTCGAGCAGCGTCTCGGCGAGCGCGCCGCAGTTGACCTTGATGAAGGGGCCGTCGGCGCGCCGGCTGTGCAGGTGGAGCGCCCGGGCGACCAGCTCCTTGCCGGTGCCGCTCTCGCCGTAGACGTAGACGGTGCTGTCGGCGGCGGCCACGCGCTTGACCGTCTCGAGGACCTGCCGGATCCCGCGGCTCTGCCCGACGAGGCCCAGGTCGGCGGCCGCGGGCGTCCCCGGGGCCGGACGGTAGCGCTGCTCGACCTCCTCGCGCAGGATCTCGTTCTGCCGCTCGAGCTTCTCCTGCCGGCGCCGCTGCTCGAGCACGTCGAGCGCGGTCTTCACCTTGAGCCGCAGCACCTCGGGCGGGAACGGCTTGCTGATGAAGTCGAAGGCGCCGAGCTTCATCGCGTTCACCGCCGCCTCGATCGTCCCGAAGCCGGTGACGATCATCAGCATCGCCTCGGCGTCCCGCTCGCGGATGGCCTTGAGGACCTCGATGCCGTCCATGCCCTCCATCTTCAGGTCGCTGATGACGAAGTCGGCCGGCTGCCGCTCGAACGCCGCGAGGCCATCGCGCCCGGACGCCGCGGTCTCGACGTCGTGGCCGAGCCGGCGGACGGTGTGGGCGATGCCCTCACGCATGGTGTCGTTGTCGTCGATGACCAGGATGCGCGCCATGGCGCGACTTTCCCACGGAGGGTCTCCGGCGGCAAGCGGCGGCGGCTACGGGGTTCCCCGACGGGCCGGCGTCGGTTACGGTGTGCGGACCCCCGAATCGGCGGAGACGGACGGATGGAGCAGACGGGACTGGTGCTCGCGGGCGGCGGCGCGCGCGGGGCGTACGAGGTGGGCGTCCTGTACTACCTCTTCGTGCACGCCGACGCCGAGCTGCGCGAGGCCGCGCGCTTCGACGTCGTCGCCGGCACGTCGGTGGGGGCCATCAACAGCGCCGCGCTCGCGGCCTCCGCCGACGCGCCCACCGTCGGCATCCGCCGCCTCGCCCAGGTCTGGCGCGGCCTGTCGATCGGCGACCTCATCCCGTTGAACCTGGCCGACGTACTGTCGGTGCCGGCGTGGCTGCTCGGGCGCGTGCGCCGCGAGGCCCTCTTCCCCGCCGGGCCCATCGAGCAGCTCATCCGCGGCTCGATCGACTGGGACCGCATCCACGTGAACGTGGCCGCCGGCCACCTGCACGCGCTCAGCCTCAGCTGCACGCACGTCCCGTCGGGCAAGACCGTCGTCTTCTACGAGACGCGCGACGGCCGTCCGCGCAGCTGGTCCCGCGACCCGCACGTGCGCGCGGTCCATACGCGCATCGAGCCGGACCACGCCCGCGCCTCGGCGGCCATCCCGTTCCTCTTTCCGCCCGTCGCCATCGACGGCATCCCCTACGTCGACGGCGGCCTGCGCCAGAACACGCCGCTGTCGCCCGCGCTGCGTCTCGGCAGCACGCGCATCCTCGTGGTGGGCATGGGCGCCGAGAAGGTGGAGCCCACGGTCACGCGCCAGCGCCTGCACGAGTGGAACGAGGCCGTCGCGCGCCCCATCTTCCTGCTCGGCAAGGTGATGAACGCGCTGATGCTCGACCGCGTCGAGTACGACCTCATCCACCTCGAGCACTTCAACCTGATCCTGAAGGACGGCGAGCAGGCCTTCGGACGCCAGTTCGTCGACCGCCTCAACCACATCCTCGGTCCGGTGCGCGGCGCCAACTACCGCTACATCCCGCACCTGGCGATCCGGCCGAGCCGCGACCTCGGGCGCCTGGCCGCCGAGCACGTGCGCTCCGGGGGCCTGCGCGGGGAGCGCAGCATCACCTCGCGCATGGTCAAGATGCTCGCGCGCGCCGAGCCGCGCGAAGAGGCCGACCTGACGAGCTACATCCTGTTCGACGGGCGGTTCGCGGACAAGCTCGTGAACCTCGGCATCGAGGACACCCACGCCCAGCGCGACACGCTGCTGCGCTTCTTCACGGCGAAGCAGAGCACGTGACGCCGTAGGCCTCGAACGTCAGGTCGCCGGCGCCGCCCCACAGCTGGAAGAGCGACGGGCCGTCCCGGTCGGTGGTCGCCGTGCCCGGCGCGAAGGCGTGGAAGCTGTCGCGCAGCGTGAACGGGCGCTGGAAGGTCGGCACGCGCCGGCCCCACCAGTGCCCGCCGGGCGACAGGTCGTGGATGAACACCTGGACGAAGGTCGACGGCTCGCGGGGCTCGGCCACCTCGGCCAGCGTCAGCGCGTAGTCGCCGTAGTCGGCGATCTTCGCCGCGACCGGCCAGCGCGTGCTCGGCGCCGGCTGCCAGCCCGCCGACCGCGTCAGCACCTCGAGCAGCCGCCCGTCGCGCACGCGCGCCGGCGTGCCGCCGTACCTCGGGAGGCGGATGGGCAGCGTGCGCGCCTCGGGAGCCAGCGCCGCCACCGCGTCCGGCAGCGTCACGTCGGCGGCCACCTCGAGCCCCGCGCCCGTGTCACGCCAGAGCGCGAGCGCGTGCGCCTCGCCGGTCGCGACCAGGTACAGGTCGTCGCGGTCGAGCGCCCGCGGCTGGACCCACCGCACGCCGGACGCCGGCGCCGGCACCGGCGTCGCGGGCGCCGCCGCGCCGAACGGCACGTC
Organism: Myxococcota bacterium; assembly: GCA_963169045.1. Classification (GTDB taxonomy): domain Bacteria; phylum Myxococcota_A; class Bradymonadia; order UBA7976; family UBA1532; genus CAUJDF01. Next base: position 117,385 of record CAUJDF010000026.1, read on the forward strand.
GAAGACCCCGTCTTCGCAGAGGAAACGCGCCTGCCCGCCCGTCAGGCGCACGGCGAGCACCGGCGCGCACGGCACGTCGCTCTCGTCCGCCGGCGGCAGGCCCTCGAGCCAGAGCGCGCGCCACCCCGGCGCCTCGCCCTCGGCCGCCGGCTGCGTGCGCACGACGAGCACGATGCGGGCGCCGTCGCGCGCGGCGTGCTCCAGGGACAGCGCGCCCACGGCCCAGCGCACCAGCACCTGCGCCGGGTGGCGGGCGAGGTCCGCGGCCCGCTGCCGCACGAGCCGCGCCTCGCCGTCGACGACGTAGGCGTAGAGGTAGCCGTCGTCGGAGCGGTCCACCCAGAGGCCGGCGTCGGACGGCGGCGGCGAGACCAGCTGGCCGCGCGTCCGGATCGGCTCGCCGCAGCAGAGGCCGTCCTCGCCGTCGCCGGAGCAGTCGAAGTCGACCGCCTCGGCGCCGTCGTCGCAGAGCTCCGGCAGCACCTGGCCGCCCTCGCCGCAACGGCTGACGGTGCGCCCGTCGACCGGCGGCGGCGGCCCCTCGGGCGGATCGCCGAGCGGCGCGGCGACGCCGCCCTCGGGCGTGCGCAGGACGGCCCGCAACTCGCGGAACGCGCCGGCGACGCCGAGCACGTCGTCGAGGTGTGGGACGGCGATGCGCCACGAGCGGTCGTCGCCGACCACCCGGATCGCGGGCCCCTCGGCGTCGACCACCGGCCAGGCGACCGTGCCGGCGGGCGACGACACCGGCGGCCGCACCTCCGTGAGCGCCCCAGAGATCTCGACCTCGCCCACCGCGCCCTCGGCCGGGTCGTCGCGACGGACGCCGTCGGGCCGCGCCACCGCGCCCGGCACCGCGCGCCACGCCGTCAGCCTCGGCGCCGGCGCGTCCGCGGGATGCGGCCCCACGAACGAGAGCCGGTCGGTGCCGTCGCCGACGAGGCCGGCGCGCGGATCGGCGCCGCATCGCCAGGCCCCCTTCTCGGAGAGGCCGGTGCCGGCCGGCCCGAGCGCCATGCACGTCCCGTCGGCGAAGGCGAGCACCCAGTCGGCGAGGCCCACCGAGACCGAGTCGGGCAGCGCGATGCCGCGGACGTCGTCGCGCGCGAGGCGCAGCGTGCGCCCCTCGAGCACGCGGAAGCCGATCGTCGCGTCGGGCGCCGGCCCGGTGCGACCGACGACGAGCACCTGGCTGGCGCTCGCCGCCACGCGGACGGGCCCGTGCAGGCGCAGCGGGACGGTGGTGCCGCGGGCCACGTCGCGGGCGACGAGCGCGCCGTCGTCGCCGGGCAGGAAGAGCCACGGGGCGCCGTCCGAGTAGGCCCGCCCGCCGGCGAGCGGTCCGTCGGGCGCCGGCCCCAGGTCGCGCGGCGCCTCGCCCGTCTCCGATCCCAGCGCCACGCGGACCGCGAGCAGCCGCCCGAGGTGGGCGTACACGATCCAGAAGTCCGGCCGGGCGCTCAGTGTCAGCGTGCGCGGCGCCGTCGGGAGCGGATCGGGCACGGCGACGTCCGGCGCCGCGTCGGCGGCGACCGCGTCCGTCGTGTCGGCGTCGGCGGCGACCGCGTCGGATGCCGCGTCGGGTGCCGCGGCGTCCGGCGCGGCGTCCGGCGGCAGCGCATCGAGGTCGACGGGCGCGGCGTCCGGCGGGGTGGCGTCGGGCAGCGCCGCGTCCGGCGGCGGTGGCGGTGCGTCCTTGGGACCCGCGCCCTCGCAGCCCGTCACGAGCAGGACGAGGCCGGCGACGAACAGCCGCCGCATCAACGCCCCCGCAGCACGCGAATCTCGCGCGGCGCAAGCTCGGTGTCCCCGCCGCCGGCGGCGGCGTCGTTCAGCAGATCCGTATATTCGCCCGCCGGCAGGCGGACCCGCCGCGACGCGTCGGCGCGGTTGATCGCCACCGTCACCTCCCCCATGTCCCGGCCGCAGCCGGTCAGGCGGTACACCCAGGTCTCCTGGTCGGCGTGCAGGGTCACCCGCCGCCCGCGCGCCAGCACCTTGTTCTCGGCGCGGACGCGCCCGAGCTTCGTCACCAGCGCGCGCAGCGCGCGCTGCGCCGGGCTCAGCGACGCGTCGTCCCACGGCATCATCCGCCGGTTGTCGGGGTCGCCGCCGCCGGCCAGGCCGATCTCGTCGCCGTAGTAGATCAAGGGGATCCCGGGGTTGGTCATCATCACCCCGAACGCCAGCCCCAGGCGCTCGTAGGCCGCCGCGTCGCCCGGCTGCCCCGGGCGCCAGCTCCACCCGTTGTTGGGATCGCTGCCGGCGCGGCAGTCACCGATCTCGCGGCTCGCGAAGTGGATGGCCCGCGGGATGTCGTGATTGCCGATCCAGGTCGTCATGAGCGCGCCCGGCCCGTAGAAGCCGTCGTTCTCGGCCATCCAGCCGGCGAACGTGTCGAGCCGCCCCTCCGGCCGGAAGAGCGCCTCGCACAGCCGCGCCTTGTACGGGAAGTCGAACTGCCCGTCGAGCTTCGTCGCGGGATCCACGAACGATTTCAGCAAGTTGCGGTCGTCGTACGCGAACGTCTCGCCCACGAGGTAGAAGCGGCCCCCCACCGGCTCGGGGAAGGCCTCGTTCAGGCGCCGGCGCAGGTCCGTCAGCCAAGCCTGCGGGACGTGCTTGATCGCGTCGAGCCGATAGCCGTCGATCCCGTACGTCTTCGCCCACCAGAGCGCGTCGTTCACCGACCAGGCGCGCGCCGCCGGGTTCTCGTAGTCGAACTTGGGCAGGTAGTCGGTGAACGCGCAGCGCGTGCTCCAGAACGGGTCGTCCCAGAGGTTGCGGGGACCGCAGAGCACGATGCCCCCGCCGTCCGGCGGCACGAACCAGTCGCGGTGGGCCTGGTACAGCCCGCTGTCGGCGTCGGCGTGGTTCATCACGTAGTCGAACAGGACCTTGAGCCCCGCGTCGTGGGCGGCGCCGATGGCCGCGTGCAGGTCGGCGTCGGTGCCGACGCGGCTCTCGACGCGCGGCGCCGGCGAGGGCGCGTCGGGGTTCGAGAAGTCGATGTTCGCCGGCGACGGCCAGTAGCCGTGGTAGCCCGAGTACCAATGCGGATCGGCCTGCGGGTTGATCGCGGCGCCGCGCGCGTCGCGGTTCTCGTAGGGCGCCGACATCCAGAGAGCCGTCACGCCGAGGTCGCGCAGGTAGGGCACCTTCTCAGCGAGGCCGCGCAGATCGCCGCCCTCGTACTGCGCGCTCGGACCGCGCGCCGCGTCGCCGTCGTCCACCCCCTGCACCGGGTCGGCGCGGCCGTCGCCATCGGCGAAGCGGTCGATCATCGCGAAGTACATCACCGCGTCGCGCCAGTCGAAGACCGCCGGATCGCCGCAGACGCCGACGCCGCCGGCGCAGTCCACGGTCAGCACCGAGTTGAAGCCGTCGAAGTTGTCGGGCTCGCGCTCCGGGTTGCCCGGATCGGCGATCCACTCCGCGCCCTCGTCGATGACGAACTTGTAGAGGTAGCGCCCGTTCTCGAGGGGGCGCTTCGCGGACCAGAGGCCCTGCGCGTCACGCGCCATCGGCCAACCGCCCGCGGCAACGGTCGCCGGCCACACCCCCTCCGCGTCGGCGTTGAACGTGCCGGCCACGTGGACGCTCCGGACGACGCGCTCGGCGAGATCGAGCCGGAACACCACGAGATCACAAGGATTTTCGACACAGAGCCCCGCGTCGCAGGTCTGGGCGACGGGGTCCGGGCAGTCGGCGTCGGCCTCGCACTGGCGGTCGACGCAGCGCAACTCGCGGCAGAGGCGGCCCTCCCCGCAGGCGGCGTCTTCGGCGCACTCCGGCTCGCAGCGACCGGCGCGACAGACGAGCGGCGCCTCGCAAGGGCGCGCGTCGTCGCACTGCGGCGGCGGGGGCGCGGCCACGCATTCGCCGTGCTCGCCGCACACCTGATCGTCGGGACAGCGGCAGGCCTCGTCCTCGCCGACGCACGCATAGAAGCGGCAGAACGGGGCCCCGGCGGCGCAATCGCCGTCGGCGATGCACTCGGGCTCGAAGGGGCAGGCCTGCGCGAACACGCTGTTGCGGCCGCCGTGGCCGTCGTCGGTCGTCTCGGGGTTGTCCGGATCGGCGATCCACGCGCCGTCGACGATGAACTTGTACTGGTGCTGCCCCGCGGGGACCGGGACGTCGAGCGTCCAGCGGCCGCCCGCGTCGACCATCGCCCGCGGCGCGTCCCACGGGGCGGCGGGGAAAGAGCCGGCCAGCTCCACGCGGCCCGGCGCCGTCGCGCCGGTGTGCCGGTAGACGAACGTGCGCAGGCAGCCGGGATCGACGGCGCCATCGGGCGCGGGCGTGGCGCCGTCGGCCGCCGCCGCGTCGGGCGCGCCCGCGTCGCCGCGCGGGCGCGGATCCTCGGCCGTCTCGAGGCAGCCGCCCAGCGCCGCCGCCAGCACCACCCAGGTTGCCGCGCGCCTCATCGAGACCCTCCCGAACGCCCCCGCTTGCGATTGACGGACGCTAGCAGATTCGCCATACAGCGCTCCATGCTGCAGGCGCTGTCCATCCGCGACTTCGCCATCATCGACCGGGTGGACCTCGAGCTGGGCGCCGGCCTCACCGTCATCACGGGCGAGACCGGGGCCGGCAAGTCCATCCTCATCAACGCGCTCAAGCTGGTCCTCGGCGGCCGGGCGAGCACCGACGTCGTACGCACGGGGTCCGACGCGGCCGAGGTCGAGGCGCTGTTCGACCTGGGCGACGCGCCCGACGTGCGGCGGCGCCTCGGCGAGCTCGGCCTCGACGACGCCGACCAGATCGTCGTGCGGCGCGTGCTGTCCACCTCGGGGCGGCACCGGGTGTACGTGAACGGCGCGATGGCGACGGTGCAGATGCTGGCCCAGCTCACGAGCGGGCTCGTCGACATCTCGGGCCAGCACGAGCACTACAGCCTGCTGCGCGCCGACGCCCACGCCGACCTGCTCGACCGCGTCGCCGGCCTCGGCGTCCAGCGCGACGCGGTGGCGGCGGCGCACGAGCGCGTCGCCGACATCGACGAGCGCCTCGCCGCGCTGCGCACCGATCAGCGCGGCCGCGCCGAGCGCGAGGAGTTCCTCAGGTTCCAACTCCAGGAGCTCGAGGCCGCGAACCTGAAGGACGCCGCCGAAGAGCAGCACCTCGAGCAGGAGCGCCACCGGCTGCGCAACACCGGGAAGATCCGCGACGCCGCCGCCAGCGTCGAGGCGCTGCTGTCCGGCGACGATGGCGGCGCCGTGGGCGCGCTGGCGAAGGCCCTGCGGCACGCCGAGACGCTCGCCGGCTTCGATGCGGCGCTGCGCGCCGTGGCCGACGACCTGCGCACCGCCCACGCGCTCGCCGACGACGCGGCGCGCACCGTGGGACGGCACGCCGAGCACCTCGACGCCGATCCCGAGCGCCTCGACGCCGTCGAGACGCGCCTCGCCCAGCTCGCGCGCCTGCGTCGCAAGCACGGCGCGACGCTGGCCGACGTGATCGCGCGCCGCGACGCCATCCAAGGCGAGCTCGACGGCCTGGCGAACGTCGACGACACGCTCGAGCAGCTCGAGCGGGCGCGCGGCGGCGCTGCCGTCGAGCTGCTGCGCGCCGCCGACGTGCTGGGCGCCGCGCGGCGGGAGGGCGCCCGCCGCTTCACCGCCGCCGTGGGTGCCGAGCTCGCCGATCTCGGCATGGGCGGCGCGACGCTCGAGGTCCGCTTCGAGCCGCTGACGAGCGGGGTGCGCGTCGGCGACCGCGTCGTCGGCAACCGCGGCGCCGACCGCGTCGAGCTCCTCATGAGCGCCAACCCCGGCGAGGCGCCCGCGCCGCTCCACCGCATCGCCAGCGGCGGCGAGCTGTCCCGCTTCATGCTCGCCGTCAAGCGCGTCATCGCCGAGCGCGACCCCGTGGCCACCTACGTGTTCGACGAGGTCGACACCGGCGTCGGCGGCCCCACGGCCGAGGCGATCGGCCGCAAGCTCGAGGCCGTCAGCACGCGGCGCCAGGCCCTGTGCATCACCCACCTGCCGCAGATCGCCGCCTTCGGACAGCGCCACCTGCACGTGCACAAGCGCGTCGACGGCGACCGCACCCGCAGCGAGGTCACGCTCCTCGACGCCGACGCGCGCGTCGAGGAGCTCGCGCGCATGCTCGGCGGCGCTCGCATCACCGAGGCCATGCGCGCCAACGCCCGCGAGCTCCTCAGCCACGCCCTCGGCGCCACGCCGGCGCCCAAGAAGCGCGCTCAGAAATCGATCAGGAGCTGAACGGCCGCGTTGGCCAGCAGCCCGAGCGCGTCCGCCAGCAGATCCCCCGATCCGACCTCGTCGTCCACCGCGAATTCCTTGAACAATCCGAGCGCGGCCACGCCCGCCGTCGAGATCGCGAGCGCGCGCCCGGTGCCGAGGTCCGGCCCCCAGGCCGGCGCGGGGCCCTCGAGCACCTCGGTCAACGTCAGCGACAGCCCGTAGCTGAGCCAGAAGTGGGCGTGCAGATCGGGGCGATCGAGCCAGAGCGGGCGCTCGGCGCGCGCGGGGGCGGCCGTGAGCAGGCAGCAGGCGATGAGGCGTCGCACGCGGCGATGATGCGCGGCGGCGCTCCCGGGCGCCACCGACGCGTGGTAGAAACCGCGCGTGCTCCACCTCGCCGCCCTGATCTTCCTGCCGCGCGTCGACGCGCACGCCGAGGCCGCCCACGAGCTCGGCCTCGAGTCGCGCATCCGCGGCGTCGGGGAGGGCGGCCGCGACGCCCCCCCGGGGGCGGGCGGGGCGGGGGGGCGCCGCGAGGGCAACCACGAACCCGCCAGGGTGCCCCCCCCAG
>CAUJDF010000027.1 GCA_963169045.1 Myxococcota bacterium
AAGCGGAATTTGGGATCCGGCCTTGAATTCCAACAACTTGCAGAACATGGGCTGGGGCCGACCCGAACCCGCGTCCGCCACGACATCACCGCCGACGATCACGCGAGACGAAGCCGCCTGAATGGCGAAACCCGAGTCAGACCCGGCGAGCCTTGATGGTCTCGGCGAGCACGTCGCGAACGCGGCAGCGTCCGACGGGGGTCATGCAGAGCCGCGTCATCGGCCACGTCGTCTTGATCACGACGTAGAGCGCCTGGGCACCTCGCCGCCACGCGCCCCGCCCGTCGCGGGCCTTGTTCCCGAGCTTCGGGTGTCCGGCGACGAGTTCCAGCGCGGCGGTCTCGATCCGTTGGGCGAGGCGGTGGCCGCCGACCCAGTCCACGACGAACAGGACGTGGTACTTCCCTCCCCGGCGGTGCCCCGCCTCACGATTGTCGGGATTGCGCGCGCGGCCGATGTACGCTTGCTTGACGCAGGGCAGATCGGCCAGTTGGCAGAAGTATGCCGCTACGGCCGCAGCCGTCGCGACGACATCAGTTTTGGGGCGCATGACGCGCACCTCCAGCACGCCTGAAAAGGCGGCGGTCGGTACGCCGGGACTTGCAGAACGCCACGGAATCCGGGAGAATTCCGTTTGCCTGGACGCTGCTGCTTGTCCCAGCGCGGTCTAGTTTCGGGTCCGGTCGGCGGCAACCGACCGGACCCACCTTTCTTCCTCGCCCCTCCTTCGGCCGTCTGGGCGGCGATTCCGAATTCAAGTCAAGGACTTAGCCAGTCTCGCGCGTCGCACGAGACAGCGCAAGCGGGAAAAAGTGTGCTAAGTGCCGAGAACTACAAGTGTAGCCGGCGCAATCCCCGCCTTGCCGCGGCCCTCCGGCGTGCGCAAACTGAACGTCTCGCTGACTGCCCCGCGAGGCGAACGATGGACGTGCGCCCGAATCCGCTCCCCCGTGCGCCGACGACTCTGCTCGACTTCCAGACGATGTTCCCCGACGAGGTGGCCTGCCGGCGCTACCTCGAACAGGTGCGCTGGCCTGACGGCTTCGTCTGCCCGAAGTGCGGCATCGCCGACGAGCCGTACCGGAACGCCTCGCGACCGCTCGTGTTCGAGTGCCGTTCCTGCCGCCACCAAGCGCGCCTCACCGCGGGCACGATGATGCACCGCACGAAGATCCCGCTCCGCTACTGGTTCTGGGCGGCGTACCTGTTCTCGGCGCAGACGTCGGGCTTCTCCGCGCTTGAGCTGAAGAAGCAGCTGGGGATCAACCGCTACGAGACGGCCTACATGCTCTTGCGGAAGCTCCGCGCCGGAACAACGCGGCCGCGCGCGGAGAAGATCGGCGGCGAGCACTCAGTCGAGTTCGACGTCGCCTTCGTCGGCGGCCGGACCAAGGGCCTCGGACACGGCAAGACGAAGAAGACGATGGTGCTGGTCGCGGTCGAAGTACGTGAGGGCAAGCCGCCCGAGAACATCAACGAGAAGACGAAGCAGAGCTTCTACGCAGGCCGCATCCGGTTACGGAAGGTGCCAAACCGGAAGGCCGAGACCATCGACCAGTTCGTGCAGGACTGGATCGAGCCCGGCACCGTGATCTTGACCGACGGCGACGCGAGCTTCGGGAACTTGTCGCGCCTCGGCTACGTCCACCTGCCGATGGTGACGAAGAAGGACTCGGCGAAGATCGAGGGCTGGGTCCCCCTCGTCCATCTCGTCATCAGCAACTTGAAGGCGTGGATTCACGGCACGTTCCACGGCGCCATCAGGAAGAAGCACTTGCAGACGTACCTCAACGAGTACATCTACCGCTTCAACCGGCGCTTCTCGCGCATGGCGTCGTTCAGGACGCTCCTGCAGATCGGGACGCAGGTCGGACCGGTGACGTACGAGGACCACTATCGGGGACGGGTACGCGTGCGCGAGAACGTGAGCGCGTTGCCCGCAGACGTGGCCGTTCCAGTTCTTCCGACGGGCGCCGCCGAGTAGACTGCCCCCTGCGCGCGGGCGCACCAGGAGGCAAGCATGGCGGCGGCACCAGATAGCCAGCAGACGCGGGTGGAGAACAGCATGACCACGCGGTACCGGCAGCGCGCAGACGGCGGCGAGATCGAGATCATCCGCGGCACGACCAACAGCAATGTGCGCATCGAGCTGACGCGGGGGCGCTTGGAAGTCGAGTTGCACGACGACAAAGGCGTCGTCGACTCAGCAGATATCGGGGGGTCGTCGGCGCAATCGGTCTGGCACTATGCGGCGCGGCGCATCGTCACGCGGGTACCGGATGGGATCGCGGAGTTCACCGTGACGATTCAGCCGCGCGCGTGAACCACCAGCGCACCTACATCGCGGACCGCGCCCGATCCTTGGTCCATCGGATCCGGGTCGCGGTTTCGGTGCAAACCGGATAGGCAAGGAACGAACGACATCTCTTCCTTCACCTCGTCCTGGGATGCCGGAGTCACCGGCATGAGACGAGTTATCCGAGTCGCGACGCGCAAGTCAAGCACGAGCAGCGTCGGGCGCTGTCCCACGGGATTCGTGTCCACGACACAAGAGAGGAGGGAGCCGATGTCAGCGCTGAAGGCACCCCGGCGCCGCCTCGCGTTCGGAGACATGGCCGACAACCGCCTGCCCTGGCTGCCCACGGGCGCGCGCTGCGAGGCCGCTGTCTGCGATCGCTGCGGAGATCGGCACGTCGCTCGCGCGAAAGGGCGGGCGCCCCCCGAGTCGTGCGAGCCGCTCGAGCGGCCGATCGAGGCGACCGCCGGCCGTTCGTCCCACCTCGCATCGACCCCGCCTGACGAGCGCTCCGTCCCCGGCGGACGTCGCCTCGCCCGCCCGCGCAGGACGCCGGGCCGCATCCGGCAATCCCCGAGCACTCGCCAGGCGCGAGCCCTGGCGCATCCGCCTTGAAGTTCACGGCCTCGAGAGCCAATCTCCCGAGAAATACGCGACATTTCGTTGCGTCGGTTGCGAGCGATCCGGGGGTGTGATGCGAACGACGCGATTCGGCGGGCCGTGGCTCGTGGCGATGGCCGCGCTGTGGCTGACGGGGTGTCCCGAACAGGGGGACGATGCCGGCGGCTCGGGTGGCGACGACGGAGGCACCCTCCCGCAGTCCGACGGCGGTGGCGGCGCCGGTGGCGAAGGCGGCGCGGGCGGTGGCGGCGCCGGTGGCGAAGGCGGCGCGGGCGGTGGCGGCGCCGGTGGTGGCGGCGCCGGTGGCGAAGGCGGCGCGGGCGGTGGCGGCGCCGGCGGCGAAGGCGGCGCCGGCGGCGAAGGCGGCGCCGGCGGCGAAGGCGGCGCCGGCGGCGAAGGCGGCGCCGGTGGCGAAGGCGGCGCCGGCGGCGAAGGCGGCGCCGGCGGCGCGATCCCCTGCGACGAGGGGACCGAAGACGCGTGCGCGGCGAACGGCTGCGCCGGCACGACCCGCTGCGTCGGCGGCGACTGGACGCCCTGCGAGGGCCCGGCCGAGCGCTGCAACGGCGTCGACGACGACTGCGACGGCGCGATCGACGAGGACTTCCCCACGCTCGGCGGCGCCTGCGCCGCCGGCGTCGGCGCCTGCGCGGCGTCCGGCGTCCTGGTCTGCGACGCGGCCGGCGGCGGCGTGACCTGCGACGCGCAGCCCGGCGCGCCCGCGGCCGAGCTCTGCGACGGCCTCGACAACGACTGCAACGGCGAGGTCGACGACGCCCTGGGCGTCGGCGAGCCCTGCGACAGCGGCGTGGGTGCATGCGCCACGCCGGGCCTGACGGCGTGCGACGCCGAGGGCGACGTCGTCTGCGACGCGGTGGCCGGCAATCCCGCTCGGGAGATCTGCGACGGCGTCGACAACGACTGCGACGGCGTGGCCGACGACGTCGCGGGCGTCGGCGAGCCCTGCACGACCGGCGTGGGTGCGTGCGCCACCCCCGGCCTGATGGCCTGCAACGCCGAGGGCGACGTCATGTGCGACGCGGCGGCCGGCAATCCCGCTCGGGAGATCTGCGACGGCGTCGACAACGACTGCGACGGCGTGGCCGACGACGTCGCGGGCGTCGGCGAGCCCTGCCGGATCGGCGTCGGCGAGTGCGCCGTCGGAGGCCGGCAGGCCTGCGGCGACGACGGCGTGATCTGCGAGGGCACGCCCGGCGAGCCGGCCGACGAGATCTGCGACGGCCTCGACAACGACTGCGACGGAGAGGCCGACGAGGGCGACGCCTGCGACATCTGCGGCGACGGCGACGTCGACGAAGGCGAGACGTGCGATGACGGCGGCCGCGAGCCGGGCGACGGCTGTTCGGCGGACTGCCTGGTCGAGGGGCCGGCCCTCGGCGCGACGCGTGGCTTCGGCCACGAGGGCGACTGCGACGGCTGGAACGCCTGCGGGGACGCCGAGACCTGCGCCCACGCCGCCTGCGCGCTCTTCGGCCTGGGCGTCGCGCGCTCGTGGGACGAGGGCCGGTGCGAAGACCTGCGCGCGAGGGACCCCGACTTCGACTGCGACGTCTTCGAGCAACTCCCCGACGCCCTCGACATGAACTGGCAGCCCGACGGCTGCAACGTCCCGGTCGCCTACGACGTGGTCTGCGGCCCGCCCGACGCCGACGGTGACGTCCGCCTTGCCGGCGGCGAGGGCGATGGTCACGGCCGCGTCGAGATTCACTTCGACGGCCGCTGGGGCACCGTGTGCGACGACGCCTGGGACATGAACGACGCCGAGGTCGTCTGCCGGCAGCTCGGCTTCGTCGGCGCGGCCGAGGCCTTCCTGAGCTTCGGCGGGGGCGCGGACCCCATCTGGCTCGACAACGTGTCCTGCGTCGGCAACGAGGACAGCCTCGCGCGCTGCCCGGCGCAGCCGCGCGGGCAGCACAACTGCGTGCACGCGGAGGACGCGGGCGTGCGTTGCCTCGGCGAGGGCGAGTGCCGGCTCGACGCGCACTGCGGCGAGGGCGGGCGCTGCTTCGAGGGCGAGTGCCTCGGCGACGGCGAGTGCGGCGTCGACGCGCACTGCCGCGCCGGCCAGGTCTGCGTCGAGGGCGTCTGCGCGGACGCCGCGCCGGATCCGTGCCAGGACTACCGCGAGCTCGGCGAGGACGACCGCAACGTGACGTTCAACGACGGCGACGACGGCGTCGAGATCTGCGACCAGGGCGACTGGCAGCCGGGCTGGTACCGCTTCGTCGGCGCGGCGGGTGATCGCATGCCGAACCAGCCGCCGCCGGAGTACGCGTGCGGCACCGACGCGCCCGGCTGGATGCAGGGCGCCTACCCGGCCGTCGCCGACGGCGTCGTCGGCCGCCGCGCCTGCTTCAACTGGTCCGGCGACGAGTGCCTCTGGAGCGCGGACATCCAGGTGCGCAATTGCGGTCCGTACTTCGTCTTCAACCTGCCGCCGACGCCCGTGTGCCAGCTGCGGTACTGCGGCTTCACGCCGCCGCCGGCCGAGGGCGCGGTGCGTCTCGCCGCCGGCGACGGGCCGAGCCACGGCCGCGTCGAGGTTCACTTCGAGGGCCGGTGGGGCACGGTCTGCGACGACCTGTGGGACCTGAACGACGCCGACGTCGTCTGCCGGCAGCTCGGCTTCCCAGGGGCCAGTCAGGCGCTCCCGAACTTCGGCGGCGGCGTGGATCCGATCTGGCTCGACGACGTGGCCTGTGTCGGCGGCGAGGCGGGCCTCGCCCAGTGTCCGGCTCGGCCGCGCGGCCAGCACAACTGCGTGCACGCCGAGGACGCCGGCGTGCGCTGCCTGACGGCGGACCAGTGCCGCGTCGACGCGCACTGCGCGCAAGGGCAGCGCTGCAGGGACAGCCGCTGCGTCGTGCCGCGCTGCGGCGACGGCGACGTCGATCCGGGCGAGGAGTGCGACGACGGCGGCAACGCCGACGGCGACGGCTGCTCGGCCGAGTGCTTCGACGAGCGCCGGGTCGGCCCGGTCGGCAGCTTCCGCGTCGACGCGGGCCCGGCTTGGGGGACGCCCGGCCTGCGCCCGGTCTCGTGCGTGCAGGCGTGCGCGCAGCTCTTCGGCGGTGTGCCCGCCGAGTACGGCTGCTCGACGGTCGACGGCCAGCTCAACCGCCGCGCCTTCTACGACGGGTGGGGCGACGAACAGTTCTGCCGAGGCGAAGGCCGGCCCGACGACTTCGTCCTGCCCGCCGACGGCCCCTACGACTGCGGCCAGGTCGGCTGCTCGTACTCGGCCTACGTGAGCGATCACGGTTGCGGCGCGGTCAACTACTGCTGGCGGCTCGACGCGGGCCCGCCCCGACCGAACCTGATGCGCTGCGGGGCGAGCGCGCGCAACGTGGCCACGTTCGTCGATCCGGGCGACGGCGTGAACGTGGTCGAGGGCTGCGCGCCCGACGCGAACACCCAGGCGGTGCTCGTCACGCGCTCCGGCATCGGCAACGTGAACGGCCCCGCGTTCCGCGCCTACATCGACGCGGGCGGCATCGTCATCACCGAGCACTCGGTCAGCGACGACGTCTACAACCGCGTCTTCAACGCCAACGTCACCCAGGGTGCGTTCACCGGCGGATGCAGCGACGCCATCAATCCCCCCGCCCGGTTCAGCCTCAACGATCCCTTCTGGATCGCCAACGGCGGTCTGCCGGTGCAGGCGGACGCTTTCGGCTGCGGCACGGACATGAGCGGCTGGAACGTGCCGATGACGCGCCTGGGCGGCTGGAACGCCAACACGGTCTCGCTGGCCTACGTCAACTCGGGCGCCGGCCGGCTCTGGCTCGTGGAGACCGACTGGCAGGACCTCGACGCCGGCTTCGACGCCAGCTCCCGCCAGCTCATGCGCTCCATGATCCTCAACGGGCGCCGCGTCGTGCCCTAGTGGGGCACCCCACTCGTCCCAGGCGCCTCTTCGCGGGAACGCGCCACCCCCTCCGCGATACCCACCCGTAACGTCCTTCGAGACCGCACTAGGCATTGGGTGCTGGCATGGTCATTGCCCTCTGCCCTGCCGGCGGCGGAGAGCCGCTGGTCGCCGTTCCTCTCGAATGGAGTGCGCCGTGGACCCGTTCGCTCGCATCGCACGCCCCGCCACCCTCGGCTGCGCCCTCGCCGGCGTCGCGCTGACGGGATGCCAGTCCGAAACCGCCGCCCCCGCCGCCAGCGGCCGCGTCTCCGTGCGCGATCTGATGAAGGAGCGCGGGCTCGACGAAAACGACGTCGAGGCCGCCCTCAAGACCTACACCCGGGGCGGCAAGGGCGACGACTACATGATCTTCGCCTCGGGCGGCCACGGCGGGCAGGTCCTCGCCATCGGCGTGCCTTCGATGCGCATGCTCAAGGTGATCGGCGTCTTCACGCCGGAGCCGTGGCAGGGATGGGGCTACGGGTCCCAGGGCGCCAAGGAAGTGCTCGCCGGCGGCCGGCAGGAGGGCCGCGACATCACCTGGGCCGACGTCCACCATCCGAATCTCTCGGAGACCGAGGGCGACTACGACGGCAAGTATCTGTTCGTCAACGACAAGTCGAGCGCGCGCGTCGCGGTCATCGACCTGTCGGACTTCATGACCAAGCAGATCGTGGCCAACCCGCTCATCGGCAGCGACCACGGCGGCGCCTTCGTCGATCCCAACACCAACTACATCATCGAGACGAGCCAGTACCCGACGCCGCTCGGCCGCGACTACGTGCCGATCAGCGAGTACGCGACGAAGTACCGCGGCCTCGCGATGTTCTGGAAGTTCGACAAGCAGAAGGGTCGCATCGACGAGAAGGGCAGCTGGGCCGTCGAGCTGCCGCCCTACACGCAGGACCTGGCCGACGCCGGCAAGAAGGTGTCCGACGGGTATGTGTTCATCAACTCGTTCAACACCGAGCTGGCGACCGGCGGCATCCTCGAAGGCAACCCGCCGCTCGAGTCGGGCGCGTCGAAGAACGACATGGACTACCTGCACATCATCGACTGGAAGAAGGCGGAGCAGCTCGTCGCCGCCGGGAAGACGGTCGAGATCAAGGGCGTCCGCGTCCTGCCGCTGCAGACCGCGGCCGAGGAGGGTGTGCTGACGCTGGTCGGCGAGCCGAAGAGCCCGCACGGCTGCGACGTGACGCCGGACGGCACCGGCATCGTCGTCGGCGGCAAGCTCGACACCCATGCCACCGTCTACGAGTTCTCGAAGATCAAGGATGCCATCGCGCAGAAGCGCTTCGAGGGCAAGGACGCCTACGGCGTGCCCATCCTCGGCTTCAAGGACACCATCCGCGGCCAGGTGGAGATCGGCCTCGGCCCGCTGCACACGGTGTTCGACGACAAGGGCTTCGCCTACACCTCCGTCTTCATCGAGACGGTCGTCGCCAAGTGGTCGATGGCCGACATGAAGGTCGTCGAGAAGCTCCCCGTCCACTACAACATCGGTCACATCATGGCCGCCGAGGGCGACACCGTCAGCCCGGACGGCAAGTGGGTGGTGGCCATGAACAAGATGTCGGTCGACCGCTTCAGCAACGTCGGCCCGCTCAAGCCGCAGAACTTCCAGCTGATCGACGCGAGCGGCCCGAAGATGAAGCTGCTCTATGACATGCCGATCGCCATCGGCGAGCCGCACTACTCGCAGATGATCGCCATGGACAAGCTGAAGCCGATCTACAAGTACGACGTCGGCGTCAACCCGTTCACCCACCAGCCGGACCCCCACCGCGTCGAGGCGGGCAAGGAGCGCATCGAGCGCAACGGCCGGGACGTGCACGTCTACATGACTGCCATCCGCAGCCACTTCACGCCGGACCGTGTCGAGGTCAACGAGGGCGACACCGTGCACCTGCACATCACCAGCCTCGAGCAGGCCGACGACCAGGTGCACGGCTTCTCGCTGAACATGCACAACATCAACGTCAGCCTCGAGCCGGGCAAGCACGAGAACGTCACCTTCGTCGCCGACCGGCCCGGTGTGTTCCCGATGTACTGCACCGAGTTCTGCTCGGCGCTGCACCTCGAGATGGCCGGCTACTTCCTGGTGAAGCCGGCGTCGGCGGCCCTGTAGGAGCCATCGGAGATGTACCGCACGCTTGCATTCGCCCTTGGTCTGGCGGCCCTCGGCTGCTCGAAGAGCGCCCCGCCGGCTGACGACCCGCTCGCGATCCCCAGCCCCGAGGAGCTGGCCGCCTACCAGCTTCCGGCGAAGGGCACCGCGCCCGCCGCCGCCCCCGAGGCGGCGCCCGCGGCCGAGGTGGCGGTCGGCCCCGACGGCCCGGAGAGCATCACCATCGCGCCGCTGACGGTGAGCGACGATCCGGCCGAGATCGAAAAGGGCAAGGCCCTGTTCGCCGGCAAGGGGTGTGTCGCCTGCCACCGGATCGACGAGACGAAGCTCGTCGGTCCCGGCTTGAAGGGGGTGCTGTCGCGTCGCTCGGTGCCGTGGGTCCAGCGCATGATCCTCAACCCGGATGCCATGCTCAAGCAGGACCCGGTCGCCAAGAAGCTGCTCGCCGAGCACCTGACGCCCATGCCCGCCCAGGGCGTGGACCCGCAGACCGAGCTGCCGGCGCTGGTCGCGTATCTCAAGTCGCTCTGAGTCACACCGCATGACTCCGCTCCTTGCCATCGCCGGCCTGCTGACACTGGCCGGACCGGGCGACGTGCCTCCGCCCGAGGCCGCGACGACGGTCGCGACGATGCCCGCGCTGCGCGCCGCGCTCGCCGATCCCGCCACCGACGCGATCCACCTGCGGGCCGGCGTGTATGAGGGCGACCTCGAGATCCGGCGTCCGGTGAGGCTGCTGGGCGAGCGCGGGGCGGTCCTGCGCGGCAGCGGCCAGGGCGACGTGCTGCGCATCGAGGCGCGCGACGTGCTCGTCGACAACCTCGAGATCCGGCGCAGCGGCCGGCGCAGCACCACCGAGGACGCCGGCGTGCGCGCCACCGGCGAAAGCATCGTGCTGCGGCGACTCGCGATCGACGACACGCTCTTCGGCGTCGCGTTGCAGCAGTGCAAGCGCTGCGAGCTCGACCGCGTGCGCGTCACCGGCCTCGGCGGCGACGATCCCGAAGCCCTCCTGGGAGACGCCATCAAGCTCTGGGAGGTCGAGGACTCGACCGTCCGCGGTTGCGAGGTCGATCGCGCGCGCGACGTCGTGGTGTGGTACTCGCGCCGCGTCGCCCTCGTCGACAATGCGGTGCGCCGCTCCCGCTACGGCACCCATCTGATGCACGCCGACGACGTCACCATCGAGGGCGGCACGTTCGAGGAGAACGTGGTCGGCATCTTCGTCATGTACTCGACGCGTGTCGCCATCGACGACACGGTGGTCGCCGGCGCGCGCGGCGCGGCGGGCATGGGCATCGGCCTGAAGGAGAGCGAGTCGGTCACGATCAGCCGCGCCTCGGTCGTCGCCAACACCACCGGCATCTACTTCGACCGGGCGCCGCGCATGCCGGAAGCGCCGGTCCGCGTGGTCGGCAGCCGCCTCGCCCTCAACGGCATGGCGCTGCGGCTGCACGGCCGGAGCGACGGGGTGCACGTGCGCGGCAACGACTTCGTCCACAACATGAGCGTGGTCGAGGTCGAGGGCGCGCGGGAGCTGCCGCCGCTCGACGCCCCCGGCAATTTCTGGACGGACTACGAGGGGTACGACCTCGACCGCGACCGGATCGGCGACGTGCCGTTCGAGGTGCGGGCGCTGTCGCGCACGCTGGTCGCCAACCACCCCGAGCTCGAGTTCTTCCGCGAGGGCGTGGCGATGGGTGTCATCGACGCGATGGCATCCGCCGTGCCTCTCTTCGGCTCCCGCGTCCTGCTGCGCGACCCGGAGCCCCGAACCACGAGGTCCTGGCCGTGAAGCCGAAGATCCGCATCGACGGCGTCTCGAAGAAGTTCCGCAAGCTCGTGGCGCTTCGCGACGTCACCTTCGACGTTCAGCCGGGCGAGCGCGTGGCGTTCGTCGGCCCCAACGGCTCGGGCAAGACGACGCTGCTGCGCGCGATCATGGGGCTGGTGCGCGTCGACGGGCGCGTCCTGATCGAGGGCGTCGACGTGGCGCGTTCGCCGGTGGAGGCGCTCGCGCACGTGGCCTACGTGCCGCAGATCGCGCCGCCGATCGACGTGCCGGTCGCTTCGCTCGTGCGGTCCTGGAGCGGGCTGCGCGGCATCGGCCCCGGCGACGTCGGCGCGCGCGCGGAGCGCCTGGGGCTCGACCTCGACGCGCAGTCGCGCAAGCGCTTCCGCGATCTGTCGGGTGGCATGAAGCAGAAGCTGTTGGCGGCGCTCGCGCTGGCCTCGCCGGCGAGCGTGCTCATCTGCGACGAGCCGACGGCGAACCTCGACGCCGCGGCGCGCGCCAGCTTCTTCGAGCAGGTGGCGGAGCGTCCGGCGTCCGACGTCGTGCTGCTGTGCTCGCACCGCGTCGAGGAGGTGCTGCAGCTCGTGCAGCGCTTCGTGGAGCTCCGCGACGGCGTGGTCGCGCGGGACGGCGCGCTCGGCGCGTTGCTGCGCGACGGCGACGCCCCCGAGGACCTGCACGGGATCGGGCTGCACTGATGCGATCGCCGATGGCATGGATGTGGGCCTTCGTGTTGGCCGCGTGCTCGACGGCGCTCGAGCCCGCCTCGCCGGTGTGGAACCGGCAGAGCTGCGACGAGTGCCGCATGGCGTTGAGCGACGACCGCCACGCGGCGCAGATCGTGGGCGCGGACGGTCGCCGTCGCTGGTTCGACGACATCGGCTGCCTCGTCCTGCACCTGCGGGACGAGCCCGCGCCGAAGGCGATCTGGGTCACCGACGAGGCCTCCGGCGCGTGGTTGCCCGCCGTCGAGGCCCGCTTCCGCTTCGGCGCCAGCACCCCGATGGGATACGGCGTGGCGGCGGGGCGCGGCGGCGATGGCATGACCTTCGACGCGCTCGACGCCGCGTTGCGCGAGCGGCAGGGAGCTCCCCGATGACGACCGCCGCGCGCCTGCGCACCTTCACCGGCCTCGACCTGCTCGCCGCCCTGCGATCCCGCTGGATGATGGCGGTGGCGCTCGTCTACGCCGCGCTCTTCGGTCTGTTCGTATGGCTCGGCCTGCGCGAGTCGAGCGTGCTCGGCTTCACCGGCATCTCGCGCGTGGTGCTGAACGTGGTGAACGTGGCGGTGCTCGCGATGCCCGGCGTGGCGCTGGTGGCGACGAGTCAGAGCGTCGTGCGCGCGCGGTCGTCCGGCCTGCTCGAGCTGATGCTCGCCCAGCCGGTGCGGCGCGGCGAGTGGTTCTGGGGGCTGGTCGCGTCGCGCACGGCGCTGCTGCTCGGGCCCGTCGCGGTGCTGCTCGCCGGTGCGATCGTCTGGGGCGCGCTGGTGGAGCACGACCCGACGGTGGTCGGCCTGACCGTGCGCTCGTTCGCCATCCTCGCCGCGCTCGTGGTGGCCTTCACCGGCCTCGGCGTGTGGCTGTCGACGCTGGCGCCGACCGAGGAACGGGCGGTCGTCTACGCGCTGGTGGTCTGGCTCGCGAGCGCGGCGCTGCACGACTTCGTGCTGATCGGCCTGCTGCTGAAGACGCCGCTGCCGCCGCAGACGGTGTTCGCGCTCGCCGCGCTCAATCCGGTGGAGGCGGCGCGCGTGGCGCTGCTCGCCGGCGTGGACCCGCAGCTCTCGATCCTGGGCCCGGTGGGATTCTGGCTCGCCAACCGCCTCGGTCCGACGTGGGCGCTGGTGATCGGCGTCGGTTGGCCGGCGCTGCTCGGCATCGGCGCGATGCTGCTCGCGAGCCGGCGCTTCCGGCGGATGGACGCCGTCGGCTGATCGACGAGAAGGGGGTGCGTCGTGCGACGCTCGCTCGACAAGTTCTACGAGTTCCTGGATCGCCCGCTCTTCCTGAGCGCGCGCCTGCTGCTGGCGCTGCTGGTCATCCCGCTCGCCCTGAGCTTCACGGAGCCGCTGTGGAGCATCGACATGCAGGCGCCGCAGTATCCCAAGGGGCTGTCGATCGACATCTACTCGTACACGCTGGAGGGCGGGCGCGACGGCGCCGATCTGCAGGAGGTCAACATCCTCAATCATTACATCGGGATGCGGAAGCTCGACCGCGCCGAGCTCAGCGACCTCGACTGGATCCCTTTCGCGCTCGGCGCGCTGGGCATCCTCGCACTGCGGGTCGCGGCCATCGGCAACGTGCGTGCGCTGATCGACCTGCTCGTCGCCACGGCGTACTTCTCGGCGTTCTCGATGTTCCGGTTCGTCTACAAGCTCTACGAATACGGACACAACCTGGACCCCGACGCGCCGATGAAGGTGCCGGGCTTCACTCCAGCCATCTTCGGGACGAAACAGATCGCGAACTTCACGACGTCGAGCCTGCCTTCGCTCGGAACGATCTACATCGGCATCTTCGCGACGGGTGTGTTCGCGCTGGCGATCTGGCATCTGTGGGCGGGGCGGCGCGCGTTCGTGCGCCGCGAGGGCGCGCGGTCGACGTCATGACGACCTGAGAGGGCGTTCCCATGAAAATGTCGCCGCGGGCGCAGCCGGTCAGCGGTTCGCGCAGCAGGCATTTTCATGGGAACACCCTCTGACATGGTCGGCTGAAATGAGCCGCCGGCTGCGAGGCCGCCTTCCGGGGCGCTCCCCGCCGGGGCTCCTCGAGACGAGCTCGACGGGCCACTTGACCCGCGCGGGCGGTCGGCTCGCCGTCGCCCTCGGCCTGGCGACGCTCTTCGAGGGCGCGCAGGCGCTGGTCTCGCCGCGGATGCTTTCGTGGAGCGTCTGGCCGCTTCGCAGGGCGTGCCCCGCGGCGTATGCTCGCGACCCATGCACGTCTTCGTCACCCGCTTTCCGCTGCCGGCGCTCGCCCTCTTCGCGGTGATCTCGCTCGCGATCGCGCTGCTGTCGGTGAAACGCTCGGAGTTCGTCTGTCGCTGGCAGGGCGAGGACGTCCGCTGCGCCCACATCGAGGACGAGACGGTCGGCACCGTCGAGGAGGCGGCGACGATCGCGCGCGGCGAGCAGGTCGTGGCGTACCACTTCCGCGGGCCGCGGCAGCGGACGGCGGGCGAGCACACGTGCGGCCTGAAGGTGCGCGACGGCCGGCATCTCATGGTGGCGCCGTGCGACCAGATGAACGCCATCGCGAGGGCGCTGAACGCGCCGACGGGCGACGGCGTCGTCTACCGGCGCGTCGAGGAGGCCACCGTCTGGACGTGGGCCGGCGCCGCGATGCCGCTGCTGCTCGGCGTTCTGATGGCGCTCGGCATGTACAGCCGCGTGACGGTGTCGATCGAGGCCGGCGCGCTCGTGCGCTGCGAGCGCCGGCTGTACTGGCCTTTCGCGAGGGTGCGGTGCATCGCGCTCGACGCGGTCGACGACGTCGAGGTTCGGGCGACCGGGCAGGGCAGGCGGCCGTCCTACGTTCTCGAGGCGCGCGTGAGCGGCGCGCCCGTGCGCCTCGCGAGCGGAGGCGAGTCGATGCGCCTCGAGATGGAGCGCTTCCGGGAGGCGTTCGATGGCCGGTGAGGTGGTCGTCGTCGGCGCGGGCCCCGCGGGGCTCGCCACGGCCGCGTGCCTGCGGGCGCGCGGCGTGCCGTTCGTGGTGCTCGAGCGCGCCTCGGCGGTGGCCTCGTCGTGGCGCAACCACTACGAGCGCCTGCACCTGCACACGGTGAAGCGGCACTCGGCGCTGCCGATGGCGCCGTTCCCCGACGAGGCGCCGCGCTACCCGTCGCGCGACGAGGTGGTCGCCTACCTCGACGCGTACGCGCGCCGCTTCGAGATCGCGCCGCGCTTCGGCGAGCTGGTCCGGCGCATCCGGCCGGGCGAGGTCGAGACGGCGGCGCGGACGTACCCGGCGCGCGCCGTCGTCGTGTGCACCGGCTACAACCGCGTGCCCCACGTTCCGGCGTGGCCCGGCGAGCTCGGCGGCCCCGTGGTGCACAGCTCGGCGTATCGTAACGGCGCGCCCTACAAGGGAAAACGGGTGCTGGTGGTCGGCAGCGGCAACTCGGGCGCGGAGATCGCGCTCGACCTGTGGGAGCACGGCGCGCAGCCGACGTTGTCCATCCGCGGTCCGGTGCACGTCGTGCCGCGGGAGGTGTTCGGCATCCCGGCGCAGATCACGTCGCTGTACCTGTTCTCGCGGCTGCCGCCCAGGGTGGCCGACCGCGTCTCGCTGTTCACGCTGAACCGCGCCGTCGGCGACCTGTCGCGCTGGGGCATCGAGCGGCCCGCGCTCGGACCCGTCTCGCAAGTGCTCGAGAAGAAACGCATTCCGCTGATCGACGTCGGGACGATCGATCTCGTCCGGCAGGGGAAGATCGCGGTGGCGAAGGACGTCGCGGGGTTCGCGCCGGACGAGGTGCGCTTCGTCGACGGGACGGCGCGGCCGTTCGACGCGGTGGTGCTGGCGACGGGCTACCGGACGGGCCTGCCGGACCTCGTCGAGGGCGTCGACTTCGACGCGCGCGGGCTGCCGCCCCGCTTCGGCGAAGAGGTCGCGCGAGGGCTCTCCTTCGTGGGCTTCCGCAACCCGCTGACGGGGCAGCTGCGCGACATCGCCGCCGAGGCGGAGCGTGTCGCGGCGCACATCGCGGGGGGCTGATGGCCGAGCTCGACCACTGGCACCCGGTGCTGTTGTCGCGCGAGCTCGGCGCGCGGCCGGCGGCGGTGCGGCTGTGCGGGCGCGAGCTGGTCGTGTTCCGGACGGGGACGGGTGTCGGCGCGCTGAGCGACGTGTGCCCGCACCGCGGCATGCGGCTGAGCGAGGGGCGCGTCGAGGACGGGCGCGTCGTGTGTCCGTACCACGGCTGGCGCTGGGCCGCGGACGGGCGCGGCGAGAGCCCGGGCACGGCGACGGCGAAGCCCTGCGCGGAGGCGTTCGACGCGGTGGAGCGCGACGGCGCGGTCTGGGTGAAGCGGGCCGGCGCGGACGCGGCCTTCCCCGCGCTCGACGTGGGCGGCTGGTCGCTCGTCGGGCGCTTGCGGCGCCGCGCCCAGGCGCCGCTCGAGGTCGTGCTCGACAACTTCATCGAGGTGGAGCACACGCCGTCGATGCACGCGCTGCTCGGGTACCCGCTCGAGCGCATGGGCGAGGTGCGCTGCGAGGTGACGGCGACCGACACGACGGTGCGCGTCTACAACGAGGGTCCGCAGAAGCCGCTGCCGCGCGCGCTGAACCCGCTGTTCCAGCTGCGGGCGGGCGATCTGTTCGTCGACGACTGGACGGTGCGCTTCTCGCCGGTCCACGCGGTCTACGAGCAGTACTGGCTCGACCCGGACACGCGCGCGCGGCGGCCGAACGCGCTGCGCATCGGGGTGTTCTTCGTGCCGGTGTCGGCGCAGGAGACCGACGTGGTGACGCTCGCGTACTCGCTGAAGTCGCCGTGGGCGCGCTTGGGGCTCAACGGGCTGCTGCTCGGGCTGACGCGCGCGTTCCTGGCGATGGAGATCGACCGGGACGTGGCGCTCGTCGGCCGGCTCGCCGACAAGTCGCCCGCGCTGAAGGGGCGGAGCCTGGGCCGCTTCGACAAGGCGCTCGTGCTCGCGCGCAAGCGCCTCGAGGCGATCTACCGGGGCTGACGGCGGCGCGTCAGGGCGCGTCGGCGAGGAAGAACACGGTGTGGTTGTTGGAGACGACCACGCCGGCGGCGGACTCGGCGATGTCCCACGGCGCGTGGGTGCCTTCGACGAGCACGGGCTCGCCGCCGCCGACGGGCGCCGCGAAGAGCCCGGTGTTGCCGCGGTCGCCGAAGAAGACGTAGCCGGCGTGCTCGGCGAGGAAGTGCGGCGCGCCGAGCCCGGGGGCGAAGACCGCGGCGTTCCCGCCGGCCAGCGGGACGCTGCTGACGTTGCGGCGGAAGGGCTCCGTCCACCAGACGCGCTCGGCGCCGACGTCGATGTCGTAGGCCGCCTGGTTGCGGGCGACGACGTCGGGGGCGGTGCCCGGGGGCGCGTCCTTGGCGAGGCGGAGCAGGCCGCTCGCGCGGTCGCCCGCCGCGAACCAGACGTGGGTGGCGTCGACGTCGAGGGCGCCGACGCCCTCCTGGGTGGCGAGGGGCTCGACGTCGCCGCCGGCGAGCGGCGCGCGCCCGACGCGGCCGGACCACTCCTCCGAGAAGTACGCGTGCGTGGCGTCGACGACGAGGCGGTGCGGACCGCTCAGGCCGGACGCGACCACCTCGACGGCGCCGCCGCCGCGGGGGGCGCGGGCGACGCTGCCCTGGCCGACGCCGAACGCCTCGTTCGTCCAGTAGACGTGGGTGGCGTCGGAAGCGACCGCGAACGGGCGCGCCTGCCCCATCGCGACGCGGACGGGCGGGCCGCCGGCGAGCGGCGCCTCCCAGACGTCGCCGGTGTTCCAGTCGACCCAGTGGGCGGCGGTCACGTCGGCGGCGACGCCGTAGATGGCGCCGCCGGCGGCGGCGAGGACGACGGGCGGCAGGAACGGCAGCGGCACGCTCTCGAGGTTCGCCGGCGCGCTCGCGCCGCCCGCCGCGAGCGGGTTCTCGACGCGGACCGCGTGGGCGCCGGGCACCGCGAGGACGGCGGCGGGGATCGTCGCGATCACGAGCTCGGCGCGGTGGAACTCGGCGGCGACCGGCGCGCCGTCCACCGTGACGACCGCCGCGGGGTCGAAGCGCTCGCCGGCGATGTTGACGCGCGTGTCCGGCGCGCCGATGAAGATGCGCGGCCGGTTGAGGTTGCGGATGACGGGGCCGTTCGGGCTCGGCGCGCCGACCGTGAGCGGGAGCGCGTTGCTCGGGCCGCCCGCGTCGGTGACGGTGATCGTCACGATGCCGGCGTTCGCGAGCATCGCGGCGGGCACGACCGCGGTGAGCTCACCGTCCGCAACGAAGCCGGTCGCGAGCGGCTGGGCGTTCCCCCGCACGACGGCGGCCGCCGTGAAGCCCTGGCCGAGGACGCGGATCTGCGTGTCGGGCGCGCCGGCGGGCACCTCGTCCGGGTCGAGCGCGCTGAGGACGGGCGCCGCGCCGCCGCCGGTGATCGTGAAGGGGAGCGGCGCCGTCGCGCCGACGCCGGGGCGCTCCACGTCGACCTCGACGACGGCCGCGGCGAGCAGGGCGTCGGCGCCGACGGCGGCCTCGAGCGTCGTCGCGTCGACGAACGTCGTCGGCAGCGGGGCGCCGCCCCAGCGCACGACGTCGCCGAGCTCGAAGTCCGCGCCGGTCGCCCGCAGCGTGAAGGCCGGGCTGCCGGCGGGCGCCGTCGCCGGGTCCAGCGCGTCGAGCGTCGGCAGCGGCTCCGTGGTGACGGTGAGGCGCAGCACGATCTCGACCGCCAGGCCGAGCGCGTCGGTCACGCGCACCTGCAGGCGCGGGCTCGCGGTGTCGATGGGCGTGCCCTCGAGGACGCCGGCGGCGGAGAGCGTCAGGCCGCCCGGCAGCGAGCCGCCCGTCAGCGTCCAGGCGTAGGGCGGCGTGCCGCCGGACGCCTCGAGCGCCACGGGGCCGTAGGGCGCGCCGACGACGGCCGGCGGCAGGTTCGGATCCGTCGTGACGACGAGCGACCCCGGCGGCGTGACCACCACGACGACGCTGAAGTGGAGCGTCTCGGCGCGCAGCCCCTCCGGCACGGCGGTCGTCGGCAGCGCGGCGAACGTGGAGAGGTCGTCGGGCGCGATGAAGACGCCGGCGCCCTCCGCCGGGACCTCGGCGAGCGGCAGGGTGAGCGCGACCGGGGCGGCGAAGGTCTGGCCCGCCGGTCCGAGCACGTAGGCGCGGCCGAGCGGGCGGCCGGCGCCGATGGCGGCGGGCGGGTCGGCCTCGGCGATGGAGAGCTCCACCTCGGCGCCGAGCGCGCCGGGCGGCACGGTGAGCGAGGCGCCCGAGGGGTGCGCGAGCGTGCCGCCGGCGGCGCCGATGCGGGCGGTCACGCGGACCGGCCCGCCGGCCGCGTCGGAGGTGGTGGCGGCGTCGGCGGCGGCGTCGGGATCGGGCGCGGCGGCGTCGCCCGGTGTGTCGTCGGCGCCGTCGTCGCCGCCGCACGCGGCGAGCGCCAGCGCGAGCGCGAGAAGCCAGGGTTTCATGGGGTCCTCCCTCAGGTGCGATGGAACATACACGCCCCGAGCGCGTGGAACGTCAGCCGGAAATGGAGCGGTCGGCGCGCGCCGTTTCGTGCGAGGCTGCGCGCCATGACCCACAACGACGTCCTGCGAAGCCTGCGCTACGTGCTGCGCGTCGACGACGCCGGCCTCGCCGCCATCGTCGCCCTCGGGGGCTATCCGGCGACGCCGGAGCAGGTCGCCGCCTGGCTCAAGCGCGAGGGCGAGCCGGGCTTCCGCGAGCTCCCCGAGGATGTGATGGCGCGATTCCTCAATGGTCTCGTGTACTTCAAGCGAGGTCGCGACGAGAGCCGGCCGCCGCTGCCGGTCGAGGCGCCGGTCACGAACAACACGGTGCTGAAGAAGCTGCGCGTCGCCTTCGAGCTGAAGGACACCGACATCATCGCGCTGATCGAGAAGGCCGGGCCGCACAAGGTGAGCAAGGCCGAGCTCGGCGCATTCTTCCGCGCGCGCGGCCACCGCAACTACCGCGAGTGCGGCGACCAGTTCCTGCGCAACCTGCTGCGGGCGCTCGCCGCCTGATCAGAACGCGGCGGACCGGCAGAGCGCCGCCACCTGGTCGCGGAGGGCGTCCTCGGGGATCCACTCGTTCTCGCAGCGCAGGCGCGTGCCGCCGACCTCGAAGACCGCGTGGTACTCCGTCTTCGGGTTGGGATCGGTGCCGCCGACGTTCACCTTCAGCGTCGCCGCGAAGCCGCCGGGCCGCGGCTCCTGCGTGACGATCTCGGCGGTCGTCCCCTGCACCCAGCCCTTCTTCTTGTGCTCGATGTAGGCGTCGGCGGCGTTCGGGAGCGACGTCGGCGCGTGGCCGATGCGCGTGGTCGACGAGCGGCCGTCCGCCAGCGGCGCCTGGAAGACCCACAGGTCGCTGTCGGCGATGTACTCGCTCTTCCAGCCGTCGGGCAGCGTGACCTTCAGGCCGTCGAGCTTCTTCGGCTTCTCGGCCTGGATGGGCGGCGCCGGCGGCGGCGCCTCGGTCTTCGCCGCCTCCGACTTCGGGGCCGGCGCCTTGGGCGCGTCCTTCTGGCCGCACGCGGCGATCCACAGCGCCAACACGACGAGGTACCTCATGTCTCCCCCCTCCGCTACGCGTCGTACAGGTAGAAGTAGCCCCGCAGGGGGCCGTTGTTGAGCGGCTTCTCGATGCGCGGCCGCCCGCCGAACGCCGTCACGAACTCGGGGTTGGCGACGAGGATGCCGGCGCGCCAACCGCGGAACTGGCGGCACCACGCGCCGAGGTCGCGATAGAGCCGCAGGAGCTCGCGCGGCTCGAGGCGCTCGCCGTACGGCGGGTTGCAGAGGATGAGGCCGCGCTCGGGATCGAAGCCGCGCGCTCGCGCCGCGTCGAGCACGACGCGCGGCTGCAGGTCGCGGAAGTCGCCGCGGCTCGTCCGCACGAGGTCGGCCACGCCGGCCCGCGCGACGTTCTGGCGCGAGCGGGCGTGGGTCGCCGGATCGAGCTCGTTGGCGAAGACGAGCGGCCGCGTGTCGCCGAACAGCGCCTCCGCCGGCGCGCGCAGCGCCTCGTCCAGCGGCGGCAGGCGCGTCGCCGCCGGCGCCCGCGGCGGCACCCACACCGGGCGTCCCTGGGCCATGCAGGCGGCCTCGATGGCGATCGTGCCCGAGCCGGCCATCGGATCGACGAGGACCTCGGCGCGCCCGTCGTGCCGCGCCAGCATCACCAGGACCGCGGCCAGGTTCTCGCGCAGCGGCGCCGCGCCGCCGCCCTCGGTGCGGTAGCCGCGCAGGTTCATCGCCTGCCCGGCGAGGTCGATCGAGACGGTGACCACGTCCTCGTGGGCGTTCACCACGAAGAAGACGTCGGGCGCGTCGGCGTCCACCGAGAGCCGCATCCCGCGCGCCGCCGCCCCGTCGATCAGCGCGTTCTTCACGACGCCCACCATCTGCCGGCCGCCGGCGGCGAACGTGCGGGTCGCGCCCGGCGACACGCTGAACGTCGCGCCGTCGCGCAGCCACGGCCGCGTCTCCTGTCGCACGGCGTCGCAGAGGTCGTCGTACAGCGGCTCGAGGCGCGTCGCGCGGCTCTCGTACAGGTCCCAGAGCACCCGCGAGGCCGTGCGGTGGTACCGGACGGCGACGGCGGCGAGATCGGCGCGGAACGGATAGCGGAGCCCGCCGAGCCCGACCTTCTGCGGCTCGGGCAGGCGGAAGCCCTTCAGCGCGCGCCCGGCGAGGCGCGACATCTCGCCGGCCATGACCTTGTTGGTGCCGGCGACGCCGGCGAGCGCGAGGTGGTCGACGAGGGCGGGCGGTGGCATCTCGGCGGCGTCCTTCAAAGTGGCGGGCGCGGTGGCGGGCCGGAATCTACATCAGCGCCACCGCGGCCGATCACGGAACCGCGGCGGTCGCTGTTAGACTCCGCGCCATGCGCAGCCTTCGAGTGTCCGGTCCGGCGGGTCGCCTCGCCTTCGTGCTCGCTTCGTGTCTCGCCTTCGCCGCGTGCGGGGAGGGGGAGGGCGCCGCCGGCGACGCGGGGCCCGGGTCCGATCTCGGCGTGGACGCGGGCGGTCGGGACGCGGCGCCCGCCGACGCCGCGGCGGGCGACGGCGCGGCGGGCGACGGCGCGGCGGGCGACGCCGCCACGGACGCGGCTGCCGGCGACGCCGCGGCGGGCGACGCCGCCACGGACGCGGCTGCCGGCGACGCCGCGGCGGGCGACGCCGCCACGGGCGACGCCGCCACGGACGCGGCGCCCGGCGACGCGACGCCGGACGCGGCCGGGAGCGACGCCGCCACGGACGCGGCGCCCGGCGACGCGACGCCGGACGCGGCCGGGAGCGACGCCGCCGCCGACGCGGCGGCCGGCGACGCGGGCCCGGCGTGCGCGGCCCCCTGCCCGGCGGGGACGGCCTGCGTCGACGGCGCCTGCGTCTGCGCGGAGGGCGCGCTCTGCGGCGACGCCTGCGTCGACCTCGAGACCGACCCGTCCGCCTGCGGCGCCTGCGACCGCGTCTGCCACCCCGGCGGCGCCTGCGCCGGCGGCGCCTGCGACCACGTCACCGTCGCCGCCTCGCTCGGCAACCCCGCCTGCTTCCTGCGCGCCGACGGCCGCCTGCTCTGCTGGGAGGGCCCGCGCCTCGTCCCGCCGCTCGGCCTGCCGCCCGTGCGCGACTTCTCGACGCGCGACGGCCACGCGTGCGCCGTCACCCCCGACGGCGCCCTCTCCTGCTGGGGCGGACACGCGCCGTTCGAGCCGCGCGAGCCGGCGCCGACCCTCGTCCCCGGACCGGCCGTCGCCCAGGTCGTCGTCGGCCGCGGCTTCGCCTGCGAGCGCTTCGTCGACGCCCCCGGCCTCCGCTGCCGCGGCTGGAACCCCTTCGGCGGCCGCATGGACGTCGCCGATCTGGCCGACCGCGCCGACATCGTGCAGCTCGCCGCGAACGACGCCTCGATGTGCGCGCGCTTCGCCGACGGGACGGTGGGCTGCTGGGGCGGCATGGCGCCGCGCTTCGAGAGGGTCGCCGGCCTCGCCGGCGCGATCGACCTCGTCGTGGGCTGCGCGCTGACCGCCGGCGGCCGCGTCGCCTGCTGGCAGGGCGCCGCCGACGGCGCCGTCGTCAAGCCCGAGCTCGAGAACGTCGTCTCGCTCTCCGCCTCCGAGGCGAACCTCTGCGCCGTCCGCGACGACGCCGGTCGCCGCACGGCCCACTGCTGGGGCAGCTGGGGCCCGGGCGCCGGCCGCTTCGACCCCGTCCCGCGGTACATCGCCGGCTTCGACGGCGCCCGCTTCACCTTCAACGGCGACGAGACGCTCTGCGCCGCGTTCGACGACGGCCGCGTCGCCTGCCTCGGCCGCGGCTTCACGGGCCAGTCGCAGAGCCCCATCGGCTGGGACGCGGAGCCCTACGTGCTCCACGCCGCCTGTCGGGCGGGCCACACGGAGTGCGACGGGGCCTGCGTCGACCTCGAGGCGGACCCGCTGCACTGCGGCGGCTGCTTCCTCGCCTGCGCGCCGGACGCCCGCTGCGTCGCCGGCGCCTGCGTGGCGTCCGACTGCGGCGACGGCCACGGAGACTGCGACGACGAAGCGGGCTGCGAGACGGATCTGCGCGGCGACGGGGCCAACTGCGGCGCGTGCGGCCGCGTCTGCGCCCACGGCGAGGCCTGCGTCGACGGCACCTGCGCCGACGCCCGCGTGCAGGTCGCCTTCGGGGACATGTTCGCGGTCGGCCGCACCGCCGACGGCCGCGTCCTCGGGTGGAGCGACGACTTCGGCCCCTACTCCTGGCAGGACCGCCGCGCCGCGCCCGGCGAGACGTTCGCCCGGTTCGTCGACCTGCAGGGCGTGACGACCGTCGCCGCCGCCGGCGAGCGCGCCTGCGCCGTCGTCGCGGGCGGGCAGGTGCGGTGCTTCACGCCGCCGCTCGCGCCGGGCGAGCCCGTCCCCGGCGTCGCCGACGCGGTGCGCCTGTCCGTCGCCCCGGAGCACGCCTGCGTCGTCACCGCCGGCGGCCGCGCGCTCTGCTGGGGCCGCAACGTCGTCGGCCAGGTGGATCCCGCCGGCGTCTGGAACGAGGGCATCGCCGAGGCCGTCGAGCCGGTGCCCGCCATCGACGACGCGGTCGACGTCGCGGCGTTCGCGCGCGGGACGTGCGTCGTCCGCGCGGACGGCAGCGTGTGGTGCTGGGGCGGAAGCGACGAGGCGCGCGTGCCCGCCGAGGACGCGAGCCGCCCCGGGCCGCTCGCCGGCGTCGAGCGCGCCGTCTCGCTCGCCGTCGGCGGCGACCACCTCTGCGCGCGGCGCGACGACGGCGGCGTGCTCTGCTGGGGCAGAAACGACCGCGGCCAGCTCGGGCGCGGGACGCGCACGCCCCGCGAGGCGCCCGGCCTCGTCCCCGGCATCGACGACGCGGTGGCCGTCGCCGCCGGCGCCGACCTCTCCTGCGCCCTGCGCGCGGGCGGCCGCGTCTGGTGCTTCGGCGGCAATGCCGACGGCCAGCTCGGCGACGAGACGCGCCTCGACCGCGCTGCGCCCGCGCCCGTGCGCCACCTCGAAGCCGCCCGCCACGTCGCCTGCGGCGGCCGCCACTGCTGCGCCGTCCGCCGCGACGAGGTCCTGGCCTGCTGGGGCGCGATGCCGCTGTACGAGATCGCGCCCGGCGGCGCCGCCCGCAACCCGTGGGAGACGCGCGCTTACGTTCCGAACCCGGTCCAGCCGCGCGCGCCCTGACGCGCCCCGCTCAGCGCGACGGGCACGGAGGCATCAGCGTCGCAGTCGCTGCGAGAAGGCCGCGCGCACCTCGTCGGGCAGGTCGGCGATCGTGTCGATGACGAACGCCAGGTAGCCGGGATCGGCCTGCTCGAGCGGCGTGCCGCAGTGCTTCCCGGCGCCGAGGCGCAGGACGCCGTCGGCCCGGTCCTCGTAGAGCCAGTAGCGGAAGCGCGTCCACTCCGCCTCGAGGCGCGGCGCGAGGCGCGCCTGCGTCTCGAGCGCCTCCTCGACGTCGACGGGGATCATCCCGCGCTCGACCATCGCGAAGAGCAGGTGGCCGCAGGCGGCGGCGTCGGCGCAGGCGGTGTGGGCGGCGTCGAGGCGCACGCCATAGTGGGCGCAGACGTCGCCGAGCTTGCGACTGCGCAGGCCGCGGTGGTGCCAGCGCACGAAGAGGATGGGGTCGATCACGCGCGATGGCTCGATGCGGAACTCGACGCCGGCGCGCGCGAGCTCGTGGTTGAGGAGCGGGACGTCGTAGCCCACCGCGTTGTAGCCGGCGACGATGGGCGGCGTGCCGCCGGACTCGGTGCCGTCGAGGTGCGCGACGAGTCGCGGCGCGACGCGCGCGAACACCGGCTGGCCGCGCACGTCCTCGTCGCGGATGCCATGCACGGCGCTGGCCTCGGGCGGGATGGGGCGCTCCGGGTCGACGAGGGTGCGCCGCAGCCCGGCGGGCCGGCCGCCGTCGAAGTACGCCGCGCCGAGCTCGACCACCCGGTCCGTCGTCACGTCGATGCCCGTGGTCTCCGTGTCGACCACCAGCAGCCGCACCTCGTCCCAGCGCATCCCCCGCCCCTTCCGCTTCCCGAGTGTCGGCACTAGGATGCGCCCGGAGCTTCGCCGAAGGAACCGGGGAGGGAGTTTTCGATGGAAATCTCGGTCGTCACCACCATTCCGCATCCGCAGAAGGACGTGTGGCTCGCCATGCGCGACCACATGCACGAGATGGCGCCGTACCTGCCGAACGTCGACGCCATCGAGGTCAAGGAGCGCCACGAGACGCCCGGTCAGGTGAAGCTGGTCAACCTGTGGAAGGCCGCCAAGACCGAGGTCCCGACGGTGGCGCGGCCGTTCATCGACCCGGCGAAGATGAACTGGCTCGACTACGCCACGTGGCACGACGAGAAGCAGTATTGCGAGTGGATGCTCCAGGTCGGCTTCATGCCGGAGCGCGTGAAGTGCAAGGGCACGACGTCGTTCCGGGCGCTCGACGCGGGGCGCACCGAGGTGAAGATCCTGGGCAACCTCGACCTCGAGCTGAAGGGCTTGTTGCCGGGCCTCATCGCCAAGTCGGCGACGCCCAAGGTCGAGGCCTTCGTGATCAAGCTGGTCCAGCCCAACTTCGAGAAGACGAGCGACGCGGTGACCCGCTACCTCGACGCCCAGAAGAAGGCGTGACGCGGCGCGCCCGCCTCGCCGGGGCCGCGCTCCTCGCGGCCGTCTCTTCGTGCAAGGTCGGCACGGTGGGCCCCGAAGGCGGTCCGCCGGGGGGCGGCGGCGGACTGCCGCACAAGGGCCTGCGCGTGGACGCCTGCCGCGGTGGCGACGGCGTGCTGGCGCTCTCGGGCGCGTGGGCCTTCCGCTTCGAGACGGCGTCCTCCGTGAGCGGCGAAGGCCTCTCCGCGGCCCAGCCCGAGGTCGCGACCCGCTACGGCGTGGCCCTGATGTGCCAGGAAGGCGCCGAGATCGGCGCGTACCTCGTCACCTGCTCGTACGCCCAGACGCGGCTGGCCGACGCCACCGGCGAGTGCGCCGCGCAGATGCCCTCCGCCGAGGTCGTCGCCTCGCTGCCGATCGCCGGCATGGTCGGCGCGCTCGACCAGGACGCGCCCGGCGCGCGCCTGCGCTTCGAAGGCTTCACCGAGGCGTGGGGCCTCGAGGCCGGAGCGTCGATGCCGGCCGAGGGCGCGCTCGAGGCGGCCGACGCCGAGGTGCCCGACGGCGTGGTCGACGCCGACGACGACGGTGATCCCGGCGTCACGCTGCGCGGGGACGGCGAGGTGCCGACGATCGCGTGGGCGGTGCGGCGGACGCGCAGCGTCTTCGACCTGGTCGTGCAGAACGACGCGGTGCTCTCCGGCACGACGACGAGCGAGACGGACGAGCGCATCCTCGGCGGTCCGGCGGTGCGCGTGCTGAAGGGCCGCACCCGCGCGCCCGCCGAGGGCCGCGCGCTGTTCGTGCGCGCGGACGGCCTCTTCGGCAGCGCGCGCCTCGACGCGGACGGCGACCGCCTGCTGACGTGCGCGGAGCTTGCGCCCTACCTCTTCAGCGTGTTGCCGCCCCCCGCCCAGGCCGGCTGCGAGTAGGCGTCGGGGGCGAGCGCGGGCCGCGACGCGGCGCCGTCAGAAGATGACGGCGCGGCGCCGGTCGTAGCGGCGGCGGATGCTCGGGCGCAGCAGGTTGACGAAGCAGGCGCCGGCGGCGACGGCGCCGAGGGCGAGGCCCTCGACGGGCATCCAGGCGGGGCGGTGGCCGGCGGCCGCGAACAGCAGGAAGAGAGCGTTGAAGACGCAGGCGGC
Organism: Myxococcota bacterium; assembly: GCA_963169045.1. Taxonomy (GTDB): domain Bacteria; phylum Myxococcota_A; class Bradymonadia; order UBA7976; family UBA1532; genus CAUJDF01. The sequence continues at coordinate 26,739 of CAUJDF010000027.1, forward strand.
GGCGCCCGCGCGCCAGCCCCAAGCGCGGTCGGAGACGACGCTGATGCCGGCGCCGAGCGTCAGCAGGCCGACGACCATCCACAGGGCGCCGAGCTTGAAGCCGAGCAGGAGCTCCACGAGACCGGCGCCGGCGAGCAGCGCGGCCGTGAAGGGGAGCGCCGTCGGCATGGGCGGGCGGATGGCGAGCGTGACGGTGCGGTCGTCCTCGGCCCACATCGCGCTCCCGCCGAACTGGTCGGCGGCGTTCCGGCGGGTGTCGGCCCACGTGGAGCGGCGCGGCGACTCGTCGTGGGGCGACAAGGCGTCCGCCGCGCGCAGGTCGGGCATCGCAGGCGGTCGCCCGGGCGCGCGGGGCGGCGGGTCCGGGGCCCACGCCGTGTCGAAGACCGGCGTCGGCGTGGCCGGGGGACGCGGGTCCGGCGGGTCGTCCGCGAGCGCGAACGGCGAGGCCGGGCCGCGCTCGGCGGCGGCCTTCAGACGGCGCCACTCCTCGTCCTCGGCGGCACGCTCCGCCGACGCGCGGCGCTGCGCCCACTCGTCTTCGGGTGGCGTCTTCGGCGGCGCGGGGGTGGGCGGCGGCGTCGCCGCGGGCGCGGGCGCCCTCGCGGGCGTGGGGACGGGGGGCGGCGTCGCCGCGGACGCGGGCGTCCTCGCGGGCGCGGGCGCCGGCGCCTCAGGGGAGGCGCTCCGCCGCTGATCGGCGAGCTCGCGGCCGGCGGCGGCGCGGCGGCGGGCCCACTCGGCGTCGTCGTCGGCGGCGGCGGCGGCGGCGCGGCGGCGGGCCCACTCGGCGTCGTCGTCGGCGGCGGGGCCGGGCGGGACGGCTGGCCGCGGCTCGGCGGCGGCGGCGCGGCGGCGGGCCCACTCGGCGTCTTCGTCGGCGGCGGGGCCGGGCGGGGCGGGTGCCCGCGGCTCGGCGGCGGCGGCGCGGCCGGCTTCGGCGCGGCGGCGGGCCCACTCGGCGTCTTCGTCGGCGGCGGGCGTCGGGCGCGGCGCCGCCACGGACGCGGGCGCCTTCGCCGGAGCGGGCGTCCCGGCGTCGCCGAGCACCTCGTCGAGCTGGTCCTGGTAGAGCGTGGCGAACGACGCGAGCACCTGCGCGGCGGCGGCGTCCCCCGCCGTCTCGAGCACGTTCGTGCTCTGGGCGAGCATGGACTCGTACTCGTCATAGACGGCGTTCAGGTCGAAGCTGCCCGTCCGCCCCTCGATGCAGCGCAGGGCCGCGAGCGCGAAGTGCTCCTCGGCCTCGGGCAGCCCGCCGGAGCGCGCCAGCCGCTCGTGCGCGCGCGCGCACGCCTCCCGGAGCGTGTCGCGCACCTCGAAGAGGCGCAGGTGCGCGGCGGCGCCGAACGCCATCACGAGCTCCGGCACGGCTTCGGGCTGGCGCGCCGCGCGGCGCGCCAGCATGCGCACGTACATGCGCGCGGCGTCGCGGAGGAGCGGTTCGTCGCGGTGGGCCTCGAGCCGGCGGAGCTCGGCGGCGGGATCGGCGGCGGCGGGCACGCGCTTCATCCAGCCGACGAAGTCCGCGATCGGATCGCCCACGGCGGCGCGCAGCGCCTGAGGCCGCGGCTCGGCCGCGAAGGGCGAGGCCGACGCGCCGGGCGGGCGCTGCTCGGCGGCGGGAGGCGCGGGCGGGCGCTGCTCGGCGGCGGGAGGCGCGGGCGGGCCGTCCTCGGCCGCGAAGGGCGAGGCCGGCGGGCGCTGCTCGGCGGCGAGAGACGCGGGCGGCGCGTCGGGCGGCGGCGGTCCGGCGAGCGTGCGGCGCGCCGCATCGGGCTGCGGCGCCTCCGGGTCGGTCGCCGACGCGTCGGGCGCCGCGGCGTGGGACGGCGCGAGATGGGCCGGCGAGGCATCGGTGCGGGCCGCCGCGTGTGCTGCCGCCTCGGGCAGCGGCGGCCCGGCGAGGGTGGGTGCGCGTGGCAGCGCTTCGTCCGCTGCGCCGGCGACAGGCTGCGGCGGCCCGGCGGGGGTCGTCGCCGGCGGCGCCACCGCCGCCGGCTGCTTCGACCGCTTCCGCTTCGAGCCCGTGGACCTCGCGCCGCCGGCGGTGGGCGCCACCGCCGGCGGCGGCGGCGCCGGCGTCTGCACCGTCGCGCTCCACTCGAACGGATGGCGCGCGGTGTCGCCGCCGTCCGCCTCGAGCGCGTTGCGCGCCGTGTCGCCCCCGAGGTCGCCCCCGTCGGCGGCGAGGACCGTGCGGCGCTCCCGCGGTGTCACGCGCTCGACCACCGTCGGCCGGTCGTCGTCGTCCACCTGGGACGCGGGCCGCGGCCCGGCGTCGGTCGGCGCGTCCGCGAGCCGCCGGATGATCTCGCCGAGCCGCGGCACGTCCGGCATCGGCACCAGCGACAGCACCGTGCGCCCGTCGCCGAGCGGCTGCAGCGTGTCCACCCGGCGTCCGTCGAGGTCCAGCGCGCGCAGCCACGCCGCCTCGTCGTCGCTCGCGCAGAACACGAGCCGCCCCTCCTCGAAGCACAGGCCGCGGTGACTGCTGCCCGGCTCGCCGCGGACGACCGCCTCGGCCCTGCCGCCCTCCACCTCGGCCAGCCAGAGCTGCCCGTCGGCGGACCACGCCACCCAGCGCCCGTCGGCGGAGACGCAGACCTCCTCGACGCTCAGGTGGTCGCGGCCGAGGTCGCGCACCTCGCGACCGTCGTTCACGGTGCGCACCCGCTGGCGCGTCCCGGCGCGCGTCCTCGCCACGAAGAACGCCTGCCCCGTCGCCGGACACCACGCGAGCCCCGCCTCGGGCACGGCCTCGGCGCCCTGCGTCAGCGGCACGCTGAGCACCGACGGCGCGCGGCCCTCCATCGCAAACGCGGAGTCGCCGGTCTGGTCGAGGTCGAGCAGACAGATCTCCCAGCCGCCGTCGGGGCGCGTGCCGAGGAAGTACAGGAGCTGGCGCCCGCCCGGCAGGAACAGCGGCCGCACCGCGCCGAGCCCGTGCCGGCTGCCGGCGCCGCCGACGATCGACTCCCGCGCCGAGTTCCCGCGGAAGTCGACCGCGAGCACGTACACGTCCGGGTTGGGCACCCCGCCCCAGGCGCCCTCGAGCGCCATCGACTCGCCGGAGTCGTCGAAGACCGCCCCGCCGATGCGCCACTGCGGATCGAGCGACTGCCGCAGCCAGCCGATGCCGCCGTTCTCGAGGTTCAACAGCCCGACGCGCTTGCGGTACTCGCCGCGCAACGTGTTGCGCGAGACCGCGTCGATGGCGACGCGCGTGCCGCGCGGATGCACGGCGGGCCGCAGCGCGAACGGGTGGGCGCTGCGATAGAGCACGCGGCTCGCGCCGCTCGAGGGCTCGAGCGCGACGAGCTCGGCCCCCTCGGGCGTGACGGCTTCGATGAGGACCCACTGCATCGGCCGCTCCCTTTCCGACCCGCCATTGTCGACCCGATCCGCGTCGAAACCAAAATCGGCGGGCTAATCGCCGAAATACCGGCGCCAGACGTCCAGCTGGATCGGGCAGAAGCGCGCTTCCGGCGTCCCGGCGCCTCGGGCGCGCTCGGCGCGGACCTTCACCTCGCTCAGGTAGCGCTCGACGTCGTCGCGGGAGATCCGGCCGTCGAGCGCCGCGCGGCGAAGCTGGTCCCTCCGTGTCTCGGAGATCGCCGGAGAGAGACACTGGTCGCGCGAAAGCGTCTCGAGCTGCTCGGCCACGGCGCGGCGGCGCTCGCCTTCATCGCGGCAGCCGGTGGCGCCGAGCGCGAGCCACAGGCTCAGGGCGTGGGCGCAGCGCATGCCTGCACGACCTCCATCCGCTGCTCGAGCGCCAACAGCACGGCGTCCTCGCCGCCGCGCCGCACGCGCTCCGCCAGCACCTCGATCGCCGCCGGGCCCTGGGCCTCGATCAGGTTCAGCAGGACGTTGCGCAGCGGCGGGTGCCGGTCGAACAGGTCGACGAGCATGGGCAGGTCCTCGGGCGTGCCGTATCCGGCGAGGTAGCGCAGCGCCGGCGCCAGCAGGCCGCGCCCCGGCTGCAGCAGGCCGTCGCGCAGCGCGGCGCGCACGTCGGGACCGCCGGCGTGCAGCGTCGCCGTCAGGGCGCCCTCCACCTCGCCGAGGCGCACGCTCTCGAGCGCGCGCAGCATCGGCGCCACCGCCGCCGCGTAGGGCTGCGCCCGCAGGATGGCCAGCTGCGCGTCGAGCCGATCCGCCGCTTCGCTGCGCAGCCGCCGCGCCAGGGGCACGAGCGCGCCCGGGCCCAGCCGTCGCGCGGCGTGCTGGAGGCGCCGCAGGTCGTCGCGCGCCGGCGCCTCGCGCACCGCGCGCGCCAGCAGATCGGCCGCCGTCGAGTCTCCGGCCTGCGCCAGCGCCTCGACGGCGCGCGCGCGATCGCCGGCGTCGAGCGCGTCCGCCGCGAGGATGAGGCGCTCTCGCGCGCGTGGATCCTCGACGAGCGCCGCGAGGCCGGCGATCGCCACCTCCCGGACCTTCGGGTCGTCGCTCTCGAGCGCGTCGAGCAACGGCGCCGGATCCGTCCCCGCCCCGGCGAGCGCCGGCCGCAGCAGACGGCCGCGCGGATCCTCGGTGAGCGCCGCGGCGCGATCGAGCGCCCGCACCGCCGCCTCGCGATCGCGCCGCGCGAGGCCCAGGAGCGCCGTCAGCGCCACGTCGACGTCGGCGTCGGCCACGGCGGCCTCGAGGGCGCTCCCGGCCCCCGGCACGGCCGCCAGGGCCTCCGCCGCGGCCGCCCGGCACCGCCGGTCACCGTCGAGCGCCAGCGAGCCGAGCGGGGCGAGCAGCGCCGCGTCCGCGAGCAGCGAGGCGAGCGCCGCCGCCGCGACGCGCACCGACGGGGCGGGATCCGCCAGCCCGAGCCGCGCGTGCCGCACGTCGGCCAGGGGCCGCCAGTCGGCGAGGAACTCGAGCAGCGCCACGCGCCCAGGCTCGTCCCACTTCGACCACAGCGTGTCGATCACGCGGGGGTGGTCGGCGACGAGGCCGGCGAACGCCTCGAGATCGCGCCGCCGCCGCTCGCCGGGGCGGTCGCGCAGCGCGGCGAGCAACACCGTCGCCGGCTCGTAACCCTCGTCCGTCTGGCGGAAGCGCGGCAGGAAGGGCGCCAGCGCCGGCTGGTCGAGGCCCGCCCGCAGGAAGGCCACCGCGCCCGGCGCCCCGAGCCGCCGCACGATGCGCATGAGGCTCGGCCCGAGCGGCGTCGTCGGCTGGATACGCGCCGCGCGCGCGGCCACGGGCCCGATCGCGGCGAGGCCGAAGTCGGCGATGAGCTCCTCGAGGCGGGCCAGCTTGTCGGCGTCGGGGCCGTCCGGCTGGCGCAGCGCCTCGGCGAGCTCGTCGACGAGCAGCGGAACCACGCTCGCGCCGAGCGACAGGATGCGGTTGAGCACCGGCCGATCCCGGGCCTGGTCGCCGGTGAGCCGCGCGCACAGGGCGGCGATGCGGTGGTCGGGGCGGACCGGACCGGCGGCGCCCTCCTCCTCGCGCGGACCGCCGCGCGTCGCGCGGATCACGAGCAGCGCGACGACGAACGCGACGGCCAGAACGAGGACGAGGCCCAGGAGATCCACGCCCCGCCCCGGGACGTCATTCGGCCGCGAGCTTGCGGACGACCGCGCCCACGGTCGTCGGCTGCCCGTCGGCGGACCATCCGGGCAGGGGCGTCTCGTCGGCGGCGAGACCCTCGAGCAGCCGCGGCGCGTCGTCGGGGTAGAGGCGGACGATGCACTCGACGGCGAACACGCGCGCCACCCAGTTGTTGTCGGTGAGCAGACCCGACAGGACGGGCAGCGCCGCCGCCTTCTGCTGGCCGACCTTCTGGTCGCAGAAGAGGTCGACGTCGGCCTTGAACGACAGACCCTCGCGCGGCCAGGTGCCGTTCGGCGGCAGCGCGTGGAGCGCGTCGCGCAGGCCGCCGACGCCCGTCAGCTCCCAGAGCCGGTCGAGCGCGTGCCAGCGCGCGTCGTTGCCGTGGGCCGGATCGTCGGTCGCGACGAGCGCCAGCAGGCCCGACACCGCGCGCTTGCCGAGTGCGTCGACGCCCTCGTTCACCGCCGTCGCGCGCACCGCCATCGGCACCTTCGGATCGCGGGCGGTCTCGAGCAGGAAGCGGAGGAGCGTCTCGTTGCCGTTGGCGACCATCGTCTCGGCGAGCGCCACCGGGATCTCGGGGTAGCGCTTGCGCGCGTGGTCGAGCAGCAGCGCCGCCGAGCGGCCCAGCGCGTCGGCGTCCTTCAGGCGAACGAGCAGGCGCCCGATGAACACCATCTCGCCGACGTCCTGCGCGTCGGCGAGGCGGTCGAGCATGAGCGGCACCACCGATTCGGGCCGGGCCACGGCGGCGGCGAGCACGAGCTGGTCCTGGGCGCGCTGGCTCGGCCGGTTCTGCACCTCGGCCGCGTGGTCGATCGCCCAGCCGGTCACCGCGGCGGCCAGCTTGTCCGCGCGCTCGGCGTCGAGCTGGGGCGCGTGCTCGAGCAGGTAGTAGCCGAGATCGGCGGCGGCGCCCTTCTCTTCGGGCGCGAAGTCGGCGCCGTCGAGCACGAGCACCACGCGCGCGGCGAGGCCGGGGAGCAGTCTCGCGCGGTCGTCGACGGTCGTGCTCTGGACGACGCCCATGATGTGGGCGACGCCGCGCATCTCGAGCAGCATCGACCCGGCGAGGACCCGCAGGTGCAGGTCGCGCTCGGTGTCGGCGAGGTAGCCGGCCAGCTTGCGGTCGCCGTCCTTCACCTGTCGCCAGGTTCGCAGGTCGTTCTCGTCGAAGGCGCAGCCGGCCAGCGCGAGGGCGAGGACGAGGGACCCGAAGAGGGCGGCGCGCATGCCGAAAGCCCCGGAAACAGGCAGGTTTTCGGAGGGCGACGCTAACACCCGCCGATCCGGGGCGTCAAGCGCAGGGCCGCGGATGTCTTGTCTCGGGGGTGGGCTGGGTGTAGAGCCCTCGGTGATTCGGGGAGGGCAGGGTGGCAGGGATTCGGCATGGAGGCGCGGCGCTCGTCGTGGCGGCGCTCGCGCTGGGCGTGTTTCCGGGGAGCGCGGACGCACAGTTCGACCGCCTGGTGAAGTCGGCGAGCGAGAAGGCGCTGAAGGCCGCAGGGCGCGAGGCCGCCTTGAAGGCGGCCGAGATGGCGCTCGAGAAGGCGCTGCGGGGCGCGAACCTCGGCGACGTGAAGCCATGGGTGAAGGCCTTCGGGCGCGTGGCGGCCGGCGACGCCCAGGCGGCGGTCGCCGCGCTCACGAAGGCGATCGCGGCGGAACGCATCGACGCCGCGGGGGCGCAGCGCCTGCTGTCGACGTTGCAGGCCGCGGCGCCGCTCGTCTCCGCGGCGCTCGACGGGGACGACACGTTCGAGCGGTACGTGGCCGTGGTGCACCGGGCGGTGGCGGCGGCGCAGGCCACGGCGGCCAGGGCGGGCGCGCTCGCACCGGACTTCAACGCGGGTGGCGCCGCGGGCAGGGCGTCCCCGGCGGCGCCGGCCGCGCCGCCCTCGCCGGCGACGGCCGACTGGATCGACGGCACGGCGATGGCACGCCTGCACGACGCCGCCAGGGCGCCCGCCGGCGCCGGGGTGCTCTACCTCGAGTCGGAGCCCTCGGGAGCGCGCGTCTGGCTCGACGGCGCCGACCGCGGCTCGACCCCACTGACGCTGCGCGACGTCCCGGCCGGCTATCACGCGCTGGCGTTCGCCGCCGGGACCCACCTGCGCGCCGACGGCTTCGTGCACGTCGCCGACAAGGAGGTCACCCGCGTCTCGCGCCGCCTGCAGGTGTCGTCGGGCGCGCTCACCGTCCTCAGCGATCCCATGGGCGCGCGGGTGGTCGTGGCTGGGACGGAGCGGGGCACGACGCCGCTGACCGTCCGCGGCCTCACGCCCGGCAAGCACGCGGTCGAGCTCGCGCACCCCGGCCTGCGCTGGACGGGCGAGGCCACCGTCGAGGGCGGCGGCGTGGCGGTCGTCGACGCGGTCCTCGTCCCAGCGCCCGAGGCGCGCCCGCCGGCGCCGGTGGCGGCGGCGCCGGCCCGGCCCGCCCGCGCCCGGGGCGCGCCGATGGTGATCGAGCCGGGGTCCAACTGGCACGTCCTCGCCCAGACGATCGGGCGCGTCGTCGAAGCCGAGTCCGACGACCGCATGGTCGCCGGGCGCGTCGTGACCATCCGTTCGGGCAGCCTGGTGATCGGTACCGACGGGGGCGAGGTGGCGATGCCGCTGGCCGAGGTCCGTCGGGTGCGGATGTACGCCGACTGACGGGCGAGCCGGCGGGGCCGCTGCGGTCTGGCGGCGCGGGGGCGACCGCGGTAGGCTGGCGCCGTCCTGCGTGGGGAGGCTCGGTGGCTGGTCGTCCGCAGCGCCCGGCGGTCGAAGACGATCGTCTCGAACAGCTCGAGCAGGAGCTCGAGCGGCTGCGCGTGCTGTTCGAGCAGTACTTCATGGGGCTCGAGAAGCGCCCGCCGACCGAGGTCCACGAGAAGCTGGGGCGGCGCATCCGCGGCGTCGAGGCGACGCGCTTCGGCACGGCGCAGCGCTTCCGCTACCAGACGCTGATGCAGCGCCTGATCACGCTCGAGAACTACTGGCTGCGCATCCTCAAGGCCATCGAAGAGGGGCGGTACTCGCGCCACCAGTTCCGGGCGGAGCTGCACGAGCGGGAGCGCGTCGAGCAGCAGAAGAAGCTGGCCGAGAAGAACGCGCCGAAGCCGGCCGCGGCCGGGCCGTCGGCGGCGGCGAGCGAGGCCGAGGCGTTCCTGGCGCAGCTGACCGGGCGACCCGCGGCGCCGGCCGCGCCGGCGGTGCCGCCGCGCGGCACGCCCGTGGGGCCGCCGGCGCCTCTGCGAGGGGCGCCGGTCGCGCCGCCGCTGCGGGGCGCGCCGGTCGCCGCGAAGCCGTCGCTGCCCGGGGCCGAGCAGGCCGCGCCGCGCGCCGCGGCGTCCTCGGGCCCGGCGTCGTTGGCGCCGCGCGCCGCGGCGTCCTCGGGGCCGGCGTCGTTGGCGCCGCGCGCCGCGGCGTCCTCGGGGCCGGCGTCGTTGCCGCCGCGCGGGACGCCGGTGGCGGGCGCGCCGCCGTCCGGCCCGGCGTCGTTGGCGCCGCGCGCCGCGGCGTCCTCGGGGCCGGCGTCGTTGCCGCCGCGCGGGACGCCGGTGGCGGGCGCGCC
>CAUJDF010000028.1 GCA_963169045.1 Myxococcota bacterium
TCGGGGGGTGGCCGGCGGCGCGGGGGGCGGCGTCGCCGCCGGCGGACAGGGCGGCGCCGGCGGCCACGGCGGCGCCGGCGGTCACGGCGGCGCCGGCGGCCACGGCGGCGCCGGCGGACAGGGCGGCGCGGGCGGCCACGGCGGTCAGGACTGCCCCGGCGAAGATCCGTCGATCGGCTGCCACGACACCGGCTGTCCCGTCGGCCAGCGCTGCAGCGACGACCCGACGGACGGCTGCGTGCCGTCGGAGTGCGACTGCGACCGCTCGAACGGCACCTGGGTCTGCACGGCCGACTGCGGCGGCGGCGTCTGCGTCCCCGAGGGTCCGGGCGAATGCCCCGGGCCCTCGCCGGAGGGGTGCCGCGACGCCGGCTGCCCCGCCGGCCAGCGCTGCAGCGTGGATCCGAACGACGGCTGCGCCTCGTCCGAGTGTGTCTGCGACGCGGCCCACGGCACCTGGGCCTGCACGCCGGACTGCAGCGGCGGCGTGTGCGTCCCCGACGTGCCGCCGGCCTGCCCCGGTCCGGACCCCTCGATCAGCTGCGAGGTGACGGGCTGTCCCGACGGTCAGCGCTGCTCCCTGGTCGCCGGCGAAGGATGCCGACCCTCGTCGTGCGCCTGCGACGAGGCGACCGGCCAGTGGCGCTGCACCGCGGACTGCGGCCCCGGCGCGTGTGTCCCCGCGGCCGGCGCCTGCGCGGGGCCCAACCCGCAGGGATGCCGCGAAGCAGGCTGCCCCGCCGGACAGCGCTGCAGCGTCGACGACGGCGTGTGCATTCCGTCGTCGTGCGGCTGCGACGCCGGCAGCGGTCAGTGGGTGTGTACCGACGACTGCGGCGGCGGCGTCTGTGTGCCGGACGGCGAGGCGGCGTGCGGGGGGCCGAGCCCCGCCGGCTGCCGACAGACCGGCTGCGCGGCGGGCGAGGTGTGCCACGCGGGTCCCGACGCGCCCTGCCGCTCCTCGAGCTGCGAGTGTGACGCCGCGTCCGGTCAGTGGCGCTGCACGCGAGACTGTGGCGGCGGCGTGTGTCGGCCTGCCGAAGGTCGGTAGCGATGGCGCTCGATCAGCGCGCGCGGTAGGTGATGCGGCCGCGGGTCAGGTCGTACGGCGACAGCTCGACCGTGACCCGGTCGCCGGGCAGGATGCGGATGAAATACTTGCGCATCTTGCCGGAGACGTGGGCCAGGATCTTGTGGCCGTTGTCGAGCTCGACCCGAAACATGGCGTTCGGGAGCGGCTCGACGACCGTCCCCTCGACCGAGATGCCTTCTTCCTTGGACACGCAACCTCCAACACCGCGCCGGCGCGGGAAGCTCCGCCCCTGGGCCGCGGCCGGCGCCGAATTGTAGCCACGACCCTTTGGATGACAAGCGTTTCCGCCCGGCGGTCGCTCTTTGTCGGCCGGTTCGAAACATCGAGGCCGCCGCGGTAGCATCGACGACATGAGCGAAAGGCCCCCGGAGGTGCACCCGACGACGTGGCGCGTGCTGCACGCGCTGCAGGCGGGTGCGCGACTCTCCCGCAACCGTCACTTCTGGCTCTATACCGATCCGCAGGTGCGCCGGGCCGAGAAGATCCACCGGTTCCTGCGCTCGATCATCCGCGACGTGCGGGCGCACCCCGACCACGTCCGCGTCGAGGCGGTGCCCGGGGAGGACGACCAGGTGGCGCTGCGCATCGAGATCCCCCAGGTCGGCGGCCACCGCGTCGCCTACCTCCGCCCGTTCGAGCTCGAGCTCCTGGCGGCCGAGGCGCCCGAGGTGGCCCATGCGCTGCGCGGCGCCCTCGGTCACTGAACCCGGGATGCGCCGCCTCATCGTCGTCCTGACCCTCGCGTTCGCCGCTTGCGACGACGGCGCCGGCATCGGTGACCCGCCCGTCTTCGACGCCGCCCTGCCGGACGCGAGGCGCGGCGTCGCCGACGCGGCGACCGACGGCGCCGATGCCGCTGCCGAGGTCGACGGCGCCGTCCCCGACGCCGGCCTTCCCTGCCCGCCCGGCGGCTACGTGCCGCTCGAAGCGGCCCGGGTCGTCGACGCCGGCGACGCGCCGCGCCACGGTCCGCGCGCCGTCTTCACGGGCGACGCGTGGGGCGTCGCCTGGCTGGCCGAGGTGCCCGGCGGCCCCGGCGAGGTCCGCTTCCGGCGCTACGACGGCGAGGGCCGTCCCGCCGGCGAGGCCGTGGCGATCGGGCGCGCGCGCGGCCCGTTCTTCGAGGTGCTGGCCACGGGCGCCGGTTACGTCGTCGTCTGGAGCTCGGCGCAGGTGCCGGGCGCCGGCGGCGTGCAGGGCCTGCGGGTGCAGCGCCTGACGCCCGAGGGTGTCGCCTCGGGCGCGCCGGTCGATGTCCCGCAGACCTTCGACGTGGACCGTCTCGCCGCCGGCTGGGCGCCGCAGGCGGGCGGCATGGTCGTCTTCACCCGCGGCCAGGGCGGCGCAGGCGGTCTGTTCGCGGTCGCGCTCGAGCCGGACGGGCAGCCCGGCCGCATCGTGACGCTGTTCGAGGGCGCGGCGCGCAGCCCGGCGGTCGCGTACGGCGACGGCGCGTGGGGCGTCGCCTGGCTCGACCCCGCCTCGTCGCGACCGTCCGACATCTTGTTCCAGCGGATCAACGACTTCGGCGAGCCCGCCTTCGGCCCGCCCACCCGCGAGATCGAGGCCGGCGCCCAGATCGGCGTCGACCTCGCGTTCGGCGGCGACCAGTTCGGCATCGCCTGGAGCGCGGGCGGCAGGCTGCGCCTCACGCTCGTCGACGCCGACGGCCGGTTCACGGCCACGCCCGACGTGCCGGGCCCCGCCGACGGCGCCCGCGTCACCGACGTCGCGTGGCTCACGGGCGGCGATCTCGACGCCGTCTTCGGTGTGGCGTGGCAGGACGACCTCCGCTCGATCGCCGGCCTCAGCGGCGTCAACCGGGTGGGCGAGGCGCGGCTCGGCCCGGTGGCGCTGGCGACGCCCGAAGGCGCGCGGCCCGACGCGTTGTCGATCGCCGGCAACGTGACACGCCTCGGCGCCTTCCGCACGCTCGATCCCATGCCGCGGGCGACCGGCTTCTCGCCGGCGGCCCACGTCGAATTCACGAGGCTCGGCCGATGTCGGTGATCGTCGTTCACGGGGGGGCGGGTGACATCAAATCCCACAAGCGGGAGGCCGTCGCGCGGGCATGCGCCGAGGCCGCGGCGGTCGGCTGGCAGGTCCTCGCCGGCGGCGGGCGAGCGATCGACGCCGTCGTCGCTGCGGTGCGTTGGCTCGAGGACTGCCCCCTGCTGAATGCCGGCCGGGGCGCCTGCGCCGACGCGAACGGCGACATCACGCTCGACGCGGCGCTCATGGTGGGCCGCGATCTGAGCGCGGGCGCGGTGGGCAACGTGCCGCCGCTGCGACACCCGATCGACCTCGCGCGGGCCGTGCTCGAGCGATCGCCGCACGTCCTTCTCGTGGGCCCCGGCGCGCTCGAGTGGGGCCGGCAGTTCGGCATCGAGGGCTGCCCCGCCGACGATCTGCGCGTGCCCGCCGACGAGCCGGCCGAGGAGAAGGCCCACGACACCGTCGGCGCCGTCGCGATCGACGACGAGGGCGTGGTCGTCGCCGGCACGAGCACCGGTGGCGTGCGCGGCAAGCACCCCGCGCGCGTCGGCGACTCACCCCTGCTCGGCTGTGGCACCTACGCCGACGACGAGGCCGGCGGTGCCAGCGCCACCGGCACCGGCGAGCTCATCATGCGCGTCACCCTCGCCCGCGCCTGCGTGGATGCGATGCGGGCCGGCGAGCATCCCATGGACGCCGCCCGTCGACTCACCGACGACCTGCACCGCCGCGTCGGCGGCGGCGCCGGTGTCATCCTCGTCGACCGCCACGGCCGCGTCGGCGTCGGCCACTCCACGCTCGGCATGTCGTGGGCATGGCACCGCGCCGACGGCGCCGCCTGCGGATGGCAGGTGCCGGCCGGCGAATGACCGCGCCGGTCATCGGACGGGCGCCTTCACCGGCAGCCGCGGATCGCCGCCGCTCAACACACGCGCGTCGAAACACAGGGACGTCGGGCGGCTGCCTTCGTTGTCGATCCGCAGGTCGAACTGCATGGGACGGGCGCCCGCCAGCAGCTTCACGTCGACCGCCTGGCCGTGCGCATCGCGGGCGGCGCGCCCCCGGAAGACCCGCTTGCCGTCGGCCTCGATGGTGAGCGTGACCGGCGTGTTCTTCGTGCCGAGGCCGCGCGGCACGCCGTAGTGGCCGACGAGGCGGTCGCCGCGCGGCACGCGGGTGTAGCGCAGGCGCACGCTGCCGCGGGGTGGCAGCGGGGTGATGACACACCGATAGGTGGAGAAGGGCTCGAGCTGCGCGGCGCCCGGTCCCAGGCGCGGCGCGTTCTCGACCCCACAGATGAAGCCGTCGGGCAGGGGCGTACAGCCGCGCTGCTTGCCGTCGGCCTTCTTCAGCACCACGTCGGCGTCGTTGAGCGACTCGAGGAAGTCGTAGCGCACCTCGCCGAGGTCGCCGCGCGGACGCCACGCGCCGAGCGCCAGCGTGGCCGCCGCGCCGGCGCCGAGCAGCGCGACCGAGGCCACCGCCGGCACGCGCGGCCAGCGCTCTCCCAGCCGGACGGCCGCCGCGTGGACGCGCGCCGAACGCGGGCGCAGGCGCGCCGTGTCCCCGAGCGCGAGCGCGAACGCCAGCAGCAAGCCGAACGCGCCGAGGGCCAGCGCGAGGCGATCCCCGGGCGAGCGCACGAACTCGAAGCGGTAGGTGCCCGGCTCGAGCGCCACGCTCATGAAGCCACTGTCGGCGACGCCGCGCAGGGGCTCGGTGCGGATCTCGATCGGCGCGCCGTCGCGCGTCGCGCGCCACCGCGGGAACGCCGACACGTTCAGGCGCAGCCGTCCCCGCGCCCCCGGTCCGGCCTTCAGCTCGACGCGCTCGTCCTCGAAGCGGACGAGCTGCACCTCGCCCGCCCCGTCGACCACGAAGGGCAATGGCCCCCACCCCTCGAAGCGATGAACGCGCAAGGGCCCGAAACGCTTGAGTAATTTGAAGTGCGGTGCCGGCTGGTCCCCCGAAGAGATCACGTAGCGCACGTTCAGCGCCCGCAGCACGTCGGGGGTGCCGGCGGCGAGCTTGTACTTGTATGTCGCGGCGGGGACGTTGCCGGAGCGGTAGACGGGCGCGCCGAGGTCGACGGCCAGGTCCATCAGCGTGTTGCCGTGCTCCCGCCCGAGCAGCGCCCAGCGATGGAAGCCCTCGTCCGGCAGCGTCTTCGCCCAGGCGACGAGGTCGGCGCGCTCCTTCTGCAGCGGGCGGTCCGAGGCGTACTGGAGCGACCGGACGAAGTGCGCGCGCACGACCTCGGTGGCCAGTCCGAACAGCATCGGCGCCAGCAGGAACGTGACCGCGAACACACGCGCCGGGCCCGCCCACGACGGCGCCGCCTCCGCCGTCCGCAAGAGGCGGCCGGCGTTCACGAGCACCACGGCCGCCCCGGTGAACATGAAGGGCTTCAGCAGGATGACGTACCGCTCGTACTGGATGCGGCCGAACGACTCGCTGATGGCGCCGAGGTGCAACTCGTCCACCAGGCTGCTCGCCGACGCGCCGACGAGCGCCGCCACCATCAGGCCGCAGAACAGATGCGTCCAGCGGCGGGCGCGCAGCAGCGCGACCGCCCCCAGGAGCGCGGCCCCGAACACCAGCCAGTGCGTGTCGCGGAAGACGTTGCCCCGCCACGTGGCCACGCCGAGGTCGAAGCCCGAGTGCCACGGGGCGCCGAAGTCCCCGCTCGCCGACTGGGTGTCGAGGAACGGCAACAGCCACGTCGCGGCCAGCAGCGCGGCGACGAACGTCCCGGCGCCGAGCCGCAGGGCGCCCGCCACCCACGCGAAGCCGCCGCCCGTCCATGCCTTCGAGAGCGGCACCACCGCGATGGCGAACAGCAAGAGGTGCAGCTGCAGCGGGTGACAGAGCACCGCCAGCCCCATGAACACACCGAAGGCCGCCACGGGGCGCAGGCGGTCCCCCTCGACGATGGCCGGCAGGCGCGCCAGGCCCAGCAACGCGAAGGCCACCGACAGACTCTGCGGCCACACGCCCCAACTGAGCGCGAAGCTCCAGCCTCCCTGGCGGAAGTAGCCGGTGTCCGTCAGGAGGAGGAGCGCCGCCAGCACGCCGACCGGCCGGCTGACCATGCGCTTGCCGAAGTCATAGGCGGCGTAGCCGAGCAGCAGCGAGAAGAGCCAGATGGCCACCCCGTAGGCCTGGGAGAGCGACAGAAGGCCGAACGAGAGACCGTGGACCGCCACGACCCACAGATCGCCGCCCATGGGATACAGATAGTTCGCCGGCTGGCCCGCGAACCACCATGGGCTCCATCCGAAGACACGGCCGTCCGGCAGGAGACGCGTCTCGAGCTCCCACGCCTTCAGGTAGTGAACGACGTGGTCGTGGCTGACGGGGCGATCGCCCAGCAGCGCCGGCCAGAGCAGCACCGACACGACCGCCGCCAGCAACGCCAGCACGGCGGCCTCGGCGGCGAGCTCGCCCCGGCGTCCCGCGAGCCGGCGCGTGGCCCATGCGCGGGCCGGCGGCCAGAGCGCCGAGAGGCCCGACGCCAGCGACGCGAGGCCCACCCACCAGCCCGGCGGCGGCAGCCAGACGAGCGCCAGGCCGGCGGCGCACAGCGCGGCGCCCGCGTACAGGACGCCGCGGGGTCGGGGGGCCGGCGCCGGCGGCGCATTTGGGGCGGCGGACGGGATCATGAGGCGAAGGGCTATACCAGAGCCCTCCGGCCCGGCGCCACGTCAGCCGTGGCCGCGGACGTTCCGCGCGCGCTCGTCGACGAGGCGCAGGATGGCCGTCGACCAGCCCTCGAGGTGGTAGGTGTGGCCGCGCAGCCGGCGCGGCGGCTTGAGTCCCTCGGGCAGCGGCTCCACGTCGGCCGTGTCGAGGAGCACCTCCCACGGACGCCCCCGCGCGTCGCGGGGCAGCTTGAACTCCACGGCGTCCTGCCAGGCGTTGAACAGGATCATCAGGGTGTCGCCGACGATGGGACGGCCCTCGCGATCGCACTCGGCGATCGCGTCGCCGGCGAGGCGCAATCCGAAGCTCCGCCGCCAGGCCTCGTTCCAGTGCGGCTCGTCGATCTCGTGGCCGTCCGGGACGAACCAGGCGATGTCGGCGATCTCGGCGCCGCGGATGGGCCGCCCCTGGAAGAAGCGCCGGCGGCCGAGCACCGGCTGTTCCTGGCGCAGGCGGATGAGGCGGCGGGTGAAGTCGAGCTGTGCGATCTGCCAGTCCTCGAGGCGCCAGTCGAGCCACGAGATTTCGTTGTCCTGGCAGTAGCCGTTGTTGTTGCCGCCCTGCGTGCGGCCGAGCTCGTCGCCGGCGAGCAGCATCGGCACGCCTTGGGAGACGAAGAGCGTCGTGAGCAGGCTGCGCATGCGTCGCCGCCGCGCGGTGAGGATGCCCGCGTCGTCGGTTTCGCCCTCGACGCCCATGTTCCAGCTCTCGTTGTCGTCGGCGCCGTCGCGATTCTCCTCGCCGTTCGCCTCGTTGTGCTTCTGGTCGTAGGAGACGAGGTCGCGCAGCGTGAAGCCGTCGTGGGCGGTGACGAAGTTGATGCTGGCGAACGGCAGGCGCCCGCTGGCCTCGTAAAGGTCGCTGCTGCCGGCGATGCGCGTGGCGACGTCCGACATGGAGCCGAACTCGCCGCGCCAGAAGCGGCGCACCGTGTCGCGGTACTTGCCGTTCCACTCCACCCAGCCCACCGGGAAGTTGCCGACCTGGTATCCGCCGGCGCCGACGTCCCACGGCTCGGCGATGAGCTTCACCCTCGAGAGCACGGGGTCCTGCATGATGATGTCGAAGAACGCGCTCAGACGGTCTACCTCGAAGAGCCCGCGCGCCAGCGCGCTCGCCAGATCGAAGCGGAAACCGTCCACGTGCATCTCGTTCACCCAGTAACGCAGGCTGTCCATGATCAGCTGCAGCGTGCGCGGATGCTGGGCGTTCAGCGTGTTGCCCGTCCCGGTGAAGTCCATGTAATAGCGCGGGTTGTCGGGCACCGTGCGGTAGTAGCTGAGGTTGTCGATCCCCCGGAGCGAGAGCGTGGGACCGAGGTGGTTGCCCTCGGCGGTGTGGTTGTAGACCACGTCGAGGATGACCTCGATGTCCGCCGCGTGGAGGGCGCGCACCATCATCTTGAACTCGCGCACGGCGTTGGCCGGGTTGCGCGTCGAGGCGTAGCGCAGGTCGGGCGCGAAGTAGGCCAGCGTGTCGTAGCCCCAGTAGTTGGCGAGGCCCTTCTCCTCGAGGTAGCGCTGGTCGAGGTGGTGGTGGACCGGCAGAAGCTCGATGGCGGTGACGCCGAGCGCGCGCAGGTAGTCGATGACCGGCGCGGTGGCGAGCCCGGCGTAGGTGCCGCGCAAGCGATCGGGGATGGCGGGGTTGCGGACGGTGAAGCCCTTGGGGTGCACCTCGTAGATGACGGTGCGCTCCCAGGGCGTGCGCGGCGGACGGTCGTCGCCCCAGGTGAAGGCCGGGTCGACGACCATGCCCAGGGCCGCCCAGGGCGCGCTGTCGCGCTCGTCGGGGGCGAGGTCGGCGTCGGGGTGTCCCACCTGGTAGCCGAACAGCGCGTCGTGCCAGACGGGCTGCCGGCCGAGCGTCATGGCATATGGATCGAGCAGCAGCTTGTGCGCGTTGAAGCGCTGCCCTTCTTCGGGGCGCCAGGGGCCGTGCACGCGGTAGCCGTACAGCTGCCCGGGGCGCACGTCCGGTAAGTAGCAGTGCCAGATGCCACCGTCGCGCTCGGTCAGCCGGATGCGCTCGCTCTCGCCCTCGTCCTGCGGCGAGTCGAACAGACACAGGTCGACGGCGGTGGCGTGCTCCGAGAAGAGCGCGAAGTTGACGCCCGAGCCGTCCCAGGTGGCGCCGAGCGGCCAGGGTGAACCGGGGAGCACGCGCAGGCCGCCGCGGTCGGCGTCGTACGGGCCGCGCTCCACCAGCGGCCCGAAGCGCTTGGCGATGCGATCGATGTCCAAGGATCCCCCTCCCGCGCCGGATCCGGCGGCGCAGCGAGGGCGCTTCAGCAACGAGCGTACCAGGGGAGCGCCGCGGCGCCGCGGGGGGCGGACTGTGGCGAAAAGGGTCGGCGGTCAGTCGCCGTCGGCCACGCGCAGGGCGCCGAGCAACGTCTGGATGTCGGCCTCGACCTTGTTGATGCGCGGCACGTTGTCGATGACGATCGCGCGGCTCTCGCCCTGCGGCACCAGCACGAGGCGCCCGGAGCGCGCGAGCGCGTACTCGAGGATGTCCTTGATCTCCTTGGAGATCCTCATGTTCGGCGCCGGCCACCGCTCCACGTCGCCGAGGAAGCCATGGTGGTGCAGCAGCTCGTTGTTCTTGACCTCCCAGTAGTCGAACCGGGTGCGGATCAGGGTCAGGAGGAAGATGACCGTGAGCCCGGCGCTCCAGACCCAATAGAACGTGGCGTTCATGAAGAGCGGCTGGTCGAGCGCGGTCTGGATCACATCGCCGACCTGCGGGAACAGCGCCGACAGCAGCCCCACGATGACCAGCGACAGCACGATCGTGATGCTGGCGAGGCGCGTGTAATCGAAGGCGACGATCGACAGGTTGAAGAAGAAGACCAGCATGAACAACAGACCGGTCACGCCGGGACTCGCCGCGGTGACATCGCCGGCGGTCACCACCGTACCGCAGACGAGCGCCGCGATCAGCGACGGGTAGAGGTAGATGATGCCCGAGAGCGGCCGGATGATGACCCGCTCCGTCCGCTGTGTGGTGCGGGCCGGCGGGGCCTCTTTTGCGTTGGCCTGCATCGGCGTCCTCCCTCCCTGGGTTCAGCCGGTTTTGGCAGAGCGCCGGCGGGCGGTCAAGATGCGCGCTCCTCGGCGAGCGGGAACGTCGCGACGCTGCGGCCGGCGATCCAGGCGATGGCGACGACCCACGCGCCCGGCGCGAGCAGCTCGACGGAGCGGCCGACCTCGGCGATGAAGAGGATGGCGGCCAGCGGGGCGTTCGAGACGGCGGCGGTGAAGCCGGCCATGCCCGCGAGGATGAAGGCGGCCGGCTCGGGCACGAGCGCCGGCCAGAGACCGCCGAGCAGCACGGCGAGCGCGGCGGCGACGGCGGCGCCGATCGAGACGGCGGGCGCGAAGAGCACGCCGGCCACCCCGCCCCACCCGGTCGTGGCCAGCGTGGCCAGGGCCTTGGCGAGCGCCAGGCCAACGAGGCTTGCCATGGCGATGTCGCCCATGAGCGCGATGCGCGCGACGCCGTAGCCGGGGCCGAGCACCACCGGCGCCCAGAGCCCGACCAGGCCGGCGGCGAAGCCCCCGATGGCGGCGCGCAGCCAGAGGGGCCGGGTCGACGCCCGCGCGCGCCGGAAGAGCCAGGCGAAGCCGCGGGCCGCCACGCCGACGACGACGCCGAGGACGGCCAGCCCGAACAGGCCGGTCCCGAAGGCGAAGTCGACGTCCTGTGGCGGGAACGGCAGCGCCGGCGGACGCAGGACGCCGAAGACCCCCTCGGCGACGACCGCGGCGAGGAGAGGCGGCGCGAAGGCCTCGGTACCCAACTGCGCGTCCTGCCTCGAGATCTCAAAGACGAAGACCGCGGCGGTGATCGGCGCGCCGAAGAGGGCGCCCATGGCGGCGGCGGCGCCGGCGAGTGGGGCGATGCGGGCGGCCCGAGTGTTCATGCCGGTCACCCGGGCGAAGCCGGCGCCGAGCGCCGCCCCCACGTGGCCCGAGGGGCTCTCGACGCCGCCGGAACCGCCGGTGCCGAGCGTCGCCGCCGCCGCCAGCAACTTCACCGGCGCCACACGGGCGCGCGGATCCTCCTCGCCGCGGGCGGCGCCGATCACGTGGTCGAGGCCGGGGCCGAGCGCCTCCGGGGCGAAGCGCGCGCAGACGAGCGCGGCGACGAGGCCGCCCGCCGCCGTCAGGAACGGGAGCCACCAGTGGCGCAGGCCGGGCCAGTCCCAGCGGGGCGGCTCGGCGCGGGCCCAGCCGAGGGGGGCGAGGCAGGCGTCGGCGAGGGCCGTGACGGCGGCGTCGAGCCCCGCGGCGGCGAGGCCGGCGGCGGCCCCGAGCAGGGCGAAGGCCGGGAGGAGCCGGCCGAGGCGGCGGAGCGTCACCGCCGCCCCCGGCGGTCAGGCGCGGCGTCGGCGGCGGAGCAGGAAGACGAGCGACAGGAGGAGCCAGGGCGCGGGGCCGGTGCCGCTCGTGGCACTGCAGCCGCAGCCGGCCGCATCGGGCGTCGAGGCGCCCGTCCCGGCGTCGCGGCGGCCGCCCGGAGGCGCTGCGTCCGGATCGACGGACGCGTCGCCGTCCGCCCCGGCGTCAGGGACGGCGCCGCCCGCGTCGGGGCCCACGCCACCGTCGCCGGGCTCGACGACGGGCTGCTCGTCGAGCGCGCACTGGGCGCGTCCGGCGGCGTCGAGCACGCAGATCTGCGCCGGCGGGCAACGCGTGGAGAGGCAGGGATCGTCGGCGCAGGCCCCGTCGATGCAGCGCATGCCCGCGTCGCACGGCACGCCCACGCAGGGATCGGGTACGCACGCGCCGTCGTCGCAACGCCGTCCATCGCCGCATTCGACGCGCGCGCAGGGGTCGGGGACGCAGGAACCGTCCTCGCACGCGGCGTCCAGCGCGCAGCTCACGAGCGCGCAGCTCCCGACACAGGCGCCGGCTCGACAGAACTGGCCTTCGCCGCAGGCCACGCCCATGCAGGGATCGGCGACGCAGGCGCGGGCCTGGCAGATCTGACCGTCGGGGCAGCCGAGGGCGCGGCAGTCGTCGTCGACACAGGCCCCCCGATGGCAGACGCGACCCCCGTCGCACTGCACCTCGCGGCAGAGGTCCATGCAGGTGCCGTCGGTACAGACCTCGCCGGGGCCGCAGAGCGCGCACGGATCGACGCAGTAGCCGTCGCGACAGCGGCGCTCGCCGGGGCAGGCCCCGTCGTCGCAAGGCATCGCGCAGCCGCCGAGGCGGCACGCCTGCCCGTCGGGACAGACCGCGTCCTCGTCGGTCGTGCCATCGCAGTCCTCGTCGCGGCCGTCGCACGTCTCGGCGGGCAGCGGGCCGCAGCGCCCGCAGGCGTTGCGCTGGCCCTCGTCGATGCGCCCGTCGCAGTTGTCGTCCACCGCGTTGCAGCGCTCGTCCCCGGCGTCGGCCAGCGGGGCGCACATCGCCGACGGCGCGCACGCGCGGCGGCCCTCGGCGCACACGCCCGGCAGGCCGGTGGCGCACACCTCGCCGTCGCCCTCGTCGACCTCCCCATCGCAGTCGTCGTCGGCCTGGTTGCAGCGCTCCTCCCCGTCGGGAGTGCAGCGCGGACAGGCGTCGCCCTCGTCGACGCGGCCGTCGCAGTCGTCGTCGGAGTCGTTGCAGCGCTCCGGCGCCGGCCGGTCGGGGCACGCCGCGCAGGCGAGGCCCTCGTCGGTGCGGCCGTCGCAGTCGTCGTCGTCGCCGTTGCAGCGCTCCGGCGCCTCGTCGGCGCAGGCCCCGCACACGCCCTCCTCGTCGACGCGGCCGTCGCAGTCGTCGTCGGCGGCGTTGCAGCGCTCCGGCGCGGCCTGGGCGGGGCACTGGGCGCAGGCGTCGCCCTCGTCGATCTGACCGTCGCAGTCGTTGTCGACGGCATCGCAGCGCTCGGGGAGCGGGCGCTCCGGGCAGCGGCCGCAGGCCTCGTCCTCGTCGATGGCGCCGTCGCAGTCGTCGTCGAGCCCGTTGCAGAGCTCGGGCGCCGGACGGTCCGGGCACGTCGTGCACGTCACGCCCTCGTCGGCCCGGCCGTCGCAGTCGTCGTCGCGGCCGTTGCAGCGCTCGGGCCGGCCGTCCGCGCACGCCCCGCACGCGTTGCCCTCGTCGGCGGCGCCGTCGCAGTCGTCGTCGACCGCGTTGCAGCGCTCGGGCACCGCGTTGCCGGGGCAGCCGGCGCAGGCGCCGTCGTCGTCCACCTGGCCGTCGCAGTCGTCGTCGTTGCCATTGCAGATCTCGGCCACCGGAGCGTCGGGGCAGCGGCCGCAGACGCCGTCCTCGTCGATCATGCCATCGCAGTCGTCGTCGACCGCGTTGCACACCTCGGGGCGCGGGTTGCCCGGGCAGTTGCCGCCGCCGCACACGCCGCCCTCGTCGACCATGCCGTCGCAGTCGTCGTCGACCGCGTTGCAGATCTCGTCGCGCGGGTTGCCCGGGCAGTTGCCCCCGTTGCACGCGCCGCCCTCGTCGACCATGCCGTCGCAGTCGTCGTCGACCGCGTTGCAGATCTCGTCGCGCGGGTTGCCCGGGCAGTTGCCGCCGTTGCACGCGCCGCCCTCGTCGGCCATACCATCGCAGTCGTCGTCTGCGCCATTGCAGATCTCGTCGCGCGGATTGCCCGGGCAGTTGCCGCCGCCGCAGGCGCCGTCGTCGTCCACGCGGCCGTCACAGTCGTTGTCGAGGCCGTCGCAGATCTCGGCGGCGGCGTTCACCTCGGGCACGCAGGCCATCATGCCGCGGGCGCACCGCTCGACGCCGCGGGCGCACACCCCCTCCTCGCCCGTCGCGCACTGGCCGCCGATGATGCCTTCGTCGACGCGGCCGTCGCAGTCGTCGTCGGCGCCGTTGCATGCCTCGTTGCGCGGCTCGCCCTCGCACACCTGGCACGCGTCGCCCACGCCGTTGCCGTCGGCGTCGGCCTGGTCCGCGTTCGACGCCTCGGGGCAGTTGTCGCAAGCGTCGCCCACGCCGTCGCCGTCGGCGTCGGCCTGCTCCGGATCGGCGCGGTCGCGGCACACGTCGCAGGCATCGCCGACGCCGTCGCCGTCGCGGTCGCGCTGCTCGGAGTCGCTGCGGGCGGGACAGACGTCGCACGGATCGCCGATGCCATCGGCGTCGCGGTCCGACTGGTCCGCGTTGGCGTCGATCGGACAGTTGTCACACGGATCGCCGGCGCCGTCGCCGTCGGCGTCGGGCAGATCGCGCTGCTGCCGGCAGGCGTCGCACGCCCCCGCCTCGTCGACGCGGCCGTCGCAGTCATCGTCGACCACGTTGCACAGTTCCTCGCGCGGGACGGCGTCCGGCTCGCACACGAAGCCGCCGCCCTCGCAGTGCGCCGTGCCCTGCGCGCACGCGCCCGGCAGGCCGGTGTCGCAGGCCTCGCCGTCGGGCGCGCCCTCGTCCGCCGTCCCATCGCAGTCGTCGTCGCTGCCGTTGCAGACCTCGGCGCCCATGTCGACACAGTCGCCGCAGGCGTCGCCGCGGCCGTCCCCGTCGGCGTCCTCCTGCTGCGGGTTGGCGGTGCCAGGGCAGTTGTCGCAGGCGTCGCCGACGCCGTCGCGGTCACCGTCCGCCTGGTCCGGGTTGATCCGCAGCTCGCAGTTGTCGCAGCCATCGCCGCGGCCGTCGCCGTCGCGGTCCGACTGGTCCGGATAGGGCGCGTCGGGGCAGCGGTCGCACACGTCGCCGAAGCGATCGCCGTCGCGGTCCGCCTGGTCCCCGTTGGGACGGTCCGGGCAGTTGTCGCACTCATCGCGGAAGCGATCGCCGTCGCTGTCGATCGCGTCCGGCGGATCGGGCTCGCTGCAGCTCGCGCACACGTCGCCGGGCTGGCCGTCGCCGCGCTCGTCGGCGGTGCCGTCGCAGTCGTCGTCGATGCCATTGCAGCGCTCTTCCTTCGCCTGCTCGACCTGGACGCACTCGTAACGTCCGTTGCGGCACTGCTCCTCGCCGCGGTTGCAGATGCCGGGCAGCCCGACCTGGCAGTCAAGCAACCCGCGAGGCACCTCCTCGTCCACGCGGCCGTCGCAGTCGTTGTCGAGGCCGTCGCAGCTCTCGCGGCGCGCGTTGCAGCGGTCGCACGCGTCGCCGATGCCATCGCCGTCGGCGTCGAACTGGTCCGGGTTGCGGTCGGCGGGGCAGTTGTCGCACGCGTCGCCGAGGCCATCGTTGTCGCGGTCGCCCTGCGCGGGATCGGGCACCTCCAGGCAGCGGTCGCAGGCGTCGCCGGCCCCGTCGCGGTCGCTGTCGGCCTGGTCGCGGTTCTGGACCGCCACGCAGTTGTCGCACGCGTCGCCGAGGCCGTCGCCGTCGCTATCGCCCTGACCGGGGTTCGGCGCGCCGACGCAGTTGTCACAGACGTCGCCCTTGCCGTCCTGGTCCTGGTCGGCCTGCGCCTGGTTCGGGATGTTCGGGCAGTTGTCGCACTGGTCGAAGGCGCCGTCCCGGTCGGGGTCGTTGCCCACCTCGCCGGGGGCCGGCTGGCAGCGCGCGCAGGCATCGCCGCGCCCGTCGCCGTCCGCGTCGGCCTGGTCCGGGTTGGGATGCCGCGGACAGTTGTCCTCGCCGTCGCACACCCCGTCGTCGTCGCCGTCGACGCAGCCGCCGCCCACCGAGCGCTCGAGGACGAGCAGCGCGTACGCCTGGGACGAGAAGTTGTTCCAGCGGGCCTGGCCAGCGAAGTAGCCATCCCCCTGCTGCAGGCCGATCAGGAAGTAGGCGTAGTCGAAGTACCAGCGGGCGGGCTCGTGGGGGCTCGCGTAGTAGCCGGCCCCCTCGGCGCCGTGGACCCGGATGCGCGCCGCCGCCGCCGGGTCGATGTGCACCTGGCGCGCGCCGAAGCCCGGCGCCTGGCCGGACGGAAGCGTGCCCAGCTCGGCCGTGGACAGGTTGCCCGCTGCCGGCGCGATCGCCGCGTCCTCGAGGTAGGTGTAGGCCTTCGCCGAGGACCACATGTAATAGAAGTAGGAGTGGGGCCAGCCATTGTTGGCGGCCGCGGTGCTGCCGTACGAGTAGCGGTTGCGCAGCCAACGCAGGTAGCCCTGCACCGAGGCGTCGTTGATGTTGCCGCCGCCGATGATCTGGGCCCAGAGGCCCGACGCGGTCTGCTGGTACGAGGGCTCGGAGCCGACGCGGTAGCCGTGGCCGCGCTCGCTCGCGTGCAGGCCACCCGCCCGGGCGTTGCGCGCGTAGCCGGCCCGGCAGGCCGCCGCCGCCGCGTCGAGGCGCTGGGCGCGCGCGTCGTCGCGGAAGTTCGGGTTCACGAAGACGCCGCGCGCCGCGGCGAGGCCGGCCATCACCAGCTGGGTCGTCGACGAGTCCGCGCAGCTGCCGTCGTGGTAGCACCAGTAGCCATGCCCGCCCTGGTTCGCGGCGGCGCGGTCGAAGGCCGCCCGGAGCGCGCGCAGGGCGCCCGCCTGGTCGGGACCGCCGGTGCGGAGGTACACGGCGAGCGCCATCATGTCGCCGCCGTCGCGGTAGGCGTAGAAGCCGGCGCCCGGCGCCCGGTTGATGATGTAACCCATCACCCGGTCCAGGCGCGCCTTGTCGGCGGGCAGGGCGTTCCGGTAGCCGACGGGCTCGGCGCGCTGATCGGCGCTCTGGCGCTTCTCGAGCAGCGCCAGTGCGGTGAGGCCGGCGGCGTCACCGGCGGCGCTGGGGTTGTTGAACGCGCCCTGCCGGTCCAGCCAGCCGAGGCCGAGGTCGATCGACCTTGCCACGTCGCGGCTGAAGTTGGTCTCGACGGCGGCGGCCGGCAGCGCCAGCAGCAGGGCGAGCGCGCCGATCAGCGGGCGTAGCGACATGGGACTCCTCCGGGGTGGACCGCCCCTCACCACCAGCCCCCGACGGGCGGGGCGGGCGTGGGCGCGGGCGGGGCGGCCAGGGCGTCGGGCAGGTGCTCCACGTAGCCGGAAAGGGGCACCGTGCCCGCCTCGCCCGCGTGGGGACCGACGATGTACGTGCGTTCCTTCGGGATGCCGGCGGCGGCGTAGGCCTCGATGTCGGTCGTCGCGTTGCCGTACGCGGCGAAGAACTCGAGGCCGGCTTCGTCCTGCAGACGGCGCAGGAACTCGGCCTTGTAGCGCGCCACGCCGTCGCTCGTCGGCAGCGTCTGGCCGAGCGTGTCGGTCAGGTGCACGACCCCCGGCGGGAAGCCGTGGTCGACGAGCCACTGCTCGGACATGCGTCGCAGGAGGTCGGGCCGCCCGGTCAGGTAGACGACGAGGTAGCCGCGGTCGGCCCAGGCCTGCGCCACGGCGGGCGCCCCGGCATACATCTCCGGCACGTGCTCGCCGCGGAAGACCTCGGCCAGCAGCTCGAGGACCAGCTGCAGGTCGCCCGTCGTCAACGTGCCGTCGATGTCGAAGACCACCGCCCGCGTCTCCGGGCGCACCACCGCGAGGCGGAAGGCGGCGAGCGAGTGGTCGCCGCGCACCAGCATCCGGACGGGGTGCCAACCGAACGGCAGCGCCTCGGGCACCGCGAAGAATACGCGGCCGCCGTCGTCGGCGACGCCGAAGCGATCGCCGAACTCGCCGTCCTCGCTCGTCGTGTCCAAGCCGAGCGATTGCCAGGCGCCGCACGGGGCGTCGGTCTGGGTGAAGACCTCGACGTCCTCGTCCTTGAGGTCCTTGTCGGCGAGGCCATAAGCGAACTTGCCGATCAGCAGCTGGGGATCGCCCTCGAGGGCGACGACGTCCTGGCCGCGGTGGTTGGCCGCCCCCTGCGCGGTGGCCAGCACAGCGGCCAGGTCGTGCCGCCAGGCGAGGCGAGGGCCGGGCGGGACGAAGGCGTTCGGCTCGTCGCAGCCCGCGTCGGCGGGGACGGCGGCGTCGGCGGGGACGGCGGCGTCGACGGCGAGCGCGGCGTCGGCGAGCGCGGCGTCGGCATGGCCCATGTCGAACGGCGCGCCGACATCGACCTCGTCGGCAGGGTCGTCGCCCTTGCCGGTGTGCCCGGCGTCCGGCCCGGCGTCCGGCCCGGCGTCCGCGAAGGCGCCGGCCTCCGCGGCGACCCCTTCGCAGGCGGCGAGCGCGCCGGCCATCAGCAGCAGCAAGAAGCTCCGGATCAAGGAGGACCTCCCCCGCAGCGAGGGTATGAGACAGCCTTGCCCGGGAGCAACCGGCGCGTTCAGGTCATCGCGCGTCGCCCGCCGAGCGCGCGCAGGCCCCAGGCGACGAGCAGCACGCCCATGCCCAGGAGCGGGTACCAGGCGCCCTCCTCGCCGAGCAGCGCGCTGCGCACCATCACCGCCGCCGCCAGCGCGCCGGAGAGCGGGAAGAGCGCCGGCAGCCACGGGTAGCCGGTCGCGCGATAGGGCCGCGGCGCGTCGGGCTCCCGCCACCGCAGGACGTACAGCGCGCCCACCGTGAGCGCGCCGGTGAGGATCATGGCCAGGCTCGACAACGACACGAGCTGGTCGAAGGAGCCGGTGGAGACGAGCGCGATGCTCCAGGCGGCCTGCAGCCACAGGGCCCGCACCGGCGCCCCGCTTCGGCCGAGCCGGGCCGCGCCGCCCCAGAAGGCGCCGTCCCGGGCCATCGCCCACACGATGCGCGCCCCCGCGCAGATGGACGCGTTGATGGCCGCGACGATCGCCGCCAGCGTCAGCCGTGCCGCCGGTCCGCCGAGCCGCTCGGCGGTGGCCGTGCCCGCGTCGCCCGTGGCGGCCACGCCGTCCAGCCCGAGCACGCCGACGAAGCCGAGCAGCATGAGCACGTACAGCGCCGTGATCACGGCGACGCCGCCGAGGAGCGCGCGCGGCAGAATCCGAGCCGGATCGCGCACTTCTCCCGCGACGTAGGTCACGTTGTTCCAGCCGGCGTAGGCGAAGTACACGCCCATATAGGCGACGGCCACGCCGCCCGCGGTGGGCGCCGCCGCCGCCGCCGGCGCCCCCGACGCGCCGCCGCGTGCCAGCGCGTATACCGCCAGCGCCATGACGATCGCCACCGACGCGCACGTGAGCAGCGACTGCAGGCGGCCGGACACCCGCGCGCCGGCGGCGTTCACCGCGGTCAGCGCGAGGATCAGCGCGACGGCGCCCACTTGCGCCGCCGTGACGCTGCCGAAGAGCACCGTGCCGCCGAGGTCGATCCCGGTGAGCGTCGAGAGCTGGAAGCTCCAGAGGCCCGCGGCCATCGCGGCGATCGAGCCGCAGAAGATGGCCGCGAAGAGGACCCAGCCGCCCGCGAACGACAGCGCGGGACCGAAGGCGCGCCGCAGGTAGGCGTAGTCGCCGCCGGCCTGCGGCATCATGCCGCCGAGCTCGGCATAGGCCACGGCGCCGGCCAGCGCGAACACGCCGCCCGCGACCCAGAGGCCGAGGAAGCCGGCGAGCCCGCCCGCGGCGCGGGCGACGCCCGGCGGCGAGAGGTAGATGCCCACGCCGAGCATCGACCCGGCGACGAGCGCCCACGCGGGCACCAGCCCGAGGACGCGCCGCGCCTCGCCGCTCAATCGATCGGCTCCTCGGGCAGGAGCTCGCCCGAGCGCTCCTGGTAGCGCGTGAACGCCGGCGCCGCCATCGCCGCCATCAAGCCAAAGACGAAGGCCATCGTCAGCGCGTCGCCGCCGCTCAGCTCGAGGCGCGCCCGGCGTCCGTGGCGCGTCGCCGGATGCTCGGCGGCGAGCGTCAGCATCTTGTCGCGCCAGGCGAGCTCGTCGCCGTCGAACCGCGCCGCGAGCGCCTCGTCGAAGAGCTGCCGCGCCTCCGTCTCGTCGTTGCGCACGCCGCCCGCGGACCCGCCGCAGCCGGCCACCGACAGCGCGCACATCAGCACCACGCGACGCATCACAACGACCTCCACCACACTCGCGCGCGCAGCCCGTCCCCGCGCGGACGCACCCAGAACCCCGTTTCGTCCAGCAGCTCGGCGGCCACCGCGAGCACCACCTGCAGGTCCAGCAGGCCGGCCCCCTGCCCCTTCAACTGCAGAATCTCGCCGTACCAGGGCTGCCAGAAGCCCGGCGGCAGCCCCCGGAAACGGAAGCCATGCACCCCGCGCTCGGCGAACGTCGCGTCGACGTCGGTGAGCGCATCGACGCGCCCCTCGACGCGACGCGTCGCGTCCGCCGGCGACGCAGAGATCACCAGCGCGTCGCCGACGACCGCATAAGGGAGCTGGAGCTGGACCTCCTGACCGGCGCGGATGGTCAACGCCCGCAGCCCCTTGCGCGTCGGGTGCGGCTCGGTGGCCACCGCCACTTCGGCTTTCGATGCTGCGGCGGCCATCGCGCCCATGAGCGCCTCGCCGCCGCCCGGAGACGTCAGCCCCAGGATCATGACCGGGTGCGTCAGCCCGCCGTCGAAGCTGAGCAGCAGGTCGCCGTTCCAGTGATTGCGCAGGGCGTCCCACACGCCGCGCATCTCGGGCGGAGGACCGCCGGACATCGCCTCGAGGCGCCCGAACAACGCGTGCGGATCGAGGCTGAGCTTCATCACCGCCCGCGACGACTCGTCCACTTGCGACAGGGCCTTCACCGGGCCGCCTTCGGCCGCGAGAATGGCCGGGAACTGCGCCGCCAGGGGCGACACGCCCAGGTCCGCGACGATCTCGAACACGTCCTTGTCGCCGCGCCCGCCGAGCCACATCTCCTGCGCCATCGGGCCGCCGGTGAGCTCCTGCAGCGGCTCGCCCCGCACGAAGAGGGAGAAGACGCCGTCCAGGGGGACGCGCGGCTCGCGGGCCCACGTCGGCACGCCGGGCGCCTTCTCGGCGGGCGCCCCCACCTCGCACACGAGAAACCCCTCGCGTCCCGCGCACTTGAGCGTCGAGCCCTCGATGGCGAGGCCGTCGCCCGTCGCCTCGGCGGGGATCTCCAGCGCCCGCAGGTGCGCGGCGATGGTCTGCATCGCCGCCGCCGGGTCGTCCGCCCCGACGACGAGGCGCCCCTCGTCCTTCGCGGTCAGGTAGACCGCCACGCCGCGCTGCGGGACCAGGCCGGGCCCCCACTCGCGGGCCGCGGGCCGCGCCTCGCCCAGCGTCATGGCGCGCAGCGACTTCACCGCGCGGCCGACGGCGCCGACCTTGCCGAACCGACCGTCGACGCGGTCGACCAGGTCCGCGAGCGCGTCGGCGCCGCGGAAGACGAAGGCGAGTTGCGCCTGCTCCGGCGCCCAGTCGAGCACGTCCGCCGCCTGTGCCGCCGCCGTGAGGCAGGTCAGCAACCACGCTCCGAGGATTCTCATTCTCATTCGCTGCTCCGCGCACCGGACATGCTCACGTAACACGTCGCGCGGACGCCGGTCACGCGGCCCGTGACGAGTGCTATGCTGGGCGACATGAAGACGCCCACCGTCATTCTGAGAAGCTGCGACACTTACGACGCCGAACGCATCCGCGGCATCGTGCGCGAGGGCCTCGAAGCGCTCGAGCTGCGTCCCTTCGGCCGGACGCTGGTCAAGCCCAACGTCGTGGCTTCGGGGCGCTACTTCCCCCACGCCTACACGCGGCCGGAGTTCACCGAGGGCGTCCTTCGCGCGCTGCGCGACCGCGCCCAGGGCGGCGCCCTCGAGGAGCTCGCGGTGGGCGAGCGCTGCGGCATCACGATGCCGACGCGTTATGCCTTCCACGGCGCCGGCTACTACCAGATGGCGAAGCGCGTCGGCCGCGTGAAGCTGCACCACTTCGACGAGGTGCCGCAGGTCGAGATCCCGCTCTACCACGCGGGCCGCCTGCGCGACTCCTTCTACACGCCGGAGCCGGTGGCGCGCGCCGACTTCTTCGTGAACTGCCCGAAGTTCAAGGCCCACCCCTGGACGACGGTCACGTTCTCCATGAAGAACTACATCGGCATCCAGGACGACCGGCACCGCCTGATCGACCACGACCACCGGCTCAGCGAGAAGGTGGCCGATCTGCAATACATCGTGCAGCCCCAGTTCATCGCCGCCGACGCCATCGTCGCCGGCGAGGGCCGCATGCTGACGCCGATCCCCTTCGACCTGAACCTGGTGGTCATGGGTGACAACCAGGTGGCGTTCGACGCGGTCTGCTGTCACATCATCGGCGTCGACCCGTTGACGGTGGACCACATCCGACTGGCGTACGAGCGGGGCTTCGGCCCGGTCGATCTGTCGCAGATCCGCATCGTCGGCGACGTGACGCTCGAGGCGGCGAGACAGCGCGCGCGCAACTTCCGCACCGGCCTCATCCGCGTCGAGGACTACTTCCGGGACTCCAACATCCGCGCCTACGCCGGCCCGCCGCCGACCGACGGCGGCTACGACTACTGCTGGGGCGGCTGCCCGGGCGCGCTCGAGGAGGCCATCGAGATCCTGCGCATCTACGACACGGCCACCGACGCGAAGCTGCCGCCGATGCACATCGTGTTCGGCCAGTACCAGGGCCGGATCGACGCGAAGCCCGGCGAGAAGGTCGTGTTCATGGGCGACTGCGCCACCTACCACGGCGACATCGCGGGCAAGCCGGTGAACATCGAGAGCCGGTACGTCGATCGCAGCAACAAACACCCGCTCGAGGCCACCCCGCAGGACATCTACGTCAAGATGCTGAAGATGGGGCGGCTGATGAGCGGGCTCGACAAGAGCGACGTGCTGCAGATCGGTGGCTGCCCGGTCAGCGTGGCCGAGCAGGTCCTCGCCCTCGTGAAGCTCGGCGGCCTGAAGAACCCGTACCTCGACCCGAAGGAAGCGGTCGGCTTCACCGGTTGTTACCTGTCGTGGCGGACGCGGAAGGCGCTCAAGCAGCTCTTCGGCATGCAGTACAACGAGCCGGGGCCGGCGGAGCGCGGCCGGGCGCGCCCGGCGCAGAATCTACCACCTCCGGGCGCGCCGACGGCGCTCGAGCGGCGCTGAAGCCGGGTCTTTTTCGTCCCGTCGGAATTCGCGCGCTCGGGTCCCCCCGACCCGGCATCCGAGAATTCGTGAGTCGGCCGGATCGCGGGGCGTCGCCGCGCCGCGGCCCGCCATGGAATTGGCGTCCACACGGAAGGCGTTGTTGGCCCACATGAATCTCTCCTTCTTCAAGCGCTCCGGCACCGTCACGGTGTTCCTGCTCTCGGGCCTGCAGGGCACGCCCGCCCTCTCCGCCGCGCCCGCGGCGGTGAGCTGCGAGGCCATCCCCGGGCTGATGAGCCGATTTCACGAGATGCACGTCGCCTGGCGGGAGCCGAGCCCCGAGCTCGACAAGCGCTTTGCCGACCTGCTGCTGCGCCGCATGGATCCCGGCAAGGTCCTGCTGACCCAGCCCGAAGCGGAGGCCTTCCGCGCCAAGGCGCTGAAGCTGCTGGCCGACGTGCGGTCGGGCAAGTGCGGCACGATGGGCGATCTCAAGTCCGACCAGATCCGCTGGCACAAGGACATGGAGACCTACGTCCGCGGCCTCGCCTCGAAGCCGGACCTGCAGATCGACAAGTCGATCGCCGTCCAGGTCGACCCTGACGAGAAGGACCGCCCCAAGACGCCCGCCGAGCGCGACGAGCTGCGGCGCAGGCTGGTGCACTTCCAGCTCGCGAACTACGTCAGCGCCGGCGACGCGCTCGACGAGGCCAAGAAGAAGCTCGTGCACCGCTACGAGCTGAACGTGAAGCGCATCGGCGAGCTCGACGAGAGCGACCTGAAGACGTCCCTCCTCGACGCCTACGCGGCGGCGATGGACCCGCACTCGAGCTACCTCTCGGGCGAAGAGCTCGAGAACTTCCGCATCTCGATGGACCTCTCGCTCGAGGGCATCGGCGCCGTCCTGCGCTCCGACGCCGGCTACACCATCGTCGAGAAGGTCGTGCCCGGCGGCCCCGCCGACCGGCAGGGCGAGCTGATGGCCGAGGACCGCATCATCGCGGTCTCCCAGGAGAGCGGCGAGTCGATCAACGTCATCGACATGGCGCTCAACGACGTCGTCCAGCTCATCCGCGGCAAGAAGGGCACGAAGGTGCACCTGACGGTGCTGCGCCAGGGCACCGAGTCGCGCAACTTCAAGATCGTGCTGACCCGCGACGCCATCGACCTCAAGGAGCAGGCGGCCAAGCTGCGGTGGGAGAAGGTGGAGCGCAACGGACGCGTCTTGAACCTGGCGTACCTCGAGCTGCCATCCTTCTACGGCGGTCGCGACCGCAACTCGCGTCAAGCGACCGACGACGTGGCCAGCCTCCTGAAGGAGGTGGTGGCGAAGAAGGCCGACGGTCTGGTGCTCGACATGGCCGAGAACAGCGGCGGCCTCCTCTCGGCGGCGGTCGAGATCTCCGGCTACTTCCTGCGCTCGGGCGCGGTCGTCGGCGTCGATGGCCCTCCCGGCCCGATGAAGGTCCTCGCCGACACGGACGACCGCGTCCAGTACAACGGCCCGCTGGTGGTCCTCACGTCGCGGGCGAGCGCCTCGGCGGCGGAGATCGTCGCCGGCGCCATGAAGGACTACAAGCGTGCCATCGTGGTGGGCGACGACCACACCTTCGGCAAGGGCACCGTGCAGAACATGGTGGACCTGCCCGACGGCTGGGGCGCGCTCAAGGTGACGATGGCGGTGTTCTTCCGCCCTGGCGGCCAGTCCACGCAGGCCAAGGGTGTGGAATCCGACATCGTGGTGCCGTCGGTCTTCAACCGGGACGACATCGGCGAGAAGGAGCAGCCCTACGCGCTCGAGCCGCGCCAGGTGAACGCCTTCCTCAGCCCGACGGCCAACGTCAACGAGCCGACGAAGCACTGGGCGCCGATCGCGCCCGACCGCGTCAAGGCGCTCGCGGCCATCTCCGCGGCGCGCGTGGCGAAGAACAAGGCGTTCGACGAGATCCGCGCCGACCTCGAGAAGGCCCGGCGCAACGCCGGGACCGTCCGCATCGCCGAGCTGTTGAGCGACAAGGCCGACGCCGACAAGGACAAGGACAAGAAGAAGAAGGACGACGACAAGATCACCGAGCGCGGTCAGGAGGCGCTCGAGATCCTCGCCGACCTCGTGGCCGGCGTTGGCGCCACCACCGCCGCTCGCTGACGGCCCCCCTTCGCCGCCACCGCCGGTGGAGCCCCAGGCCCGACGGTCGGGCACCACCCGAGGCCGTCCGGCTGGCCACCGATCGCCCCAATTCGCCCCGCCTCCCTCCCTCGCTTCCGGCGATCGCTCGCGCCGTCACCGACGATTTGCCACGACGACACCCCTCGGCCGGACGTCCCAACCGTCGGAGCCCTCGCGGCCTCCCGGCGCGGAGCGGCGCATCTGGCACGCTGCTTGCTGAACGCCTCCCGCCGGCTTCGAGCCGTCGTGAACCGCAACAGGAGGTGAAAACGTGCGCACCCATATGGACTTCGTCGGCAGCCTGAACGCGGCGAGCAGCTTCGCCGGACCGGGCGCTGGCTATTCCATCGGCCAGACGGTCGGGGCGCCCGTGTGCGCCCGCCGCGTGCGCGTCAGTCGAGACGCGCGCGCGGGTGTGGCGGCCCGGGGGGGCCGCAAACCGTGACGTTCCTGGCCTACGTCGCGGCGACGGTCCTCACCGCCGCCGACGTGGCCTGCGTCGAGAGCGGGCGGGATTGGCGCGAGGTCGACGCCGTCCTTCAGGTCGTCCGCAACCGCGCCGACAGCTCCCAGACGACCTTCCTCGAAGTCCTGGGCATGCCCCGCCAGTTCGCCCACGGATGTCCCACCAAGCGCCGCCACTGGCGCCACGTCTGGGCCGCGATGCGCATGATGGCTGACCGCCTCGACGTACCCGACTGGCTGCGGGACGGACGCGTGCGTTGGTTCTGCGCCCGCGACGCCGCCTGGAAGTGGTACGAGCGCGACCGCGCCGAGTGGTCCCATCGGCTCGAGGTGGTCGGCGCGCTGCGTCACCTGTTCTGGAGGACCCGCGGCTGACCCGCGCGCGGCGGGCCGGCCCCCGCCGCGCGAGGGCCGGCCCGCCGCGCGCGTTCGCACAACTGAATTCTCTGGAGAGCGGAGACGGACGGGGGCGGCCGGCGGGCTGCCGCCGCGTCAGGGCTGGGCGGGGGCGGCGCCGTCAGCGGGCGCGGCACCTTCGGGGGCGGGCGCGGCGCCGTCAGCGGGCGCGGCACCTTCGGGGGCGGGCGCGGCGCCTTCGGAGCCCGGCGCGGCGCCTTCCGTCGCCGGTGCGGGCGGCGGCGCCGGCGGAGCGACCTCGTTCGGGGGGAGCTCGTCGCTGGGGCGGCCCACCTCGTACTTCACGCCGCCGCGCGCCTTCTCCACGTCCTTCTCGAGCGCACGCACCTGGTCCCGCGCGAGGTAGTGGTTGTCGGTGACCGGGTCGACGTATCCGCGCGAGAAGATGTCGGCCAACGTGAAGATGAAGAACAGCGCCACGAAGATCAGGCCGAAGCCGAACACCGTGCCGTTGAGCTTCTCGTCCCACCGGAGCTGCATGAAGATCAGCCCGACGAGGAGCGCCTTGACCGTGGCCACGCCCATGGCCACCAGCATGTTGAACGGGCCCAGGTCCACCCGCGACACGGCGACCGTGACCACGGTCAGGAAGAGCAGGCCACCGAAGACGCCCCAATAGGCCTTCGCCGGCGGCACGAAGTGCGAGTGCGCGTGCGATCCGTCGTGATCGTGCTGACTCATGGTCACACCAGATAGAGGAGCGGGAACAGGTAGATCCAGATGAGGTCCACCAGGTGCCAGTACAGGCCGCCGAGCTCCACCGGCGTGTAGTACTGGTTGTAGAAGTGGCCCTTGCGCGCCCGCAGCAGCACCCAGAACAGGATCGACATGCCGATCACCACGTGGATGCCGTGGAGACCCGTCGCCAGGAAGTAGATCCCGAAGAAGATGTGCGCGTTCGCCGCCTGGATGCCGGGGAAGAAGTAGTGCTCGCCCGGCAGCGTGCCCACATGCAGCTTGTGGCTGTACTCAAAGTACTTGACCACGAGGAAGGCGCCAGCGAGCAGGATGGTCGCGGCGAGCAGCCCGACGATCTTCCCCTTGTTCTCACCCCGCTCGTTCGTCTGAGCGGCACGGACGGCCATCGCCATCGTGAACGAGCTGGTGATGAGCACCACCGTGTTCACGGCGCCGAGCTTCCAGTCGAGCTGCTTCGACGCCTCGCTCCACATCTCCGGGTAGAGGTTCTTGAAGACCGTGTAGGCGACGAAGATGCCGCTGAACAGCAGGATCTCGGTCACCAGGAACAGCCACATGCCCATCTTCGCGGCGGAGAACTCCTGCTCCGCCGACTCGAAGTGATGAGCGTGCTCGTGTCGGACCACAGTGCTCATGCCGGCACCTTCGTAGGCCGAGACTCTTCGCCCGGCGCGGGATAGTGGTACGGCGGCTCCTCCACGACGGGCGTCTCGTCGAAGTTGTGGAGGACGGGCGGGCTGGCAGCGTGCGTCCACTCCAGCGTCTTGGCACCCCAGGGATTCGCGACGGCCTTCTCACCCGACAGGAGCGACTTCGCCAGGTAGAGGACCATGATCGTCACGCCCAGGCCGATGATGAGCACACCCATGGTCGAGACCTTGTGCAGCGTCTCGAACTCGGGGAGGTAGTTGTAGTACCGGCGCGGCATGCCACGCGTCCCGAGGACGAACTGGGTGAAGAACGTGACGTTGAAGCCGACGAAGACGAGCACCGCCGAGATCTTGGCGAGCGCCTCGTTGTACATGCGGCCGAAGATCTTCGGCCACCAGTAGTGCACGCCGCCGAAGAACGCCATCACCGTGCCACCCATCATCACGTAGTGGAAGTGAGCGACGACGAAGTAGGTGTCGTGTAGATGGACGTCCGTCCCCAGGGTGCCGAGGAACAGACCGGTCAGACCGCCGATCGTGAACAGGATGAGGAACGAGAACGCCCAGATCATCGGCGTCTGCATGCTGATCGAGCCCTGGTACAGCGTCGCCGTCCAGTTGAACACCTTGATCGCCGAAGGGATCGCCACGAGGAACGTGAGGAAGCTGAAGATCATGCCCGCGTAGACGGACTGACCGCTCACGAACATGTGGTGGCCCCACACGAGGAAGCTGATGATCGCGATCGCCAGCGAAGAGAACGCGATCGAACGGTAGCCGAAGATGCGCTTCCGCGAGAACGTCGCGATGAGCTCCGAGACGACACCCATGCCCGGCAGGATCATGATGTAGACCGCCGGGTGGCTGTAGAACCAGAAGAAGTGCTGGAACAGGACGGGGTCGCCGCCGAGCGCCGGGTCGAAGATGCCGATGCCGAGCGCGCGCTCCATCGCCAGCAGCAGCAGCGTGATGCCGAGCACCGGCGTCGCCATCACCTGGATGATCGACGTGGCATAGAGCGCCCAGATGAGCAGCGGCATGCGATACCAGCTCATGCCCGGCGCGCGCATCTTGTGGACGGTCACGATGAAGTTCAGACCGGTGAGGATCGACGAGAAGCCGAGGATGAACGCCGAGAGCGTCATCATGACGACCGAGCCGCCGGTGGTGGCGCTGTACGGCGTGTAGAACGTCCAACCGGTGTCGACGCCCCCGGCGATCGTCGAGTAGAGCGCCATGCACGTGCCGACCACGTAGATGTAGAAGCTCAGCAGGTTGAGCCGCGGAAAGGCCACGTCCTTCGCGCCGAGCTGTAGCGGCAGGACGAAGTTGCCGAGGGCCGCCGGGATGCCCGGGATGATGAAGAGGAACACCATCACCAGGCCGTGGAGCGTGAAGAAACGATTGTAGGTATCGGCGCTCATGATCGTCTCGCCCGGAGCCCACAGCTCCAGACGGACGCCGAGCGCCAACAGTCCACCGAAGAGGAAGGCCGCGATGACCCAGAAGAGGTACATCACGCCGATCCGCTTGTGGTCGAGCGTGATCAGCCAGCTCTTCAGGCCCCGCGCGGCCTCGAAGTAGTTGCCGCCGTGGGCGTGCGCGTGGGTATCGGAATTCGATGCGCTCATGTCGATCTCCGGCCTACTTCAGCGACTTGATGAACGCGATGAGGTCGTTCACCTGCTGGTCGTCGAGCTGGCCCTTGAAGCTGGGCATCACCGGACCGAACCCAGCGACGAGCTTCGCGTTCGGATCCATCAAGCTCTCGCGGATGTAGTTGTCGTCGACCTTGACCGAGGAGCCGTCGGCCATCTTCTCTTCGGCGTCCCAGATCCCCTTGAGGGTGGGACCGACGCCCTTGGTGCCGTCCACGCTGTGGCAAGCCATGCAGCCGCGCTGCGTGAAGAGCTGCTGGCCGGCGGCCACCGGATCCTTCGGCGCGTTCGGATCCTCGAAGCCACTGTCGTACCGCTTCTTGAACTCGTCCGGCGGCAGGACCGTGACCGTTGCGAGCATGCCCGAGTGCTTCGTGCCGCAATACTCCGTGCAGAACACCTGGTGCGTGCCGGGCGCGAGCGCCTCGAACCACAGGGTGGTGTAGCGGCCGGGCACGACGTCCTGCTTCACGCGGAAGTCGGGAACGAAGAAGCTGTGCAGCACGTCCTCCGACGCCATGACGAGCTTGACCGCCTGCTTCTCGGGGACGATCAGCTCACCATAGGTCTTCGCGCCGTTCGCGTACTCGAAGCGCCAGTCCCACTTCTTCGCGATGACCCGCACTTCCAAGGCATCCGCGGGCGGCGTGCTCATGTCGAGGAACAGACGGAAGCCCCAGACGAACAGTACGAACAGGAAGAGCGACGGGATGACGGTCCACGTCCACTCGAGCTTCATGCTGTGATCGAGCTGGCCCGCGGCCTCCTGATCGGCGCGCCGCCGCCGGTACTTCATGGCGAAGTAGATCGCCAGCACCGTGATCAGCGCGAAGAAGAAGTAGTTCAGATACAGGATGAAATCGAACAGGCTGTCGACCTCGGCCGCGACGGTCGACGCCTGCGGCGGCATCCAGAAGCCGCCCCCGTTCGGACTGCTCATGCTCTCCGCTCCCGGCGCCAGAAGTACAGCAACAGACCGCCCAGCAGGAGCACCGTGAGGACTCCGCCGGTACGCATCACACCCCAGACGTAGACGCCGTACTTGCGCGAGT
This sequence comes from Myxococcota bacterium, assembly GCA_963169045.1. GTDB lineage: Bacteria > Myxococcota_A > Bradymonadia > UBA7976 > UBA1532 > CAUJDF01. The sequence goes on from CAUJDF010000028.1 coordinate 29,691, forward strand.
CGGGGTCATAGTGGAAGCAACGCAGGAGGAAACGGTCGATCGCCGTGCCGACCTTGCCCTCGCCCGCCTCGGTCAGACCGAGACGAAGCTGCTTCGGCTCGAACTCGATGCCGTAGAGGTAGCGAGTGATCTTCCCCTGCGGCGACAACAGGAACACGACCGCCCCGTGCGCGTACTGCATCTGACGCGGATCGTACCGGTAGCCGAAGCCCACGGCTTCGGCCAGCCTCTTGATGCTCGCATGCTCGCCGGTGAGGAAGTGCCAGCCGTCGCCCGCGTTCGGCTTGCCGAGCGCCTCGAGGTAGTTGGCCTTCTTCGCCCGCGCGAGCTCCGGCTTCTCGGTGGGATCGATCGAGACGGTGACCATCTCGAAGTCGACCCCGGGCTGCCAGTCGAGCGGCTTCAGTCCCTCGACGACCGCGTTGAGCACGAGGCTGCAGAGCATGGGACAGTTGTAGTAGCCGAGCATCAGCAGCACCGGGCGCTCACCGGTCGCGTAGTCGCCCAGCCGCACCGCGCGACCCAGCTCGTCGGTGAACTGGAGGTCCAGCGGCACGGTCTCGCCCAGGTGCTCGACGACCTCGACGCCCTCGAGCTGATAGGGCGTGTCCTCCGCGCGCGCGTCGCGGGCCAGCAGCGGCGCCGCGACGGCGAGGAGGATGGGCAACAGACGGTGCATCAGAGCCCGTCCCTCACCACCAGGTCCATGGCCCGCTGGATCGGGATGCGGAAGCGGCCACCCTCGACCGGCTCCGTCTTGTTGAGGAGGCCCTCCTCGCGGGCATGCATCTCGCGCACCTGATCGGCGAACCGGGCCGACTCGAAGACCTTGGCCTGCTCCTCGCGTTGGACCTCCCACCAGAAGTAGCCGGTGAGGAGGCCAATCACGACGATCACGCCGACGAACATCGCGATGCCCCAGCCGACGACGACGCCGACCCGGCGGACGTCGGGCTCGACGCCGGCGGAGCCGTGGTGGCCGCCGTGGGCATTGGCTTCGTCACGCATTGTCGTACTCCAGCGCCGCGGCGAGCTGCGGATCGCGGGCCGGCAGCGCCGCCGCCTTCGTGAAACGCCGCGCGTAGAACGCGACGAACAGACCACCGATGCCGAGCATCGCCGCCGCGTCCATCCACAGCGTCGCCGGATGAGGGCCGTGGTCGTGCAGCGTCGGGCTCACGAGCAGGTAGTGGTCGAGGAAGTGCATCACCAGCAGCCACACGGCGGTGATCCCGAGTACCAGGCGGTTGCGCTTGGCATGCCGGCTCATCAGGACCCAGAAGGGCAGCGCGAAGTGTCCCACTGCGAGCAGGCGGCTGTACCACTGCCACCCGTTCTCGAGGCGAACCTTGTACCAGACCGTCTCTTCGGGGATGTTGCCGTACCAGATCAGGTAGTACTGACTGAACGCGATGTAGGTCCAGAAGACGATGAACCCGAACATCAGCTTGCCGACGTCGTGCACGTTGTCGATCGTCAGCGAGTTGCCCAGGCCCCCTCGGTTGGTCAACCAGAGCGCCGTCAGCGCCAGCACGGCGAACATCGACATCGTCGCGCCGGCGAAGACGTAGACGCCGAAGATCGTGCTGAACCAGTGCGGGTTCAGGCTCATCAACCAGTCGAAGCCGGCGAACGAGATCGTGAGGGCAAACGCGAGCACGCCCGCCGGCGCCATCTTGCGCATCTTGAACGTCAGGCCGACGTCGCCGGTCTCGTCCTGGCGCAGGCTCGTCCGGCGGAAGAACCAGGCGAGCACGTTCCACACCGCCAGATAGATGACGGCGCGAACGATCCAGAAGGTCGGCGAGAGATAGCCGGCCTTGCCCTTGAGGATGGGATCACCCTCGACGGCCTCCGCGTGCGACCAGTGATAGAGGTCATGCATGCCGATGACGATCGGGATGAACAGCACCGCCATCAGCGGCAAGTTGGCCGCCAGGTTCTCGGCCGCGCGGCGCAACGGCGTGCTCCACGTTGCCCGCACCAGGTGATGCAGCATCGTGAAGAACAGACCGCCGAGCGCGATCGTCGTGTAGAACGCGAACGCCGTCAGCCAGGAGAAGTAGGCCTGCTTGTGATCGACGGCGAAGGCGCCGCCGACGCCGGCGAGGCCGACGACGCCGAGGCCGAGGCCGATCTTGAACACACCGTTCGCGGCGCCGGCGTCCGCCTGCGCGGGGATGGTGGCTCGGTTGTGCGCGGTGGCAGCCATCAGGGGTTCTCCCGCTTCGCCGTGTCGGCGTCCTGCGCGCTCGCATACTGGCTGCGCTGCAGCGCCCGGACGTACGCCACGATGGCCCAGCGATCTTCCACCGGGATCTGATGGCGGTAGGCGGGCATCGTGCGCACGCCGTTGCGGATCACTTCATAGATCTGCCCGATGGGCAGCTCGCGAATACGCTGCTCGTGATAGGACGGGATGGGAACGAGCCCGCGCTGCTGGACGATGCCCTTCCCCTCACCGGCGGCGTCGTGACACGGCGCGCAGAAGATGTTGTACCGCTGCTGGCCGCGCTTCATCAGCTCGGCGGTGAGCGGCAGCGCCTCCGGCCACTTCGTGATGAACTCCCCGTCGGGGGAGCGGCCGCGCCAGAGCGCGTCGTCGGCCCGCTCCTGGCCGCGGGCGACCGTACCCTGGGGCGGCTCCTGCATCACGCGGCCGTCGGCGAAGATGCCGCTCGGTTCGTACGCGTTGTAGCGGTCCTGCGTGTCCATGTTGGGGACGACGTGGATCGGCGGCTGCCGGCTCGGATCGCCGCGGCAGCCGGCCAGCAGCGCCAGCAGCGCCAGCCCACTCGACCAGCGGAGAGCGGTCTTCACGCCGGCACCTCGGTGATGTTGCGGCCACCCGCCTGCTCGAGGAACTCGCGAGCCTGGGCGAACTTGGGATCGGTGGCCTCGATGGTCAGGAAGAACGCATCGTCGGTCACCTTGCGGAACCGCGGGATGCGATCGAGCGGGTGATACGGCCTCGGCAACCGGTTGAGCGCGAACATGCCGAACACGGCGCCGAACGCGCTGAGCAGGATGGACAGCTCGAAGGTGACCGGCGTGGCCCACTCCCAGGCGAAGTAGGGCTTTCCGCCGATGACCATCGGGTAGGCGACGGCGGACGTCCACCACTGCAGAAGCAGCGCGCCGGCCAGCCCGGTGAGGCCACCGCCGAGGACGATCCAGCCGACCTTGGAGCCCTTGAGCCCCATGGCCCTGTCCATGCCGTGGATGGGGAAGGGCGTCCAGGTCTCGAAGTTCTTGTAGCCGGCGTCGCGCGCCCGCTCGGCGGCGTGCAGCAGAGTCGCCGGGTTCTCGAACTCCGCCAGGAGCCCCCAGGTGCGTCGGTCAGCCATGGACCTTGTCTCCGTGGCCGGCGGTCGTGCCATGCGCCGCATCGCTGTGCTGGTGGTAGCCCTCCCAGTGCGGGTTCGCCTGCGGCATCACGCCCTTGACCTCGGCGATGGCCACGGCCGGGAGGAAGCGCAGGAACAGCAGGAAGAGCGTGAAGAACAGACCGAACGTACCGACGAACGTGGTGATGTCCCAAATCGTCGGGCTGTAGTAATCCCAGGCGGACGGCAGGAAGTCGCGGTGGAGCGACATCGTGATGACGAAGCGCTCGAACCACATGCCGATGTTCACGAAGATCGACAGGATGAACGACAGGCCGACGTTCGTCCGGATCTTCTTGAACCAGAAGAGCTGCGGCGTGATCACGTTGCAGCTCACCATGATCCAGTAGGCCCAGGCGTAGGGACCGAACGCGCGGTTCACGAACGCGAACGACTCGTAGGCGCTCTGGGAGTACCACGCGATGAAGAACTCCATCGCGTACGCGTACCCGACCATCATGCCGGTCACGAGGATGATCTTGTTCATGTTCTCGATGTGCCGGACCGTGATGAAGTCCTGCAGACCGAAGACCTTGCGCGCGGGGATGGCGAGCGTGAGCACCATCGCGAAGCCGGAGAAGATGGCGCCGGCGACGAAGTACGGCGGGAAGATCGTCGTGTGCCAGCCGGGCACCACCGACACGGCGAAGTCGAACGACACGATGGTGTGCACCGAGAGCACCAGCGGCGTCGACAGACCGGCGAGGATGAGATACGCGCGCTCGTAGTTCTGCCAGTGGCGGTTCGCGCCGCGCCAGCCGAGCGAGGCCATGCCGTAGAGCGTGTGCGCGATCTTCGTCTTGGCGCGGTCGCGCAGCGTGGCCAGGTCGGGCACGAGGCCGACGAACCAGAAGAGCAGCGACACCGTGAAGTACGTCGAGACGGCGAAGACGTCCCACAGCAGCGGGCTGCGGAAGTTCGGCCACAGGCCCATCTGGTTCGGGATCGGCATCGCCCAGTAGAGCAGCCACACGCGACCGACGTGGATGGTCGGGAACGTGAGCGCGCAGATGACCGCGAAAATGGTCATCGCCTCGGCGAAACGATTGATCGACGTGCGCCACTTCTGCCGGAAGAGGAAGAGGATGGCGCTGATCAGCGTGCCTGCGTGGCCGATGCCGACCCAGAACACGAAGTTGACGATGGCCCAGCCCCAGGCGACGGGGTTGTTCAGACCCCAGATGCCGGTGCCTTCCCAGATGAGGTAGCCGACGCTGACGCCGAACAGCGCCAGGCCGGCCAGCGCGGCGGTGAACGCAGCCTTCCAGCCATTGCTCGTGGGCTTCTCGACCACGCCGCAGATGGCATCGGTGACTGACCCGAAGGTGTGTCCACCTTCGACCAGCGGCGGCGGAAACACCGTCTCCTGCGAGGTTGGCGTCGCCATCGGCCTAGCCCCTGATCTCCGGATTGGGGTTGCGGATCTTCGCCAGGTACGACGTCCGTGGCTTGATGTTCAGCTCGGTGAGCAGACCGTAGTCGCGATCGGTCTTCTTGAGCTGCGCCACCTTGCTCGTCGGGTCGTTGATGTCGCCGAAGACGATGGCACCCGAGGGGCACGTCTGCGCGCACGCCGTGGTGATCTCGGTGATCGCCTGCTTCGCGCTCGCCTCGTCGGGGGCCATCTTCGCCCGGCGCTTGCCGGTGTTGATGCGCTGCACGCAGTACGTGCACTTCTCCATCACGCCGCGGAAGCGAACCGAAACGTTCGGGTTCCGGACCATGTGGACCGTCTCCGGCCACTTCTCGGCGTAATTGTAGAAGTTGAAGCGCCGCACCTTGAACGGGCAGTTGTTCGCGCAGTAGCGCGTCCCGATGCACCGGTTGTAGGCCATGTCGTTGAGGCCTTCCGGCGAGTGGACCGTCGCGGCGACCGGACACACGTTCTCGCAGGGCGCGTTCTCGCACTGCTGGCACGTCATCGGCTGGTGCACGACCTGCGGATCGTTGGCGTCGCCGGTGAAGTACCGATCCATGCGGATCCAGTGGAGCTCACGCCCGCGGCGCACCTGGTCCTTGCCGACGGGCGAGATGTTGTTCTCCGCCACGCAGGCCATGAGACAGGCGTTGCAGCCGGTGCACGTGTTCAGATCGATGGCCATCCCCCACTGGTGGCCCTTGCTGTAGTCGTGCTCGGGGTGGAGCGCCTCGGCGGGCGGGTGCGCCACCAGCTTGCCCTGCGGGAAGGGCTTGCCGTGCTCGATGAGGCCGGGCTTGGCGAACTGCGGGTTCTTCTCGAACGTCGCGAGGTCCGCCTCGCGCACCATCGGTCGCGCCTCGTAGCCCCGGCCGGGATCCTGGCGGCCGTAGCGCTGGACGCAGGCGAGCTTCTCGCCGGCGCCGGCGAGCGCGAGCTTGCCCCCGCCGCGCAGGTCGGGGCTCTCCGACGAGCGGATCGGCGAGACGTCGAAGCCGACGGCGCCCGTCTCGTGGAACGGCAGGTAGCTGTCGAACGCGCGGCCCCAGCCGAGCTGGACGACGGCGGTGTCGTCGGCCGTGCCCGGCAGGATCCAGGCGTAGCCTTCGACCGTCTTGTCGCCGACGGTGAGCCGCACCTTGGTGGACTGCTCGCCGACCATCTCGCCTTCGGTGACCCCGAGCTTCGCCGCGGTCGCCGGCGAGAGCGCGACGACGTTGTCCCAGGTGAGCTTGGTCATGGGATCGGGCGCTTCGAGCAGCCACGAGTTCGTGGCGAAGCGGCCGTCATAGACCGTGTAGCTGGGGACGAACACCACCTCGAGGCCGTCGCCGGCGGCGGCCTGGCGGCTCTCGGCGAGGCCGCCGATGCCGGTCGCGCGGCGGAACGAGGCGAGGCCCTCCTTCATGTTCGGGCGGAAGCCGTCGTTCAGCCACTTGCGCCACTTGCGCGTGAAGGCGAGCGGGCCCTCGACGCGCTGCCAGGTGTCGCGCACGAGGCCGTAGCCGTCGGCCGGCTCAGCGCCCATCGCGGTCGCCAGGATCTCGATCTCGCTCTTCGCCCCGAAGAGCGGCGCGACGAGCGGTTGCTGGATGCTGACCGTGCCGTCGGTGGCGACCAGGTCGCCCCACGCCTCGAGGAAGTGCGTCTTCGGCAGGACCTTCTTCGAGGCCTTCGCCGTCTCGTCGAAGGTCTCGGCCAGGTAGATGCTCGTCTTCGCGTTCTTGTAGGCCTCGGCGAAGCCGAGGTCGCCCGGCGCGGTGTAGACCGGGTTGCCGCCGAGCACCAGAAGCGTGTCGACGCGGTTGGCCTTCAGGGCCTCGGTCAGCTCGCGCAGGTTGTCGAAGTCGCCCTTGTCGCCCGAGGCGCGGGTGCGGTCGGGGAAGTAGGTGATCAGGTTCGGGAAGGCCTCGAGCGCGTCGTTGAGCACCGCCGCGAGGGCGTGGACGACGGGCGGCTGCCGGCGGCCGGCGACGATGAGCGCCGCGCCCCGGCTGCGCATCACGTCCTTCGCGAGCGCCTGGATGAACTCGGGCTTCACGTCCTTCGCGGCGAGCTTCTCGGCGGCGGCCTTCACGTCGGGCAGCAGCGTGAGACCCTGCTGCTCGAGCGCCAGGGCCAGCGCGAACGCGACCCCCTCGACCTGCGACGTCTTCACGCGCAGACGGTGGTCGGCGTTGCTGCCGGTGATCGTGTGCACGCCTTCGATGGCGTACATGCGGCTCATGCCGCCCTGGGCGTCGGGCAGGCGGCGCTGCGCCCAGCGGTGCATGTTCGCGGGGACGTCGCCCTCAGTGCCGAGGAAGTCGCTGTCGAGCGAGACGATGACCTTCGCCTTCTCGAACGCGTAATCGGGTACGAGCGCCTCGCCGCCGTAAGCCGCCTTGAGGCCGGCGCGCCGATTGTCGTCGCTGACCCCCTCGAAGACGAGCCAGCGGGCCCGCGGCAGCTGGCTCGACAGGCGCGTGCGCAGGTCCGCCAGGGTCGGCGACGGGATCGCCGGCGACAGGATGAAGAGGCCCTCGCCGTTCGTCGCCCGCAGCGCCGCGAACTGCTTGCGCAGGAACTCGTTCTCGACCGCCCAGTCGACCTTGTAGCCGCTGTCCGGCGCGCCGAGGCGCCGCGGGTCATACAGGTCGAGCACCATGGCCTGGTGGAGCATGGTGAGGCCGCCGAAGCTGGCCGGATGGTCGGGGTTGCCCTCGAGCTTCGTCGGCCGGCCCTCGTGGCTCTCGGCGATGAGGCCAATCGCCCGCCCGCCGAGGCTCGTGGCTGTCGCGTAGTAGTTGGCGACCCCGGGGAGGACGTCCTCGGGGGCCCTCGTGTAGGGGAGGATGGGCCGCTCGGGACGGCGCACGCAGCCGGCGAGGCCGCTCATCGCCATCGAAGCGCCCATGATGCCGAGGAAGTGCCGGCGCGTCGTGCCGTCGATCTGCGCGTCGACGCGATCGGCCTTCGGCTCCTCGAGGAACTCGCGCGCGAGCGCGTCTTGGAACTCGGGCGTCTCGCCGAGCTCCTGCAGGCTGCGCCAGTACCGGCGTCCGTCGTTGCCGCTCATTGGTGACACCCGGAGCAGTGCGTGGGCGGCGAGATGCCCTTCTTGGCCATCATTTCCTTGCCCGCGGCGACCGCGTCGCCGGCAGGCGCGTAGCCCATCTTCGTGACCAACTCCGCGGGCCGGAGGCGGGCCGCCGGGTCGCGGTGGCAGTCGACGCACCAGCCCATGCTGAGCGGTTGCTGCTGCCTCACCTCGATCATCTGATCGACGCGACCGTGACACTCCTCGCAGCCGACGCCGGCGCCCACGTGGGCGCTGTGGTCGAAGCGGGCGTAGTCGGGGACTTTGTGGACGCGGACCCAGGGCACCGGTTCGCCCGTCGCCCAGCTCTCCCGGACGGGGACGAGCAGGGGGCTCTCCGGCTTGATCTGCGCGTGGCAGTTCATGCAGGTCTGCGTGGGCGGAACTCCGGCCACCGGACCTCGCTCGACTCCGACGTGGCAATAGCGGCAGTCGATGCCGAGGTCGCCGGCGTGCAGCTTGTGGCTGTACGGCACCGGCTGCTCCGGCATGTAGCCCACGTCGGTAAATGAGGGCGAGAACCAGTACCAGACGGCGGCCATCGCCGCGATCGCCGCCAGCCCACCGCAGGCGAGCACGACGCCGGGCACCTTGTTCTGCCACTCGGGGAAGACGAACAGGGGTGTCCCGCCGTCGTCTCGCCGGTCGTCACCGCTCATCGTCGCGCACCCTCGCGTGCTGATCGCGTTGGCCGGCCTCAGCAAAACCTGGACCGGCGGCCGGGGCTTTATATGAGTGAGGTGGGCGGAAGTCCAATGATTTCTAGTGCGTAAAAAGATCGCGGAGGGGCGCGGCAAATCGCCGCGCCGGGCTCGGGCGCGACCCTGCCGGCGGCGGGCCAATCACACGGTCGTATCGGTTCGCGGAGGGCTGCGCCGTGTGGAAACTTCGTCACTTCGCGATGATCGGCCTCTCGTGCGGTCTCTGGGCATGTGACGACGACTTCGCCGTGCGTCCGCAGGAGACGGATCCGGGCGGCGATCCGGCCTGTTCCGGCGCGGATGGCGTCTGTCCGGACGAGGCCGGCGCCCTCCCCTCGTTCGAGCCCGAGTTGCCACCCCGCGACTTTCGGCCGCATCCCAGACCCGATCTCCCAGACCCGGTGATGGTCGTGCTGCGCAATCGCGAGGGGGCGTACCTCGGCGTCGACGACACATACGTCAGCAGCGTCGACCACACACCGGTGCCCGAAGCCGTGGGCAACTTCGGCGGCAGCGAGGAGCTGGTCGTCTTCGACGCGAGCGTGCGCCAGGCGCTGCTGCGCTTCGACCTGGCGGGCATCCCCGCGGACGCCCGGATCGAGTCGGCCACGCTCGAGGTGTTCGTCGAGCGGCTCGAATACGCGAGCTCGCCGGAGCTGGTCATGCACCGCATGACGGCCGACTGGGACGAGGGGACGTGCCGGTCCCAGTACGAATGCACGCCGGACGGCGCGACGTGGGCGCGGCGCGGGCCGCGGCTGGGCGAGTGGAGCTCGCCGGGCGGCGATTACGACGATCTGCTCGCCGCCGTGCCGATCCCCGAGGCGGGCGGCCAGGTGCGGCTGGACCTGACGAAGCAGGTGCGGCGCTGGGTGCGCGGCGACCAGCCGAACCACGGCGTGCTCCTTCGCGGACGCCGCTCGTGGTCCAACAGCATCACGCTCGCTTCCTCCGAGTCGCCGCGAGCCGAGCGGCGCCCCGCCCTGGCCATCCGGTACCGGCCCGCGCTGGCCCCCGATGCCATGTCGGGGCCGCTCTCGCCGCGCGTTGAAAACCGGACGTGCCGCCTGCCGCGGCTGCCGGGCGGCGACATCGCGCTCGAGCGCGCGTGGCCGGGCCTGGGCTTCGACCGCCCCGTCTGGTTCGGCGCGCCGCCCGACGGCTCGGGCCTGAACTTCGTCGCCGAGATCGGCGGCACGCTCCGCGTGTTCAGCGCCGACCGCCGCACGCGCAGCGCCGACGTCTTCCTGCAGATCGAGACGGTGAGCGCCGCGACGCCGGAGCAGGGGCTCCTCGGCGTCGCCTTCCATCCCGACTATGCGCGCAACGGCCGGCTCTTCGTCGCCTACTCGGCCGAGGGGCCGCGCCGGACCGTGCTCAGCGAGTGGCGCCGCGACGCGGTCAATCCGCGGATGGCCGACCCCGTCTCCGAGCGCGTGCTGCTCGAGATTCCGAAGACGGAGGAGATGCACAACGGCGGCGACCTGCACTTCGGTCCCGACGGCTACCTCTACTTCGCCACGGGGGACGGCGGCGGGAACGCCGATCCCGAGGACAACGCCCGGCGGCCGTCGCGCCTGCTGGGGAAGATCCTGCGCATCGACGTCGACGCGCCCGTCGGACCCTACGGCATCCCGGCGGACAACCCGTTCGCGCGCCGCCCGCGGGTGCGCGGCGACGACGCGCCCGCCCGACCCGAGGTGTTCGCCTACGGCTTCCGCAATCCGTGGCGCTTCGGCGTCGACCGCGAGACGGGCGAGGTCTGGGTCGGCGACGTCGGCGAGGAGAGCTGGGAGGAGGTGAACCTCGTCCGCAGCGGCGGCTTCTACGGCTGGGACCTCCGCGAGGGCGACGAGTGCCACGAGCAGCAGCCGGCGGACTGCGCGTCGGAGGGCGTCGAGGAGGCGGTGCACGCGTACCGGCACGACCAGGGGCGCTGCGTCATCGGCGGCCGGGTGTACCGCGGCCGCGCGCTCCCGGAGCTGCAGGGCAGCTACGTCTTCGGCGACTGCGACTCGGGGCAGGTGTGGGCGATGGCGGTCGACCGCAGCGGCCCGCGGCCGACCGTGCGCGAGATCAAGAAGATCGGCGAGAGCGACTTCGGCATCACGAGCTTCGGCGAGGACGCCGACGGCGAGCTCTACGTCGTCACCTACTCCTACGGCAACAGCCTGCTGCGCATCGCGCCGCGCCCGCCCGAAGAGAACGCGCGCCCTCCGGCGCCGTTCCCGCAGTTGCTGAGCGAGACCGGCTGCTTCCTGAGCACCGCCGGCCATGTGCCGGCGCCGGGCGTCATTCCCTACGACGTCAACGTCGAGCTGTGGAGCGACGGCGCCGCGAAGAGCCGCTTCCTGGCCCTGCCGCCGGGCGGCTACGTCGAGTACGACGCCGATGGCGCCTTCGACGTCCCCGAGGACACCGTGCTCGTCAAGTCGTTCTTCACGCCCGACGGCGCGAGGCGCCTCGAGACGCGGTTGATGGTGCGCCGCGCGTCGAGCTGGGAGGGCTTCACTTATAAGTGGAACGACGCCGGCACCGACGCCGAGCTCCTCGATGAGGCGCTCGAAGAGGCCGTGGCGACGCCGGAGGGGCCGCTGACGTGGCACTACCCGTCGCGCGCCCAGTGCGACGCGTGCCACACCCAGGCCTCCGGCGGTGCGCTCGGCTTGCGGGCGCGTCAGCTCAACCGCCGCTTCGACTACGGACGCGAGACGTGGAACCAGCTCGAGGCGTTCGAGGCCGCAGGGCTCATCGTGCTGCCCGACGCCGCGCACCGGCTGCCGGCCTGGCCGCGGATCGACGACGAAGGCCGACCGGTCGAGGCGCGCGCTCGGGCCTGGATCGACGCCAACTGCAGCCACTGCCACCAGCCCGGCACGTCCAACCCGATGGACCTGCGCGGCACGACGCCGCTCGCCGCCACCGACACCTGCGAGGTGCCGCCGCGGTTCGGCGACCTCGGCGTGGACGGCGCGCAAGTGCTCGTGCCCGGCGACCCCGACCACAGCGTGCTCTACCTGCGCGCGAGCCGGCGCGGCGCGGGCCAGATGCCGCCGCTGGCGACGGAGCGGCCCGACGCACCCGCGATCGACGTCCTCCGCCGCTGGATCGAGGGGCTCGACAGGTGCCGCTGACGGGCGCTACGCGAGGCCGCCGAAGTCCTCGTGGTCGATGCCCCAGCCCTTGAGCTTCCGCTGCAGCGTGCGGCGATTGATGCCGAGGATCTGCGCCACGCGGGTGATGTTGCGGTGGCGCGCGAGCAGGCGCTCGATGTGGCGGCGCTCGACCTCCTCGAGGCTGAGCTCCTCGTCGGTGGCGCCGGCGGCGGCGGGCGCCGCGGGGGGGGACGCCGGGACCGCGGTCGAGAACGGGTTCGCGGCGAGCATGCGCCGCACGAGCCCGGCCTCGACGCGGCCCGCCTCGGCGAACAGGGCGAGCCGCCGCGCGAGGTTGACCAGCTCGCGCACGTTGCCCGGCCAGTCGTGGGCCACGAGCACCTGGTGCGCCTCGTCGGTCAGCGAGAGCTCGGGCCGCCCCACCACCGACAGCCAGTGCCCCAGGATCGGCAGGATGTCTTCCTTGCGGACGCGGAGCGGCGGCAGCTCGAGGGGCAGCACCTGGAGGCGGTAGTAGAGGTCCTCGCGGAAGCGCGCCGCGCGCACCTCGGACGGCAGATGCCGGTGCGTGGCGGCCACCAGTCGCGCCATGAACGGCCGCTCGGCCGTCTCGCCCACGGGCCGGAAGGAGCGCGTCTCGATCACCCGCAGCAGCCGCGCCTGATGCTCCGGCGCGAGCTCGGCGATCTCGTCGAGGAAGAGCGTCCCCTCGCCCGCCTCGTCGAACAGACCGGGCTTCCGGCGGTCGGCGCCGGTGAACGCGCCGCGCGCGTGGCCGAAGAGCTCGCTCTCGACGAGCTCCCGCGGCAGGGAGGCCATGTTGACGGCCACGAACGGGAACGGCGCGCGCCGCGAGCGGGCGTGCAGGTAACGCGCGGCGACCTCCTTGCCCGTCCCCGTCTCGCCCGTGAGCAGCACCGGCTCGTCGGCGTCGGCGATGCGGTCGAGGAGGGCGCGCGTGCGCGCGGTGGCGGTGCTGGTGCCGGCGAGGCGCTGCTCGTCGCGCGTCGGCGCCACCGCCTGCCGCAACACCGGCGCGAGGTCTTCGGCGTCGACCGGCTTCATCAGGAAGCTGTACGCGCCGAGCCGCATGGCCTCGACCGCATCGGGGACGGTGCCGTGCCCGGTGAGCACGACCACCGGCACCCGCCGCCCGGCGGAGCGCCGCAGCACGTCGAGCCCGTCGAGGTCCGGCAGGCGGAGATCGAGCAGCGCGACGTCGGCGCCCGGCTCGGCCCCCGGCTGCAGGGCGGCGAGCGCATCGTGCCCGCTGGCGAGCGCGGTCACCGCGAAGCCACGGCGGCGGAGCGCCTTGCCCATCGCGGTGCGGAAGCCGGCGTCGTCGTCGACGAGGAGGACGCGCAGCGCTTCGGGCTCGATGCGGGTGCCGGAGTCCATCGGGTCGGCAGGATATCACGCCCGGGGCGATCCGCCCTCCCCGGTATCCCCGTCGTTCCCCGCTGTCACGGAGGGGTGACGGCCGGGGCCGTCCCCTCGGCGTCGGCGCCGTGGCGCGCACCATGCATCGACCCTGGAGGAGGCTGGCGACGGCCAGGAGGTTCTTCATGAACGCCAACGAGTTCCGACGCATCCTTGAGGAGCGGCGCGACCGCCTCGTCCACCGGTACCGGCGCATCGGGGACGACCGCCAGAACGTCCCCGAGACGCAGCCGGGCGAGCTCAACGAGCAGGCCCAGCTGCTCGAGAACGAGGACGTGCTGAACAAGCTCGATGAGGCCACCCGCGCCGAGCTCTCGGCCGTCCGCGGCGCGCTGGAGCGCGTCGACAAGGGCGTCTGGGAGACCTGCGAGCGTTGCGGCGAGCCCATCGAGGAGCCGCGCCTCCGCGCGCTGCTGACGACCCGCCACTGCGCGACCTGCGCCCGGGAAATGCTGTCGTGAGGAGGTCGCCATGCAGATCGAGGTCGCTTTCGGCGACATCCCCTGGGAACCGTGGGACCAGCGCGCGCTCGAGCGTCGCCTGCGGTGGCTCGACGCGGCGCTCGGCCGCTACGGCCTGAGCGCGACCGCCCGCCTCGACGTGGAGGTCCGTCCCTTCGGCGACGGCGACGTGCGCGCCGAGGCCTGGCTGACGCTCGACGGCACAACGCTGCGCGCGGCCCACGTCGACTCGACGCTGCCCGGGCTCGAACGCGGCCTCGTCGACGCGCTGCGGGCCGAGTTCGACCGATATCGCCTGCGGGTGAATCCGCGCCTCCGCGCCCGCGCCGACGAGCGCCGACGGCGTCTGCAGGCGCCCTCGGCGACGCTCGGCCATGCCTTCCGGCGTCTGCCCGAGCGGACGCAGGTGCAGGTCATCGAGCGTCTGATGCCGCGCCTGCGCCGCGTGGCCAGCCACGAGATCGCGCTGCACCAGGCGCAGGGCGACCTCGAGCCGGGCTTCGTCGATCCCATCGACGTCGTCGACGAGGTGCTCGGCGACGAGCTGGCGGCGCAGGCGCTGACGCACTCGCTGCCCCAGCTGGCGCACCGGCTCGAGAACCGCATCGTCGAGCGCGTCCACGTGCTCGTCCGCGAGATCGAGGCCGCGCGCGCCAACGTGCCGCTCGAGACCGAGGTGCGCGAGCTCTCGGAGCCCTCGACGTCCGACGACCTGTACGTCTCGGACCTCGCGCGCAACCTGCAGCAGTTCTGGGTGCTCGACGAGGCCCTGCGCCTCGAGGACACGTTCACGGATCCCAGCTCGGTGGACCCGGAGACGGTGGTCGCCGAGCGCGAGGGTCAGGAGATCCTCGTGCAGGGCCTCTTCCGGCTGCCGGAGGAGATGCGCCGTGTGTTCTCGGCGGTGCTCGTCGACGGATGGAGCCGGGAGGAGGTGGCCGGCGCGCGTGGCATCCCGGTGTCCCAGATCGACGGGCTGATCGACGAGGCCACGCACCGGCTCGCGCGCACGCTCACCGGCGCGCCGGCCTACTCTTCGGAGCGTGTCGTCGAGCTGTACACGGCGCTGGGGGAGCAGCTGCACCGCAACCCGGTGCGCCTGCAGAGCTCGTGATTTCGGGAAACCACGCCGTCGCCCGCCGACTCGTCTTCGTCGCGACCTGCGCGCTCCCTGCGCCCGGCGGTTGCATTTCGCGCGCTGCCGGGTAGTTTGCTGCCGGGCTCGACCGGATGACCGGAGGACGATGATGAGCGAGACCACCCGACGCACGACGAAGCGCACGCCAGGCGGCGCCGACGAGACGCCCGCGACGAACCGCCGGCGCAGCATGCCGACCGCGGAGCCGGGCAACGGCAGCCGCGCGAAGAGCGCTCCCCGCGCGATCGCCGTCGACGTGACCACCGGCGGCCAACCGGTCCTCGACCGCGAGGAGCGGATCCGCATGACCGCCTACTTCCTCGCCGAGCAGGATGGCTTCCGCGGCGAGCCGGAGAGCTACTGGCTCGCCGCCGAGCGCGCCGTCGCAGACTCGACGACGCGCTGAGCGGGCTCGAGGCAATCGGCCCACGGCGGCCTGGGACCCAATCGCTCCGCGAGCAGGTCCACGAACAGGCGCACCTTCGCCGAGAGGTGACGGTGATGGGGGTACAGCGCCCAGATGCCGCGCTCGCCGCTGTCCGTCGCGCCGGTGAGGAACGCCGCGAGCCGCCCGGAACGCAGGTCTTCGGCCACGTAGAAGTCCGGGAGCAGGGCGACGCCCAGCCCCAGGCGCACCGCATCGAGGATGGCTTCGCCGTAATTCGTCAGCAGCGGCCCCGACAGGCGCACCGCCTCTTCGCCGTCGGCGCCCTGTAGCCGCCACACCCCCACTTCGCTCTCGAACACATACAGCAGGCAGGGATGGGATCGCAGGTCCGCCAGCGTCCGGGGCGTGCCGTGCGCGTCGAGATAGGCCGGAGTGGCGCACAGGAAGTTGCGCGTCGGCGCGATCCGCCGCCGCACGACGTCCGCGTCGCCCAGCGTGCCCACGCGCACGGCCAGGTCGTAGCCCTCCTCGACCAGGTTCACGCGCCGGTCGCTGAAGCTGATCTCG
Source organism: Myxococcota bacterium (assembly GCA_963169045.1). GTDB lineage: Bacteria > Myxococcota_A > Bradymonadia > UBA7976 > UBA1532 > CAUJDF01. Next base: position 45,384 of record CAUJDF010000028.1, read on the forward strand.
ACGGCGAGCTCCGGGTGCCGCCGCATGAACTCGAGGGCGAGCGGCAGGACGTAGCGCTGCCCGAACGACATGGGGACGCTCATCCGCAACAGACCGCGCGGCGCCGACTGGAGCGACACCACGGCGCGCTCCGCCTCCTCGAGGTCGCGCAGGATGGTGCCCGCCCGGTCGTAGAACGAGCGGCCGGCGTCGGTGAGCGACACCTTGCGCGTGGTGCGCTGGAGCAGTCGCGCGCCGAGCCGGTCCTCGAGGGCCGCCAGCCGCTTGCTGACGTGCGCCTTCGAGACGCCCAGGGCGCGGGCGGCGCCCGACAGGCTGCCCGTGTCGACGATGCGCACGAAGACCTCGAGCTCGTCCAGCCGCGACATCGTTTCCTCCTGGAAACGGTCAGATACCACCGCCGTCGGCGGCGAACAACGGCGCCCTACGCGATCTCCCGTGACAGCGCGCGCAGCAGCGCCGCGACCTCGTCGGCGCGCTCGAGCGGGAAGAGGTGGCCGGCGCCGCGCAAGGTGGCCCGTCGCGCGGCCGGGATGTCGCGGGCCAGGCGCTCGGCGTAGGCGGGCGGCGTGAGGCTGTCGGCGTCGCCGTCGATGACGAGGGTGGGGACGCGCAGCGCCGCGAGGTGCTCCCGACGGTCGAAGGCGTCGCAGGCGCGCCAGTCGGCGCGGGCGGTGGCCACCGGCGTGCGGCGGATCGCGTCCGTGAGCGCCGCGGCGACCGCCGGATCGGGATCGGGCCCGAGCATGCCGCGCACGAAGTCGAACGGCTCGTCGCGCGCCACGCAGGCGTCGAGCGTCTGCAGGATGAACGGGTGCACGCGCAGGCGCGCGCCGGTGGCCATGAGGACGAGGCCGGACACCAGATCGGGCCGGCCGAGGGCGAGCTCCAGGGCGACGGCGCCCCCGTAGGAGTGCCCCGCGACAATGGCCGGCCCCGTCAGCGTCGAGGCGACGAAGGCGGCGGCCTCCTCGACGGTCGCCGGCGGCGGCCCCGGCACGCCGTCGCGCCCCGGCAGCGAGGGGGCCGACGCCTCGAGGCGCGCGCGCAGCGGCGCCCACACCGCCCCGCAGAGGCCGGATCCGTGCAGCAGGACGATGCCTTCGCGCATGGCCGCGGAAGCTAACACGCGCGACCCGGCGGGCGCGCCCCCCATCGAAGGGGCTCCGGAGCGCGGTTGCACGCGGGACGGGCCGCGCACGATACTTCGCGTCCACCGCACCGCGGAGGCGAGAGGCCGAATGAGCACGCGAGAGTCGACGGCGATCCGGGCGCAGACGACGGGAGACGCGGAGCCGGCGCCGTCCGGCGGGCCGGTGCGCTTCGTGACCGCGGCGAGCCTCTTCGACGGCCACGACGCGGCGATCAACATCATGCGTCGCGTGCTGCAGGCCGAGGGGGCCGAGGTCGTCCACCTCGGCCACGACCGCGCCGTGCAGGACATCGTCGAGGCCGCCGTCGAGGAGGACGCGCACGCCGTCGCCGTGTCGTCGTACCAGGGCGGTCACATGGAGTTCTTCACCTACATGGTCGAAGAGCTCCGGGCGCGCGGCCGGCCCGACATCCTCGTGTTCGGCGGGGGCGGCGGCACCATCACCGACCGCGAGATCGCCGAGCTGCACCGGCGGGGCGTGGCGCAGATCTTCAGCGTCGAGGACGGGCGGCGCATGGGCCTCGTCGGCATGATCCGTTCGATGATCGAGCGGGCGCGCGGCGACCTCGCCGACCGCATCACGACGCCGCCAGAGGGCCTGTGGGGCGGCGATCCGGCCGCCGTCGCGCGCACGCTGACATGGATCGAGGCGCTCCACGAGCGGCACGACGAGCACACGCTCGCGCGCTTCCGCCACGACGTCGACCACCACCGCAAGCGCCCGTCGCCGCCCGTCCTCGGCATCACCGGCGTCGGCGGCGCCGGCAAGTCGTCGCTCACCGACGAGCTCGTGCGGCGCATGCTCAACCACTGGCACGACCGCAAGGTGGCCGTGCTCTCCGTCGATCCCACGCGGCGCCGCACCGGCGGGGCGCTGCTCGGCGATCGCATCCGCATGAACAGTGTCACCGGGCCGCGGGCGTTCATGCGCTCGATGGCGACGCGCGCCGCGCACGCCGCGGTGCCGCCGGCCATCCGCGACGCGCTGCTCGCGCTCGGAGCCGCCGGCTTCGACCTGGTGGTGCTCGAGACCGCAGGCATCGGCCAGAGCGGCAGCGAGGTCGTCGACCTCTGCGATCTGTCGCTCTACGTGATGACACCGGAGTTCGGCGCGCCGTCCCAGCTCGAGAAGATCGACATGCTCGACTTCGCCGACGTCGTCGCCGTCAACAAGGCCGACAAGCGGGGCGCCGACGACGCCGTGCGCTACGTGGCGAAGCAGGTGCAGCGCAACAAGGGTCTGTTCGGGACGCCCGTCGAACAGATGCCGGTGTTTCCATGCGTCGCGAGCCGGTTCGGCGACGGCGGCGTCGACCGTCTGTTCCAGCACGTGATGCAGGCGCTCGACGGTCGGGTGGACCGCGACTGGGATCCGGGGCGGCTCGACCCGCGCTCGCCGAAGATGCAGGTGGTCGTGCCGGCGGCCCGGGTGCGCTACCTGTCGGAGATCGCCGACGGCGTGCGCGGCTACGAGGCGCGCGGCGTGAAGCAGGAGGGTATCGTCCGCCGCCTCGACGGGTTGCGCCGGACGCTCGTCGAGCTCGGCGACGCGGAGCCGGGCTTCGCGCCGCTCGAGGACGAGGGCGACGACCTGCGCCGGGCGCTGCGCCGGCGCTACAACGAGCTGCTGGCCGAGCTCGATCCCGAAGCGCGGCGCCTGTTGGCCGAGGTGCCGGCGCTGCGCGCCGCGTACACCGCCGACGAGAACGTCTACCAGGTGCGCGGCAAGGAGATCCGCGTCGCCAACTACCTCGAGACGCTCTCGGGCACCAGGGTGCCGAAGGTGTCATTGCCCGAGACCGTCGAGTGGGGCGAGCTCCTGCGCTGGCGCTGGCGCGAGAACGTGCCGGGGCAATTCCCTTACACGGCGGGGGTGTTCCCATACAAGCGCACCGAAGAGGATCCGACCCGCATGTTCGCGGGCGAAGGCATGCCGGAGCGCACGAACCGCCGCTTCCACTATCTGTCGAAGGGCCAGCCGGCGGCGCGCCTGTCGACGGCGTTCGACTCGGTCACGCTCTACGGGCGGGACCCAGCGCGGCGCCCCGACGTCTACGGCAAGGTCGGCAACTCCGGCGTGAGCGTGGCCACGCTCGACGACGCCAAGCGTCTGTACTCGGGCTTCGATCTCAAGGCGCCGAACACCAGCGTCTCGATGACGATCAACGGCCCGGCGCCGATCATCCTGGCGATGTTCTTCAACACCGCCGTGGACCAGGCCGTCGAGCGCCATCTCAAGGCGACCGGACTGTGGGATGCGGAGCGCGTGCGCGCGCTCGCGCCGGACGGCCCGGCCTACCGCGGGGCGCTGCCCGAAGGCCACGACGGCAACGGTCTCGCGATGCTCGGCGTGACCGGCGACCAGCTGCTCGACGCCGAGGAGTACGCGCGGATCCGTGCCGATGTGTTGTCGAGCGTGCGCGGCACCGTCCAGGCGGACATTCTGAAAGAGGACCAGGCGCAGAACACCTGCATCTTCTCGACGGAGTTCGCGCTGAAGATGATGGGCGACGTCCAGCAGTGGTTCATCGACCACGACGTCCGCAACTTCTACTCGGTGTCGATCAGCGGCTATCACATCGCCGAGGCCGGCGCGAACCCCATCACCCAGCTCGCCTTCACGCTCGCCAACGGCTTCACGTTCGTCGAGTACTACCGCGCGCGCGGCATGGACGTGGACGCCTTCGCCCGCAACCTGTCGTTCTTCTTCAGCAACGGCATCGACGCGGAGTACGCCGTGATCGGGCGGGTGGCGCGCCGCATCTGGGCGGTGGCGATGCGCGATCTGTTCGGCGCCTCGCCGCGCAGCCAGCAGCTGAAGTATCACATCCAGACGTCGGGGCGGTCGCTGCACGCGCAGGAGATCGACTTCAACGACATCCGCACGACGCTGCAGGCGCTGTATGCCATCGCCGACAACTGCAACAGCCTGCACACGAACGCCTACGACGAGGCGATCACGACGCCCACCGAGGAGTCCGTGCGGCGCGCGCTCGCCATCCAGCTGATCATCAACCGGGAGCTGGGCCTCGCGAAGAACGAGAACCCGTGGCAGGGCTCGTACTTCCTCGAGCGGCTGACGGACCTCGTCGAGGCGGCGGTGCTCGCCGAGTTCGACCGTCTCACCGCCCGCGGCGGCGTGCTCGGGGCGATGGAGGTCATGTACCAGCGCGGCCGGATCCAGGAGGAGTCGCTGCTGTACGAGAGCCTCAAGCACAGCGGCGAGCTGCCGATCGTCGGCGTGAACACCTTCCTCAACCCGCACCCGCCCGAGGGCGTGATCGAGGTGGCGCTGACGCGCGCCGACGAGCAGGAGAAAGAGGCGCAGATCGCCGGCGTGGAGGCGTTCCAGCGCCGCAACGCCGATCGCGCGCCTCTCGCGCTGGCACGGCTGAAGAAGGTCGCCTGGGAGGGCGGCAATCTGTTCGCCGAGCTGATGGAGACCGTCAAGTGCTGCACCCTGGGACAGATCACGCAGGCGCTGTTCGAGGTGGGCGGCCAATACCGCCGGAACATGTGACGTGATGAAGAACCCGAGCGGGGGCGCACGCTACGACCTCGCGCCGCTGAAGCTCCCGAAGGCGACCGGCGGGCAGCTGAAGTTCCTGACCTTCCTGGCCGAGTCGCGGCTGCTCGGCGGTGCCGTCGCGGCGAAGTTCTTCCGCGACATCGGCATCACCGCGCTGCGCGCCGTCGCCGCCGACGACGCGCCGGCCCACGCGCCGCCGGTGTTCGACGGCGTGGAGACGGCGCCGGTCGGCGCGCGGGCGTCGCTGCCCGACGGTGGCGCGGCCAAGGGCCTGCCGTTCGAGACCGCCGCCGACTTCGTCGCCGCCTACCGCGCCCGCACGTGCACGCCGCTCGACGTGGCCGAGCGCGTGCTCGCCTGGTCCAAGGAGAGCGACGCCCTCTCGCCGGCCATGCGCGTCTTCATCGCGCAGCGCGCCGACGACGTGCGCAGCCAGGCGCAGGCGTCCACCGAGCGCTACGCCCGCGGCGCGACCATCGGGCCGCTCGACGGCGTGCCGGTCGGCGTGAAGGACGAGATCGACCAGTCCCCCTACCCCACCACCGTGGGGACGAGCTTCCTCGGCGCGGCGCCCGTCGGGGCCGATGCGACCGTCGTCGCCCGGCTGCGCGCCGCCGGCGCCCTGCTCGTCGGCAAGCTCAACATGCACGAGATCGGCGTCGGCGTGACGGGCATCAACCCGCACCACGGCACGCCGCGGAACCCTTACGATCCGGCACGTTGCACCGGCGGCTCGTCGAGCGGCTCCGGTGCGGCGGTCGCCGCGGGCTTCTGCCCGATCGCGGTGGGCGCGGACGGCGGCGGCTCGGTGCGCATCCCCGCCGCGTTCTGCGGCGTGGTCGGCCTGAAGGCGACGTTCGGCCGGATCAGCGAGCAGGGCGCGGCGCCGCTGTGTTGGAGCGTGGGCCACATCGGCCCGCTGACGGCCTCGGTCCGCGATGCGGCGCTCGCCTACGCGCTGATGGCCGGGCCCGACCCGCACGACCCGAATTCGCTGCGCCAGCCGGCCCCGACGCTCGAAGGCTGGGATCGCGCCGACCTGAAGGGCGTGCGCATCGGCGTGTTCACGCCGTGGTTCGAGGACGCCGAGGCGCCCATCGTGGCGGCGTGCCGGCACGTGCTCGAGGGCCTGCGCGACGCCGGCGCCGAGGTCCGCGAGATCGCCATCCCCGAGCTCGGTGCGCTGCGCACCGCGCACCTGATCACCATCGTCGGCGAGATGACGGGCGCGCACGCCGGCGTCTACGACCGCTACCGCACCGCCTACGGCCACGAGACGCGCGTCAACCTCGCGCTGGCGCGGCGCATCCCGACGCTGGACTACGTCCACGCCCAGCGCCTGCGCGCGCGCCTCGCCCGGCACTTCGCCGACGCCCTGCGCGACGTCGACCTCATCGCGACGCCGTCGACGGGCCGCCTGCCGCCGGTCATCCCCGAGGGCGCGCTCGGGACGGGCATCTCCGACGTGGAGATGACCACCGCCGTCATGCGCTACGCCCCCGCGGCCAACCTGCTGGGCCTGCCCGCGATCAGCTTCCCCGCCGGCCACGACGCCGCCACCGGCCTGCCGGTCGGCTTCCAGGCGATGGGCCGCCCCTGGTCCGAGGCGCTGCTGCTGCGCGTCGCCGCCGTGGCCGAACGCTTCGTCGAGCGCCGCCCGCCGCGCGTGCACCGGCGCCTGCTCACCGCCTGAAAGGGACGTCCATGGTCACGATCGTCGGGATCGCGGGCTCGCTGCGCCGCGGGTCCTTCAACCGCATGCTGCTGCGGGCCGCGCAGGCGCGCGCGCCCGAGGGCTGCGCCGTCGAGATCGGCGAGATCCGCGGCATCCCGCTCTACGACGGCGACGAGGAGGCCGAGCACGGGCTGCCGGAGGCGGTGCGGGTGTTGCGCGACCGGATCGTCGCGGCCGACGGTCTGTTGCTGGTCACGCCCGAATACAACGCGGGCGTGCCCGGTGTGTTCAAGAACGCGCTCGACTGGCTCTCGCGGCCCGTGGCCGACGGGGAGCGTGTGTTCCGCGACCGGCCGGTGGCGCTCATGGGCGCCACGCCCGGCATGGGCGGCACGCGGGCCTCGCAGTCGGCGTGGCTGCCGACGCTGCGCAACGTCGGCACCCGGCCCTGGTTCGGGGCGCAGCTCTACGTGGCCAGCGCCGGCAAGGTCTTCGACGCCGAAGGCGCCCTGGTCGACGCGACGGTCGACCGCCTCCTCACCAACTTCATCAAGGGTTTCGCGGAGTTCGTCGCCGAACAGCGGCGCGGCCGCGCCTGACCGCGGGGCGGATGGGCACGGCCGCCGGCGGCCGTGGGGCATCGAGCCCCGTGGCCGCCGCCCTGCGGGGCTCAGTCGCTGCCGAGCACCTTCACGATCTTGTTGTACAGACCGATCATCAGGAACGTCGGCGCCCACTGACCCACGAAGTTCGCGTCGTTGCCGCGGCCGCTGGCGCGCAGCGCCGCCGACGCGAGGATCGAGCCGCCGGCCGCGAACAGCCAGAAGCTCGAGGGGATGCGGGCCGTCTGGTACTCCATCGTCTTCGTGAGCCGGCCCTCGTCCACCGCGTACTTCGGGCTCAGCCGATTCTTGAGGAGCGTGGCAGCCATCGAGACCTCCTGTCGCGCGGGGGCGGCGGGCCACGGCCCATCCGCGTGCCCTCGCCCCCGGGTACGCCCACCAGCATTTCAAGGCGCGTGCCGCCAGCCCCCGAGGGGGCATCGTGGAATGCCCGTTGCACAGGGAGGGGGTGAATCAGGAGGAGTGTCATGAAAGGCTTCGTTCGATTCCTGCTCGCCCTCGCGCTGCTCGGCGCCATCAACTGGGGCCTGATCGGCTTCTTCAACTACAACCTCGTCGATGCCCTCTTCGGCGGCGGCGCCAACGAAGAGCCGGGCTCGGCGATCAGCCGCATCGTCTACATGGTCGTGGGCCTGGCGGGTCTCATCGGCCTCTTCATGCTGCCGCGCGTCGCCCCGGTCACACACCGCGAGGTGACCCACACCGGCCACGGGCACCGCGTCGGCGTCTGACGCGCCGCTTGCCGCGGACGGGGCAGGTGCGGCACAAGGCCCGCCATGCTCCGCCACCTCCGCCCCCTCGGCGCCGACCTCGGCGCCACCCTCCGCCTCGCCGCGCCGCTGGTGCTCGCCACCGCGGGCAACCAGCTGCTCGGCGTCGCCGACACGGTCATCGTCGGCCACCTCGGCGCCGTGCCTCTCGCGGGCACCGGCCTCGCCAACGCCCTGTACTTCCTCGCCACGTTCCTGCCGCTCGGCCTGATGATGGGGCTCGACCCGCTCGCCGCCCAGGCGGTGGGCGCCGGCCGACGCGCCCAGGCGCGGCGGCACTTGCGCGAGGCGGAGCTCGTCGCGCTCGCCATCTCGCTCCCCGTCGTCGGGCTCTGCTTCGGGGCGTCGGCGCTGGCACTGCCGGCGCTCGGCATCGACCCGGCCACCTCGGACGCGGTCCACCAGTACCTGCTCGGCCGGTCGCCGGCGGTGCTGCCGATGCTCGTCTACATGGCGCAGCGCGGGTACATGCAGGCCGAGGGGCTGACGCACCCGGTGTGGATCTCGGCGCTCGCCGCCAACGTGGTGAACGTGCCGCTGAGCTGCGTGCTCACGTTCGGCGACGATGCGCTGACGTGGGCCGGCCTGCCGGCGATGGGGCTGCCCGCGCTGGGCGTGTTCGGCGCCGGGCTCGGCACGACGATCGTGACCGCGATGCAGGTGGCCGTGATGGCGGCGGCCATCAAGGGGGCGCCGCCGCCCGGCGACCGAGAGCGGCCGACGTGGCGCGGCGTGCGCCAACTCCTGCGGGTCGGCGGCCCGCTCGGGGTGCTCTTCCTCGCCGAGGGCGGCCTGTTCGGGACGGTGAGTCTGCTCATGGGGCGCTTCGGGCCGGTCCACGTGGCGGCGCACCAGGTGGCGGTGCAGCTCGCCTCGGTCACGTTCACTGTGTGCCTGGGGCTCGGCGGCGCCACGGCCGCGCGCGTCGGCCTGGCGGTCGGGCGCGGTGACGCCGCGGGGACGCGCCGCGCCGGCTTCGCGGGCATCGGCTCGGCGGTCTGCTTCATGGGGGTGACGGCGCTCGGCTTCGCGCTGTTCGCCCGCCCGCTGGCGACGCTCGTCGCCAAGCCGCCGGAGGTGGTCGAGGCGGCGATCCCGCTGCTGCACATGGCCGCGGTCTTCCAGGTGTTCGACGGCACGCAGGCGGTCTCCGCGGCGGCGCTGCGCGGCGCGGCCGACACGCGCGCGGCGATGATCGCGGGCATCGTCGGTCACTGGGCGCTGGGCTTCGTGCTCTCCGTCGGCCTGGCGTTCGGCCTGGGGATGGGCCCGATCGGGCTGTGGTGGGGGCTCGTGCTCGGGCTCGGCGCGACGGCGACGTTCCTGAGCGTGCGCTTCGAGCGCATCTCGCGCCGGCGCATCGCGGCGGTGGCCTGACCGGCCGGCCGTCGCTCCGGTGAGGGCATGAGCGTCGTCCAGATCGACCCGCACATCCTCGGCGGCGCGCCCGTCTTTCGCGGAAAGCGCGTGTCCGTCCGTGCCCTCATCGACGACCTCGAGGGCGGCGTCTCCATCGACACGTTCCTCGACGACTTCCCGAGCGTGCGGCGCGAGGACGTCATCGCGCTGCTCGACGCGATGGTCGAGCGCGTCGTGGCGGCCGCCGCTCGAAGCGGCTCCTCGACGAGTGCCGGTCGCGCCGCCTGGGCGCGCTCTTCGCCGGGCACGAGGTCCGCGCCGAGCCGCAGGCGGGCTGGGCCGGCGTGAAGAACGGACGCCGGCTCGGCGCGCCGGCAGTCGCCCCCCGCATCGCCCGGCCCCCCGCGTCCGTGCTATCGATCGGGGCGTGACGCTCCGCCTCCTCCTCCTCCTCTTCGCGACGCTCGTGACGGCGACGGCCGCGCCCGCCGCGGCGAAGGACAAGGCCGAGACGGTCGAGGGCGGCAAGCACTGGCGGCTCGACACGCGCCGCGGCCCGCTCCACGTCTGGGTCCCGCCGGGCTACGACCGCGCCACGGCCGGCATCGTGGTGCACGTCCACGGCTACAACACCGACGTGGACGACGCGTGGACGCGGCAGCGCCTCGCGCGGCAGTTCCGGCAGTCGGGCCAGAACGCGATGTTCCTCGTGCCGCAGAGCCCGAAGGGCAACGACGACCCGGTGCGCTGGCCGTCGGTCGAGGCCCTCGTCAGCACCGTGCGCGGCGCCGGCCTCCGTGTGCCGCGCGGCGCCGAGGTGCTCGTCGGACACAGCGGCGCCTTCCGCTCGCTCGCGGCGTGGCTCGGCGACCGCCGCGTCCGCCAGGTCATCCTGCTCGACGCGCTCTACGGCCTCGACGACGTCTTCCGCGACTACGTGGAGCGCGGCGGCCGGCTCGTGCTCGTGAGCCAGGGCACGCTGGCCCGGGCAGAGAAGTTCCTGCACGGCGTCCGCGGCGTGGTGATGCGGCACCGCGTGCCGCTGCGCTTCGCCGAGCTGACGAAGAAGGAGCGCCGCGCCCGCGTGCTGCACCTCGTCAGCCAGTACGGCCACGCCGCCATCATGGACGAGGGCAAGGTGCTGCCCGTCGTGCTCCGCCTCGCGCCGCTCCGCCCCCTGTAGACCAGCCGTCGAATCCGTGGCGCGGCGATGCGGTCGACGCCTCGCCACCGGTCCGACTCGTGCGCGCCCGTCGCCGCCGCCGGACGACACGAGCAGCTCGGGCGCCGGCTCCACCGCAACCTCGCCGACGTCGCCGACGAGCCGGACCTGCCCGAGGACGCCCGCGCGCTGGCCCGGCGGCTGCGCGGGTCGCTGTTCCCCGTCCGCCCCGGCGCGCGCCAGCGCCTCGCGCACCGCGCCGCGGAGCGCATCCGCCTCCGGCGGCGGCTCGTCGAGGTCGGCGCCGCGCTCGACCGCCTCGCGCCGTTCACCCCCGCGCCGCTCCGCCCCCGCTTCGAGGCGTGGAACACCGAGAGCTGCGAGCTCGACCGCCTGCTGGGCGAGCGCACGAACCTGCGCCTCGACCGCCGCGCCCGCGGCGAGGCGTTCGCCCTGCGCGCGTCGACCCCGGGGCTCATCGGCCGCGCCCGCGTCGCCCTGGCGGACGAGCAGGCGCTCGACCCGGACGTGCCCGCCGACCTCGACGTCCGTGTGTCCGGGCACGTCGACGCGCTCGGCGGCCTCCCGCCGTCGAAGCGCGCCCGGCGCGCTCAGCGCGTCAGCACGAGCCGGCGCAGGTCCTGGTAGGCGCCGTGGAAGGCGGGGTTGATGACCTCGTCGTAGGCGCGTCGGTCGGGGTGCACGCCGTCGGGCAGCAGGCCGTGCCAGTCGCCGTGGTCGAGGAAGGCGCGGTTGATGTCGAGCACGGGCACGCGCTGCTCGCGGCCGAGGTCGCGCACCGCCTGGGCCCACACCTCGCCGAGCGGGCGGCCGGCGCGGTCGCCCCACGCCTCGCCCTCGGGCCGGAAGGTGTAGGCGTCGTAGGTGCCCGGCGGGAACGTCATCAGCACCGGGACGACGCCGCGCGCGAGGAACCACTCGGCGATGGCGCGCAGCTGGGCGGTGTAGTGCTCGCGCGCCTGCAGCTCGTGGCGGGGGGAGCGGTCCCAGGGGTAGACGTCGCGCAGGTACACGCGCAGGTCGTTGGTCCCGTACATGATGGTGGCGATCTCGGGGTATGCCTCGGCGTTGCCGATGGGCTGTCGGCCCGGGTCGCGGTCGACGTAGGGCATCGGGTAACGCAGGCGTCGCACACCGCCCCAGCCGCCCATGCCCTCGAGGCCCCAGCCGGCGGTCATGCCGGAGGCCGCGGTCTGCGGGACGTCGAAGAAGATCGAGGGCTGGCCGAAGATGCGGCAGTGGGTCGGCGCGGCGTAGGCCATGTCGGGGTAGGCCGGGTCGGTGGTCAGCGGGTTCAGATAGTTGAACGCCTCGGAGATGCTGTCGCCGACCACCTGGATCTCGCACGGGTGCGTGGCCCGGGCGTCGAAGGCCTCGCGGAGGCGGGCGACCGCGGCGGCGTCGAGCAGCAGATGCCGTGAGCGCACCTCGGGCGCCGGGCCCGGCGGGTCGCCGCCGCCCGGACCCGCGCCCGGACCCGCGCCGGGCTCCTCGCCCGGACCTGCGCCCGGTCCGCCGCCCGGCTCCTCGCCCGGACCTGCGCCCGGACCCGCGCCGGGTCCCTCGCCCGGACCGGCGCCCGGTCCGCCGCCCGGCTCCTCGCCCGGTCCGGCACCTGGTCCGGCGCCCGGACCTGCACCCGGGCCCGCGCCCGGCCCGGCGCCCGGCCCGCCGCCCGGCTCCTCGCCCGGACCTGCACCCGGACCTGCACCCGCGTCGGGCGGCGCGCCGCCGCCCGCGTCGCCATCGCCGCCGGGTCCCGCGTCGGGCGCGCCCGGCCCTCCCCGGTCGTCGACCCAGGGGCCGGCCACGCCGGCGTCCGGCTCGATGGCCGGCCCGCGCGCGCCGAGGTCGACGCGCACCCGCGGGTCGTCGGGCGAGCCCGGCGCCGCCGACGGCGCCGCGCCGGGCAGGTCGACGATCGACGGCCCGCGGCCGCCGTCTCCACCGGCGCCGCCGCCCGCGTCGGGCCCGCAGGCGGCGCCCACGCAGGTCTCCTGGACATCGTCGTCGTCGTCGTCGCACGCCGTTGCGAACAGCAGGCACACCGCCGCCGTCCACCAGATGTCGCGTCGCATGCCTCCCTCTCCTGAGGCGCAAGGGCGCCTCTCGAGGACCTCGCGTGCGGCCGGCGGCCCGAAACCCGGGCGGCCTCGGGCCGGCCCCACGGTCCCCACCGAGGGGCGGCCCGCCGGCGGACGTCGAACGCTGGGCGGACGTCCGCGCCGGCCTTCCGTCCGCCTCGGCTCCCCGGTCACCGAGGCATGCACCCGTTGGAAGTCCGAGCTTCCCCGACGGATTCCCCGGGCTGCCCCTTCCAAATTCCGGGACGACGCTCTAAAAACCCCGCGCATCCAAACACGTTCCCGCGAGGACGACGGAGGCGGCCGTGGAGAAGTCCACTTTCCAGGCGAAGATCGGCCTGGCCGAGATGCTCAAGGGTGGCGTCATCATGGACGTCGTCGACGCGACCCAGGCGAAGATCGCCGAGGACGCGGGCGCGGCCGCGGTGATGGCCCTCGAGCGCGTCCCCGCCCAGATCCGCAAGGACGGCGGCGTGGCGCGCGCCAGCGATCCGGCGATGATCCGCTCGATTCAGGAGGCGGTCAGCATCCCGGTGATGGCCAAGGTGCGCATCGGCCACTTCATGGAGGCCCGCATCCTCGAGGCGCTCGAGGTGGACTTCATCGACGAGAGCGAGGTCCTGACGCCCGCCGACGACCAGTTCCACATCGACAAGCACGCCTTCAGGGTGCCCTTCGTCTGCGGCTGCAAGGACCTCGGCGAGGCCCTGCGCCGCATCGGCGAGGGCGCGGCGATGATGCGCACCAAGGGCGAGGCCGGCACCGGCGACATCAGCGAGGGAGTGCGCCACCTGCGCACGCTGCGCGCCCAGATCCGCAAGCTGACGACGCTCTCCGACGAGGAGATGATGACCGAGGCCAAGAACCTCGGCGCGCCCTACGACCTCGTGAAGCAGGTGGCCCGCGACGGCAAGCTGCCGGTCCCGAACTTCGCCGCCGGCGGCATCGCCACCCCCGCCGACGCCGCGCTGTGCATGGCGCTCGGCGCCGAGTCGGTGTTCGTCGGCAGCGGCATCTTCCTGAGCGAGGACCCCGCCCGCCGCGCGAAGGCGATCGTCGACGCGACCACCTACTGGCAGGACGCGAAGAAGCTCGCCGAGATCAGCACCGGCCTCGGCAACGCCATGCGCGGCACCGAGCGCACGAAGCTCCCCGAAGAGCAGCGCCTGGCCGTCCGGGGCTGGTGATGTCCGCGCGTCGCAGTCGCGCCGAGGAGCGAGCGCGCCCACAGCGAGCGACGCAGGCGTACATCGGGTCCGTCAAGGAGCGAGCGAGGACGAAAGCCGCTCCTCGGTGCGAATGGGGCGCGCGGTGCGGATAGGTGTGCTCGCCCTGCAGGGCGCGTACGCCGCCCACGCCCGCACCCTCGCGCGCCTCGGTCACGACGTGGTCGAGGTGCGCGAGGCGGCGCAGCTCGACCCCGCCGCGCTCGAGGGCCTCGCCCTGCCCGGCGGCGAGAGCACCACCCACCTGAAGATCATCGACCGGCAGGGGCTGCGCGCGGCGCTCGAGACCTACGTGCGCTCCGGGCGCCCGGTGCTGGCGACGTGCGCGGGGCTCATCCTCGCCGCCCGCCGCGTCACCGGCCCCGCGCAGGAGAGCTTCGGCTGGCTCGACGTCGAGGTGGCCCGCAACGCCTGGGGCCGGCAGGTGCACAGCTTCGAGGCCGCGACCGACGCGCCCTTCGACGCGCAGGGCCCGCTGCCGCTGATCTTCATCCGCGCCCCGCGCATCCGCGCCGTCGGCCCCGCCGCCGAGGTGGTCGCCACGTTCGACGGCGAGCCCATCCTCGTGCGCCAGGGTCGCGTCTTCGGCGCGACCTTCCACCCCGAGCTCACCGACGACGCGCGGCTGCACGCGCGGGTGTTCAGCGCCTGAGCGCGTTTGCGAGGGCCTGCTGCGCCTGCGGCGAGGTGATCGCGTCGACGAAGTCGCCGTACTCCGCCTCGGCGAGGCGGTCGATGCGCGCCCAGGACTCGGCGCGCAGGCTCGTCTTCGCCAGCGCGAAGGTGCGCAGGGGCCGCGACACGACCGTCTGCAGCCACTGACGCGCGTCGCCGAGCGGGTCGGCGGAGAGGACGTCGCCGACGCCCATGTCGTAGGCGACGCGCGGGTTGACGGTGCCGGCGCCGTAGACGAGCGCGCGGAAGGCCCGCGGCGACAGGGCGTGGTGCACGATCTCGAACGCCACCCGCGGGAACGGCACGCCGACGGCGAGCTCCGTCAGGCCGAGCCGCACGTCGGGGCTCGTCGGCAGGGCCAGGAAGTCGGCGGTGAGCGCCAGCACGAGCCCGCCGGCGATGGCGTGCGCGGAGACGGCGACCGCCACCGGCTTCGTCAGGCGGTAGAGCGTGCCGTAGACCTCGTCGAAGCGGCTCAGGAACGGGACCGCGGCGCGCTCGTCGAGCGTGAGCACCTCGCGCAGGTCGAGCCCGGCCGAGAAGCAGCGGCCCTCGCCGCGGACGAGCACGCCGCGCACGTCGGGGTGGCCCTCGATCTCGCGCAGCGTCGCGGAGAGGTCGGAGAGCAGCGACAGGCTCAGCGCGTTCACGGGCGGGCGGTCGAGCACGAGCTCGGCGATGCCGTCGCGGTCGATGTCGTAGCGGACGTCTCCCATCAGGTGCCTCCGGAGCGGGTCGCGGCAGCATCGCCCGCGCCCCGCAGCGCCCGCAAGGCCGTTGACAGCGCCCTCGCGGTGCGCCAGTGATCCGCCCGCGTTACAGGGAGACATCGAAGATGCGTAAGACGACGATCGGCGCCCTCGTGGGCGCGGTGACCCTTGGCAGCCTGTCCCTCGCCACCGCCGCGGAGCCCGCCAAGGCGCCCGCGCCCGGCTCGGCGGCCGCGCCCGCCAGCACGCCCGCCCCGGGCTCGGCGGCGGCCCCCGCCAGCACCCCCGCGGCCCCTGCCAGCGGGGAGGCGCGCAAGGCCGGCGGCGTGCCCGGCCCCGACGCCGCCGAGAAGAAGTGCGGCGGCGAGAAGGCCTGCGGCGGCGAGAAGGCCTGCGGCGGCGACCACAAGTAGCCGTCGCTACCCTCGCGCGCCCTCCCGCGGGAAGAGCGGCACGAGGTCGGCGGGGCGCAGCCGGTCCACGGCGGCGACCACGTCGGCCTCGAGCGCGGCGCGCTCCGCCCGCAACCCCTCGACCTCCCGGCGGAAACGCAGCAGCCGCGACGTCGCGGCCAGCGTGCGCTTCAGGTGGCCCCAGCGGTCGAGCACGCGCAGCGTCGCGTACAGCGAGAGCGGCAGCGTCACCGCGGCCAGCAACGCCCACGGCCAGCCCCACAGCCAGCCGGCCAGCGCCGACAGCGTCGCGTGCGCCCCGAGGATGCTCAGGAAGCCGGCGAGGAACTTCGTCGTCCCGACCACGTCCTTGCGCGGGGCGAGGCGCGGCCCCGCGAGTCGGATGAGGAAGATCAGCGGGAAGTGTACGAGCCCGCCGATCGCCGCCAGCGGCAGCCACACGAGCGCCAACAGCACGTGCCGCAACACGCGCCCCGCGACCTCGCCGGGACGCTGGTCCCGCTGCACGTCGCGGTCGGCGAGGCCGAGGTCGTCGAGGCGGTCCTGGTACCGGCGCGCCCGCGCGTACAGCGCCCGGACGTCGGGCCGCTCCCGCACCTGCGGGTACACGTCGTTGAAGCGGCGCGCCAGCTCGACGCGGTCCTCGAGGCGGATGTCGGGCGGCTGGTAGAGGCGGCGCACCGTGTCGAGCACGCGCACCGTCTCCCAGTCGTCGGCGTTCACCGTCAGGCCGCGCAGGCGCCGCTCGAGCTCGTCGGTGAGCGACTGGACGGCGGCGCGGTCGTCGGCGGCGTACGCCGCGAGCCACGCCGCGTCGATGGCGATCGGGTCGCCGTACTGCACGAGCGCGCTGCTGCGGAAGCGCTTGCGGTGGGCATAGTGCAGGCCGCACGGCACGACCCGCACCGCGGCGCCGCGCCGGGCGGCGCCGAGCGCGATGCGCGCCGCCCCGGTCTTGAGGCGCGCCAGGTGCGCGTCGTCGTGGCTCAGCCCTTCGGGGAAGATGCCCATGGCGCCGCCGCGCCCGAGCACGTCGAACAGCGCCTCGAACGTCGCCTCGTTGTCGACGTTGCCGCCGTGGTCCTGCTTCCGCCGGATGGGCACGGCGTGCATGTTCACGAGGAAGAAGCGCAGGAGGCGGCTGCGGAAGAGCACGTCCTTCGCGGCGAAGCTGACGACGCGGCCGCACGTGCCGATGACGACGACCGGATCCAGTAGTGAATTCGGGTGGTTGCCGCAGAAGACGACCGGCCCGTCCGCCGGGACGCGCTCGCGTCCGACGACCTCGACGCGGCGGAAGAACACGCCGAGGGCCGCGCGCAGCAGCATCCGCAGCAGGCGGTACATGCGGCGATTGTGTTCCGTTCAGGGCTGGACGGGAAGGCCGCCGATGTTCGACTGGTAGAGGGCGTCCTCGTAGCGGGTCGTCGGCACGGCCTGGCCGCTGCCGGCGCTGATCAGCACCTGGAAGCCGCCGGCGTCGAGCGGGAAGCCGACGTCGACGCGGTAGCTGACGCGGTTGAACTGCGGGACGAGCGCGCGCAGGCCGAGGCCGGCGCTGTGGTGCCAGGCGACGTCCTCGAGGCGCTCGAAGACGCTGCCGCCGTCGTAGAAGAGCACGCCGCCGACGTGCACGAAGGACCAGACCCACGGCGCGGTGCGGTACTCGAGGCCGGCGCGCAGCAGATCGACGCCGAAGCCGAAGAACGCCTGGCTCTCGTAGCCGCGCAGGCCGTTGTCGCCGCCGAGGCTCACGAGGGTGCTCGCCGAGTCGTCGCGGCGCCCCGTGTAGTCGCCGCGCAGGACGAGGCGGCCGAGACCCAGCGTGGGCGTGGCGCCGCGGGCGCGCAGGTAGAGCACCTCGTCGAGGCGGTCGCGCCCCTCGAGGCGAGTCTCGCCCGCCGCCGCCACCTCGGCGAGGCCGTCGCCCGCGAAGGCGCCGACGTAGCCGAGCCGCGCGCCGACGACGACCGCGTCCTCCGTCGAGCCGAGCGCCTCGAGCGGCACCGACACCGAGGTGCCCCAGAAGGCGCCGAGCCGCACGTCCTCGCTCTGCCCGAAGGTGGCGAGGTCGCGATACGTCTTCCAGCGGGGCTCGAAGCCCGACACGCCGGCGAACGGGTACACGGACGTGCGCTCGCGCGGCAGCACGTCGCGCCGGAACGCCGCGGCGCTCTCGGGGGGCAGCCCGGTCTCGTCGTTCGCCTCGACCTCGAGGCGCCCGAAGCCGCCGCCGAGCTGGAACTGGTGCTTGAAGTCGTCGCCGACCTGGTAGGTGCCCGAGGCGCTGGCGGTCACGAAGCGCTGGTCCCAGACGCGCCGGATCGCCTCGACCTCGGCCGTGCCGGGGTCGTCGTAGCGCAGCACCTCGCCGTCCTGGATCTGGCGCGCGACGCGGAAGTCGAACTCGCCGCCGACGCCCCAGCCCCAGCGCTGCGCGAGGTTGCGCAGCGGGCGCTCGAGGCGCAGCGAGCCGCGCGCCCCCTCGCCGTCGCCCGTCTCGCGCGAGAAGATCACGTCGAACGACTGCGTGAGCGCCAGGTCCGAGGCCATGAGGCGCGGATCGAGGTACACCTCGCCGACCGAGTAGCTCAGCGGCGCGATCGACACGCGGACCGTCGCCCGGTTCGCCCGCCCGAACAGGTTGCGCTCGGTGAGCTGCACCGTGGCCTCGTCGAGCGTCCCGCCCGTGAGCTGGAAGGACTGCTCGAGCCGCAGCGTCCACAGGTCGCGGGTGTAGACGACCACGCCGACCTCGTCGGGGGCGGCCACCCGGACGGGCACCACCCGCACGAGCGAGAAGATGTCCATCTCGCGCAGGATGCGGGACGTCTCCTCGGCGCGCTCGGGCGTGTACGGCTCGCCGGGCGCCAGCAGCACCTCGCGCGCGATCACGTCCTCGTCGGTGAGCCAGTGGAAGAGGTTGAAGAAGGTCGGGATCCACTCGTCCTCGACGAACACGTCCTCCTGGACGACGCGCACCCAGGCGATGCGCTTGCCCTCCGGCGCGGGTTCGGGGGTGAGCCGCTCGACGCCGAGCACGCGCGCGACGCGGGCGTCTTCGTAGGTGAGATCAGGGGACGCGAGCAGCGCCGCGGCCAGCAGCAGCGGCCCCATCAGCGCCACACGCGCGGGCAGGCGACGCCGAGCGTCTCGAGGAACGCGAGGTGCGCGGCGGGGAGCGGCGCCCGGGCCTCGACCCGCGCGCCGGTGACGGGATGCGCGAAGGCGAGCATCGCCGCGTGCAGGAAGATGGCGCTCTTCACCGCCCGCGAGAAGCGCTTGTCCAGCTCGTCGCGGCGCCCGTACTCGCGGTCCCCGACCACCGGCGCGCCGTGGAGCGCCATGTGCACCCGGATCTGGTGCAGCTTGCCCGTCTGCAGGCCGCACCTCACGAGGCTCACGCCGCGGGCGCGGACGAGCGTCTCGTACTTCGTCACCGCCTTCTCGGCGCGCGGGTGATCGCCGGCGATCGCCACCTTCTGCCCGCCGCGGCGCTCCTCGCGCAGCGGCGTGCGCTCGGTGCCCGCCGGCGGCGCCGGCGCGCCGTGCACCAGCGTCAGGTACGTCTTCTGGACGGTGTGCTTCTCGAACTGCTTGCGAATGCCGTCGTAGCCCGCCGGCGTCAGCCCGACGACCACCAGGCCGCTCGTCGGTCGGTCCAGGCGGTGGAGCAGCCCGAAATCCCGTTTCTTTCCGAGGTTTTGCAGCTGGTGGCCCCAGCGCGCGAACAGCCCGTTCAGCAGCGCGTCGGTGGCGTGGCCGAGGCCCGGCTGGGTGACGACGCCCGCCGGCTTCGAAACGACGACGAAGTGCTCGTCCTCGAGGACCACGGTGAACGGCACGTCGGGGTTCGGCGGGACGCTGAGCTGCGGCTCCATGGCCGCGCAGTATGCCTCACGCCCGACGTCTCAGGGAGGGGGCGGCGCGAAGCGGCGGTCACCGCCGGGGAACGGTTGCGGATCCCAGGCGGGGGCGGCGACGAGCACGCCGCGCTCCATGAGGCCCTGGCGGTCGTCGTAGTACACCGCGAGCACCGCCGCGGGACGCCCCGGCTCGAGGCGCTGGAACGGCGCCTCGACCACCTGCGAGAAGCGCGTCTCGCCGTACTGCGTGCCGAGCTTCGCGCCGCCGCGCGCGGCGCCGTCGTCGGCGCTGCCCGGCGCCGCCTCGGCCGCCGCCTCCGGGTACGGGGCCGGCGTGGCCACGGGCGCGGGCGGCGGGGCCGCCTCGGGGAAGATGGCCACACCGACCACCCCGACGTGTTGCGGAGAGCCCATCCGGGCGGTGTAGCTGTCCTCGGGGGTCGTGAAGCGGAACGTGGCGACGGCGTCCATGCTCTGCCGGAAGCCCTCGACCATCACGTGTCCGTACGGCTCGATGATGTAGCCGCGGTGCTTCTCGAAGTCGCCGAGCTCGCCCGTCAGGACGTCGCGACCGTCGACGGTGATGACCGCCTCGACGCGGCGCGGCGTCGGGTTGTCGACGCGGACGGCGTAGCGCTCGCCCTGCACGCCCTCGAAGAACAGGCCGCCGTGCCACGGGTGCGCCGGCAGCGAGCCGCCGTCCGGCCGCGCGAGGCGCAGCGACCAGCCGCCCGCGTCCGGCGCCAGCGGGGCTTCGCCGTTGCCGGGCATCACCGCCACCGGATCCGGCCGCGTCGAGCACGCCGCCAGCACCACCGCCGCCATCAGCACCACCTGCCGCATCCCGCACCTCCTTTGCCTCGTTGCACGCACGGGCGCGTGAAACGATCTGCCGTCACCCCGCGGAAACGCGAGACAGCGTGACACGAGCGCCGCGACAACTGGCACGGCCGTTGCTGACCTCCCCCCCGGGCCCGGGGGGCCGTGGCCGCCCGCCCCACCGATGCGCCGCGCCGAAAGGAGAGTCGCCATGCAGGTCCGCGATCTCATGTCCACCGACCTCGTCACCCTGAACGCCACCGCCGACGTCGAGCTCGCCGAGGGGCTGATGTCGCTGCTGCGCATCCGCCACCTGCCGGTCGTCGACGGCGACCGGCTCGTCGGCCTCGTCACCCACCGCGACCTCTTGCGGGCGTCTCTCCGCTCGGCCCTGCGCGGGAGCCGCGTGCCCGTGCGCGAGCTGATGCACGTCGACGTCACCACCTGCGGCCCGGACGCCGACGTCCGCGACGCGATCGACGTCATGCTCGACCACAAGTACGGCTGCCTCCCCATCGTCGACGACGGCGGCCGCCTCGTGGGCCTCGTCACGGCGTCCGACTGCCTGCGCCTCACCGCCGCCCTGCTCGATCGCGTCCCCGACGATGCCTTACCCGCCGCGCACGGGCTCGCGCTCGGACGCTCCACGTAATCGTCGGGCGCCCCTCGCGCATCTGCAACGAGGGCGCTCGGGCCGGTGCCCGGGCGCGTCTCCGATCGCACGTTGCAGCGCGCGGCCCGCCGCGCCAGGATGCCACCCCATGAAGATGCGATCCGTGATCCCCCTCCCCGCCGTGGCGATCGCCCTCGCGGCGTGCGGCGGCGGCGCCCCCGCCGCGAAGCCGGCGCCCGCGGCCGGCGAGGACCGGCCCGCCCAGATGCTGATCGACGCGCTGCAGAAGCGCGGAAAGGAGGGGCCGGGCCCCGGCGACGCGATCGTCACGTTCGCGGTCTTCTCGCCGGAGACGCCCCCCGTCGATCCCCAGCAGCGCGTCGTGGTGCTCAACGGCATCGTCGAGGCCACGTTCAACACGCCGCCGCCCGATCTCGCCGACCCGGTGAAGCGCGTGCGCGGCCGCCCGCCGTTCGTGGTGACGGTCCAGCCCGTCGAGGCGCTGCCGCTCAACCTCGAGGCGCTCGCCGCCGCGGCCGAGCCGGCGGAGGCCCTGGCGCTGCGCGGCGCGAAGACGGCGATCTTCGTGCGCTACCTCGGCAAGCCGGCGCCGGACGCGGCCCACCTGCGGGGGGTCGGCGTGGCGGTGTCGGCGCTGGCGGCGGACGCGAAGGGCGTCGTGACCGACCTCGGCACGCTGCGCACCTGGTCGTCGAACGAGTTCCGCGCGCGCATCCAGCAGCCGGAGTGGGTGAGCGACGAGGTCACGCTCGAGGCGGCGCAGGACGAGTCCGGCAGCGTCATCTTCTTCACGCGGGGCATGGCGAAGCTGGGCCTGCCCGACCTCGAGCAGACCGGCGTGCCGCCCGCCGCCGCGCGCGACACCTTCGCCGGTTTCCAGCGGACGTGGGCCGCCCTGCGCGAGCACGGCCACGCCGCGCCCGGCGACCGCCTCGGCGAGACGCTGCTGCAGCCGTGCAAGCGGCCGGCGCTCGAGTACGACCACGAGTGCGTGGGGCTGGCGCCGCCGCAGTGACCGCCATGCACGCCCGCGCCGAACGGCCCTCGCCCTCGCCCGACGGTCCGCTGCCGCTCAGCCGGGCGACGGCGGCCTTCACGGTCGCCTACCTGGTCGCGACGGCCTGCGGCTGGTACTGGCTGCGCCGGCACGAGCTCATCGACCGCAACACCTCGGTCGTCGTGATCTACGCGGCGGGCATCGCGCTCTTCTACGCGGTGCTGTGCCGGTCGCTGCGCGCGCCCCTGCGCGAGGTCGGACGGGAGGCGCTGGTCGTCAGCGGCGCGACCGTCCTGTGGTTCACGCTGTTCTGGTTCCAGGGCCGCCGCAGCAGCTACGCGGACCACTTCGGTCCCGTGCCGTGGGGCGGCCTGCGCGGGCTCGTCCCGTTCTTCTACATGGTCGCGACCAGCGTCGCCGCGCGCATGCTGCTGCCGATGCTCACCGCGCGCATCGCCGTCGGGCGCGGCCCGCACGACTACGGCTACCGGCTGCGCGGCACCTTTCGCCTGTGGTGGGTCTATGCCGGGCTCGTCGCGGTGATCGTGCCGGTCGTGATCTGGGCGTCGTCGCTCGCGTCGTTCCAGGCGAAGTACCCGTGGTGCAAGCAGGCCATCGAGGCCGGCAACACGCTGAACCTGGGCGTCTTCGCGATCTACGCCGCGGCGCTGTTCGTGTTCTACGCGTCGGGCGAAGCCTTCTGGCGCGGCTTCCTGTTGTTCGGGACGGAGCGGCGCCTCGGCGCCAACGCGCTGTTCCTCACGCTCATCCCCTACGTCGCGGGGCACTTCGGCAAGCCGCTGCCGGAGACGCTCGGCGCGATCGCCAGCGGGTTGGTGCTCGGTTTCCTCGCGCTGCGGCACCGCTCCTTCTGGCTCGGCGCGCTGACGCACTGGGGCGTGGCGATGACGATGGACCTCGCCGCGCTCTGGCGGAAGGGCGTACATTTCGTCGGGCCATGAACGCCCGACACCTGCTCGCCCTCGCGCTGGCCGCCGCGCCGGCCACGGTCTCCGCCCACGCGCTCGACCACCTGCGCACGAAGAACGACATCGGCCCGAACAAGGTGCCGCACCTTGGCACGTCGCACATCCTCGTCGTGCCGACCCGCGTCGGCGTCGACGAGTTCCCGGCCGACCGCTGGGAAGAGCTCGAGCGCTTCTTCGATCCCGCCGGCGGTCCGGACACGTTCCGCGGCTACTGGCTGGCGGTGTCGGGCGGCAGGTACGACCCGATCCCGATGTTGGCCCGGCCGGTGCTGTACCCGGACCATTGCCCGCTGGCGAACAAGACGGTCGACGACTGCGAGTTCGACTTCACCGACCTGCGCGGGTTCAGCCAGCGCGACCTCGTCGCCCTGTACCGCGAGCTGCTCGAGCGCGTGCGCGACGAGCAGGGCGTCGACCTCGCGCACTTCGACGTGAACACCGCCGAGGGGCCGGGGCAGGACGGCTGGTTCGACGGGGTGATCGTCGACTCCGACATCGTCGACGGCGTGGGCATCCCGCTCAACGCGTTCGGCGCCTCGGTGAGCGTCGAGACGACGCCCGGGGCGTCGCGGCCGGCGCCTCCGCCCCCGCCGATGCCCGACGCGGCCGTGGCCGACGCCGCCGTGGCGGACGCCGCGCCCGACGCGGCCCTCTCCGACGCCGGCGCCGTGGACGCGGCGGTCGCCGACGCGGCGCCGCCCGTCGACGGCGCGCCGCCGATCGCCGCCGGCACGCTGCGCATGGGCAACGTGGCGATGGCGCCGCCGAACCTGCACGAGTTCGGGCACATCCTCGGCTTCATCGACCTGTACAACGGCCCGGTCGTCAACGACCTGATGGGGCCGTACATCGACGAGGTCACGCTGAGCGCCTTCAGCCGCCTGCAGATCGAGTGGGGCGAGGCCATCGACGTGCAGGGCCCCGGCACGTGGGACCTCGCGCCCACGATGGAGGGCGGGTCGATCCTGCGCATCGGCGCGGCGCCGCGCTACCTGCTCATCGAGCACCGCGGCGGGGGGCAGCACGCGCAGTGGGACCGCTCCCCCGCCGGCGTCTATGTGTACAGCGTCGACGAGGACACGCTGCCGATCCGCGCGCTCGGCTTCCTCGACCTCGCCGCCGGCGACCTCTACTTCCCCAACGCCGACGCGCCGTACCTGAACGTGAACCTGCCGCTCGGGTGCGACCTGTTCTCGCTCTCGCCCGGCCGCGGGTGCGCCGCGCAGGTGCCCGACGAGGAGCGCGCGCTCGTCCACGCCAGCGGGCAATCGTGGGGCCTGCACCTGCGCGTCGACGGGCTGCAGTTCGACGGCAAGATGCGCGTCAGCATCGTCGAGGGCGAGCTCGCCCCGCCGCCGGTGCCCGACGGCGGCCCGCCGGTCGTCCGGCCGCCCACCCGCGAAAACGACCCCGAGGACGCCGGTGTCGCCGACGCCGCGCCCACGGGCGAGGACGGAGGCGGCGGCGGCTGCGAGCTCGCACCCGGCGCCGGCGCTCCCTGGCTCGCGCTGTTGCTCGCCCTGCCCCTGCGTCGCCGCCGGCGCTGACAGCTCTCCCGCGCCGGCGTCGATTTTTCTGCGACACGCGGCGCCGCTGTCCGAATACCTCTCCCGGTAGATCGTTGCGCCCGAGCGGGCGTGTAGTAGCGTCCGGAACCGCACGATCGACGAGGAGGGTCCCATGCGACGCGAGGGGTGGGCGCTGCTGGCGCTGCTGGCGGCGGGATGCGACGAGGGGGGCGATCCGGGCAAACCGACGCCGCCGCCTTCGGAGGCGGTGAAGATGAAGCAGCCCGATCCGCAGGCGAAGGCCCCCGATCCCGAGGCGCCCCGCGAGAAGACGGTGCAGGCGCCGGTCGCCGCCGAGCAGGCCCCGCCGGCTTCGCCGCGCCTGCCCGCGCTCCCCTCGCTCGACAAGCTCACGCAAGCGACGCGCACCTACTTCCAGGGCCACATCGGCCAGCGCCTCTACGTCCAGATCGACAAGCCGCTGTACCAGCCGGGCGAGACGGTCTGGCTGCAGGTCTGGGACCTGAAGACCCGCGATCTCAAAGGCGATCACGGCCACCAGGGCGTGGCGCTGAACCTCGTCAGCCCGAAGGGCGCGACGGTCATCAACAAGCGCCTGCAGCTCCAGGACGGCACCGCGGCGAACGACCTCGAGATCCCCGCCGAGGCCCAGGGCGGCGAGTACAAGATCCAGGTGATCGCCTTCGACGGGACGATCGCCGAGCGGCCGCTCGTCGTCAGCGCCTACGAGGCGCCGCGCATCAAGAAGAAGCTCGAGTTCGTGCGCAAGGCCTACGGGCCCGGCGACGAGGTGACGGCCACCATCGAGGTCAAGCGGCCCACCGGCGAGGCGCTCGCGAACCAGACGCTGACCGGCATCGTGCGGCTCGACGGGCAGGACCTGCCGCGGGTGACGCTCACGACGAACGAGCAGGGCGGCGGCCTCGTCCGCTTCACGCTGCCCGCCGAGATCACGAAGGGCGACGCCCTCCTCACGGTGCTCGTCGAGGACGGCGGCGTCACCGAGTCGGTGAGCAAGCGCGTCCCGATCGTCCTGAAGAAGCTGCAGTTCTCGTTCTTCCCCGAGGGCGGGCAGATGGTCGAGGGCCTGCCGACCCGCCTGTACTTCGAGGCGAAGAACACCATCGACAAGCCGGCCGACGTCGAGGGGCGCATCGTCGACGACCACGGCACGGCCGTCGCCGAGCTCCGCACTTACGACCGCGGCCTCGGGCGCATCGAGTTCACGCCGCAGACCGGGCGCAGCTACAAGGCCGAGATCACCAAGCCCGTCGGCATCACCGAGAGCTACGCGCTGCCCCTGGCGCAGAAGCAGGGCTGCGTGATGCGGGCGTTCGACGACCTCGACGGCCAGCACGAGGCGCTGCGCGTCGGCGTGCGCTGCAGCGAGGCGCGCAAGGTCGTCGTCGTGGGCATGGTGCGCGAGAACCTGCTCGACGCGGCGGCGCTCGAGGTGCCCGCCGACGAAGCCGCCGTCGCGTACCTGAAAGCCGACGACGCGGCGGTGAACGGCGCCCAGGGCGCGGCGCGCGTCACGGTGTTCGACGAGAACCTCGCGCCGCTCGCCGAGCGCCTGGTGTTCCGCAACCGGCGCAACCTGCTACAGGTCGAGGTCCAGCCGGATCAGGAGACCTACGTTCCCCGCGAGCAGGTGGCGCTCAAGGTCGTCACGAAGAACGCGAAGGGCGAGCCGCAGCCGGCGGAGATCGCGCTGTCGGTCGTCGACGACACCGTCGTGAGCTTCGCCGACGACAAGACCGGCCACATGCTGAGCCGGCTGTTCCTCGAGCCCGAGATCCCCGGCAAGGTCGAGGAGCCCAACTTCTACTTCGACCTGAAGGAGGAGAAGTCGGCGCTGGCCATGGACCTGCTCATGGGCACCCGCGGCTGGCGCAAGTTCGAGTGGGCGCCCGTGCTGAACCCGCCGCCGCCGATGGCGACGGGCTTCGGCGGCCTCGGCATCGCCGGCGCCGGCGTGGGTGGCGGCGGCATCGGCCGGGGCCGGGGCCTGGGCGCGGGGCCGCCGCGGCCCGTCGCCGCCGCCGCGCCGGGGCGCCCGCAGCTCGAGGTCGAAGAAGAGCCGATGCTCGCCGTCCCCCCGCCGCCGGCCGATGCGCTGGCGGCGAGGCCGGTCGAGCAGCAGCAGGCGCCCGCGGCGCAGCCGGCGCCCGACCCCGCCCCGAAAGACGCCGAGAAGGCCGCGGGCGGCGACGAGGCGGAGCCGGCGGCGCGCGCGGTGGCGATGAACCGCGTGGCCGCCGCCGAGGCGCCGCCGCCGGTCGAGGCCGCCAAGCCGATGCCGGCGATCGCCCGGCAGGAGATCGCCGCCGACGAGCCCGTGGCGGGGAAGGCCTTCGCCCGCGACGACGACTGGGCCGGGGACGTGGACGCGAAGCGCGACATGGCGGAGGTCGCCGCGCCCGCGTACGCGCCGGTGCGCGTCTTCCCCGCCCCCGACTATGCGAAGGAGTACAGCGGCCCGCGGTCCGACTTCCGCGAGACCGTCTTCTGGGCGCCGCGCGTGCACACCGACAAGTCCGGGCAGGCGACGGTCACCTTCTATATGTCCGACGCGGTGACGTCGTTCCGCGTGTTCGCCGAGGGCGTCGGCGGCGGGATCGCCGGCCGCGAGGAGAAGGTCCTGCAGTCGAAGCTGCCGTTCAGCATGAACGTGAAGCTGCCGGTGGCGGTGAGCGCCGGCGACGTCGTCGAGCTGCCGCTGACGCTGACGAACGAGCGCGACGAGAAGCTGCCGCTGTCGCTCACGGCGTCCTTCGGCGAGCTGCTGCGGCTCGAGAAAAACGCGCAGATGCCCGGCCCGGCGCTCGATCCCAAGTCGCGGGCCAGCATGTTCTACGGCCTCAAGGTGGGCGACAAGCCGGGGCGCAGCCAGGTGACGTTCAGCGCGGACGCCGGCGGACTGAAAGACGAATTCGTCCGCGAGGTCAACGTCGAGCCCCTCGGCTTCCCGCAGGAGCAATCGGCGAGCGGCACCCTGAAGGGACAGGCGACGCACACGTTCGACCTGGGCGAGTCGCTGCCCGACACGGCGGTGGCGACGGTGAAGCTGTACCCGAGCCCGGTGTCGACGCTGATCAGCGGCCTCGACGGCATGATCCGCGAGCCCTACGGCTGCTTCGAGCAGACCAGCAGCACCAACTACCCGAACGTGATGATCGTCGGGTACCTGAAGGCCCACGACGTGGCCGATCCGGCGCTGCTGGCGCGCGTCGACGGGATGCTCGAGAAGGGCTACAACCGGCTCGTCGGCTTCGAGACGCCGAACAAGGGCTACGAGTGGTTCGGCCACTCGCCGCCGCACGAGGCGCTGACCGCGTACGGCCTGCTCGAGTTCGCCGACATGCAGAACGTGCGCGGCGGGGTCGACGCCGAGATGATGGCGCGCACGGCGCGCTGGCTGAAGGACCGCCGCGACGGCAAGGGCGGGTTCAAGCGCGACGACAAGGCGCTCGACAGCTTCGGCCGCGCCTCGCCCGAGGTGACCGACGCCTACATCACGTGGGCGCTCGCCGAGGCGGGGCTCGCCGCCGACTTCGGCGCCGAGCTCGACGCCCAGGCGAAGCGGGCCGTCGAGACGAAGGACCCGTATCTGCTGGCGCTCGCCGCCAACACGATGCTCGCCATCCCCGACCGCAAGCCGCTCGGCGAGGCTGCGGCGAAGCGCCTCGCGGCCATGCAGGACGCCGAGGGCCGCTTCACGGGGGCCGACCACAGCATCACCCGCAGCGGCGGCATGAACCTCGACATCGAGACGACGGCGCTCGCCATCCTGGCGCTGCTCGACGCCGAGGGCCACGCCGACGGGGTGCGGCGCGGCATCGAGTGGCTCAACAAGAACCGCGGCGGTTACGGCGAGTGGGGCGCCACCCAGGCCACGGTGCTCGCGCTCAAGGCGATGACCGAGTACGCGACGAAGAGCCGCCAGACCCGCGGCGCGGGCCGCGTCAGCGTCCTCGTCAACGGCACGTTCGCCGGCGAGGCCGCCTACGAGGCGGGGCGCCGCGAGCCGCTCGTCCTCGAGGGCCTCGGCAAGCACCTGAAGCCCGGCCCGAACACGATCGAGATCCGCGGCGAGGGCCAGGACGAGCTCCCCTACTCGATCGCGGTCGACTTCCGCGCCCTGAAGCCCGCCACGCACCCCGACGTGGCGGTCGAGGTGAAGACGGCGCTCGAGCGCGAGAGCGTGCCCATGGGCGAGAACGTGCGGCTGAACGTGACGCTCAAGAACCGCACCGACCGCGGCCAGCCGATGACCGTCGCCCGCGTCGGCCTGCCCGGCGGCCTGGCGTTCCAGAACTGGCAGCTCAAGGAGCTCGTCGACAAGAAGCTCATCAGCTTCTACGAGACGCGCGCCCGAGAGGTGGTGCTGTACTTCCGCGACCTGCAGCCGGGCGCCACCCACGACATCCCGCTCGACCTCGTCGCCCAGGTGCCCGGCACCTACGCCGGCCCCGCCAGCCAGGCCTACCTCTACTACACCGACGACCAGCGCTTCTGGACCGACGGCGTCAAGGTCGCGATCACCCGCTGATCAGTCGTCGGTGAGGTCGCAGTCGGCGTCCGGGCAGTCGTACGTGATGTCGCCGTCGGGCGCGGCGGCATCGACGAACGACGCGAGCCACACCATCGCCTGGCGCTGGACGGGCGCGGTGTTCAGCGCGAGGTGCGCCTGGAAATCGTCCGTCGAGACGCGGAACTGCGTGAGGCCGGAGGCCGGCGCGCCGCCGGTCGGCGCCGTGGCGCGCTCGAGGCCGGGCACTTCGCGCAGCGCCGGCTCGACGAGCGGCAGGTCGAAGGCGCGGGCCAGCGCCTCGGTCGCGAGGTTGGGCATGATCCCGTCGCCGATCGAGGCCTGGACGAGCGTCGGCATTGCCGGCGGACCGACATGCGCCAGCGGGTCGCCCGCGTCGAGGCCGAGCTGGGCCATGGCCACGAGGACGACGATCGCGAGCTCGTCGGGCAGACCCTCGAGCGGCGCTTCGTCCAGGGCGCCGGCGATGCGGTCGCGCAGCCGCAACACGTCGAGGACGCGGCCGCTGCGCAGCACGGTGGCCAGGCCGCCGCCCGTGACGTTGAGCGCCGCGGCCCGCAGGCCGGGGTTGCGCGTCGCCCCGATGGCGCCGATGAGCCCGCCGAGCGACTGCCCGAGGTAGACCGGCGGCGCGGCGCGCACGACCCGGCCGCGGTCCGGGAAGTCCCCGAGCGACGCGGCCACCGCGGTGAACACGAGCGAGTCGGCCGCCGACTGCAGCATCGAGGTCGCGAAGGCCGGCGTGTCGAGCGCCCCGGCGATGGCGCCGATGTCCTCGGTGCCGCGGCCGCGCGTGCCGTGCAGGTCCCAGTCGAAGAGGACCACCGCGAACGGGCCGCGCTCGAGCTCCATCGCCTCCATGAGCCGCGACATCAGCTCGGCGCTCGCGGCGAGGCCGTGCCCGAAGATCAAGGGATACGCAGGCGCATCGGGCGTGGCCGCGTCGGGCACGATGACGATGCCGCGCAGGCGCTCCGTCCCGACGGGCGCCGGGCGGCCGGCGTCGTCCCGGTGCAGGCGGGCGCCGCGCTCCGTCCGCCACAGCGGCACCTCGACCTCGATCTCGTAGCGGGCGCGGCTGCCGGCCCGGCCCTTCGCCACCGGGACGGGCCGCTGCGGATGGGCCGCGATCCAGGCCTGCGTCTGCGCCGCCATCTCCTCGAAATCACGGGCGATTCCGTCCTGCGAGCGCGTGTGGAAGTCCCACAGCTGCACGACGCGCGCCCGGTCGATGCCGAGCGGGCCCTCCACGGTCGCCCAGATCCGCTGGTAGGCGCGCCACAGCGCGTCGAGCGGGGGCGCGGCCGGCGTCGCGCCCATGAGCGCGGTCATGCCCGCCGTCCGCGTGGCCGGGTCGAGCAGCCCGTCGGTGACGACCACGCCGTAGCGCGTCGTGCGCTCGAGCGGGCGGAGGGGCGTGATCACGAGCAGCGCTTCGTCGCCGCTGCGGACCTCCTCGACGCGGACGGGCACGCGCGCGCCGTCGTCGATCCGGAACACGCGCACCGGCGCGTCCGCAGCGTCGCCCTCGAACGGCAGCACGTCCGCGACCGGCGCGCCGGGCAGGCGCGTCACGATCGGGCCCACCGGCGAGAAGCCGTCGTAGGCCTCGCTGCCGAGTTGGGCCCACAGGCCGCCGAAGTCGGCGCCGGCGAGATCGACGCGCACCGACGCCCCGTCGTGCCGGCTGAGCACGCTGCTGGGGAAGGGCAGCGCGCAAGGCGCCGCGACGACGTTGCAGCCGAGGTAGACCGGCCCGTCGGGCGCCCCCGCGTCCGGCGCTTCGCCGACGGTCGCGTCTCGCGACTCGACGGGCGTGCCGTCGTCCGCGCCGCCGCTCGCCTCCGTTCCACACCCGCAAAGCCACAGCCACCAGAGCCATCGGCGCATGTCGGACCCCCTCGCCGGGCAAAATGATGGACGCGTGTAAACCGGATCGCGAGCGCCGCGCTCCAAACGGTCGATGATGACGCAGAACGTCCTCTCCGCCGACGAGGTCCTGGCCGATCGCGAAGCGCGCTTCCGCGCCTTCGTGGAGTCGCACCGGGCCCGCGCCGTCTCGCTGGCCTGGCGCCTGCTCGGCGGCGACGACGCGGCGGCGGAGGACGTGGCCCAGCAGGCCTTCCTGCGGGCGTGGCGGGCGCTGCCGCGGTTTCGCGAGGACGCGGCGCTGTCGACGTGGTTCTTCCGCATCCTCGTCCGGCAGGCCGCCGCGCACCGCCGCTGGCGCTTCGGCTTCTGGCGCAAGCGCGATGCGCTCGGCCGCGAGCCGCGCGCCGAGGCGTCCGACGTGCACGCCGACGAGGGCCTGCGCCGCCGCATCGCCGCCGCGCTGGAAACGCTGTCGCGCGGGCAGCGGGAGGTCTTCGTGCTCGTGCACCTCGAGGGCTTCACCGTCACCGAGGCGGCCGAGGTGCTCGAGCTCGCGCCCGGGACCGTGAAGAGCCACCTGCACCGCGCGCTGGCGGCGCTCCGCGCCGAGCTTTCGGACCTGGACCCGACGGGAGACGAGACATGAGCGCGCCCGACGACGATCGCCGCTTCTCCGAGCGCGTCGCCGCGGCCTTCGCGCCGCCGCCGATGACGCCCGACCGCGCCGCCGCCTTCGACCGGGCCCTCGAGGGCCGTCGCCGGCGGAGGCGCCCCGCGTGGCCCATGCTGGTGCCCGCGCTCGCCGGCGCCGCCGCGGCGCTCTGGTTCGCGTTGCGGCCCGCGCCGGCGCCGCCGCCCGTGACGCCCGTCGCGGTCGCCGCCGCCGACGACTGGCCGCTCGACGAGCCCTTCTTCGAAGACGACCTGTTCGACGAGACCGACGATGCGGCGGCCCTGCCGCCCGACTACCTCGCGCTGGCGATGGCCGCCGAGCTCGAAGCCGACACGGAGGAGACGCCATGAAGAAGCTCATCACCGCGC
The DNA here is from genome assembly GCA_963169045.1 of Myxococcota bacterium. GTDB lineage: Bacteria > Myxococcota_A > Bradymonadia > UBA7976 > UBA1532 > CAUJDF01. Next base: position 77,083 of record CAUJDF010000028.1, read on the forward strand.
TGTTCGCCCTGTCGCTGGCCGCGACCCCCGCGCTCGCGCGCCCCGGCGGCGACGACCATCACCGGGGCCCGCCGATGCTCAACCCGGAGCGCATCGAGCGCATGGCCGACGACCTGGGCCTCGCGCCGCAGGCGCTCGACAAGATCAAGGAGCGCCTGCACGCGGCCAAGAAAGAGCACGTCCAGCTCCGCGCCGAGCTCGACGCGGCGAAGCTCGAGCTGCATCGCCTGCTCGACCAGGACGCGCCCGACAAGGCCGCCGTTCTCCGGCAGGTCGACGCGGTCGGTCAGAAGAAGCAGGCCATCGAGAAGCTGAAGATCGCGGCGCTGCTCGACGTGCGCTCGATGCTCACCCCCGAGCAGCGACAGAAGCTGCGCACGCTGCAGGAGGACCGCGGCCGCGGCAAGGGCAAGAAGGGCAAGGGCAAGGACCGGGGCGACGACGACGACCGCGGCCCCGGCCGCCGCCACGACCGCCCGCAGCGCTGACACGCTCAGAAGAAGCGATAGACGAGGTCGACGATCAGCGTCGGGTTGTGGACGTAGCCGGTCACGAGCTCGTCGAGCCCGCGCTCCGCCGTGCCCTCGAAGGCGTGCACCATGAAGGGGTCGCGCGGCTCGAAGCGCGCCCGCACCGTCGAGCTCGCCGCCAGCGTGACGTCGGCGCCGAGCCCCGCCCGCACCGCCCAGCCCGCCGGCAGCGCCCACCGCCAGCCCGTCCCGAAGTGCAGCCGGTGCGCGGTGATGCTCACGTCGAAGTCGCCCTCGACGTCGGCGGGCATGGCCCCGGGATCGGCGCCGGTGCCCAGCACGAGCAGATCGCGCCCGGTCGCGTCGCCGCCCATCGTCAGCAGGGCGTAGCCCCCCTCGATCCAGAAGCCGTGGGCCTCCCACGGGCGCCACGCCACCGCCCCCCGCAGCACCAGCGAGTCCTGCAGCGCGCCCTCGATGGCGTCGGCCTGCGCCGGCGTGACGGCGTCGATGGCCGTCAGCGCGCCGCCGATCACCGCGGTGTAGCCGCCCGGCAGCCAGCCCGCCGACGCGGCGACCTCGAACCGGTGCGGCGCGAGCAGCCGCAGGCCGCCGCCGACGAGGCTCGGGAACTCGGTGAAGGCCTCGGCTTCGAGGCCCCAGTCGCCGCCTCGCGCCGACGCCGGCGGGGCGGCCATCAGCACGGCGAGGACGCACGCGCACCGCATGCCACGCTCCCGTCTCCCGAAGGTCGGACGAGCGGGGCGCCCCGGGCGTCGCCCGGCGGAACGCGTTCCAGTCAGCCTGTCAAGATAAAACCGCGATGACCAGCGGGACGGTGCCGAGGCTCGCGAGCGTCGTCCAGAGCACCGCGCGCGCGGCGAGCTCGGCGTCCCCGCCGAAGCGGCGCGCGTGCACCGCCGAGCTCACCGCCACGGGCATCGCCGCGATCAGCAGCAGCAGGACGCGCACCCGCGCCGGCAGCGTCCCCCCCGCCAGCGCCAGCGCGCCGCCGGCGAGGAGCGGCGCGACGACCATGCGCGCCCCGACGATCCGCAGCAGCTCGCCGTCCGGGCGGAGGGCGCGCCGGAACGGCACCTCCGCCAGCGTCGCGCCCGTGATGCACAGCGACAACGGGATCGCGAGGCTGCCCAACATCGTCAGCGCGTCGAGCGCCACGCCCGCGACCGCCGGCGGGCGCGTCGCCCCGGGGACGATCAGCGCCACCGCGATGCCGGCCGCCGTCGCCCACAGCCCCGGGATGCGCACGAGCGCCCCCGCCTCCGAACGCCCGCGCAGCGTCCGCACGCCCACCGTCCACAGGGCCACCTGCGCGCCGGCGTTGAACAGCAGCACCGTGCGCGTCCCCGCGTCGCCGTAAAGCGCCTCGGCGATCAGCAGCGGCAAAAAGACCCAGTTCGGCAGCCCGGCGCAGAACGCAGCCGTGCGCGAGCCCAGCCCGCGCGCGAGCCACCAGCCGCCCGCGAGCAGGACGAAGGCCGCCGCCGGCACGAACCACTCCGCCGCCAGCGAAGCCGGATCGACCGTGCGCAAGAGCTGCGTGAACACGAGCGCCGGAAAGGCGACGTCGACGACGAGCCGGCTCAGCGAGCCCAGCGCCTCGCCCTCGATCACGCGGAGGCGCCGGGCCGCCCAGCCCGACGCGACGAGGACCAGCACGACGGCGATGCGGCCGAGCACGATGGTGGCGGGATGCACGCGCGCATGGTGGACGGCCTCGCCGCCCGGAATCAACGACGCGGGCGGCGCAGCAGGGCGGCGTGCTCTCCGGGGACGATCTCGAGGCGGCCGTCGGGCGCGACGTCGACGGCGATCCAGGCGCCGGGGCGCTCGCCCAGGCCGGCGGGGCGCCAGCCGGCGTCCCGCAGCGCGTCGCCACCGTCGGGGCGCACGCCGGCGACCGCCAGGCGGTCGATGAGACCGCCGCTGCGCGCGGCCTCGGCGGGGGTCGGCCCGGCGGCGAGCGCCAGCGGGACGGGGCCCGTCTCGGCGTGGAGGCGCCACGCCACCGGCGAGAAGCCCCGGCCGATCGACACGACGAGCGGCGCCAGCACGAGGTCGAGGAGCCCGGCGGCGAACGCGTTGTGGCACAGGCCGAGCCAGCCGGCGTCGACCCGCTCGCGGCCGCCCGCCCCCACCGGCGCGTCGACCTCGCCGCCGATGAGCACCGTGATCGCGCCCCAGCGGACGGCGACGGCCTGCGTCCCGCCGGCGGGCAGCGCCGTCACGACGTAGTCCGCGCCCACGGGCGCCCAATGCCGGATGCGGCCCTCGTCCGGCCGCCACCAGGCGCCCACGTCGAACTTGCCGGCGTACTCGCGGCCGGGGTGCGCGCCGGTGTCGACGAGCAGATCGAGCGTCCGCACCGCCAGGCGCCGCAGCGCCGGCACGAGGTCGCCGGACCGCAGGTCGACCACCAGCCAGCGCCCGTCGGGCAGCGCCACGGCCTGCGAGGCCCCCCCCTCGGTGGCGAGGTGGTAGAGGGTGAGGTTCCCGGGGATGGGAGCCGGTACCGGCACCGCCCCGGGACCGGGCTCGGCATTCGACGGCGCGCGCATCTCGACCTCCGACCCGTGCCTCTGCACGATGCCCGGCGCTGCCCCGATGTCGCGACTTGCGGGCGGCGCCCGAACCGGCGACGCTCCGCCCCATGACGCCCGAAGAAGCGCTCGCCTTCGTCGCCCGGCACGGCCTCGTCCTCGCGTCGGCGCGCGGCCCGGTGCCCTGCCTCGCGGAGACCGTCGCCGGCGAGCCGGTGGCCGGCCGCTGGTGGTCGCACCCGCGCGGCGCGGAGATCTTCGCCGCGCTCTCCGCGGTCCACGACGCGCCCGACGTCCTCGCCTGCCGCCTCGTCCGCGGCAAGCTGACCTTCGTGCACCGGCGCCTCTGGCCGGCGCTCGCCCGCGCCGCGCCGGCGCTCGACCCTCGGCGCGTCGCCGCCGTCCGCGAGGAGCACACCGCGAGCGGCCGGCACCGCGCCGTCGAGACGCCCTTCCCCGCCTGGGTGCCGCCCGACGTCGCCGCCACGGCCGCCGCCCTCGACGAAGCCGAGGCGCGCGCGCTGCTGGGCGGCGATCCCGTGCTCTCGGCGCGTTAGCAGTTGGCCGTCAGCGTTCCGTCACGCGGTCGAGCAGGCGCGCGGTGCGCTCCGCCATCGCCTCGGCCGTGAGGTCGCGCCAGGCCTCGGGTCGCGGCGCGAACGGCAGCCGCCCCGCCTCGACCTGCCGCAGGACGTCCGCCAGGGCCGCGGTGTCGTCGGGCACGACCCAGGCGCCGAGCCCGCCCCGCGCGACGAGCGACGCGGCCGAGGCGTCCGCGGGGCCGACGCCGACGATCGGCCGCCCCGCCGCCAGGTAGTCGAAGACCTTGCCGGTCAGCCCCGTCCGGTGCTCCGGGCCGATGATCAGCAGCAGCGCGTCGGCGCCGGCCATCCGCCGCAGGATCTCCCCGCCGGGCACCCGCCCCGACACCCGCACCCGCCCGGGCATCGGGCGCGCGTCGAGCAGCTGCCGCGCCGCCGTGTCCAGCTCGCCGTAGACCTCGAGGACCAGACCGCGCTCGCCGTCGCCGAAGCCCTCGGCCAGCGCGCGGAGGACCGGGCCCATGCTGCGCCCGCCGTAGCAGTTGCCGGCGTAGAGCAGCGTCGGTCGCCCGCCGCGGATCGGCGCGAGGCCGCGCACCTCGGCGGGGTCGAAGCCGTTCGGGATGACCTCCCAGATCGCGCCCGGCGGCACCCCGAAGGCCGCCGCGTTGCGGGCGCGCATGTCCTCGTTGACGTAGGCGGCCCCGGCGGCGCGGCGCAGGAGCGCCCCTTCCAGGAGCGCGTGCGCCTGCGTCGGCACCCGCAGCGCGTGCCGCCACCGCGTCGCGCCGGCGTCGGCCTGGCTCCACGGGTCGCGGTAGTCGAGCACCAGCGGCCGGTCGAGCGCCGCCGCCACCGCCGCCGCGGCGACGAAGCAGCCGAAGGGCATGCCCGTCGCCCACACCGCGTCCACGGGGCCGATGCCCCGCGCGGCGCGCACCGCGGCCAGCGTCCACTCGGGGTAGTGGTCGGGCAGCAGCAGGCCCCGGCTGCCGCGCCGGAAGGCGAACGCCGCCCGCCCGAGCCCCGCGGCGCCGAGCGCCGCCTCCACCGCCCGCCGCGCGCGATACGCCGGAAAGAGCGCGCGCGCGCGGTGCACCTCCACCGGCGGCGCCTCGATCGTCGGGTCGAGCGGCGCCGGGCCCTCGTGCGGGCCGGCGGCCGGATCGTCCGTCAAGATCACCGGCGTCCAACCGAAGGTCGGCAGGTGTCGCGCGAGGCGCACGGGGCGTCGCACGCCCACCGATCCGTAGGGCGGCCAGCGCGCCGTGATCATCAGTACCCGCCGCGCGCTCGCCGTCTCCGCGTCCTGTCGCATCTCGCCGTTCCCTTTGCGCTTGCCGGCGCTTTTTTCAACGGGTTACAACGCCCGGACACGCGCGGTCCGCGAGGAGAGGCAGATGGCCACCCGATACAAGTCCGTCGCCGAGATGTTCATCCACCGCGTGCGGCAGACGCCCGACGCCGACGCGTTCTACTACCCCACGGGGAGCGAGTGGGCCACGCTCAAGTGGAAAGACGTGGGCGAGCGCGTCCGCCGCATCGCGTGCGGCATGCGCGCCCTCGGCCTCGAAGACCAGGACCGCGCCGCGATCCTCAGCAACACGCGCATCGAGTGGCTACTGGCCGACCTCGCCATCAACTGCGCCGGCGGCGCGACGAGCACCGTCTACCCATCGAACACCGCCGAAGAGTGCGCCTACATCCTGAGCGACTCGTCGACCGTCATCGTGTTCGCCGAGGACGACAAGCAGATCGAGAAGCTGCAGTCCGAGCGCGCCAACACCCCGAGCCTCAAGGCGATCGTCACCTTCGAGGGCCGGCCGACGGCCGATGGCTTCGTCCTGTCGCTCGAGCAGCTCGAGGCCAAGGGCCGCGAGTGGGACGAGAAGAACCCCGGCGCCTACGACGCGATCATCAACCGCGTCGAGGCCGACTGGCTCTCGACGCTCATCTACACCTCGGGCACCACCGGCCAGCCGAAGGGCGTCGAGCTGACGCACGACTGCTGGCTCTACTGCGGCGAGGCCATCGACCAGACGGGGCTCCTGTCCTCGTCCGACAAGCAGTACCTGTGGCTGCCGCTGGCGCACAGCTTCGGCAAGGTGCTCGAGATGATCGTCGTGCGCGTCGGCGTGCCCACCGCCGTCGACGGCCGCATCGACAAGATCGTCGAGAACCTGGCGGTCATCCAGCCGACGTTCATGGCGGCGGCGCCACGCATCTTCGAGAAGGTCTACAACAAGGTCGTCGCCGGCGCGAAGGACGGCGGGGGCCTGAAGTACGGCATCTTCAAGTGGTCGATCGAGGTCGGCCGCCAGGTCAGCGCGCTGCGCCAGCAGAAGAAGGAGCCGACCGGCCTGCTCGCCATCAAGTACGGCGTGGCCAACAAGCTCGTCTTCTCGAAGCTGAAGGCCCGCTTCGGCGGCAAGATCCGGTTCTTCATCTCGGGCAGCGCCCCGCTCTCGAAGGAGATCGCCGAGTTCTTCCACGCCGCCGACCTGCTCATCCTCGAGGGCTACGGCCTCACCGAGAGCAGCGCGGCCTCGTTCGTGAACCGGCCCGACGACTACAAGTTCGGCTCGGTGGGGCCCCCGGTCCCGGGCACGCAGATCAAGCTCGCCGAGGACGGTGAGATCCTGATCAAGAGCCGCGGCATCATGCGCGGCTACCACGGCCTGGCCGAGGCGACGGCCGAAGCCCTGACGCCCGACCGCTGGCTGCGCACCGGCGACATCGGCGAGCTGACGGCCGACGGCCACCTCAAGATCACGGACCGCAAGAAGGACCTGATCAAGACGTCCGGCGGCAAGTACGTGGCGCCTCAGGAGCTCGAGAGCCGCTTCAAGACGCTGTGCCCGGTGGCCGGCAACATGCTGGTGCACGGCAACCGCCGCAACTTCATCAGCGCGCTGATCACGCTCGAGCCGGAGGCGGCCGCCAAGTGGGCGACCGACAACGGCATGACCGACAAGTCGGTCGACGAGCTGGCCAGGGACGAGAAGCTGCGGGCCTTCGTCGGCGACTGCGTGAAGCAGCTGAACGCGGGCCTCGCGAAGTACGCGACGGTCAAGAAGTGGGAGCTCCTCCCCCGCGACTTCACCGTCGAGGACGGGCTGCTCACGCCCTCCCTGAAGGTGAAGCGCAAGGCCGTCGAGGAGCGCTACCGCGACGTCCTCGACAGCTTCTACGCCGGCGCGCTCGACGAAGTTTGATGGGCGCCCTCGACCTCTACTGGCTGCTGCACATCCTCGGCCTGCTGCTCGCCTTCCTGGCGCTCGGCGGCCTCGCGGCGCACGTCATCAACGGCGGCGGCCGGGAGCACCGCTTCCGCGCCGGCCTCGCCGCGACCCACGGCGTGGGCCTCCTGCTGACGCTCGTCGGCGGCTTCGGCATGCAGGCGCGCGGCGGCTTCGCCTGGGCGGGCTGGCTGTACGTGAAGATCGCCGTCTGGGTGGCCTTCGGCGTCCTCTATGCCGTGCTGCTGCGCAAGCCGGGCAGCGCGCGCGCCCTCTGGTGGGCGCTCCCCGTCCTCGCCCTCGTGGCGCTCTACATGGTGCGCGCGAAGCCGTTCTGACGATGCGGCGCGCGACGCTCGCCCTGGCGCTCCTGACCGCGCTTCCCGTCGCGGCCCAGGACGCCGAGTCGCCGATGGCCTGGGCGAAGCGGGCGGCGCGCCGGGGCGGGGCGACGCCCGCCGAGTCGGTGCCTCCGGGCGTGCGACACGTGATCGAGATCGCCGCGGCGCGCGCGGCCGGCGCCGGCGAGGCCCGCCTGCGCTGGGTCCACCCCATTGGCGGCGACCGCCTGCTCGCGCTGGCCCTGACGAGCGACGTCGGCGAGGCCGACCGCGGCGCGCTGGCCCTGCTCGGCGTGCGCGATGACGCGCTCGTGACGCTGGGCGCGGCGCCGGTCCCGCCGGGCGCCGCGGCCGCCTTCGAGGTGGTCGGTGCCGGCGACGTCGACGGGGACGGCGTCGCCGATTCGGTGGCGCGCTTCCGGGTCGTCGACGCCGACGGCACCACGCGCGGCGGGCTGGCCCTCGTGCGCAGCGCGCCGCACGGCATCATCGTCGTCGACCTCGAGGTCCGTCCGAAGGCCGGGCGACGCGTCGAGGCCCCGGTCGCGTGCTTCGTGAAGGTCGAGGGCCTGAAGGGGCGGGCGCTCGTGTCCATCCGGCGGAGCGCCGGCGAGGGCGCCGACGTCAGCGACCTCGTCGAGGTGCGCGTCCCCGGCGCGGGGGGCGGGCTCGCGCCCGGCGGGATCTACGCCGGCCGCCTCACCGGCGACGTGCCGGCGCCCGAGGCGCGGCGCCACTGGCGAAAGCACTTCGGCGGCGGCGCCGAGGCGCGTCAGGCCGGCGGCGGCGCCTGCCCCGCCGACGGTCTGCTCCTGCCGGCCCGCGCCGTCAGCGCCGGCGGACGCGGGGCCGACGCCTGGACCGTCATCGGCCCCTTTGCCCTCACCCCCGAGGCCGTCCAGGCGCGCCTCGCGAAGCGCCGCCTCCCCGCTCCCCCCGTCATCCTTCGCCTCGGCGACTGACAGCGTCGGCCGTCCAAGTGGGCAACGCCTCGCGAGGCGCTCAAGCAAACTCACATTCCTACCGTAGTGATCGAGACGCGAACGGCGAGGGAGGGTGGAGAACCGCTGTCGTGTCGGGGATTTACCTAAACACCGAGGGCACGTTTGTTGTATCCGCGAAACAAAGTGTGGCGCTGAGGTCTTGCGCGGTGAATCGACATGCCCTCAGAATCCCCGGCTAGCTTGCGGCCGCGCTCTGGGCCGCAGAAGGAGGCTGTGTTCGCCGCGACCACGCGGCGGGCCCCGAAACCCGAAGGGGGTATCGGATGACGCAGACCGGAGACGACGTCCGGGGACGTCGGGTGCGTGCGCTGACCCGTCTGGTCGCGACGCTCATCGCCACGTTCCCCGCGTTCGCCGCCGCCGCGCCCGTTGGGCTGCCGGCCAACCCACCCACCGACGTGCCGACCGATCCCACGGTCGCGGCACTCGTGCAGACGGAGGACGAGGCGGAGCCCGATGCCGACGATGCCGAGGGCGAGCCGCTCGACGACGCCGCCGCCGAGGCCGCGGAGCGCGGCGACACCGACCCCCCCGACGCCCACGCGCTCCTCGAGCGCGCCGAGGCCCTGGCGGGCGGCGTACCGGTCCCGGAGACCCTGCAACAGCAGCTCGAGCCGAGGGAGGAGGAGCCTTGTCTCTCCGTCGGCGAAGCGAGCTGGGGCCGTCTGATCAACGGCGTCCAGCTGCCGGAGTTCCCGAGCGTCCGCGTCCGCGCCGCCTCGAACTTCGGCACGCCCGAGACGGTCGCCTCGATCATCTATGCGGTGCAGAAGGTGCGCGCGACGCACCCCGACACACCACCGCTCGTGATCGGCGACCTCTCGCGCGAGCGGGGCGGGCGCTTCCGCCCCCACAAGTCGCACCAGGCCGGTCGCGACGCCGACATCGGTTACTACATCGTGGGCCAGAAGCCCGGCGTGTTCGCCGACGCGACGCCCGACAACCTCGACGTGCCGCGCACGTGGACGTTCATCGAGGCCCTCATGGAGGACGACAAGGTCGAGTACCTGTTCATCGACCGTCGCCTGCACCGGCCGCTGTACGACTACGCACGCGACGTCGCCCAGGTCGACGAGGATCGCCTGCGCGACATCTTCGCGATGGCGCGCGCCCGCACGGGCATCATCCGGCACGTGCGCGGCCACCGGAACCACATGCACGTGCGCTTCCGGTCGCCCATCGCCGTCGCCGCGGCCCGCGACCCGGCGAACCAGGAGATGATCGCGAAGGCGCCGAAGGGCCCCGAGCTGATGACCGTCCGCGTCACCTACAAGGTGAAGAAGGGCGACACGCTGGGGCACATCGCCAAGAAGCACCGCGTCAGCGTGAAGGACCTCATGCGCTGGAACGGCATCAAGAAGGCCAATCGGCTGAAGCCGGGCCAGACGATCCGCATCCTGCGCGAGCGCGAGGTTCGGCCGACCAAGAAGGCCGCCCGCTCCGCCGGCACCTGACCTCGTCCCCCGCGCGCACACCGCCTTCCCCCTTCCCCATCGCCGTTTCGTTCGACGCGCGCCTCCCGCGGGGGGTCGCGTCAATATTCGTCGCGCGGTGTCCGCCGAATTGCTAATGGGCTCTGGCACGGGGGGAAGCCATGCGACATCTCTTTCTGCTGGGGCTGGCGCTCGTCGGCTGCGGCGAGGCGGCGACCGGTGGCGACCGGGGCGCGTCCGGAGCGCCCGCCGACTGCCCGGGCGGCAAGTGCGACGGCGCGGACGACCGTGAGACGTTCGAGTTCGTCGTGATCGGATCGGGCGCGGGCGGCGGTCCGCTGGCCGCGAACCTGGCGCGCGCGGGGCATCGCGTCCTGCTGCTCGAGGCCGGCGAGGACGCGGGCCACAAGCTCGCGTACCAGGTACCGAGCTTCCATCCGATCGCCACCGAGGAGCCCGGGCTCGCCTGGTCCTACTACGTGAACCACTACGAGGACGAGGCGCAGGCGAAGCGCGACACCAAGCTCGTCTACGAGGCGGGGCGCCCCAAGGGGGTGCTGTACCCGCGCGGCGGCACGCTCGGCGGCTCGACGGCGGTCAACGCAATGATCACCGTCTACCCCCACGAGAGCGACTGGGACCAGATCGCCGAGATCACCGGGGACTCCTCGTGGTCCGGCGCCAACATGCGGCGCTACTTCCAGCGGCTCGAGCGCAACGGCTACGTCGCCGCGCGGACGCGGGGCGCCACGGGGCACGGTTATGCCGGCTGGCTGTCGGTGGAGCGCTTCCCGCTGACGCGGGCCATCGGCGACCTCGCCCTGATGCAGATCGCCGCGGGGGCCGCGCGCGGCTATGTCGACGGCGCCGCCAGCGGCCTGTTCGACTTCGACAACGACGTCGGCGAGCTGCTCGGCCTGCTCAAGCGCGACATGAACGAGTGGACGAGCGGCCGCGACGCGCGCGAGGGCCTGTTCAGCGTCCCCAAGGCGACGCGGGGCGGGCAGCGCAACGGCACGCGCGAGTACATCCTCGAGACGGTGCAGCGGGGCTTCCCGCTGACGGTGCGCACGAAGTCGCTGGCGACGCGGGTGCTCTTCGACGAGGGGCAGCCGCCGCGGGCCATCGGCGTCGAGTACCTCGCCGGCGCGAGCCTCTACCGCGCCGATCCCCGGGCCACCGGCGCCGAGCAGGGCACCCCGACGCAGGTGTTCGCGAGCCGCGAGGTCGTCGTCTCCGCCGGCGCCTTCAACACCCCCCAGATCCTCAAGCTCAGCGGCGTCGGCCCCAAGGAGGAGCTGGCCCGGCACGGCATCGCGACCGTCGTCGACCTGCCCGGCGTGGGCGAGAACCTGCAGGACCGCTACGAGGTGGGCATCGTCTACGAGCTCGAGGACGACTTCGCCCTGCTCGACGGCTGCACCTTCGGGCGGCCGGGCGATCCGTGCCTCGCCGAGTGGGCCGACGACGAGGGCGCCTATCCGAGCAACGGCGCCGCGTTCGGCGTCATCAAGCGCAGCGGCACCGCCGAGCGCGACCCCGACCTCTTCGTCTTCGGAGCGCCCGGCGTCTTCAAGGGCTACTACCCCGGCTACTCGCGCGACGCCATCGCCGACAAGCGGCACTTCACCTGGATCGTCCTCAAGGCCCACACGGCGAACCGCGCCGGCCGCGTCACGCTGCGCTCCGCCGATCCCCGCGACACGCCGCGGGTCGACTTCCGCTACTTCGCCGAGGGCGACACCGGCGACTTCGAGGACTGGAACGACGTGCAGGCCGTCGTCGACGGGGTCGAGATGATCCGCGACATCGGCCGCGAGACCGACGATCTGATGGTCTTCAACTCGTTCCGCGAGGTGTGGCCCGGCGAGCGCAAGGTGCAGACGCGCGAGCAGATCGCGCAGTTCGTCGAGGACGAGGCGTGGGGCCACCACGCGAGCTGCACCGCGAAGATCGGCGCCGACGACGACCCGATGGCGGTGCTCGACGCGCAGTTCCGGGTGCGCGGCACGCAGGGCCTGCGCGTGGTCGACGCGTCCATCTTTCCGCGCATCCCCGGCTTCTTCATCGTCGTGCCCGTCTACATGATCAGCGAGAAGGCGACCGACGCCATCCTGGCGTCGCTGGCTGAGACCCGTCACTGAACTTCCGCCCTGACCCCGTCGTGGTGTATGCACGCCGGGATGCCTTGCCTGCGCTGGATGGTCGTGATCGTGGCGCTCTCCGCCACGGCGCACGCGGACTCGCGTGTGACGCGCGTCGAGGCCGCGCGCCTCGGGGCGCAGCGCAACCTGGCGCTGCTGGCGGCGCGCCTTGCCGGCGAGCGGGCCGCGCTGCAGGCCGACGCGGCCCGCAGGGACTTCGTGCCGACGCTGGAGCTGCGCGGCGAGTACGACGACGGGGCGGCCACCGTGCGCGAAGCGCGCGACCGGGCCGTGTCCTATCGCGGCACCGTGAGCTGGCCGACGCCGCTCGGGACGGTCGTGGGCGCCGAGGCGACGTCGCGCGAGTCGACGTCCGGCGCGCCGCTGCTCGACGACACCGCCGACGTCGCGCTCACGCTGAAGCAGCCGCTCCTCGAGGGCTTCGGGCGGGACGCGACGCCCCTCGACGAGGCGGACCTCGACGCGCGCATCGAGCGTGAGCGCTTCCGGCAGGCGCTCGAGGACCTGCTCGCCGAGATCGACGCCGCCTACTGGGACCTGGCCTTCGCCCAGGCCGACGTGGCGGTGAAGACGCGGTCGCGGGCGCGCGCGCAGCAGCAGTTCGAGGACACGCGCGAGAACATCCGCCGCGGCATCCTCGCCGAGGGCGAGATCTACGTCGTCGAGGAGAACCTCGTCTTCTTCGAGCAGCAGCTGCGCGAGGCCGGCGAGCGCCTCGTCCTCGCGCAGCGGCGCCTCGCGCGCCTGCTGCAGCTCGAGCCGTCGGTCGCGATCACCGCCTCGGACGCGCCGTCCTTCGGGGCGACGCTCCAGACGCCGGACGCCGCGGCGCACGACGCGCTCGTCGGCAATCCGCGCCTGGCGGCGGCCGGCCTCGAGGTCGATCGTCAGCGCGCGCGCGCCGCCCGCGAAGCCGACCGCGCCCTGCCCCGCCTCGACCTCGACGGGCGCCTCGGCCTCGCCGGCGCGGGCGAGCCGGGCGACGCCTGGGCCGAGATCGGCCGCGGCGACCGCGTGGATGGTCGGTTGGGCTTGACCTTCGCGGTCCCGCTGTCGCCCGGCCCCGAGCGCGCCGCCGCCGAGGCCGCCCGCGTCGAGGAGCGCCGCCTCGCCGCCGAGCGCGACCGCGTCCGCAACGAGGTGGACTTCGCCGCGCGCGACCTGCTGACGCGCCTGCACAGCCTGCGGGAGCGCCTCGACCTGGCGCGCCGGCGCGTCGAGCTGGCGGAGCTGAAGTTGCAGGCCGAGAACCAGAAGTACGCCGCTGGCCTGTCGACGCTCACCGACGTCGTGCGGTTCCAGCGCGACGTGGACGAGGCGACGATCGGCCTCGACCAGCTGCAACGCGACCTGCTCACGCTCCACAGCCGGCTGCTCGCGACGCAGGGCGCGCTGCAGGAGATGTTCGGCGTCGAGGTGAAGTGATGGTGCGCCTCGAACAGGTGCACAAGACCTATCGCGCCGGCGAGGTGGACGTGCCGGTGCTGCGCGGCATCGACCTGTCGATCGAGACGGGCGAGCACGTGGCGATCATGGGCCGCTCGGGGTCGGGCAAGTCGACGCTGATGAACATCCTCGGCTGTCTCGACCGGCCGACGTCCGGGCGCTACGTGCTCGACGGGCACGACGTGGGGGCGCTCGACGACGACGGGATCTCGACGGTGCGCGGGCGCACGATCGGCTTCGTCTTCCAACAGTTCCACCTGCTGCCGGGGCGCACGGTCCGCGGAAACGTCGAGCTGCCGATGGAGTACGCGGGCGTGCCGCCGGAGGCGCGCCGCGCGCGGGCCACGGCGCTGCTCGAGCGCGTCGGGCTCGGCCACCGCCTCGACCACCGGCCGAACCAGCTCTCCGGCGGCGAGAAGCAGCGCGTCTGCATCGCGCGCGCGCTGGCCAACCGGCCGCGACTGCTGCTCGCCGACGAGCCCACGGGGGCGCTCGACACGCGCGCGACGGCGGTCATCCTCGAGCTCTTCGCCGAGCTGCACCGGGAGACGGGCGTGACGCTCGTCGTCGTGACGCACGACGTGGCCGTGGGGCGCGCGGCGCCGCGGCTCGTCGAGGTGGCCGACGGCAAGGTGGTCGGATGAGGCGGGCGCTGCTGCTCCTGCTCCTCGCCGGCTGCCGTCCGGCGGCGGGTGTTCCCGAGGGGGCGCCGGCGCCCGCGTCGCCGGAGGGCGACGCCCCGCGGTTCGACGGCCGCGTCGTCCCGGCGAACGCCACCGATCTGAACGCGCCGCAGAACACCTTCCGCGTCGCCGGATGGTCGAGCGACTCGAGCTGGACGAAGCTCACCGAGCTCGTCGCCGAGGGCACGGAGGTGAAGGCCGGCGACGTCGTCGCGAAGTTCGAGTTCCGGGGCCAGGAGGCCCTGCCGCGCATCCGAGAGATGATCCAGAAGGCGCAGGCGGACGCCGGCAAGGAGGCCATCGAGCTCGAGGCGTCGCTGCGCACGCTCGCGGCGGCGCGCGAGAAGGCGGTCATCGCGGCGGAGCGCGCGCGGCTCGACACGCTCAAGGAGGGCGCCGTCTCGTCGCGGCAGCTCGCCCTCTATCGCATCGAGCGCGACATCGCCGCCTTCGAGGCGGAGGCGACGGCGGCGCGGCTCGGCGTCCATCGCCGCCACGGCGAGGCGACGCAGGCGTGGCACACGCGCGAGGTGGCCCGGGCGACGGCGCAGCAGGAGCGCTTCGACGCGTACAAGTTCCGCTTCGAGCTGCGCGCGCCCCACGCGGGCGTCGTGCGCCACGCCTACCATCCCGGCGAGCGGCGCAAGGTGCAGCGCGGCGACGGCATGGCAGCGGGCCGCACGGTCGTCAGCATCGCCCGCGACGCGCGCCTCGCCGTGCGCTTCTTCGTGCCGGAGCACCGCATCCACGAGGTCCGGCCCGGCCAGACGGTGCGCGTGCGTTCCCTCACCTCCGCCGACGAGCTGCCCGCCACCGTGCGACACATCGAGCGGTTCCCGCAGGAGGTCGGCTTCCTCGTCGAGGACGAGCGGCGCCCCGACGCGCGCGAGAAGGCCTACGTCGTCACGGCCGACCTGGACGCGCCCGGCGATCTCGTCGCCGGCAACGAGATCCGGGTGGCCCCGTGAACGCCGGCGTCGCCCAGAGCCTGTCGCAGTTCCGCACGCACCCGCTGCGCACGTTCCTGACGTTGCTGGGCATGGTCTTCGGCGTCGGGTCCGTCGTGGCGATGGTCTCGATCGGCGCCGGCGCGCAGCGCGAGATCCTGCGCACGATCGAGGCGATGGGCGCGTCGAGCGCCCACGTGAAGGCGAAGCCCGTCGACGAGAAGGAGCGCGGCGAGGTCGTCAACGACAGCGTCGGCCTCAGCCGCGACGACG
This sequence comes from Myxococcota bacterium, assembly GCA_963169045.1. GTDB lineage: Bacteria > Myxococcota_A > Bradymonadia > UBA7976 > UBA1532 > CAUJDF01. The sequence continues at coordinate 92,187 of CAUJDF010000028.1, forward strand.
TCGCCGCCGTCGAGCGCACCCTGCCCGGCGTCTTGCGGACGGCGTACCGCGTCCGGGTGAAGGTGGGCGTCACCGATCTGAAGGTGCCCACCCATGGCATCCAGGTGCTCGCGGCCAGCCCCGATCTGATGGCGCTGCACGGCCTCGGCGTCGTCGAGGGTCGCGCGCTGGCGCCGCTCGACCACGCCCGCCGCCACCGCGTGGCCGTCCTCGGGGCGTCGCTCGCGCGCAAGGCCTTCCCGGACGGCGCCGTCGGTCGCCGGTTCCGCCTCGATGCGTCGTGGTTCGAGGTGGTCGGCGTCCTCGCCGCGCGCGCGTCCGGCGGCCGCGATCTCCCCATCGATCCGCAGGTTTACGACGACGCCGTGCTCGTCCCGTTCGACACCGCCACCGACGAGCTGCGGCCCGTCCCGGCCTACGGCGAGCTCGACCTCGTCACCGTGGGCGTCGCCGACACCGCCGCCACGCTGCCGGCGAAGGCGGCGCTCGTCCCGCTGCTGAAGCGGCTCCACGGCGGCGTCGAGGACTTCGAGGTGTTCGCGCCCGAAGAGATCCTGCGGCAGCGCGAGGCGGCGCAGTCCGTCCTCAACATCGTGCTCGTCTCGATCGCCGCCATCTCGCTCATCGTGGGCGGCATCGGCGTGATGAACATCATGCTGGCCAACATCATGGAGCGCATCGGCGAGATCGGGCTGCGACGCGCGCTCGGCGCCCGCAAGCGCGACATCCGCAACCAGTTCCTGCTCGAGGCGGTGATCATCTGTTTCGTCGGCGGTCTCATCGGCATCATCCTCGGCAACGTCATCTCGTTCACCGTCGCGTGGCTCTTCGCGCTGCCCATCGCCTTCGCCTGGACGTCGATGCTCATCTCCTTCGGTCTGTCGGCGACCGTCGGCGTGCTGTTCGGCCTAGTGCCGGCCGTGCGCGCCGCCGACGTGGATCCCATCGAGGCATTGCACCGTGAGTAGGCTCGCCCTGTGTCTCTGTCTGTGCCTCGCGGCGTGCGGCGGCCCCGCCGACGAACCCGCGATGGCGGCGCGCGCGACCGCCGAGGTGACGCGCGGCCCGCTCGTGTTCGAGGGCAGCTACCAGGGCGAGCTGCAGGCGAAGGAGAGCGTCGACATCCACGCGCCGGAGCTGCCCTCGGTGCACTACCTGACGGTCGAGAGCGTGCTCGACGACGGCACCGAGGTGAAGCCGGGCGACGTCGTGCTGAAGTTCGACCGCGGTCCCATCGACGACGATCTGCGCGACCGCAAGGCGGCGCTGGCGGTGGCCGAGGCGGAGATGCGCCGCACCGAAGAGGAGCTCGACCGCGAGCGGACGGATCTGCAGCTGGAGCAGCAGCGCCGGGAGAAGGCGCTCGAGCGCGACCGGCTGGCGGTCGTCGAGGGCGTGAACCTCATCTCGAAGCTCGAGCTCGAGAAGGCGAAGCTCGACGTGAAGCGCTCCGAGCTCGAGCTCGAGCTGGCCACCAAGGCCCTCGGCGCGTTCGCCCGCAAGCGCGCCGCCGCGCTCGAGGTGCAGCGCCTCAAGGTGGCCGCGGCGCGCGAGAAGGTCGTCGACGGCGAGAACGCCGTGGCCGCGATGCAGGTCAAGTCGCCCGCGGGCGGCGTCGTCTACGGCCCCTACGTGCGTCTGAACTGGGTGCGGACGAAAGTGCTGCCCGGCAAGGTGGCGCGCCCCGGCGACAAGCTGCTCGAGATCCCCGATCTGTCCCGCTTCGTCGTGCATCTGTTCGTGCGCCAGCGCGATGGCACCCTGTTGAGCGAGAACGACGAGGTGACCGTGTATCCCACCGTGCAGCCGGACCGTGCCATCCGCGGCAAGATCGTCTCGAAGGAGACCTACGCCACGACGCGCAACGAGCGGCTCGGCACCGAGACGCCCGAAGGCAGCCTCAAGGAGGTGAAGGTCGTCGTCGCCCTCGACGAGACGCTGCCGGCGCTGCGGCCTGGCGGCACGGTGCGCGCCGACGTGCGTTCGCGCCTCGCCGACGACGTCACCCTCGCGCCGCTGTCGGCGCTGCGCCAGGACGGCCGCGAGTACAGCGCGACGCTGGCCGACGGCACGACGCGGATGGTGAAGGTGGGGCGCACGTCGACGACCCACGCCGAGGTGCTCGAGGGGCTGGTGCCGGGAGAGCGCGTCGCGCTCGAGTGAACCGAGGAGGACAGATGGACCGCCGCTGCTGGCGCCGTGCGCCGACGGGCTTCGGCTTCGCCCTCGCCGACGGCATCGACTACCTCGACGGCGGCGCCTGGGACGCGCTGACGGCAGGGCGCTCCGTCTTTCTGCGCCGCGACTACCTGCGGGTGCTCGAGACGGCGGGGCCGGCCAACCTGCGGCCGCGCTACGCGCTCGTGTTCCGCGACCGGCGTCCGGTGGCGGCGGTGGCCGCGCAGAGCGTGCAGGTGAAGGGCGAGGGGCTGCTGCCGGCGCAGGGCTTCCGGCGGCGGGCGTTCGGCGGCGCGTTCGGGCGCTGGGAGGAGCGCCTGCTCGTCTGCGGCAACCTGCTCGCGTGCGGGCCGCACGGCGTCGCGTTCGCGCCCGGGGAGACGGACGCCTGGCCCGGGGTGGCCGAGGCGCTGTACCGGCTGCGCAAGGCCGACCGCCTGCTCGGGCAGCACGACTTCGTCGTCGTCAAGGACCTGCCCGCGAGCGACGCGGCGTCGGCCGGCGCCCTCGAAGGCTTCGCCTACGAGGCCGTCGAGACGGAGCCGCAGATGTCGCTCGCGCTCCAGCCGGACTGGCGCACGCACGCCGACTACCTGGCGGCGCTCAACACCAAGTACCGCGGCGCCGCGCGCAGGGTGCTCAAGGAGGTCGAAGCGGCGGGCATCACCGTCACCTCGGGCCCCGTCGCTCCGGCCGAGGCCGAGGCGCTCCACGCCCTGTACCTGCAGGTGGCCACGCAGGCCGACGTGCGCCTCGTCACCCTGCCGGCCGCGCACTGGCCGGCGCTCTCGGCGGCGCTCGGCGACGACCTGCGCTGCACCGTCCTGAGGCGCGACGGCGCGCCGGTGGCGTTCGTGGTCACGCTGCGCGACGGGGACGTCGCCACCGCCTACTTCGTCGGCTTCGACCGCGCCGTCGAGGCGCCGCTGTACCTGCGCCTGCTGCACGGCGTCGTCGCCGACGCCCTCGCGCTCGGCTGCCGCCGCGTCGACTTCGGCCGCACCGCCCTCGAGCCCAAGGCGCGCCTCGGCGCCCGGCCCGAGCCCGTCACCGTCTACCTGCGCCACCGCGTCCCCGTGATGAACTGGCTGCTCAAGGCGCTGCTGTGCGGCACGGAGCCCGAGCCGGTCCCCGAGCGCAGCCCGTTCAAGGACGCCGCGCCCGCGGCCACGTAGCCGGCATCGCGACCGCCGCGGGCCGCCTTCGGTCGCGCCCGCCGGGCCATCGCCACCGCATCCCGATGGAGCAGCCGTACGCCAGGAATCGCGTCCCACGGCGGGCACGATCCTGGCAGAATGCCGCCACCCGAGGGGTGGACGATGGCATCGAGACACATCCGGCTGCGCTGGGCGGTGACGGCGGCGCTGCTCGCGCTGCACTGCGCGCCCGTTCAGCGACGCGAGGAGCGCATCGAGGTCGCCGTCGGCGGCATGTACGGGCGCGCCGGGTACGTCGACCGCGGCTGCGACGGGGAGGTGCTCTCCGAACGGCACCGGCAGCTCGGCTTCGAGGCGTCCATCCGCCACGAGGGGGCGGAGGGCCTGCTGCTCGGCGGCCGCGCCTTCGCCGCGCAGGACGAGCTCACCGAGAGCCGCGGCTTCGAGCCCATCGCGACGGCGTCGCCCGACTGGATCGTGGGCGCGGGCGGCTGGGTGGGGCACGACTGGGCCAGCGTCGGCGTCGGCGGCGGCTTCCACGTCGTGCACGCCGTCGACGCGAACGCCCTCTTCCTGCCCCACCTGCGGCTGAAGCTCGGCAACATGCAGCGCATCTGGTTCGAGACGGCGCTGGGACCCGACGACCCGCTGCTGTTCGTGAACATCTACTCGGGCGCCGTGGGCTTGCGCGGCGACCGCTTCCGGCTGCGCTTCGGCATGACCGTCGGCGGGCGACTGCTCGTCTCTCACCAGCCCGACGACGTCACCACCGACGGCCGCACGTTCGACCGCGGCCGCGAGCTGCGGCTGGGCGTCGGCGACGGCGCCGGCGGCCCGTTCGGCGACGTCGAGGTGGACCTGCCGGGCCACCTCGGCCTCGGCGCCGGCTTCTTCTACGGGGACGACGCGCCCGCCGGGCGCCTCAGCCTGCGCTATCGGTGGTGAGCCGGGCGCGGACGAGCTCGTTGACGCGCTTGGGATCGGCCTTCCCGCCGCTGCGCTTCATCACCTGACCGACGAAGAAGCCGAGCATGCCGGCGTTGCCGGCGCGGAAGCGCGCGACGTGGTCGGGGTGCTCGGCGACGACGGCATCGACGATCGGCGCGAGCGCGCCCTCGTCGCTGACCTGGCGCAGGCCGCGCCGCTCGACGATGGCGGCCGGATCGCCGCCCTGCGCCACGAGCTCGGCGAGGACCTCCTTGCCGGCGCTGCCGCTGATCGTGCCGCCGTCGACGAGCGCCACGAGGCGGCCCAACGCGCCGCCGTCGAACCGCAGGTCGGCGGCGGAGCGCTCCTCGAGCAGGCCCTGCAGCTCGTTGACCGCCCAGTTGGCGACCGCGCGCGCGTCGGCGTGCGCCGAGAGCGCCGCCTCGAAGAAGTCGGAGAGCGCCAGGTCGCCGGAGAGCACGTCGGCCGCCTCGTCGGTGAGGCCGAGCGCGTCGCGGTAGCGGACGTAGCGCGCCTCGAGCGCCGGTGACGCGGCGCGGGCGCGGGCGCGGAACTCGGCGGCGGTGCGCTTCTGAGGCCGCGTGTCCTCCTTCTTCTTCTTCGACGCGGGCGCGGGCGCGGCCTCTTCGGCCTTCGCCGCCCACGAGTCGCGCAGCGTGACGATGCGGTTGAACACCAGCGCGCCGTCCCGCGAGTCGACGGGGTCGACGGCGAAGTACCCCTGGCGCTCGAATTGGAACCGCTCGCCCTCCGCCCAGGGCTCGAGCCGGCAGTCCGTCAGCACCTGCAGCGAGTCCGGGTTGAGCACCGACAGGAAGTCTTCCTCCGCGTCGGGCTTCTCGACGCGGAACAGACGGTCGTACAGACGAACCTCGACCGGGACGGACTGCGTCGCCGACACCCAGTGGATGGTGCCCTTCACGCGCCGACCGCTCCGCACCGAGTCGAGATCGGCGGTGCAGCGCAGCGCCACCACCTCGCCGTCGCGCTCGATCACCTCGTCGCAGCGGATGACATAGCTGTGCCGGAGCCGCACCTCGGCGCCCGGCGACAGACGGTGGAAGCCTTTCGCCGGCGTCCGCATGAAGTCGTCGCGCTCGATGTAGATGGAGCGCGTGAGCGGCACGGGCCGCGCGCCCGCCTTGCCGATCTCCGGCGGGAAGTACGGCGCGTCGATCGTCTCGTCGCCGGGCAGGTTGGTGATCGTGACCTCGAGCGGACGCAGCACGCACATCACCCGCGGGCAGCGCGCGTTCAGATCGTCGCGCACGGCGAACTCGAGCTTGCCGATGTCGACGGTGCTGTTCGTCTTCGCCACGCCGATCAGCTCGCAGAAGCTGCGGATGGCCTCGGGCGTGTAGCCGCGGCGCCGCAGGCCGGCGATCGTCGGCATGCGCGGGTCGTCCCAGCCGCTGACGTACTTCCCGTTCACGAGGTGGAGCAGCTTGCGCTTGCTGAGCACGGTGTAGCCGAGCTGCAGGCGCGCGAACTCGTACTGGCGCGGCCGCGCGGGCACCGGGCAGTGCTCGATCACCCAGTCGTACAGCTCGCGGTTGTTCTCGAACTCGAGGGTGCAGATGGAGTGGGTGATGCCTTCGTAGGCATCGGACAGCGGGTGCGCGAAGTCGTACATCGGATAGATGCGCCACTTCTCGCCCGTGCGGTGGTGCGCCGCGTGCCGGATGCGATAGAGCAGCGGGTCGCGCATCTTCATGTTCGGCGAGGCGAGGTCGATCTTCGCCCGCAACACACACGTGCCGTCGGGGAACGCCCCCACGCGCATCTTCTCGAGCAGGTCGAGGTTCTCGTCGACCGGGCGGTCGCGGTACGGGCTCGGCCGGCCGGGCGCCGAGAGCGTGCCGCGGTACTCGCGGATCTCGTCGACCGACAGGTGGTCGACGTAGGCCTTGCCCGCGCGGACGAGGTGCACCGCCGCCTCGTAGAACCGGTCGAAGTAGTCGGCCGCGTGATAGAAGCCGTCGCCCCAGTCGAAGCCGAGCCAGCGCACGTCCTTCTGGATGGCGTCGACGAAGTGCTGGTCCTCGGTCTCGGGGTTGGTGTCGTCCATCCGCAGGTGGCACCGCCCGCCGTAGTCGCGGGCGAGGCCGAAGTTCAGGCAGATCGACTTGGCGTGCCCGATGTGCAGGTAGCCGTTGGGCTCGGGCGGGAAGCGCGTGACCACGCGGTCGTGGCGGCCGACGCGCAGGTCCTCGTCGATGATCTCGCGGATGAAGTTGCTCATTCTTCGTCGGTCCTCGTCTTGCGTCCGGCGAAATACTCCGCGACGACGCGCTCGTGCAACGGAAAGGCGAGCGGGGCCGGTCCGCGCAGGACCGCGACCTCGGCGGTCTCGGGCGAAGGCCGGAACGGCGGCAGGTCCGCCGCGCGCCGCGGGGGCGCGATCCCGAAGATCAGCACCGTGCCGTCGGGCGCGGAAAGCACACGAAAATCGCGCACTTCGCTCGCGTCGACCACGACGCCGGTCTCCTCGCGCAGCTCGCGGGCGGCCGCGGCCTGCCAGCTCTCGCCGAAGTCGATGAACCCGCCGGGCAGCGCGAGCTGGCCTCGGCGCGGCTCGATGGCGCGCCGGATCACCAGCAGGCCGTCGTCGACGGGCAGCAGCAGCACCGCCACCGGCACCGGGTTGACGTAGGTGACGTGGCCGCAGGCGGCGCAGCGGCGGGGAAAGGCGAGCCCCTCGGGGAAGCGCGCGCCGCAGGGCCCGCAGTGGGCATGTCGGTCCATGGGCGATCCGATCGCGAAGCCGTGACGTACGGACGGGCAGTCTCGTACAACGGATCCCCGCACGTGAAGGGGGGAGGTCGAGGATGAACGCGCCGCTGCCGCCGGGGGAAACCGGCCTGCCGCTGCTGGGGCACACGCTGCCCTTCCTGAAGAACCCGTTCGGCTTCGTCGAGGAGGGCGCGAAGCGGCACGGCACCGTGTTCCGCACGAGCATCCTCGGGCGGCCGACGGCGGTGATCACCGGCCCCGACGCCGCCGGCCTGTTCAACGACGAGGCGCGCGTCCAGCGGGCCGACTCGATGCCGTCGCACATCGAGACGCTGTTCGCCGGCAAGTGCCTGCCGCTGCTCGACGGCGAGGCGCACCGCGCGCGCAAGCGCTTCGTGAACGCGGCGTTCACGCGCGACGCCATCGCGAGCTACGTGCCGGTCATGCAGCGCATCGTCGACGCGCACGTCGACCGCTGGACCGCCGCCGGCGACATGCGGTGGCTCGAGGCGTTCAAGCAGCTGTGCATCGAGCTCATCTGCGGCACCGTCTTCGGCCTCGAGCCGGGGCCGGTCGTCGACCGCCTCGTCGCCGACTACGAGGAGGTGGGCGGCGGCTTCTCCGGCCTGCCCATCCCCCTCCCCGGCACGGCGTTCACCAAGGCCCGCAAGGCGCTCGACCGCATCCTCGCGGTCTTTGACGAGAACATCCGCGACCACCAGGCGCGGCCGCGGGACGACGGGCTCTCGCGCATCCTCGCCGCGCGCGACGCCGAAGGCCGCGCGATGCCGCCCGAGGACCTGCGCAAGGAGCTGCACCACGTCGTGGTCGCCGGCCTGATCGAGTGGGCCTGGATGGTCACGACCGTGGTGGAGTTGGCGCGCCGGTCCGAGGCGAAAAAGCGCCTCGAGGCCGAGGTGGCCACGCTGCCCGCGGCGCTCACGCTCGACGCGATCGAGGCGCTGCCGGGCCTCGACCACACCACGAAGGAGGTGCGCCGCCTCTCGCCGGTGGTGCCGGTGTTCTTCGGCAAGGCGAAGACCGACATCGAGTTCGGCGGGCGCACGATCCCGCGCGGCTGGATGGTGCTCTGGACGCACCGCGCCTCGCACCTGCGGCCCGAGGTCTACGCCGAGCCGGAACGCTTCGATCCCGAGCGCTTCGCCCAGCCGCGCTGCGAGCACATGCGCCACGCCCACGCCTACGCTCCCAACGGCACCGGCCCCGAGACGGGCCACAAGTGCGCCGGCTACGAGCTCGCGCCGGTGATGTTGAAGGTGTTCACCGCGCAGCTGCTGCGCCGGGCCGACTACACCCTGGCGAGCACCGACGACCCCGCCTACGACTGGAAGACCATCCCGCCCACCCCCCGGGACGGGGTCCGGGTGCGCGTGACCCGCAAGGTCGCCGGCCCCGCCTGAGCGCGGGGCATCGTGCCCCGAGCCTCGCCTCCGGGGACCGCCTCCGTGCCCCGTGGTGCGCTTCTCGCAAGGGCGCCATGCCAGAGGCGAACGTGCCCCCGCCGCGAACGCCGGTGGCCGGCATCGAGGGAACGGAGGCCGCCATGCGATACAAGCCACTGTCGGCACAGACCGTCGTGATCACCGGCGCGTCCAGCGGCATCGGCCGCGTCACCGCGAAGATGGCCGCCCGTCAGGGCGCGTGCGTGGTGCTCGCCGCGCGCAACGCCGAAGCGCTCGAGGCGCTCGCCGGCGAGATCCGCGAGGAGGGCGGCGTGGCGCTCGTCGTGCCCACCGACGTCGCCGATTTCGGCCAGGTGCAGCGTCTGGCAGACCGCGCCGCGGAGGAGTTCGACGGCATCGACACCTGGGTGAACAACGCCGCCGTCATCGAGTATGGCAGCTTCGAACAGACGCCGGTCGAAGACTTCCGGCGTCTGTTCGAGGTGAACGTGATGGGTCAGGTGCACGGCGCGAAGGCGGCGCTCCCGCACCTTCGCCGGACGGGCGGCGCGCTGGTGTGCGTCGGCAGCGTGGCTTCGGACCGCGGCGTCCCGCTCGCGGCGGCCTACTCGGCGTCGAAGCACGCGCTGAAGGGCTGGATCGACGCGCTGCGCCTCGAGCTTCTGCACGAGGGCGCCGCCGTCCGCGTCACGCTGATCAAGCCGGGCAGCATCGACACGCCGCTGTTCGAGCACGCGCGCACGTGGCTCGGCGTCAAGCCGAAGGGCATGGCGCCCATCTATGCGCCGGAGCTGGTCGCCGATGCCATCCTGCACGCGGCGACCCACGACGACCGCGACGTGTACGTCGGCGGCTTCGCGAAGGCGATGTCGCTGATCGAGCGCATCAGCCCGCGGATGCTCGACGCGCAGCTGCGGATGACCGCGTTCGAGGGCCAGCGCACGAACGAGGTGCGCGACGCGGACGCGCCGCACAACCTGTACGCGGCGCTGCCTTCGGACGGCGGCGAGCGCGGCGGGGCGCCGGGGCGCGTACACGAGCGCGCCCTGTTCCCGTGGGCGCACAAGCGGCCCTGGATCATGCCGCTCGTGAGCCTCGCGGTGTTCGGGCTGCTGATGCGCCGCCTGCGCGCGCCGCGGGCGGCATAGTCACCGGCGGCCGCCGGCCTCGGGGCGGGCGAGCGCCTCGGGGCCGGCGGCGCGCCGCTGTCATTCGGCGGGGGCGTGAGCCTCGCGAGCGGCGGCGCATCAAGGTGCGAGGAAGCCGTCGCAGTCTTCGTCGACCTGGTTGCCGGCAACCTCCGGCGAGGGCAAGACCTCCCCGACGCACTCGCCCAGCGTCCGGCTGCCATCACATGTGGTTCGACCCGCCCGACACGCACCGACCCGGAGGGTCCCGACGGGGCCATGGTAGCAATCGAGGGCCTGCCCCTCGTCGCAACCACACCCCTCGTTGATGCGGCCGTCGCAGCTGTCGTCCTTGACCGCCGCGCCGTCCTCACCTGCGCAAGGCTCTCTTGCGCTGGGCCCGCGAAGGCGCCGACAGACGGCACGGCCGGCATCGCAGATGAGGAGGCCCGGCGAGCAGACGCCGGGTTCGTCCGTGACGCAGGGGACTTCGAGAATCTCTTCGTCGACCTGCCCGTCACAGTCGTCGTCCACCTGGTTGCAGGCTTCCTGAACGCCGGCGAAATCGTCGATGTGGCCGTCGCAGTCGTCGTCGAGGCCGTTGCACGTCTCGCGGGCGGGCGCGCGGCCGCCGCACGGGTCGACGCCGGGGCAGCCGGGGCGCACGACGGTGAAGCGCACGGTCGCGGCCTCGTCGAGCCACGCGACGCCGCCCGCCGCGGCCAGGGCCGGGGCGCCGCGCGGCGAGCCGAGCTCGAGGCCCGACGACGCGACGTCGCCGAACTCGGAGAGCAGGGCGAGGCGCAGCGCCGCGGCGTCGCCGGCGCCCTCGCGCCAGGCGGCGAGGTACACGCCGGCCTCCGAGTCGAAAACCGCAGTCGGATCGGACACGTCGGCGGCGACCGACGGCAGCTCGCCGGCGGTGGCGCGGCCGCCCTCGTCGAGGTGGAAGCGGACGCGGGGCGCGTCGCCCTCCACGGGCTCGGGGTGGCGCCAGACGACGGCCGTGGAGACGCGGCCGGCGGCGAGGGCGGGGAACTGGTACTCGTCGACGCGGCCGATCGCCTGCAAACCGGCGACGAGCCGGCCCGCGCCGCCGAGCGTGCCGAGGTGCAGGTCGCCGCGGTGGACGCCGCTCGCGATCTGGCCCCACGCGACGGCAAGCGCCTCGCCCGTCCAGACGCCGACCGGCGCGTAGCGGCCCGGCAGCCCCGCGCCGCCCGAGAACTGCACCGGCCCGGTGACGGCGCCGTCGGCCGCGATCCGCGCCCGGAATGCGCGGGTCGGATCGCTGCCCGCCTGGGTCGAGCGGTCCCAGAGCACATGGTGTGTCGCAGGACGCCCGCCGCGCATCGCCGTTGTTCGCGTCCCCCGCCCCGCTCCATACTCCTCGCCGACTCCACACGGGGGTGCGGACCGATGAAACGACTGCTGGCGACGCTGGTCGCCGCGCTGGCGACGACCGGCGCGGCGCAGGCCCAGGTGGCGCCCACGCTCGCCTACGAGGGCGAGCTCTCGGACCTCGCCGGCGCGCCGTTCGACGGGGCGGTGACGCTGACGTTCCGCCTGTACGACGCGCCGGAGGGCGGCGAGATCCGGTGGGTGGAGCGGCACGACGACGTCGCGACGGTCGACGGCGTGTTCGCCGCGGTGCTGGGGGCGGAGCAGCCGTTCCCGGCGGACCTCGACGACCCGCCGGTGGGGCTGTGGCTCGGCGTCCAGCCCGAAGGCGACGAGGAGTTCTCGCCGCGCCTGCCCGTCGGCGCGGCGCTGCGGGCGCGCTTCGCGGCGATCGCCGCGCAGGCGCACGACGTCGCGGGCCGGCACATCCACCCGGCGAGCGTGAGCATCGGGGAGCTGGCGGTCATCGACGCGCAAGGGCGCTGGGTCGGTCCGATGGAGAACTTCGGCGGCGTCGGGCCGGCCGGGCCGCAGGGGCCGCGCGGGCTGCCGGGCGAGGCGGGGCCGGCCGGACCGCAAGGGCCCGCCGGTCCGCAGGGCGAGCCGGGGCCGCGCGGCGGTCAGGGCGAGGCCGGGCCGGCGGGCGCGCAGGGCCCGTCCCCCGCGCACACGTGGGACGGCACGCTGCTCAGCTTCCGTCTGCCGGACGGGGCGTGGGGCGAGCCGGTGGACCTGCGCGGTCCGGCCGGCGGCGCGGGCCCCGCCGGTCCGCAGGGCCCCGCCGGCGCCGCCGGTCCCCTCCCCGATCACGGCTGGGACGGGACACGCCTGCGCTTCCAGCGCCCGGATCGCAGCTGGGGCGACTACACCGACCTGCGCGGACCGCAGGGGCCCGCCGGACCCGCGGGACCCGCCGGGGCCGCCGGCGCGGCGGGTCCCCAGGGCGCCGCGGGGCCGCAGGGGCCCGCGGGTTCGCAGGGTCCCGTCGGGCCGCAGGGGGCCGCGGGTCCCGTCGGTGCGCAGGGGCCCGCCGGGCCCGCGGGTCCCGCCGGGGCCGCCGGCGCGGTCGGTCCCGCCGGCCCGCAAGGGCCGCAGGGGCCCGCCGGCCCGCAGGGGCCGCGCGGCATCGCCGCGGTGCTCGACGTGCTCGCCGACAGCGACGGCGACGACTTCGCCGACTGGATCGAGATCGCCGCCGGCACGGACCACGAGAACCCCGCCAGCCTGCCCGCCGACGAGAACGGCGACGGCATCGCCGACTTCTTCTCGAACGGCGGCGGACCCGGCGGCGGCGAACCCGCCGGGGTCGGCTTCACGCGCGTGTTCGCCGGCAACGACGCCTCGTGCGGGCTGCGGCCGGACCGCACGATCGAGTGCTGGGGGCGCAGCATCTACGGTGAGGGCGTGCCGCCGACCGGCCAGTTCACGACCCTCGACATGGACTACTACTCGACGTGCGGCCTCCGCACGGACGGGACGGTCCGCTGCTGGGGCGGCGCGACGCAGAGCGGCCAGGCCGACCCGCCCGCGGGTGTCTTCACGAAGGTCTCCGTGGGCGTCGACTTCGCGTGCGGCATCCGCGACACGGGGCGGGTCGCGTGCTGGGGCGCGAACGGCGCGAACCAGAGTGCCGGGCCGCCGGACGGGGTCTACGTCGACGTCTCGGCGGGCAGCACACACGCGTGCGCGATCGCCGAGGGCGGCGCCCTTCGTTGCTGGGGAAGCAACGGGAACGGCCAGACGAACGCGCCGGCCGGCGTCTTCGTGCGCGTCGCCGCCGCCGCCGCCTCCACCTGCGCCATCGAGAACAACGCGCGCCTGCGCTGCTGGGGATCGAGCAGCAGCGGCGCGACGAGCCCGCCGGCCGGCAGCTTCGTCGACCTCGTCGCCAGCGACAACAACACCAACTACTGCGCGCTGCGCGACGACGGCACCCTGCGCTGCTGGGGCAACCCGCCGGCGTTCGTCGGCGTCGAGGGCCTGCCGCTCGTCCGCATCGACGCCGGCACCGGGCACCTGTGCGGCACGAACACCGCCGGCCGCCACCTCTGCTGGGGCAGCGAGACCTACGGCAAGCTCGTCATTCCCCGGTAGACGGCACGCGCGCTGACAGAGGCCCGCGTGCGTGTGTCGAACACCGGCGAAGCCGGAGCGAGGGGCGATTCACTCGCCCGAAGCGAGAGCACGCGGGCAGGAGCCCGCGTGCGTGTGTCAAACAGCAGGCTCGGCGCCTGGGTCGAAGCGGGCCGTCTCGAGGACGGCGCCGTCCCACTGCACGCCGTCGAGGCTCGCGTCGCGGAAGTCGCACCCGGGGAACTCGCCGCCGGTGAGGTCGGCGCCACGCAGGTCCGCGCCGCGGAAGTTGCATTCGGTGAGGCGCGCGCCGCCGAGGCGGGCGCCGCGCATGTCGGCGCCCTCGAACGAAGCGCCGGTCCCGGTCACGCGCTCGAGCCGCGTGGCCTGCAGGTCGGCGTCGTCGAAGGTGGCGCCGGTGACCACGCCCTCGGTGACGTCGCAGCCGGCCATCTGCGCCGACATGAAGCTGCTGTTCGTCAGGTCGGCGCCGCCGCAGCGGGCCTCCTCGAGCATCGCGCGGTCCAGCATGCAGTCGATCACCCGCGCGTCCGACAGCACGGCCTCGCGCAGGTCGGCGTCGTCCAGCTGGCACTCGCGCAGCCGCGCCCGCGCCAGGCTGGCGCCGCTCAGATCGGCCTTGCGCGCCAGCAGGCTCGCCGCGCGGAGCGCGTCGAGCTGGGCGCCCGAGAGGTCGAGGCCGTCGGCTTCGACGTTCTGGACCTCCTCGTCGCGCCCGATCGCCGCCCGCAGCCGCTCGACGACCACGTCCGCCGCCGATCCCATGCCCTTCATTCCACCCGCCTTCATCTCGACCTCCGCCGGCCCGCGTGGGCAGCCTCACGGTCGTGATGCGCCGGGTCCCCAGAAGGTGACGAGATCGTCGGGCCGCTCCCGGGGACGCAACAGGCGCAGGTCGCCGCCGTCGAGGCCGATCACGGCGGGGATGGCGCGGCTGCACGATCGCGACCAGTACGAGAGCGTGTAGGCGCCGACGTCGCGAATGAGGACGAGGTCGCCGGGCTCGACCGGCGGCAGGGCCACGTCGCGCGCGAGGACGTCGCCGCCGAAGCACAGCGGCCCGGCGATGATCCAGCGACCCGAGGCCGCCGCGGCCTTCGGGCGGCCCTCCGGGTCGAGCAGCTCCAGCCGGTGGTGCCACTCGTCGGGCCGCAGGACGGCGCGCACGAGCAGGTCGCCGCCCACGTGCAGCACCGCGATCGACACGTCGCCCGCGCGCTTCACGTACTCGACGCGGCTCACCGCGAAGCCGCACGGCGCGTGGAGGAAGCGCCCGAACTCCGTCACGACCCGGACGTCGGCGAACGCGGGCAGCAGCGCCGCGTACTCTTCGGGCGTCGGCGCCGGCTCCCCCGGCCCGTAGGGCACCGGCAGGCCGCCCCCGAGGTCGAAAGTGGTCATGTGCGGCGTGCGCAGCGCCCAGACGCGCCGCACGCCCTCGGCGAGCTGCGCAAGCGTGCAGCCCTGCGATCCAACGTGGACGTGCAGGCCGGTCACCCAGGGCAGGCGCAGCGCCGCCGGCAGGTCCGGGTCGTCGAGCGGCACCCCGAACTTCGAGACCTTGTCGGCCACGCTCGTCAGGCCGATGCGGCCGGCGCCCACCTGCGGGTTGACGCGCAGCCCGATCGTCGAGGACGAGCCGGCGCGCAGCGCCGCGATGCGCTCGAGCTCCACCAGGTTGTCGGCGTTGAGGTGGACGCCCGCGCGCAGGGCCGCCGCGATCTCGGCCCGCGTCTTGGCCGGCGAGTCGTAGACGATGCGCGCCGGCGGACACCCGGCGGCGAGCGCCAGCCGGACCTCTTCCCACGAGGCGGCCTCGAGCCCGGCGCCCGCGTCGACGAGCGCCCGCAGCACCTCGACGAGCGGGTTCGCCTTGATGGCGACGGCGTGCAGCGTGCCCGGGGGGAACGCCGCCCGCACGCGCTCGAGGCGCGCCCGCATCTGCGCCAGATCATGGAAGATGACCGCCGGGTCGTCCTCGCCGAGGTGCCCCGCCCGCCGCGCCGCCTGGATCGCGTGCTCCATGCGCGATCAGAGGCGCCTCAGCTGATCTTCGTTCCGGGCGGGAGATCGCCGGCCACCGAGAGCAGCTTCACCGTCTCGGCGCCGGCGGCGAGCAGCATGCCCTCGCTCATCACGCCGCGGATCTTGCGCGGCGCGAGGTTCGCCAACAGGACGACGGTGCGGCCGACCATCTCCTGGGGCGTGTAGTGGGCGGCGATGCCGGCGCACACCGTGCGCTCGCGGCCGTCGCCGGCGTCGATGGTGAGCTTCAACAGGCGGTCGGCGTCGGGGTGCTTCTCGGCGGTGAGCACCTTCGCCACGCGCAGGTCGAGCTTCGCGAAGTCGTCGTACTGGATGGTCGTGGTGTCGGTCACGGTCGGCTTCTTCTCCGGAGCGGGCATCGGCTTCGGCGTCTCGGGCTTCTTCTCGGTCTCGGGCGGGGCCTTCGCCAGCGCCTCGAGGCGCGGGAAGAGCGGGTCGCCCACCGTCGTCTGGAGGCCGGCAGGTAGGCGCCCCCAGGCGGCCGTGGACGGCACGTCGCGCACGTCGGCGGGCGCGCCGAGGCGGTCGAGCAGGTCCGCGGCCTTGCGCGGCAAGAACGGCAGCGTCCACACGCCGACGATCCTCAGCGTCTCGCACAGGTTGTAGAGCACGGCGTCGAGGCGCTCGGCCGCGCCCTGCTTCGCGAGCGCCCACGGCGCCGTCGCGTCGACGTACTTGTTGCCGGCCCGCACGAGGTCCCAGATCGCCGCCAGCGCGCGGTGGAACGCCATCTCGTCCATCGCCTTGAGCAGCGTCTCGCGCGACGCGGCGAACGCCGTCCGCAGCGCCTCGTCCTCGGGGCCCGCCGCGCCACCCGACGGCACCACGCCGTCGCGGTACTTCTGCAGCATGCCGAGGCTGCGGTTCAGCAGGTTCCCGTAATCATTGGCGAGATCGCCGTTGATGCGGTCGCGCAGCGCCGCCTCGCTGAAGTCGCCGTCCAGACCGAAGGTGACCTCGCGCAGCAGGAAGTAGCGGAACGTGTCGGCGCCGTACTGCTGCGCCATCGCCCCGGGGTCGATGACGTTGCCGAACGTCTTGCTCATCTTGCGGCCGGCGTGCGTCCACCAGCCGTGGGCGAACATGCTCTTCGGCGGCGGCAGCCCGGCGCTCATGAGGAAGCACGGCCAGAACACCGCGTGGAACCGCAGGATGTCCTTGCCGATCAGGTGAACGGCCTCGGGCCAGAACTGCTCGTACAGCGGGGCGTCCGGACCGCCGAGCGCGCTGACGTAGTTGGTCAGCGCGTCGACCCACACGTAGACGACGTGGTCCGGGTGCTCCGGCACCGGGATGCCCCACTTGAACGTGGTGCGGCTGATCGAGATGTCCTGCAGGCCCTGCTCGACGAAGCGGACGATCTCGTTGTAGCGCGACTCCGGGCGCACGAAGCCGGGCCGGGCGCGCAGGTGCTCGAGCAGGCGCGGCCCGTACTTCGACAGCCGGAAGAAGTAGGACGGCTCGACCACCCAGGCCACCTCGTGCCCGGTGGGCGACCTGCCGTCGACCAGCTCGTCCTCGGTGAAGTAGGCCTCGTCGCCGACCGAGTACCACCCTTCGTACTTGCCGAGGTAGATGTCGCCGGCGGCCATCATGCGCTGCCACAGATCGGCGACGACCGCCTCGTGGCGTGGCTCGGTGGTGCGGATGAAGTCGTCGTACTCGATGTCGAGCACCTGCCACAGCTCGCGGAATCGCGCGCTCACCCGCGTGGCGTGCTCGAGCGGCGAGATGCCCGCCTTCTGGGCGGCCTCTTCGATCTTCTTGCCGTGCTCGTCGGTGCCGGTGAGGAAGTACACGTCCTCGCCGAGCAGGCGGTGCCAGCGCGCCAGCGCGTCGGCGGCGAGCGTGGTGTACGCGTGGCCGATGTGGGGGTCGGCGTTGACGTAGTAGATCGGCGTCGTGACGTAGTAGCTGGCGGCCATGGACCTGTCTCTCGGACCGTAACTCGGAAACGCCCGCCGCCCTCGCGCCGGGCTATCGGCCGCCACGTACCACGCCGCGCGCCGCATCGCCAGAGGGGCGGGCATCGGCCGCGCCGGCGAGGCGGAGCGCGAGCGTCTCGAGCGCGAGGCGGGCGTTGGCGGCCTGCTCGAACACGCCCCGCTCCGTGGCATTGATGGCGGCGAGGCGGTGGAGGATCTGCTCGCCGTTCAGCTGCGTCGCCCGCGCGCGGGCCCGCTCGGCCAGATCGCGGTGCACGAGGCGCTCGTCGGGCAGGCCCTCGCGCACGAGCATCAGGTCGCGGAACCACGTGCGCAGCAGGTGGAAGACCAGCGGCAGGTCCTCCTTCTTCTCGGCGAGGGCCTCGGCGAGGTCGAGGCGACCGGCGACGTCGTGCAGGCCGCGCGGGTCGTCGAGCTTCGCCAGCAGCTCGGCGCGCTCGGCGAGCAGCGGGCTCTTCGCCAGCGACAGGCCGCGGCCCACCGACCCCTCGGCGAGGCCGGCGACGAGGTCCGCCGTGTCACCGTCGAGGCCCGCCCCCGCCTGCAGGTGGCGCGCGACCACCGGGCGCGGCAGCGGCGCGAACCGCACGCGCTGGCACCGCGACAGGATGGTCGGCAACAGCAGATGCGGCGCACCCGTGACCAGCACGAAGTGCGTCCCCTCGCCCGGCTCTTCGAGCGTCTTGAGCAGCGCGTTGGCCGTCGAGGTGTTCATGCGCTCGGCCTCGGCGATGACCACCGCGCGCCGCGCCGCCTCGAACCGCTTGAAGCTCAGGCTGCGCTGCAGCTCGCGCACCTGGTCGATCTTGATCGCCTGCTCGAGCCCACCGTCGGCCTTCGCCTGGCGCGCGATGAGGTGCTGGTCGGGGTGCTGCCCGGCGCGCGCGCGCTTGCAGTGGTGACACTCGCCACACGCGTCGCCGTCGGGCCGCGGCGCGCCGCACAGCAACGCCTCGGCCATCCCGCGCGCCGCCAGCGTCTTGCCGACGCCGTCGGGCCCCGCGAACAGGTAGGCGTGGTGCACGCGCCCGCCCGTCAGGGCGCGGCGCAGCACGTCGAGGGCGTGGTCCTGGGCTTCGACGTCGCGCAGCGGCATGGCGCGCGCATCATGCGATCGGGGCGGCCGGCGCGCAACGCCCCCGCCCCGCCGTCGCGACAGGCGTGGACGGTGACGTGCGCCTCCACCTCGGGCACGTCGCCCTCCCACCCCGCGAGCCGCCGCTTCCAGGCGTCGCGCGTGAAAGCCTCTCGTCCCACAGGAGGCCGCCCGCCGCCTTGGCGAACTGGTCCGCGAGGGCAAGCGCCGCGCGGTACGGCGCGTCCCCCGCGCTCGACGGGACGGCGATCTCGAGCACGCTCACCGACTTCGACGCCGCGAACGCCCGCATGTCGGCCGGCGACAGGCCGCGCCCGAAGAACTCGAGCGCCTCGGCGTCGAGCGGGGCGTACTCGGCGATCGGCGGCCGGCAGAGGTGCACCGCCGGCCCCTCCGGCGCGGCGGGGAGCGCGCCGACGCGGGTGAACGGCGTCCCTTGCAGCAGGCGGTCGAGCGCCGCGCCCGGGTCGGTCTTCGGCTGGGGCAGGTGGTACACCGCGGGCTCGTAGAGCGCGGCGGGCGCCACGAGCCCCTCGGCGGGCGCGGGCCCCCTCGCCGGCGGCGCGCCCGCGTCGGGCGGCGGCGCGACCTTCGCGTGGACGGAGGCGTCGGCGGGCGGCTCTGCGCGGCGCGTGCAGGCTCCGAGCGCGAGGGCGAGACAGAGCGCGGCGGAGCGCACGACCCGTGCCGCGCCACCGCGGGCCTCGCGTCGGCGCGCCGATTTCGAGCGCCGGAAAGAAGGGACGCGGGCGGCGCGTGTCGCACGCCGCGAGGCCGACGCACGGCCGCTCGCGGCGTCAGCGACGCCGCAGCCGATCGAGCTCCGCCTGCAGCTCGGCGACGCGCGCCTCGGCCACGGCGCGCTTCTGCGCCTCGTCGCCGGCGCGGCGCGCCTCGTCGTCGGCGCGGCGCGCCTCCTCTTCGGCGCGGCGCGCCTCCTCTTCGGCGCGGCGCGCCTCCTCTTCGGCGCGGCGCGCCTCCTCTTCGGCGCGGCGCGCCTCCTCTTCCGCGCGGCGCGCCTCTTCGTCGGCGCGGCGCTGCAGCTCGTTCACCGAAGCCTCGAGTCGACCGACGAGCTCGCGCGTCTCGAGCAACGGCGCGTTGGCGAGATAGAAGCGCAGGCGGTCGCCTTCGAGGAAGAGCTCGAGGCCGAGGGCGTGCGACGCGTAGCGGCCGCCCTGCGGCACGATCGGCACGTAGGCGCGCGCGTCGGGCGTGGGCAGGCGCCAGCCGCGCAGGTGCTCGCGCGCACGGTCGTAGACGAAGTACTCGGGGATGCCATGCTCGGCGTAGCGCCGGACGTTGCGCTCGGCGTCCTTCTTCCGGTCGCCGCCGACATGGACCTCCATCACGAAGTCCAGGCCCTTCCCCTCGGCGCTCACGACCCAGCGCGTGCGCGGGCGCGGATCGACGTCGAAGACGACGAAGAGGTCGGGGGCGAAGCGGCGCGCCCCCGGGTAGTAGACGGTCAGCTCGCAGCCGACGTAGACGCTGCGGCCCTGCCGGCCGAAGAAGTTCTGCAGCGCGTCGAGCGCGCCGATCTTCGCGGCGAGGTGCAGGTCGCCCTCGGGCGGGCTCGCCTCCTCTTCGGTCAGGCTCGGCGGGAGCGAGGCGACGACGCGCTCGCGCTCCGCCGGCGACAGCGCGTCCCACTCGGCCTGCGTGGGCGCGCGCGGGGGCTCGAACGGTCCGCTCGACGGGCGCTGACTCATGGGCGGGATCATCGCGGTCAGCGTCTCGCCCGTCAACGCGGCGTCCGGCGGGGCGTTCCGCCACGCCCGGGGTCAGGCGAGGCGCAGGCCGACCGGCGCGAGCAGGCGGTCGAGCTCCGGGCCGGCGCCAGGCAGGCAGGCGGCGATCTGGTCGGCGTGGGCGCGCGCCCAGGGCGGCGCGTCGGCTTCGGCGACGGGCGCGCGGGTCCAGCGGGCGCGCATCGCCTCGACGTACGCGTCCAGGCCGCCGGCGGTGGTGTCCTCGGCTGCGCGCGCCGCGATGTGGTCGGTCAGGTCGTGGACCTCGGCGAAGGCGGCGTTGAGGCTGCGGGCGCCGGGGAGGTCCGCGGGGTGGGCGGCGTCGCCGGCGAGCCAGACGCGGCGCCGGCCGGGCGGCTCCGCGAGGCCGGGCGCGACGGTCACGCGGGCGGCGCGGCGGAGCTCCGCCCCCTCGCCGAACCCGGCGGCGTGGCGCCCCAGCAGCGTGCGGAAGCGTCCCGCGTCCAGCGGTGCGCCGTCGTCGGCCGCCCGCGCGAACAGCCAGGCACCGCCGTCCTCGGGCAGCGGACAGTAGACCCCGGGCGCCGCGTCGTCGAGCCGGACGACCATCTCGGTCGGGCCGTCGCGCAGGCCGCAGAGCTCGAAGACCTCCCACGTGCGCGCCGCCCCCGTCGCTCGGAGCGGGATCTCGCAGCGGCGCCGCACCAGGCTCCCGGCGCCGTCGGCAGCGACCACGAAGCGGGCGCGCTCCTCGAAGCGGCGCTGCACTTCCCACTCGTGCTGCGCCACGATGTAGCCCGTATAGACGCGCTCGAGCTTCGCCACCTCGATGACGACGCCCTGGGCGTGCTCCGTCAGCCCCTCGAGCTCGTGGTGCCGCCGCCTGCGCGCATGCCGGGCCGACAGCGCGGCCTCGAGCGCCGACTCGAGCGCGTCATAGCCGATCACCACGAGGAACGGATACGCCCCGCCGGCGGCCTCGACGTCGACGTGCCCGAGGCGCGCCCCGTCCCGCTCGAAGGCGACGCGCCGGACGACGCGGCCCTTCTGCGTCAGCGCGGGCAGCAGCCCGAGCGCGTCGAGGCGCTCGAGCGCCCGCGGTCCGAGCGCCACCGGGTGGTGCGGCAGGTGCGGGTCGGTCCTGCCGTCGAGGACCTCCACCTCGAGCCCTCGCCCGGCGAGGCAGAGCCCCGCGTACAACCCCACCGGGCCGCCGCCGACCACGACCGCGTCGAAATCGTGCTTCCCGAACATGTTGGCCTCCGGGTCATCGGCGACAGCGACGCAAGGGGCGTGCCCGACCGCCCCCCTGAAGCCGCACGGGCCCGGGTCTGAGGTGGACGCTGCCCGACCCACGCGCCGGACGCTCGGCGCGTGCCCGGCCGCCGGCGCGTCAGCGCCAGGCAAGCAGGGAGCGCCGCCGGGACTCGTCGCGGTCCACCGCCGCCAGCACGTCCGGGCAGGCGCGCAGCCAGCCGAGCTGCGCGTCGAAGTCGGGCGGCCGCTCGGCGGGCCGCCCGCGGTCGAGCATCCAGGTGCGGACGAAGTCGAGAGCCGGGTGCCGGCTGAGGAAGAGGAAGAGGAAGCCGGACGAGGTCAGAACGCGTATTCGACGTTGATGTTGAGCGCGCCGACCGCCTGCTTGTACTCGCCGGCGGCGTCGGGGCTCTTCGACGGCGGCACGAAGTCGTTGGCGCCGGGATCGAGCTCGCGGGTCAGGTAGATGACCTGGGTGTAGGTGCCGGCCAGCGCGAGGCTGCGGTCGAGGAGCTGGACCCGGCCGCCGAGCGACGCGGTGACCTTGTTCTGGTCGAGCAGCACCGGGTCGAGCGTCTCGTCGGGCACTGCGCTGCTGTCGAAGCCGGCGCCGGCGAACAGCTCGACGTCGGGGTTCAGCCAGTAGGAGCCGCCCGCGCGCACGCCGAAGGCGTTCTCCCACTTGCGCGGGATGTTGAGGACGATCGACGAGCCCGGCGCCGAGGCGCCCTTGGCGATGGTGCCGCAGTCCTTGCCGCGGTTCACGACGCACTGCTTCTCGAAGACGCTCCACCGCGTGAAGTCGCCGAACAGGCGCACCTCGGTGTTCTCGGTGGGGCGACCGCGGACGCCGAGGCGGACGATGTCGGGCAGCGTCTGCAGGAAGTCGATGTCGTCTTCGGTCGTCCCGCGCTTGGCCGGATCGGGATCGGTGGCGCGGTTGGGGAAGTAGTTGACCAGCGTGCCCTCGAGCCGCTGCTCGCCGAAGCCGGGGACGCTCTGGTACGACAGGCCGATCCACCACTGGTCGACCGGCTCCCAGATGAGGCCGGCGCCGACCGAGCCGTGGTAGCCCTTGGCCTCGATGAGCGTGCGGCCCTCCTTCGGCTGCTTCGTGGCGCCGACGATCAGGTCGTCGGTGCCGTCGACGTTGCGGGCGCGGATGGTGTCGACCTCGGTGACGACGAGGTTGGCGCCGAGGCCGACGCGCAGGCGCAGCGACGGGAAGTGCCACGAACCGGCGAGCGTGCCGTACATCGAGCGGATGGTGCCGCTCGTGCCCCACCAGCGCTGCACGCCGTCGACCGCGCCGGCGAACTGCACGGGGTCGACGTCGTCGTTGTCGTCCCACACCGACGTGCCGCCGATGGGCACGTACAGCGCGACGCCGACCCCGAGGTTGTCGATGCCGAAGTCGGTGACGGCGCCGACGAACGGGACGGCGGCGAGGTTGAAGAGGCTGGCCTCGCCGGAGTTGGCGGCGATGCCCTCGGGGGTGTCCGGCGTGCCGGCGCCGAGGTTCTCGATGGCGTCCGGCGAGCGGGTGTAGTTCACCGTGCGCCACGCGAACGTGCCGTCGATGTACAACCGGGTGCCCTTCCCGAAGGAGAGGCCGGCCGGGTTGTAGTAGATGGCCGTCGGATTGTCGGTCACCGGATGCCCGTGCTCGCCGCCGAAGCGCGCCACCACGAACCCGCTCGCCGCTGCCTCGCCCGCGCCGCCGGCGACGAGGACCGTCGCAAGGATCGTCGACCGTTTCACTGACGTCTCCCGGCCACTTGTTTTTGCCGCGGGATGGGGTTTGACAGCGTCACCCGCCCCGTCGCAGACTCGCCGCGTCTCGTGTCATCGAGACGACTCGATAGGGGGCGCGTAACATGCTCCGTCCGCGGTTGTCAAAGCGTTCGTTCCTTGGCGGCGGCCTGCTGCTGCTGCTCTCCGGATGCCCCGATACCCAGGGGGACCTCGACGACTTCGTCAGCCAGACGGAGAAGAACGTCCCCTTCCTTCCCGACGCCGCCCCCGAGCCCGACGGCGCGCCGATCTCTGGCGCCAAGGACGTCACCGGCACGTACCTGCTGGCGGTGGCGCCGTTCGGCGATCCGTCGAAGCCGCTGCTGTTCCGCGCCGAGGTGACGGCGACGATCGCGGCCGACGGCACGGGCACGTTCGAGATGGTGCTGGTCCCTGTCGAGACCGAGTCGAAGGCGGTCATGACCGCCAACCGCATCCCCGCCTCGGGTGCCATCACCGGCGGCACCATCGACGCGCAGGGCGCGCTCGACATCGACCTCGGCACGGTCATCGTGCCCGGCCCGGCCAACGCGCTCAGCGGCTCCGAGATCGAGGCGACCCTGCGCCTCATCGGCCGCACGCCCAGCGAGGACGAGTTCTGCGGCGATCTGCAGGGCACCACCCAGCGCCCGGCCATGTTCGAGCTGACCGGCTCGACGTTCGGCGTGATCAAGGTCGCCGACGACCTGATGGGCAGCGACGCTGACGTCAGCGCCGCCGCCGCTGCGCCCGTGACCAACTGCCGGCCGGGCGGCGGTGGCATGGGCGCCGACGCCGGCATGTGATGCGACGGCTGCTGGCCCTCGCCCTGGCCCTCGGCGGTTGCTTCTCCACCGGCGGCGATCCTGAAGAAGAAGGGCGGCCGGACGCCGGTGACGTCGATGCCACCGCGCCCGACGCCGCGCTGGTGCCGCTCCCGCGCGACGGCGCCCCCCCGCCGGATGCCACCCCCTCGACCGACGCCTACCTCGCGGGCCCGCCCGACCGATCGATCGCGGACATCACCGGCGCGTACCTGCTGGCGGTGGCGCCGTTCGGCGATCCCACGCAGCCGTTGCTGTCTCGCGCCGACGTGAACGCGCAGGTGGGGTCCGACGATGGCGGCCCCTTCTCGATGGTGCTCTTCCCCCTCGACTCGTCGACCAGGGAGGTGATGCGCGACGCCCGCATCCCCGCCGAGGGCACGCTCGACGGCGGGCTGGTCGAGCCCGGCCCCGCGCCCGACTTCGCGGTCACCATCGACCTCGGCAGGGTGATCATCCCCGGCCGCGCCAACGCGCTCAGCGGCAGCGAGATCGAAGGCACGCTGCGCCTGCTGGGCCACACGACGCTCGACCGCGAGCCCTGCGGCGACGTCGAGGGCACGACCTCGCGCCCGGCGTCGTTCGACCTGAGCGGCTCGACCTTCGGCACCATCTGGATCGCCGACGACACCCAGGGCGACGACGCCGACGTCTCCGCCGCCGCCGAAGCGCCGTCGACCGCCTGCCGGCCGCCGGGCTGACACCGCGGTCGGGCGGGGCCCTCCCTCCCCGTTGACCGACCCCCCGTCGCGCTCTTACGTTGAGCCCCGAATCGTTCATTCCCATGGGAATGGAGGGGGGGGTCCATGTCCGCGATCTTGCGGAGGGGAGGCTTCGCCGCCCTGCTGGTGGCGTGTCTCGCGCTGACGGCGTGCGACGACGCGGATTCGAGCGCGAGCGGCGAGGACGTCGACGCGGCGACGGGCGAGGGCGACGGCGGCGGCGGGGACGACGCGGCGCGACCCGACGAGGGGGTGCCGGCGCCGGACATGGGGCCGCCGCCGGCGGACATGGCGGTGCCGCGGCCCGACATGGCGACGCCCGACATGGCGGTGCCGGATCAGGGCGCGCCCGACATGGCGCTGCCCGACATGGGCGCGCCGGACATGGGCGCGCCGGACATGGCGCCGCCCGACGCGGACGCGCCCGACGCGGACGCGCCCGACATCGGCGCCGCCGACATGGACGTCCCGCCGCCCGACATGGACCCGGCTGCCGACGTGCCCGTCCCGCCGCTCGACGCCGCGGTCGAGCCGGACATGGGCGGCGGCGAGCTCGCGTGCCCCGCCGACGACGCCCACGAAGAGGACGACACGGCGGACGTCGCCGGCCCGCTGCCCGAGGGCGGCGCCTTCGACGGCATCCTCTGTGGCGAGGACCAGGACTACTTCATCGTCCCGGCGCGCGCCGGCTGCACGCTGACGGCGCGCGCGACGTTCGAGCACGACCAGGGCGACGTCGACCTCTTCGTCATCGACCTCGCGGCCGAGCGGTTCGAGGTGAGCGACGGGACGGGCGACGAGGAGTCGCTCGCGCTGCTCGTGCCGGCCGACGGCGACTTCGCCGTCGGCGTGGCCCTCTTCGAGGGCGGGTCGAACACCTACCACCTCGAGGTGGGGCTCGAGTGCCCGCCGCCGCTGGCCTGCCCCGGCGACGACGCGCTCGAGGAGAACGACGACGCCGGCAGCGCCACCGAGCTGCCGCCGGGCGCCGCGATCGACGCGCTGCTCTGCGGCGCCGACGAGGACTGGTTCGCCTTCGAGCTCGACGAGGCCTGCGACGTCGCCGTCGCGCTGACGTTCGGCGCCGCCGCCGGCGAGGCCGCGCTCGCGGTGCTCGACGTCGAGGGCGTCACCGTCGCCGAGCCCGTGCCGGCCGCCGGCCGCGCCGACGTCGAGACGACGCTGCCCGCGGGCACCTACCACGTGCGGGTGACAGCCGCCGGCCCGCCCGGCGAGGCCGGCCTGCGCTACGGCCTGCGCCTCGGGACGGCCTGCGGCGCCGCGGCGTTGTGCCCCGAGGACGACGCCCGCGAGGACGACGACAGCGCCGAGGAGGCCGTGGCCGCCGCGCCCGGGGCCGCCGTCGAGGGCGTGCTGTGCGGCGACGACGAGGACTGGATCGCGATCGAGGTCGGCGACGGCTGCGCCGTGTCGGCCGACGTCCGCTTCACCCACGACGCCGGCGACATCGACATCGAGCTGATCGACCCCGCCGGCGAGGTGGTCGGCCTCTCCAACGGCAGCGACGACTTCGAGCACCTCGAGGCGCGGCCGCAGTTCCCAGGCGTCCACTTCCTGCGCGTCCATCTCTTCGAAGGCGGCGCCAATACCTACACCGCCTCGTACTCGCTCGACTGCCCGTCGGCCTGCCCCGGCGACGACCCCCTCGAGGAGAACGACGACCGCCGCACGGCCACGCCCCTCACGCCCGCCGGCGCCGAGGGGCTGATCTGCGGCGACGATGTCGACTACTTCACGATCGAGACGCAGGCCGGCTGCGAGGTGCGCGCCTCGCTCGCCGTCGCGGCCGGCGAGCTCGACCTGCTGCTGCTCGATGCGAACACCGTCGAGCTCGCGCGCGGCGCCGCGGCCGAAGGCGGCCTCGCGCTCACCCACACGACCGAGGCCGGCGGCGCGCTGTACTTCGTCGTCGACGCGCCCGCCGACGGCGACGGCCGCTACGCGCTGACCGTCGCGCAGACCTGCGCCAGCGAGTTGACGTGCCCCGGCGACGACCGCTTCGAGGAGAACGACGGGCCCGACGAGGCCGCCGCTCTCGTCGCCGGCGAGCAGGTCGAGGGCATCCTCTGCGGCGACGACCTCGACTTCTTCACCGTCGACGCCGCGGCCGGCTGCACCATTCGCGCGGCGGCCGCCTTCAACCACGCCGACGGCGACATCGACATGGCGCTGGCCGACGCCGACGGCGTCCCGCTCGGCATCTCGGACGGCGTGTCCGACGGCGAGTCGATCGTCGCGCGCGCCGAGGCCGACGGCACGTACTCCGTCGTGCTGCTCCTGGTCGACGGCGAGGCCAACACCTACGACTTCGCGCTCGACGTCGAGTGCGCGCCGCCCTCGAGCTGCGAGGACGACGACGACCGCGAGGACGACGACACGCGCGCCGCCGCCAGCGCCATCGCCCCCGGCGAGACGGCCGACGGCGTGGTCTGCGGCGCCGATCCCGACTTCTTCCGCGTGGAGCTCGAGGCGGGCTGCGTCCTGAGCGTGGACCTCGAATTCGTGAACGAGAACGGGGATCTGGGCCTCGCGCTGCTCGACGCCGGCGGGCTGCCGATCGCCGCGAGCGACGGCCGCGCCGATGGCGAGTCGCTCGACTTCCGCGTGCCGGCCGCCGGCCCGTACTTCCTTGCGGTCGCGCTGACGGGCGAGGGCCGCAACACCTACCGCCTCGCCGTCGCCGCCGACTGCGCGCCGCCGCCCGTCTGCGAGGACGACGCGCGCGAAGACGACGACGACGAGGCGAGCGCCACCCCGGTCGGCGCCGAACCGATCGAGGGCGTGGTGTGCGGCGCCGACCAGGACTGGTTCGCGCTCGACGTCGAGGCCGGCTGCGCCGTGCGCGCCCGCCTCGAGTTCACGGACGCCGACGGCGACCTCGACCTCTTCCTCGCCGACGCCGCGGGCGACGAGATCGCCCGCAGCGCCACCGCCGCCGACGTCGAGGCCATCGCCCACCGCGTGGCCGAGGCCGGCACGTACCTCCTGGTGGTCGACCTGTTCGACAACGGCGGGCGCAACACGTACACGCTGACCGCCGACGTCGACTGCGAGCCGCCGCCGGTGTGCGAGGACGACGCGCGCGAGGACGACGACGGCGCCGACACGGCCACCCCGCTCGCGCCCGACACCACCACGGATGGCGTGCTCTGCGGCCGCGACGAGGATTGGTTCGCCATCGACGCGGCCGCCGGCTGCACGCTGCGCGTCGACGCCGAGTTCGTCGACGCCCGGGGCGACGTGGACCTGCGGATGTTCGACGCCGCCGGCGACCTGGTCGGCGAGAGCCGCGGCATCGGCGACCGCGAGACGATCTCGTACCTCGCCGCCGCCGCGGGCACGGTCTACGTCCAGGTGACGCTCATCGGCGAGCGCAACACGTACCGGCTGTCGGTGTCGCAGTCGTGCTCGGCGTGCCCCGCCGACGACGCGCTCGAGCCGAACGACGGCATCGGCCAGGCGACGCAGCTCGAGCTGCCGGCGAGCGTCGACGCGGTGATCTGCAGCAACGACCCGGATCTCTTCGCGATTCCGGCCGGCGAGGGCTGCACCATCGCCGCGGACCTGCGCTTCCGCCACGCCGACGGCGACCTGAACCTGCGGCTGTTCACGGCGGCCGGCATCCAGGTGGCGTTCGCCAACTCGCGCGACGACGACGAGAACCTGCGCTACGCGGTGCTCGCCGACGGCACGTACTTCGCGCGCGTCGAGGGCGTCGGCCCGGCGCAGAACGCCTACAACCTGCGCCTCGCGGTGACGTGCGTCGCGCCACTCTGCCCCGCCGACGACGCGAACGAGCAGGACGACGTGCCCGAGGACGCCACGCCGCTCGTGCGCGGCGGGCCGCCGGTGTCCGGCGTGCTGTGCGACACCGATCCCGACTGGTATGCCGTCGACGTGCGCGCCGGCTGCAGCCTGCGCACCGACGTGCGCTTCGAGCACGCCGAGGGCGACATCGACATGGAGGTCGTCGACGCCGACGGCGTGCGCTACGCCGCGGGCATCGGCCACGCCGACGACGAGTCGATCTACGTCGCCATCCAGCAAACGGGCACCTACTACGTCCACGTCTACCTGGCGAGCGGCGAGGGCGCGAACCAGTACCGCGTCACGGCGAGCACCGACTGCCCGCCGGGGCGGCTGGTGATCAACGAGGTCGACTACGACCAGACCGGCGGCGACACGCGCGAGTTCGTCGAGATCCACAACACCGGACCCGGCGACGTCCCGCTCGCAGACCTGCGCCTGTGGCTCGCGGACGGCGGCCGCGGCTTCTTCCGCGTCTACAACAACCTCGACCTGTCCCCGGCGGGGGCGTTCATCCCCGGCGGCGGGTACCTGGTGGTCGGCAACCGGGCCGTGATCGACGCGCTGCCGGTGGGCGTGCTCGGCCTCGTGGTGCCCGACAGCAGCATCCAGAACGGCGTCGACGACGGCGTCGTGCTGGTGCGCGGCCGCGGCAACAACGCGGTGGTGCTCGACTCGGTCAGCTACGAGGGCGAGCTCGAGAGCGTGACCGAGGGCGACCTCGGCGCGCCGACCGCCCTCGGCGATCCGTCGACCGGCCGGTGCGGCAACGCCAACGACACGAACGACAACGCCGCCGACTTCCGCTCGATGCCCCCCTCGCCCGGCACCGACAACGTCTGTCCCGCGGCGCCCTGACGGAGGTCTCACACTTTCGGCAAGGTGAACCAGAAGGTGGCGCCGCCTCCGGGCGTCCCCGTCGCCCAGATGCGGCCGCCGTGGCGGCGCACGACCTGGCGCGCGGTGGCCAGGCCGATGCCGCTGCCGGGGTAGGCGCCGGGCGGGTGCAGGCGCTCGAACGCGTCGAAGATGCGGGCGGCGTGGCGCGGGTCGAAGCCGACGCCGTCGTCCCGGACGTAGCAGAGGACCAAGGCGCCGTCGGCGGGGGCGCGCCCGATCTCGACGTGGGCGGGGTGGCGGTCGCCGCTGAACTTCCAGGCGTTCTGCACCAGGTTGGCCAACAGCACGCGCAGCAGGGCGCGGTCGCCGGCGACGCGCAGATCGCCTTCGATCTGCACCTCGACCGGCTGGTCCGGGGCCGCGGCGCGCTGCTCCTCGACGACCTCGCGCGCCAGCGCGCCGAGGTCGACCGGCTCCACCTCGATCGGCCGGCGGATGGCGTGCGCCAGACGCATCAAACCGTCGATCAGGTCGTTGGCGCGCGTGACCGAGGCGATGATCCGCTGCAGGTGGTCGCGCGCCGCCTCGGCGAGGCCGTCGCCGGCGTCCTCGAGCGCGAACTCGGCCATGGCGGCGATGGTGCGCAGCGGCGAGCGCAGGTCGTGGGCCAGCGAGGAGCCGAACGCCTCGAGCTCGGCGTTGATCGCGGTGAGGTCGCGGGTGCGCGCGGCGACGAGCTCCTCGAGGTGGTGGCGGTGGCGCTCGAGCTCGGCCTCGTTGCGCTCGCGCTCCGTCACGTCCTCGATGGCGCCGAGGAGCTGCGTCGGCGCGCCGTCCGGCGCGCGCTGGAACACCACGAGCGCGGAGCTCACGACGCGCCACTCCCCGCTCTTGTGGCGCAGGCGGTACCGCCCCACGACGGTCGCGTCGTCGGCGGCGGCGCAGGTCTCGGCGATGAGCTGCCCGACCTTCTCGAAGTCGTCGGGGTGGATGACCTGCTCGAGGAGCGAAGCGCCCATGGCCTCGATCTCGGCCGACTCGTAGCCGAACAGGCGGGTCGTCGCGGGGTTGACGTAGACGTCGGTCCCCACGCGCAGGTCGTAGACGTAAATGGCGAAGGGCACGGCCTGCGTGACGCGCTCCACGAAGCGGCTGGTCTCGGCGAGCGCGATCTCGGCGCGCTTGCGGCGCGTCACGTCGCGGAACATGCCCACGAGCCGCGCCGTCCGGCCGTCGGGGCCGCGCTCGGTCGTGCCCAGCGCCTGCACCCAGCGCTGCTCGCCGTCGCGGCGCACGAGGCGGTACTCGACCTCGAACGACTCGCCGGCGTCGCGCAGCCGCCGGTAGGCGTCGCGCACCCGCGCGCGGTCGTCGGGGTGGACGGCCCGCTCGATCAGGGCCTCGGGGTCGGACGGCATCTCGGTCGGCCCGATGCCGGTGAGGCGCTCGAACGGCGCCGACCAGCGGGCGCGCACCGGGTGCAGGTCGACCACCAGCACGCCGAGGCGCCCGAGGCGCTCGAGGCGGCGCAGGTCCTCGCGCGCGGCCTCGAGCGCCGCGTCGGCGCCGCTCGTCGGCCGCACGACGAGCAGCGACCACCCTGCGCGGCCACGCCGCACGGGCCCGAGCGACACCTCGACGGACAGCGCGCGACCGCCGACGACCTCGTGCCGGCACGGGCCGCGCCAGCGCCCGCCGTCGGCGAGCGCGGCGGCGTAGCGCTCCGCGTCGCCCGGCGCGGACCAGGCGACACGCACGAGCGCGTCGAACGGGCGGCCGAGAGCGGCGTCGGCGGGCAGCGCGTAGAGGTCGGCCGCGCCGCCGTTCCAGGCGCGCACGCGGCCGCGCGCGTCGAGGACGATGGCGGCGTCGTCCATGGCTTCGAGCAACGCCGACGCGCTCGGTCCACCCATCCTTGTCACAGATGCCTCCGCCGTCGCGGCGTCGCCGTCAGCGATGGAAGACGAGATAGGACGACACGTCCACGCGGGCGCCGAAGCCATCGCCGCGCCCCGACGGCCGTGGGACGTAGTCGGTGCCCTCGAACAGACCGCGGTAGGTGATCACGTTCTCCCCGGGTCTCAGGGCTTCCGTCACATCGGCGACCCAGGGTTTCACGTCCAGACCCGGACACCAGCCGCCGCGCCCGAATGGCCAGGTGCCGAACTGGTTGGGCACCACGCCTTCGTCGACCTGCTCCTGGCATCCGGTGGCGGTGCCGGCGACGGGGTGCGCCTTCACGAACTCGCGGCCGTTGACGTCGAAGTGATGGGTGTGGTCGCAGAACTCGGCGCAGTTGTCGGCCTCGACCCCGAAGCCGTGGCCGGTGAGGTATGCGACCAACTCCA
Source organism: Myxococcota bacterium (assembly GCA_963169045.1). Classification (GTDB taxonomy): domain Bacteria; phylum Myxococcota_A; class Bradymonadia; order UBA7976; family UBA1532; genus CAUJDF01. Next base: position 123,641 of record CAUJDF010000028.1, read on the forward strand.
CCTTGCGGACGTCGGGCGGCACCGTGAACGTGATCGGGGATCGCCCCTCGTTGTATTGCGCGTTGAAGGCGCCGCCGCCCCAGAGGAAGCGGATCTCGTCGGGCCGGGTGCCCTTGCCGCGGTTCGACAGGCGGATGTCGAAGGCATAGTCGTAGGCGTTCCCCGAGGCGAAGCGCAGGCGCTGCCGGCCGCCGTCCTTCACGAGCGCCAGCAGCGGGCTGACGTCGGTCACCCAGCGGCCCTCGCGGTGGTAGGTGGTGATCCAGCGGCCGATCTCGGCGTCGCAGGGGCAGTTGCAGGCCTCGAAGCCGCCGCCGTCGGCGCGGCAGACCTGCTGGCGCTCGGCGACGCCGCCGTAGGGCGTGCGGCAGGCGCAGGCGCGGGTCTCGGCGGGCGTCTCGGGCTCGCCCTCGGCGCCGGGGACGGCCGCGCGGCACGGCGTCGCGGCGTGCGGGTTCTCCGCGTCGACCGGCTGCTCGCAGACGTAGAGGTTCGAGAGGTAGTCCCACTCGCCGCAGTTCTCGTCCATGTGGCCGGGGCAGTAGGCGCCGACGTCGAACTCCATCGTGTCGAAGCCGGCCATGACGTCGGCGGGCGGGAGCTCCACCTCGGCGACGGCGTGCCCCACGTTCTCGTGGAAGACGGGGACGATCGTGACGCCCTCGGCGGCGTCGAGCGTGGCCTGCCGCTCGCGCTCGAAGTGGAAGTAGCGCGCCTCGAGGGCGAGCCCCTGGAGGCGCGGCACGCCGGCGACGATGTCGGTGAGCAGGCCCACCTGCCGCAGGCGCTGGGTCGAGTCGATGCCGAACCAGAGCGGCGAGCGCGCGGCGATGAGGTCGCGCAGCCAGCCCTCGGCGCCGCCGAGCGGCCGCGCGACGAAGTGCAGGCGGCCCGTCCAGCGGGCGCGCTCCGCCTCGGTCCGCCCGATCAGGACGCGGTCGAAGACCGACTTCAGGCGGCGCACGTCGAGGGGGGCGTCCTCGTCGAAGGAGCCGAAGACGTAGTGGACGTCGGGGGGCGAGGCGTCGAGCAGCGCCGCGACCTCGCGCGCAGCCTCGCCGTTCGCGAACCACAGCGTCTCGAGGTAGTTGCGCAGGTCCTGGGGCTGGCGCGGGTCGTTGGTGAAGAACGAGAAGAGGAAGGCGTCCTCGCCCGTCCAGAGGCGCGCCAGGTCGAAGTCGCCGTCGAGGGTGCGCAGCCGCACGTCGCCGGCGAGGTCGCGCCAGCCCGTGCCGTAGGGCCCGGGGGCGAAGCCCGTGTCGGGCGGCGCCGCGTCGGGCGTCGCCGCGTCGGGCGTCGCCGCGTCGGGCGTCGCCGCGTCGGCGGTCGCCGCGTCGGCGGTCGCCGCGTCGGGCCGAGCCGCGTCGGGCCGCCCCGCGTCCCGCTCCTCGGGCGGTTGCGGATCGCAGCCACCGTCGGCGTGCGGCCCCGCCCCGGCACCGCAGGGCGCCGCATCGGGCCGCGCGGCGTCGGTCTCGGCGTCGCCGCCCCCGCCGTCACCGCAGCCCCAGAGCCAGGCCGCCGCGCACAGCCAACCCCAGCCTCGCATCGCTCCCCCACCCCGCCGTGTGTCTCGCGAGTATAGGGCGAACCGCCGGCGCGCGTCTCCCGACACCGCCGGCGCCTCCGCGGCGTCTGTCGACTGGAGGTCGCGCATGCGGGGAGCGGAGGCGCTCATCGGCGGGCTGGGACGGCGGACGATCGGTGCCTGCGGCGGCGCCGGCCGCGCCACGGTGCTGCTCGGCCGCGCGCTCGGGCGCCTGCTGCGGCCGCCCATCCGGGGGCGGCAGATCGTCCAGCACGTCCACTTCATCGGCAACCAGTCGGTGGGCATCGTCCTGCTGACGGCGATGTTCACCGGGATGGTGCTCGTCCTGCAGGGCTACGACGCCCTCGTCGGGTTCGGCTCCGTCGCCTACCTCGGCCCGCTCGTCTCCCTGAGCCTCATCCGGGAGCTCGGGCCAGTGATGGCGGCGCTCATGGTGACCGCCCGCGCCGGCTCCGCCATCGCCGCCAGCCTCGCCACGATGCGCGTCACCGAGCAGATCGACGCGCTCGAGGCGATGGCCGTCGACCCGGTCGGGTACCTCGTCAGCCCGCGCATCGTCGCCGCCCTCTTCTGCGTGCCGGCGCTCACCGCCCTCTTCGATCTGACGGGCATCGCCGCCGGATGGCTCTTCGGCGTGACCGTCCTCGGCATCGACGGCGGTGTGTTCATGGCGCGCACGCGCGAGGCGGTGGGCATGGACGACGTGGCGATCGGCTTCTGGAAGTCGCTGGTGTTCGGCGTGTTCGTGGCCTGGATCTCGACGAGCCGCGGCTACTTCGCCCGGGGCGGTGCCATGGGCGTCGGCCAGGCGACGACCCAGGCGGTCATCCTCATCTCGGTGCTCGTGCTGGCCGGCGACTACGTCATGAGCGCTCTTCTGTTCTGAGGGGGAGGTCGGTGGAGAGCTACACACGGACCGAGATCGCGGTGGGTGTGTTCGTGCTGCTGGGGCTGGCGGCGCTGGCGTGGCTGTCGGTGTCGATCGGTGGCATGCGCCTGATGGCGGGCGAACAGATGCGGATCGGCGCCCGCTTCGCCACGGTGGGCGGGCTCAAGGAGGGTGCCACCGTGCGCCTGGCGGGCGTGAGCGTGGGCCGGGTGGAAGACATCCGGCTCGAGGACTACGCCGCCGAGGTGACGCTGCAGGTGGACCGCGGCCTGGCGCTGCCCGACGACACGATCGCCTCCATCCACACCGAGGGCCTGCTGGGCGAGGCCTTCGTGTCGCTGTCGCCCGGCGCGAGCGAGGCGGACCTGCGCGACGGCGGCCGCATCGCGCGGACGGAGCCGCCGCTCGACCTCATGCAGCTCCTGTCGAAGTACGCGTTCGGCGACGTCGGCGACACCACGCCGAACCCCACCGGAGGCGGCGGACCCGAAGATCCGCTGGCCCCGCCTCCCCCCACTTCTCCACGAGGTGCCCCATGAGCGTCCGGCGATGGGCGGTCGCGATCCTGGCGACGGCGGCGGTCCCGGCGCACGCGGCGAAGCTGACGCGCGCCGAGGTGGTGGAGCGCGCGGCGAGGCAGAACCCGCAGGTGGCCGCCGCGCGCGCGCAGATCGCGAAGGTCGAGGCGCAGAAGGCCCAGGCCGACGCGGCGCGCTGGCCCGAGATCACGCTGCAGGCGGCGACCGGCCCGTCGCTGCGGGCCGAGCTCGTGCCGGGCACCTCGCAGTCGACCGAGAGCCCGTACGACGCGGGCTTCGACGACCTGTCCATCCTCGTCGGGGGGCAGCTGCAGGTGCTGCAGCCGCTCTACACGTTCGGGAAGATCGACGACCGGCGCGAGGCCGCCGAGCACGGCATCCGCGCGCGCACCGCCGAGTCGGAGATCACGTCGCAGCAGGTGGCGCTCGAAGCGGCGCGGCTCTATGAAGGCTGGCTCTTCGCCCGCGAGGCGCAGCGCTTCATGGAGGAGATCGTCCACTACGCCGAGCGCACGCTCGAGCGCGCCCGGCAGGAGTCCCAGGTGCAGGGCAGCACCATCACCGAGGCGGACGTCCTGCGCCTCACCTCGGCGCTCAAGGCGGCGCAGATGGGCGGCCACCGCGCCGTGGCCGGCGTGCGCCAGGCGGAGGCCGGCCTGCGCGCGTACCTCGGCCTGCCGGAGGACGAGCCGCTCGAACCGGGGAACGAAACGCTCGAGCCGCTGGCCTCACAGGCCACGCCGGTCGAGCAGTCGGTCGCCACCGCCCTCGACCGCCGCCCCGAGCTCACCGCCCTGCGCGAGGGCATCGTGGCGTATCAGAAGCTCGCCGACGCCGAGCGCGCGGCGTACTACCCCGACTTCTTCGTGCTCGGGGCAGTCTCGGCCGTCTACACCCACGACCGCGACCTGCTCGAGAACCGGTACCTGATCGACCCGCTCTACCACTTCGTGCCGAGCGTGCTGCTGGGCGTGCGCTGGACGGTGCAGGCGGACATGGCCGGCGCCCGCGGCGAGGAAGTGCGCGCCGAGGCGCAACGGTTGCAAGGGTTGCTGGACTGGGCGCGGCAGGGTGTGCCCGCCGAGGTCCGCAAGGCGTCCGAGGACGCCGAGCGGGCACGGCGCGACATCGAAGCCGCGGCCCAGGGCGTCGAGGCGGCCAAGAAGTGGGCGGTGCGCGCCGACCTGGACTTCGCGGCCGGCCTCACGGACGCGACCTCGGTGACCGACGCCGTCACCGCCTACACCGAGCTGCGGCTCGCGCAGCTCGACGCCGTGTACCGGCTCAACACCGCGCTCGCCGAGCTGGCCCGCGCCACCGGCACCCTCGGCGCGCCGGAGGGTCCGTACACCGAAGGAACGAGGCCATGAACAGCCCTCGCCTGGCCGTCCTGCTGCTGGCGCTCGCGACGCCGGCTCTCGCCCAGGTCCAAGCGCCCTCCCCCGCCGCGCCCACGGCGCCCGCGCAAGCGAAGGCCACCGCCGCCGACCCCCGCGAGGTCATCCGGCAGGCCGTCGACGAGGTGCTCGCGGTGCTGCGCGACCCGTCGCTGGCGAAGTCCGCCCGCCGCCCCGAGCGCATCGAGGCGATCCGCGCCGTCGTCGACCGCGTGTTCGACTGGAACGCGATGGCGCAGAGCAGCCTCGGCGTCCACTGGCGCAAGCTGGACGCGGGCCAGCGCAAGGCGTTCGTCGCCGTCTTCCGCGACGTGCTCGCGGCCGAATACGTGAACGATTTCGACCGTTTCCGCGGCGACGAGCAGGTGACGGTCGACCAGGTGCAGAAGACCGGCGACACGCGCACCGTCCAGACGACGGTCGTCACCCACAGCCGCGAGCGGGTGCCCGTCGACTATGCCATGCAGCGCACGCCCGAGGGCCGCTGGGTGGTGCACGACTTCAGCGTCGAAGGCATCAGCATCGTCAATCACTACCGCCAGAGCTTTCAGCGGTACCTGACCAACCACTCGTTCGACGAGCTGATGGGGACGCTCGAGCGGCGCCGGCAGGTCCTGCGCGAGGCGGGGCCGGCGGGAGAGTCCGGCCTGCCCATGAACTGAAGGAGCGATGTCATGGTGCGGATGGAACTGACGGACGAAGAGGCCCGCTTCATGCTGCAGGAGCTGCGTCAGCGCGCCCACGAGCGCGAGGTGGAGCTCGTCCACACCGACGAGCGCAAGATGCAGCGCGCGGTGCGCGACGACTACGAGCGCTTGCAGTCGATCGTCGACAAGATCCGGCGGATGGTCGGCGGCGTGAGCTGAGGCGCGCCGCTCAGGGCGCGAAGCGCACGAGCAGGACGTCGCGCTCGCCCGCGGAGAGCGGGGTGCCCTCGGCGAGCTCGACGTCGCCTTCGTAGCGGGCGACCCACCACAGCCCGCCGGCGCCGTCGGGCGCGAGGCTGGTGCCCTCGATCTTGTGCATCTGGAACGACGGCGCCTGCTCGAACCGGCTCGGCCAGGCGTGCGAGAGGCGGTGCTCGCCGTCGGCGCCGAGGACGGCGACGAAGCCGACGGGCACCGGCGCCGCGGGGTCCAGCGGCTGCGCCGGGACGGGACCGCCGCCGAAGTCGACCTGCCGCGCGAGCGCGCCGGTCAGGTAGAGCTGGCCGCGGTGCGCGTTCAGGCCGTCGCGGCTGACCTGCGCGCCGGCGAACGCGCGCACGCCGAGCAACGAGCCGTCGGCCGCGGCGAGCGTGAGCACGGCGGTGCCGCCGAGGGGCTCCGGCGAGAGGGGGCCCTGGCCGAGGTCGATCGCGCCGGTGCTGTAGAGCGCGACGACGACCGCGTTGCCGTCGCCGTCGGCGGTGACCGCGATCGGGTCGAGGCGCTGGTTCTGCGCGCCGCCGTAGCTGACGCTCCACTGGTGCTGGCCGCCGGCGCCGAAGCGCACGACGTAGAGGCGCCCGTCGGTGCCGGGGCGATTCGGCTGCAGGAGGGGGCCGCCGCCGAAGTCCACCTCGCCGAAGTGCGTGCCGGTGACGTAGACGCCGCCGCCGGGGATGGCCTCGACGTCCTCGTGGGCGGTCGAGTGCTCGCCGCCGTGCGGCGCGCTGAAGACATGGTTGCCCTGCGGGTCGTGGATGGCGATGTACGACATCTGCCCGCCGAGGCCGGTCCGGAGCTCGCCGCCGCCGAGGTCCACCTGCCCGTTGACGATGCCCACGGTGACGATGTTGCCGGCGGCGTCGACCGTGGCGGCCATCGGCCACAGCTCGCCCTGGCCGTAGTTCTTGCGCCAGCGGTCCGCGCCGTCCGGGCCGAGGCGCGCGAAGTCCCGCTTGCCGGCGATGTAGACGTCGCCGCCGGGCAGCGCCTGGATGAGGTCGACGTTCACCGCCTGGCCGTCGCGCAGCCAGCGGGCGGTGCCGTCGGGCGCCAGCCGGGCGGCGAACGTGCCCTGCTGGCCCATGGCCGGGCCGCTCCCGAGGTCGAGCGGGCCGCTGAAGGAGCCGGCCAGGAAGAGGTCGCCGTCGTCGGCGACCGAGAGGTGGCGCGGGTCGAACGTGCCCGTCTCCCACGTGCGGTGGAAGGCGGGACGCAGCTCGCCACCGGGGGCGGGACCGCCACCCGCGCCGCCCACGCCGCCGTCGGGATCCGCGGGCGCCGGCACGTCGCCGGCGAAGCCCTCGCTGAAGTGGGTCACCTGCGCGGTCACCGCGCCGTCCTCGACGGTGGAGTCGAGCCGCGCGAAGGGCTGGCCGGCCGACGCCCAGTAGACGGCGGGCTCGCGCGCCCCGCCGGCGAACGCGATGCGCACGGTGACCGGCGCCGCGAACTGCAGGCCGTCCGGCTCGAAGCGGAAGACCGGCGACAGGCGCTCGAAGTCGCCCTGCGGCGCGTCGGCGGTCGAGGTGACCGTGATCTCGGTGTCGGCGGGGAGCGCGCCGGCGGGGACCGCGAGCGTGAGGCCCTCGTGCGAGAGATCGCCGCCCTGGGCGCCGATGACCTGCGTCTTGGACTCGCCCGTGCCGGGAGGGGCGCCGCCGCCGTCGCCTCCGGCGCCACCCGCGCCGCCGCCGCCGCCGCCGCCGCCGCCGCCGCCGTCGTCACAGGCGACGAGCGCCAGCGCGAGCACCCACAGACCGAGACCTCTCATCCCATCCTCCCGACACATGACACGAACTGGCGCGGATGCTAGCCCCGCGGCCGGGATCCGAGTCAAGTCGCGCAGTTCGCGACGCCGGACGGTGGGCGAAGGCCAGCGTGGCATCGGCGCCCCCCGCGAGGCGCGAGGCGCGGGCGAGGTCGTCGCCGACGCCGTCGACGACCGGTGCGAGACCCTCTTCGTCGAGTCGCGCGAGGTACCAGCCGGCGATCCGCAGCGCGGCCGCGTCGTCGCGCCCGCCGCGGGCACCGCCGCTCGAGACGAGGAACAGGCGGGTGGGATCGCCGCGGAGCGACCAGCCCGCGATGCGCGCCCGCTCGGCGGCGCCCCACCCGCCGAGGCAGGCGCGCGCGTCGCCGTCCGGCAGGACGAAGCGGGCGCGCTCGCCCACCGCGATCACGTCGCCGGCGCCGATCTGCCAGCCGACACACCAATCGCCAGCCACCAGCACCGCCGCGAGCGCGGCGGCATGGGACGCCCGCGCGGCGTCGTCGCCGACCGCGTCGTGCCAGGCCTCGAGGATGCCACGCGAGAGCCGGGCCAGCGTCGCCGGCGCGAGGACGGCGCCCGGGCGGGCCGGCTCGCGGGCCAGCACGTGGCCGCAGGCGGCGAGCACGTCGCCGGCGGCCTCGACCGCGAGGCGCGCGCCGGCGGGCCCGCGCGGGCTGCCGCCGCCGTCGGCGACGGCGATGACGCAGCCGCCTTCGATGCGACGCGCGGCCACGGCGCCGGCGCAGGGCCGGGCGTCGTGCCGGTGTGTCGCCCCGGCGTACGCCACGCCCGCCGCCTGCCATGCCATCGTCGCCACGCGCGCCCCCCTCGGATCGGCCCCTGCTTCGGCCGGCGGCGGACCCCGGTGCAGACGTGGGTCCGCCGCGACCCGCGCAACGAAATCCCGAGGCGTGGCGGCGTCGGAAAGTCGTGGGGGCGCCGTCCCACAGGGTCGACGGAGACAAGACGACGTCGCGAGCGGCTGCCCCTCTGAGGGCGCGGTGCGCCCCTTGCACTGGGGGCGCCGCATGCGCTCGAAACTGCTGATGATCCTGGCACTGGCCGCCGCCGGATGCGACGGCGGCACGAACGACGACCCGGCGCCCACGGACGGCGCGCCCCCGCCCGACGCCGCGCCGCCCGGCGACGCGGACGCGCCGCCCGGTGACGCGGCGCCTCCCGACGCCGCGCCGGCGCCGGACGCGGCGCCCGAGCCCGACGGCGGCCCCGTCGACCCGTGGGCGGGCTGTCCGGGTCCCGAGACGGCGATCGCCGACCCGTCGTGGCCCAACACGCTGCGCGCGGCGGGCGCCGAGTACTGCACCGCACCTCGCGAGCACGGCGACCTGCGCCAGGATCGGACGCAGAAGGCGACGCTGCGCCTCCCGGACGGCGACTACCGTCTGCCAGCAGGCGAGGACGGCGGCCCGTTCGCGCTCCCGATCTGTGTGCGCGGCCGCGACGGCGCTCTCTGGCGGAGCGCCGGTGCCGGCACCCTGCGCGCCACCCGCCACGACCGCCCCGACCGGACGATCCACCAGTACGCGCTCACGCAGCCGCTCACCGACGGCACGTCGACGCGCCCGTTCGAGGGCCGCATCCACCTGGTCGTCCTCGAAGGGGAGGCACCCGTCGCCACCTTCGACGGTCGCCACCCCTCCCCGTTCGGCGACGACGACGGCTTCGCGTTCACGCTCTGCGCCGCGGGCGAGTCGTGCGACGACGAGGGCGCGCGGCGCTTCGACGCCTGCGCGTTCGACGGCGTGCCCGCCCAGCGCCACCACGTGCGCTTCGACGACGGCGAGGTCGCGCTCACCGTGCGCATCGGCGAGTCGCCGGCCGGGACCGAGCCCGCGGCCTTCGTCCGCGCCGAAGGCACGTGGGACGACACCCCCTTCGTGGTGACCGACCCGTGGCGGCTCCTCTACCGCCCGTCGCACCACCACTTCCAGCGCGACTTCGGCGTGCTCTTCGAGACCCCCGTCGGCGACGTGTGCGGCCTCGAGATCGTCCGGCTCGACGGCTTCGGCGGCTTCGACCACGCCGAGGCGTGGACCGTCGACTGCGACTTCGTCCGCGTCGCCCCCCTGACCATCCGCGAGTCGACCGTGGAACGCTGAATCCTCATCAGCGGCCGCAATCGTGGTCGAGCACCTTCGTCTTTTCGGCGGGCTTGATGACGTCGTCGGCGAGGGTCTGTTCGCGCATGTAATAGATCGACACACGCCTCAGATCATCGTCACGCTCGCGGTTGTCGCGGGAGCGATCGCACAGGTACCGCGCGAGGTAGGGGCGGTAGGCGCTGCGGGCGCGGAACCACAGCTGCCACATGTACAGACGCCAGCGATGGGAGGCATAGACGTCGGCGGGCCACGAGGGGCGCTCCCAGCCGACGTGGGCCGCCTCGGGGAGCAGGAACGCCTCGCCGCCGTCGGCCCGCTGCCCGACCAGCACCCACCAGCCGCCGTCGTGCCGCGGCCCGGGCGCGAACATGTTCCAGGTCTGGTCGAGGCGCAGGACGTCGCCCACCACGGCGACGTCGGCGGGCATCCGCACCTTGTTCGTGACGGTGCACACGTTCCACCACGTCACGTAGACCAGCGCCGCGGCGACGAGCGCGTTCGTGGCGCGTCGGGTCCGCCACGCGAGCGGCCGGGCGCCGAGCCGGGCGCGGATCGCCGTCGAGAGCCGCGACGGATCCCAGCGGACGCGCCGGCCGAGGTGGTCCCACAGCCATCCGGGCACGAACGGCAGCAGCGCCGCCGCGCCCGCGAACGGCCAGACGCCGAGGCGGAAGTTCACGGCGAAGCCCACGAACACACAGGCGAACAGCGCCAGCGCCACCGTGCGCACCGGCCCGACGCGCCACGGCACGAAGAACAGGAACGGCCCCGCCGCCTCGAACACGAACACGAACAACGTCATGAACCGCAGGAACTCGGGGCCGAGCCCCAGCAGCAGCTGCGAGGCGGGCGTGGCGAGCTCGTTCCAGTGCAGCGCGTAGTAGACGGCCGTCCCGTCGGGCCACCAGTCGCGGCTCGTCTTCAGGAAGACCGTGAACCAGAACAGATACGCCGTCTGTAGCTGCACGGCGACCGTCGCCGCCGACAGAACGTGCCGCGGCGGCTCGTACCCCTCCTGGGCGCGCGCCCGGTCGACGGACCAGACCGCGCCGAGCGGCAGGAACATCGCCCAGAACAAGAAGACGCGCAGGACCGTGTCGCTGCCCTGCAGGATCATCTCGTTGCGCGAGACGATCGAGCAGAACAGGACCCAGGTGGCGACGGTGGCGGCGCGCGTGCGCCAGCCGACGAGCATCGCCGTGGCGGCGAGCGCGCAGGCGCCGAAGACGGCCTTGGCGAAGGCCGGCGCGCCGCTCGCCATCAGCACCGACAGGTGCCAGCGGTCGAACGGCCGCTCGATCAGCGCCGACCGGGGCAGGACGCCGGCGTCGGTGTAGTGCTCGGTGAGGGAGAGCGCGCGCGTCGCCAGGTCGGCGAGCACGACGAGCGCCAGCCCGACGCGGAAGGCCGCGAGCGAGCGCGCGTCCATGCCGAAGACGAGCCGCAGGTTCACCTTCAGCGACTGCAAGCGCGCCGGCTCAGAGCTTGTGAAGCAATCGGACGCCCTGGCGAGCGGGCCGATGCGTCGTGCCAGGCAAGGAGCTGGGTGCAGAAAATCCGAGGCGTACCAGAGGTACGCCCCAGGACTTTCGGGCCCCGGCGACGCCGGATGGCGCGGCGCAGCGGCACGCGCAGCCGGTGGACGATTGCTTCACGAGCTCTCAGGGGACGGTGATGCGGGCCGTGCCCGTGTTGCCGTGGGCGTCGATCACGGTGACGTCGTGCTCGCCCGGCGCGGGCGCGGGCACCTCGACGCGGGCCGTGGGCCAGCCGGTGATGGGGGTGGTCGTCTCGGCCCCCCCGGCGTCGCGGCTCGTGACGAGCGGGAAGTCGACGGTGTCGGCGGCGGGCGTGACGCGGCTCTCGGCGCCGCCGCCGATCGTCACGCGCACCTCGCCCTCGACCGGGCCGCCGAGCATGAGGGCGAACCTGCGCGTGTCGCCGCCGAGGTCGCGATCGGCGTCGAAGCGCAGCCAGTGGCCCCGGGTCTTCAGCTCGCCGAACGCGCTGCGGCCGTCGTCGGTGCTCGGCCCGTTCGGGTAGTTGACCTTCAGGCGCACCCGATCGCCCTCGACGGCGACGTCGCGCACCTGCAGCACGGCCGGCCGCACGGTGAACGGCGCCGAGACGGCCTCGTAGGCCATCGGTTCGCCCCGGGCGTCGGCCTCGTGGCCGCTCACCGCGATGCGGTACTCGCCCTCGGCCAGCTCGAAGCCGAGCTCCCACTTGAGCGCCCAGCCGTGACCTTCCTCGAAGTCGCCGTTGTAGACGGTGAGCGTGTCGAACAGCCAGTTGTCGTAGGCGAGACCGCCGGGGCGCTTCGCGCGCTCCCACCCATCGCCGTCGCGCCGCTCGAGGTGGGCGATCGGCAGGTCGACGCCCGGGTGGCCGCCCGTCCACTCGACCTCGAGCATGTCGCCGCGGCGCACCTCGGTCGGCGGGTCGACGGTGAACGTTCGCGAGGCGCCGCCGGGCGTCTGCGTGGGCACGACACGGTCGTCGATGCCCTCGAGCTGCGGGAACCACGTCGGCTTGACCTGCGCGTCGAGGACCTCCTTCTCGGGCGTGAAGAGCTTCTTGGCCAGCTCGAGGCTCTTCTCGACCAGGAAGTCCCCGTTGCGCGCCCCCCAGACGCTCATCTGCGCCTCGTAGCCGCCGTGCCGCCAGTCCTCCTCCGGCGTGAGGTAGAGCTGGTGGTCCTGCGAGTAGCCGAAGGTCACCGAGGTCACCGTCGCGCCGGCCCCCGCCGCCGCCTCGACGATGGCCGCCGAGAGGTCGTGGCCGAGCTGCGACACGGGCTCGCCCGGGAGCGTGGTCACGACGAGGTCGCCGAGGCGGAACGCGGTCAGCACCGTCTTGCCGAACTGCGAGACCGGGTGGTGCAGGTACGTCTCGAGGTTCAGGCGGCAGTCGATCTCCTCGTCGGAGTAGGGGGCCTCGCTGTGATGCCGCTCGCTGCCGTTGCACTGGAAGCCGCCCCAGTAGTGGGGCCGCGAGAAGCGCTGACTGCGGAACTCCGAGTCCTCGTATTCCAGGATGTCCCAGCTGAGCGCCACGCGCTGCGTGAGCACCTCGATCTTCCACTCGGCCGAGGTCTGGATGGTGTCGAACGCGTCACGGTACTTCGGCCACACGCGGTGGCCGACCGCCTGCATCTTCGCCCAGTCCTCGGCGACGGCGTTGTCGCCGCGGGGGCTCACGTCGCCGGCGTTGCCGTTGACGAACATGACGGGCACGGGGCGGTTCGCGTGCTGCGACAGCTTCTCGGTCACCACCGTCTCGACGCCGCCCGGCGCGTCGCCCGTCACCCACGGGTGCAGCATGTGCGTGCCGTGCATCGCGATGCGGATCATGCCCGCCAGCGGACGCCCCTGAAGGTCGTCCACGCGCCACACGAGCATGCGGTCGTCCTTGAAGTCCGGGTTGGCGCCGCGCCGGTCCGAGTGGATGCGACCCTCGGGGTCGACGTCCTCGACCATCTTCCAGCCGAACTTCGCCGGCTGCATGCTCTGGAGCGCCTGATACGCGGCCCGCGCGAACGAGTCCGCGTAGCGGTGGGCCATCTCCGCCGAGTAGTTGTCGTACCCGGCCACGGCGAAGCCCGTGTTGGGCAGCAGGTACCAGTAACGCGCCGGCTGGCTGTGGGAGTGCGTCGCCGACGTCACCAGCTTCGAGTGGTAGTTGATCCCGTTCGGGTGCTCCGCGCTCTTCGTCAGCTCCTGCAGGCGCATCGCCGTGAGCGTCAGCAGGTAGTCGGTGGACCACGAGAGCGGGATGCGCAGGAAGATCAGCGTGTCCTCGTCGCTCGACAGCACGAGCGCGCGCACGTCCTGCCCCTCGAAGAAGCGGTCGGACCCGCCGAGCACGCTCGAGTACGGCGTGCGCGGCCCCGGGCGCGCGCCGTAGCCCGCCAACGACACGCCGACGGGGTAGTCGAGCGGCACCCAGCCCACGCCGGCGTAGAGCTGCCCCGGCTGTCCCAGCGGCGCCGGCGCATCGCCCTTCAGCAGGTCCGTCGGGAGGGGCAGGCACTGGCCGTCGATGCAGTGGCCGTCGGCGGCGCAGTCGAGGTCGGTGGTGCAGGCCTCGATGCAGCGGCCGTCGTGGCAGACCGATCCCCAGCCGCACTCGACGTGGGTGCGGCACGGGTGCGGGCGCTGGCGCTCGGTGCCCGCCTTCTCGCCGGCCGTCGTGCACCAGTAGCGCGTGGCGTAGCGCTCGCATGTCTCGCCGTCGGCGCACGGGGCGGGGTCGCCGCCCGGGCACTCCGTCTGGACGTCGTAGCTGCACGTCCCGTCCACGCAGTCGCCGCCGGGGCAGTCCGCCGGGTAGGTGCAGGGCCCCTCGACGGGAGCGGCGTCGCTGCCCGCGTCCGGGGCGCCCTGATCCGCGGCGACGGCGCCATCGCCGGCCGGCGCGGCGTCTTCGCGCGGCTTCGACGGGTTCAGCGGCGCGTTGAAATCGGGATCCGTCGCGACGTCGGGTCCGCACCCGACCAGCGCGAACACGGCCGCGGCCGTCCAGAACGTCCAGAGCCAGCGCATTCATCCACCCCCGAAGGCTGCGAGCGCCGGGAATCATAGGCCCACCCCTCGCTCGGGCGCCACCGCGCGCCATCGAGTGCTCGCCGGCGCGCTCTCGGAATCGGCCCCGCGCGCGTCCAAAAGCGCTGGCGGCGCGCGCCCGAGATGGGCGACTCTCCGTCCCGATGGCCGCCGAGGACCCACGGACATGAGCGAAATGGCGCATGTTTCCGGCGAAGCGCCGACCTTCCCCGAGCGCTTCAACCTGGCCGACTACTTCCTGTTCGACCGCCTCGCCGAGGGGAGCGGCGGGCGGACGGCGATCCGCTTCGGCGATCGCGCCTGGACGTACGCCGAGGTCGCCGACCGGGCGCGCCGGCTCGCGGCGACGCTTCTGCGGGCCGGCCTCGCGCCCGGCGACCGCGTCTACATCGTGCTGCCGGACGTGCCCCCGTTCGCGTGGGCCTTCTTCGGCGCGCTGCGGGCCGGCGGCGTGGTGGCGATGGGCAACCCGCTCGCGCCGGTGGACGACCTGGCCTACGTGGTGGCGTACGTCCGGCCGCGGGTGGTGATCACCACGCCCGACGTGGCGGCGAAGGTGATGCCGCGGGCACCGGGACCGCAGTGGTGGGTCGCGGCCGACGCGGGCACGTTCGACGACCCCGAGGCGGCGGTCGTGCCGCCGGCGGGGGCGCGCTGCCTCGCCTCGCTGCTGGCTGCGGCCTCCACGGACGCGGAACCGCCGCCCACGCACCGCGATCAGCCGGCCATCTGGCTGTTCACGAGCGGCAGCACCGGGCGCCCCAAGGCGGCGATGCACTGCCACCGCGACTTCGCGTTCAACTGCGAGGTGTACGCGAAGCGCACGATCGGCTACCGCCCCGACGACGTGTGCATCAGCGTGCCGCGCCTGTTCTTCGGGTACGCGACGGGCACGAACCTGATGTTCCCCTTCGCGGTGGGCGCGTGCGCCGCCCTGTTCTCGGAGAAGCCGACGGCGGAGCGCATCGCCTGGGCGGTGAAGCACTACGGCGCGACGGCGCTCACGAACGTGCCGACGCTGATCGCGCGGCTGCTCGAGCTCGACCAGGAGCAGGCGCTCGACCTCTCGCCGCTGCGCTGGTGCCTCAGCGCCGGCGAGGCGTTGCCGCCGGCGCTGCTCGAGCGCTGGCTGTCGCGCTTCGAGGTGCCCGTGTACGACGGCATCGGCAGCGCGGAGATGTTCCACATCTACCTGACGAACCGGCCCGGCGACGTGCGCCCCGGATCGCTCGGCAAGCCGGTCGAAGGCTACGAGCTCGCCATCCTGCCGCAGGACGCGCGCGGCCCCGGCGCGACGCCGGTGGCGCCGGGCGAGACGGGCGTGCTCTGGGTGCGCGGCGACAGCGTCGCCGCCGGCTACTGGCTCGACCGCGACAAGTCGTGGGCCACCTTCCACGGCCATTGGTGCCGGACGGGCGACCTCTTCCGGGTCGACGAGCGCGGCGACTACTGGTTCTGCGGGCGCGCCGACCAGATGCTCAAGGTCGGCGGCCAGTGGGTGAGCCCCATCGAGGTCGAGGCGTGCCTCGCCGGGCACCCGGCGGTGGTCGAGGCGGCGGTGGTCGGCGTCGAGCGCGACGGCCTCACGCTCACCCGCGCCTACGTCGAGGCGCGCGAGCCGGCCACGCCGGCGCTCGCCGCGGACCTGCAGACGTGGGTGAAGGCGAAGCTCGCCCGCTACAAGTACCCGCGCGAGGTGGTGTTCGTGGACGCGCTGCCCCGCAACGACCGCGGCAAGGTCGACAAGAAGGCGCTCGGTGACTGAGCCCCACCTCTCGCTCGGCGACTTCTCGACGACGCGGCTCGCGGACTTTCTCGCCACGGCGGCGCGGCCCGTGGTCCTGTGGCCGGTGGGCTGCGTCGAACCCCACGGACCGCACCTGCCGCTCGCGACCGACACGATCCTCGCCGAGGAGAACGCGGTGCGCGCCGCGCGGGCGCTGCGGGCGCGCGGCGTGGGCGCGGTCGTGGCGCCGCCGCTGGCCTACGGCGCGGTGGTCTGCGCCCAGGGCTTCGCCGGGGCGGTGAGCGCGCCGGCCGAGGCGCTCGCGGGGGTGGTCGCGGCGGCGGCGGCGGCGTTCCGGGCGCAGGGGTTCGCGCGCGTCTGCCTGGTGAACCACCACCTCGACCCGGCCCACCTGGCCTGGCTGGCGTCGCTGCGGGACGTGCTCGTGCCGCAGGTCGTCTCGCGGCGGTGGGGCGCGCGGCTCGGGGCCGAGTTCCGGTCCGGGGCGTGCCACGCCGGGCGCTACGAGACGTCGCTGATGCTGGCCGCGCGCCCCGCGCTCGTCGATGTGGCGGCGGCGCGGCGCCTGCCAGCGCTGACGGCGTCTCTGAGCGAAGGCTTCCGCGCCGGGCGGCGCACGTTCACCGAGTGCGGCCTGCCGGACGCGTACACGGGCGACCCGGCGGCGGCGACGGCGACCGAGGGTGAGGATCTGTACGCGGTGCTGACCGAGATGGTCGTCACCGAGGTCTGCGAGTCCCTGGGAGAGGTGTGATGGAACCGGCTGCCTTGTTGGACCAGTTCGCGATCGAGTCGCTGTGGACGGAAGAGCAGCGCATGGTGCGCGACGCGGTGCGGGCGTTCTCGCGGCGCACATACGAGCCGCGGGTGCGCCAGTGCTTCCGCGACGAGGTGTTTCCCGACGATCTCGTCCCGCAGATCGGGGCGCTGGGCGTGCTCGGCGCGAACCTGCAGGGATACGGCTGCGCGGGCATGGACTCGACGTCCTACGGGCTCGCGATGCGCGAGCTCGAGTATGTCGACAGCGGCCTGCGCAGCTTCGCCAGCGTGCAGGGCGCCCTCGTGATGTACCCGATCCACGCCTACGGCAGCGAGGCGCAGAAGACGCGCTTTTTGCCGTCCATGGCCCGCGGCGAGGTGATCGGCTGCTTCGGCCTGACGGAGCCGGGGAGCGGCAGCGATCCGGCGTCGATGCGGACGCGGGCGCGGCGCGTCGACGGCGGGTACGTGCTCGACGGCGCCAAGATGTGGATCACGAACAGCCCCATCGCTCAGGTGGCGCTCGTCTGGGCCAAGGTGGGCGACGGCGACCACACGTCGGTGCGCGGCTTCCTCGTGGAGCGGTCGTTCGACGGCGTGCAGATGCCGAAGATCAGCCACAAGCTGAGCCTGCGCGCCTCGTGGACGGGCGAGATCGTCCTCGAGAAGTGCTTCGTGCCCGACGACAACGTCCTGCCGGGCGTCGAGGGCATGAAGGGGCCGCTGAGCTGCCTGACGCAGGCCCGGTTCGGCATCGCGTGGGGCGTGCTCGGCGCGGCGCTGTGCTGTTACGAGACCGCGCTCCGGTACGCCCGCGAGCGCAAGCAGTTCGACACCCCGATCGGCGCGTTCCAGCTCACGCAGGAGAAGCTGGTGGAGATGGCGGCGAAGATCGTGCAGGGCCACCTGCTGGTCCACCACCTCGCCGCGCTGAAGGAGGCCGGCCGGCTCACGCCCACGCAGGTGTCGCTCGCCAAGCGCGAGAACTGCCGCGCCGCCCTCGAGATCGCGCGCAGCGCCCGCAGCGTGCTCGGCGGCGCCGGCATCCTCGACGACGTCCCCATCCAGCGGCACAGCATGAACCTCGAGAGCGTCTTCACCTACGAGGGCACGCACGAGGTGCACACGCTGGCGATCGGCCGCGCGCTCACCGGGCTCGACGCGTTTCGCTGATCACAGGCCGGCGAGGACGGCGCGGACCTCGGCGGCGTGCTCGCCGTGGGGGTGGTGCGCGAGGTAGGCGCGGAAGGCTTCGCGAGCGCCGTCCAGGTCGCGGCGGCTCTCGAGGACGGTGCCGAGGACGAGCAGGGCCTCGGCGTGGCCCGGCTCGGCGGCGCGGGCGCGACGCAGGGCCGCGACGGCGGCGGCGTCGCGGCCGAGCTCGAACCAGGCGCGGCCGAGGGCGGCGTCGACGGCGGCCGAGCGCGGGAGCGCCTCGAGCAGCTTCACCGCGCCCTCGTAGTCGCGGCGGTCGAGCGCCTCGCGGGCCCGGGCGAGCGCCGGATCGGCCTGCGCGGCGTCGGCGGCGGCGAACGCGGCGAGCTTGCGGCCGAGCCACGGCGAGTCGACGGCGGCGGGCGACGGGCGCGGCGGCTCGGCGGCGTCCGTGGCGGGGTTGCTCGGGGCGGAGGCGGCGGCCACGAAAGCGGGCGCGGTCGTGCTCCCCGGAGCAGCGGTCGTGCTCCCCGGCGCAGCGTTCAAGCTCCCCGGCGCAGCGTGCGTGCTCCCCGGAGCAGCGTTCAAGCTCCCCGGAGCAGCGGTCGTGCTCCCCGGCGCTGCGGTCGTCTTCGCCGAGGCCAGGGCAGCCGCGGCGGGCGCGGCCGCCGCCGGACGGGCCGGCGCCTCGCTCGCCGCGACCTCGGCCATCGGCGCCTCGGGCCGCGCGCGGACGAGCGCGAACCCGAGGACGAGCGCCGCGACGAGGATGCCGCCGAAGATGCGCAGAAGCATCCGCTCGCCCGGCGGGTTGGCGAAGATGTCGGTGAAGTGCTGGGCGCGCTCCGCGACGTCCTGCGCGCCGAAGAAGTCCAGCTCCGCCGCGTTCGGCGCCGGCCGCGCGGCCGGCTCTCGTCGGTCGGTCATGCCATCGTCTCCGAGCCCTCCACCCTGCCTTGGACGCCGCGACCCCGCCAATCTGTCACGAATTTCGTGCGCCGCCATCGATTCGGGGCCGGTCGTGGCGGAGAATCCGGGCATGCAGACGACGCGCAGACGCACGGTGGCGGTGTGCGGCAGCGGGGCCGCCGACACCCCGCCCGCGGTGCTCGAGGTCGCGTTCGCGGTGGGCCGTGCGCTGGTCGACGCCGGCTTCCGCGTGGCCTGCGGTGGCCTCGGCGGCGTGATGACCGCCGTCTGCCGCGGCGCCCGCGCCAGCGACCGTTGGACCGAGGGCACGACGCTCGGCATCGTGCCGACCTACGACGCGTCGACGGCCAATCCGTACGTCGACGTCGTCGTCGCCAGCGGCCTCGGCCTCGCGCGCAACGTGGTGCTCGTCGCCAGCGCCGACGCCGTCGTCGCCATCGGAGGCGGCAGCGGCACCCTCGCCGAGATCGCGCTCGCCTGGCAGCTCGGCAAGCCCGTCGTCGCCCTCGATGTGGGCTTCGGTTGGAGCCACGAGCTGGCCGGTCGCGCCATCGACGACCGCCGCCCCGACACGCTGCGCCGCGCCTCGACGCCCGAGGCCGCCGTCGCCGCCGTCCGCGCGGCGCTCGACGCCCCCTGAGCCGCCGCAGTGCCCACCTCCTGCGCCTCCGGGCCAGGAGGCAGCGCGGCGACCGACTCGCAGGAGCAAGCTGCGGCGAGGCCGGAGCGAAGGGGGATTCACTCCCGCGTAGCGAGAGCCCGAGGGCAGGCGCCCGAGGGCGGGGCCGATCAGGTGTCGTCGGGACCGTCCTGCCAGCTCGAGAACAGGTAGGGGAAGTCGGCGCCGCGCTCGAGGTCGTCGACCTCCATCATCTGGACGATCTGCTCGAGCGCTTCGTCGATGCGGGCCTGCTGCTCGTCGCCGAGGCGGCCGAGCGCCGCGGCGAAGCGCTCGTGGAGCGGCGACGGCGCCGTGCGCACGACGGTGCGGCCGTCCTCGGTCAGGCGGACGATCACGCGGCGGCGGTCCTCTTCGCTCCGCTCCCGGCTGACGAGCCCGCGGGCGCTGAGGCGGTCGAGGATGCCCGTGACGGTGGCCTGGCTGAGGTGGATGGTGCGGGCGAGCTGCCCGGGCGTGCTCTCCCCGCCCTCGCGCATCAACTCTCGCAGGCAGACGAGCTGTGGGGCGGTGAGCCGGTAGCGCGTGGCCAGCTGCCGGCTGTGCAGGTCGATGGCGCGCGTGATGCGTCGGAGCGACCGCAGGACGCTCTCTTCATATGCGCTGGTGCGAACGGGGCTCGTCGACATGTCGTGCGCCGGCCGCTGCGCGTCGGTCCGCGCCGGCCGCCTTTCGTTGTCATTGCCGCGCGCCGGGCAGGATAGCGCATTCGAGGGCGGCGGGGACACGTCGTCAGCGCGGCGCCAGCTGCCGGATGTAGTCGAGGGCGTTGTTCTTGCCGTTCTTGAAGCCGCCGTAGTCCTTCTTGATCGAGAAGTCCTCGGAGGGCGGCTTCACGCCCGCGAGCTGCATCGCGAGCCCGACCGGCTTCGGCGGCTTGACGCTGATCTTGATGCCCACGCGGAACTTGCCGCCGTTCAGGAAGCCGCCCGCGAACCCGTGGTGGTCGACCGCTCCGATCTTCCCGAGCGCGCCCTCGATCTGCTTCATCTTCTCCTCGGTCCGGCTGATCGCCTCGCCCCACTGCGACGCCACGTCGCCGCCGCTCCCGGCGATGTCGAGGATGTTGGCGATGAACACCAGGGCCGTGCTGCCGAAGCCGTGGAAGAAGCCGATGAGCGAGCCGATCATCTCGTAGTAGTTCGGCGCGTCGGCCGAGGCGTTGCCCACCACGAAGCGGCTCGACAGGAAGGCGTAGCTGATCAGCGCGGCGCGCCCGTCCGGATCCCGCAGGAAGTACGGGGAGTTGCGGCCGTACAGGTACGGCGCCTGCGAGAGCGGGAGCAGTCGGCTGCCCTTCTCCGGGTCCACCTGGAGGAAGCGCCCGGTGCGCGGGTCGTAGGCGCGCGCCCGGAACTCGTACAGGCCGGACTCCGCGTCGAACGGCCGGGCGCCGAACGCGAGGTCGTCCGGCAGGTCGCCGCGGGTCGTCACGATGGCGCCGAAGTCGTCGTACTCGTACTGCTTCGCGAAGCGCCCGTCGGGGCCGACGAGGCCCACGACGTTGCCGAGCGGATCGGTGACGTAGGCGTAGGTCACGCCGCCGCGGGTGACGCTGAAGACCTGATCGGCCTGGTCCCCGTGGACGTAGCGCGCCTGGATCTGCCCGGCGTCGTCGGTCACGAGCGCCAGGTGCGAGAGGTCGTTGAGGTAGCGCGTGGTGCGGCCGTCGATCGTCTTCGCCGCCCGCTGGCCGCGCGCGTCGAGGAGGTAGCGCGCGGTGCGCTCGGGCATCTGCGCGCCCGCGGCGAACCGGCTCCACCCGACGAGGCGGTTCTCGCCGTCGTAGGTGAACGTCTCGCGCGCGCCGCTGGCCCGGTCGCGCCGCGTGGCGAGGTTGCCGCGGCCGTCGTAGGTGTAGTCGTAGCGGTCGTCGCGGGTGAGGCGGTGGGCGGCGTCGTATGCGTACTCGACGATGCGGCCGCCGTCGACCATGCGGACGCGGTTGCCGACCGCGTCGTACGCGTAGGCGCGCTCGCGCAGCACGCTGCCGTCGGCGGCGGTGAGCACCGAGCCGACGAGCTGGCCGAGCATGTCGTAGGTGAGCTCGAGGGCGGTGCCGTCCCCGCGCTCGACGAGCACCGGCTTGCCGTCGGCGTCGACGGTGATGCGCTGCGAGGCGAGCACCTGGTCGGCCGCGTTGCGCGCCTCGAAGCTCGTGGGCCGGCCGGCGACGTCGTAGGTGTAGGTCGTGGTGACGCCGTTCGGGAGCGTGAGGCGCGTGACGTTGCCGCGGGCGTCGCGCTGCAGCGACACCTGGGCGCCGCCGGCGTCGGTCACGCCGGTCAGCCGGCCGAGGCCGTCCCAGGCGTAGCGCGTCTCGCCGTCGGGCAGGCCCCGCGTCGTGCGCCGCCCGTTGACGTCGTAGGCGTAGGTCATCACGACGTTCCGCGGCGCCTCGACGCGCGTGACGCGGTCGTCGCCGTCGTGCGTGACGACGCTCACCCCGTCGGGGCCGGTGGCGCGCGTCAGGCGACCCGCCGCGTCGTACTCGTAGCCGTACTGCGTGCCGTCCGGGTGGGTCTCGCCGGTGAGCTGGCCGGCGGCGTCGTAGGTGTAGGTCAGGCGCGCCCCGTCGGGGCCCGTGCGCTGCGTCGGCCGGCCCATCGCGTCGTACGCGATGCGCGTCTCGCCGCCGAGCGGGTCGGTGATGGAGACGAGCCGGTCGAGCGCGTCGTAGGCGTAGCGGGTGACCCGGCCGGCGGCGTCGGTGCGCGTCACCAGGTTGCCGGTCGCATCGTAGGCGTAGCGCGTGACGTTGCCGCGCGCGTCGGTGACCTGCTCCGGCAGGCCGCGGGCCTCGTAGGTGTAGCGCGTGGTCGCGCCCACGGGATCGGTGACGCCGGCGAGGCGCCCCATCGGGTCGCGCTGCAGCGCGATCACGCCGCCGTCCGGTCCGGTGTAGCGCACGAGGCGGCCGACGGCGTCGTAGGCGAGGCGCAGCGGCGGTCCGCCGCCGTCGGCGATCGACGTGATGTTGCCGAGCGCGTCGTGCTCGAACACGCGGGCGAAGCCGTCGGGGCCGGCGATCTCCGCGACGCGGCCCGCGTCGTCGTAGGCGAACGCGTAGGTGTTGCCGAGCGCGTCCGCCTGCGTCGCGCGGTTCCCATCGGCGTCGTACACGTAGGTCACCGTACCGCCCGCGGAATTCCGGATGCTCGTCTCGCGGCCCTGCGCGTCGTAGGTGTAGGCGATCGCGTTCCCGCGCGGATCGGTGACGAGCGTGGGCTGGGAGAGCGGGTTGTACTCGAGGCGCGTGATGCCGCCGAGCGTGTCGGTGACCGCGGTCTGCCGGCCCTTGTCGTCGTTGGCGTAGACGAGCGCCGTGCCGTCGGCCTGCGTCTCGCGGGTGAGATGGCCGCGCGCGTCGTACTCGTAGCTCACCGTGCGGCCGGCGGCGTCGCGCCGCGAGGTCACGCGGCCGCTCGGGTCGTACTGGTACACGGTGACGTTGCCGCGCCGGTCGGTGACGGTCTCGCGCCGGTTCTCGAGGTCGTGGACGTAGGTGATCGCGTTGCCGAGCGCGTCGACCTCGCGGGACTTGCGGCCGTCGGCGTCGTACTCGGTGCGTAGGACGGGGTTGCCGTCCGCGCCGACGACGCGCAGGAGCCGGTGCTCGCCGTCGTACTCGTAGCGGCTCACGCCGCCGGTCTGGTCGACGACGCGCACCAGGTCGCCGGCGTGGTCGTACTCGTAGCGGATGCGGTTCCCCGCGGGGTCCGTGGCCTCGGTGATGCGGCCCTCGGCGTCGCGGGTGAAGAGGATCTCGCCGCCCACCGTGGAGCGCACGCCGTCCGCGTCGATGGTGAGGCCGTCGCCGCTCGGGAAGGTGACGCTCACGAGCGAGGTCGGCGAGCGGTCCTGGTGCAGCTCGTAGACCGTCCCCTCGACCGTCGTGAAGCGGTAGCGGTTGGTCGTGATCGCCGGGCCGCCGCGCTCGCCGTAGCAGTAGATCTGGCCCTGGACGCGCATGGCGACGCACACGTCGAGCGCCTCGAGCGTCCCGGTGGTCTGCGGGCTCGGCCGGTACGACACGATGCCCCAGGGCAGGATGGGGTTGAACTCGTAGGCGACGGTGAACACCTGGGGCGCGCCGTCGGGCGTGCGGACGACCACGTTGCCGTTGACGTCTTCGTGCAGCTGCACGTCGGCGAGTCCCAGCCGCCAGCCGTGGCCGAAGTCGCCCACCGAGCGGTCGCGACTGTCGTACTTGCGGTCGATGGCCAGCGGCAGGCCGCGCACCGGCACGTACAGGTCGCGGACGGTCATCTTCTGCTCGCCGACGGACTGGCGGCCGTCGACGGGGTAGAAGTTCATGTGGAAGAACTCGCGGCCGTTGAGGTCCTCGCCGGTGAGCCGCACCGTCGCGATGCCCGTCGGCAGCGTGCGGGCGTCGATGGTGCCCACCGGCTCGTTCTCGACCTCGGAGAAGCCCTCGTTCACGAGCGTCCAGGAGCGCCCGCCGTCGAGGCTCATCTCGAGGCGGTAGCTCATGAAGTTCTCGTCGGTGACGGTGCCGAGGATGGTCGTCTCGCCGACGAGGGGCGTCGCGTCCGCCGGGCCGGTGATGCGCACGAAGGGGAATTCGTCGTCGTTCGGGTCGCGCACGCGGAGGGTGGCGCTGCCCTCGCCGGTGTTGCCGGCGGCGTCGCTGGCCGTGCCCCGCGCCACGAACGCGCCGAAGCGCTGCGGCACCCACACGGCGGCCCCCGTGGCCGGGTTCAGGTTCACCGCCTGGCCGTCGATGGTGAGCGTGCGCGCGACGACGCCGATGTCGTCCACCGCGTCGACGCGGACGGTCACGCCCTGACCGACCTCGGCGATCGGCGGGTTGAGCACGATCGTGACCGTGGGCGGGCCGACGTCGGGGCAGGCGCCCTCGTCCACCCGGCCGTCGCAGTCGTCGTCGTCCTGGTCGCACTGCTCCTGGGCCGGCGCGCCCGGCACCGCGTCGCAGCGGCTGCCGCCGTCGGCCGTGCAGACGATGCTGCCCGCGCGCCGGCAGACGCCGATGCCGGCGCTGCATTCCTGGCCGACCTGGAAGCCCTCGTCGCTGCGCCCGTCGCAGTCGTCGTCCTCGCCGTCGCAGGCCTCGCGCTCCGGCGCGCCGGGGGTCGTGTTGCAGACCAGGCCCTCGAGGCGGCAGACGTTCGTGCCCTCGCGGCGGCAGATGCCGATGCCGACGGCGCAGTCCTCGCCGACGCCGGGCAGGCCCTCGTCGGGCCGGCCGTCGCAGTCGTCGTCGCGGCCGTTGCAGACCTCGTCGCCGCCGGCGCCCTCGACGGCGCTGCACACGACGTTGCCCGCGGCGTCGCAGCCCAGCATGCCGGCGCGCGCGCAGGCGCCCTCGCCGGCCACGCAGGCCTGCCCGCCGCCGAAGTCCTCGTCCGTGTTGCCGTCGCAGTCGTTGTCGAGGCCGTCGCAGGCCTCGGCGCTGGCGTCGACGATGTTGAGGCAGCGCGCGCGGCCGAGCACGCACGAGGTGCGGCCGACGCCGCAGACCCCGCGGCCGCCGGTGTCGCACTGCTCGCCGCCGCCGGGGTTGCCCTCGTCGACCCGCTGGTCGCAGTCGTCGTCGGCGCCGTTGCAGATCTCGCCGCCGCCGTTGCCGCCGCCCGGGATCTGGCAGACCACCCCGCCCCGCCCGTCGCAGGCGCGCTGGCCGTCGCGCTGGCACATCCCCGCGCCGACGCTGCAGGCGGCGCCGAGGTCGAAGCCCTCGTCGCTGCGGCCGTCGCAGTCGTCGTCCGCGCCGTTGCAGCTCTCGGGGGCGGCCGCGCCGGGGCGCGCGCTGCACTCCGACGCGCCGCCCGCGCCACACACCACCCGGCCCGCGCGCTGGCAGGCGCCGACGCCGGCGTTGCAGGCGTCGCCGAGCTGGAAGTCCTCGTCCGTCCGGCCGTCGCAGTCGTCGTCCGCGCCGTTGCAGGCCTCGCGGCCCGCCGCCGCCGGGACCGCCGAGCACGTCGCGCGCCCGTCCTCGCCGCACACCGTGGTGCCGTCGGCGGCGCAGACGCCCTGGCCGACGCGGCAGACCTGGCCGAGCGCGAACGTCTCGTCCGCGCGGCCGTCGCAGTCGTCGTCGGCGGCGTTGCAGGTCTCGGCCCGCGGCGGGTTCGGGATCGCGTCGCACCGCAGGTCGCGCAGCAGCGGATCGCAGACGGAGACGCCCTCGGCGGCGCAGGCGCCGCGGCCGACGCGGCAGGCCACGCCGATGCCCGGGATGTCCTCGTCGGTCTGGCCGTCGCAGTCGTCGTCGAGGCCGTTGCAGGTCTCGGCGCCGGGGCGGCGCTCGCCGATGCAGACGCCCCAGCTCCGGCCGTCGGGCGCGCAGATCTGCGAGCCGCCGCGGCACACGCCGACGTCGCGCGTCCCCGCCGGGCCGGAGTAGCACTCGCGGCTCGTGGCCGCCTCGCAGGCGCAGCCGGCGCCGCCGACGTCGTCCACGAGGCCGTTGCAGTCCTCGTCGCGGGAGTTGCAGGACTCGGCCTCCGGCAGGACCTCGCCGTCGCAGGCGCCGAAGTGGCCGAAGCGGCAGGTGCGGACGCCGCCGGCGCACGCGCCGCGGCCCGCCGTTCCCGCCGGGCCGGAGTAGCAGGCCTCGGTGAGCGCACGGCCGCCGAGCGCCTCGTCGGTGTTGCCGTCGCAGTCCTGATCGCGCCCGTCGCAGACCTCGGCGCGGGGCAGGACCTCGCCGGCGCACGCCCCCCACTCGCCCGCGTCGCAGGCCTGGAACCCGGCGCGGCACTCGCCGACGCCGGCGCTGCCCGCAGGGCCGCTGTAGCACGCGCGCACCAGCGGATCGCCCTGGCGCGACTCGTCGACGATGCCGTCGCAGTCGTCGTCCTGGCCGTTGCACGTCTCGGGGATCGCCGGGCCGGGCACCGCGCTGCACCGCACGCCGTCGTTGCGCGGGCGGCACTCGACCACGCCGGCGCGGCGGCAGAGGCCCTCGCCGGCCTCGCAGGGCTCGCCGAGGCCGGCGAAGCCCTCGTCGGTGCGCGCGTCGCAGTCGTTGTCCTCGCCGTCGCAGATCTCGCCGGAGGGCAGGCCCGGCGTGGCGTCGCACACCGCGCGGCGCCCCGTGCGGTTGCACATCCACGCGCCCTGCGTCTCGCAGCGGCCGTCGCCGACCGTGCACGGGGTGCCGATCGCCTCGAAGCCCTCGTCGGTGCTGCCGTCGCAGTCGTCGTCGAACGTGTTGCAGAGCTCCTCGCCGGGCTCGGCCGCGCCCTCGGTCCGGCAGGTCGTCCCCTGCCCGCCCGGCGCGCATGCGCGCACGCCCACCGCCAGGCAGACGCCCTCGCCGAGCACGCACGGCTCGCCGACCCCCTGGAACACCTCGTCGGACTGCCCGTCGCAGTCGTCGTCCTGCTGGTTGCAGAGCTCGGCGCGCGGCTCGACCAGCGGCCGGCACGCGGGCGGGCCGATCGGACCGTCGAGGCAGGCGGTGGTGCCGGCGGCGCAGGGTCCGGGCAGGTCCGTGCGGCAGCCCATGCCGGCGACGCACTCCATGCCGCAGTCGGCGGGCTCGTCGGCTTCGCCGTCGCAGTCGTCGTCGATGCCGTTGCCGCAGATCTCACCGCCGTCGCAGCGGTCGTCGGCCACGCAGACGCGGCTCTGGTTGCAGATCTGGCCGCCCGGGCAGTTGTCGGGGCTCAGGCGGCAGCCGGCCTCGCACGCCCCATCGGCGGTGCAGAACGCGTCGGCCGGGCAGGCCTCGTCGTCGCGGCAGCCGTCGAAGACGCACAGGCCCTCGTCGCAGCGCTCGCCCTCGGGACAGGTGCCGGCGCGGCAGCCGTCCACGCAGAGCATGTCGGCGCAGCGCTGGCCGGCGGGGCACGCCTCGTCGCCCTCGCACTCCGGCGGCGGCTCGGCGGCGTCGGGCGCGGCCGCGTCGGGCGTCGGCGGCGCCGCGTCCGGCGTCGGCGGCGCCGCGTCGGGCGTCGACGGGCCGGCGTCCGGCCGCGGCGGCGACGCGTCGCTGCCCCCGCCGACCTGGCCGCCGGTGTCGGGCAACCCGCCCAGCAGCGAGTCGCCGCCGCCGCCCGAGCAGCCTGCCATCGCCGCCGCCACGAGCGCCGCCGCCACGAGCAACCACGCGCTGCGTCCCCAACCCATCTCGCGCCTCCGCCCTACGACGGACTGGAATGTTACGGACGCGGCGGAATGAACACCACTCCGAGCGGGCGCCTGCGGAGTCCGCGGCTCGGCGGCGCGCTCTTCGTTGAGGGAGGCGTCGATGAACATCCTCGCGGTGGTGTCGCTGTTCTGGGCGCCGTCGGTGACGGCCGAGCCGTGGTCGGTCGAAGCGTGCGCCCTCGAGATCGCGTGCTGTACGAACGACACGGACTGCAGCGGCGCGCTGCTCGACTGCCTGGCGGCGCCGGACGGGCGCCCGCTGCGCGGCGCGACGCTCGCGAACCGGATGCAGGCGCTCGGCTCGGCGATCGACGCCGTGCGGCGGTCCGGCCCGCCGTGCGTCGGCCCGTCGCGCGGCGTCGCGCGTCACAGCGGCGGGCGTTCAGATTGACGAAGGATCGCGCCGGACAAGCGAGGCGGAGCCGACTCGGACGCCCGCCGCTGTCAGTAGGCCGCTTCGTTGGCGCTGATGTGGGTGAGGCCGCGCGCGACGTCGCCGAAGTCGGCGCGGTTCGGGTCGAAGGCGGGACGCAGGCCGAGGGCCATGCACGACAGGCGCACGCGCAGCTCGTCGTCCTCGCGGGTGGAGGCGGGCGGCACGAAGCCGCCCTGAGCCGCGCGCGGCCAGGCGCCCGGCAGCGCCGGGAGCGCCACCTGGCCGGGATCGCCGACCGTCCAGGCCGTCCACACCGCCTCCTCGCGGGTGCCGGCGCGGGCGGGCGAGCAGGCGCCGGGGTCGTAGGCCTCGCGGATCGTCCGCACGACCTCGACGCGGCAGAGGCTCACCGGCGGCGCGCTCCGCGTGCCGACCGGCTGCCAGCTGAACGTGCGATCCCGGCGGGCCAGCGCCGTCGTGCCGAGGAACCCGTCGGCGGCGAGACGCCCGCCCTGCGCGCCGAGCCCGCGCCGGTCGAGCACGGCGCTCGTGGCGCCCGCCCGGCCCTGCGGCGCCGCCCCCTCGGGGTAGCGCGCCACGGCGGCGCCCAGGTAGCCGACGCCCCGGAACTCGCCGACCCGCGGCACGACGCTGAGGCGCCGCTCCGCCGGGCCGTCCGCGAGCTGCTGGGCGGTGAGCGTCCCGAAGCCCATGGGGAAGAGCCGGCCGGTGCCGTCGCCGCCCGACCAGTCGCCCGCGGCCACGCACAACACCTCGGCGCCCGCCGGGGCGTTGGCGGCGCGGCACGTGGCGGTTTCCGCCAGCGCCACGTCGAGCGGCACGCTCACGCCGTCCCGGTCGCGCTCGACGTCGAGATCGCGCCGGACGCCGATCTCGCCCATCCGCATCATGGCGGCGATGGCGCTGATGTCGCCGCCGCCGGCGAGCATGTTGACGACCGTGTTCGTCGGCACCTTGCCGGCGAGCGCGACGACGTGGTCGCGGCCGACGGGGAACGGCGCCAGCGCGAAGGCGTGCGGCTCGATCGGCGTCTGCATGCCGAAGACCGACTCGATCTGGCCGGGCACGCCGAGGTTGCCGGGGAGCGTCGTCGGCGGGACGAGGCCGCCGAGCGGCCCCCGCGTCACCGGGTCCCAGCACTCGGCGCGCGAGAAGACGCGATCGAGGCGCAGCGTCGAGAGGTAGCCGAGGTCGAAGCTGCCGAGGACGAGCCCGAAGTCGAGCTGGCCGTCGGGGCGCAGGTCGTCGAACTGCGTCATCTCGCCGCGCACGGTCGCCGTCGCCGGCGGCGGGGGCGCCACCGGCCGCAGCGGCACGCGGATCATCGACGCGTCCAGGCCCGCGATCGTGACGTTCTCGTAGCCCTCCGCGCCGACGGTCACCGTGGTGGGGGCGTCGAGGCCGCCGCCGTAGGACGACAGGCGCGCGTGCCCCGAGGCGCCGGCCTGGACGAAGTTCGGGTTGCCGCCGGGCTGACCGCGGACGAAGCCGAGGACGGCCGACTGCAGGTCGTTGCGCGGAGCGTCGCCCGCCAGCAGCCAGGCGTCGCCGAGGGTCGCGCCGGTGGCCGCGTCGACGGCGACGGCGTCGAGGTGGCCCTCGAGGCCGCAGCCGCCGGTGCGCAGACCCGGCCCCGCGGGCAGGCCGGGGGCCACGCGCAGGACCGCCTCGCTGCGCAGCGCCAGGCGGACCGCGCCGCACTTGACGGTGGCGCGGACGCGCACCTCGCCGGGGGTCTCCGGCGCCCGCAGGATGCCGTAGTACGTGCCGTCGCCCTCGGTGCGCACCGCCGGCTCCTCGAGGCTGCCCGCGGGCTCGGTGATGATCTGCACTTCGCGGCCCGGCATGGGCGCTCCGCCCGTGTCGCGCAGCCGCACGAGCACCGCGACGCGGGCGCGGCTGCCGGCGCCGACGCAGGCCGAGGTCAGCTCGAGCGGCGAGCCGAGGTCGATGCGCGGGCACGGCTGCACCGCGGCGCAGCCCTCGTCGGTCTGGCCGTCGCAGTCGTCGTCGCTGGCGTTGCCGCACGCCTCCTCGGCGGGCAGCACCTGGCCGTCGCAGCCGCCGGGCACCCCGTCCGCGCACGCCTCGACGCCCGCGCGGCAGCGACCGACGCCCTCGGTGCCGGCGGGGCCGAGGTAGCAGGCCGGCTGCGCGTCGTCGACGCCGCCGTCGCAGTCGTCGTCGACGCCGTTGCACATCTCGAAGCCGTCCGGGTTCACGGACCGATCGGCGTCGTCGCAGTCGCCGCCGTCGACGGTGAAGCCGTCGCCGTCGGCGTCGCAACCGTCGTCGGCGACGCCGTCGCAGTCGTCGTCGATGCCGTCGCCACAGACCTCGCGTCCGGGCCGCACCTGCTCTCGGCAGACGCCGTAGGCGCCGGCGAGGCAGACGCGCGTGCCGCCGTGACAGACGCCGACGCCGAGCGTGGGCGCCGGCCCCTCGTAGCACTGCTCGACCATGCCGTCGGCGGTGCCGTCGCAGTCGTCGTCGTCGCCGTTGCAGACCTCGGGCGCGCCCGGGAACACGGCCGGGTCGTCGTCGTCGCAGTCGCCCTCGGCGGCGGTCACGCCGTCGCCGTCGCCGTCCTCGCGTGGGGGCGGGGGCCCGGCGTCGGGCTCGACGGGGGCGGCGGCGTCGGGCTCGACCGCGGCGGCGTCGGGCTCGACGGGGGCGGCGTCCTCGGGCGCGGCGGCATCGGGCTCGACGGGGGCGGCGTCGGCCGGCACGGCGTCTCCGATCATCGCGTCGCCGGGGGTGGCGTCCTCGGCTGGCGCCGCGTCATCGTCGGGGGCCGCGTCGGGCTCGACCGCGCCGTCGCCGGGGCGGCCGGCGTCCGGCGCGACGGCGCCGTCTTCGTCGGGGGCGGCGTCCGTCGCGCGCGCCGCGTCGTCGTCCGGCGCTCCGTCGCCGCCGGACGCCGCGCCATCGTCCTCGCGCGCGCCGAAGTCGCTCGCGGGCACGACGAGGTCGCCGCCGCTGCGGGCCGAGTCCTCGCCGTCGCACGCCGCGAACGCGAGCGCCGCGACCATCAGCCCGAACGCGTACCTCGAAGACATGGCGCACTCCTCCTTGTCCGCGGCATCGGCGCGTCGCCCCGGCGGACTTGAGCCGAGGGCGGCGCCGGACCCATCACCCTACACCCGCGGCCAGCGGCCGACCGTGGCCGCCAGCCGGATGATCCGGGCCCGCAGGCCCGCCCCCGGCACGAGCCGGACCGCCAGCTCCCACTCGTCCCGCGTCACGAGCCCGCGGGCGGTGCCCACGAGCGCGAACGCCACGCCGAACGCCGCGGCCGCCAGCGCCAGCCGGACCGCCGCCGGCAGCTCGAACGCCAGCAGCGGCAACGCCGGCACGAGCGCCACGAAGGACGCCGCGAAGACGCGCCCGCAGAACGCGAGCGGCAGCATCGGCTGCCCGAACACCCGCGTCACGATCCGCTGCTGCCATGCCGACGCCGCCACCGTCGCCGCCACCGATCCGATCGCCGGCGCGACGAAGGCGAGCGGGTGGTCGCCGAAGGCCATCAGCAAGCCGGCGCCGACCCCCAGGTTCACGAGCAGCGCGAGCACGATCGCGCCGATCGTGTTCTCGTTGCGGTTCAGCGCGCGCCAGAGCATGCCGTAGGAGACGACCCGCAGCGGGAGGCGCAGCAGGTAGATCGCGAACGGCCAGGCCGCGTCGGCATAGGAGGCGCCATAGAGCGTCACCATCAGATCGGTGGCGAAAGGCAAGAGGAAACAGGTCGCCGGGATGAGCACGATCGCCGATTTCTCGACCGATGCCTCCCAGAGCCGCCGCACGCCCTTCAGGTCACCCTTCTGGTTCAGCGCGACGAGGTCCGGCAGGATGGCCGTGCCGAGCGCGGCGGTCACGAAGCCGATCAGCGGCAGCTCGATCGATCCCACAGAGTAGACGGCGAAGACCTCCGGCGCGCAGAAGAAGCTCACGAGGAAGCGGTCGAGCTGCACGTTGACGGTGCCGATGATCGCGGCGCCGGCGAGCGGCAGCGTGTACGTGAGCTGCTCGCGCATGCGGCCGAGGCGCGGCCGCTCCGCCTCGCCCGTCAGCGCGCGCCAGACGACGGGCGCGGCGATCGCGCACGTGAGCGCCGTGGCGCCGACCTGGGCGAGCAGCACGGCGGCCACCCCGCCGCCGAGCGCCACCACCGACAACACCGCCACGAGACGCAGCGCGAAGCCGATGCCGAGCTGCCGCGTCGCCACCCACCCCTGGTCGACGGCGATCAGCGCCGGCTGGATCTGCCCCATGAGCCCGAAGAGCAGCGGATACGGCGCGAACAGGCGCAGATCCGACGCGATCTCGGGGTGGTTCATGCCCTCGGCGATGGGATCCGCGAAGAGCCACATCGCCAGCGAGGCGAGGCCGGTCACGACGACCAGCGCCGCCGCGTTGTCGATGAAGTGGCGCCGGCACCCGTGCGGCCGGTCGCGCACGAGGAAGTAGTACAGCGAGCTCGACAGGTGCGGCGCGAGCAGCCCCGCGAGGAAGCCGCCGACGAGGAACACCTGCTGGTACGCGGCGAAGGCGGTCTTGTCGAGCGTGCGCGCCAGCACGATCGACAGCACCATGCCCACGAGCGCCTGCCCGATGCGGGTCAGCGCGATGAGGACCGCGCGCGTGCGGATGCGCAACGGGTCGCCCTCGCTATCGGAAGTGACGGAGCATCGGGGCGGCGCGCACGCATCCTCCCGGAAGGAGGCCGCATTCTAGCCGTCGTCGCCTCCGGGCGCGCGAGTCGATTCGGCGGGGCGTCGGATCAGCGGTTGCAGCCGCTCGAGTAGCGGCCGTCGCAGCGGGCGCAGTCGCGGGGATCGGTCTGGAAGTTCAGCCAGATGCCCTCGCGGCAGACCTGGGACACGGAGGTCCCGAAGCTCGAGGAGCACGCGCAGCGCCACGTGTTCTCGGTGACGCCCTCGCACGAGAAGCCGTGCTCGCTGAAGGGCAGGTCCCGGTCGTCGCAGAGGTTGTTGCCGCTGTTGGCGGGGGGCGACGGCTCCGGGCGGCCGTCGTCGAAGCCGAGCACCTCGGACGGCGCGCAGACGGTGGCCGTGGCCGCGCCGGCGCCCGAGCGGCCGACGAAGCGCGACACGTCGAGCTCGACGAAGCCGGGCGTGCGCCGGCAACCGTCGTTGAGCGAGCTGGACTTCGCGGCGCAGGTGCCGGTGCCGCTCGGGCCGCCGAACGCATCCGCCTCGGCGCAGAAGGTGGTGGCGCGTCCCTGGCGATCCGGGCAGAAGCCGGCGCACGCCAGCGTGCAGAAGCCGACGCCGCTCGCGGGCCCGTGGTCGAGGAAGCATGCGCCGCGCGCGCCGTCGTCGGCGAAGCCGCAGTCCGCGTCGCCGCGGCAGGCGTCGCCGATCCACGCGTCGCCCGAGCTCGCCGGCGGGGGATCGACCGGCGCCGCGCCGCCGCGGAAGAACGGCGTGCGCATGCGCCCGGCGTCCGCGGTCAGCTCGACGTGGACGTGGTCGTTGTGGGGATGCTTGCCCGTGTAGCAGCGGGGGGCGCTGCCGTCGAGCCGCCAGTAGGTGCGGTCCCAGATGATCGCCTGGACGCCGATCGTCTCGGCGTTGGCCGCGAGCCAGCCGGCGACCTGATCGCCCTTGCTGTTGTCGGCGGCCCCGCCGGCGCGCGTGGGGATGAAGATGTCGAGCGCGCGGCCGGTGGAGTGCACCGACATGCCGCTGCCGCCGACGACGCGCCGGCAGGCGTAGATCTGGACGCCGTCGCCGGGCACGCGACGGTTGATCAGCGACGGGAAGTTGCGACGGACGTGGTCGGCGAGCGCGTCCGCGCCGGAAGTGGGGCCGCCGGAGCACCGGCTGCCGGCGCCGTCGTACCCCACGTCCTGGGACTGCCCGGCGGCGAGCACCTCGCGGCCCGGCGTCCAGCGGCCGGTGCACAGGCTCTTGTCGACGAACCCCTCTTCGTGGTCGTGGTCCTCGTGCCACACGAAGTCCGGCTCGCCGACCGCGACCGGCTCGTCGTCGCTGCCCGCACAGCCGGCCAGCGCCATCGCCAGCACCCACACGCCCCGTACGTTGCGCATGACCCTCCCCGCTCCCACCACGTGGCGAGACGCCTTTGCACGCTCCGGGCCACCGTGAGCGCCGCGAGACACCGGGCTCGCGACCCGGAAAAGCGAGGCACGGCGGTCCCGACGAGACCTCGACGTCACACTCTCCGCGTGGATCGTCCGGGGGCGGGGTCTACGGACAGAGGGGGAGGCGGACCTCGAAGGATGCGCCCGCGCCGGGCTCGCCGCGGGCGCTGATGGCGCCGCCGTGCCGGTCGACGATGCGCTGGCAGATGGCGAGGCCGATGCCGGTGCCGCCCTCGTCCGGGGTGCGGTGCAGTCGCCGGAACGGCTCGAAGATGCGCCGGGCGTCGTCGGCGCCGAAGCCGACGCCGTTGTCCTCGAAGCGCAGCACGCACGCCGGTCCGGCGACCTCGGGGTC
This sequence comes from Myxococcota bacterium, assembly GCA_963169045.1. Taxonomy (GTDB): domain Bacteria; phylum Myxococcota_A; class Bradymonadia; order UBA7976; family UBA1532; genus CAUJDF01. The sequence goes on from CAUJDF010000028.1 coordinate 157,694, forward strand.
CCACTTCACCGTGCGCGACGAGACACGCAGCAGCGGCCGGCGCGCCGGGTGGCGGTACTTGAGCGCGTTGCCGAGCAGGTTCTGGAAGAGCTGGCGCATCTGGACGGCGTCGGCGCGCACCACCGGCAACGGCTCGGCCACGACGCGGGCGCCGGTCTCGGTGACCGCCAACGACAGGTCGTCGAGCACGTCGGCCAGCACCGCGTCGAGCGGCACCGCCTCCGTGAAGTCGCCGCGGCCGCCGACCCGCGTCCAGGCCAGCAGGTCGTCGACGAGCGCCTGCATGCGCACCGCGGCGTCGGCGATGATCTGGAGGAACCGGCGGCCCTCGTCGTCGATCGCGGCGCCGTAGTCGTCGATCAGGATCTCCGCGAAAGAACACACCTTTCGGAGCGGCGCCTTCAGGTCGTGCGAGGCGATGGACGCGAACTGCTGCAGCTCGGCGTTGGAGCGCGCCAACTCGCGCAGCGCCCGCTGGCGCTGCTCGTCGACACGCCGGCGGTCGCCGATGTCGCGCGCGAAGGCGATGAAGAGCACCTCGCCCTCCCACTCGACGGCGGCCACCTTGACCTCGACGGGCACGTGCTCGCCGTCGAGGCGCACGAGGTCCGTCTCGACGGTGTGCAGCGCGCCGGGTGGCATGTCGGCGAAGCGGCGGCGCAGGGTCTCCGGCGGCGTGTCGCGGTCGAAGTCGGAGAGGCACATCTGCAGGAGGGCGTCGCGCGGGCAGCCGAGCACGTCGCAGGCGCGGCGGTTGACGTCGAGGATGCGACCCTCGACGTCGTGCAGGAAGAACGGGTCGCTCGCGTTCTCGACGAGCTGGCGGAAGCGCGCCTGGCTCTCGCGCAGCTGGCGCAGCGTCGCCTCGCGCTCGCGCAGATCGCGGATGAGCACGAGGTAGCGCCGCCGGCCCGGCGCGTCGTCCAACACGCTGAGGCGCACCTCGACCTGGAGCGGCGTCCCGTCGCGGTGGCGCGGCCGCCCGTCCACGGTGACCGCGTCGCCCGGCCGCATGCGCGCCCAGTGCCGCTTGATGCCGAACAGGTCGAAGTCCGGCTCGAGGTCGGGCAGCCCCAGCCGCAGCAGCTCCTCGCGCGCATAGCCGAGGAGGCGGCAGGCGGCGAGGTTGGCGTCGACGAACCGGCCGTCGTCGTCGTGCACCACGAGCGCGTCGCCGGCGGCGTCGAAGGCGCGGCGACGCAGATCGTCCTCGGCGAGGCGACGCTCGAGCGCCGCGACGCGCTCGCGCAGGACGGCCACCTCGTCGTCGAGCGGCATCGGCGTGCCGGCGGTCGTCCCGCCCTGGGGCGTGGCGCGCATCACGGCAGACAGACGCCCAGGCCGAGGACGCCCGTGCAGAGCTTCGGCGCCGGCTCGCCGCGGCAGAACGCGTCGCGCGTGGCCACGGAACGGAGCACGCCGTCGTATGTGAACGCCGTGCGCAGGACTTGCGCCATCGCGGCGGCCTCAATCTCGATCGTCCGCGCGACGAGCGCGCGCGCGGCGCCGTCCGGCGCGCTCGCCAGCAGCTCGGCGTTGCGCCACGCGCCCTCGCGCCACGCCTGGATGAACTGGTTCATGGCGAAGGCGTCGATCGACGTGCCCGGCACGTCGCCGTCGTCGGCGGACGCGTCGTAGCGGGCGGCGACCGCGTCCATCATCGGCTCGGTCACGCGGTTCAGGATGGCGTTGACGCGGTCGTGGTCCGGCTTGCGGCTCGAGCCGTCGGGCGCCACGAGGCCGATCGACCACAGGACGAAGGGCAGATCGCGCTGGATGTGCGCGTTCATGCCGAGCAGCATGTTGCCGGTGGCGCTGACCGCCCCGCGGTCGGCGGCGTCGAAGGCCACGCGCCAGGCGGGCGGGACGTCGGCGACGCGCCCGGCCTCCCAGGCGTCGTGGGCCACGAAGTAGAAGCCCGCGAAGACGCGGTCCTCGTTGTTCACGAAGGCGTTGTCGTCGAAGTACGCCGGGTCCGACACGGCGCGCCGGTACTCGCGCGTGGTCTCGAGGTAGGTCAGCGCGAAGACCGCGTCGTGATCGCAGTCCTCATCGAGCGGCGCCCAGCGGCGCTCCATCTCGCGGATGACCCGGTCGACGCACCGCGTGCTGCCGTCGCAGGCCGCGACCCCGGGTGCGTACTCCGCGGGCAGCGCGGGCAGCAGGCTGGTCGTCGGCACGTATGGCGGATCGGCGGCCCAGGGCGTGGCGGGCAGGAGGGTCGAGACGCCGCACGCCAGGATCAGGAAGGCTCGTCGCATGGTCCGCTCCTTCGTGGGCCTAACGAGCCTAACACTCCTCACAATTCCCTGGCAATTCAGGGGTCCAGGTCCAGCCCGATCCGCGTCCCGCCGATCAGGTGTCGCGCCGCGCCGTCGCCCCCGTTCGCCGGCAGGTGCTCGTAGCCGAACCAGAGGCCCGCGTAGGGCATGACGCTGGCGAGCCGCTTCGTGGCGAGCAGGACGCCCGCCGTGCCGCGCAGCCCGGGGCGTGGGCCCTCGACCTCGCTCCGCGTCGCGCGCAGGGTGCCCGCCGCCTCCAGATCGAAGCGCCACGACTCGTGCCGCAGGCGGAAGAGCAGCGGCACGCCGGCGACCGCCACCACCTTCACCTGACGCCCGCCCGCGTCCTCGTTGCGCGGGAACGTGCTGGCCGCCCCGGCCTCGATCCCGAGCGCGATCGTCAGGTGCTCCGTCACGCCGTAGGCCGGCAGGAGGCGCCCCACGCCGAAGCCGCCGAGCGTCGTCTCGCCGTCGCGCAGCGCGATCTGCGGGCCGCCCATGCTCTCGAGGATCAGGACGAACCGGGCCGCGTCGCTCTGCACGCCGGCGAACGTCGGGTCGGGGCGCAGCCAGAACGGGCAGTCGGCGGGCGCGTGCCGCTCGCCATAATCCAGCGCCGCGCGGACCCGCTCGAGCGTGAGCACCTCGCCGAGCGGGCCGAGATCGCCGCCGTTCTGCGCGTACTGCAGCGCCGCCGGCCCGCCCCCGGCGTCGATGCGCAGGTCGAGCCAGCCGCCGAGCGCGCGCCGGTCGGCGGGCGGCGTCTGGCAGACGCTGCGCAGGATGTCGGACGCGCTGCCCTCGAGCTCGAGGCGGTCCACCGTCCAGTCGACGCGCTGCTTCGTCGCGACGAGGGTGCGCAGGTCGTCGTACAGCGCGCGCGCCACGGGGCCGTCGGGGTGCGCGCCGCAGCCGGCCGCCAGCAGGGCCACGGTCAGGAGCCGCCACATCGGAGCGCCACGCCCACCTCGAGTTTCGCGATCTTCGGCTGCCTGCGGCCGGCCCCGACCGGCCGCCGCAGCTCGCCCCCACAGGCGAAGCCGCCGTCTTGCGGTGGCGAGTCTGCCCGAAGTCGGTCGCTTCGCTGCGCTCGCCGAATTTCGGCCTCGCCGTGCCACCAGCACGCCTCCGACCGAATTCCGCCTCGCTCCTTGCGGCGACTCGGTCGTTGCTCGTCCTCGTCGACGCCGAGACGGCGAAGGTCGAGGCTAACGCCGCTCGCCTCGCGGATCGAGGTCGATTACAGTCGCCCGCCATGCGCACCGGGTACTTGTGGATGGGGCTGGCCCTCGCCGCCTGCGACGACGGCGCGGACGGCGCCGGGCCGACGCCCGACGCGGGCGTGGCCGGGGACGCGCAGGCGCCGGGCCCCGCCGACGCCGCGCCGCCCGACGCTGCGCCGCCGGACGCCGCGCCCGACGCCGGTCCGCCGCTCATCCCGCTCGAGCACCCGGTCTCCGCCGCCTGCCGCGGCGACCTGCGTCCCGGCGAAAAGGTCGTGTTCTCACAAGGTTTCGCGAACGGCATCGAGGGCGTCGCCTTCGGGCCCGGCGGCGCGCTGTACGTCTCGGAGCCCCGTGGCGGCCGCGTCTGGAAGCTCGACGCCGCCGGCGCCGCCAGCGAGCTCGCGGACGTCCCGCACGTCATCGGCCTGGCCCCGACGGCCGACGGCGCGCTGCTCGCGGCCGACGGTGGCGAGTCCAACGACGTGGCCGAGCTCGACGGCGCCGTCTGGCGCCTCGACGCGGCCGGCGCGAAGACGCGCTTCGCCGAGGGCATCGCCACGCCCAACTTCATCACGCCGCTACCCGACGGCGGCGCGCTCGTCTCCGACGACTTCGACACGCAGGTGTTCCACGTCGCGCCCGGCGGCGCGGTCCGCCCGCTGCTGACCGACGTGCCCTCCCCCAACGGCATGGCCTTCGGGCCCGGCCGCCAGGGTTTCTACGTGGCCTCGACGTTCACGCCGCGCGGCGAGATCACCCGCTTCGAGGTGGGCGCGGACGGGCTGCCCGATCCGGGGCGCCGGCGGGTGCTCTTCGAGATCGGCGCCGGCGCCACGCTCGACGGCCTCGCGGTCGACGAGCACGACCAGGTCTACGTGGCGGCCAACGTGCGCGGCAGCATCCTGCGCGTGCGCGGCGACGGCGCCGGCGAGCCCGTCCCGGTGGCGACGGGCCTGCGCACCCCGGCGAGCCTCGCGTTCGGCGTCGGCGCGGACTTCGACCCCTGCTCGCTCTACGTCACCGAGCTGCTCGGCGACCGCGTGTGGCGCATCGCCGTCGGCGCGACCGGCCTCCCGCTGCCTTGACGGACCGGCGACGTTTCTCTCCGTCGCTGTCACGTTCTTCGCGCGGCGGCCTCGAACGGGGCATGGACATGCAGACCGTCTCCGAGGAGAGCACGAGTGTCCGCCGGGCGCTGGACGGCGACCTGGACGCGTTCGCGGACGTCGTGCGGGCCCACAACCGCCTGCTCTTCCGCACGGCGCGCGCCATCGTGCGCGACGACGCCGAGGCGGAGGACGTGGTGCAGCAGACGTGGCTTTCGGCGTGGCGACACCGGGCCTCGTTCCGCGGCGAGGCGCGCCTGTCGACGTGGCTGTGCCGCATCGCCATCCGCGAGGCGACGGCGCGCGTGCGGGCGGCGCGGCGGCGCGACGGCTTCCGCGATCCCGAGGGCGTGGGGGGACCGATGCACGCCGATCCGGAGCGCGGCGCGGCCGGGCGCGAGGCGCTGCGCCTGCTCGAGTCGGCCATCGACGCGCTGCCCGAGCCCTACCGGCTCGTCTACATGCTGCGCGAGGTCGAGGAGCTCGACACCGAGGCGGTGGCGTCGGCCCTCGACCTCAACGCCGAGGCCGTCCGCACGCGCCTGCACCGCGCCCGCGGCCGCATGCGCGACTGGCTCCTCGCGCACGTCGGCGGCGCCGCCCACGACGCCTTCCGGTTCGACGGCGCGCGCTGCGACCGCATCACCGCGCGCGTCATGACCGCGCTGGCCGAAGCGCCGCGCCCGCCGGCGCGCGACGGCCGAAGCGGGAGTGAACCGCCGTTCACAGGCCCCGGGAACGGTTGATCAACCCGCGCCGGCGCGGCAGGCTTCGCCCGCATGCTCCGGCGCACGTTCGGCTTCATTCGGCGGACCACGCCGCCCGGCGCGGGGCTCGGCGGGGCCTTCGGGCTCGCGCTCTTCGTCTGGGACCTCGTCCAGAACGCCGGCTTCTCGGTCATGGGCGTCGAGAACGACACCCTCACCCAGGCGGTGATGGGTCAGTTCCTCGGCCTCATCGTGGGCATGCAGGGCGCCGTCCTCGCCTGCATGACCGGGCTCGGCGCCCTCGCCGGCGCGCTGGTGCGGCTCGCGCTCGGCGACGTGCGCCATGCGCGCCGGTGGACGCTGGCGGCGCTCGTCGTCGCCCACGCCTCGTGGCTCGCGGGGGCCATCGTCCACGCGCCCCAGCTCTTCACCGAGTCGCTCTATGACCGCGGCGGCTGGCGCGCCTCGTTGCAGGTGTTCCTCACCGAGCACCTGTCGCCGTGGGCCGCGCGCGCCCCCGCCGTCGCCATCGGCGTGGCCGTGCTCGCGGCGCTCGCGTGGCGCGGCTGGCGTCGCTCGCGCAAGGTCACCGCGGCGACCGGCGGCGCGCTCGCGGCGGCCCTGGCCCTCACCGCGGGCGCGCACCCCGGACCGCCCGTGCCCGGCGGGCGCCCGAACGTCCTCATCCTCGCCGTCGACTCGCTGCGCGCCGACCAGGTGCCCGACGAGATCCTGGCGCCGAACCTCGCGCGCCTCGCCGCCCGCGGCACGCGCGTGGAGCGCGCCTACACCGCCATCCCGCGCACCTTTCCGAGCTGGGTGAGCCTGCTGACGGGCCGCTGGCCCTCGACCAACAACCTGCGGACGATGTTCCCCCGGGCGGAGCAGCGCGCGCGCCGCTTCGACGCCCTGCCGGAGCGCCTCGCCGCCCTCGGCTACGAGACCGCCGTCGTCAGCGACTTCGCCGGCGACATCTTCACCCGCATCGAGCTCGGCTTTCAGCGGGTGCGCGCCCCGATCTTCCGGTTCAGCGGCCTCGTCGAGCAGCGCAGCCTCGAGGTGCACCCGCACTTCCTGCCCTACGTCACCGGCACCTGGGGCCGCCGCCTCTTCCCCATCGTCGACGAGTTCGCCCAGCTCGCCGACGCGCGCATCGTCACCGACCGCGCCATCGAGACCGTCGACGAGATGGCCGCCACCGGCCGCCCGTGGCTCCTGGCCGTCTTCTACGGCAACGCGCACTTCCCCTACGCCGCGCAGTGGCCGCACTACCGCAAGTTCACCGACCCGGCCTACCGCGGGCCCTACCGCTACCACCGCCCGCCCGACGTGACCGGCGGCGCCGAAGAGACCGCCGCGGACCGCGCGCAGATCGAGGGCCTGTTCCGCGGCGCCATCCACGAGGTGGACGAGGGCGCGGGCCGACTGCTCGCGCACCTCGCCGAGACGGGCCTCGACCGCGAGACGATCGTGGTGCTGGTGGCCGACCACGGCGAGAACCTGGGGGAGCACGACCACGGCGTCGGTCACGGCGAGCACCTGCGCGGCGAGGCCGCCCTGCGGGTGCCGCTGCTCTTCGCCGGCCCGGGGCTCCCCGAGGGCGTCCTGCGGGCGGGCGTCGCCCGCACCGTCGACATGACGCCGACCGTCCTCGGCCTGCTCGGCGTCGAGAAGCCGCCGATGGACGGCGCCGACCTCGGCCCCTGGCTGCGCGGCGAGGCGCCCTCGCCCGTGCCGTACGCCTACGTCGAGACCGGCATCTGGTTCAGCGATCAGGGCGAGGACTTCTACCAGAAGCTGCGGCTGCCCTACCCGAGCGTGCTCTCGCTCGGCGAGATCGACCACGCCCACGGCGACGAGGTGGTGCTGCGGCGCGAGTGGGCGCAGCTCATCAACGTGGCCAAGCACCGGGCGCTGATCGAGGACCACTGGAAGCTGATCTACATGCCGCTGGCCGACGGCGTGCGCTTCGAGCTGTTCGACGTGCGCGAGCCGGGCGGGCCGGACCGCAGCGCCGAGCGCCCGGACGTCGTGGCGCGCCTTCGCGAGAAGCTCTACGCGCACGCGGAGTTGCACGAGAACGCCCACGTGCGCGGCGGCTACGTGCTGCCCGGCCCCCTCACCCCCTCGCCCTGGGGCGAGCCGCTGGTGCCACGCCTGGGGTCCGCGCAGAATCAGCCCTGAAGGAGGCCGGGATGCGATACCTGATCGCGGTCGCCGTGCTCGCCCTGGCGCTGTCCGCGGTGGCCCAGCCGTGGCGCTATGTGGACGAGAAGGGCACGGTCCACATCACCAGCGACATCATGGAGCTGCCGCCGAAGCAGCGGGCGCGCATCCTCGAGCGGATGGGCCTCGCCGCCGACGCCGGCAAGTCGCTGCCGATCGGCACGGGGCGACGCCCCGGCCGCGAGGACGAGCGCGACGCGGGCGCCCCGCCGCCGGCGCCGGACCCGCCCGCGACGACGCCGCCCGCGCGGAGCCAGCCCGCCGCCGCGCCGCGACCGGCGCCTGCCGCGCCGCCGCGCACCCTCGGTGGCGACGAGAACGCCGTCGACCGCCCGGGCACCGCCCCGACGGGCGACGCCGCCGCCGACGAGAAGCGCTGGCAGGTGCTCGTGCGCGAGGCCCGCGAGCGCATCGCCGACGCCGAGCACGAGCGCGCCGGCGCCCAGGCCGCCCTCGAGCAGGCACAGCGGCAGGCGATCACCGTCCCCTCCGGCCAGGCCCTCGCCGCGCGCGAGGCGGCGCAGATCGCGCTCGCCGGCGCCGAGCAGAAGGTCGCCCTGGCGAAGGCCGCCTTGGAGGCCCTTCAGGAACAGGCGCGCCGTCAGGGCGTCCCCCCCGGCTGGATCCGCTGAACGGCCGACTTCGTTGTTGACGGCGCGCCGCCTCGCGGCGACGCTCGGCGGCACGTCTCACGAGCCGGTACGACGATGGTCCGGGTGCACCTCACGCGTCATCTGTTCGCGTTCTTCCCGCAGCTCGAAGGCCGCGAGCTCGAGGTCGAGGCCGCCACGGCGGCCGAGGTGGTGCGGGCGCTCGAGGCCCTCGCGCCGGGCATCCACTTCTACATCTGCGACGAGCGGGGGCGCCTGCGCACCCACGTCAACATCTTCATCGACAAACAGATGGTTCGCGACCGGGCCGGCCTGACCGACGCCGTCCCGCCCGACGGCGAAGTGCACATCCTGCAAGCGCTCAGTGGAGGTTGAGACATGGCGCCCCGCATCCTGGTGGGTACCCGCAAGGGAACGTTCCTCGTCGAGAAGGCCGCCGGCGGCTGGCGCCCGCGCCTCGTCGGCCACGCCGGCACCGGCGTCAACTACGTCGCCGCCGATCCGCACACCGGGCGCCTCTGGGCGCTGCTCGGCCACGGCCACTGGGGCGCCAAGCTGTCGATCTCCGACGACGGCGGGGGCACCTGGACCGACGCGCCGGCGCAGATCAAGTACCCCGAGGGCGCCCGCTTCATCGCCCAGGACATGTACGAGGACGCGAGCTCCGAGTTCGGCGTCGGCTGGCGCATCTCGACGAAGCCGGCGACGCTGCAGAAGCTGTGGTGCATCGCGTTCGGGCCGAGCGGACGCGTCTATGTCGGCACCATCCCCGGCGGCCTCTTCGAGAGCCGCGACGGCGGCGCGACGTTCTCGCTGAACCTGCCCCTGTGGAACCACGAGTCCCGCGGCGGCGATCTGTCCGGCGGCGACGGCAAGGCCGAGACGAAGTGGTTCGGCACGCCGGCCTCCGAAGGCGGCGACTTCGCGCCGGGCATCCACTCGATCGCCGTCGATCCGCGCGATGGCGATCACATCCGCATCGGCGTGTCGACGGCGGGTGTCATCGAGACGCGGGATGGCGGGCAGACGTGGCACCCCCGCAACAAGGGCATGACGATGGACCACTCGCCCGAGCCCGAGGCGGAGTGGGGCCACGACGTGCATGCCATCGACCAGTGCCACGGCGCGCCCGATCACATCTGGCAGCAGAACCACGCCGGCGTGTTCTACAGCAACGACGGCGCGGCGAGTTGGCGCAAGGTGAGCCGGCCCGAGCAGGGCGTCCACTTCGGCTTCCCGGTCAGCGCCGACGCCGACGACGGGCGCGTCGCGTGGCTCGTGCCCGGCCGCTCCGACCAGCAGCGCATGGCCATCGACGGCAGCCTCTTCGTCGCGCGCACCGAGGACGGCGGCGAGACGTGGAAGCAGCTCCGTGACGGTCTGCCCCAGGAGTCCGCGTACGATGTGGTCTATCGCCACTCGCTGGCGAACCGGGACGGCGTGGTCGCCTTCGGCACCACGACGGGCAACCTGTACGTCAGCGACGACCGCGGCGACCGCTTCACCGCCGTCGCCCACAACCTGCCGCCCATCTACTCCGTGCGCATCGCCTGACAGCGGCGGCGGCCTCAGCGCCGCCGGAAGAGGCGCAGCAGCGCGCGCAGCGACAGCTTCTTCATGCGCGTGTACAAGAGGTGCCAGGCGATCACCGCCATCACCAGCGAGGCGCTTGCGCCCCCGCCGATGAGCGCCCACACGTTCATGCCGCGCCACTCCCAGGGGTAGCGCGCGACCACGAAGAACGTGCCCATGATGAGGCCGGCGGCGACGAGGCCCAGGAACACCTTCGTCCCGAGGTCGTTGAGCGAGCGCGAGAGCCGGTCGAGCTCGGTGTTGCTCACGCGCACCGACAGCCGGCCCGCCTCGAGATCGCTGACGATCTGGTGCGCCATGAGCGGCAGGTGCTGCGCCGAATCGAACATCGTGACGGCGGCGCGCACCGCCATCTTGCGGAGCGCCTCGGGGCCGTACCGCTCCGCCATGAGCTTGTGCGCGTACGGCAGGATGGTCGACGTGATCTCGAGATCCGGCTTGAGCGTGCGCAGGATGCCTTCGAGCGTCACGGCCGCCTTGGCGAGGAGCGCGTAATCGGGCGGGACGCGGATCTTGTATCGCAGCGCCAGGTCGAGCAGGTCGTTGACGAGGCTCGCCGCGTCGACGTCCTGCAGCGAGGCGAGCATGTAGCGGCCCATCAGATCGGACACCTCGTCGCGCAGCTGCGAGAGCTGCACGCGCTCGACCGGCTGGCCGATGCGATAGACGAGGCGCACCGTCGCGTCGGCGTCGCGCGTGGCGACGGCGAGCGAGAGCTGGATGAGCGTCTGCTGCATGTTGCCCGTCAACCGCCCGACGAGGCCGTAGTCGAGCAGGCACAGGCGGTTGTCGGCCAGCACCAGCACGTTGCCCGGGTGCGGATCGCCGTGGAACAGACCGTCGATGAACGCCATCCGGAACGTCACGTCGAGCAGCGTCGAGAGCACCGCGTCGACGTCGTGGGTCTGCGGCGAGATCTGCGTGATCTTCACGCCCTCGACGAACGCCATCACGAGCACCGTCCGGCCCGACAGCGCGTCCTCGATGGCGGGGATGACGAGCCGCGGCTCGTTCTCGAAGTTGGCGGCGATGGCGCGGCCGTTGCGCGCCTCGATGGTGAAGTCGAGCTCGTCGAGGATGGCGCGCTCGAAGGCGCGCACGATGTCGAGCGGCCGGTAGAGCGCCATCTCTTCGATGGTCTGATCGAGCAGGCGCGCCAACAGATACAACAGATCGAGGTCGGCGCGGATGGTGCGTTCGAGGCCGGGGCGCTGCACCTTGACGACGACGTCGCGGCCGTCCTTCAACCGCGCGCGGTGCACCTGCGCGATGCTCGCCGTCGCCAGCGGCTTCGGGTCGATGTGCTCGACGACCTCGCCGACCTTGCGGCCCCACGCCTCCTCGAGCTGGCGCTGGATGGTCTCGAACGGCAGCGGCGGGACGTCGTCCTGCAGGCGCGCGAGCTCCACCTGGTAGCGCGTCGGCACGAGGTCGGCGCGGGTGGAGAGCACCTGGCCGAGCTTGATGAAGGTGGGGCCGAGGTCCTGCAGCAGGCGGCGCAGCCGGACCGGCGTCTCGCCCACGTCCTCGGCTTCGGCCCGCGCCTTCGCGTCGTCGGGCACCGCCTTGCCGCGCCGCAGCGAGTCGGCGAGGTGGCCGTAGCCGTGCCGCGCGACGACGGTCGCGATCTGGCGCAGCCGGTTCAGGTCCTGGGCGGCGGCGCGGAGCATCGTCAGCCCCCCGTCACGCGCCGCAACACGACGGCCTGCTGCCGGGCCGCGGCGAACGCGCGCGCGGGCGCCCGCAGGGTCTCGTACGCGCTCGCCGGCCACAGACCGGCGCGCAGCGACAGCGAGCGCCGCACCTCCACGCGGCGCCCCTCGACCCTCGCGGTGAGCGCGTAGACGAGCGCCGCCGACTCGAGGCGCTCCTCCCGCGGCAACGACGCCACCTCGAAGCCCTCGGGCACCTCGAAGCGCATCGTCTCGATGGTCGTCTCCGGCTCGCCGACCGCGACCTCGAGGCGGCGCTCGCCGCGCGCGTCCCACTCGCCGAGGTCGCGGGCGGCGACGGTGAAGGGCACCACCAGCGTGTCGCCGACCGGCAGCGCGTGGTCCGGCAGATGGAAGGTGACGGCGCGCTCGCAGCGGCCGGCCGCCTTGTCGCACGTCCCCCGCTTCTCGGAGACGAGCCGACCCGTCGGCCAGAAGCCGCGCACGACGTCGCGGGCGTCGTCGTACCACCGCCCGGCGCTCCACGTGCGCGTCTTGCGCCGGAGCCACGTCGCCACGCTTCCGCCGTAACGGCGCGTCCAGGTGCCGTCGACGGCGCCGTCGGGCCGCACGACGAGGTCGATGTCCCGGATGTCCGTCGACTCGACGGCGGCGCGCCCGCGGGCGACGTCGGCGCGCACGGTGATCTCGGCCTTCTGGTCGAAGCGCGCGGTCGCCGAGAGCACCTTCACCGGCGCGTCCCGCGTCCGCGCCGGCAGCTCGCCGCGCGCGCAGTGCTCGCAGGCCGCGTCGAGCCAGAGCGGCTCGGCCACGCCCGCCTGCGCCGGCACGTGCACCAGCGTGTGGTCGTAGGTGCCGAACAGCGGAAAGTCGTGGCCGGTGCGGCGCCCGCGCGCGCGCGACGCCAGCGCGAACTGCGCGTCGACCCCCGCGTCCTTCAGCAGCTTCCAGAGCAGAAACGCCTTCTGCCCGCTCGTGGCGCGCCCCTCGCGCAGCACCTCGGTCAACTTGCGGCTGCCGGGCGCGGAGCCGCCGCCGGCGTACTCGGTGCGGTCGCGCACGAACGCCAGCGCGCGGTCCACGAGGCAGTCCCCGTCGGCGCAACCGGCGACGTCGATCTTCTCCGCGAAGCCCTCGAGCTGCTTGTCGTGCTCGAGGTACAGCTGCGTGGCGCGGGACCGCAGGACGTCGTCCCAGGTGCGCGCCACGTGACGCACCCAGTTGCCGACGACGTACTGCTTGGTGCGATAGGCCATCCAGGGACGCCAGCTGTGCCAGTCGGGCGCCCACGCCTCGGCGGGCTCCGCAGGCACGTCCTTCTGCTCCCACACCATGCGCCACCCGCCGCCGTCGTCCTCCACGTGCAGCGGCGCGTCCGTATTGTAGAGGCGGGCCTCGTAGCGGACGCCGGGGCCGCCCGTCAGCTCCACGCGGTGGCGCATCACCGGAAACGGCAGGTTGGAGTGGGGGCCGACGCGGAGGCTGCGGGTGATGCCCTTGCTCTCGTAGGTGACCTTCCACTCGAGCACGCTGCCGACGCGCGCCTGCGGGAAGTAGTAGGTGAAGAAGCGCCCCTGCCGGTCCTCGTCGTCGCGCGGGTCGTCGAGATCGCCCGCGTCGCGCTGCAGGTCGGTCTCGAGCAGGTCGCCGCGCCCGCCCTCCACCACCGTCCCGTCGGGGTCGATCGTCCGCGCCTGGAAGGCGATCAGCTCCTGACCCTCGTCGACGCGCATGTGGACCTGGGCCAGCTGGGACAGGGCGCCCTCGCGCAGCACCGCCACCACTTGGTGCTCCTGTTGCTGCGTCGTCCAGGGGCGCGTCTCCTGGGAGAACAGCAGGCGCTTCTCGCGGAAGAGCACGACGGCGGCGTCGTCGGGCCAGTCGGCGGCGGGCGGCGCCTTCCAGGCCGCGGCGTCGCCCAGCGTGCTCTCGAGCGTCGGCGCGCACGCCGAGACCAGCGCGCAGAGCGGCAGCCAGCGCCTCACGGAGCACCTCCCGCCGCGAGCACCACCGCCCGGCGCTCGGCCCGGTTGACGTGGTCGGCGAACGCCTTGAGCGTGCCGAACTCGGCCGCGGGCACCACGGTGCGGCTCAGCTCCAGCACGCGCTCGACGACGAGCGCCTCGCCGTCGCGCGTCCACGACATCTCGAAGCGTCCGTACGGCTCGTCGATGCGGACGAGCTCGGGGAGGTGCACCGCCGCGAGGCCCGCGGGCGGTGTGATCCGCAGGCGGTGGACGTAGCGGCGCGGACTGCCGAGCACCACGGGCTGCACCCGCTGCGCCGTCTCGCGCAGGACCGGCGCGAAGTGGGTCACGAGGTCCGACAGCCGCAGCGTGCGCCCGTCGCCGGCGACCCCCAGCGCGTCGCGCGCCGCGAGGCGCCCGCGCGCCACGAGCGGCGTGTCGGCGTCGGGCGGCTCGAGGTGCTCCACCAGGTCGAGCGACGCCAGCTCCCCGGCCACGAGGCCGAAGCGCGCCGCCAGATCCTCGCGCCGGCCCCGCTCCGCCAGGTCGACGAGCGACGAGCGCGCCCGGTCGGCCTGCGTGCCGAGGAAGCGCGCGACGAACGTGCCGGTGGCCGTGCCGTCCGCCGCCAGCGTCAGGTCGGCCTCGAAGCGCGCGAGGTTCACCTCCGCCGGCGCCATCGGCGTGCGCACGAGATCGGAGCCGGGGTCGCTCGTCGGCAGGAGCTCCGCCCCCTGGTCGCGGAACGGCAGCCGCCCGAACGGCACGCTGCGGTCGGTGGGATCGGCGAAGACGGTGCCGTCGGGCAGGTCCACCGCGAGGATCACGTGGTTGTGGTTGCCGGCCACCGTGGGCAGCGCCGCGCGCGTCGGCACCCCGTTGTGGCTGTACAACGACCCGAGGCGACTCGGAATTCCGGCGACGGCCAGCATGCTGTGCAGCAGCGTCGCCTTGTCCTTGCAGTCGCCGTAGCGCGCAGCGTGGATCTGGGGCGCGGGGTGCGGCACCCAGCCGCCCATGCCGAAGTAGATGCCGCAGTAGCGCACCTGCGAGCGCACCCAGTCGTACAGCCGCCGCGCCCGGTCCCGCGGGTCGTCGGGCGCGCCGGCGAGCAGCTCGGCCACGCGCGCGCGGATGGCGTCGTCGGGCGCGTACGCGTGCCGCTCGAGCGCGTGCCGGTAGGCGGAGGTGGCGCGGTGGTCGGCGAGGTTCTCGACGACCCGGCCGTCCGCGCCGCGCCACGCACCGAGGCGCACCCAGACGGTCTCGCCGAGCGGGTCTGCGGGCTCGAAGTCCTCGGGTGGCGTGCCCGGCAGGTCGCGGCGCTCCCAGGTGTAGATCGTGCGGCCGCCCTCGTCCCGGACGACCGGCGCGAACTCGGCGTGCTCGCCCCCGCGCAGCGCCACGTGGTCCACGCGCCAGCCCTTCGGCGCGTCGACGACGAGCCGCGCCTCGCGCACGGGACCGCCCACCTCGAAGCCGTGCACCAGCGAGAAGACGCGCAGGTCGGCGAATCGCCGGGTGACGCGCCGCTCGACCACGCTGCCCGGCGGCAGCGGCGACGGGGTCACGCCGAGCACGCGCGCCTCGGAGTAGATCGACCCGTTCACCTGCGGCACGTCCGCGGCGTGTTCGCGATCCCAGGTGCGGACGGTGGGCGGGTCGCCGGCCTTCGCGCCGGGGGCGACGAGCCGGACGCCGAACGCGGTCACGGGGTACAGGTCCGGGTGGTGCTTCTCCGCGACGCGGGCGGCCTTCCGGCCCGCCTCGGTGAGCACGCGCACGTCGAAGCGCGTCTCGACCTCGGCGTACGGCTCGCCGGTCGACGGGTCGAGGTCGAACGCGATGCGCCGCTCGTTGCGCAGCGCCACCCACCCCTTGCCGGGATGCGCGTCGACGCCCGGGAGTTCCTCGAGCTTCAGGGGCGCCCACTGCACCTGCGCGCCGCCGCCGCAGCCGGCGATCGTGGCGACGCAGAGCAGGGCCGCGAGGCGGCTGCGCATCGGACGTTGTCCCTCAGTCGATGGCTCGCGGGGCATGGTGGACCAGCCACCGCCGCCGGGCCAGCAATTCCCGCTCGCTTGAGCGCGGGGACCCGTTCGGGCAGACTCCGCCGCCATGAAGGCACCCACGCAGCTCGAAGGCGCCCTGCGCAAGTCCGTGGTCGACACCCTCCGCTTCCTCGCCGCCGACGGCGTCGAGAAGGCCAACTCCGGCCACCCCGGCGCGCCGATGGGCCAGGCCGACATCGCGCACGTCCTCTGGCACGAGTTCCTGCGCTTCGACCCCAGCGACCCGCAGTGGCCGGCGCGCGACCGCTTCGTGCTGTCGTGCGGCCACGCGTCGATGCTGCTGTACTCGCTGCTGCACCTCTGGGGCTTCCCGGTCTCGATGGACGACCTGAAGCGGTTCCGGCAGTGGGGCTCCATCACGCCGGGCCACCCCGAGTCGCACATGACGCCGGGCGTCGAGGCGACGACGGGGCCGCTCGGCCAGGGCGTCGCCAACTCGGTGGGCATGGCCCTCGCCGCGCGCATGCTCGGCGCCCGGCTCGACGCCGGCGGCTTCCGCGTGATGCCGCAGCGCGTGTTCGCGCTGTGCTCCGACGGCGATCTGATGGAAGGCATCTCGAGCGAGGCCGCCTCGCTCGCCGGCCACTGGCGCCTCGGCAACCTCGTCTGGCTCTACGACGACAACGGCATCACCATCGACGGCGCCACCGAGCTCAGCTTCAGCGAGGACGTGGCGAGGCGCTTCGAGGGCTTCGGCTGGCGCACGCTGCGCGCCGACGGCCACGACCACGCCTCCATCCGCGCCGCGCTGCAGGCGGCGACCGCCGACGAGGCGCGCCCGACGCTCATCCTCTGCCGCACGCGCATCGGCTACGGCGCGCCCACGAAGGAGGACACGGCGAAGGCCCACGGCGCGCCCCTCGGACCCGACGAGCTGCGCGGCGCCAAGGACCGCCTGCAGTGGACGGCGCCCCACGAGCACTTCCACGTCCCCGCGGAGGTCGGCGCGTTCTACGCCGCCGCCATCGACGCCAAGAAGGCGGAGCGCGCCGAGTACGAGCGCGGCCTCGCCGCCTGGCGCGCGGCGCACCCCGAGCAGGCGGCGCTCTACGACCGGCTGTTCACGGGCGGCGTGCCTGCGGACCTGTGGGCGGCGCTCGTCGCCGCGGCGCCCAAGGCGGGCGCGACGCGCAAGATGTCGGGCGCGGTCCTCAAGAAGGCCGCCGAGCTCCTGCCCGGCCTCGTCGGCGGCTCCGCGGACCTGACCGAGTCCAACAGCCTCGAGTTCGCCCACGGCCTCGTGGGTGCGCCCGACGGCGGCAAGAAGCACACGTTCAGCTACGCCGGCCGCCAGATGCACTTCGGCATCCGCGAGCACGCGATGGGCGCGATCACCAACGGCATGCTGCGCCACGGCGGCCTGCGCCCGTTCTCGGGCACGTTCCTCGTGTTCAGCGACTACATGCGCCCGTCGGTGCGTCTCGCCGCGCTGTCGGAGCTGCCGAACATCTTCATCTTCAGCCACGACAGCGTCTTCCTCGGCGAGGACGGCCCCACGCACCAGCCGGTCGAGCACCACTGGGCGCTGCGCCACATCCCCGGCCTCGCCTACTGGCGCCCCGCCGACGGCCTCGAGGTGGCGATGGCGTGGGCGTGGGCGCTCGAGTCGCGGCACCGCCCCGCGGCCATCGCGCTGACGCGGCAGAACGTGCCGGCGATCGAGCGGCCCGCGGGCTTCGATCCGCGCGACGCGCTCCGCGGCGGCTACGTGGTGAGCGACTCGCCGGACCCCGACGTGATCCTCGTCGGCACCGGCTCCGAGCTGCAGCTCTGCGTCGCCGCCGCCGACGCCCTGCGCGCCGAGGGCCGGCGCCCGCGCGTCGTCTCGATGCCGTGCTGGAACCTCTTCGCCGAGCAGGAAGCCGCCTGGCGCGAGTCCGTGCTCCCCGCCGGCCACGCGCGCGTCGTCTCGGTCGAGGCGGGCATCACCCTGCCCTGGCGCGCGGTCGGCGCCACCCTCACCCTCGGCATCGATCGCTTCGGCGCCTCGGCCCCCTTCGACGCGCTCGCCGAGAACTTCGGGCTCACCGCCGAGCAGGTCACCCGCCGCGTCCGCGAGTGGCTCGAGAGCTGACCGTCTACCAGCGCCCCGGGCCCCAGAACGGGTCGTACCAGTACCAGCTCGGGTAGTACGGCGAGTAGCCGTACCGCTGCTCGGTGCCTTCGCGCTGGAACGGCGTCGACTGGCTGTAGAGGCCGGCCGGCGTGTCGAGCACCCAGTCGAGCTCGAAGCCCTTCACGTCCTTGGGATCGACGCCCGCCGGCAGCGTGAAGAACAGGTCGACGCGCTGGGAGGAGCGCGGCGGCACCGTCGTGGCGCCCTCGACGCGGGAGGGCTTCTCGACGGTCAGGAAGTCGTGCCCTTCGACGACGATCTCGAGGTAGGTGCGATCCACCTGCAACTGCAGGGGCTGGTCGCTGTCGTTGCGAATGCGCATCGTGCCCTGGACGATCCGCTCCTTCTCGCCGCCGACGTCCCGCTTGTAGCCGCCCGGCGACCAGACGCGGACGTCGCCGACGTTCTGACCGCCGACCTCGAGCTCGTAGTAGGCGGCCCGCAGGTCGGGGCCCACGCGTTGTGTGTTCTCGGTCGCCACATACTCGGCGCTCGAGCTGCAGCCGACCGCGACGAGGCCCGCGAGCAGCAGGCCGCAGTGCCATCGCGCCATGTTCCACCTCCTTCGGCGCCCGCCCCGCGCGCCGTCACCCCCCCTCCCTGCACCGGGGATGCCGACATCGGGGCCTCCCCGAGGGTGCCGAGCGTCCCGTTTCGCCCCGGCCAGGGTCGGACGCGGGGGGCTTGATGCGGCCGCCTGCGCCGCTGCACGCTGGGCGCCGACATGGCGGAGGTCACGATGCGGACGTGGATGGCGGGGCTGCTGGCGCTGGCGGCGTGCGGGGGGGACGACGGCGGCGGCGCGGGCGGCGCGGGCGGCGGTCAGGGCGGCGCGGGCGGCGGCGGCGGTCAAGGCGGCGGCGGCGGCGAGGGCGGCGGTCAGGGCGGCGGCGGCGGTCAGGGCGGCGGCGAGGGCGGCGCGGGCGGCGCGGGCGGTGCGCCCCCGGGCCCGGTCACCGACTGCGACCCGCTCGTCCCCGAGGCCTGCGCGATGCCGTGGCCCTCGAACCTGTACCTGGCCTTGGACGCGCGCCGCGAGACCGGCTACACGCTCACCTTCGGCGCCGAGACGCTGCCGGCCAACAACGCCGGCGCGCGCATCGATCCCGCGCCCTACGCGCGCCTCGACGGCTACGGCCCCGACTCGCCGCTGCTCGTCATCTTCCCGCACCTCGACGCCTCGACCCTGCCCGACGAGAACCACGTCGCGCGCTCGCTCGCGGCCGACGCGCCCATCCTCTGGTTCGAGGTCGACGGCGCGAACGTCCGCCGCATCCCCTACTGGGCGGAGCTCGACGCGCTCGAGCCGGACGCCGCGAAGAAGACGCTGTTCGTGCGCCCCGCCGTCCTGCTCGGCGAGGACAAGCGGTACGTGGTCGCCTTCCGCGGCCTCCGGGACACGGGCGGCGCCGCCATCGCGCCGAGCGAGGCGTTCGCGAAGCTGCGCGACGGCGACACCGCCGGCGACCCCGCGCTCGCCCCGCGCCAGGCGCGCTTCGACGAGGTGTTCTCGATCCTCGAGGCGCAGGGCGTCGCCCGCGGCGACCTGACGCTGGCCTGGGACTTCCACACCGCCTCGTGCGCGGCGATGCACGGCCCGATGCTCCACATGCGCGACGAGGCGCTCGCCGCCGTCGGCCCCTCCGGGCCCGAGCTCTCCGACCTCGCCGTGACCGAGTACGTCCGCGAGGACGACGGCAGCGGCAAGCCGGTGAACGCGCAGTGGGCGCTGCGCATCGAGGGCCGCTTCCACGTGCCCGACTACACCACGCCGTTCGTCGTCGACGGCGTCGAGGGCTTCGTCCTGCGCCGCGGCACGGACGGTCTGCCCGAGGCCGTGGGGGAGCGCACGCCGCGCTTCATCGCGATGGTGCCGTGGTCGGCGCTCGACGGCGCGCCCCACGGCCTCGTCGAGTTCGGCCACGGCCTGCTCGGCGAGGCGGACCAGGTCGAGGCCGACTACCTCGGCGAGGTGGCCAACGCCGGCCGCCTCCTCTTCGTCGCCGCCGACTGGACGGGCATGTCCGCCGAGGACGAGCCGCGCACCCACTTCATCGTCACCGACTTCCGCGCCTTCGTCTGGCTCGCGGACCGCATGCATCAGGGCATGCTCGAGTTCCTGCTCCTCACGCGCGCCATGCGCGAGCGCCTCCCCGGCCTCGAGGAGCTCACGGACCGCAACGTGGTGCTCGACACGTCGCGCCTCTACTACAACGGCATCTCCCAGGGCGGCATCTACGGCGCCACGTTCATGGCGCTCACGCAGGACATCACCCGCGGCCAGCTCGGCGTGCCGGGACAGAACTACTCGACGCTCCTGCACCGCTCCGTGGACTTCGACCCGTTCTTCGTGGTCATGGAGGCGACGTACACCGGGCGCGCGCAGCAGGCGGTCATCCTGTCGACGGTGCAGCAGCTCTGGAACAGCACCGACCCCGTCTCCTACTACCGCCACATCAAGGCCGAGCCCTTCCCCGACACGCCGTCCCACGACGTGCTGCTGGCGACGGCCAAGGGCGACTACCAGGTGGCGACGGTGACGACCGAGGTCGTCGCGCGCTCCGGCGTCGGCGTCGAGATGCTGGCGCCGTATCACCCGGAGCGTCCCACCGTCGACCTCGTCGAGACGGTGCCCTCCCCGCACCGCGGCTCGGGCCTCGTGATCTACGACTTCGGCAACCCGTGGCCCGCCCCCGGCAACCACGCGCCGATGGACGACCTCGGCGACCCGCACGGCAAGCCGCGGCGCGCCGCGCACCACCAGGCGCAGATGCTGCGGTTCTTCGAGACGGGCGAGATCGTCGACGTGTGCGGCGGCGACGGGTGCACGCCCGACTGAGCGTCGCCAACGTTCGCCCGTCCGAAGCGGGCCCCCTCCCCTGCCGCTTCCCCGCCCCTCACCGCACCGTCGGCAGCCCCAGCTCCGCGGCGAACGGCCCGTAGTCGATCGTGATCTCCTCGCCGGCGGCGATGTCCCGCAGCGCGCGACACTCGATGCGCAGCGTCGCGGGGTCGATGTCGAAGTCGACGTTGCCGGCGGCGTCGTGGTTGGCGAACGACAGTGGGCTGAAGGCGACGCCGTGGCGGTTGCGGCCGCACGCGCAGGGACAGGGCCCGAGGTCGAACACGTAGGCGCCGAGGCGCGTCCCGTGGAGACGCGCCGTGTCGTGACAGTCGAGCGCGAGCACGTGGGCCACGTGGAAGCGGGTGTCGCGCGGGATGGGCGCGGCGGCGAAGACGCCGCGGCCGTGGATGGGCGAAGAGCGGACCTCGATCATGGATCTGGCTCCGGGCCGACGGGCCCGCCGATCGGATGCGGCGACGCCGCGCGCCGTCTCACCGAGGCGGCAGGACCGCGGACGGGCGCCCGCACCAGCTGACGCGCCCGTCGCCGAGTTGTCCGTGGTGGTCGCGGCCCCAGCAGAAGACCGCGCCCGCGGCGTCGACGGCGCACGTGTGGCGGAAGCCGACGGCGACGGCGGTCGCGCGCCCCGGCAGCTTCACCGCCACCGGCGCCGCGCGATCGGCGCGCGTGCCGTCGCCGAGCTGGCCGTCGCCGTTCTCGCCGAAGCAGATCGCCTTGCCCCCGCGCAGACCGCAGGTGACGTGCGTGCCGCCCCGCAGCCCGGACACGCCGTGCAGGCCCTTGATCGTCTTCGGCTTCTCGGTGTCGACGAACTGCTCGCCGTAGCCCATGTCGCCGAAGCACGCGACGTCGCCGCCGCGCAGGCGCGCGCAGGCGTGGCCCGCGCCGGAGGCGATCTCCTCGGCGGTGGCGATGCCTTCGATGCGCCGGAGCGGCTGCGGCCGGAAGCCGGTGAGCGTGCCCCAGCACCAGACTTCGCCGGACCCGAGGCGGGCGCAGGTGTGGTACTCGCCGGCGCTGAGTCCGGCGACACCGCCCGGGGGCCCGACGGCCGCCGTGGTCTCCTCGTCGGGGACGTCGGCGCCGACCTGGCCCTGCTCGTCCTCGCCCCAGCACCGGACGCGTCCGGCCCGCAGCCCGCACGCGTGCTCGTCGGAGACGGCGAAGGCGTCGAGCGGGCCGAGGTCGGCGGGCACCTCCTCGTCGCTCCAGCCCGCGCCGCGCTCCCAGCGGCGGCAGGTCAGGGTGCCGTCGCGCCGCAGACCGCACGCGACGTTGAGCGCGGTGTCGAACGCCTTCAGGTCGCCCGCCGGGAACTCGACCGGCTGCGGATCGGCGCACGTCGCGTCGCCCCAGCAGCGGGCGCGGCCGTCGCGGCCGAGCGCGCACGTCAGCGACGAGCCGGCGCCGAGCGCGATCGCGTCGCGCACGCCGTCGACCCGCGCGGGGACGGGCCGGACGAGCGGTCGCCCGTCGCCGAGCTGCCCCTCGGCGTTCTCGCCCCAGCAGACGATGCCGCCGTCGCGGCGCAGCGCGCAGGCGTGCCCCGTGCCCACCGCCACGTCGAGCGCGGGCCCGGCGCCGGGCACGGACACCGGCGCAGGCGTCTCCACCCAGCCGCCCCGCGCGTCGGGCGCCCGCGAGCCCCAGCAGCGGACCTCGCCGTCGGCCAGGCGCGCGCACTTGTGGAAGAGCCCCACCTCCACCTGCGGCACGTCGGCGGGGAGCGCCGTCGCCGCCGGCTCGTCGAAGCAGCGCACGCCGTCCGGGCCCGCGGCGCACAGCGACGTCCAGTCCGCCGCCAGGGCGCGCACGCCGTTCAGCCTGGCGAGGCGCACCGGCGTCGCCGTCTCGGACGGCGCCTGCGGGTCGACGCCCTCCACCGACTCCCAGGTCCGCTTGCCGAGGCACCAGACCGCGCCGTCCTTCGTCCACGCGCAGAGGAACTCGTGGCCCGCGGCCATGCCCGCGACGTCGCGCGGCCCGGCGACCGGCCGCGCCGCCGCGTGGCCCTCGGCCCCGGGGACGCTCCCCCAGCAGGCGAGCTCGCCGCCGGCCCGCGCGGCGCACCCGAAGTGGTCGGCCAGCGCGATGTCGCGAGCGTCGGACAAGCCCGCGACGGTGCGCCGCGTCCCCGCTTCGGGCGGGCAGTCGGGCGCCTCGCAGGCGCCCCAGCAGGTCACCTGGCCGTTCTTGCGGCGGGCGCACGTCGAGCGGTTGCCGGCGTCGATCTCGACGGCGTCGGTCAGGCCGGCCACCCACACCGCGCGCGGGCGATCCTCGGTCGTGCCGTCGCCGAGCTGGCCGTCGCCGTTGCGTCCCCAGCAGGCGACGCGGCCGTCGGCGCGCAGCGCGCAGGTGTGGTCGCCGCCGGCGGCGAGGTCGGTGAACGCCGGCGAGGTGGCGAGGAGCCCGACGAGGAGGGTGAACATGGGTGCAGCGTGCAGCGTGCGCGGCGGGGACTCAAGCGCTGTCAGAGAGAGAAGTTGGGGAGCCCCAGATTCAGCTTCCACTCGCACAGCGAGGTGTCCTCGGCCTCGAGGCTGCCTTCGGGGTCGAGCAGGTCCTTCGTGTCTCTCATCTGCGCCGCCGAGAGGACGTCGAGGTCGACGGCGCGGGCCAGGAACTCCTGCAGCGTGAGGTCGGCGGCGCGCAGGTCGTCGCCCTTGTCGACGGCGTTCGCGCCGAGGAAGACGCTCAGGAGGTCGGCGAAGGAGACGCCGCACGACATCGCCGGGATGGCCAGCCGCTTCGTCGCCTCGCGGCACAGGCTGTCGCCGAGCGCCGTCACCCCCCCGCCGACCGGGTCGCCGTACTCGAAGAGCGGGGCGCCCATCGTGAGCGTGTGGAAGATCGACATCCAGCCGTTCTCGCAATGCTCGAGGTCGTGCTCGTCGTCCATCACGCGGTCGCCGAGGCAGTCGACGCCCGACGTGAGGGTCCGCCGGGAGAGCGGTCGCGCCGGCGAGCTGAACTCGCTGTCGACCGGCAGACCCGGAAACAGCATTTCGAACACCTGCTGCGACGCGTACTCCGCGAACGCCTCGTGGAACGGGGCCAGCGTCTCGTCCTTGCAGGCGTGCGTGTCGCGGGACATCACGAGCTCGAGCAGCATGGCGTCCTCGCCGTGCGTGTTCTGGTATGCCCACACGTGCATCAGCTCGTGCAGGACGGTCTTCACGTTGCCCTGATCCCGGGTGCCGTCGGCGTTGCGGTGGATGTAGACCGGGTTGTTGGGATGGATGGGATCCGCGAAGCTCTGTTCCTCGGCGTTCGAGATTTCCCGGATGTCAGTCGGATAGACCACGATCAGCGGAGTGGGATCGAATGCGTACTCCGCGCCCAGCGAAGCCATCGCGCTGCGAAGCCGCGACACGAGCACCCAGATCTCGGCCCGCGTGCGCGAAAGCGGCTCGCCCAGGGTGGGCGGGATCGGCATGTCGTTGGCCGCCGGGGCGCGGAAGACGATCGGATCGTCGAACGTCAGGTTCGTGCTGCCGACCTCGGCCAAGAACACGTCGTACCAGGGCGAGGGCGCCGACGCCGCCGAGCCCACGAGCACGGCGCCGAGCAGCATCGGCCAGCCGGCGGGCGCGGCCACCCGCTGCCGGTCGTTCTCGAAGGCCACCTGGATGCGCACCTGCCGGCGGATGCAGGACTTGTCGGGGTCGACGTAGTCGAAGCGCCCCTGCGAGTCGGTGTAGCCCTCGTCCCACGTGAGCCACGTCCCCCAGACGAGGCCGACGCGGCTGCGGCCCTGGATGCGCCACTTCACGCCGGCCAGGGGCGAGACGGGCGCGTCGATGTCGTTGACGCTGACGCCCATCCGCGCGGCGAGCGAGCGCTCGAACTCGCGCAGGCGTTCGTGCCTCACCTGGACGCGCGAGTCGATGTCGTAGGTGCAGGTGGCCTGGGCCGCGGTGGCGGCGAGCAGGACGGCGAGCGCGGTGACCGATGCGAGCTTCATGGGGTCTCCTCCACGACCGGCTTCGTGCCGGTCTCCCCCACGCGGCGCGGCGTCGCGAAGGCGCCCGACGACGCGTCGATCGATTTTCTGAATTCGCCAGTGGGGACGGAGGGTTGCGCGCGGAGCGCACGGCGCGTGTCGGAAACGGTCGCGGCGGAACGCCGTGTGCGATCTACCGGAGCTCGGCGGTGGCGCCGGCGTCGCGCAGGGCCTGCATCGCCTCATCGGCTTCGAGGCGCATCAGCCCCGCCCGCACGCGCGCCGGGGCGGCGTCGACCAGCCGGTTCGCCTCGGCGCCGCCCAGCCCGGTGAGGCGCTGGACGGTGCGGACGACGGTCGACCGGTTCGGGCCGGCGTGGCTCAGCCAGACGTCCCAGGGCTTGTCCACGGGCCAGATCTCGACCGTCGCGCCCCGCGCGAAGAGGATGCGCTCCCGATCTCGGGCCACGGGGGCGGCGACGCCGGTCCGGTACGTCCAGGGCAGGCGTTCGAGGGCGCGCCGGGCCTCGTCGAGCCCCATGGAGAACATCTCGTGCATGTGCACCGCGATCGTCTCCCTTCGGGGCTCGGGCACGGCGGCGAGGACCACGAAGTACCTCGCCGCCGCCGCGGCCGTGGGCGCGGGCAGCGCGCCGCCCGCCGGCCGCGCCTCCGCGTCGGCGCCCGCCGCCGCGAGTTGCCGCTCGATGTCGCGCGCGGTCGCCTGGGGGACGTCGGCCTTGACGAGGCTCGGCAGGCGGTCGACCAGGGCGATGGCGGCCCCCTCGTCGATGCCGGCGATCGCGCGCAGCGCCGCCACCACGCGGCTCGGGCCGGGGCCGTGGCCGAGGAGCACGACGTCGTAGCGGACCCCGGCCGGGAGGCGCGGACGCCCGGCCTCGCGCTCGGCGGCGCGCACCTCGATCGTCGCGCCGGCCGCCGTGAGCTGCGCCTTCAGCGCCTCGGCCTCCTTGGGTTTCAGGCCGCGTTTCACCACCGCCGGCGGCTTCGCGACCGCGTGCTTCGCCTCGGCGGCGCTCACGCCGGCGCGCTCGAGGGCCGCCGCCACCTCGTCGCGACGCTTCGCGTCGCACGCCGTGAGGACGACGTCCACGGCGCCTCCGATCGCCGGCGCGAGCGTGCGCCGGGGCGCCGGGGCGGCGGCCGCCGTCGCCACCGCGCCGACGATCAGGGACGCGAAGACCGCCCACGCGACGCATCGCCCGCTCCACCCTGTGTTCATGCTGCCTCCTCGTGCGGCGAGCGTGACAGGGGCCCGCGACCGGAACAACGGGACGCGGGGGACCTGCGGAAATTCTCGGCGTCAGGCCCGGTAGCCGAGCGGGACCTTTGGTGTTATCGAAGGGGGAGCGGGAGGTGGGGCCATGCGACGAGACGTCCGGAGCGTGGTGGCGGTGGCGCTGTGGGTGGCGGCGCTCGGGTGCGAGGCGTCCGGCGGGGCGGGCGGCGGCGAGCCTCCGGACGCCGCGTCCGACGCGTTCGCGGGGGCGATGGCGCCCGACGGCGCGGGCGAGCCCGACGCCAGCGAAGGCCCGGGCGCCGACGCATCGCGCCCGCCCGACGCCGGCGAGCGCGCGGACGGCGCGACGCCCGACGCGGCGGCGACCGGCGATGCCGCCGCGCCGCCCGATGCTGCGCCGGCGCCGCCCGAGCCGCCCCTCGATCCCGACGACGGCCGCCGCCTCGACGAGGTGCCGCCGGACGACGAGCTGGCCCGCGAGGCCGGCGAAGGCCGCGGCAACGCGCCCGGCCGGGGCCAGAGCGCCATGGGCTGGGGCCGGATCGACAACCCCGAGCTGCGCGAGCTCATCCCCATCGGGCGCGACGCCGACGCCGAGCGGTTCGTGATCATGCGCCTCGAGCCGCGCGACATCCCCAACCTGCAGCGCGGCGACGTCCTGCGCGCGGCGGCCGAGCTGCAGGTCACGACGCGGTGCGACATCGGCCAGCAGGCGCCGGGCTGCGACTACAACCCGACGGTTCGCATGCAGCTCGTGCTCACCGGCGACCGTGGCGGCACGGATCCGTCGCGCCAGGGCAGCATGGCGCTGTCGGACGTGAAGACGTTCACCTGCACGAAGCAGGAGCACCACTGTGTCGAGGTGATCGACTTCACCGCCGCGTCGAAGACGCTCGACGGCGGCGCGCCCGGCTGCGTGAACGACAACTCGTGCCACATCAACCTCGTGGTGTGGGCCTATGACCGGCAGGCGCGGCGGGGCGGGGCCGACAAGCTCCTCATCGGCGCCAACGAGGGCAACTTCCTGGCGAACGGCGAGGTGGAGCAGGACCGCGGCCGCCTCATGGTCATCCGGGAGCGCGGGCTCGCGCCGTCCGACAAGATCGTGCGCGAGACGAAGGACAACGTGCGCGGCGGCGGCCTGCCGATGGCCTCGAACGGGCGGGACGAGCGCCTCTACTCGCACCGCCTCGCCGGCGGGCGCGACCTGCGGGCCGGCGAGAAGTTCCGGGTCTGGGCGGTGGTCGACGCCGAGACGGACCACCGCGTCAACCTCGGGCTGCGGATGTTCCTCACGCGCGACCGCGAGGACGTGAACGGCGGCCAGCTCGAGGCCATCGAGCCCGGCGCCATCAGCGAGCACAACGGGACGAACTGCACGCCGTCGAATCCCTGCCACCTGAAGAAGGTGGCCGTGTTCCAGGTGCAGCGCGACCTGCAGGGGCCGGTGTTCGTGAACATCAGCGGCAACTGCGAGGTGCCGGGGCCGGGCAGCGCGCGCGTGACGATCAAGAACAGCGGCTTCGTGAAGTCGATACGCTACCTGAGGTGAGGCCCGGTCGGTCGTCCAAGACGGCCGGCGGCGATCAGCGCCGCGGCTGCAGGCCTTCGACCAGGCGCAGCGACGCCGGATCGAAGCCGGCGGGCGCCGACAGCGTGGGCGTCTGCTCGCGGTTGTCGAGGCGGGCGTCGGCGGCCACGCCCCGCTGGACGAAGCCGGTGAGCTCGGCGAGGGTCACGTGGCCGTCGGCGTCGGCGTCGGCGTCGCCGCCCAGGCCCTTCAGCACGTACCACGAGAACAGGCCGTGGGACGCCTCGCGGGAAGCGCCCGTCGTCTCCTTGGGGCCGGCGGCGGCGAGCGCCACCACGCCCGACGGCGCGTCCGACGGTTTGACCGGCACGAGCGGGCGCGTCCCGGCGGCCAGCACGCTGCGCACGCCGCCGCCCGAGAAGCACGCGTCGAGGATGACGACGCTCTGCTGGCCCGGCAGGCGGCCGAGCGCGGCGTACAGCGCCTCGACGGCGAGGCCGCGGGTCTTGAGGTACGCGGGATCGGCGTCGAAAGGCACGAGGTAGCCGGCGCCCGTCTCGGGGTCGGGCGCGCCGTGGCCCGAGAAGAAGAAGTACACGCGGCCGCCGGCGGTGACCGCGTTGCGCGGCAGCCACTCCTCGACGGCGGAGCGGATGTCGGCGAGGCCGGCGCGATCGCCGACGAGCACCTTCACGTGGTCCGCCGGCAGGCCGAGCGTGCGCTGCACGTAGAGCGCGAACGTGCGCGCATCCGACTCGGCGTGGGTCGCCTCGGGCAGCGCCTCGCGGTAGCGCTCGACGCCGACGACCACCGCCCAGGCGTTGCGCCCGTCGGTCTTCGAGGCGGGCGCCGCGTCGAGCGAGGGGCCGACGGCGACGACCGGCGCGCCGCTCGAGAAGCTGTCGATGTCGATGCCGAGCAGGCCGGCGAGCACCTGGTCGCGGAGGTTGTCCATGTAGCCGCGGAAGAACGCGTCGCGCGCGACGCCGGCGGCGACCGTCGTCCCGTGGCCGGGCTCGACGAGCTGCCAGCTCACCTCGATGCCGCCGGTGGGGCTCGGCGCGACGCGCCCCGTCAGCCGCACGTCCGCCGCGTCGTCCGGGGCGGGCAACCCCACCTGATGGCGCAACAGGCCCTCGCGCAAGGCGTCCTCGAGGCGGGTGCCGGTCTCGGCGAGCGCGCGCCGCTGCGCCGCCGCCTGCTGCGCGAGCATCTCGCGGACCTGCGCGGTCTGCGGCGTCTCTTCGGGGAACGGCATCGCCTGCGGTTCGGCCGCCTGCAGGAGCGCCGGATCGACCTCGAACTTCATGGCGATGCGCGTGCGCGCCGGCGTCGTCTTGGGGGGCAGTCGGATCGGCGTGCCGCCGCAGGCCACGAGCACGAGCGCGGCGGCGGCGGCGAAAATCAGGGCGCGCACGGGGGCACCTCCCGGAGCTGGCGGGCGATCTCGGCGCGCCGCGCCTCGGGCAGCGGCGCGCACGGGGGTCCGTCGTAGATGCGGAAGCCGTCGTGGGCCACCCGGGCGCCCGCCGGCAGACCTTCGAAGCGGTGCAGGCTGCGCGCGAGCCCGGACGGCACCCGACAGGGCGCGGCGGCCTTGCCGAGGGCGCCGAAGTCGCCGGCGACGACGAGGAAACGCTCCGCGTCGTGGCCGGGCACCGGCAGCGCCTCGAAGCCCGCCGGATCGCCGAGGGGCACCGGCGTGCCCGCCGGCACCGGGCCGGCGTGCAGCAGCAGCGCCTCCCCGTCGCCGTACAGGTCGAACACGCGGACGTCGGCGGGCGCGTCGGACTGCAGCGTGACGTGCGTGCGCTGGCCGCCGCACAGGCCGCCGCCCGCCGCCCCCTGCACCGCGATGCGCAGCCCCGGATCGCTCGGCGGCCCGGCCGGGAACGCCGCGTCGACGTAGGGCGCGACCGCCGCCGGGAAGACGACGGGCTCGCCGGCGCGCACGACCACGCCGCCGCCCTCGCGCACGCGGCCCTCGATGGCGAGCTCGAGCACGGGCAGCCCGCGCTCGCTGCGCGGCGTGAGCGTGCCGCTGACGACGATCGTCCAGCCGGCGGGGACGCTGCGGCCGTCCCAGCCGGCGGGCGGATCGGTCATCGCGACGCCCGCCTCCTGGAGCGCGCGCAGCAGGCGCGGCATGAGCCAGCGCACGCGCGTCCCGCCCGGCGCGCCGGCGTCGTCGATGCGGCCGACCTGCCCCCGCGCGCCCTTCGGGAGGTCCCGCGCGACGGCGCGCGCGGCGCGGGCCAGCGCCAAGTCGAGCGCCTCGGTCGACAGCGCTTCGGCGCGCCACGCCTCGACCGCCGCCTGCTTGACCACCGCCATCGCGCACGCGCGGCCGCCGCCCTCGCCCGTCTTCCACAGGCTGAACGACGCCTCGAGCGGACCGCAGTCGGCGCCGCACACCTTCGCGCGCAGCGCCTGCATCGCCTCGCGCCCCACGCGGTCGACGGCGCCGGGATCGCCGAAGCGCGTCTCCTGCAGGTAGCCGGTGGGCGGCACGAGGTGGCCGGCGCACGTCCAGGCGGCGGGATCGGCGGGCGGCGGCGCCGGCGGCGCGGCGGCCTCGGGCGCGGGCTTCGGCGGGGCGCCACACGCGGTCAGCGCGAGCGCGAGGGCGAGGCGCGCCTCAGGGCGCACGGCCGGCCTCGTCGAGCGCGCGCGCGTCCTCGGGCTTCAGGCGACCCTCGGCCTGGAGCTTCGCGCGGATGGCGGCGGCGGCGTCGCGCGTGGCGGCGTCGATCTCCGCGTTCGGGAAGAAGACCAGCACCTTGGACGTGAAGTGCGCCCCCTCGGGGGTGTCGATGCGCTCCGCCGGGCACCACTTCTCGGCGCGCACGCGCCGCGTCACCCCGGCGGCGGCCGTCTGCACGAGCGCCTCGTCCTCGAGGTAGCCCTGCAGCGCGTGGGACTTCGTCTTCGTCGACGCCGAGACCTGCTCGCCCAGGTAGCGGACCGCCTGGACCTGCGCGTTGCGGGCGGCGAGGTCGCGCGCCTGCGCCTCGCTCGCCGCCGGCGTCGAGACGCCGACGAAGTACTCGCCGTCGAGGCTCCGCGGCACCGCGTTCGCCCAGCCGCAGTCGCCGCCGGCGTCGGCGGCGGGCGCGGCGAGGCGCGCGGCCTGCGTGCGGAACGCGAAGTACACGTCCTCGAAGCGCGTCACCCGCTTCCAGGCGGCGCCCTGCTTGAACTCGAGGCCGCCCTCGACGCCGGCCAGCGGGTTCCGGCCGCCCGCCTTGGCCCCCGCCTCGTTGCCCGCGTACTGGAAGACCTCGCCCGTGCCGCGCAGCATCTCGCCGAGGAAGCGGTTCGAGCACTGGTCGGGCGCCGCGCGGCAGCACTGGTCGAACGCGTCGGGGTCGGTGACGATGGCGCGCATCTTCGCGGTGAGCGTGTAGCGCACGCGCAGCGCGCTGCCCTTCCCGTACGCGGCCTCGACCGCGCCGCCCGGCCCCGACGGCAGCTGCTCGAAGCCGAGCGACGCGCTCACGCCCAGCGCGCTGTTGAGCGTCTCGTCGAAGCTCCCCGAGGCGGGCACCACCTCGGTCTTCACGTAGCGGCTGCAGCGCGTGGCGGCCGCCTGGTTCTCGTCGGTGGCCTCCCCCGCGAGCCCGTCGGGCAGGAAGCGTCCGAGGTACGGCGACGGATCGGCGTCGAACGACGCCCGCAGGAAGACCGACTGCGCGGGCGGCGTGAGGCGCACCGGTGTGTCGGAGGGGACGCCGTGGGCGTCGGTCTTCACGGGCCCGCCGCCGCAGGCGGTGGCCAGGAGCGCGAGGGGGAGGAGGCGCGCGGACGGGCGCATGGGAGGTCTCCGGGCAGCGTGTGTCTCGGCGTGCGACGTAACACGGCGGGGCGGGATTCACAATCCGCGTAGGCCGTTCGGCGTCAGCGCGGCCACAGGGCCTGCGCGCGCTGGACGAGGCGGACGAGCTCGTCCACGTCGCCGTCGCCCTCGGCGAAGTCGGAGATGAGATCGATGACCTCCTGGAAGCGCGCGCCGTCCGAGTGCCGGCTGTGGCGCAGGATCTCGGCGAACTCGGCGACGCCCAGCGCGAGGCGCATGCTGTTCGAGATCTCGCTCGCGCCGTCGCGGATGTCCGACACGAGCATGGGCCACTTCAGCTCCTTGCTCTCCATGTTGCCGGCGGACTTGTAGCGGATGCGCACCTCGGCCACGAGGTCCGTGGGCGCGTGCTCACCGTCGGCGAGGCGCATCTCGAGCAGGCCAGTGACCGAGTCGCCCGCGCCGAGGTCGCCGGCGTCCACGAAGTCGTTGGCGAAGTCCTCGTCGGCGATGACGCGGTTGTCGTAGCCCACGATGCGGTAGGCCTGCACGACCTTCGGGTTCAGGTGCACCTGCACCTTCATGTCGCGCGCGACCACCATGAGCGTGCCGACGACGTCCGTCGAGAGGACCCGCACCGCCTCGTCGAGCCGGTCGATGTGATAGTAGTTGCCGTCGCCGCGGTTCGTGAGCTCCTCCATGAAGGCATCGTCGACGCCCTCGCGGCCGAACAACAGACCGGTCAGCGTGATGCCTTCGTCGGCGAACTTCTCGACCAGCTGCACGAGCGGCTCGTCGGTGAGTCCCACGTTGAAGTCGCCGTCGGTGGCGAGGATGACGCGGTTGATGCCATCGGCCACGAAGGCGCCGCGCGCCAGATCGTAGGCCGCGCGGATGCCACCCTCGCCGTTCGTGCTGCCGCCGCTCGTGAGGCCGCGGATGGCCGCCTCGATCGTCGCGCGATCCGCCACCGGCGTCGGCGACAGGGCCACGCGCTCGATGCCGGCGTAGGTGACGATGCCGACGGTGTCGCGCTCGTCGAGCGAGCCGAGCAGCACGAGCATCGACTCCTGCAGCAGCGGCAGCTTGTCGGACTGGCCCATCGAGCCGGACACGTCGAGCAGGAAGACGAGGTTCGCGGCGGGGCGGTCCTTCACGCCCACCGCGCCGCCCTGGATGCCGAGGCGCAGCATGTGCAGCCCCTCGCCGAACGGGCTCGGCGCGCCCTCGAAGAAGACCGAGAACGGGTCGGGCGAGCCGGCGTCCGGCGCGGGGTAACCGTAGTCGAAGTAGTTGACGAACTCCTCGACGCGCACGTCGCCCGGCAGCGGGAGCGCGCTCGCCAGCAGCTCGCCGCGCGTCCGGGTGTAGCTCGCGTGGTCCACGTCGACCGAGAAGGTCGCCTCGCTGTCTTCGCTCGCCTCGACCCAGTCGTTCTCGACGTACGTGCCGATGGGATCCGTGGCATCGCTCACCGGCACGCCCTTCTCGCCGTCGGGCGCGCCGTCGCTCGGGGTGGCGGGCGGCACGGAGACCCCGTCCAGCGGGCTGCCGGCGTTGGGATTGAGGCTGGTGTGGAGCGGCGGCCCGCCGAGGTCGAGGTCGCACGCGGGCAGGGCGAGTGCCAGAACGGGCATGAGTGTCCGGACGAGACGCATGAATGACTCCGTTGTGTTCGGCCGCAGCCGTCGAGGTGCACTCGTACCGACGCGGCCCTCGCGAGTTCATTCACGATTTCGTCGAAGCGCGCGCGGCGCGGGCCACCGCGCCCATCGCTCAGCGCCGACCCGTCAGCGGATCACGGGGAAGCGGAAGGCCTTCACGCGCCGCGCCCAGTAATCGGTGATGCCATTGCGGTCGGTCTCGAGCGTCCAGCCGTGGGACGACGGATTGCCCATCACGCCGGCGTACCCGGCGTTCTCGGGGATCGTGTACTGGCCGATCACCAGGTTCCCGAGGAGATCGCGGCTCTTGCACCGGTCGCGGCCGTCTTCGCGGTCGATCGACCACCCGGCGTCGCACACGGCGCGCTTCGGCAGCTCCTCGCAGCGGATGCCGAGGAGGCGATCGCTCCGGCTCTCGATTGCCTTGCGCTCGTAGCCCGACGGGCAGACGACGCCCTTCGACGCGTCGCCGAGGTAGGGCGGCATCTTCTCGGGGAAGGCGAACGACGCCTCGGTCGAGACGAACTTGTCGGGTCCCGTCGGGTTCACGACGCGGCGGAACGTGCGGGCCGGCGGGTCGACGCCGGGCACCGGCGGGCGCATCACCGACGGCCGGGTCTCGCCGGTCACGACGGCGAGGCACTGGTCGACGCCGCGCGAGTCCATGGTGATGTTGCCGTTCACGCCGCGTCCGAAGACGACGGGCGAACAGATGGACTCGAGCTCCGCGAAGCGCTTGCAGCGCAGGGCGCCGCGCGAGATCTCGGCCTGCGTGCCGTCGGGGCAGCGCACCCCGTCGCGCTCGGTGGCCTGGGCGGCGGTGGTCAGCGTTCCGAAGGCGAGCAGCGCGGTGATGATCCGGTTCATGTCCCTGTCCTTTCGTGTGTTGGTTCGTTCGTCGGTCTCGGAACGGGGAGATTGCGAAGGGCATGCCAGCGACGGAGCGCGGTGCCACCGTGCCCGCCGGAGACATGAAACGTTCCATGTGTGTTCGGTGGAACGTTCCGCGTATCCTGCCGCGCATGTCGAACACGCTGACCATGACGACCGGCGACGCGGCGGCGCCCGCGAGCGAGCGTCGCCGCGTGCTGGGCCTGACCGTCGTCCACCACACGGAGCCGCGGCACGTCGGGCGCACGACGAGCCTCGGGGCGCGCGTCGCCCTCGAGCTGGGCCGCGAGTCGACCCTGTTCGGCGCGGCGGTGCTCGACGAGCAGCGCATCTCCCGGCGACACGCGCGCCTCGACGTCGGCGACGAGCTCGCCGCGACGGTCGAGGACCTCGGCAGCCGCAACGGCACGTTCGTCAACGGGCGGCGCGTCGAACGGGCCACCGTGGGGCCGGGGGACCTGCTCGGGCTCGGCGGCGTCCTGCTGCGCGTCTCGACGTTCCCGGCGACGGCGTTCCCCGAGCCGCGTCACCCGCGCCTCCTCGGGACGAGCCCCGAGCTGGCGCACCTGCTCCACGAGATCGACCTGGTCGCGCCGCGCAGCGCGCCGGTGATGGTGCTCGGCGAGACCGGCGTCGGCAAGGAGCTGGTCGCCCGCGAGATCCACCGCGGCAGCGGCCGCCGCGGCGAGCTCGTCGGCCTGAACTGCGGCGGCGTGACCGACTCGGTGCTGCAGGCGGAGCTGTTCGGCCACGCCCGCGGCGCGTACACGGGCGCCGACCGCGCGCGCCCCGGGCTCGTCGAGACGGCGAGCGGCGGCACGCTGTTCCTCGACGAGATCGGCGACGCGTCGCCGGCGCTGCAGGTGAGCCTGCTGCGGCTCCTGCAGGAGGGCGAGTACCGCCCGGTCGGCGCCGATCGATCGCAGAAGAGCGACGCGCGCATCGTCGCCGCCACGCACCGCCCGCTCGCGGCGCTCGTCGAGACCGGCGCGTTCCGGCAGGACCTGTGGATGCGCCTGTCGCGCTGGGTGGTGACGGTGCCGCCGCTGCGCGAGCGGCTCGGGGACGTGCCGCTGCTGGCCGCCGCGTTCGCCGAGCGCCACGCCGGGCGCCCGATGCGGCTGTCGCGGGCGTTCGTCGAAGGGCTGCTGCGCCGGACGTGGCCGGGCAACGTGCGCGAGCTCGACGGCGTGATCGAGCGCGCGGTGGCGCTCGCGGAGGGCGACGAGCTGGTGGCCCTGCCCGAAGCGCCGGCGCCGCCCCCCGAGGCGGCGGCGCCGGCGCCGGCACCGTCACCGCGCAGCGGACGCTACAGCGGCGCGCGCCCGACGGCGGCGGAGCTCGAGGACGCCCTGCGCGCCCACGGCGGCAACGTCACCCGCGTGGCGGCGCAGTTCGGCTGCGGCCGCAACACCCTGTACCGCTGGCTCCGCGAGGCGGGCATCGATCCGGTCAGCGGTCGCTGACGACCAGGCCGCCCTCGCCGACCGCGAACAGGCGGCCGCCCGGGCTCTCCGTGACGTCGAGGAGCGCGCGCCCTTCGGCGCCGTCGACGTCGATCTCGGCGGTCGCCTCCGGCGTGACCTGGACGACGACGCGCCCGACCGCGACCACGTCGCCGTCGGCCCGCAGCGCGAGCCCGTGGAGCGCCGCGTCGAACGACGCGATCGTCTCAAGCCCGGACGCGCCGCCGCCGAGGACGACCGACCCGGCCCCGCGCCGACCCAGCACGCGCACGACCTCGCCGCGGCCGTGCACGTCGAGGAAGGCCCCGTCGTCGGCGGCGATCGGACGCCACGCCGCGCCGTCGAAGCGCTGGACCGCCGCGCCGACGGCCCACGCGACGTCGGCGCGGTCCGTCCACGTCGCGGCGAGCGCGGGGCCCGCGTCGAGGTGGCGCGCCCAGCCGCCCTCGCCGCGCCGCAGCACCGATCCGTCGGCGGCGACGGCCCACACCTCCGCCTCGCTGCTGCCGCACACGCCGGTCAGGTCGACGTCGACGCCCGAGTCCTCGGCCACGAAGCGCGCGCCGTCGAACGAGAGGATCGTCCCGCGGCGGCCCACGGCCCACACCCGCTGCACGCCGCTGCCCCAGATGGCGAGCAGGTCCTCGCCGGTCGGGGTCTCGACGCGTCGCCACGTCGCGCCGTCGAATCGCAGGACGATGCCGGCGTCGCCGGCGGCCCACGCCGTGGCGGGACCCGCCCAGACGCCGCGGAGCGTCTCGGTCGTCGGGGCCGGCATGGCCGTCAGGGCGAGCGCCCCGTCGGCGGTGGTGTCGCCGGCGGGCGCGTCGCCGCAGCCGGCGGCGAGGAGGGTGAACAGCAGGGCTCGTGTGCGCATGGGGTCAGGCCTCAGCACCAGTCGTGCCAGGATCAGGGGGCGGCGATCGCGCGGAGCAGCGCCGCGCACTCGCCTCGTCCGGCGTCCTCCGCGCCCGCCGCCGCGCGCGCCGCCGACTGCCGGACGTCGCGGTCGTCGAGGCCGGTCGCCGCGAGGCCGGCGAGCGCCGCCGCGGCCCGGGCGCTCGCGTCGTCGAAGTCGCCGAGCGCGACCGCGGCCTCGGCGAGGAAGACCTCCGCGGCGGCCACATACGGGGCGCGGTGCTGGGCGCGCAGCGCCTCGAGGCAGGCGTAGAGCGTCGTGCGCGCCTCGGCGGCCCGCCCCTGGGCGAGCGCCGCTAGGGCGAGGTTGACCTCGGCGAACACCGCGTCGCCCGAGCCGCTGGCGAGGTGGTGGGCCACCACCCTGCGGTAGAGCTGCTCCGCGCGGGCGAAGTCGCCGCCGGCGCGGGCCAGCTCGCCCAGCTCGTTGTCCGCTTCGGCGAGGCCCCACGCGGCGCCGAGCCGCGCGAACGCCTCGCGCGCCGCCTCGGCGAACGCTCGTGCGGGCGCGAGCTCGCCGCGCTGCCGCGCCACCACGCCGCGGTTCAGCGTGCAGGCCGCCGCCCAGACGGGCTCGCCACGGGCCGCGTGCGACGCGGCGGCGGCGACGAAGTCGGCGTCGGCGAGGTCCAGCGCGCCGGCGTGCAGGTGCCACAGGCCGCGGAGCCGCAGCGCGTGGGCGGCCTCCGCAGTGCCCGCGGCGTCCGTCGCGCGCTCGATCAGCGAAGGCGTGGCCGCATCGCCGAGGTTCCAGGCGGCGCGCGCGCGGAGGAGCCGGGCGGCGGGGAGCACGTGGCCGTCGGTCGCCTCGAGCGCCGCGCGCTCGGCCTCGGCGGCGGCATCGGCGGCGGCGGCGAACTCCCCTCGCAGTCGCGCCGCCTGCGCCTCGACGAGGTGCAGCCTCGCCGCCAGGCGCGGCGACAGGACGTCGGACGCGGCCCGGGCCCGCGCGAGCAGGTCGACGATCACCGCGGAGAGCCGAGGCTCGCCGCGCGCGACGGCCTGCTCCGCGCCGCCGAGGAGCGCCTCGAGCGCCGGCCCCGGCTCGCCCGCTTCGAGCGCCAGGCGTCCGATCTGCCACGCCGGGCCGCCGTCCGCCCGGAACGCCGCGCCGAGCAGGCGGCACGCCGGAGCGAGGCCCCTCGCCTGCACGAGCGCGCGACGCGCGGCCTCGGCCACGTCGGGCTCGGCGCACCGCAATCGAGGCCGGTGGTCGTCGTCGAGCTCGATGTCGGCCAGCCGCGCGCGCCGGAGCGCCACCGCCGCCGCGTCCCCCGCCCCGGGCCACCCCAGCGCGTCGAGGGCCGCCGCCAGCACGGGGAGCGGCGACGCGGCCTCGGCGAGCGCGAGCAGGCCCAGCAGGTCGCGGGCGGCCGGCGCCAGGCATTCGAGCGCGTCGTCCGCGCGCGGACGCGCGCCCCGCGCCGCGGCGCCGCCCACGATCCGCGCGCGGCAGGCGTCGAGCGCGCGCCCGGGGTTGCCGTCGGCCACCTGCTCGACCGCGGCCGCGGCGACACCGGTGAGCTCGCCGTACGTGCGGACGAGCCACGACATCTCGGCGGGCTCGAGGCGGGACAGCGGAAGGCGCCGGAGCTCGACGGCGGCGGCGAGCCGCTCGATCGCCCGTCCCGTGGGCTGCGCCGGCGTCGTCGCCGCGTCGGCCGCCGCGAACACGCAGAGCACCGCCGGCGCCTCGGCGTTGGCAAGCAGGAAGCGGAGCGACTCGAGCGCGCCCGGCGCGTGGTGCACGTCGTCGAGCGCGAGCACCAGGGGCCGATCGCGCGCGAGCAGGCGGAGCAGGGCGCGCACGGTGGCGAACCGCTCGGACACGCTGCGGAAGGCGCCCGTCGTCTCCGTCACGCCCGCCGCCGGGTCGTCGACCAGCGCCGACAGCCCCGGCCGCAGCGCGAGCGCGTCGGCGCCACGGGCGAGCAGGGCGGCGTGGAGCTGCCGCCGTCGCTCGGGACCTGTCGCCCCGCCGAGGTGGAGCAGCCGCACGACGAGGCGCGACGACAGATCGAAGCTGCCGTCGCCCGGCTGGAAGACGAGCCGCACGGCGCGGGCGGCCCCGGTCTCGTGCGCGCGGGCGGCGAAGGCGGCGAGCAGCCGCGACCGGCCGAGCCCCGGCGCGCCCTCGAGCTGCACGAGCAGGGGGCGCCCCGTCCCGGCGACCTCGGTGAGCGCCGACCAGAGCGCGGCGCGTTCGGGGCGGCGTCCGACCATCCGCGGCGTGCGGAGCGCCGGCAGGCCGCGCGACGGCCCCTCGGCCACCGGCGCGCCGTCCGGCCGCTCGGGCCAGTCCGTCCGGAGAGGCGGGGCGAGCGCCGGCGGCGCCGCCTCGTCGACCGGCTCGTGCGCGATGGCGTCGATGGGCTCGAGATCCAGGTCGGTGGCGTCGAGCGTGCGGGTGAGGTCGGCGCCTGTGGGGGACGTCCGTGTCCCGCACGCGCCCGGCACCGGCGGGCCGAGGCGCTCGAGGGCGTACAGCGCGTCCGCCGCGCCTTCGAAGCGGCCGTGGGGCGTCTTGCCGAGCAGCCGGCGCACCCACGCGGCGAAGCCCGCCGGCACGTCGAACGGCGCGACGAGCGGCGGGGGCGGCGCGCTGAGATGGAGCTGGGCGAAGCCCGAGACGGCGGGATGATCGAACGGCGGCGCTCCCGTGCACAGCCAGTGCGCGAGGCAGCCCAGCGCGTACAGGTCGGTCCAGGGCCCGAGCGGCCCGACCGAAGGCAGGAACTGCTCGGGCGCCATGTACGGCGGCGTGCCGGCGAAGCCTTCGACGGCGGCGTCGATCGGCCGCGCGAGCCCGAAGTCGGAGAGCGCGATGCGCCGCGGCCCGTCCGGCGCGTCGCGGAACACGAGCAGGTTCCGCGGCTTGAGGTCGAGGTGGACCAGCTCGGCGGCGTGGGCGTGCGCCAGGCCGGCGAGCGTCGCGCCGAGCACGTCGAAGACGTCCGCAAACCGCTCGGGCGGCGGCTCGTCCGCGAGCGTCCCCGCCGCCAGCGGCATCACGAGGTAGGGCTCGCCCTCATCGGTGACGCCGTAATCGAGGAGCGCGACGACGTGGGGGTGGTCGAGCGAGGCGACACAGCGGGCCTCGTGCTCGAACGACAGCCGCCATGCGGCGCGCCCGCTGTGTCCCGGGAGCAGCCGCTTGATCGCCACCGGCATGCCCGACGCGCGCCAGATGCCGCGGAACACCGCGCCGCCGCCGCCCTCGGCCAGCGGGCCCAGCACGTCGGCGGTCGGCAGGCGCGCCAGCGGAGCTCCGGACATCGGGCGCAGCATACACGGGCGAACGTTCCATGGAACACCGGCGGCGCGACCACGGAACGTTCCCTCGTCCCCTCCCCCGGCGGCGGCGCGCGGCCCGCCGCGTGGCACGCGCCGTGAGACGGTCCCTCCGCAACCACGAAGGAGACAGACGATGCAGACCATCCGCCGGATCGCCGCCCTCGCCGTCCTGACCCTGAGCGGCGCCGCCGCGTGCGCGCCCGCAGAGGCCGCCGCCGCAGGCCCGGGCGCCGCGCTCTCGCCCGCCGACGCGGCGCGCATCCGGACCGAGCTGCGCCGCGCCCTCGCGGACCGGCGCCTCGAGTTCGGCCGCAGCACGTCGAACGGGAGCGACGCGTTCGTCACGACCAACGTCGAGCTCGTGCTGTGCGCCTCCGGCCTGTTCGGGCGCCGCACGACCGTCTCCTTCAGCTCCAGCGTGGGCGGTTCGCAGTCAGAACGCGCCGCCCTCGGCCGCTGGGACGTCGAGGTGTCGGGCCAGGGCCTGTTCGTCGTGCTCGACGTCCAGCGCAGCAACGACGACGACGCGGGCCGTGTCGCCCGCCTGCGTCTCGACATCGATGGCCGCGGCGACGGTTTCCTCGATGGGGCGCCGGTGCGGTCGTTCGATCCGGCCACCGAGGACTGCCGCTGACCGCGCCGTGCGCGCACGCCTCGCCATCGCACGCGACATCGCGCATATTGCCGACCGGACATCGACGGGGAGACACATGGTGGCGAGTCGCGGAGCTGTGTTCCTGGGATTGCTGCTCGGGATGGCGGCATGTGACGACGGCGACGGCTCGTCGGCGGGCGGTGGAGGCGTCGGCGACGCGAGCGGCGGCGGTGGTGCCGGCGGCGGCGCCGACGATGCCGGTCCCGACGACGGCGGCCACGCCGATGCCTGCGTGCCCGGCGAACGCGCGCCGAAGGTCGACTTCCTGTTCGTCGTCGACAGCTCCGGCTCGATGTGCGAGGAGCAGTCCGCGCTGAGCGAGGCCTTCGCGCGCATCGCCGCCACGCTGGTCGAGCGGCGCTTCGACTACCGCATCGCGGTCGCGACGACCGACATGCGCGACCCCGAGGCGAGCGGGCGCTTCAGCGACCGGCCCGCCCCGCCGCAGCCGGCGATCAACTGCGTCGACGACCAGGGCGTGCCGCGCACGCCCGACACCGCCGACTGCGCGCCGCTGCTCGACGCCGGGGGCCGCCTCGCGCTCGGGCCCATCCTCGCCTCGGGCCCCGGCGGCAACGTGAGCGACGCCGCCGATCTCGCGCTCAAGTTTCGCTGCCTGAGCACCGTCGGCACCCAGGGCGACGGCTTCGAGAAGGGACTCGAGGCCATGCGCGTCGCGCTGTCGTGCGACGGCCCGAACGCGGCGGCCTTCGGCCCGTGCTGCCGCGCCGGCCTCTTCGACGCGGCCTGCGCGCCCGGCGCCGCGGCGACCCGCTTCTTGCGGCCCGACGCGAGCCTCGCGGTCGTCTTCGTGTCCGACGAGGCCGACTGCTCCGATCCGGCGTCGAACCCGACCCGCAGCCGCCGGGCGATCTGTCGGCATGGCCCGGACGACGGCGACGGCGATGGCATCCCCGACGGCTTCGGCGATCCGACGCTCTGCGCCGACGGCCCGCGCGGGTGCTACGAGCGGGAGTGCGGCGCGCGCACGCCCGCCGAGTGCCACGCCCGCTGCGCCATCGCGCGGGACGACAACGCCAACTGCGAGTGGTACCGCGACGACCTCACGCCGGTCGCCGACTACCGCGACTTCCTCGCCAGCCTCAAGCCGCGCGGCCTCGAGCAGGTCGTGGTGGGCGCGATCGTCGGCCGCCGCGCGTTCATGGGGACGCCGTCGGGGCCGGTCGAGGTGACGTACAACCTGCCGGCGACGCCCTCGAACGCGGCGTGCGACCCGGCCAGTCCCGCCTACGACCCCGACCTCGATCCGCTGGTCTGCTGCCCGAACGGGCGGTGCGAGGGGCCGCCGCAGCCGACGTGCGAGTCGGCGCTCGGCATCGCCTTCAGCGGCCGCCGCTACGACGAGCTCGCCGCGGAGCTCGGCCCGGCGGGGATCGGCTGCTTCGGTCCGGACGACGACGACTGCCCCCACATCTGCAGCGACGACCTCGAGCCCGCCCTTCGCCAGGTCGTGGAGAAGTTCGCGGCCGTCCGGATCACCTGCCCCTGATCCACCCCGCGTTCGTCAGGGCGCGCGGCCTCGCGCGCGGCCGCGAGCGACGAAAGCGCTGGACGCTCGCCGTCGCGGTGCGAGATGACGCGAGTGTGCAGCTGACCCACCAGTGCAAGCGATGCCACGAGCGTCAGCCCGCGGGCACCGTCCAGTGCGCGCGGTGCGCCGGGCCGTGCGCCCCCGATCCCCTCGTGGGGCAGCTCGTCGGCGGCCGGCGCATCGTCGACTGGGTCGGCGGGGGCGGCATGGGCGTCGTCTACCGCGCGCAGCGCGACGGCCTGAACCGCCTGGAGGTCGTGAAGCTCCTCGCCGGCGCCGCCGCGCCCGCCGAAGTGCGACTCTTCGAGGAGGAGGCGCGCATCGTCTCGGGCCTCCGCAGCGTGCACACGGTGCAGGTCTTCGACTACGGCGTCGAAGCGACGGTCGGGACGGGCCTGCGCTACATCGTGATGGAGTATGTGCCGGGCGGCACCCTGCGCGAGGCCTTCCGCGCGGCCGGCGACCGGCTCGAGCCCACGCGGGCCGCCCGCATCGCGCTGCAGATCTGCGACTCGCTGGCCGAGGCGCACGCCCAGGGCATCATCCACCGCGACCTCAAGCCCGAGAACGTGATGATCGAGCGCCGGCGGGGCGACGACTTCGCGCGCGTCCTCGACTTCGGCATCGCGCTCGTCGTCGGCGAGACGCGCACCGCGAGCGGCATCCTCCGCGGCACGCCCGCCTACATGTCGCCCGAGCAGGCTCGCGGCCGGAGCGACCTCGACGAGCGCAGCGACCTGTATGCGCTCGGGGTGATGCTCTACGAGCTCGTCTCCGGGACGAACCCCTTCCACGTGCCGGCCGCGGCGGATGGCAAGGTCAACCCCATCGTCATCCTCGAGCGGCAGAACCGGATCGTGCCGGCGCCGCTGCGCGGCGTGCCCGAGGCCCTCGCGACCCTCGTGTCGAGCCTGCTCGAGAAGGATCCCGCTCGCCGGCCGCGCTCCGCCGACGAGGTGGCCGATCGTCTCGACGACCTGCTGCGCGAGGAGGAGCGGCGTGCGCTGCAGGCCGACGTCGAGCGGGCGCTGCGGGCGCGCGCCGAGGAGATCGAGCGGACGCACGCCGAGCGCCTCGCGGCGTTGCAGCGCTCGACGCGCGACGCCGAGGCGGCCGCGACGCGGGCCCAGGCGGAGGCGGCGTCGTGCGAGCGGGCGGCCGAGCAGGCGCGGGGCCGCCTCGAGGCGGAGACGGCGCGCCACGCCGAGGTCGCGCGCGCCGTCGCGGACCTCGAGTCGGCGCGCGACGCGATGCGTCGGGAGCTCCGGCTGACGTGGCGGGGCTCGGCGCTCGTCGCCGCGTGTCTCACCGCGGCCGGCGTCGCGCTCGGCGTGGGCCTGGGCGCGCTCGTGGCCGGACGGGCGCCCGCGCCGGCGGTCGCGGCCGACCGTCCGCCCGCCGCCCCCGGGCCGTCGGACGACGACGCCCGGCCCCCGCGGTCGAACGACGACGGCGTCGAGCGCCCGGCCGCGCCCCCGACCGAGGGCGTCGCCGCGCCGGCGACCGGCGCCCGCGCGCCCGACCGGCCCGCTCCGCGCGACGTGGTCGGCCTGCGCGTCCCCGGCCGGTCCGGGACGGTGCCCGCGTACCTCCGCCCGGACGGCCTCCTGCTGGGCGCCGCCGTCGAGACCGACACCCTGGCCGAGCGCGGCCAGGACCGCCTCCGCCTGAAGGAAGGCGACGTCCTCGCGCGCTGCGACGACCGGCCGATGCGCGGAGCCGACGCGCTGGTCCGCTGCGCGGAGTCGGCGCTCGCCCGCGCCGCGCCGGGCCAGCGCCCGGTCGTCCGCCTCGAGCTCGGCGGCGCCACGGCGCGCGTCCTCCGGGTGGAGGTCTTCCCCCCGTGAGCCGTGGCCTCGCCGTCGGCGCGTGGATCCTGCTCGCCTGCCTGCGGGCGCCGGCGGCGTCGGCGCAGGAGAAGAGCCGCGCCGGGTGCGACCGCGCCGCCGACGCCCTGCGCGCGCCCTCGGCGGCCTGGGACCTGGGCGCTGCTCAGGCGTGCGTCGCGGCGTGCGACGGCGCCCCCAACCGCGAGGCGAAGGCCGACGAGTGTCGCGGCCACGAGCGTCGCATCCGGAGCTGCGACGAGGCGCGCCGCGCCGCCGACGAGCGGCCCGGCGACGTGGGGCGCGCCCGCACCTTGATCGCGCGGTGCGGCAAGCGCGGCGCCTGGGCGTCGCGCCTCAAGGAGGCGCGGCAGGTCGTCGCCGCCTGCGACGACGCCTTCCGCGCGTGGGAGGCCGACGCGTACGCGCTCGACGCCTTCCTCACGGCCTGCGCCACCGATCCGACCCGCCGCGAAGCGCTCGCGGCCGCCTCGGCGACCGTCGTCGCCCCGCCGCCGCCCCCGATGGCCTGCCGCGACGCCCTCGACAACGACGGCGACGGGCACGTCGACCACGGCGAGGATCCGGGCTGCGCCTCGCCCGACGACCCGGACGAGTCCGACGACCCGCCGCCGGTCGCTGTGAGCGAAGCGCCGCGGCGGACGCCCGTCGTCGACGCGCCCGCCGTCGACGCGCCCGGCGGGCCCGCGTTCGCGATCAACCTCAGCGGCGTCGTCGTGCACGGCAAGGGCGCGGAGGCGGCGGAGACGTGGCTCGGCCAGTCCGAGCTGACCGCGGGGTGGCGATTCGGCAGTGACTCCGTCTCGTTCACGCCCATGGCGACGCTCGGCTGGCTTTCGATCGACACGGTCGGCCGGTCGACCGAGCGCAGCTTCGACGCCGTGCTGCTCGGCGTGCGGGCGCGCCTGGGTCTCCCGGTCGGCGCGTATCTCTTCTCCGGCGCCGCCCTCGGCGCCCTGAGCGGCGGCATGGTCGACGAGCTCGGCGAAGTGTACGAGACGTCCTCCTTCTCGCCGCTCGGCGCCGTGGCGATGTGGGACTTCCTGGGCGCGGGGTGGTGTCCGATGGCTGCCTTCGCCTGTCTCGAGTCCCGCGTCTCGCTCACCTTCGTCGGCGGCGACGCGCTCTTTCTGCGGTTCCCCATCGGCATCACGCTGCGGTGGGAGCCGTGAGCGCGCGCCGCCTCCTGCTGCTCGCCGGCCTGCTCGCGTCGGCGTGCGATCCGGGGTGGCGGCGCGTCGGCGGCGATGAGGGCGCCGTGTGCAACGTCTTCTCGCCCTGCCTCGAAGGCCTCTACTGCCACCAGGGCCTCTGCCAGGACGAGGTGCCGCCGAACGTGCATCCCGGGCCGACGGTGAAGGTGCCGGACCTGGCCGGCGTCGAGGCGCTGGCGGCCGACGGCGACTTCACGTGCGCGCTGACCCGCGACGGCGACGTCTACTGCTGGGGCAGCCACGTCCCCGACGGCGAGGGGCGCGTCGTCGTCGGCGAGGGCCGGCG
Source organism: Myxococcota bacterium (assembly GCA_963169045.1). Taxonomy (GTDB): domain Bacteria; phylum Myxococcota_A; class Bradymonadia; order UBA7976; family UBA1532; genus CAUJDF01. Next base: position 202,460 of record CAUJDF010000028.1, read on the forward strand.
CCCGCGCAAGGTCGAGGGCCTGGAGCCCGCGGTGGCGCTGGCCGCCGGCGGCGGCGAGGCCTGCGCGGTCACCGCCTCGGGCACGCTGCGCTGCTGGCCGGTCCGCGATCCGCCCGAGGAACACTGGATCCCGGTGCAGCCACATGAGGCCCCGGAGGCGGGCGTCGCGCACGTCGCCACCGGACGCGCGCACCGGTGCGTCCTCGTGAAGGAGAGCCCCGACCGCAACGGGCGCGTCGCGTGCTTCGGCTTCAACGACGCGGCGCTCGGAGCGCCCCGCGACGCGCAGGGCCGGGCCTTTCCGCTTGCGGCGCGGGCCACGCTGCTCGCGTCCGGTCCGGGCCACACGTGCGCCTACAGCACGGAGCGTCTCCTGTACTGCTGGGGCGACAACAGCTACGGCCAGGTCGGCAGCGGGGCCGCGGTCGTCAACCTCGCGCCCACGGTCCCCGCCACGTTCCGCGCCGATCTCCTCGCGCTCGGCGCGTACCACACGTGCGCCGCGGTGCGGGACGGCGGCGTCTGGTGCTGGGGCGGCAACAGCGAGGGCGTGGTCGGCGACGGCTCGCAGTATGGTCAGCGGTTCCCGTCGCCCGTCGGGGACCTCTGCGCCCGCGCGATGGCCGCCGGCGCCGGCCACACGTGCGTGCTCTCCTGCGACGGCACGATGAGCTGCTGGGGCAGCAACGCCTACGGCCAGCTCGGCGACGGCTCCACCAACGCGCGGGCGACGCCGGTCCGCAGCCGCTTCACCGGGGCGCTGCGCTGCGTCGCCGCGGGCGCGCGCCACACGTGCGTGTGCACCGAGCTGGGCGAGGTCTTCTGCTGGGGCGACAACGCCGCCGGCCAGCTGGGCTTCTGAAGGCGCGGCGGTCGTCGGGAGCGGCCGTCTCTCCCCGCCCGGGCGCGCACCGCCTGCGGGCCCGAGGCGACGCGACGACGATCCGCGGAGTCGTGCAGGCGCGCTCTACAGTCCGCGCGCCGGCGCCGGTCTTCTCCATCGAGCCCCCGGCGGCGCGACCGCCGCCCGCGCGAGGAGACCCGCGAAGAGGCGACGCGCGTCACGATCCGGGTGGGGCCGCCGGCGCTCGTGGAGCCGCCCGCGGCGCCGCGCGACGGGCCGTCGGTGACGTCGCCGCGGATCGAGTCGGCATCGCCGTGACCCGGTCGCGGTCGCGCTCCTCGGCGTGGCCTGCCGCTGCGGCGTCGCGTGGCCGGTCGCGCGCGCCGAGGTCTGCTCACGGGCCCGCGCCGCGACCGCCGGCCTCGCCCCGCGCGGTGAGCCGTCCCCGCTCCGTCCGGGCCGACCGTCACGTCCGACGTCGGCCCGACACGCCCCCCCCGCGCCGGTTCGGCGGAAGCTGGCACCGTCGCCGGTCGCGGGGCAGACTCGGCGGGTCGGCGCTGGCGACCGAGGAGCTCATGGCCCACGCGATCGAAGTCCACGGCCTCGTCAAGTCATTCGGCACGACGCGGGCCCTCGGCGGCATCGACCTGAACATCCGCGCGGGCTCGGTCTACGGGCTGCTCGGGCCGAACGGCGCGGGCAAGACGACGACCACCCGCATCCTCGCGACGTTGCTGAAGCCGGACGCCGGCAGCGCCCGCGTGCTGGGACACGACGTGGTGCGCGAGGCGCGCGCCGTGCGGCAGAAGGTGAGCCTCACCGGGCAGTACGCCTCGGTGGACGAGGACCTGACCGGCCACGAGAACCTGGTGCTCGTCGGGCGGCTGCTCGGGCTCTCCTGGCGCGAAGCGCGCCAGCGCGCGACGGACCTGCTCGACGCGTTCGGCCTGTCCGACGCCGCCGGCCGGCAGGTGCAGACGTGGTCGGGCGGCATGCGGCGGCGCGTCGACATCGCGGCGAGCCTCGTGGTCATCCCCGAGCTGCTGTTCCTCGACGAGCCGACCACGGGGCTCGACCCGCGCAGCCGCAACCAGGTGTGGGAGCTGGTGCGGCGCATCGCCGCCGAAGGCACCACGGTGCTGCTCACCACCCAGTACCTCGAAGAGGCGGACCGGCTCGCCGAGCGCCTCGGGGTGATCGACCACGGCCGCGTCATCGCCGAAGGCACGAGCCGCGAGCTGAAGGCCTCGGTCGGCACGAGCGCGCTGCACGTGCGCCTCGCCGACGCCGATGAGCGCCCGCGCCTGCAGGCGCTCATGGCGCGTGTCCTCGGCCGCGAGCCGTCGACCGCCGCCGATCCGGCGGAGCTGACGGCGGGCCTCGACTCGCCGGCGCAGGCCGCCGCCATCCTCGCGGCGATCGCCGAGGCGCAGCTCGAGATCGAGCACTTCACGCTCGGCAACCCGAGCCTCGACGAGGTGTTCCTGGCGCTGACCGGTCGTCCCGCCGAGGACGCCGCGGCGGAGGCGGCCCGATGAGCGACGACGCGCTGCCCGGCGACAACCGCACGCACGAGGTCCTCGCCGCGCGGCGCCGGCCGCGCCCCGCCTCGGCGCTCTCGAGCGTCGTCACGCTCGCCTGGCGGGCCCTGCTGAAGATCAAGCACGTTCCGTTTCAGCTGTTCGACGTGACCGTCACGCCGATCATGTTCACGCTGCTCTTCACCTACATCTTCGGCGGCGCGCTCGCCGGGACGCCGGCGGAGTACATCCAGTACCTGCTGCCCGGCATCCTCGTGCAGACCATCGTGTTCATCACCGTCTACACCGGCGTCGGGCTCTGCACCGACATCCGCAAGGGTCTGTACGATCGCTTCCGATCGCTGCCGATGTGGCAACCGTCGCCGCTCTTCGGCGCGCTGGCCGGCGATGTGTTGCGCTATTCGATGGCCGGCGCGCTCATCCTCGTCGTGGGGCTGATCCTGGGCTTCCGGCCCGCCGGCGGCGCGCTGGGTCTGCTGATGGCGCTGGGGCTCGTGCTCGTCTTTGCGTTCGCGCTCTCGTGGCTCTGGATCATCGTGGGCATGCTCGTCCGTACGCCCGAGTCGGTGATGACGACGAGCTTCGTCTTCCTGATGCCGCTGACGTTCGCCAGCGACATCTTCGTGCAGCTCGACACCATGCCCGGCTGGCTACAGGCCGTGGTGGGGCGCAACCCGGTGACGTGGCTGTCGAGCGCGTCGCGCGCGCTGATGCACGGGCAGCCCGCCGCGGGCGACGTGGCTTGGGTGCTCGGCGCCTCGGCGGTCATCGTGCTCGTCGCCGCGCCCGTCGCGATGCGCCTGTATCACCGCGAGCGCTGATCCGCAGGCGGCCGCGTCCAGGGCGCGTCCGCCGCGCGGGCCCCCCGATAGAGCGCCGCGGGCAGCGGCAGCGTCAGGCGCACGGCGCGCGCGTCGGCGGCGGGCCGATCATGGCCCCGCCCGCCGGGGGGGCGCAAGCCGTTGGAATCACTCGAAGGTCGCGGTGAGCGCCGTGTCGCCGTCGGGCATCAGGACCACGGTGGGATCGGGCGGCAGGCCCTCGAGCGACCAACCGGCGAACTGGTAGCCCTCCGCCGGCACGGCCGTGATGGTGACGGGGACGCCGCGGAAGTAGGTGCCGGCGAACGGCGCCTCGACGGTGGCCGCGGTGAGGACGAACACGCCGCTGCCCGGGGGCTCGGCCTCGAGCTGGAGCTGCCACGTGCCGGCGAGGCCGAAGTTCGTGAGGATGTGTCGGATGGCATGGGTCGGCCGGTTCTGCAGCCAGTCGCCGATGGCGGCCACCACGCGCTCCCAAGCGGCCATCTGTTCGGCGGGCGCCACGCCCTGCGCGCCCCAGCGCTGCCACTGTCGCGGCATCTCCGGCCGCAGCGCGGCGGCGGTGCGGTCGAGCACGCCGCGCGTCGCCTCGGGCCGCAGCACGGTGTTGAGCAGGTCCGCGTAACGGTTGATGAAGTCGGTGCGGAACGTCGGGTTCCGCATCAGCGTGCGCAGCAGCTCCGTCGACCACGGCGGGTTCGGCCAGCCCGGGCCGTCGGGGCGCAGGCCGAAGGCGAGCGTGTCGGCGTTCGGGTTCGGGCTGCGCAGCCCGAGGCCGAAGTCGGTGTCGTACAGCAGCCACCGCCAGCGCCCGTCCGGCGTGCGCGGGCGCCAGAACTTGATGTTGTTCCCCGGCCAGTCGCCGTTGTCATAGAAGATCTGCAGGATGGAGTAGGTCGCGAAGTTGTCGGTGTCCATCATGCCCTGCACGCGCGCATAGACGTCGGGCTGCGTGACGTCCTCGTCGCGCAGCATCTGCAGCATGGCCTGGTAGTGATCGGCGTCGCCCTCGAGCGGGTTCGCGTTGAGCTCGAGCAGGTCGATGTCCTCGTGGCCGTACCGCGTCTCGATGTAGTGCCGGTCGTGACGCTCCCGCAGCTCGTAGACGCCCCAGAACTGCCCGTTCAGGTACGCGACGACCGGACGGTAGCCCAGCACGTCGACGCCGAGCCCCGCCGCGATCTGGTGCATGACGGCGTCGCGCAGGTGGCCGCGCGCCCCGCACCGCGCGCCGCCGTTGCAGCCCGCCCAGTCCTGCCCGGCGTTGCGCAGCACGAGCCGCTTGTAGCGGTCGACGTCGTTGCCCTCGAACAGCGGGTACTCGAGCGCCGACGTGCCGTACTCGCTCCGCAGGATCAGGCGCAGGCTGCGCTGGTCGTTGGCGCGCGACCAGCCGCCGTGGATCTTGATGCCGCAGTCCACCGAGAACCCGCGCGCCAGGTCCGCCTCCCAGAAGTCGACGAAGGCCGGCCGCTCCCAGTCCTCCCAGAAGTTCGCGCCGAAGTACGGGAAGTTCGCCTCGTGGGTGTCGCCGGGCACGTAGATGCCATGGTCGACGTCCCACAGGTTCGCCGGATCGGTGACCACCGAGATCGTCGGGAGCGTCGGCGCCTCGCCGGCGATGTACGTCCCGGTGACGACGGGGCTCGGCCAGTAGTCGTCGCCGAAGGCCCGGGCGCGCACGATGACCCCGTCCCCCTCGACCACGATCGGACCGTCGGCGATCGGGTCGTCGCGATCCGGCTCGGAGCCGTCGAGCGTGTAGTGGACGTCGGCGCCGGGCGTGGCGGTGTCGATCGTCACGAAGGTGCCCGCCGGGTAGTAGCCGGGCAGCGGCGACAGGCGGACGTCGGCGTCGCCGACGCGCCATTCGCCCTCGTTGGGCGCGCCCGCCGTCGGCTGCGCGAAGTACCCGAAGCGCGCGCCGCCGTCGGGCGTGCGGGCGTACGACGCGTCGACACCCAATGGGCCGAACTCGACGCGGTCGACCTCGCAGCCGTTCGCCTGCGTCAGCGTCAGCGCCTCGCCGACCGCCGACAGCTCGAAGTCGGCGTGGAGCCACTCGAGGAGCGGCAGGTGCGGCGAGGCGGCGCCCGCCCGCACGTCCGCGAAGCCGAACGTGAGGAGCGGGACGAGGGTCGCGTCGTCGCCGTCCCGGCGCTCGTCGTGCAGCTCGACGGCCAGCACGTTCTCGCCGGGGACGAGCAGCGCGCGCGCCGCCGTCAGGTCGAACGACTCCGGCCACAGGCCGCGATAGAGCCCCGCCTCGTGGCCGAAGTCGGCGAAGTGCGGGAAGCGCGGCGGCTCCCCGCGCACGCCGACGAGGCTGCGCGCCACCTCCACGCCGTTCAGGTACGCGACGAAGCCGTCGTCGTAGTCCATGTGGAGCACCAGCAACCGGAGGTGCGCGAGCTCCTCGGCGGTGACCTCCACGGTGCGCCGCACGAAGAGCGTGTGGCCCTCGACGACGGTGACGTCGTCGCCGTCGCCATGCCCGAAACCGCTCGGCCCCTCGGCCCACGCGCCGTCGTCGAAGCCGGGCGTGGCCCAGGCCGGGTCGGGGCGCTCCACCACCGGCAGGTAGCGCCACACGTCGCCGCGGTCGACGCGCGTCTCCCACGTCCCGACCTCGGGCGGGCGGTCCTTGCCCGAGGCGAGGACGAGCAGGTGGCCGCCCGGCGCGAGCGTGCGGTTGGGCAGCCTGAAGCGGAACGGCTCGTCGTCGTCGTCGCTCAGCCCCCAATCGCGGAGCGGGACGGGGACGTCGCCGGCGTTGAAGAGCTCGATCCAGTCGGGCGTGTCGCCGTCCTCGTCCTGGATGCCGTCGCGGTTCGAGGCGACGATCTCGTTGATGACGACGCGCGGGCGCGGATCGCAGACGACGACTGCCGCGTCGGGCGGAGGCGGGATCCGGGCATCGGGCGGGGGCGCGGCCGCGTCCTCGGCGCCGCGCGCGTCCGGAGCGGCGGCGTCGGGTGGAGGCGGGACGGCGTCCTCGCGGGCGGCGGCGTCGGCGTCCGGCGCCGCGCCGTCGGGCGGGGCGGCGGCGTCCGGCGCCGCGCCGTCGGGCGCCGCGCCGTCGGGCGCCGCGCCGTCGAGCGGGGCGGAGGCGTCCGGCGCGACCCGCGCATCGGGCGTCGGCGAGGCGTCGCGCGCGGCGTGGGCGTCCGGCGCCTGGGCGCCGTCCCGCGTGCTCGCCGCGTCGGCCGCAACCGCCGCGTCATGCGGCGCGTCGGCGCCGCCTCCGGATCCGCCGCCGCCACACCCCGCCGCCAGGGCGACCAGCGCCGCGGCCCACGCCCTCGGCGACAACGTCCGCGCGACCATCTCGCCCCCCTCGCCTCCCCGGACGCCACACGATACCCCGAAACGTCCCGTCCCGGCGCAGCGACGGCAGGATCAGCGCGCGTGGCTGGCGATCTCGTCGAGACGCGCCGCGTACACGTCGTGCACACCCGAGATCACCCACTCGCGCTCGCGCTGCACGACGACCGCCGGGGCGCAAAGCGCCCGCAAGCGCTCGAAGGTGTTGCAGGCGCTCGAAGGACGTCGCGACGACCGCCGCGTCGGCCTCGCCGCGGAGCGCCGGCGGCGACAACGGCAGCACCTCGCCGCGCCGCCGCTCGGTAGTGTCTCGGGCGCGAGCGGCGAGCGCGCCTCGACGGCCCCCGGCTGCGGCACGGGCCCGCGGGCACCGCCTGCTCGCCACGGCCCGGCGCTGCGCGGCGATGTCCAGCGTCGCGCGGACGGCCGGAGCGCGGCGCCGCGCCGATGGCGTCGCGCGGACGGCGGGAGGGCGGCGCCGTGCCGGCGAAGGGCGCCGCGCCCGCGCCGCCTTCCCCGTGCGCCGCGGTTGGTCCAGACTGCTCGCGCACCCGCCCGGAGCCACGCTGTGACCGAAGAGACGCCCGTGCCGTCGCGCCCCCGTTCGCGACCCTCCCGCGCGCCGCGCCCGCCGGCGTGGCTCTTCGCGACGCTGCTCGCGGCGTGCGGCGGCGATGCGGACGACGCCGCGCCCGCCGACGCGACCCCCGCCGACGCCGCGCCCGCCGACGCCGCGCCCGCCGACGCCGCGCCCGCCGACGCCGCGCCCGCCGACGCCGCGCCCGCCGACGCCGCGCCCGCCGACGCCGCGCCCGCCGACGCCGCCCCCGACTGCGGCGCGGCGAGCCTCACGGCGCGCGACGGCGTCCTCCTGCTCGCGGACCCGTGCGGCCGCGTCGAGGTGCGCCTCGCCCCCGCGGCGCACGCCGGCGGCGCCTGGCAGCGCCCCGAGACGTGCGCGACGACCGGCGACGGCCTCGCCTGCCCCCTCCCCGGCCTCGGCACGCTCGAGGTCGCGCTCGACGGCGACGTCGCGCGCCTCGCGCTCGTCGCCGAAGCCGCCGCGGAGATCGGCGGCCTCGCGCTCGAGGGCGAGGGGCGCGTCGAGGGCGCGCGCGCGTGGCTCTCGAACGGCTTCCAGTCGTGGTCGAACAGCGGCGCCGTCGCGCTCGGCCCCACGCTCGAGGACGCGTCGCTGCGCAGCGCGCTGCGGGCCAACCCCGACGCGGAGGTCCTGCGTCCGGGCCGCTCCGTCTCGTGGTTCTACACGCTGGTCGGCGGCGGCGACGCCGAGCTGTTCGCGGGCGCGCTGCGGGCGGACCGCTTTCGCCCCTGGGTCCACGTGGGGACGCGCGACGGCGGCGCGCTGCGCGTGTGCCTCGTGTCCGGCGGGACGGGCGAGCGCGTGCGCGTGGCCCCGGGCGAGCGCCTCGACGCCGAGCCGTGGATGCTGCGCGCCGCCGAGCCGTCGGACACCATGCTCGCGCGGTACGGCGCGGCGATCCCCGCGCGCCGCGCCGGCGCCCGCGCCGAGGCCGGCTGGAACTCCTGGTACGACCTCTGGGACACCGTCGACGAGGCCGCCGTCCGCGAGAACGCCGCCCGCTGGCGCGCGCTCGCGGGGCCGCACCTGCCCGACGGCGCGCCGCCCCCGCGCATCGTCGTCGACGACGGCTGGCAGGTCCGCTGGGGCGAGTGGACGCCGAACGACAAGTTCCCGTCGGGCCTCGACGGCCTCGCCGCGGACCTGCGCGCCGACGGCTTCGCGATGGGCGTGTGGCTCGCCCCGCTGCTCGTCGACCGCGAGAGCGCGCTCGTCGCCGAGCACCCCGACTGGTTCGTCGGCGGCGCGGGCTGGACACACCTCGAGGAGGGGCCGATGGCCATCCTCGACCCCACGCACCCCGAGGCCGCCGCGCACCTCGCCGGCGTGATCCGCCGCCTCGTCGACGCGGGCTACGACTTCCTGAAGATCGACTTCCTGTTCGCGGGCGCGCTCGAGGGCGAGCGGCACGAGGCCGTGACCGGCATGCAGGCCTACGCGCGGGCGCTGCGCGTCATCCGCGAGGCCGCCGGGCCGGACGTCACGCTGCTCGCGGTCGGCGCGCCGCCCGTCGCCGGCTTCGAGCACGTCGACGCGTGGCGCGTCGGCGGCGACATCGCCTTCCAGGTCGCCGGCGCGGTGTACGGGCCCATCGGCCACCAGGCGCGCAGCCTCGGCGCGCGCTGGTTCCTGTGCGAGGCGGTGCTGTGCGACGCGGATCCCGTGTTGTTGCGCGACCTTCGCCGCAGCGAGGTCGACGTCGGCGCCTGGGTGGTGGCCGCCTCGGGCGGCGCCTGGTTCCTCTCGGACGACCTGCGCCGCCTCGACCCGGCGCGCGTGGGCTGGATCGTCGATCCGCGCCTCGTCGGCCTCTCGCTCGGCGGCGTGCCCGCCCGCCCCGACCCGCCCTGGCCGGCGGACGTGCCCGAGACGCTCGCGTCGTCGCAAGGCGACCTGCAGGGCGACCGCAACAGCGCGCGCGTGCCGCTGCGCTGGCGGCTGCCCGACGGCGGGACGCTGCTGCTCAACACCGGCGACGCGCCCGCCGTCGCGGACGGCGCCGAGGTGGCGCCGCGGAGCGCGCTCGTGCGCTGACGCGCGGCGCCGGAAACAAGACGCCGTCGCGAGCGAGCCGACGCAAGCCAGGCAAGGAGCGGGGTGCCGGCTCGCGCAGCAGGCGGATTGTTTCCGCCGACCCCGTCAGCGCACGACGACCGCGACCGGCCAGAGGGATGAGCGGCCGTCGACGGTCGAGACGAGGCCCACGACGCACCGCCGCCGCGCGTCCGGCGCGCGCGCCGTCAGCGTGAGGGTGACCGTCTCGCCGGCGGCGACGAACGCGCGGTCCAGCGACGCCTCGACGCAGCCCTCGCCGGTCAGCTCGACGGTCGAGACGCGCCACGCCGGCGTCGGACGATCGGCCGCCGCGTCGAGCACCACCGTCGTGCGCTCGCCCGGCGCGCGGAGGCGCACGGTCGGCCGTCGGGGCACGAGCGCGACATAGGGCCGCCCCGTGGCCGAGGGAACGCACGGATCGCGCCCCAGCGACGCGGCGCGGTTCGACCACACCCGCTGCACCACGAAGCCGCTCTCCGTCGCGCGGTGCCCACCCATCATGAGGAGCCCGCACGGATCGACGGGCTCCGGCCCCGCCGCGGTGAAGCCGAGGTTGGCCGAGCCGGGCACGAGCGCGAACCCGCGGGCCGAGGGATCGGGATTGGTGGTGGCCTCGACGATCTCGTGGCTGGCGGTCGCGGTCAGCTCGGCCTCGTCGCCGCACCGCGGCACGACGGCGTACGCCACCTTCGCCCTCCCGTGTCGGAGCGCGGCGTGGAACGCGCGCGGCCCGCCGTCGCAGTATCGGGCGCCGGTGGCGGCGGTCAGACCGACGCCCGCGGGCAGGTAGACGAGGAGCAGCCCGTCCGCGTCGGGCGGACCGAAGCGGCCGGCCCGCAGGTGCCAGACGAGGAGCGCCTCGACGTCGACCGCGCGCACCGCCCGCGGCAGCGGCTCGTCGAGCCGGACGCCGGTGCCGGCGCGGCCGTCGCCGATGCAGTCGCCCGGCGCCGCGCAGTGGCCCTCGACCGCGGCCCGCCACCAGGCCGTCCGGACGATGACGTCGCCGAACCGCTCGAGGCGGGCGACGAGCGCGGCGTCGTCGCCGGCGAACGTCACGGTCACGACGCGCGGATGCCGCAGGAACGGCCCCCCGCGATACACGATCCGCGGCAGGCGGTCGGCGATCGGGCCGCCCGCGTGCGCCGCCGTCGCGACACACGCGAGCAGCACCGCGGCGCGCCAGGGCCGTCGCATCAGGGGATCGTATTGAAGATGTGCAGGTTGTTGTTCACCGGCCGCCACACGAGCGGCGAGGTGGGGATCACCTGGCCCGGCGCCGGCAGCGACCGGGTCGCCGGCCGCTTGGCCGCCGGCACCTCGAAGCCGCCGGACCGGGCGTAGTGGCAGCGCTCGGTGTCGAGGTAGTACGTCTCGAGCTCGTCCCGCTCCGTGCCGTTGATGTCGTTGAGGGCCGTGCCCGGGCCCTCGTAGCACCACGTCGTCCCCTCCACGAGCGCGGCGCCGTCCGGGTGCGGGTTGCTGCTGGTGCAGACGCTGACCTGCCCGAAGTTGATCAACGGCGACAGGGTGTTGAAGTCCTGGAGCATCGACTCGAGGACGCAGGTGGCCGCGAGCTCCTCGCCCGGCGTCACGTGGCCGTAGGTGTCCTGACCCACGGACGCGACGCACGGCACGGTGCCGTCGGCGTTCACGCGCGCCGCGACCACCCACTCGCCCCCGGGCTCGCCCGTCGGCGCGATCGCCAGGCCGGTCTTCGCGTAGGCCCCGTCGGCGGCCTCCACCCAGTCGCCACTGCTGCCGGTGGTGAACACGCACATCGCGGCCTCGGCCGTCTCGACGTGCCGGCACGGCACGTGCCCTTCCTCGATGCGCGCCAGTCTGCTGTTGCCGTGGAACACATCGCCGTGGAACGTCGCGACCGTGACCGGCGCGCACGTCGAGTACGCGACCTCGGGCGGCGGCGGCGGCAAGGGCGGGCACTCCCCCGCCGTGTCGTCCCGGTGGCGCCGGAGGTGCGCCCGCGCGGCCCCGCACGGGAGACACAGGGTGTGCGCGTTCTCCGGGTTGCCATGCGGGACGTGACAGACCGGCGTACACGGCGGCGGGGCGCGCCGCCGCCCGTGACTCTCGGCCGGTCCGGAGCCGACCAGCAGCGCGATGACCGAGGCCGCCCCGATCCGGAGGAGCGTCGAGGCACTCGAGAGGCGCATGTGTTCCCCCTCGTCCGTGTGAGTCCGAGTGACAGATGGGGGAGCGCAGGGCGGAGTTCCCGAAATCGCCCCACGCGCGCGAGGCCCGTGCGGTCTCAGCGCCCCATCACCCGTCGAGGCGGACCCCATCGCGCGAGGCGTCGTCACGGACGTGCGGCACCGGCGGCGGCCTCACGCCGGATCGCGGACGCCCGGCTCGGGGACCACGAGGGACCGCAGCGCCGCGTGCAACCGCAGCGGCACCTCCGCATCGAGCGCCGCGTACGCGGCCTGCGCCTCGCTCAGCGGCCGCCGCGTCCAGTCCCTCGTCTGCTGCGACTTGCCGAGGACCAAGCCGATCTCGCGCGCGCACACGGCAGCGAGGCCATGACCCCCGTCGACTTGGCGCCCGTGCCGCGCCCGCGACGCCGCCAGCGTGTCGAACACCGGCTCGATCGCGATGCCATGTCGCCCGAGCACGGTCCGCTCGAAGACGGCGTTGTGGATGACCTTCGTGCAGGCGCGGTCGGCGAGCAGCGCGCCGAGCGGCGCGAGGTCGTCCACCTCGAGCGCGTCGACGATCACCACCTCGTCGCTCACCGCGAGCTGCACCAGGCACAGCGCCCGCGAGTCGAGCGTCGTCTCCACGTCGAGCCCGACGACTTCGTACGTCCGCAGGCGGGCGCACGCCGACACCAGCTCCGCCGGGCTGCGCACCCACCCCACCGGCAGCGACGGGCGCGCCGCCGCGCGCGTCGGCAGCGCCGCCTCGCCGATGCGGCCGGCCGCGGCCGCCAGGTCGACGCGCGCGACGCCGCCGGCCGAGAGCCAGCGCCACGCGCCGGCGATGTCGAGCAGCGACGCGGCCAGCATCTCGCGCTCCACCCAGGCCGGCATCAGCGGCTGGAACTTGCTCAGGCGGTAGTTCGGCAGCCCCTCCATCACCTCGGACCAGAGACGCTCGTCCTCCCAGAGCTCGAGCGACGACAGGCGTTCCAGCGCCTCCGAGAAGGCCGGCCGGGCCGCGCCGCGCACCTTCACCACGAAGTTGTCGGGCACGACCTTCCAGTCGGCGTTCACCGCCAGCAGCGCGGAGCGCAACGTGCTGTTGACGCGGCCACCGGCGAACGTCCACCAGCGGATCTCCTCGTCGGTCTCCTCGAGGCCGCCGCGCCCCGCCGAGAGCACGTCGGCGAAGGCCGCGCGCCGGTCCGCGAGCACGCTCGCCGCCGTCTCGTGATGCACGAGCACCGGCCAGCACCGCGTCTGCACCGGCACGTCCTCGACCCAGCCGGCGCGCGCCAGCTCGACCAACGCGATCGCCTGCAGCACGCCGTCGGCGGTCTCGCAGAGGAACGTCGTGTTCGCCGCCTGCCCGGCGCGGCGGCCGGTGCGTCCCATGCGCTGCAGGAACGATCCGACGCTCGCCGGCGCCTCGGCCTGCAGCACGCGGTCGAGATCGCCGACGTCGATGCCCAGCTCCAGCGTCGACGTGCAGACGATGCACGCGTCGCCGCCGTGGTGGAATCGCTCCTCGGCGAGCTGGCGCTCCTCGCGGGAGACGGCGCTGTGGTGCACGAACACCTCGGTGCCGAAGCGCCGCATCTGCTCGGCCACGGCCTCGGTCGTGCGCCGCGTCTGGCAGAAGAACAGGCTCTTCTGGCCGCGCGCCCTCTGCGCGGCGTCGTGGGCCAGCTCGGGCAGGCTGTCGCGGTGCACCACCAGGATCTGCCGACGCGCCGGCGCCTTCGGCGGATCGACGACCACCCCGGAGCGGCCGGAAGATCCGCGGATCCATTCGAGGATCCGCGCCGGGTTGCCGACGGTGGCGCTGAGGCCGACGCGCTGGACGTCGTGGCGCGAGATCGCGGCGAGCCGCTCGATGACGCTCATCAGGTGACCGCCGCGATCGGTGCCCGCGAGCGCGTGCACCTCGTCGACCACCACCACGCGCAGGTCGCCGAACAGCTTGCCGGCGTCGACCTTCGGCGACACGAGCATCACCTCGAGCGACTCGGGCGTGGTCATCAGCAGCTCGGCCGGGTCGCGCAGGAACGCGCGGCGCTCGTTGCTCGGGACGTCGCCGTGCCACACGAACCGCCGCAGGCCCACCATCTCGGTGTACAGCCCGAGGCGCTCGGCCTGGTTGTTGAGCAGCGCCTTGATCGGGGCGACGTAGAGCGCGCCGACGCCCTCGCACGGGCGCTCCACGAGCCCCGAGAGCGCCGGAAACATCGACGCCTCGGTCTTGCCACCCGCCGTCGGCGCCAGCACGACGGCGTTGCGGCCGTCGAGCAGCGCCTCGCCGGCGAGCTCCTGGACGGGGCGCAGGCTCGACCAGCCCAGCCGCGCCACGATCGCCTGCTGCAGGCGCGGCGCGAGCCGGGCGAACACGCTCACCAGACGTCTTCCTTCGCGACGAGGTCGGCCTCGTCGAGCGCGAAGGCGGTGCCGGCGATCGCGTGCTCTTCTTCGGGCGTCAGCGCGGCGGGGCTGAAGCCGGACGCCGCCATGGGGTCGTAGTCGGCGTTCTCGTCGACGAGGTCGAGGTGGTGCACGAACGCGCGCAGGAACTGCCGCGGCACCACGCCGACGTCGCCGCGGAACCCGGACGTGACCTCCTGCACCAGGCGCTCGATGAACGCGGTGGTCACCTTCGCGTCGACGCGGGCGCGGTCCGCCGCCGGGTACAGGTCGCGGAGCTTGAGCGCCACGGTCCGCAGCCGCGCGGCGTCGAACGGCCGAAGCTCGAGCTGCGGCCATCCCCGCCGGCCCGGCCGCCAACGCCGGCCCGGCCGCCCCCGCCGCGCCCGACGCCCCCGCCGCCGAGCCCGCCGCCAACGGCTGACCCGCCGCCGCGGTTGACTCCCGCCCCGCCGCGGTGCACCTTCGCCGCCGTGGCGGTCGACCTCTCGAACACCCTCGTCGTCGGCATCTCCTCGAGCGCGCTCTTCGACCTCCGCGAGGCCGAGCGCGTCTTCGAGGAGCGCGGCATCCGCGCCTACCGCGAGTACATGCTCGGGCAGGAGAACTCCCCGCTCCTGCCCGGCACCGGCTTCGCGCTCGTCCGCGCGCTGCTCGACCTGAACCGGCACGGCCCCCACCTCGTCGAGGTGGTGGTGATGTCGCGCAACAGCGCCGAGACGGGCGTCCGCATCATGAACGCGGTGCGCGCCCACGGCCTGCCGATCAGCCGCTTCGCCTTCACCGGCGGCGAGCCCCTGTCGCCGTACGCCGAGGCGTTCGGGCTCGACCTCTTCCTCAGCACGAGCGAGCGCGACGTCCAGAAGGTCGTCGATGGTGCGGTGTGCGCCGCGGCGCGCCTCTACGACCCGCCCGCCGGTTACGAGCCGCCGTCGAACCAGGTCCGCTTCGCGTTCGACGGCGACGCCGTGCTCTTCGCCGAGGACTCGGAGGTCGTCTACAAGACCGAGGGCCTGCGCGCCTTCCACGCCGCCGAGGACGCCTCGCGCGCCGTCCCGCTGTCCGCCGGCCCCTTCGCCGCCTTCCTGCGCAAGCTGGCCCGCCTCAAGGAGGGCCTGCCCGAGGGCGCCGAGTACTCGCCGGTGCGCATCGCCGTCGTCACCGCGCGCAACGCGCCCGCCGCCGAGCGCGTGATCACGACGCTGCGCGCCTGGGACGTCTACGTCGACGAGGCCTTCTTCCTCGGCGGCCTGCGCAAGGACAAGGTCGTCGCCGCCTTCCGGCCGCACATCTTCTTCGACGACCAGGACATCCACGTCCAGCCGGCGTCGGGCGTCGTCCCCGCCGGGCGCGTGCCCTACCGCACCGGGTCGCCGCTCCAAGAGGTCCGCCCGCTCGAGGAGCCGCCCGACCTCGTGCCGCTCTCGCGATCGCCGGCCGACGCCCGCGCGAAGTGAGCGCGCCGGAGGTCTCGTGATGTGCCTTCGCCTCGTCGTCGTCGCCTGGCTGATCGCGACGTCCGCCTGCGTGTCGATCGACGTCACGCGTCCCTCGGCGACCGAGGTCGAGTTCGTGACCGCGGAGCAGGCCGCGGCGCTGCCGGGCACCTGGGTCCCGCTCGAGATCCCCTTCGGTGAGGGTCAGGACGGGACGGCGCTGGTGATGCAGTTCCTCGAGCAGGCGAGCGCGCGGGGCGCCCGCCACGCGACCGACCTCGAGATCCACCTCGTCGACGGCGGCGCCACCCCGCCCGCCGTGTGCGTCACCCGCGCGACGCCGCAGCTGCGGACGCGCACGGAGACCGAGACGGTCATGCGGCCGGGCGGCGTCCAGCCGCGCTCGGAGCTCGTCCCCGTCACCCAGTGGGTCACCGAGAGCCGCCACCACTGCCAGCTCGTCACGAAGCCCGTCCAGCGGATGGAGACGACCTACCAGTCCCTGTACGACAGCGTGCAGAAGCGGTCGCGCAGCGTGCCGATCACCCGGATGGTCACGCGCTACGAGACGCAGAACGAGTGCACCTACCGCCCCGAGACGAAGATGGTGACCCGCTACGAGTGGCAGTTCCGCAACCAGTACGCGCCGCCGCGGTGGGAGACGATCACCCGCGAGCGCGCCGAATGGGAGATGGTGGAGTCGCCCCCGGTGTGCCGGATGGTCGACGCCGGCGAAGCGCCGCCGGGCAACCGCCTCGTGGGCCGCATCCTGCTCCCGGCGATCCCGACCCCCTGAGCGCGACCGCCGCTGTCAGCCGGGCGCGACGACGATGAGGCCGACGTCGGCGGCGAAGGCCATCGCGCGCAGCGCCGCCTCGGCGGGCTGCCCGATCGACGCGGCGGCCGCCACCGGGTCGAGGCCCTCGGCGGCCACCTTCAGCGCGAACAGCAGGTCGTCGGTCGCCACCTGGTACATCACGCGGCCGGTGCGCGGGTGCCGGAACAGGAAGGTGAGCTGCGGCGTGGCCAGCGGCGCGGGGGGCGGCTCGCGGCGGCCGGCGTTCCACGCCTTCACGAAGCCGGCGACGGGGTGCGCGAGCTGCAGCACCGCCGCGGTCGGGTTGGGCGCCGGCGCGGTGGGATGCGCGGGCATCTCCGCCGGGTGCGCGTAGGCGGCGAACTCCTCCCACTCGAACGACGCGAGGTCGACGTGGAACGGCAGCAGGCCCTCGTGCCGCCCGACCTGCGTCTCGAGCCACGCCGGGAAGGACTCGGCGGCGGCGTTCAGCTCCCAGTGGCCGGGCGGGACGTCGCGGAAGTAGGCGTCGCTCAGCGCCGGCCAGACGGGCGCCAGGAGCTCGCGCGTGACGACGAAGTTCTTGTCGAGCGCCGTCTGCACGTGGCCGCGCACGAAGTCGCGGTAGATGGCGAGGCGGCGCGGGTCGCAGCCGAGCGCCGCCGCGCCGGCCTCGACCGCGTCGTCGCCGCGCAGCACGCGGTGGAACGTCGCCTGGAGCGCCGCGAGCTTCACGACCGGGCCCTCGCCGCCGTCTCGCGGATGCGCGCGTTCTCTTCGAGCAGGCGATCGAGGGGCGGCACGTCGTGGTCCCACTCGAGCAGCGTCGCGACGGGGCCGGTGCGCGCGATCGTGTGCGCATAGAGGTCGTAGACCTCGTCGCAGATGGCCGCGCCGTGCGTGTCGATGATCACGTGGCCGAGGTCGCGGTGGCCCGCGAGGTGGATCTGGACCACGCGCTCGTGCGGCACCGCGTCGATGAAGGCGCGCGCGTCGTACCCGTGGTTGCGGGCGTTGACGTACACGTTGTTCACGTCGAGCAGGAGGCCGCAGTCGGCGCGCTCGACGACGGCGCGCAGGAACTCGGCCTCGGACATCTCGGCGCCCGCGTACCGCACGTAGTAGCTCGGGTTCTCGAGCAGGAACGGGCAGTCGACGCGCGCCTGCAGCTGCCGCACGCGCGCCGCGACGTGCTCGACGGCCTCCTCGGTGAAGGGCAGCGGCACGAGGTCGTGGTAGTCGACGCCGAAGGCCGAGCTGAAGCAGAGGTGGTCGCTGAACCAGCGCGGCCGGATCTCGTCGACGAGCGCCGCGATCGCCTCGACGTAGTCCTCGCGCAGGGGATCGACGCTGCCGATCGACAGCGCCGTCCCGTGGAGCACGAGCGGGAACTCGGCCGCCGCGCGCCGCAGCACGTCGCGCGGCCGGCCGCCGAACGCCATGAAGTTCTCGGTCAGGATCTCGAGGAAGTCGACTTGCGCGCGCCGGTCGAAGATCTCGTCGAAGTGCTGCCGCCGCAGGCCGAGGCCGAAGCCGAGGTCGGGCAGGGCGCGCCAACGATCGGTCAAGGCGGGACTCCGGTGTCGGAGCGCGGCGCCCGCCGGGGCAGGCGCCGGAAGGTCAACCGCCGCAGGAGCCGGCGCCGCAGCTGTGCTCGCCGCCCTCGGCCGGCTTCGCCTCGCCGCCCTCGGCGGGCGTCGCCTCGCCGCCCTCGGCGGGCGTCGCCTCGCCACCGCAGGCCTTCGCCGCGCCCTCGGCCGCGGCCGCCGCGGGGGCCGCCTCGGCCTCCGGCGCCTTCGGGGCGCCGCCACAGGCGGCCAGCGTCAGGCCACCGAGCGCGATCGTGAGGGCAGCCGTCGACACGGACATCTTGTTGCCACGCTTCATACCGCACACCTGCTCTCAAGGGGCGCCGTACACACGGACGCCGGGGTTCGACCGAACGCGCGCGCCAGGCGCCGTCGGGACTGCCAGCTTCTACGCAGTCAGGTGGAGAGGGTTACACCATCGAAGGCCGACGCGTCGCAAATATTTTGTCCGGGGCGCGGTTGATCGGCGGGTCGCGGCGGGGCGAGGATGGCGCCCGGAGGTGCCGATGGCCCGTTCGCGGCTCTCGATCGAACGTCAGTACGTGCGCTCGCTCTCCTACGAGGCGCACGACGTCCCGGCGGTGTTCGCCGAGGTCGAGGGCCACCCCGACGTGATCGGCAAGGTCGGCGTCGACGTCGCGCTGCTCGACGACGACCTGTACGAGGTCGTCCTGCGGCTCGTGGTGGCGAGCGGCCCCGAGGACCAGCCTCTCTTCGAGATCGATCTGGAGTACGCCGCCGTCGTGCGCGTCGACGACGTGATCGGCAGCGCCGCGTCGTCGCTGCTGCGGGTCGAGGTGCCGGCGCTGCTGTTCCCGTTCGCGCGCAACCTGGTCGCGAACATCACCGCCGAGAGCGGCTTCCCGCCCGTCCTGCTCGACCCCATCCGCTTCGGCGCGTCGTTCGACGGCCCCGAGCCCGCCGAGGCCTGACGCGCGGCTACAGACGCCGCTGCCAGCGGACGGCGCCGGTCGCGTCGTCGAACGCCACCAGCCAGCGCTCGTACCAGAGGATGGCGAGGCCGTCGGCGCGCCACACGACGCGCTGGCAGCAATCGGGGCGCACGTCGTCGAGGGTCGTCGTCCAGCCCGGCGCGGGCGGCGTCGCCCCGGCGTCCCAGCGGGTGACGCGCACCTTCGCGGTCTGTCGGTCGAGCGAGCTCTGCGACACCACGAAGCCCACGGCGGGATCGACGTCGCCGCCGACGTCGTACACCGGCACGACCACGGGCTCGAGGACGTCGCGCAGGCCCTCGACGTGCTTCTCGAGCGCGGCCGGGCCGCGCGGGGCGCCGGCGCGCGCGATCTCGTCGAGCTCGTCGCCCTCGGGCGACAGATCGCGAACGGCGAGCTTCGCCGGATCGAGCGCCAGGAACGGCCCCGACGTCAGGCGGAAGAAGAGCTCGCGCCCGGACACCGCCACCGGGCTCGCCGAAGCGCCGCGCTCGATGAACACCCCCGGCGCGAGCGCGGGGACGCGATCGACGAGCGCGCGCTGGTCGATCGCGTCGGCGAGGCTCACCGGATCGACGGCGTGCAGGCCCACCGCCGGCTCGGTGCTCATCACCCAGACGCGCCCGCCCTCGCCGGCGAGCGCCCGCACGGCCGTGTCGACGTACTCGAAGCGGAAGTAGACGGGCGCGTACTGCCGCGTCGCCACGCGCTCGCCGTCGCGCGCCCGGTAGGTGGTCAGCCGCGGGTAGTCCGTCGTGCTGACCGAGCGCTTCTTGTCGCTGCGCTCCGTCGTCTTCTCGGAGTTGCCGGAGACGGTGATGTAGACCTCGCCGTCGCGGCGCACGGCCACCGCGCCGGTGACCTGCTCGCCGTCGGCGCGCCAGGCCGTCCAGGCCGACGTGCCGAGCCAGGTGGCGACGCCGCCCACCGGGAGGCCGACGACGAGGAGCACGATGAGGACGCGGCGGGCGAGGGCCCCGCGCGGCCGCGGCTCGGCGGGCGACAGGGTCATGGCAGGGGATGACAGCAGAACAGGGTGCGCGTCACCCCGCCGCAGTCGAGGTCGCCGGGGCGCACGTGCCACGTCTCGATGCCATCGAAGTAGGCGTCGTCGTCGAGGTGCCACGTCGCCGCGCCGCCCTCGCCGAAGGCCACGTACTCGCCGTCGGCGAGGTGGTTGCCGGTGAACGTCCAGTCGATGCAGTTGCCGCCCTGCCCCGGGGGCGACTCGGTGCCGTTCACGAGCTCCGGCGTCGTGCGCTGCACCCAGGCGGTCGTGCCCGGCGGCACCGCGGCGAGCTCGCCGTTGGCCTCGGCGGCGCGCAGCTCGGTGTAGTCGCAGACGTGGTCGGCGCCGAGGGCGCGGCAGTGCGCGTGGCCCGCCGCGAGCCCGACCTGGCCCATCGCGTTCGGGAGCGTGTGCCAGTCGGAGGAGACGCCGTCGGTCGAGCCGGCGATGTAGCGGTGGGGCGGCGCGGCGTCGGGCGCGGCGTCGGGCGCGGCGTCGGGCGCCGGTGCGGCGTCGGGGGATGCGTCGAGCGCGGGCGGTGCCCCGTCGGCCGCCGGCAGCGCCCCGTCGGCGGCCGGCGGCGCCGCGTCGGCGCACGCGCACGCGCCGAACGTGCCGTCGGCCAGGCAGACCTGCGTCCCCTCCGCCGCGCCCGGGCAGGGACACTCGATGACCTGGCCCGTGACACAGGTCGACGCCCCGCCCCCACCGTCGTCGTCGCACGCGGACAACGCCGCCGCCAGGAGCCACGCGCCCCGCACCGTCCACCGCCGCGCTCTGTTCATGGAGCCTCCGCGACAGACGGTGGAACAGAGCGCGAGACGAGTCAAGACAGCGTCAGTTCACCAGGTCCCGACGGACGGCGTAGCCGATCACGTCGGCGAGCGACGCGGTCTCGTGGGGGCGCAGCGCGATCTCGACGTCCTCGGTGCGGATCTCGCTCGGGTGCGCGTGGCCCATCGCGTGGGTCAGCTCGAGGATCTCGGCGCGGAGCGTGCGGACGTAGTTGTCGAAGCGCACCGACTTCAGCGTCGGATCGAGGCCGCGCTGCAGCCAGCGGCTCTGGGTGGCGATGCCGGTGGGGCAGTGGTCCGTGTGGCACTGTTGCGCCTGGATGCAGCCGATCGAGAGCAGGCCCTCGCGCGCCACGTTGACGAGGTCGCAGCCCATGGCGAAGGCGACGATGGCGCGCGCCGGGAAGCCGAGCTTGCCCGAGCCGATCCACACGACGCGTCGCTCGAGGTCGACCTCGCGGAAGGCGGCGTAGATGCGCGGGAATCCGGCGCGGAACGGCAGCGACACGTGGTCGCTGAAGGCCAGCGGCGCCGCGCCCGTGCCGCCCTCGCCGCCGTCGACGGTGATGAAATCGGGGCCGGCGCCGCGGCGCGCCATCGCCCGCGCGAGGTCGCGGAAGAAGTCGACCTGGCCGACGGCGGTCTTGATGCCGACGGGCAGGCCGCTGACGTCGGCGAGCCGCTCGACGAAGTCGATGAGGCTGTCGGCGTCGCGCACCTCGGGGTGGCCCGGCGGGCTGATCACGGTCTGTCCGACGGCGACGCCGCGGATGGCCGCCACCTCGGGCGTGACCTTGCGGCCCGGCAGCACGCCGCCGTGCCCCGGCTTGGCGCCCTGCGACAGCTTGAGCTCGATCATGCGGACGCCGGGCGCGGCGGCGAGCGTCTCGCGCAGCTTCTCCGCCGAGAAGCGGCCCTCGGCGTCGCGGCAGCCGAACTTGCCGGTGCCGATCTGGTAGACGAGGTCGGCGCCGCCCTTGTGGTAGGGCGAGATGCCGCCCTCCCCCGTGTTGTGCCAGCAGCCGGCGAGGCGCGCCCCCTCGTTGAGCGCCCGCACCGCGTGCTCGCCGAGCGAGCCGAAGCTCATCGCGCTGAGGTTGACGATCGAGCCGGGGCGGTAGGGGTGCCGGCGGCCCGGGCCGACGACGCGGGCGCAGGGCACGTCGTCGTGGGGCGCGCCGTCGGGCGCGTGGTACGGGATGGCCGCGTGCTTCAGGAGCGGGTGCGCGTCGGCCTCGATGTCGGAGTCGGTGCCGAAGCCGAACAGGTTGTTCTCACGCTTCGACGACGCGTAGATCCAGCGGCGCTGGTCGCGGTTGAACGGGCGCTCCTCGTCGTTGTCGGCGACGACGTACTGGCGCAGCGGCGGGCCGAGCGCCTCGAAGAGGTAGCGCAGGTGCCCGACGACGGGGAAGTTGCGCAGGAGGGCGTGCTTGCGCTGCACGAGGTCGTAGACGGCGAGCGCGGCGAGCGCCGCGGCGAGCAATCCCAGCCAGATCATGTCCTCCCCTTTTTGCCGAGAGGATACGCGATCCGGTCAGCCCGTGGCCCACAGCCAGCGGAGCTCGGCCACGCGCACCGGTCCGACGTAGACGCGGTCGGCCAGGTGCTCGCTGTTCCGGGCGGCCAGGTCCTCGGAGCGCGCGGCGTCGTCGGCGACGAAGGGGCCCTCGGCGCGCCAGTCGGCGGCGGCGCGACCCACGACGATGGTGGCGAAGCCGGTGGCCGGGCGCTCGGCGGTGCTCCGCAGCAGCCATTCGATGTGGTCGAGCGCTTCGTCGGGCACGTCACGGATGGCGTCGATGGACATGGCGTCTCCTCCCGCGCCCAACCATCGGCGCACGACGCGCGGGACTGTAGCCACCGGCGCGGGGTAGGCTGCGCGGCGATGACGACGAACACCAAGGCGGCCAAGGCCGCGCGCATCCTGGCGATCCTCGACGCGCTCTACCCGGACCCGGCGATCCCGCTGACGCACGAGGACCCCTTCACGCTGCTCGTGGCGGTGATGCTCAGCGCGCAGACCACCGACAAGAAGGTCAACGAGGTGACGCCGCACCTGTTCGCGCTGGCGAAGACGCCGGCGGCGATGGCGGCGCTGGACGTGGAGACGATCCGGCAGACCATCCGCGAGATCGGCCTCGCGCCGACGAAGGCGAAGAACCTGCGCGAGGCGTCGCGGCTGCTCGCGGAGCGCCACGGCGGCGAGGTGCCCGCCGATCTCGAGGCGCTCGAGGCGCTGCCGGGCGTGGGCCACAAGACGGCGCAGGTGGTGCTGGCGCAAGCGTTCGGACTGCCGGCGTTTCCGGTCGACACGCACATCCACCGGCTGGCGGCGCGCTGGGGCCTGTCCTCGGGCAAGAACGTCGAACAGACCGAGCGCGACCTGAAGCGCCTCTTCCCGAAAGAGCGCTGGAAGGACGCGCACCTCAAGATCGTCCTGTTCGGGCGCGAGCACTGCCCGGCGCTGCGTCACGACCTCGCGGCCTGCCCGATCTGCGGGTGGGCGGCGACGAAGAAGCGCATCGAGCAGGAGCGGCAGCGGCCGCGCGCGGCGAATCCCGCCTGACGGGTGTATGCTGCGCGGGCATGGCGGCGATGGACCTCTGGACGGAGCACGACGCGGCGGCGCTGCTGGCGCTGAAGCAGGCGATCGAGGGCGAAGACCTCGCGGCGGCGCTGCTGGCGATCGAGGGCGCGCCGGCGGCGCGGCAGGCGGCGGTGCGGGCGTCGCTCTCGGCCTGGGGCCGGCGCGTGGCCGATCGCCTGGCGCGGCGGCCCGGCGACGCGCACGCGGCGATGCAGGCGGTGCTCGTCGGCGAGCTGGACCTGCAGGGCGATCCCGAGCACTACGACGACCCGCGCAACAGCCACCTCTCGGCGGTGATGGAGCGGCGACGCGGCCTGCCCATCCTGCTGTCGTCGGTGTGGATGCTGGCGGGGACGGCGGCCGGGGTGCCGGTGGCGGGCGTGGGCCTGCCGTTCCACTTCATCGTGCGCGTCGGGGTCGGCGATCCGCTGTACGCCGATCCGTTCCATGGCGGGCGGGTGCTGAGCCGGGGCGACTGTCGCGCGCTCGTCGGGCGGCTGTCCGGCGACACGCTGCCCTGGAACGACGACTTCCTGGCGCCGGCCTCGGCGGCGAGCATCGCCGAGCGCGTGCTGCGCAACCTGTCGAACCACTTCGACCGCGCCGGCCGCCCCGAGCGCCAGTACCGGGCGGCGCGCTTCCTCGCGGCGCTGCGCCCCTACGACGCGGCCCCTCAGCTGGCGCACGCGCGCGTGGCCGACACGCTCGGCGCGCGCACCCTCGCCCTGTCGCTCTACGCCGACGTCGCCGAGCGCTTCCCCGGCACGCGCGAGGCGGCCTGGGCGCAGCGCCGCGCCGACGACCTCGGCCGCACGCCCGTCATCCTCCACTGAAGACCACTGACGGCGATCGTCCGCCGGCTGCGCGAACCGCTGCTGGCTGTCTGCGCCCGCGGGGGCGCACCGACCGGGCCAGGAGGTCCGGCCGCCGAAGGCGGAGCAGACGCGATGTCGCAGACCTGCGGCGGCGAGCGTCCGCTCCGCCCCCGCAGCGAGGAGAGGCGAAGCCGCAGACTTGCGGCGGCGAGCCTCGGGCAGGCGCCCGAGTGCGCGTGTCGATCCGTCAGTAGGACGCTTCGACGAGGTCGGGATGGCGACGGACGTGGTCGACGGCGTCGGCCTCGGACAGGCCGCCGGCGCGCAGGGCCTCGACGGCGTGCCGGCCGAGCGCGGTGTAGGGCAGATAGGCCCGCGCGAACCGGACGTCCTCGGCGCGCGCCCAGGCGAGCGACGCCTCGATCTCGGCGACGACCGCCGGGAGCGACGCCGCCTGCGCCTTCTGCGCCGCCTCGTCGCCGCCGCACACGTCGGGCGCCCGGAGCTTGGGGAAGATCCGGGTGTTGCGCAGATGGAAGATCCGCGTCGGGTTGTCGTCGACGATGATCACGCGCTCGAGCTTCTCGTCGAAGAGGCGCAGGTCCTTCGACGGCGTGACGACCGGGTCGCCGTCGGCCTTCTCCTGCAGCACGAGGTAGCTGTTGGTGAGGATGCCGTCGACGAGCGGGCTCTCGGCGAGCGGCTGGCCGTCGACCTGCCACGCGCGCAGGTTCGCGAAGGTGACCTCGTCGCGGTTGGCCGAGAAGAGCACCACGCGCACGCCGAGGCCGCGCAGCTTGCGCAGGGCCTCCTCCCAGCCGGGCGCGAGCTTGATGTGCTTGGGCTTGCCGTTCGCCTGCTCGAACGTCAGGTCGTGGCAGGCGGCGGACGCGCGGTACTGGTCGTAGAGCGTGTCGTCGAGGTCGAAGACGACGATGGCGTCGGCGGCCTCGAGCGCCGCCGGGTCGAGGCGGCTCTCGCGTCTGCCCGCCTTCACCGCCGCGAGCGCCTCGCGGAAGGCCTCGCCGCGATCCACGTCCGCGTCGGCGCGCGTGCGGTCGCGATAGTGGTTCTGCACCTCGACCGCGTCGAGCCGCGACAGGCCGTGCGCCTTCATCAGCGCGTCGACGCGGAAGAAGCGCGCGTCGCCCGTGTCGCTCGCGCGGTACTTGTCGGCCCAGTCGGGCAGCGTCGGGATGGTCACCGCCGCCAGGTCCGCGTCGTCGGTGGGCGGCGGCGCGGCGGCGGGCGCCGCGCCGCACCCCGCGAGCAGGATCGTGACCGCGAGCCGTCTTTTGCCGAGTGCGTTGGTCAAGGCCGAGGCCTCCCGAGCTCGGCGAAGGGATCGATGATCGTCGCCGTGCCCTGCTCGAGCCACGTGTCGAAGAACCGCAGGAGCTGGTGGATGGTGTGTCGCCCGGCCACCAGGTTGTCGTGGGTGGCCGGCTGCGGCGAGCCGCCGTTGTAGGGCACCATCACGTCGTACTGGAACAGGCCGGCGGTCGCGGCGCCGAAGTTGCCGCGGACGGGCGCGCGGCCCACCACCTCGAGCAGCGGCACGTCGGCGAGCACCTTGGGGACGAGCGGCACGCGCATCGCCCGCGCGAGGGCGTCCGTCGACGAGTTGGGCACGATGGCATCGTCGATGGCTTCCTGCAGGAGGGTGTTCGGCGCGTCGCCGGTGCCCGGCAGGCGCTCGGCGAACACATGCGGGCCGTAGTTGACGGGATCGCCGCGCTCGAGGCCCGTCTGCAGCACGGCGAGCGTCTGTTCGACGTCGTCGGGCGACATGCCGCGGGTCACCGTGCCGACCAGCGCCTCGAAGCTCGGGCTCTCGGCCACCGTGCGCGCGAGGCGTCCGCCGGGCATGGAGAGCGCCGCCGCGCCGAAGCCGCGCCCCACCGCCAGCAGCTCGGGTCCCATCAGGCCGCCGAGGCTCGCCCCGAAGTAGGCGAGGTGGTCGGTGTCGAGGTCGGCCGCGCCGTCGCCGTCGACGTCGGCGTGCGCGCGCAGCAGCTGGACGAGCTGCAGCTTGTCGTAGGTCGACTGCCGCCAGTTGTCGCGCAGGTGCAGCACGTCGATGACCTTGCGGCCGATGTCGATCTCGAAGAAGTCGGTCAGCACGCCGATCTGCGTGCGGTTGGTGTGGGTCGGGTGGTCGCCGTGTCCCACCGCGTCGATGGCGACGAAGGCCGCCTGGCCGTTCATCACCTCGGCGAGGACGCCGCCGAGGCTGCGGTCGCCGCCGAGGCCGTGGCCGACGACGATGACGGGCCAGGGTCCCTCGCCCTCGGCGGGCAGCCACAGGCTCACGGGGAGCTCGTAGTCCGACTGCGGCGTCGTGCCCGCGAGCACGCCGTCGATGCGGTACTCGTGGGCGGCCATGCGGCCCTCGCACGGGCGCACGCCGCGGCGCGCGCTTCGGCAGGTCGGCGGCTCGGCCCACGCGATGGAGCGGCCGGCGACGTCGGCGGCGACGGCCAGCGACTCGTCGGCGATCGACTGCGTGGTGAACAGCACCGCCGCCGAGATCAGGTCGCGCGGCCAGCCGAGGCGACCGGGCAGCTCGAGATAGCGCTGCTGCAGGGCGGCGAGGCGCTCGTCGGCCGCGGTGCCGGTGAGGAGCGCCGCCAGCGTCTCGCTCGGCGCGACGCAGTCCCCGTCGGCGGCGAGGAAGTCGTTGGTCATCACGACCGCGTGCTCGGCGCCGGGGCGCAGCGGGACGAGCGGCCACAGGAAGACGCGGCGGCCCTCGTCGAACGCGCGCACCTCGAAGGGCACGCGCACCGGCTCGCTGCCCCCGAGGTCGAAGATCGCGAGGCCGGCGTCGGCGGGCACGGGCCCCGGCTCGAACGCGGGCAGCGGCGCCGAGAAGCGCAGCGAGATCGCGGCGGTGGTGCCCCAGCCGTCGAGCGTGGGCAGCGCCGCGTACAGATGGCTGGCGATCGTGGGCTGTCCCTCGAGCCAGGGCGCGTTGCCGGTGTCGAGGGCGATGCGGCGCCCCGTCGGCGTCTCGGCGGGCGCCGTGTAGTAGTCGTCGGGGAACGCGTGCAGGGCGTCGCCCGCCGTCGGCTCGTAGACGAACTTCGTCGCGCCCTGACACCAGTCCGGCGGCGCCTCGGGAGCGGGCGGGGGCGCGGCGTCCGGGCCGGCGTCGGGGACCGCCCCCTGTTGCCCGGGATCGGCGGGGTCGTCGCCGACGGTCGTCTCGCCGCAGGCCGGGAGGGAGAGCGCGAGCCACAGGAGCGAGCGGATGCGCATGGACGGCGAGACTAAACCACGTCTCGCGCGCGGGGCCAGGGGTGTGCGCGCCGGCCCCTTGACGGTGACGGCGCGTTTCCGTTCCCCTGCCTCGCGAGGGAAGTGTTCCCGGGGACCAATCGATGAAGCGATACGGATGGTTGGTGGCGCTCGCCCTGGTGGCGGGCTGCGACGACGGCGGCGGCTCGGACCCGATCCCGGTCGGCGGCGCCGGCGGCGGTCAGGGCGGCGGCGGCGGTCAGGGCGGCGACGGCGGCGACGGCGGCGGGGCCGGCGGCAGCGGCGGTCAGGGCGGCAGCGGCGGTCAGGGCGGCAGCGGCGGTCAGGGCGGCAGCGGCGGTCAGGGCGGCAGCGGCGGTCAGGGCGGCAGCGGCGGTCATGGCGGCAGCGGCGGTCAGGGCGGCAGCGGCGGTCAGGGCGGCAGCGGCGGTCAGGGCGGCAGCGGCGGTCAGGGCGGCAGCGGCGGTCAGGGCGGCGAGGGCGGCGGCTGCACGCCGAACTGCGAGGGCCGCGAGTGCGGCAGCGACGGCTGCGGCAGCACCTGCGGTCGCGGCTGCGACGACGGCGAGGTCTGCGCCGACGGCCAGTGCGCGCGCGAGGGCTGCCCCGACGACCAGATCCAGTGCGGCGACGAGTGCTCGACGTTGCTCGACGACGTCCGCCACTGCGGCAACTGCCGCACCGTGTGTCCGCAGGCGCCCGAGGTGGGCGCCGTGGCGACCTGCATCGACGCCGAGTGCTACCTCACCTGCCCGGGCATGGAGAACCGGCCGTTCAGCGTCGACTTCGACCGCGACCCGGAGAACTGCGGCCGCTGCGGCAACGAGTGCGAGGGCGCCGTCGGCGGCGAGCCCACCTGCGCCGGCGGCCGCTGCCAGAGCCCGTGCGAGCGCGACGAGGAGCTGTGCCAGGGCCGGTGCCTGAACACCGGCTTCGAGATGGGCGAGAACTGCGACGGCGCCTGCTGTCCCGTCGTGCGGCCGGGCGTGACGCGGGGCGAGCGCCTGCGCCCCGACCAGCAGCACGCCTACACCTTCGTCACCGACGGCGCGAAGCACGTCCGCGTCCGCTTCAAGACGAGCGACGGCAGCTGCCCCGGCTTCGACCCGTTCGACAACGACAACGAGAACATCTACGTCTCGGTCTACACGAGCGACGACCTCGGCAACCGCTTCCCCATCGCCCGCGGCCGGCCGGCGCTCGGCGACGGCGACTGGTGCATCGCGGTCGACACCGAGGTGCGCGGCGGCGCCTACGAGGTCGTGGTCCGGACGAACCTCGACCTGCCCGGCTACGAATTCGACCTCGACGTCGAGGCGCCGACGCCGGTGCGCAACAACGCCCAGCGCATCGACCGCAGCGGCATCTATCCGAAGCGCATCCCCGAAGACGGCGCCGCCGAGCTGCCGCTGCACCTCGAGGCGCCGACGCGCGTGCTGCTGCAGCCGCTCATGAACGAGCCGAACAACGACTCGCCCGAGGCCTGCCTCTACGGCGAGGTCAACATCCACATCCGCGACAACCTGTACTGGGACAGCAGCGACTCCAACTGCCCCGTGATGGACACCATCATGCCGGCGGGCGACTTCACGGTCCTGGCGGACCGGACGTTCGGCGACGAGGAGCCATCGTTCCGGCTCGTGGCGATCCTCACGCCGATCGGCGGCCCGGCGCCCCGCGCGCTCGAGGACGTGTTCGTGAACGGCGGCGCCGTCGGCGAGCTCGCCATGGATCGCTTCACCTTCACCCTCGAGAGCGAGCAGCAGGTCTCGATGGCGCTCGAGGGCGAGGGCTGCGAGCGGGCCACGTTCACCGTCGCGGCGGATCCGTTCCACTATCGGGGCGACACGCGGGAGGGCTGCGCGACGCTCGACGTGCGCCTCCCCGCCGGCAACTACGAGATCTGGGTGCACGGCAAGAGCTGGAACTCGCTGCCCGGCTACACGCTGCGCGCGAACCTCGGCGGCGGTGGCGCGGTGCAGGGCGCCGGCCGCTTCGAGCGGCCCGCCATCCCCAACAACGGCGCCGACCACATCCGGTGGCGGAACGACCGCCAGCGCCGCGTCACCTTCTCGACGAGCGACGGTCGCGGCGGCTGCCCCGCCGACATGGTCATGTCGCTCCTCGACGCCAACGGCGAGCGACTCGCCTACGACGACGACAGCGGCGCGGGCGGCCGGTGCCCGCGCATCACGCGCGACCTCCCCGCCGGCGACTACGAGGTCGTCGCCGGCGGCTACGGCGGCGCCGCCGTCCCCGCCTACGTCCTCGAGATCGCCTACCAGTAACGGCGCCGACGCCCGTGCACGAGCACGAGGCGCGGAGCGGGACGCCGCGCCGCGTCAGGGGTAGTAGGACCAGTACGCCCGCCCGATCCGCGCGTCCGCGTCCGGCAGCTCGTCGTCGCGGAAGAAGACGAGCGCGGGGCACGGATCGGCGAGGCGCATGACGGCGTGGCCGCGCGTCGCGGGGGCGTTGGCCGACTGGTCGTCGCCGTCGGCGAGCGGGACGGGCAGCGACCACCGCGCGGCGTCGGGCGCGAAGCCGTCGCCGGTGTTGGGGTAGGTCAGCCAGAAGGCGCGGCCGTTGCGCGGGTCGTCGTCGGGGCCGAAGCCGGGACGGTAGACGAGCAGGTCGGCGACCTCGGCGGCACCGAGGCTCGAGAGCTGGTGCCAGAAGGAGCCGGGGCCGAACGAGCCGCCGTTCTCGTCGACGAGCGGGAACGGCAGCGACCACTGCTCGGCGTCGCTCGCGAAGCCGTCTCCGGTGTTCGGGTAGCGCAGCCAGTACGCGCGGCCGATGCGGTTGTCGGGCCGCGGAATCTCGTCGTCGGAGAAGACGAAGAAGTCCGGGGCGGCGCCGTCCGCGCGCAGGCGCAGGATGGCGTGGTCGCCGGTGGCCGGGTCCGAGAAGTCGGCGACGTCGCTGACGAGCGGGTACGGCAGCGACCAGCGCGTGGCCTCGGTCGAGAAGCCGTCGCCCTCGTTCTCGAAGCGCAGCCAGTATGCGCGGCCGACGCGGTTGTCGAGCTGCGGGAGCTCGTCGTCGCGGTGCGCGACGAACTCGAGGCGCCCGTCCCCGTCCAGGTCGAGGAGCGCGTGGGCGCGCGTCGCCACGTCCGAGAAGTCGCTGCGGTCGCTGACGAGCCGGTAGGGCAGCGTCCAGCGCGCGCCCTGCACCGCGAAGCCCTCGCCGGTGTTGCGGAAGAGCAGCCAGTGGTTGCGGCCGACGAGCGGGTCCGGCCGGCCGAGCACGTCGCCGCGGTGCACGAGCAGGTCGGGGCGGCCGTCGGCGTCCAGGTCGAGGATGGTGTGCGCGCGGCCGGTGAAGATGCCGCGGTCGCCGCTCAGGAGTGGGAACGGAAGAGACCAGCGCAGCGGCTCGTCCGCGAAGCCGCGGGCGCCGCCGGGGTACACGAGCCAGTAGCCGCGGCCGACGCGCGCGTCGTCCTCGGGGAGGACGTCGTCGTCGAACACGACGAGGTCGATGATGCCGTCTCCCGTGAGGTCGAGGACCGTGTGGGAACGACCGCCGGGGCCGCTCTCGTCCTCGAGCGGGAACGGGAGCGCCCAGCGCTCCGGATCGGGCGCCCAGCCGTCGCCGCAGTCGACCGGGGCGCCGCCGCTGCCGCCGCTGCCGCCCTGACCGCCGCCGCTGCCGCCCGCGCCGCCCTGACCGCCGCCGCTGCCGCCGCCCCCGCCCTGACCGCCGCCGCCGCCGCTGCCGCCCTGACCGCCGCCGCTGCCGCCGCTGCCGCCCTGACCGCCGCCGCTGCCGCCCGCGCCGCCCTGACCGCCGCCGCCGCCGCCTTCGCCGCCCGCGCCGCCTTCGCCCCCGCTGGCGCCGACGCCGCCGGCGCCGCCGACCGGCGTCGGATCGCCGCCTCCGCCGTCGTCGCACCCCGCCATCGCCGCCGCGACCACCACCAACCACGCACCGCGCATCGCCGCTCCCCGGTCCGGTCCGAAGCCGCCGAGGGTAGGGCCGACGTGCCGTCCGAGACAACGCCACGCGACGCCCGCCTCGCGGTGCCGACACGCGCCGATCCATGCCGGACGGGCGATCGCCCCCCGACCAGCCCCGAACCGGTCATCGGCCCCGCGCCCGAGCTGCGCCATCCGCGACCTCGCCGGCCGTGCGACGCGGAGGCGTCTCGTCGACCGGGAATCGGAGCCGTTCTGCCGCACGCCCTGCAACGGCGAGGACGACGCCGAGTCCGTCCTGTGCCCTGCGCTCGTCGTCGAACGTTGACGCGCACGTCGTCGCGTTTCGGCGTCCCGCGGCCGCGTCCGTCCGGGCGAGGCGCGGCGCTGATTCCGCGCGGCGCCCCGGAAGCGCCCGCCGACGCAGACCGTTGCCACGCGCGGTCGCTCACGACACGAAAGATTCGCCATTCGGCGGAGCGCGCAGCGGCTCCTTGGCACGCTGTCTCATTGCCGTCAGCTTTTCCCTGACCGGGGAGATCGGGGGAACCATGACGGCAAGGTCACGAACGCGCGCGTTCCTGGCGGCAGTGCTCGTGTCGGCGGGCATTCCGTCGGCCTGGGCGCTCCCGAACCAGATCATTCAGGAGGGCGTCGCCATCGGCGCCGACGGCGACGGCATCGGCGGCCAGCATTCCGTGCGCATCCGCCTGTGGAGCGCCGCCCAGGGCGGCAACGTCCTCTTCGACGAGACGCACCCCAACGTCCCGTTCGTCGAGGGCTATTACGCCGTCTACGTCGGCAGCGTGCAGCCCCTGAGCGGCTCGATCTTCGCCGGCAACGTCTTCCTCGGCATCTCGATCGACGGGGCCGCCGAGATGACGCCGCGCACGCGCATGGGCAAGGTGCCCGCCGCGTTCCTCGCCGACGTGGCGACCGACGCCACCGGCGACATCCACCCGCGGACGGTGAGCATCGGGCAGCGTCTCGTGGTCGACGCCGACGGCCGCTGGGTGGGCGAGCCCACCGGCCTGCAGGGCCCCGCCGGTCCCGCCGGCCCCGCCGGTCCGCAGGGCCCCGCCGGTCCGCAGGGCCCCGCCGGTGGCAACGGCAGCCCCGACACGCCGGCCCAGGTGCTCGGCAAGGTCACGCAGGTCGACGGTGCCGGCAGCGGCCTCGACGCCGACGCGCTCGACAGCCTGACGTCGGCGCAGTTCATGCGCGCCGACGCGAACACCGGCACGACCGGCTCGGTCAACATCGCCGGCACCGCGACGGTGGCCGGCGCGACGAGCGTCGGCGGCACCCTGACGTCCGGCGGGGACGCGACCGTCGGCGGCACGCTGACCGTCAACGCGCGCACCGGCGCCTCGTCGATGCAGTTCACGCGCGACGCGAACAACGCGTGGGGCTTCAACGGCAACGGCGCGATCAACCGCCTGTGGAGCCGCGAGCCGCTCGTCTTCGACGCGGCGAACTTCGGCCGGATCGGCACGACGGGCAGCCTGTCGGTCGGCGGCGGCGCCAACGGATCGCTCGGCGACCTCTCGGTCAGCCGCGACACCTCGGTGGCGCGCAACCTGACCGTCGGCGGGGGCGCGAACATCGCCGGCGCGCTCGTGGTCAACGGCGCGGCGACGTTCAACGGCGCGACGACGCTCAACGGCGGCATGACGCTCAACGGCGACCTGCGGGCCAACAACATCACCGCCAACTCGTCGTTCCAGACGAACGGCGTCATCATCCAGGGCTCCGCGGGCCGCAACTACTTCCGCGACAGCGAGAGCGGCAACCTCGTGCGCGTCGGCACGGCGTGGGGCATCCCCGGCGTGTACTCCGAGAACACGACGCTCGTCCTCGGCGCCTCGAACGGCGAGGTCTGGGTCGGCCCCGACGGCAACGGGCAGAACCTGCGCGTCAACGGCGCCCTCCGCATGCGCGGCACGAACGTGATCGACTCGGGTGGCAACTGGATCGGCCCGGTGATCGCGCCCGAGCGCGTCAGCGTACGCGGCGGCGCCTGTCCCGCCGGGCAGTTCGTCAGCAGCGTGCAGGCGGACGGCACCGTCGTCTGCGGCGAACCGCCGGCCGGAGGCGGCGGCGAGCAGTGCGCGGTGGGCAGCTTCGGCGGCGTGTGCGTGACCCACCTCAGCACGCCGTGTGTCGCTGGCTCCGCCGTCGACTACTGCGCCGCGGACAACCGCGGCCGCCTCGTCACGTTCGCCGAGTTCCAGACCGTCACGCGCAACGGGTGGAGCGCGCCCGACGGCAACTACCACACGATGGCGGTGAACAACTACGCCAACTGCGGCAACGGCGTCGGCCAGGTCGGCATCCCGGGCTGGGGCGACCTGACCCACTTCAACTGCGGCGACAACCAGAACTACTGCAATCGCGCGATCATGTGCGTGTCGAACGCCGCGCCGCCCCCTGCCGGGAACTGCGACGTGGGCCGCTTCGGCGGCGTGTGCGTGAGCCACCTCAGCGCCGCCTGCGTGGCGGGCTCGGCGGTCAACTACTGCACCGCGAACAACCGCGGCCGCCTCGCCACCTTCGCCGAGTTCCAGACGATCACGCGCAACGGGTGGAGCGCGCCCGACGGCAGCTACCACACGATGGCGGTGAACAACTACGCCAATTGCGGCAACGGCGTCGGCCAGGTCGGCATCCCGGGCTGGGGCGACCTGACCCACTTCAACTGCGGCGACGACCAGAACTACTGCAACCGCTCCATCATTTGCGTGCGCTGACGCTGCCTCGTCCACGACCTACGACCCCATCACGAGATGCGGGCGCCCCCCCGGCGGGGCGTCGCCTCCGGAGGAACGAGATGCGCGAAGTTCGCCGACTCCTGGTTGCGTTCGCCCTCGGTGCGTCGCTCTCCGCCTGCGGCGGGGGCGGCGACGGGGACGGGGACGGTGCGGGCGGCGGCGGCGGCAGCCCCGGCGCCGACGCCGGACCGGGCGGAGGCAGCGGCGCCGGCGGTGAAGGCGGCGCCGGTGGCGAAGGCGGCGCCGGTGGCGAAGGCGGCGCCGGTGGTGCCGGCGGCGCCGGTGGTGCCGGTGGTGCCGGCGGCGAAGGCGGCGCTGGCGGCGAGGGCGGCGCCGGTGGCGAGGGTGGCGCCGGTGGTGAGGGCGGCGCCGGCGGCGAAGGCGGCGCGGGCGGCGCGCCCATCGAGGACGGCGACGGCGACGGCATCGCCGACGACAGCGACAACTGCCCCGCCCTGGCCAACCCCACCCAGGACGACGCGGACGCCGACGGCATCGGCGACGCTTGCGAGGAGCCCACGCCGCCAGCGGACGCGGACGACGACGGGGTGCAGGACGGCCTCGACAACTGCCCGGACGTGCCGAACCCCGACCAGGCCGACGTCGACGTCGACGGGATCGGCGACGCGTGCGACGCGCCGCCGCCGCCGGCGGACCGCGACGGCGACGGGGTCCCGGACGCCGGGGACAACTGCCCCGACTTGCAGAACGCCGGTCAGGAGGACGCCGACGCCGACGGCATCGGCGACGCCTGCGAGGACGTCGGCGATCCGAACGACATCGACGG
Organism: Myxococcota bacterium; assembly: GCA_963169045.1. Classification (GTDB taxonomy): domain Bacteria; phylum Myxococcota_A; class Bradymonadia; order UBA7976; family UBA1532; genus CAUJDF01. The sequence goes on from CAUJDF010000028.1 coordinate 236,953, forward strand.
CGACGGCGTGCCGAACGGGCGCGACAACTGCCCGGCGGCGCCCAACCCCGACCAGCGCGACGCCGACGGCGACGGCTTCGGCGACGCCTGCCAGCCGGGCGCGCGGGACACCGACGGCGACGCCACGCCCGACGGCGACGACAACTGCCCCGAAGATCCGAACCCCGACCAGGAGGACCTCGACGACGACGGCATCGGCGACGCCTGCGACGGCGACAGCGACGCCGACGGCGACGGCGTGCAGGATGTCGAGGACGTCTGCCCGCTGGTGGCCGATCCCGACCAGCGCGACTTCGACGGCGACGGCCTCGGCAACGCGTGCGACCCCGACAGCGACGCCGACGGCGACGGCATCCAGGACCTCGTCGACAACTGCCCGAGGACGCCCAACGGCGGCCAGGGTGACCGCGATCGCGACAACATCGGCGACGCATGCGACGTCGTCTCCGGGCTGCTCGACACCGACGGCGACCGGGTGCCCGACGCCGAAGACAACTGCCCGTTCATCCCCAACCCGGACCAGACGCCGGCGGGGCCGGGCCCCTTCCCCGACCTCGGCGCGGCGTGTCTCGCCAGGGCCGACAGCGACGGCGACGGCGTGCCGCTGGCCGACGACAACTGCGCCCTCGTGCCCAACCCGGACCAGCGCGACACCAACGCCGACGGCCAGGGCGACGCCTGTCAGGGAGACACCGACGGCGACGGGCTGATCGACCAGACGCAGGCCGGCGCCCTGCCCGACAACTGCCCCGGGGTCGCCAACCCGGGCCAGGAGGACACCAACTTCGACGGCACGGGCGACGCCTGCGCGATCGCGGTGCCCGGCGCCGATCCCGACGAGGACCGCGACGGGGTGCTCGACGGGCGCGACAACTGCCGCGTGACGCCGAACCCCAGCCAGCGCGACACCGACGGTGACGGCCTCGGCGACGCGTGCGACCCGGCGATGGGCATCTACGACTGGGACGGCGACGGCGTCCCGGATCCGCTGGACAACTGCCCGCTCGTGCCCAACGCGCAGCAGCAGGCCGTGGCGTGCGCCCCGATGAGCGACGGCGACGGCGACGGCGTCTCGCTGGCGAACGACAACTGCCCGCTCGTGGCGAACCCGGCCCAGATCGACGCCGACCGCGACGGTCGCGGCGACGCCTGCGACGACGACACGGACGGCGACGGCGTGCGCGACACCGGGCCGGACGCCGACAATTGCCCCGGCGCCCCCAACCGCGAGCAGACCGACACCGACGGCGACGGCAACGGCGACGCCTGCACGGTCGTGCGAGGGACGTGAGCCCCGTCAGACGCGCCGCGGCGATCGCGCTCGCCGTCATCGCGTTGGCGGCGACGGCGTGGTGGCTCCGGCCGGCGCCCTCGCCGACGCCGCCGGCCGCGACGGCGCCCGCGTCCGCGGCGCCGGTCACGCCCCCGCTCCCACCGATCGCCGCGCCCGACGAGGCGCTGCCGGCGACGGCGCGCGGCGTCGTCGTGCCCGACACGCCGGCCTTCCCCGGCGAGGTGGTCGATCCCGCGCCGCTCACCGCCCGTCCGGGGGCGACCCCGCCGCCCGACACCGCGCCGCTGCCGGACCGCCCCTTCGAGCGATACGACCCCGATCCGGTCACCGCGCGGCCCGGCGCGCCGGCGCCGCCCGACACGCCCTCGCAGCCCGGCGCGATCCTCGATCCGAACCCGGCGACCGCGCGGGGCGAGGTACCCGCCGACACGAGCCCGCTCGCCCGCAAGCCGCGGGAGGTCGAGGATCCCGCACCGCTGACCGCCGTGCCCGGGGCCCGGCCGCGCCTCGCCGGCGACGAGTCGGGCGCCCTGATCGTCGACGATCCGGCGCCGGCGACGGCAAGCCGCTGAATCGGTCACGCGCAGCGGAGCGGGGGCGCCCTCGGCAGGCGCTGAGCCGGTCAGTCGAAGCGGAGGACGGGCGCCATCGGCAGGCGCGCGTCGCCGGCGCGGACCTCGAGGCGGACGGCGCCGGGGACGCCGGGGTGCGGCACGGTCGCCGAGAGCGCCCCGTCGGCGTCGCGGACGAGCGGGAGCGGCGAGCCGTCGATGCGGAGGCTCCACGCGTCGTCACCGGGCGGGGGCTCGAGCCGCACGACGGCGGCGCCGCCGGACGGCACGCGCTCCGGCGCGACGGTGAGCCACCGCGGCTCGACGACCTCGACGACGCCGGCGTCCGGATCGGCGGGCGGCGGCACCTGCTGCGCCCAGCCGCTGGCCCAGCGCACCTCGACACGCTCGAGGCGGCGCGCCGCGCCGAGGGGGACCTCGAGGACGTTGTCGCCCTGGCTGCGGGTCTGGCCGCCCGCGGTGACGAAAGCCGCGTGGGTCCACCCGTCGGCGGTCGCGAGGACCCGCGTGCCGACGGCGGCGGGCCCGCTCAGCGTGCCGCGCAGGCGCAGGCGCAGCGTGCGTCCCGTCCGCTCGGAGTCGTTGCGCAGGATGCGGAAGGGCCCGTACATCGCCGACAGCAGGAAGTCCCGGTCGCCGTCGCCGTCGAGGTCGGCGGCCACCGCGCCGCGGCTCCACAGGTCGCGGGCCCGCGTGGGGTTGAACGCCCCCCAGTAGTGCAGGCCGGCGTCGGCCGTCGCGTCGACGAAGGCGGCGCCGCGGTCGTTGCGCATCACGTACGGCACCTGGAAGTAGGTGACCCGCCCGAAGAAGCGCGCGACGGACCCGTTGACCACGAGCAGGTCCTCGAAGCCGTCCCGGTCGAGGTCGGTGAACTGCGCGCCCCACCCCCACAGGTTGTGGTGCAGGTCGGGCTGGTCGACGTCGGCGATCGTGGCGTTGGCCACGCCGAGCGCCGCCGCCCGCTCCGGCCAGGGCGTGCCCTCCCACAGGTCGTACAGCCGCTTCGGCTCGACGTCGGTGAGGTAGAGCTCGGGCCGCAGGTCGGCGTCGGGATCGGCGATGACGGCGCCCATGCGGTAGGTCCGCGCGTCGAGGCCAAAGGCCTCGCGCGCCGCCGGCACGAACCGTGGCACGCCGTCCGGCGCGCGCGGCTGCTGCAGCCAGAGCGTGTCGGCGGGCCCGCGGGCGAAGACGTCGTTGCAGTCGTAGACGTCGAGCAGGCCGTCCCCGTCGAAGTCGAAGACGATGCTCGCGTGGCTCGACGCGGAGACGGCCAGCAGGCCCGCCTGCGCGGTCACGTCGGCGAACGTGCCGTCGCCGCGGTTCAGCCAGAGCGTCGGCCGCGGCGGCAGCGGGTCGTCGACCGGGTGGTTGCGGCGCGTCGAGACCTCGGTCGTGAAGCCGGAGACGTAGACGTCGTCGCGGCCGTCGCCGTCGAAGTCGGCGAACGCCGCCTGCGCGGTGCGCGCGCGCCAGCCGCCGCGCAGCCCCGCCGCGAACGTGACGTCGGTGAGCGTGCCGCCGTCATTGCGGTAGAGCCGGTCGGTGCCGTCGATCCCGAACCAGACGTCGGCGTCGCCGTCGCCGTCGTAGTCGCCGAACGCCACCGAGTAGACGGCCTCGCCGGCGAGCGGCGGGACCATGCGGTCGTCGCGCCGCACGAAGCGCGCGAAGCCGCCGTCGCCGGGGCCGGCGTTCTCGTAGACGCCGGCCACGGTCGGCTCGGGCTGGTAGAGCGCGCCGTCCGTGCCGGCGACCACGAGGTCGGCGTCGCCGTCGCCGTCGAGATCGGTCGCCGCGGCGCCGATGCCCATGCCCGCCGCATCCCCGCTCGCGCGCGGCACGCCCTCGCCGAACGCCGCCGCGGTGGCGTCCTGGAGGCGGATGCGGCCGGCGCCGAGCGGCGGGCGGCGGGTGACCGTCCGCCGGACCTCGGCGCGGTTGCCCGCCCAGTCGGTGCCCTCGACCACGAGCGAGAGCGTCCCGCCGGGCGGCTCCTCGATTTCGACGGCGAAGCGGCCGCCGATCGCGGGGTGCTCGCGCCCCGCGACCACCACCGAGCACGGGCCGCTGCCCGTGTCGGCCAGTGTGCCCGTGACGCGCAGGGTGGTGCCGTAGACGACCTCGCCCTCGGCGGGTGTCTCGACGACCAGCGCCGGAGGCTCCCCGTCGTCGGGTGGCGCGCCGACGTGGACCGCCCGCTCGACCGCCGCGACGTTGCCGGCGCCGTCGGTGGCGCTGACGGCGAGCACGACCGGCCCTGCGCCGACCTCGACGACGCCGGCGAAGCGCCCCTCGCCGTCGACGGGGAGCGGGACGCCCTGGACCTCGACGTGGACGGGGCCCCGCGGCGCCCCGTCGGGATCGACGTCGCGGGCGAGGCCCTCGACGGCGACGGGGCCGGCGGGCAGCACCGCCATCGCGGCCGGCGCCGCGAGCTCGAGGCGCGGCGGCAGGGTGTCGGCGATCGCCGGCGGCGGCGCCTCGGGGGCGAGCGCGGCGTCGGGCGGGGACGGCAGCGCGCGCGGCCGGGTCGCGCCGTCGGCGGGCCGGCCCGCGGCGTCGGGCGGCGCGGCATCGGGGAACGCCGTCGCCGCCGCGTCGGCGAGGGCGAGCGCGACGTCGGGCGGCACGGGCCCGGCATCGGCGACGGCCCGGCCGGCGTCCGGCGCGGCGGCCCCGCAGGCGTCCGGCGCGGCGGCGCAGCCCGCGTCGGCGTGGACGGCGTCCGGCTCGCCGGGCGCGCCGCACGCGGACAGCCACGGCGCGGCCAGCCACAGCGCGGCGAGCGCGGCCCAACAGCGCCGTTCCGGAGCGCCGCCGTCCTTCACCGAAGTCGACTCCCGGAGAAACGTCCTATCATACACCGCCGCGCGCGATGCCCGGCGCCCTTCGAGACGGTGCGATGACCGAACTTGTCCGGAAGACGTGGGGGCGGGCGGCGCTCGCTGCCGCGCTGACCCTGTCGGCGCTCGCCGCGTGTCGGCGCGAGCCCGCGGCGTCCGCCGACGCGGCTGCCGGCCCGCCGCCCGCGAGCGCGCCGCCGCCGACCTACGAGGCCCGCCTCGCGCTCGCCGGCTGGGTGGGCTCCGCGCCCTGCGCCGACTGCCACGCCGACATCGCCGAGTCGTTCGCGCGCAGCGCGATGGCGCGTGCCCTCACCCGCCCGCGGGACCACGCCGCGCTCCCGCCCGGCCGCGCGGCGCACGCCGGCGACGGCCTCGTCTACGCGGCGGCGACCGTGGACGGCCGCCTCCGACAGGTCGAGACGCGCGCCGACGCCGCCGGGCTCGAGGTCTTCCGCGACGCGCGCGACGCCGACCTCGTGATCGGATCGGGCGCGCACACGATGTCGTTCCTGGCGTTCGACGGCGGCGCGTCCCTCTTCCAGCTCCCGCTGACGTGGTACCGGCAGTCGGCGCGCTGGGACCTCAGCCCGGGCTACGCCGAGTTCAACCGGCGCTTCGAGCGCCGCGCGGGCCCCGAGTGCCTCTTCTGCCACAACCTCACGCCGGTCCCCCACGCCGAGGTCCGCGCCGGCGGCGGGGCCTCGTGGCTCGGCATCGGCTGCGAGCGCTGCCACGGCCCCGGCCGCGACCACGTGGCCGACCCCGAGGTGAAGCCGTACAACCCCGGCCGCGCCTCGCCCGAGGACGAGCAGCGCGTCTGCGACCAGTGCCACCTGACCGGCGCCGCGCGCGTGTTCGCCGCGGACTGGGACCTGCTGCCGCCCCACCCCGCCGCGCTCGACCGCGCGCTCAGCGTATTCGTGCCCGCCACCCCGCCCGAGGGGAGCGGGACGGCGACGATCGCCGGGCAGGGCGACCGCCTGCGCCGCAGCGCGTGCTTCACGGCGAGCGCCGGCGCGATGCGCTGCACGACGTGCCACGATCCGCACCGCCCCGCCGACACCGGGGCCGCGTGGTACCACGCCCGCTGCCAGTCGTGCCACGCCACCAGCGCATGCGGCGACCCGGCAGGGCGCGCCGCCGACGCCGACTGCGTCGCCTGCCACCTGCAGCGCGCCGCGTCGGGCGACGTCCCGCACACCCGCTCGACCGACCACTGGATCCGCCGCCGGCTGCCCGCCGTCTCCGACGCGCCGAGGAGCGCCGGCGAGGAGCGCGCGCCGGTGAGCGATCCCGCCGCCGGCGTCCGCTTCGCCCACGAGCCGCGCGGCCTCGCGGCGGCCGAGGCGCGCGCGCGGCTGGGGACGGCGCGCCTGCGCGTCGCCGACGAGCATCGCTTCGCTCCGCTGCTGTTCGAGGCCGAGGCCGATCTCAAGGCCGCCGTCGCCGAGCAGCCCGACAACGCGCTCGCCCTCGCCGGTCTCGGCCGCATCGCCGTCCTGATGCACCGCTGGGACGAGGCCGCGGGCCTGCTCGAGCGCGCGATCGCGCGGGCGCCGCGCCTCGTCCAGGCCGGCCGCGACCTCGGTGCGGCGCGCGTCGAGCAGTCCCGGCCGGCGGAGGCGGCGGCGACGCTGGCCGCGCTCGCCGACGACGCCCCCGAGCCCGCCGAGGTGCTGCTCGAGCAGGGCCGGGCCCACGCCCGGGACGGCGCGGCGGAGGCGGCGGTCGAGGCGCTGCGGCGGGCGATCGCGCGCCGGCCGTCCCTGGGCCTGCTGCGCCGCGAGCTCGCGATGGTGCTCGCGCAGATCCCCGATCCGCGCGGGGCGCGAGACGAGCTCGTGGAGGCGTGCCGCCGCACCCGCTGCGCCGTCGAGACGTTGCGCGAGGACGCCGCGCTGCTCGCGACCTTCGGCCACGCCGCCGAGGCCGTGGAGGTGCTCGAGGCCGGCGGGCGCGACCACCCGGACGACGAGACGCTGACCGCCGAGATCCTGCGCCTGGCCGACGAGCACGGGCTGACGGAGGCGAAGGTGCGTGCGCGGGGGCGCGCCTTCGAGCGCCGCCCGGGCGACGTCGACGCCGCGCTGGCGTTCGGCGGGCTGCTCTTCGAGGTGGGGCAGGCCGAGAAGGCGGGCGAGGTCTATGAGCGGGCGATCGCCGTCGCGGGCCCCGAGGTGCCGCTGCTGCGGCGGCTCGGCGTGGCGCGCGGCGTCGCCGGCCGGATGGCCGAGGCGGCGGACCTGCTGCGCCGCGCGGTCGACCTGGACGGGGGGCGCGACGCCTCGCTCCTCAACGAGCTGGGCCTGGCGCAGCGTGGCCTGAACCGCCGCCGGGAGGCCATCGCCACCTTCCGGCGCGCCACGCGCGTCGATCCGAAGCTCGCCTTCGCGTGGTTCAACCTCGCGCTCGACCTGCAGGCGGAGAAGCGCCACGCCGAGGCCCTCGCCGCGGTCGAGCGGGGGCTGCGGGAGGCCCCCGGCGACGAGCGCGCGCTCGCGCTGCGCCGCGACCTGCTCATCGCGGTGCACGGGACCGCCGTCGATCCCGTCCGGCTCGATGGGCCGCCCGCGCCTCGTCGCCCTTGAAAACCATCGGTCGTTCACCGACGCTTGGCGCCATGTCGAACGCGAATCCTCCCCTCGCGCCCGGCGCCCAGCCGCCGGCCCCCACGCCCCAGACGCCGCCGCCGGAGCGCATGACCCCGCTGCAGGTGCTGGCCGAGCTCGAGCTGATGCGCAAGAAGTCGGAGCTGCTCGAGCGCCGCGTGGCCGCCTGGGAGGCGGGCCTCAACGAGGTGCGCAAGGCGGTGCAGCGCCTCGAGGCGCAGGTGGCCGGCCCCGGCCCCGCCCCCAACATGGAGGAGGTCGCCGAGCTGCGCCACCGCGTCGGCCGCCTCGAGAAGCGCCGCGAGGTCGAGGCGAGCGCGCCGCCGCCGCCCCCGCGCGCGCCCATGCGCCCGCTCAGCGGCCGCATGGCGGTCGACGAGGACACGGTCGCCGTCGTCTGGGCCCGCTGGAACCCGATCGATCCGGCGCCGGGCGACACCGTGAAGCTGACGGCGCGCACCGACGGCATCGAGGCCGGCACGGTGCTGCCCGTCGTCGTGCGGTCGCTCGTCTCCGAGGAGCCCCTCGTCGAGCTGCAGGGCCGCTGCGACGGCGAGACGGTCCAGGCCGAGTGGAAGATCCCCGATCAGGTGCCCTACCCCGAGCTCGTCTTCGAGGTGCGCCACGGCGGCGCCATGGCCCGGTCGCCGGTCCTGGTGCTGCCCATCCGAGCGAGGTAGCCGATGGCCGACGAACTGCTCGCCGACCGGCTCGCGACGCCGGAGCGGCTCGACCACCGCAACCGCCCCGCGGGCGCGGTCGTGGGCCTCGTCACGAACATCACCGATCCCGAGGGCTGGGGCCGGGTGAAGGTGAAGTTCCCGTGGCTCCACGACGACGTCGAGAGCCACTGGTGCCGCATCGCGCAGCCGTACGCCGGCGGCGGCCGCGGCTCGTTCTGGCTGCCCGAGATCGGCGACGAGGTGGTCGTGGTCTTCGACCGCGGCGATCCGAACCACCCGTACGTGCTCGGCGGCGTGTGGAACGGCCAGGACGCCCCGCCCCCGCCCGGCAACCCCGACGGCAAGAACAACCACAAGATCTGGCGCACACGAAACGCCCACCAGATCGTGTTCCAGGACACCGACGGGGGCGAGAAGATCACCATCACCGACGGCAAGAACCAGCGCCACCTGGTGATCGACGTCGCCGGCGACAGCATCACGCTCACGGCCGATCCCGGCGACATCACGTTCGAGGCGCCCGCCGAGTCGATCTCCATCCGCTGCGTGAACCTCGAGATCGAGGCCACGAACAACAGCACCTGGAACGTCGACACCACGATGAGCGACTCGTGCACCGACCGCACCGAGACGATCACGGGGGCCGACAAGCTCACGGTGGGCGCGGCGTGGAACGTCGCCACTAAGGCCGCCTCGATCAAGGCCGGCACGTCGAGCGTCACCGTCGACAAGGCCTCGGCCAGCGTCTCGGCGGGCATGACGCTCACGAACCCGGGCAAGCGCACGACCAAGTCGACGACGGTGAAGAAGAAGAGCGGCCCGGAGACGACGACCGCCGGCATGGTGGAGATCCACGCCGACCAGACGATCGCCTTCGTGACGAACGGGCCGGCGACGATCACGTCCGGCATGGTCGAGATCAAGGCGCCCGACATCCGGGTGAGCAGCGGCGCGATGCTCACGGTGATGGGCGGCCTCGTCAACGTGCAGGGGAAGACGGCGGTGACCGCCAAGGCCTCCCTCGTCACGGTCTGCTGAGGAGGCGGCGATGGCGAAGGTCTCCGAGGTCCTCGACGGGCTGTACCCGGCGGTGGTCACGAGCAGCGAGGACCCGCTCAAGATGGGGCGGGTCAAGGTGCGCTTCCCGTGGCTCGACGACTCCGCCGAGAGCTGGTGGGCGCGCGTCGTGCAGCCCTATGCGGGCAAGGAGCGCGGCATGTTCTTCATGCCGGAGGTCGGCGACGAGGTCGTCGTCTGCTTCGAGCTGGGCGACGTGCACCAGCCGCTCGTCATCGGCATGACCTGGAACGGCGCCGACGCGACGCCGGAGCCGGGCGACGCCGATGGGCAGAACCACTTCAAGATCATCGAGACGCGCAGCGGCCACAAACTGCAGTTCGGCGACGAGCCGGGCGCGGAGTTCATCCAGCTCAACGACAGCTCGCTGAACAACATCGTGCGCTGGGACAGCGTCTCGAACACGATCAGCATCACCGCCAAGACCGGCAACATCTACATCAAGGCCCCGACGGGCGCGATCAACCTCAAGGCGCGCGAGATCTTCGTCAACGCCACCGACTCGGCGAAGCGCACGGTCGGCGCCAACGAGCAGATCACGGTCAAGCAGCACGCCGTCGAGGTCGCCAAGAACTCGAAGAACCAGACGTCGTCCACGTCGTTCAGCGTCTCGGTCCCCAACACGACGATCGGCGCGAGCTCGAGCATGTCGTTCAGCGGCGGCTCGGCGAAGGTGCAGCTGACCGCCCAGGAGAACGACAAGGTCACCGTGGCGGGGGCGACGACCGAGGTCACCGGCAACCTCGAGGTCACCTCGACCGAGGTGTTCGAGAAGGCGCCGACGCGCACCTGGACGACGGGCGTGGCCAACCTCAACGCCCAGTCGGTGATGTTCGACGCCTCGGCCACGGTCACCGTGACCGCCGGCATGTTCAACTGCACCGCCCAGGGCGAGGTGTCGTTCATGGGCAACATGGTCGCCACGTTGGGCGGCCTGATGCTCTACAAGGGCGGCCAGATCGCGATGAACCCGTCGCCGTCGCCGCCCATCCGCGGCGCCGGCAACAACGCGGGCGCGCAGGGCGTCGCGCTCGGCATGCAGCACGGCGGAGCGGGCTGAGACGTGCAGATCCGCATCCCGACGCCCGACGCGCCGCGCCACTTCATCCGCCACGACGGCTACCAGGTGCAGTTCCTGCCGGAGTGCGACGACAAGGGGCTCGTCGCGTTCCACTTCGTCGTCAAGCGCACCTACGATCTCGAGCCGAACGCGCCGGCGCGCCCGGCGACGCAGCAGCGGCCGCTGCACCTGTCCGACCAGTACTGGGACGAGACCGACCCGCTCAACAGCGGCATCCGGCACGAGACGGAGCTGCTGCCGCCCAAGCCGGCCTGCGACGTCATCGTCAACGGGCACGTGTACGCGCCGGGTGGCGAGGCCGTGCAGTGCGTCGCCAGCGTGCGCGTGGGCGAGAACCCGGCGAAGCGGGTGCGCGTGATCGGCGACCGCTCGGCGTGGCTCGAGATCGGGTCGAAGCGCGCGGAGATCCAGGCGGCGCGGCCGTTCAGCGTCAAGCCGCTGCTCTGGCAGCTCAGCTACGGCGGCGTCGACCCGCTCTACTCGGCGGGCCCGGTGCCCTACCCCGCCAACCCGATCGGCGTCGGCTTCTGGGCGAAGGAGCACCAGTGGGCGCCGGAGCGCGAGCGTTTCGGCCCGCTGCCCAACTTCGAGGACGCCGACCGCCCCCTGCAGGCCGACGACCTGCTCGTCGACCTGGCGCAGGTGCAGGACGGCCCGCGTCCGGCCGGGTTCGGCTGGGTGCCGCGGCACTGGGAGCCCCGCGCGGGCAAGGCAGGCATCGACCCGAAGATGCGCTCGATCTGGGAGCGCCTGCACGCCAACCCGCCGCCGGGCGCGCCCAAGCTGCCGGTCAAGGAGATGGACCCTGGCTTCCTCAACGGCGCACCCGCCGGCCAGGTCATCCCGTGTCCGCAGGGCGGCGAGAACGTCGTGCTCGAGCACCTGCACCCGACCGAGCAGCAGCTCCGCTTCCGGTTGCCGATGGACGCGCCGCGCCTGCGCTTCGACTGCGGCCCCGGTCTGCAGCCGGTGAAGGTGCGCATCGACACGCTGACCATCGAGCCGGACGTGATGCTGCTCGACGTGGTGTGGCGCGGCACTCTGCCCGCGCCCGAGGGCGTGCGCATCGACAAGCTGGCGAAGGCGTTCGTCGAGGTCGACGGCGCCTACGCGCTGCCGGCGCCGCTGCTCGACACCGGCTTCCCCCTGCAGCTGCTGACCGGCGGCCTGCCCTGAAGGGGGTCAGCCCGCGAGCGTCGTGAGCGCGGGATCGGCGTCCTCGGGCGGTTGCAGCGGCGCGACGAGCGTCGTCCGCACGCCCAGGCCCGGCGCGGTCACCGTCTCCATCCGGCCGCCGAGCGCGGCGAGGCGCTCGTTGACGCTGAACAGGCCGAAGCGCCCGCCGTCCCCGTCGCGCCGGGCCACCTCCGCCGGATCGTAGCCGACGCCCCGGTCCTCGACCGTGAGGCGGACGACCGCGCCGTCGCAGCTCATGGAGACGGACGCCTCGTTCGTGGCCGCGTGCTTGGCGACGTTGAAGAGCAGCTCGCGGACGCAGTGGAAGAGCAGGACCCGGACCTCCTCGCTCGCCGGATCCGCCTCGTCCTCGCCGCGCACCGTCACGCGCAGCCCGAAGCGCCGCTCGAACTCGGACGCCGTCCAGCGCAACCCGGCGAGCAGGCCGAGGTCGCCGAGCACCGGCGGACAGATGTCGGCGGTGAGGTTGCGGGTGAACTCGATCGCCTGCGCGAGCAGCTCGTCGGTCTGCTCCGCCGCCGCGCGCAGCGGGCCCGGCTCGGCCTTCTGTCTGACGAGGGCCATCTGCATGCGGCTCGCGATCAGGAGCTGCTGCAGGTGGTCGTGCAGGCCGTGCGCGATGCGCCGCCGCTCGCGCTCCTCGCTCCGCGTGAGCGCCGTCGTCAGGCGTCGCAGCATCTCGGCATGCGCCCGGCTGCGCTCGAGTCCGCGCAGACGCGCCTCGAGGATGGCGCTGAGGACGACGCCCTGCCCGAGGAACGACGAGGTGTGGAGCGCGCCCGACGTCTCGAGCCAGGCGAGCGAGCGCATCGGCGGTGCGAAGAGGGCGAGGCCGGCGATCGCGCCGAGCGCCGTCGCGAAGAGCCCCGGCCACAGCCCGCCGTACCAGGCGCCGAGCAGGATGGCGAAGTGGAACAGCAGAAAGGGCGTGACGCCGTCGACGCGGTCGATCACGACGAGCCGCGCCGCCAGCGCCGCGCCGAGCGCGATCACCACGAGCGCGTAGGCCGCGACCGGCCGGCGCGTCGACGTCAAGCCCTGCCCTCCACGTGCGACTCCCCCGCCCGCGCTATTCTCCGCCGAAGAAGAGGTCGCGCGCGCCGTCGAGCCAGCGCGGGTCCTCGCCCTGCTCGACGAGCCAGGCGTGGTAGGCGTCGAAGGTCTCGATCGAGGGCTCGACCTCGTCGTCGGCGAGCGCCGAGAAGAGGGCGAGCTCTTCGTCGCTGCGGATCCACACCCCGACGTCGCGGACGCCGACGGTCGCCAGCAGGTGCGCCGCGTCGTGGTCGAAGAGCGACAGCAGGTGGGCGGCGCCGGTGCGCTCCTCGTCGGACAACCCATCGTCGCCGGCGTCCTCGACGAGGCGGCCGCGGATGCGCTCGTGGAGCTCGGGCGTCAGCGCGCGGCCGGCGGCGTCGATCGACGCGCGCAGTCGCGGCTCGAGCTCCGCGTCGGCCAGACCCTCGGCCACCATCGCGGCGGTGGTCGCCGCCAGGAACCAGGCGTACTCGTCGCCCGTCAGCAGCGGCGGCACTTCGCCGGCCTGCACGCTCTCCTCGACCACCTCGTATGCCGCGGCGAGCCCCGGCTCCGGTTCGCCCTCGTCGAAGAGGCGCCGGCGCAGATCGAGCTCCTCCTGCAGGGCCTCGGCGTCGAACGACTCGTCGAACATCAGCTCGTCGAGCTGGACGCGGAACAGCAGCTGGAGGAGCGGGACGTCGCGCGGCTGGCGCGGCCGCTGCCCGAGCGCCATGTGCGCCGTGACGAGGGCGACGAGCACCGCCTGGCGCTCCTCGCGCTCGAGCCCGCCGTCGACGAGCGCGCGCTCGAGCAGCTCGAGGATCGCATCGGTGTGGGCCTCGTCGGCGAGCGCCTCGATCTGCGCGCGAAAGAGCTTCGCGAGCTCTTCTTCGTCCTCGGGTGGCGGCTCCTCGCCGAGCGACGCCAGCGCCTCGGCGAACCGGTCGTCGTCGAAGCGCACATAGTCGAGCGGCGCGCCCGGCTGCAGCAGCTCCCCGAGCACGTCGAACGCGGCGGCGGTGCCCTCCTCGCCGAGCTCGATCGCGGCGACGCCCTCCTCGGCGATCTCCGGCGGCAGGCGCGCGAACAGCGACGACACCCGCGCCGCCGGGCTCGCGTTGACACGGGCCGCCTTCTCGTCCTTCTCGAGACAGCACTTCTTGTACTTGCGCCCGCTGCCGCAGGGGCAAGGTTCGTTGCGTCCGGCTCCGGCTCCCATGACACACCTCCTCGCGGCGGCACCATAGCCGGAACCGCGGCCCGCGTCAGCGGCCCCGAACGGCTTCGGAGAGCGGCGCCGTCAGGCCGGCCACACCCGGGGCACGATGAGGATGGCGATGGCGTAGACCAGGAGCGTCAGCGGCGCGCCGACGCGCACGAAGTCGGTGAAGCGGTAGCGGCCGGGGCCGTAGACGAGCAGGCAGGCGGGCTCGAGCGGCGTGATGTACGACGTGCTGGCGGCGACCGCGACCATCACCGCGAACGGGCGCGGATCGAAGCCGAGCTGGATCGCCGCCTTGACGGCGATCGGCAGGATGACGATCGACGCGGCCTGGTTCGACATCGGCTGCGTGAGCAGGACCGTCAGCAGGAACACGGCGCTCAGCAGCCCCTCGGGCGCGCCGTTGCCGACGAGGTGCACGAGCGCCGCGGCGAGGAGCTGCGCCGTGCCCGTCTCCTCCATGGCGACGCCGAGCGAGAGCAGGCTGCCGATGAGCAGGATCGCCTTCCACTCGATGGAGCGCCACGCCTCCTCTGGCGTGATGCAGCGCGTCACGAAGGCGACGAACGCGCCGAGCAGCACCGCCACCGGCAGCTCGAGCAGTCCGGTCGCCGCCAGGGCCAGCGAGGCGGCGAAGATGGTCGTCGCCCGCCGGGCGAACTGGATCTGCGGCGGCTTCTCCTCGACGGCGCCGAGCACGCGGAACGTCTCGTAGTCCTGCAGCGCCCGCAAGCGGCCGCGCGGACCCTGCACGAGCAGCACGTCGCCCAGGTTCAGGCGCACGTCGCGCAGCTTCGTGCGCAGCGTCTCGCCGTGGCGCGCGATCGCGAGCACCTGCAGGCCGAAGCGCTCGCGGAAGCGGTTGGTGCGCAGCGTCCGGCCGATCAGCGGCGAGCGCGGCATCAACAGCACCTCGGCGAGGCCCAGGTTGTCGGACTCGACGTAGGAGAACTTCACCTCGGGGTGCAGCTCGAGGCCGCGGACGTTCTTGATCTTGAGGAGCGACTCGCGGTCGCCCTGCACGATGAGCACGTCGCCCGCCTCGAGCGCGAGGTCGGCGACCGGAGCGCGCCGCTCGTCGCCGCGCACCACGCAGACCACGTTCAGGTCGTACTCCTCGCCGAACGCCGACTCGGCCAGCGTGCGCCCGACGACGGGCGCGCCCTCGAGCACCAGCAGCTCGCCGAGGTACGGGCTCAGGCCGAAGGTGTCGTTCACGTCGCCCCCGCGGCCGCGATCGGGGATGAGGCGCCGGCCCACCGTGAGCACGTAGACGAGGCCGACGATCGCGATGGGGATGCCGACCGGCGACAGCTCGAACATGCCGAGGTCGTCCATGTCGTAGCGGGTCATCAGGCCGCTGACGACGAGGTTCGTCGAGGTGCTGATCAGCGTGACCGAGCTGGTCAGGATCGACGCGAACGCGAGCGGCATCAGCAGCTTCGACGCGCTGACCCCCGAGCGCCGCGCGACGCCGATCGCCACCGGCAGGAAGAAGGCGGCGGCGGCGGTGTTGCTGATGAACGCGCTGAGGGTGGCGGCGGCGATCGTCAGCACGGTCGCGAGGCGGTGCGCGTCGTTACCGGCGCGCCGCAGGATGGCGCGGCCGGCCATGTCGACCACGCCGGTGCGCATCAAGGCCGCGTTCATGATCAGCAGCCCCAGGATCATGATCACGATGTCGCTGCCGAAGCCGGCGAACGCCTTGTCGACGGGCACCATGCCCGACAGCACGAGCGCGAGCAGGACGCCGATGCCGACGACCTCGGCCGACAGCCACTCGAACCAGAACAGCACGATGGCGGCGGCCACGATGGCCAGCAGCCCGACGATCTGCGGCGTCATGCGATCGGGAACCTCCGCTCCGTTAGCTGCCCGAGAAGCCCCTCCGGTCGCAATCCCGATTGCCACGAAGATGCGGGGACGCCACCATGCGGGCCGCGATCGTGAGCGACGATGCCACCCTGCTGATGCCGGCGGCGCCGGAATTCGTGGAGCCGGAGGCGCCGCCGCCGCCGCCCCCCACGCGCCGTCAGATCTGGGGGGCGCGCGCGCGCCGGGGGCTGCCCTGGCTGTCGATGGCGATGGGCATCACGAGCGCGCTGCTGCTCGACCGGCGCCCCGAGCGGGCCTGGATCGTGCCGCTCGCGGTGGCGCTCGCCTGGGTCCTGTTGACGATCATGCTCGTGCTGCACCGCCCCGCCGAGGCGACGCTGGCGCGGCGCGCCGCGCGCTGGTCGACGCTGGTGGTCGCGCAGTCGCTGTTCCAGCTGACGGTGTTCTTCGTGCTGCCGCTCTACTGGCAGTCGGCGGCGCCGACGCCGGGGCACGTCGTCTTCCTGGGGGCGCTCGGGGCGCTGGGGGCGTCGGCGCTGTGGGACCCGTTCTTCCAGTCGCTGTTCCGCCGGCCGGCCATCGGCATCCCGATGCTGGCGCTGGCGGGGTTCGCGGGGCTCGTCGCGACGCTCCCCTTTTTCGGGCTCGGGACGAGCGTCGCGCTGTGGCTCGCGACGGGGGCCACGCTGGTGGTGGCGCCGATGGTCGCGTGGCTCGTGGCGGCGCCCGAGGCGCGCCGCCGGACGGTGGCCGCGACCGTGACGCTGGGGGCGGCGCTCGCCGCCGGGCTGTGGGCCGGGGGCGCGGCGATCGTGCCGGCGGCGCCGCTGCGTGTCGTCGCGGCGGGCATCGGCACCGGCGTCGACGGGAAGACGCGCGAGCTCCTGGGTGCCGCCGACCGCTTCGCCGGCCCGCCGCGCCAGGTGGTCTGCCACACCGCCGTCTGGGCGCCGCTCGGCCTCGGCGACAGGCTCGTCCACGTGTGGCGCCACGACGGCGAGGTGGCCGGCGTCGTGCCGCTCTCGGTGCGCGGCGGCCGCGACAAGGGCTTCCGCACGTGGTCGCGCAAGAGCGCGTTCGGCGCGAAGCCCCAGGGCGAGTGGACGTGCACCGTCGAGACGGGCTCGGGTCAGGTGCTGGCGCGGCGCGCCTTCGTCATCGAGTAGGTCACGGCCAGACGGCGCGCAGCGCCTCGATCACGGCCGGACAGCGCTCGGCGGTGAAGTGGCCGGCGCCGCGGACGAGGCTCGGGACGGCGCCCACGCGCTCGCGCCACGCCGCCTGGTTGGCGATCTGGTCGCGGGTGTACGGGTCCTCGTCGGACAGCAGCACCTCGACGCGCGGACAGGCGGCGCGCGCCCGGGCGACCTCGAAGGGCGTGTCGATCCAGGGCTTGATCTCGGGCCAGGGCTGGTCGACCCACCACCACCCGGCGACGCACACCAGACCGCCGACCGTGCGTCCGGGCGGCAGCAGCGAGAGCGCGCGCAGCCAGGCCTGGCAGCCGACGCTGTGGCCCACGAGCACCGTCGCGCGCAGCCGGTCCGGATCGTCGCCGAGCCAGCGGGCGAGCCGCGGCACCCAGGCCTCGACCGTCGGCGGCCGCCCGCCGGTCAGCACGTCGAGCGTCGACATGCCGAGCGGACGCCGCGCGCGCTCGAACCAGGGATACCAGTCGCTCGACGCCGTCCCGCCCCAGCGCGGCGCGAGCCCGATGCGAATGCGTTGCACGCGGCGAGCATCGCAAAGCGCCGATCGCGCCCGCAAGCGCGCCGCGGCCCGCGCGTCTCACCACCGGGCGCGGCGCCGACGGCCCACGCCTTGCGCCGGGCGGCGACGCCGTCTCGCCGGGACGATCTGATGAACGGACGTTCAGTGAGCCGTGGTGGGGCGTCGCGGCGCAGGGCCGAGGCCCGCGAGGGTCGGGCCGGGCGCCCGCGTGCGCAGGCCCGTCAGAACCAGAAGCCGAGGTGGAAGCCGACCGCGCCGGTGCCGAAGTCGAACTCGGTCGACTCGACGTCTCCGCCGGCCTTCGGCTTGCGCTCGGAGGTGACGCGCCGGAGGCCGAGGCGGTACTCGGCGCCGATGCTCATCGCCTCGTCGAAGAAGTACGTGGCGCCGACCATGCCGGCGATCGCGAACCCGAGCGTGCTCGTCTCGGTCTCGGCGGCGTCCTCGCTCGACCCGATGCCGATCTGGGCGATGCCGCCCCAGTAGACGTAGACGGGGCCACGCTGGAACATCGTGAGCTCGAGGCCGCCCTCGACGTTGAAGTTGGTGCTCGACTCCTCCGACTTCGTCCCGTTCTCGGGATCGGTCTCCTCGGAGGAGAAGCCGACGCCGGCCGCGGCGCGGACCGCGGTGCCGTCGGCCATGAAGTAGCGGCCGCCGACGCCGACGCCGTCGAGGTTCGCCGGCGTGCTGGAGAAGACGCCGCCGAGCTGGAACATGAGCGCGCCGTTGCCGCTGTCGGTCAGCGGCTTGGGCGTCTTGTCCTGGGCGGCGGCCGCGCCGCCGAAGAGCAGAGCGGCGCTGAGGATCGCAATCGTTCGTCGCATGTGGAACCCCCCGAATCGAAAAAGGAAAGTCAGCCGTCCTGGCCGAGGCACAGGCGGAAGATCGTCCCGCAGTCGTCGTTGTTCAGGACGCAGTCGACGGCGGTCTGCGGCGCGTTCGGGCAGGCCTGGTCGCACTCGCTGCGGTTGATCTCGCAGCGCTCGAGCTTCGAGCAGACCTGGTCGCACTGACCGCCGCCGCCGCCGGGCCCGCCGCCGCCGGGGCCTTGTCCCGCGGGGGGCGCGACCGGGTCCGTCCGCGGCCGGCCGTTCTCGCCGATGCCGTTGGGCGTCGTCCCGGTGCCACCGAGCCCGTTGGGCGTCGTGCCGCCGCTGCCGATGCCGTTGGGCGTCGTGCCGCCGCTGCCGATGCCGTTGGGTGTCGTCCCGGTGCCGCCGAGCCCGTTGGGCGTCGTGCCGCCGCTGCCGATGCCGTTGGGCTCGGCGCCCTGCGGGCCCTGGTTCTGTTTCTCGACCTCGCCCGGCTCGAGGCCCTGCATCGCGAGGCCGTCGTCTTCCTCGCCGCCACAGGCGGAAAGCGCGAGCACCGTCAGGACGCACCAGCTGCGCATGGCCGCTCCCTCCCAGACGCGCGCACAACCTAATCGCTGGCGGCGGCGCGCGCAACGGTCGTGAGACACCCCGGGCGCGGGGGCGGCGCTATTCCACCCGCTCGTAGCAGATGGCGTCGAACTCGATGCGGAGGGCGGCGTCGCGGGGCGGGTGGTCGGCGGCGGCGAAGGAGATGGCGTTGCGCTCGTCGGAGAAGTCCCACGCCTCGTTCGGCGCGTCGTCCACGAAGACCCGGATCGTCTCTTCGACCGCCGGCCGGGACAGTCCGAAGTACGCGCGCTGGTTCGGCTCGAGCCGCCCCACCGTCAGCATGTCGACCGTGGCGTCGGCCTCCACGCCGACGCCGCGCAGCGGGATGCTCAGGACCGGCCGGTTCATCGAGTCGGAGGTCACGTGCAGCGTGCAGGTGTCCTCGCCCAGGTCGTCGGGCTGGTGCTGGAAGGCGAAGCGCGCCCCCTGCTCCGGTTCGAGGAGCAGGCACCCGTCGATCTCGGGCTCCTCGAGCTTCACGAAGCGGTCGCAGTCGTCGCCCTCGTACCGGAAGCCGGTGACGCACAGCGGCACGAAGCCGGCGTTGGCGGCGCTCGCCTCGATGCGGCGCGACGCGCACGACGCGGCGGTCACCGGCTCGAAGTCGACGCGGTCGGGCACGGGCCCGATCAGCGCCTCGGCCCCGAAGCCGAACACCTCGACGGTGACGCGGCGGCCCTCCTGCCGGACGGCGTCGGCGTAGTTCACGCGGAGCAGCGCGCGGTCGCCGCGCGGATCGGCCACCTCGGGCGTGTAGGTCACCTCGAACGTGCGCGCCTCGCCGGCGGCGATCCGGCCCACCTCGAGCGCGCGCGTCTCGCGGATCAGGTTGCGCGGCGGACCCGCCGTCTTCTCGATCACGACGCCGCGGATGTCGCAGTCCGCCGTGCCCTCGTTGATCACCTCGAGCTCGACCGGGTGCGGGCGGTCGACGCGGCGGGCGCCGAAGTCCACCTGCTCCGGCCGGACGGCGAGCGCGCAGCCGAGCGGCGCCCCGCTGGCGGTGAGCGGCACCCGCACGAGCACGGCGGCGTCGGTCGTCTCGAGGACGAGGGTGCCGGTGGCGCGCTCGCCCGAGTCCAGCCCGGAGTTCTCGTACGTCAGGTTGAGCTGGAGCGCGGTCGCCGGCGCGATGGGCGCCGCCGTGGGATCGCCGCGATCGCTCTCCCACTGGAAGCCCATGTCGCCCTCGAGGCGGACACCGGTCACCGGCAGCGGCACGTCGCCGCAGTTGATCACCGACAGGCGGAAGACGCCGCTGCGGGCGCCGCGGTCGACGCGGCCGAGCTCGACGCTCGTCGGCGCCGCGCGAACGCAGCGCCGCGCGAGGCGCCCGGTCAGCGGCACGCGGACCTCGCCCTCGTCGGCGTCGTCGCTGCGCACGACCAGCGTCGCGGTGTGGTTCTCGGCGTCGGGCGGCGTGTACGTCAGCCGCACCTCGAGGCGCGCGCCGGGGGCGACCACCGCCGGGAACACGCCGGGCAGGTCGGCCAGCGCGAATCCGCCGGACGCGTCCTCGAGCTCGATGGCGGCGACGTTCAGCGGGTCGGTGCCCTGGTTGGCGATGCTCACCGTCAGCGGCGCCGACGCCATGCCCGCCTCGGCGGCGAGGTCGATCGTCGCCGGGTCGATGGCGATCTCGGGGCCAACGTCGGTGCCCGAGTCGGGCCGCGCGGCGTCCGGCGTCGTCGCGCCGTCGGGCGCGGGCGGCGCCGCGTCGGCAGGTCCGTCGTCGTCGTCACCGGAACCTCCGCCGCACGCAGCGAGGAGCAGGGCCAGGAGCAGCAAGGTGTCGCGCATGGGCGGCACCTTAGCGCAGATCGGCGAGGCGCCGGCAGCGGTTGTCCAAGGGCGCGCGCGCCCGCCTCGGCGCGTCTCGCCTCGGGCCGCCGGGTCGCGCAGGTCCGTCGGACCCATCGGGGCTTCGGGGCTTTGCGTGAGACCTCCGTTCCGAGGCGTCCGGGCTCCCGGTCGTACAGGGACGAAATGCGCGACCGCCGCGAGCCGATCGCCGCGCACCGCGACGAAATGCGCGCCCGCCGCGAGCAAATCACCGCGCGTCGCGACCAGATGCGCGCGCCGCGAGCAATTCGCCGCGCGTCGCGACCAGATGCGCACGCGCCGCGACCCGCCGGCTGCGCGCGTGCGACCAAATGCCCGGCAGGGTGCGACCAAATCGGATCCCGCCTGCGACCAGATGGGACCGACCCTGCGGGGAAATGCGAGCGGGGGGTGACCGTCTTGGTGGCGCGGCACGACCAGATCGGGCGCGCGCCGCACCAAATGCCGGGCGCAGGCGACCAGATGATCGGCGCGCCCGCACCCCAGGATCGAGCGCGCGACCAAATCGTCGAGCACCCGTCCCCCGAGAGGCGCGTCGCGCACGAGACGCGGACCACGCGCGCGGCGTGCGTCGCTCAACCCAGGGACGCCGGCCTGGCCTCGAAGCAGCGCTGGGGCGTGTCGGCGAGCACGTCGGCGTAGTGCGCGCGGATGCGCGACAGCTCGACGCGGTCGAGGAACGCGGAGAAGGTCAGGTACGAGACGAGGAAGCGCAGGTCGCGCGCCCACGGCGGCAGGAAGCGCGGCTCGGCGCACAGGCCGCGCGCCGCGAGCTGGCCGAGCGCGGGGACATCCTCGATGTCGAGCTTGCCGCAGAACAAGAGGTGGATGCAGTCGGCGCGGCCGCCGGCCACCGCGGCGCGCAGGAAGTTGTGCACGCGCAACAGGCCGTCGAGGTAGACGACGTCCTTGGTGAACGGCGCCCCTCCGCTGAGCAGACCGCCGCGGAAGATGCGCCGCGTGTTCTCGAACGCCTGTTCGCGGTTGCCGCGCGTCCGCTCGACGAAGTAGCGGTACACCTGCAGGAAGTCGGCGCCCTCGATCGCCATCTGGATGGCGAGCACGCGGTCGGCGAGGCGCATCATGCGCTCCGGCTCCATGCTGCCGCCGATCAGCTCGGCGAAGACCGCGAGGCCCTCCTGCGTGCGCGTCGTGCCGGGGTGGGCGGACGCGAGCACGGGCAGATCCACCTGGGCGCGGCCGTTGAGCGACGTCGCGACGTGGATGAAGGCCTC
The DNA here is from genome assembly GCA_963169045.1 of Myxococcota bacterium. Lineage (GTDB taxonomy): Bacteria > Myxococcota_A > Bradymonadia > UBA7976 > UBA1532 > CAUJDF01. The sequence continues at coordinate 258,631 of CAUJDF010000028.1, forward strand.
GTGGTGCAGCAGCAGCGCGGCGTCGCGATCGCTGAACGTCGCGTTGCGGCGCAGGCGGATGCCCTGGCTGGTGGCCACCGCGTTGGCCGACAGGTCGTCGGCCAGCAGCACCGGCGGCGCGTCGGCGCCGAAGTGCCGGCTCACCGCCTGGCGCAGCTGGTCGGCGAGCGCCTCGGCGGGATGGCACGTGGGCGCCGGCGCGCCGAGGTCGATGTGCGTCAGGTCGGCGAGCACGTCCTCGAGCATCAGCGCCAGCTCGAGCGAGGTGCTGGTGCCGTCGGCGAGCGGCGCCTTGGGCGTGCCGTACAGGAGGGCGGCGTGCTCGTGGAACTCGCGGGTGCCGCAGGCGGCGAGCATGCGCGCGCCGCGCTCGATGGCGTCGGCCTGGCGCCGCAGCCACCCGGCGATCGCGTCGTCGCCGTCGATGAGCGCGCGGGCGGCGGCCACCCCCTCGAGGGCGCGGCGGATGTCCGGCGTCGCGTAGGCGGGCCGGGGGAGCTCGCGCTCGCCGGCCGCGAAGAACACCTCGCGCACGGACACCGGCCAGTCGATCGTGCGCAGGACCCGGACCGGTCGCTCCGCCTCCCGCAGGATGCGCGTCGCGCGCCGGATGCGCTCCGCCTCCTCCAGACCCGCGATCTGCATGGCCCGAATGTGGCGCGCGAGACCGGAACGCGTCAACTCGCGGCCCCACCGGCAACTCGATCCGCCAGCGACGCAACGAGACATCGGGCTCCGCGGGCTGGCCCGTTTCTTGATGGAGCGGGCCGCCGAGCTTTCCTCCGGAGCCCGACGTGAAGCCGACGCAGAAGTTCCTGTCCCTCAGTCTCGCCGCCCTGTTCGCGACGCAGCTGGCCGCCTGCGCCGACGCCCCCGTCGAGGACGAGGGCGCCGAGCCCGAAATCTCGGAGGCGCCGCTCTCCGACCTCGAGGCCCTGCTCGAAGGCGCGCCCGACAACGCGACGCTCCCCGACGAGGCCAAGGCCGACCAGGTCTACCCCAAGCAGTTCGACGTGGCCGACACGCAGTCGCCGGTCAAGAGCCAGGCGAGCCGCGGCGTCTGCTCGATCTTCTCGACCATCGCGCTGATGGAGCACCTCTACATCAAGGAGGGCTCGATCCCGAACCCCGACTTCTCCGAGCAGATGCTCCAGTGGTCGGTGAAGGTCGAGGTCGGCGCGTTCACCAACACCTCCGGCTCGAACGCGTCGCGCAACATCGAGGCGCTCAACCGCTTCGGCACCGTCGAAGAGAGCGTGTGGCCGTACCAGGGCTCGCCCTGGTCGACGGTCAACGACCCGAAGTGCACCGGCGAGAGCCAGCCGACGATCTGCCACACCAATGGCAACCCGAGCGACCAGGTGAAGGCGGCGAAGCGGTGGAAGCTGCCCGCCGCCCGCTACGTGAGCAGCAAGCGCCAGAACATCAAGGCGTTCATGTTCCAGAACCAGGTCGCCGTCACGGCGGGCATGGAGTTCTTCTACCAGTCGTGGAACCACGGCCGGTCGAAGCTGCCGGTCAACAAGGACTACTCGGCCCAGGGCTACGTCCTGTACCCGAACGCCGAGGACAAGGTCGAGAGCCGCAAGGCCCCGGCCGGCCACAGCATCCTCATCGTCGGCTGGGACGACGACCTCGAGGTCCCCATCGTCGACGCCGAGGGCAAGCAGGTCCTGAACGCCGACGGCACGCCGAAGACCGAGAAGGGCTTCTTCCTGATCAAGAACTCGTGGGGCACGGGCGGCTTCGGCGCGCGCAACCCGTTCGGCGCCGGCTACGGCTGGATCTCGATGAAGTACGTCGAGGAGTTCGCCTCGATCAACGGCGCGGACGTGCCCCGCGTGGTGCTCGACACCGAGATCTGCGACGACGGCAAGGACAACAACGGCGACCGCAAGTCGGACTGCACCGACCCGCTGTGCGCGCAGGACGCCGCCTGCATCGAGCAGCCCGAGGATCCGGCCGGCGACACACTCAACGGGATCAACGGCGACATCACGCCGATCCCCGACCAGGACGAGGCGGGCATCCGCAGCACCATCGAGATCGCGGGCACGGCGACGGTCGGCGCCGTCACCGTCGAGGTCGACATCAGCCACACCTACCGCAGCGACCTCACGGTCGCCGTCGTGCACCCCGACGGGACGCGCGCCGTGCTGCACGACCGCGAGGGCCGCAACGCGGTCGACCTCAAGGCCGCCTACGAGGTGACCGCGTTCGCGGGCAAGGGTGCCGCCGGCACCTGGACGCTCGAGGTCGTCGACCACCTCGGCGGCGACGAGGGCACGCTGAACGCGTGGAGCCTCGAGATCGCGCCGCGCTGAGGCGCGGGCGTTCTCGTTTCGTCGCCTCTGGCCTGCTTCCGCGTCGCCTGGCCGGCGGACCTCCCTCGGACCGTCGCCTTGCCGGCGGGCCTCCCTCGTACCATCGTCTCGCCGGCGGGCCTCCCTCGTACCATCGTCTCGCCGGCGGGCCTCCCTCGTACCGTCGTCTCGCCGGCGGGCGCTTTGCGGACGGTCGCCTTTGCGGACGGTCGCCTCGCCCTCGGCGGTGTGGGGCGCGGTCGCTCGCTCGGGGACGCCGAGGGCACGGCGGGCCTGGGGGGCGGCGCGCGGGCGCCGCGGTCGCTCATCCGCGGGCGCGGCGCAGAGTGCGGGGGGGGGGGGCCCCGCCTCACGCTCCACCCCCAGCAGGGGAGGACACCTCCCCTGCACCCCACCGGGGAGGAGGGGGGCGGCGTGTCGGGGCGCCTGCGCGGGGAGCGGGCGCGCGCGCTCGCGTACGCCCGGCCGTGGGTGCCGGGGGGGCGGTGAAGCCGCTTCGCGGCAGCACGCGCTGCGCCCGCGCTCGCCCCACCCGCTCGGCCCGCGCGCTGTGCCCCGCCGTTCATTGGCCGGGTCGCCCAGGGGCAGGTCCCGGCCCTCACGGACGCGTCGGTGAGCGACCGCCTGCCGGCGGGGCGGCCTCCCTCGTACCGTCGTCTCGCCGGCGGGCGCTTTGCGGACGGTCGCCTTTGCGGACGGTCGCCTCGCCCTCGGCGGTGTGGGGCGCGGTCGCTCGCTCGGGGGCGCCGTGGGCACGGCGCCCCCTGTCAGGCGACACAGAGATTGACCCCCCGCGCCCACGGCGCCCCGTGCAACCGACCCCGCGGCGCCCGCCGCGCCCACGGCGCCCACGGCGCCCCGTGCCAGCGCCCACGGCGCCCCGTGCGAGCGCCCACGGCGCCCCGTGCCAGCGCCCACGGCGCCCCGTCAGTATCCGCAGGCACTCTGCGGACAGAGCACGAGCCGCTCCCGCACGAGGACCGCGGCGTCCTCGCCGAGGTCCGCCGCGGCGAGCGCCTCCCCCACCCGCGACACCAGGCCGGCCACCGCCGACCAGTCGTCGGTCTCGACGAAGGGCCCGCTCGGCCCGCCCACGTCGCACCAGAACCCGAACCCGCTCGAGCTCACCGGCGCGCCGGCGAGGTCGGGGCGGAAGTCGGACGGGGCGACGTCGGCGCCGAACCGGCGCGTCCCCTGCCCCGACACGACGACGATGTGGCCGGTGTCGCAGGGCGCGGGCGCCGAGACGACCCAGCCGGCAGGCGGCGTGTAGTCGGCCGGCGTGCCGCGCACGGGCGGCGCGTCGGACGCGTCGCAGGGGTCGTCCGCGCAGAAGAGCTCAGAGCAGCCGGAGAGGAGGGGCAGGAGCAGCCAGAGGCGCATCGGGCGGCAGGAGTCGCGCGGCGGAGCGAGCGTCACTCGGCGTACGACCACGACGGATCGTTGCCGTACGACGCGCGCCCGTGCGACAGCGGGCTCTCGCCGATGCGGACACCGCCGAGCGCGCGCAGGACCTCCTCGGCGTAGAACGTCTGGCCCGCGTCGTTGAAGTGCAGCGGGTCGTACAGCAGGTCGTCGAGCGGCAGGCCGAGCGAGGCGCTGTACAGGTCGACGAGCAGCAGCTCGGAGTCGCCGGGGATGGCGCGCCGCGCGCCCTCGATGACGCCGCGGATGTTCATCTCGCCGAGCAGGCGCGTGGCAAGCACCCAGATCTGCTGCCGCCGCGACTGCGTGTAGTTGACGTACAAGCAGAAGGCGACGTCGACGGTGGGGTTGATCTCGCGGATGGCGCCGACGGTGGTGAGGATGTTGTGCGCGACCTCGGCGACGAGCGCGTGCGCGCCCTCGACAGCGGCGGGGATGTCGCGCAGCAGCGCCGGGTTGGAGGCGTAGGCGACGAGGTCGTTGCCGCCGATCGAGATGAGCACGAGATCGGCGTCGGCGACGTCCTCGCGCAGGCGCTGCTCGAAGTAGCGGCCGCCGGGCAGCCACTCGTCGGACGTGGAGCCCGGCACGGCGACGTTGACGCTCTCGACGTCGGCGAGGTCCTCGAGCAGCGTGACGAGGCGGTCCGGGAAGAACGGCGCGTCGCCGATCTTCGGCACGCTGTCGCCCCAGGTGACGATCTTCGCGCGGCCGGCGCGCACGGCCTCGGCGAAGCGGCGCGGGCAGTTGCGGCGCGCGCAGCGGCCGTCGTGCGCGTCGGGGATGGCGAGCCAGGTGCCGTCGGCCAGGTCGTCGAACCGGTAGCGGCCCTCGGCGTCGGTCGTCGTCCGACGCTCGCCATCCGCGCCGACGAGCGTGACGCCCGCGCCCTCGATGGCGGTGTCGAGCTCCGCGTCGAACGCGGCGGCGTACACGCTCTCGTCGCTGCCGTCGCCGTCGCGGTGCATGCGGCCGGCGATGGTGTTGGCCAGCGCCGGCGCGGCGTCCGGCGCCGCCGGGGCGGCGTCCGGCTCCACGGGCGCCGCGTCCGGCTCGACCGCCGCCCCGTCCACCGCCGACACGGCCGCGTCGGACGGATCGGACGCCGCCGCCCCGCCGTCGTCGCAAGCGCCGAGCGCGAGACTCAGCCCCGCCAAGAGAAGCCACCGCGCCATCGTCACCTCCCCGCCCGCGAGGATGCGGCGTTCGCGGTGGCGACGGCAAGGGGCGCGGGGCATCCTCTCCGCCGGAGGTGCGTGATGCGAATCATCGTCGTCGGCGGCACGGGGACCCTCGGCCGCGAGGTCGTCGACCTGCTCGACTCGGAGAACGAGGTGGTCGTCGCCTCGCGCACGAGCGAGGCGCGGGTGGACCTCGAGGATCCCGGGTCGATCGCGGCGCTCTACGACCGCGTCGGCGACTTCGACGCCGTCATCTGCGCCGCCGGGAGCGCGAAGTTCGGGCCGCTCTCGAAGCTGACCGACGCCGACTTCGACCTCGGCCTCCGCAGCAAGCTGATGGGGCAGGTCAACCTCGTGCGCCTCGGGCTGCCGCGCATCCGCGACAAGGGGTCGTTCACGCTGACGAGCGGCGTCCTCGCCCAGCGGCCGATGCCCGGGAGCAGCGCGATCGCGCTCGTCAACGGCGCGCTCGAGTCGTTCGCCCGCGCCGCGGCGCTCGAGATGCCGCGCGGCGTGCGCGTCAACGTCGTCAGCCCCGGCTGGGTGAAGGAGACGCTGGCGGCGATGGGCCTCGACCCGACGCCCGGCACCGAGGCGCTCGACGTCGCGCAGGCCTACGTCGAGGCGCTCGAGGGGCGCATGAACGGCGAGGTGCTGCGGCCATGAAACGCGTCGCGAAGTTCGTGCTGCTCGCCGGCTGCGGCGCGAAGGCGCCGGACGCCGCGCCGCCGATGACGAAGGCGCCGCGGCCGCCCGCGCGCTTCGCCCCCGGACCCGCGCTCTCGCCGACCGACGCCCTCCTCGCCTGGCTGAAGCAGCAGGGCGGCGAGCGGCGTCCGCGGCTGCGCCTGCCGGTCGTCGTGACCTTCAGCGACGGACACCTCGGCGTCGCGCAGGCGTTCGTGGGTACGTCCATCGACGAGCCCTCCGTCGGACGCGTGCACCTGCACCTCGACGACTCGGCCATGGGCGTCTCGCTCATCGACCACTTGCGGCGAGCGTGCGATCCGTTCAGCAGTCGCTGTGCCGTGTGGCTCGAAGGCATGTGGGGGCCCCTCGTGCAGGGCCTCCCGGACTTCGGCGGACCCACCGCGCCGGAGCGCTGGCCCTTCGGGGTGCTGGCGCTCGCCGAGCCGCAGCCGGAGCCGCGCGCCTACGTCGAGGCGCCCTGAGAGGGTGTTCCCATGAAAATGCCTGCTGCGCGAACCGCTGACCGGCTGCGCCCGCGTCGCCTCGGTCGGCCGGTCCTCAACGTGCCTTTGGGCACGCCTGCGGCCGTCCTCGGTCGGCGCCACGGGCTCGCTTGGCCATCCGTCCGCTCGCGGCGACATTTTCATGGGAACACCCTCTGAGAGGGTCGGCTGAGATGAGCCGCCGGCTGCGAGGCCGCCTTCCGGGGCGCTCCCCGCCGGGGCTCCTCGAGACGAGCTCGACGGGCCTCTTGGCCCGCCTTCGCTCGTCTCTCCGGTGCCGCGCCGTGGACCGGTCGCCTTCGGCTTCCTGCGCT
>CAUJDF010000029.1 GCA_963169045.1 Myxococcota bacterium
CCCCGGCCGTCTCCGCGGGGGCGCCGGGCGGGCTGGCCGCCCTGCGGCGGGCACCGGCGCGCCGCGGCCCGGACGGCGCGCCTGTCGAGGGGGAGCGCGTCGTCGACGACGCGGCGCTCGCGCGCGGCGTGGTGCTGGAGCTCGGTCGGCGCGTCGTGCTGCTGCTGCACCGCCTGCCGGGCGGCCCGCGCCCGCCCGAGATGGGCCTCGTCGGGGACGGCGCGGCGATGTGGGCGCTGCGCCGCGAGCTCGCGCGCGTCGCCGACACCGACGTGCCCGTGCTGCTGCGCGGCGAGACCGGCACCGGCAAGGAGCTCGCCGCGCGCGCCCTCCACGCCGCCGGTCACCGCGCCGCGGGGCCCTGCGTCTGCGTGAGCATGGCGGCGATGCCGTCCTCGACGGCGGCCTCGGCGCTGTTCGGGCACGTGCGCGGCGCCTTCACCGGCGCCGTCGCCGACCACGCGGGCCACTTCGCCGGCGCCCACGGCGGCACGCTCTTCCTCGACGAGATCGGCGAGACGCCGCCCGAGGTGCAGGTGATGCTGCTGCGCGCGCTCGAGACGGGCGCCGTGCAGCCGCTCGGCGCCCGCCAGGAGCGCCGCGTCGACGTGCGTCTCGTCGCCGCGACCGACGCGCCGCTCGAGGCGGCGGTGGCCGAGGGCCGCTTTCGCGCGCCGCTGCTCCACCGCCTCGCCGGCTATCCCATCCAACTGCCGCCGCTGCGCGACCGGCGCGAGGACGTCGGCCGTCTGTTGATCCACCACCTGCGCCAGGCGCTCGAGGAGATCGGGGAGGGGGCGCGCCTCGAGCCGCCGGCGCCCGACGGTCCGAGCTGGCTGCCGGCCTCGCTCGTGGCGCGCCTCGCGCGGTACGACTGGCCGGGCAACGTGCGTCAGCTGCGCAACGTCGCGCGCCAGATCGCGCTGTCGAGCCGCGGCCTGGCGGAGGCGCGCGCGGGCGACGCCGTCGAGCGCATGTTGGCCGATCCCGCGCCCGCCGCGTCCCCCGAAGCGCCCGCGACGGGCCGACGCCGTCCGGCGGACATCACCGGCGACGAGCTCGTCGCCGCGCTGCGCGCCCACGGCTGGCGCGTGGATCCCACCGCGCGGGCGCTCGGCATCCCGCGCGCCTCGCTCTACATGCTCATCGACCGCAGCGACCGCGTGCGCAAGGCCGCCGACGTGCCGCGCGACGAGCTGCTGCGCGTCCACGCGGAGTGCGGCGGCGACCTCGTCGCGATGGCCGCCCGGCTCGAGGTGTCGCCGCGCGGCCTGAAGCTGCGCCTCGGCGGCGAGCCCGACTGACCGATCAGAGCGCCGTGGCGCAGTGATACGCCTCGTAGCCGTTGTCGCCCCGGCGGTCGAGGCTGCTCTTCTCCCAGCCGATGGGACAGCGCTCGACGGACCGCTCCTTGGTGTCGACGTTCTCCTTCACGCACATGTCTTCTTTGCCGCGGAAATCGATCTTCAACGTCTTGGAGTTCAGGCCGCTGCAGCTCAGCGCGCCCTTGTGCGTGCCCTTGCAGCCCTGCTTGCTATAACACTGGTCGGCGCCGTTCTTCTCGCACTTCCAGTTGCCGATGGAGCACTTGGGGCTCGTGGCGTTCTCGAGCGTCTCGCGGGTGCACTTGCCACCCTGGAACTTGAAGCCGGCGTCGCACTTCAGCACGTACCGCTCCGACTTGTGACGGCACTCGTAGCGACCGGCGTCCTGGTCGATCCAGTGCAGCTCGGCGTTCGAGTTCTTGCAGACCGCCTTCTCCTTGGCCGATACCACCGGGGCCGAAGCCACGACCGACAACACGGCGACACACGCGAGGCGCACGATCCCCATGGCGAACACTCCCCTTCGATGTCTCACTGTCCGGGTGACACCTGTACGGCGGGGCGTACGCCGAACATGAGGGGGGGTCAGTCGTCGATCGCGGCGCGGGCGGCGGCGAGGCGGGCGATGGGCACGCGGAACGGCGAGCAGCTCACCGAGTCGAGGCCGGCGCGGTGGCAGAAGGCGATGCTCGCCGGGTCGCCGCCGTGCTCGCCGCAGATGCCGATGTCGAGGTCGGGCTTCGTCGCGCGGCCGCGCTCGGCGCCGATCGCCACGAGGCGGCCCACGCCGTCCTGGTCCAGCGTCCGGAACGGATCGAAGTCGAGCACGCCGCGCCGCGCATAGTCGGCGAGGAAGCCGGCGGCGTCGTCGCGGCTGATGCCGAGCGCGGTCTGCGTCAGGTCGTTGGTGCCGAAGCTGAAGAAGTCGGCGTGGCGGGCGATCTCGTCCGCCATGAGCGCCGCCCGCGGCAGCTCGATCATCGTGCCCACCGGGATCGCCAGCGGCAGGTCGGCGGCGGCGATCAGCGCGTCGATGTGCGCGCGCAACACCGCGAGCTCGCTGGCGAAACCGACGAGCGGGATCATGATCTGCGGCCGCGGATCACCGCCCGTCGCCGCCACCTCGCGCGTCGCCTCGAGGATGGCCTGCACCTGCATCTCGTAGATCTCGGGGTACGAGATGCCGAGGCGGCAGCCGCGGTGGCCCAGCATCGGGTTGGCCTCGTGCAGCGCGGCGGTGCGCCGGCGCACGCGGTCCTCGGTCACGCCGGCGAGCGCGGCGACCTCGGCGATCTCCTCGTCGGACTTCGGCAGGAACTCGTGCAGCGGCGGGTCGAGCAGGCGGATCGTCACCGGCAGCCCGTCCATGGCCCGCAGCAGCGCGGCGAAGTCGTCCCGCTGGAACGGCAGCAGCTTCGCCAGCGCGCGCCGCCGCCCGTCCTCGTCGTCGGCCACGATCATCTGTTGCATGGCCGGCAGGCGCTCGGCGTCGAAGAACATGTGCTCGGTGCGACACAGGCCGATGCCTTCGGCGCCGAGCCGGCGCGCGGTCTCGGCGTCGCGGGGCGTGTCGGCGTTGGCCTTGACGCGCAGCCGCCGCACGTCGTCGGCCCAGCGCAGCAACGCCTCGAGCTCCGGCGTCGCCTCGGGGGCCACGGTGGGCAGCCGGCCGAGCACGACCTCGCCGGTGCCGCCGTCGAGCGACAGCCAGTCGCCCTCCCGCACCACGCCGCCGTCGGGCAGGGTGATCACGCGCGCCCGCGGGTCGATGCGCAGCTCGCCGGCGCCGGCCACGCAGCAGCGGCCCATGCCGCGCGCCACGACGGCGGCGTGGCTCGTCAGGCCGCCGCGCGCGGTGAGGATGCCGCGCGCCGCCTGCATGCCGTGGATGTCCTCGGGGCTCGTGTCGGGGCGCGCGAGCACGACCGCCTCGCCGCGCTCCGCCCATGCCTCGGCGTCGTCGGCGGTGAACACGACGCGCCCGACGGCCGCGCCCGGCGACGCCGCGAGGCCGCGCGCGACCACCTCGCGCGGCGCCTCGGGATCGAACGCCGGGTGCAGCAGCGTCTCGAGCGCCTTCGGCTCGACGCGCCGCAGCGCGGTCCGCTCGTCGATGCGGCCCTCGCGCACGAGGTCCACGGCGATGCGCAGCGCCGCACGGGCGGTGCGCTTGCCGGTGCGCGTCTGGAGGATCCACAGGCGGCCGCGCTCGACGGTGAACTCCACGTCCTGCATGTCGCCGTAGTGGGACTCGAGGGCGCGCAGGTGTCCGGCGAGCGCGCGGAAGGCCTCGGGGTGGGATTCCTCCATCGGCGCCGCCGAGACGCGCGTGGCGGCGGCGCAGGTGAGCGGGCGGGGCGTGCGGATGCCGGCGACGACGTCCTCGCCCTGCGCGTTCGGCAGGAACTCGCCGACGAGGTCCGGCGCGCCGGTGGCCGGATCGCGCGTGAAGGCGACGCCGCTGCCGCTGTCCGCGCCGAGGTTGCCGAAGACCATCGCCTGTACGTTCACCGCGGTGCCCCAGTCGTCCGGGATGCCGTTGAGGCGGCGGTAGCGCACGGCGCGGTCGCCCATCCACGAGCCGAACACGGCCTCGACGGCGCCGCGGAGCTGCGCCTCGGGCGCCTGCGGGAACGGCGCCCCGGTGCGCTCGGCCACGAGCGCCTCGTAGTCGGACACGAGCGCGCGCAGGTCGCCGGCGTCGAGGCCGGTGTCGTCCTGCACGCCGCGGGCCTTCTTGCGCGCCTCCAGGCGGGCCTCGAAGAGCTCGCGGTCGACCCCCAGCACCACCGCGCCGTAGAGCTGGACGAAGCGGCGGTAGCTGTCCCAGGCGAAGCGGTCGTCACCGCTCTGCCGCGCCAGGCCCTCCACCGTCTCGTCGTTCAGGCCGAGGTCGAGCACCGTGTCCATCATGCCGGGCATGGAGGCGCGGGCGCCGGAGCGCACCGAGAGCAGCAGCGGGTCGCGCGGGTCGCCGAAGCGGCGCCCGGTGGCCGCCTCGAGGTGGGCGACGCCGGCGGCGATCTCGTCGGCGGCCTCGTCCCAGAACCGGCTGGCGCTCTCGATGAAGTGCCGGCAGGCCGCAGTGGTGATGGTGAAGCCGGGCGGCACGGGCAGGCCGAGCCGACTCATCTCAGCCAGGTGCGCGCCCTTGTTGCCGAGCAGCTCGCCGTCGTCCTTGCCGCCGTCCGCGCGTCCGCCCCCGAACATCCACACCGCTCGTTCGCTCATGGCTCGCACCCGCTCCTCCGTTCGCCCGGAACGAGTTGCACGGGGCGTGCCGCGTGGGCGGAGCGCGACGCCGCGCGGACCGGGCGCCGTACCGGACACCCCGCCGGCGTCTGCGAGTCACCGTTCGGTGACGGGCCGCACAGCCGTTGTGCGCGACCTGTGCGCGCACAACGCCGCACCGCCGCGCACGGCGTCTCGTGTGTCGTAAGTCATTGAAATTAATTGTCTCAATGCGCTGGCACCCCCGCTGCATTCGTCCTCCGCACACGACGACCCGACACACGGAGACACGACATGCGCCTGCGACTCGCCCTGCCCGCCATCGCCCTCGCCGCCTGCGCGTCCGAGGTCACCGAGACGAAGACGTCCGCGCCCGCCGCCGCGGCCCGCGACGGCGAGATCGTCTTCGCGAAGGGGACGGGCGAGACCGGCGAGGCGCTCGTGCGCACGATCCACGGCGTCACCCGCATGCGCTACTCGGTGGTGGGGGACCTGGCGATCGCCCAGGGCGACATGGTGCTCGGCCGCGTCTCGGACCTGCGCTCGCGCCAGAAGGCGGGGGTCGGCATCACCGATCTGAGCGACCGGTGGGAGAACACGACGATCCCGGTCAAGCGCGGCGACGACCTCCTCGACGAGACGTGGGCCGACATCGAGCTCGCCATCGCCGAGTGGGAGGCCAAGACGCCCTTCCGCTTCCCCACCTACGACGAGGACAAGCACGACGACTACGTGCTCTTCACCGACACCGAGCGGGCCTGCTGGTCGTCGGTGGGCCGCCAGGGCGGCGAGCAGGTCATCAACATCGCCAACTGGGAGGACAGCGACGACGACGGCATGGTCGACACGCCGGTGTGCGGCGTGGGCGCGGTCATCCACGAGATCGGCCACGCGGTCGGGCTCGTCCACGAGCAGTCCCGCCAGGACCGCGACGAGCACCTGCGCGTGCTCCTCGAGAACGTCGAGGAGGACATGGAGCACAACTTCGACGTCGAAGCCGAGCACGACGTGGGCGAGTTCGACTGGAACTCGGCGATGCTCTACGGCCCGATGTCCTTCTCGGTCGGCGGCAAGCCGACGCTGATCCGTCGCGACGCCTGGTCGTGGCGCAAGATCGGGGTCGGCTTCCAGACGCTGGCCTTTCCGACGAACGGCGTCAGCCTGATCGGCCAGTACGGCGACTTCAACAACGACGGGCGCGACGACCTCTTCACCGCCGACGGCAAGGAGTGGGCGTTCACCTCGGTGCTCACCGGCACCCGCGTCGTCCTGCGCCAGGCCACGGAGACGAAGGACCTCAAGGTCGGCGACTTCACGGGCGACGGCGTCGCCGACGTGATGTGGATGAGCGGCGCGAACTGGTACCTGTCCGAGTCCGGCACGCAGCCGTTCGTGGTCGTCGTGCCTGGCGCCACCGAGAGAGTCCGGGACCTGCTCTTCGGCGACTTCGACGGCGACGATCGCCTCGACGCGGTCAAGACCGACGCGAAGAGCATCTGGTACGTGTCGTGGGGCTGCGCCGAGCGCTTCGTGTTCCTGAACGCGGGCAACGCGACGCTGAAGTCCATGGCCGCGGGGCAGTTCGACGACGTCCCCGGCGACGAGATCTTCGTCGCCGACGGGAAGCGCTGGACGACCTGGTCCTACACCGGTCTCCTCGGCAAGACGCAGGTCCTCAAGGCGTCCGACATCACCCGCGACAAGATGCTGGTGGGCAACTTCGTGGGCGACTTCCGGGCGGACGTCCTCGCGCACGTCGACGACGAGTGGCAGGTCAGCGACCGCGGGGTCGGCGACCTGTCCGCCTATTCCGAGTACGTGCACCCCAACTGGTTCCGCACGCCGGACCTCGACGGCGACGGCGTCCTCGACTGGGCGGCCGACGGCTTCTACCCCACCCGGCGCCTGCTGAGCGCCGGGGACGTCGCCGCCGTCGCCGCCACCTACTTCGGGAGCTTCAACGTCTCGTACTCGGGCACGTCGAGCTGGCAGAAGATCAACGCCTCCAACGTCGACGTCTCGAAGCTGCACGTGGCCGACTTCACGGGCGACGGCCGCGCGGACCTCTTCCACGCGAACGGCGATGCCTTCCTGCTCTCGGACGCCGGCACCGGCGCTTGGGAGACGCTCCAGGCGTCCGGGCACGCCCTCGAGGACCTGCTCTTCGGCGACTTCGACGGCGACGGCGACACCGACGTGCTCTACGCCGACGGCACCCACTGGAAGGTCTCGAACGGCGGCCGCGAGCCGTGGGTGGTCGTCAACACTTCGTCGTACACCGCCGCGGACGGCTTGCGGATCGGCGACTTCGACGACGACGACCACGACGACGTGTTCCGCGCCGATGGCACCGAGTGGCACGTGAGCTACGGGGCGACGTCGACCTGGTCGTTCCTCAACACCTCCGGCTACACGGTGGACGACGGCCTGCGGCTCGGCGACTTCGACGGCGACGGCCGGGCCGACGTCTTCCGCGCCGACGGCACCGAGTGGCTGATGTCGAGCGGAGGCACCGCGCCCTGGCAGTTCCTCAACACTTCGGGCTTCGGCGTCGACGACTTGCTGTTCGGCGACTTCGACGGCGACGACCACACGGACGTCCTGCAGTCGGGCGCCGGTCAGTGGAAGCTCTCGTCGGGCGCCGTGTCGAAGTGGAAGCCGATCAACACCTCCGCGCGGGCGGTCGAGTTCCTGCGCGCCGGCGACTTCGACAACGACGGCGCCGACGACGTGTTCACGACCTTCGAGGCCCTCGCGAACTGAGCCCGCCCGCCTCCCTTCCCGCCGACGCCCGCCGATTCGACGCCCGCCCCCCGCGAACCGCTGCTACGGTCTTCGGCGCGGGAGGAACGATGCGGGGCGACGCCTTTCGGACGGTGTTCGTGCTGGCGCTGCTGGCAGGGTGCGAGGCGCCGACGCCCGCCGATCTGGCGACGCGGGCGGACGAGATCGTCGGCGGCCGGCCCGAGGCGGGGCATCCCGCGGTCGGCGCGGTCGCGCAGATGGACGGCGCGCGCTACCTCGGCCCGTTCTGCACCGGCACGCTCGTCGCGCCGCGCTGGGTGCTGACGGCGGCGCACTGCTTCACACCCCTCCGCGACGCGAACGGCGCGGTGAACGTGGCCGCCGTCGCCTTCTACGTCGGTCCGGATGCGCGCCCCACGGCCAACGGCGGGCGGCCCGCGGCGGGGACGCTGCACGCCTCCGCCGCCGTGGCCGTACACCCCGGCTTCCGGGCCGGCGCGGCGGTGCCGTTCTTCGACCTGGCGCTCGTGCGGCTGGCGATGCCGGTGCCCGACGTCGCGCCGTACGCGCTGGCGGCGGTGGGGGCCGCGGCGGGCGACACGCTGCTCTTCGTCGGGTACGGGGTCGACGACGGCGAGCGCCGGAGCGGCGGCGGACCCAAGCGCGCCGCCGACCTGCGCGTCGGCGCGGCGCACGCGTCGCTCTACCGCGTGGACGCCGACGACGCAGGCACGTGCTTCGGCGACTCGGGCGGGCCCTCGCTGCGCCTCGACGCGGGGCGGTGGTCGGTGCTCGGCGTGAACAGCTTCGTGCTCGGCGAGCCCATCTGCCGGGCGTACTCGGTGCAGTCGCGCGTCGACGCCGGCCGCGACTGGATCGCGGCGCACATCGCCGGCGGGTCGGCCTGCGACGTCGATCCCGCCGTGTGCGCCTGCCCGGCGGCGTGCACCGGCGGCGGCTGGTGCGACGACGCGCGGTGCCACCCGGGCGCCGGCTGCCGCGCCCTGAACGACTGCCTGTCGCAGTGTCGGGATCCACTGTGCAGCGTCGCGTGCTTCGACGCGGCGCACGCGGACGGGCGCCGGCGCTACGACAACGTGCTCGCGTGCGCCCAAGACCGGTGCGCCGGCGCGCGCGACCGCGACGCGTGCCTCCGCGACCGCTGCGCGGACGCCGTGAACGCCTGCGTCGCCGACATCGGCAACGGCGACGCCGACTGCGGCGAGACGCTCGCGTGCCTCGGCGCGTGCGGCGACCGGGTCTGCGCCTTCGGCTGTTACGAGGCGGCCTCGCGCGGCGCCCAGCGCGCCTACGATGCGCTCGACGCGTGCGGGCGACGCGAGTGCGGCGACGTCGCGGCGGACGCCTTCGCCGCCTGTACCCACGAGCGATGCGGCGACGCCTGGCGCGGATGCCTGCCACCCGACGACTGCCGGCTCACCGGCGGCGACTGCGCCGGCGGCACGGCGTGCCTGCCGGCGCCGTGGGGCGATACCTACTGCCAGGAGAGCGACGGGCGCGGTGCCGGCGCGGCCTGCGATCCCGCGCGGGTGGCGTGCGCCGACGGCGCGATGTGTCTCGATGATGGGCGATGCCATGTGGCATGCACGGAGGACGCAGACTGCCCGCCGCGGCAGACGTGCACGCTCGATCCGGAGGCGCCCGTGCCGTTCGGCGGCTGCACGGGGTGCCTCGACCGCGATCGGGACGGCGTGTGCGCGGATCGGGACTGCGACGACGGCGCCGCCGACGTGCGGCCGGGGGCGCGCGAGGCCTGCGACGACGGCGTCGACCAGGACTGCGACGGCGAGTTCGACGAGGGGTGCTTCGCGCCGGACGCGGCGCCGGCGGACGCCGGTGTGCCGCGCGACGCGGCGGTGGGCGACGCGGCGCTGCCGGACGCGGCGGTGGGCGACGGCGCTCCAGCCGGTGATGGCGCCGCGAGCGATGCGGCGAGCGACGCGGCGGTGGGCGACGGCGCGGCGAGCGATGCGGCGGTGGGCGACGGCGCCGCGAGCGATGCGGCGAGCGACGCGGCGGTGGGCGACGGCGCGGCGAGCGACGCGGCGGTGGGCGACGGCGCGGCGAGCGACGCGGCGGTGGGCGATGGCGCGGCGAGCGACGCGGCGCCCGGCGACGGCGGCCGCACGGACGCGGGCCCGACCGACGACGCGGCGCGGGCCGACGGCGGAGCGAGCGACGCGGCGCGGGCCGACGGCGCGGCGCCGGGCGGCGACGCGGCGCCCGGCAGGGACGGCGGCTGCGACGGCTGCGCCAGCGCCGCAGGACCGGGCGCGCCCTGGGTGGCGCTCCTGCTGCTCGGCGTCCTCCGGCCCCGCCGAACGCGCCGGGCCCATCCCGAGGGGGAGCGTCGATGAGCGAGACGCGGCGATGCCGCCGCCGTGCCCTTCCCGCGGGGCGCCGGCGATGCGGGGGCGGCATCTGACTCTTGTGGCGGCCCCGCCTTTCCGCCTTCAATCGCCTGCGAACAATCCACGGGAGCGCGGCCGACAATGGACGCACGGCACATCGGGCGGAAGTCACTCCGCTGGCTCACCGGCAAGAGCCTGAACTTCGAAGAGCTCGCGCGGGACTGCGTGTCCCTCGCCAACGGCGGCGGCGGCGCGCTCGTCATCGGGTTCGAGGACGGCGAGGAGGACCCGCCCCCCCACCAGCACATCGAGCGCGGCCTGCTCGATCGCATCCGCCAGCGCATCGGCGAGCTCACCGTCGGCGTGCAGGCGCTCCCCGAGCTGCAGCGGCACGAGAACGGCGGCGAGTACATCTTGTTGTCGGTGCCGCCGTCGGCGGGCGTCGCCACGCTGGTCGCCGACCGCTGACGGACGCGGTCTGCCCGACGCGCGCGGGGCTGCGGACTCACAGCGGCGTGCGTCCAAGTTGGCGGAAGCCTCGCTTGTCCGGCGAGGCGATGCCGGCGTCTTGCGGCTCGCCGGGCTCCTGCCCGGCGCCGCCCGCCCCCCTCGCCATCGGCTCGGCGATGCCGGCGCGCTGTCAGGGGGCGCCGCTCGGCGTCAGCGTGACCAGACCACGCCGACGCCGCCGGCGGGGCCGGGCACGAGGGCGACGCCCGCGTCGTCGAACGGCCACGCGAGCAGGAGGGCGCCCCCCGCGGCGAAGACCGCCCCCGAGACGAACCCGATCGCCGCGAGGCCGTTCTGATCGTCGACATCGGCGGCGAGCACGTCGTAGCGATCGCGGTCGCCCGAGGGCAGGTCGTCGATCTCGTCGGCGGTCCCGCGCGCCTGCAACACGAACCACACGCCGGCGCCCAGGCCCGCCGCGCCGAGGCCCACCGCGGCCCACCCCGTGGGGGTGGCCCAGGCGGGCGGCCCGCTCGCCGGCGGCGGCGCGGCGAGGACCGCGGGCGGCGGCGCGCTCGGCGGCGGGGGAGGCTCGCGTGGCACCGCGGGCAGGGCGACACGCACCTTCGCGGGAACACCGGCCTCGACCACGAGCGACGTCTCGGTCGTCTGCCGGCCGTCCGCGCGCAGCTCGAGGCGGTGCGCGCCCGGCGTCAGCTGGATCGTGGCCGGCGCGCGGTCGGCGGCGTCGGGCGCGCCGTCCACGCGGATCTCGGCGCCCGGCGGCTCGGTCTCCACGACCACCGCGACCGGCGCGGTGGCCAGCCGCGCCTCGATGTGGGCGATGACCGCGGCGACGGCGGCGTGATCGGGCGCCGCCGGGGCGAGCTCGAGGTACCGGCGATAGAAGACGACGGCCTGCCCCAGGTTGCCGAGCCGCTCGTTGATGCGCGCGATGTTGAAGGCCAGCTTGGGCGACGTCGGAAACATCGCGTAGGCGACCTGAAGCTCGGTGAGGGAATCGGCCAGCTGACCCTCCGCATACAGCTCGGCGGCGATCCGGTACCTCTGTACGGCGAGCGGCGGCGCGCCCGGTTCGAGGTCGACGGCGCCCGCGGCCCGCGCCGGCGAGCCGAGGCAGGCGAGCAGCGCGAGGACATGCACGGCATGGCTACCTGAAGTCACTGAACCCTGCCTTTGTGCGGCGGGACGGTGCCGCCTCCGAGGCGCCAGCGGTCGGTTCCGACGTGGGCCGCGGCGGCGGCGGCCGCGGACCGGTCGCGCGGGGGGGCGACGGGCGCGGCGCGGCGGCCGGGAGCGCCTGCAGCGTCACCGAGACGCTGTGCGGCGCCTCGGCCTGCGAGCTCGCCGACACCGGCGCGTGGCCCTCGAGCGTGAAGCGGGCGTCCACGCTCGCGCCCCGTGGAAGCTCGGCGACGAAGGGGGTCGAGCCGCGGCGCGGCGTGGCCGTCGCGCCGTCGACCACGACCTCCACGGCGGCGCCGGCGGGCGTCGACTCGAACGTGAGGGCGACCGGCAGCGGCGCCGTCGCCGGAGCGTCGCTGGCCGGCGGGGGCACCTCGGAGGGCGGCGCCACGGACGTGGGCGGCGCGACCGCGGCCGTCGGCTGCGGCGGCGTCCCGGAGAGCCGCCACGCGGTGGCCGCGCCGGCGATCAGCACCGCCGCGCCGGCGACCCAGGGCCAGCGAGACGAGCCGGGGGCCGCGCGTACGGGTCCCGACGAAGCGGGGCCGGAGACGATCCCCGAGATGATGGCGCCGGGGGGCTCGCTCGGTGGGACGGTCTCCGCCATCTCGTCGGCCGTCGCGGACGACGGGTCGCACGCCGCGACCAATGCCGCGCTCATCTCCGCGGCCGACGCATAGCGCGCGTCGGGGAACTTCGCGAGCGCCCGCATCACCACGTCGTTCAGGCGCGGCGGGACGCCCGGGAGCGCGGGCGGCGGCTCGTGCACGTGCTTGTAGAGCAGCGAGAGCGGCGTCTGGGCCTCGAAGGGAACGCGGCCGCACAGCATCTCGTAGAGCACGATCCCGAGCGAGTACAGGTCGGCGCGCGGGTCGGTCGCCCTGCCGAGCGCTTGTTCGGGCGCCATGTACGCCGGGGTGCCGAACACCGCCCCGGTGCGGGTCAGGGAACCGCTCGCCTCGGCGAGGTGCGCCAGCCCGAAGTCGAGCACCTTGACGAATTCGGGATTGCTGCCGCGCCGGACGAGCATCACGTTGTCGCTCTTCAGGTCGCGGTGGACGATGCCGTTCGCGTGCGCGTCGCCCATGGCGTCGAGCATCATCGTCGCGACGCGCACCGCCCGCTCGATCGGCATCGCGCCGGTGCGACGCAGCACGTCTCGCAGCGTCTCGCCCGAGAGCAGCTCCATCACGAGGTAGAGGATGCCGTCGGCGGTCTGCCCGAAGTCGTGGATGGTCACGACGTGGGGGTGCGCAAGCCTGCTCGACGCCTGCGCCTCCTGCATGAACCGGCGGACCCCGATCTGGTCCTCGCTCAAGGCGGCGGGCAGCACCTTGATCGCCACCGGTCGGTTCACGGCGGTCTGTCGGCCGGCGTAGACCACGCCCATGCCACCGGCGCCGAGGCGTCGCTCGATCACATAGCGGCCGTCCAGGACCTTCCCCACCAGAGGGTCGCCGGAAGGCGCCGTCTCCTCCATGTGCCTCGACCCGATCTGCGAGCGTTTTCCGGAGTTATACGTCCGTCGCCGCGGTCCATCAACGGGGACGTCAGTGGCAGTTCACGGCCTGCGCGCTGACGCGGCCGTCGACGTCGATCGTGGCCCAGACCATGCGGCTGCGGTCGGGAAACACCGCGTGCCAGCCGGGCGAGCCCAGGGACACCGTCACCGTCAGCTCCGGCAGGGCACCCTCGGACCACACGTTGAACACCATCTCGTCGGGACCCGTGGGAAACACGTATGCGACCCGGTCCGGCGCGTACTTGAACAGCGATGGCACGGACCAGTGTACCGGGAGCTCTTCGGACAAGGGCCTCTGCCCGCTGCCTTCCCAGATCAGAGCGCGCGATGTGCGCCCGGCCTCACAGATCGCCACGAAGACATCGCGGGCGGAGACCGCACGCCGGCACTGGTTGGCGGGGACGTCGGCGGTCGGCAACACGGCCTCGGCGCCGGCGGGTACGCCGTCGAGCGTGAAGCGGAGGGCGTGGATCGCCGCCCGGCCGTCGGCGTCCGTCGTCCAGTACCAGTCGTAACCCGTCGGATCGAGGCGGGCGTCCACCGATGCCTGCAGGAGCGCCGGGTGGTCCGAGAGGGTCGTCGTCACCTCGTGCGTCCCCGCCGCCACGCGAAGGAAGCGCGGGCCGCGCACGAGGTAGAGGTCTCCGTCCGCGCCGACGACCGCGTCGCGGGGGAAACGGTCCCGGGTGTCGTCGACGACCACCACCGGCGCCCCCGCCGGGCGCAGGTCGGCACCCAGCGGTAACAGGACGATCCGCCCCTGGCCCTCCCGGTCCGGCATCCAGGCCCCGAGCCACACCCCGCCGTCCCAGAAGAAGATCTGGCCGACCTCGGGAGGCTCCTCGCTGCCGTCCGTCCGCGGCAGTCGATGGCGCACGACGCGCGTGGCGCGCAGGAGCGCGTCGGTCTCCACCGCGACGTAGGTCTGGTCGTACGGGAGCTCCGGCGCGTAGACGATGTGGCGTCCGGGCTCCGCGACGTGGCGCAGCGAGGCGGGGTCGCGGGGGAAATACGGCCACCAGCCCGTGGTCGCGACGGGCGCGGACGTCGCGTCGTCGTCGTTCGAATCGAACGCGCCGAACCCCGTGATCCGGATGCGGCCGAGCGCCCCGCGGAAGGCGATGTAACCCGACTCGAGGAAGAGCATGCCGCGCAGGTCGGTGGCCTCCGCGGGGACCGGCTCCGCGGCGACCTCGGCGCACTCGTCGGCCGACTGGCCGAGCGTCAGCAGGTGCGCCGTCCGCGGCCGGGCCTCGTCGTCGACGACCGTCAGCGCGTGGCGCGGGCTGTCGGGGAACTCGCCGTCGTCCTCCATGGAGAGCAGCGCGATCGCGCTGATGTGGTCCACCGTCGCGAGGCAGCCCTCGTCGAGGTCGCCGTTGTCGGTCATCAGGCCGCGCAGATTGAACCGCGCGCGGCGGACCTTGCGACTTTCGCCGCGCCGGGTCTCGATCCACATCGCCAGCGCGCCGCGCAGCGTCGCCGACGCGGTGACCGACTCGACGCGCTCTCCGGCCTGCCGCAGGTCGGCGAGCGTCTCCGGCGCCGTCATGACCCCGTCGTCGCCGACCAGCCGCGTCCGCACCCTGCCGCCGTCCTCTTGCCAGAAGACCCGCGTGGCCGGCGTCCCTTCGTCGGCGTAGCGGGCGGCGGCCGGCGGCCCGACGGCGCCCCCGTCGTCGACCGTCTGCGGCCCGAAGCGCAGCTGGCCGTCGTCGGCGAAGCCCGCTGCGCGGACGTGGCGCGCGCCGTCGAGCGTCTCGCGCCACACGACGACGTACCCGTCGACGACCTCGGTGATGCGGACGTCGGACGCGTCGGCGCGGGAGGGCACCTCCACCGCGCGGTCGAGGGCCGGGGTGCCGAGATCCACCCGGGCGACGCGCAGCGGGTTCAGCTCGCCCTGGGGCCGGAGCCAGGCCGCGACAGTGTACGCCCTCGACCACCGGACGTCGGCCGTGCGCGCGCCGCCGTCGTCCAGTCGGAGCGCCTCGCCTTCCACCACGTCCACCTGGGGCTCGGCGCGCTCGACGTACACCTCGTTCGCGCCGTCGAGATCGGTGTCGGCGGCGTAGAGCACCGCCCCCTGCGACGGATCGGCTCCGTTGCGGTGGTCGGCCAGCGACAGGCGCGCGTCGACGGGGTCCGGCGTCTCGTTGAAGGGGCGGATGGGGCCGATCTCGATCTCGTCGCGTACCCCGTCGCAGTCGTCGTCCTCCCCGTTGCACGTGGGCGCATGGCGAGCGGGCGAGCAGCGGCCGTCGCAGGCGGCGCTGCCGCGGTCGGCGGCGCACGTGAGGCGGCCCGGCTGCTCGCAGTCGACGTCGGCGCGCCCCGGCTCGTCGGCGCAGCAGAAGCCGCCGACGTCGCCGAAGTCCTCGTCGACGCGGCCGTCGCAGTCGTTGTCGTGCGCATCGCAGAGCCGCTCGTTCGCGCTCTCGCGCGCGCACTCGCAGCCGTTCGCAGGGAGGCCGTCGACGTCGACGAAGTCCGGCAGGCACAGCCCGGGCTGGCATCGGCCGTCGAAGCACGCGTCCGCGCGGTTGGGCGCGCCGCACGCCCGCCCGCACTCGCCGCAGTCCGTGAGGCTCGTGTCGAGGTCGACGCAACGGTCGGCGCAGCGGTCGAGCCCGACGCACGCACAGGCGGCGTCCACGCACTGCAGGTCGCCCGGGCACGTCGCCGTTTCGTCGACGGCGCCGTCGCAGTCGTCGTCGGCGCCATCGCAACGTTCCGTGGCGCCGGGGCGACGCTCGGGATCGCGATCGTCGCAGTCGGGGTCCGGGCAGCCGGCGAGCGGGGAGGCGCCGTCCTCGTCGCCGTCGACCTCGCCGCAGGCGGCGTGGGCCACGATGGGGAGCGCGGCGCCGCCGGCGGGCCCACCGCCCGCGCGGCGAACGGTGACAGTGATCGAGGCCGGACCGGGGGCCGCCGCGCGCCACCCGACGACCGCGCCGTCGGTGGCGGTCGTGAAGTCGCCGCCCTCGGTGGCCCAGGCGTATGCCAAGGGGGCGTCCGGCGGGCCGTCGACGCGCGCCGTGTACTCGAGCGTGGCGCCGGCGAGGACCCGCGCGGGGCCGTCGATGCCGAGCACCTCGGGGGCGCCGAGGTCCGGCGGCGCCGCATCGTCGATCGCGGCGGCGTCGATGCCGGCGTCGGCGGAGACGGCGGCGTCGATGCCGGCGTCGGCGGGGACGGCAGCGTCGGTGTCGGCGGCGGCGTCGGCGGGGGCGGCGGCGTCGAGGACGGCAGCGTCGCTGCCCGAGTCGGCGGGAACGGCGGCGTCGGCGGGGCTCGCGTCGCGCGTCGCGGCGTCGGGACGCAGCGCGTCGCCGGTGAGCGCATCGACCGACGCCGCGTCCGGTGAACCCTGACACACACCGCGGACACACGCCCCCGGCAGGCAGTCTGCGTCGGCGTCACAGGGCCGGAACGCAGGCGTCTCGACGCACGCGGCCAGCAGCAACGCCAGAACGACGATTCGCCTCACGAATCCCTCGATGGTCTGCGGCCCAGATCACGCGCCAATCGCTGCGCGGCGTCAAGGTCCGCGCGGCGCGCCCGGCGCGGAGCAGTCACGCGTCGGCGATGGCTGGAGATGGGTGCCCGCCGTGGAAACGTCCGGGCCGCGATCGGCGTCCGCGTCGGCCTGGCCGGGGTCGGCGTGGCTCGGGCAGTCTTCGCCGGCGTCCAGCACGTGGGCGGCGGGGCCCGCGCCGCAGGCCTCGATGGGGAGGGCGGCGTCGCGGGCGCCGTCGGTGTCGGCGCCGACGACCCGGCGCGTCCGGACGAGGCTCGTCCCGTCGGTCGCGTCCACGACCACCACGCGGTTCGCCGTGTCGCAGGTGGCGACGTCGAGCCCTCCGCGCGGAGCTCCGCCGAGATGGCGCGCACGGCGGCCGCGCGGCAGCATGGCGCAAGGCGCGTGGAAGGCCGCGGGGGTGACATGTCGACGCCGAGCTTCGATCAGGACTTCTGGGAGCGGCTGTGGACGAAGACGCTGCGCGCGCACGGCGACGCCGTGGCGCGGCGCCCGCCGAACGCGCACCTGACCGCCGAGGCGGCCGGAGTGCCGCCGGGACGCGCCCTCGACGCCGGCTGCGGTCATGGGGCCGAGACGCTCTGGCTCGCCGCCCACGGCTGGCAGGTCACGGCGGTCGATTTCTCCGCCGCGGCGCTGGCGCACGCGCAGTCGATGGCCGCGGTCGCGGGGCCCGAGGTCGCCGCGCGCGTCGAGTGGATCGAGGGCGACCTCTCGACGTGGACACCGCCGCCGGGGCGCTTCGATCTCGTCACCTGCCTGTACGTCCACGTGGCGGGCGCCGTCGGAGACTTCGTGCGGCGCATGGCGACCGCGGTCGCGCCGCGCGGGACGCTGTTCCTCGTCGGCCACCGCCCTTTCGACCCCGACACCGGCGCCCCCACGGCGGCGGCGAACCAGGTGCAGGTCTCGGTCGAGGCGGCCGTCGCCGCGCTCGATCCCGCGGAGTGGTCGCTGGACGTCGCCGAGGAGCGTCCGCGCGCCGTCGCCGGCACGGGCGTCGACGCCGTGATCCGCGCCCACCGGCGATCCTGAGATGGAGCAGCGCTTGCTGGCGGCCGTCCGCGCGGGTGACGAAGCGGGTCTGCGCCGGGTGCTCGCCGAGGGCGCCGACGTCGAGGTCGACTGCTCGGCGGGCCAGGTTCGGGCCTCGCCGAGCCGCTTCATCCCTTCCGACGGCTGGCGCGCGCTGCACCACGCGGCGTTCGCGGGGCTCGTGGGCGTCGGTCGGCTGCTCCTGGCCGCCGGCGCGCGCGGCGACCCGGTCGCCCGCTTCGGGGCCACGCCGCTCGTCGAGGCGGCGCGCATGGGCCACGCGGAGTTCGTGGATCTCCTGCTCGAGCACGGCGCGTCGCCCGATCCGCGCGCCCTCGCCGAGGCGACGCCGCACCCCGCCTGCGTCGCGCGCCTGCTCGCCGCCGGCGCCGATCCGACCCCGGCGATTCACGCCACGGTGATCTACGGCCGCGCCGCATCGCTGCGCCTGTTGCTCGAAGCCGGCGCCGATCCCCGCGGCACGCGGGCGGCGCACCCGGACGGCCGGATCGTGGCCAGCCCGCGCATGACCGCGCTGCGCTCCGGCCACGACGCGTGCGTGGCGCTCCTCGCCGGACGGCCGCCGTACGCGTCGTTGTCCGACGCCGTGACGGACGGGAACCTCGCGGCCGCGGCCTCGTTCGTCGCCGCCGGCGCCTCGGTCGAGGAGGTCGAGACCTACGGCTTCCGACCGCTCTGGTGGGCAATCCGCGCCGGGCAGGTCGACGCCGTGACATGGCTGCTCGAGCGTGGCGCGCAACTGGCGCAGGCCGGCACGCCCCACGACGGCGCGGCGCAGGCCGGCATCGCCAGCGGCTCGCTCGCGATGCTCGAGCTGCTGCGACATCAGGGCGTCTCGTGGCGCGGCGTGCTGCGCGCGGCGGTGGCCCACTCGGAGGCGCCGGTGCTCCGCTGGCTGCTCGCGCACGTCCCCATCGACGCCGCCGACGCGCGCCACGCGGTCTCGCTGTGCGCCGCCGGCGACCGCGCCGCGACCCTCCGCCTCCTGGTCGAGCACGGGCTCCCGATCGACGGTGCCCTCGCGACCGCCGCGCGGCACCACGCCGCCGCCGTCTTCGACCTGCTGCTCTCGCGCGGGGCGGATCCGCATGCGGAGCTCCATGGGCAGACGTTGCTGGATCTGGCGCTCGAGGGCGCCGACTGGGAGGTGGAGTACACGTTCAGCCCCGAAGACCTCGAGGAGCCGTTCGTGCGGCGGCTGCTCGAGATGGGCGTGCGGTCGAAGTGGCTCGCGGGATGAGCGAGCCCGAGAAGGCCCGGGTCAGTTGGAGCGCTGCCCGGGGTCGGCGGCGGGCGCGCGGCGGGTGGCGGCGACGGCGGTCGTCACGACGGCGGCGACGAACGCGAGGCCGCCGAGCGGGGCGAGCGCGACGCCGACGCCCGGGTCGCCGCCGTGCGTCCACGCCCCGCCGAGCAGGAAGCCGCCGGGGAGCAGGACGGTGGCGGCCTTCAGGAGGCGGCCCGCGCGCGCCGGGCCGGCCCGCCAGGCGAGCGCCGGCGCGGTCAGCGCGAACGCGAGGTGGAGCAGGCCGAGCAGGCCGCCGTGGGCGTGGGCGAGGCGCCACAGCAGGCGGCGCGTCTCGTTGTCCGCGTCCAGGTAGAAGCCGAGCTTCAGCCCGTGCAGCACCTCGAGCGCGAGGCCGGCAAAGACCGAGACGGCCAGGGTGACCCAGCCCCAGGCGAGGTGGGTGCGGAGGGGAGAGTGTCCGTTCATTCGCTCACCACGATGGGACGGACGTCGCGGCCGGCGCGCATCCGCTCGATGGCCGCGTCGTCGGCGCGGCCGGGGCCGAGCACGAGCACCGCGGGGCCGGTGCGATCGGGCGTGACGGTCGCCCAGCGGCGCCGGGCGTCGGCGGCGGCGGCCCGGCGTGTCTCGGGCGGCGCCACGTAGTCGAAGGTCCAGTCCGCGAAGCCGGGCAGCGCGCGCAGCGTCTCGCCCGCCACGGCGCGCACGGCCGCGTAGTCGTCGTCGAGCAGCGCCGCCAGCAGTGGCGCGGCCCAGGCCTCGCCGGACGCGCGCCGCGCCGGCCCGTAGCGGAACGCCCAGGCCGCGATGGCACGCTGTGCCCCGTCGCCCTCGAGCAGCCAGCGCACGGCCGCCGAGACGGTCCGGTCGGCCTCGGAGAGGGCCGGCGGCGGCTGGCGATACCATCGCTCGAGCCACTCCGCCGTCCAGGCGAGCGTGCGGTCGAGGTGGCACAGGTTGCACGCGTTCGGACGTCCGTGCCGGGTGCTCATCTCGGCCGTCGGACTGTCGACGCGGTGCGCGCGGATGGCGCCGAGCAGCCCGAACGTCGTGTGCGGCATGTGACAGTCGGCACAGGCGACCGCGGCGTGGCGCGCGTGATCCGCGGGGACGTCCGCGTGGCACTGCGTGCAGGCGCGGTCGCCGTCCATGCCCGGCGCGAGCAGGTCCGCGGGCGCGGCGGCGCCGTGCATGGCATGGCACGAGCCGCAGGTCATGTCGCCCCGCGTCGCGCAGGCGCTGCGGGCGAGCCCATTGGCTTCGCGGCCGGTGCTGCGGACGGTGCCGTCGCCCCAGAAGCCGCCGAGGTCGTAGGCGGAGGGCGTCTGTCCCCGCCATCCCAGCGCGTCGGCGAGGCTCTGCCAGAGCCCCGGATTGTCGCCGAGGGCGAGCGGCAGGTGGCTCCCGCCCGCATGCGTCGACAGGGTGCCGGGCAGGCGCAGCCCGCCGATGTCAACGCTTCCGCGGCCGCCGGGCAGGACGCGGTCGAAGTACACGCCCTCCTCGTCGAAGCCGCGGACCACGGCGTCGACCGCGCTGCCGTCGGCGAGCGTGACGCGCGCCCGCGGGTCGCCGGCCGGGGGCACGAGGACGCGGCCGGCGCGGAAGGGATGCGGCGCCGGCAGCAGCAGCCGCCGCGTCGGGTCGAGCGTGTCGCCCGCCGTGAACGCGTCGCTCTCGCGGTTCAGCCGCGCGTAGTCCGTGCGCAGGAAGATGCCGTGGCACCGGCCGCACACCGCGCTCGCGCGCGTCGCGTCGAGGCGGCCGGGGTGGGCGGTCGTCGGGTCCTCGCCCGCGCCGAGGTGCAGCCCGTAGCGCCGGACCGGGTTGCGGTTCGCCGCGACGTGCGCCGCGCCCGGGCCGTGGCACGCCTCACAAGCGATGCCCAGCTCCGCCACGCCGGTCGCGGCGCGCCGGCCGTCGTCGCTGACGCCGCCGGCGCCGCCGACCGCGTGGCAGTAGACGCACCCGTCGTTCCAGGTGACGAACGGGGTGGTGCCGGCGGTGTCCGGCTGCAGGAAGCTGTCGGGCGTCGGCACCCAGCGCCCGTCGCGGATGTGCCAGGTGAAGGGGAGCGGCGCGTACCAGCCGTCGTCCTCGGCCAGCCAGTAGTTCTGCAGGTGGTGCGAGCCGGTGGTCATCACCGTCCGCAGCGTGCGGCGGACCTCGCCGCCCGGCCGGTCGAGCAGGTGCGCGAGGAACCGCCCGTCGGCGGTCGTCTCGAGGCGGAACGTCAGGCCGCGGTCGCTCAGCTCGCCGTCGAACCGGGCGCGCACCGTGTCCGGGGTCGCCGCCTGGGTCATCGTGCGGTGGTAGCTCGCGTACCACGTCGCGTGCTCCTTCGGGTGACAGGCGCGGCACGCGTCCGAGCCCGCGTAGCCGGCGCGCGGCGAGGGGCCGGGCAGGTCGGGGTCGGGCGCCGGCGGCGCGGGGCGCAGGAGGTGGGCGGCGCCGGCGGCCGCCACGCCCGCGGCGAGCGCGGCGGCCAGACCGGCGCGTCCCGGCGCGAACACACGCACCGCCGCGGCCACGGCCATGCCGACGCCGGCGATCTCGAGAGCGGAGAGCACGGCCGCAGGATAGGGACGCAGCGGCCGGCGCGCGAACTCGCGGCCAGGCCAGGCGCGCTCGCGGCGCGTCCGGCCATCGTCGTGCCACGCGCGACAGGCGTCGTGCAGCACGCCCCGGGCGTCGCGCGCCTGCCTCGCGCCGGTGCCGTGGGCGAGCCCGGCGTCGCTCATCGCCGCGCCATCGGGGGGGCGACCGCGGCGGGGGCGCGGGCCCGGAAGATGCAACACCCTCGTGACATGGAACCCGCCCGCCTGTCGGCGCTCGACGCCGCCTTCCTCGCGCTCGACCAGCCCACGGCGCCGTTCGTCGTCGGCGCGCTCCTGACGTTCGAGCGCGTGCCCCTTCGCCTGCCCGACGGGGCGCTCGACCTCGCCGCATTCAGCGCGTGGCTCGAGGCGGAGCTCGATCGCGAGCCGCGTTACCGGCAGCGGATCGGGCGCGTTCCCGTACTGCGGCATCCGGTCTGGGTCGACGACGCGGCCTTCGACCTGGCGCGCCACCTGCGCGTCGTGCGGGCGCCGCCGCCCGGGGACCGCGACGCGCTCTTCGCCCTCGCCGGCGACCTGCTGGGGCGCGACCTCGACCTCGCGCACCCCCCCTGGGAGTTGTGGCTCGTCGACGGCCTCGCCGGCGGGGCGTTCGCCATCGTGGCGAAGGTCCACCACGCCCTGGTCGACGGCGTGGCCGGGGTGCGGCTGGTCGAGGCGCTGCTCTCGCCGTCGCCGGGACGGGCGATGCCGGCGCGCACGGGCTGGACGGCGTCGCCGCCGCCGTCGGGCGTCCGGCTGCTGGCCGCCGAGGTGGCGCACCGGGCGCGGACGCTGCGCGGTCTCGCCACGCCCGGCGACGTCCGCGACGCCGCGATGGTGGCCGCCGGCCTCGGCTCGCTGCTCGTCCGCGGCCTCACGCCGGCACCCGATGTCGGCCTCAATCCGTGGCCCCCGCACCGGAACCGCCGCTTCGCCGGCCTCGTGCAGCCGCTCGCCCGGGTGCGCGCCGCCGGCGAGCGCCGCGGCGCGACCGTGAACGACGTGGTGCTCACGCTGGCCAGCGGCGGCCTGCGCCGCCTGCTCGAAGGCCGCGGCGTCGACACCGGGGCCCTGCGCGGCTTCCGGGCGATGGTGCCGGTCAACGCCCGCGCGCGGGGCGACGCGGCCACGTCCGGCAACCGCGTCGTGCTGCTGCTCGTCCCGCTACCGGTCGACGAACCCGATCCGGTGCGGCGCCTCGAGCGCGTGCGCGCGGCGACCGGGCGCATGAAGCACGGCTCCCGCGACGTCGACGCCGGCGGCCTGCTCCTGCGCGCCGGCGACGCCACGTCGCCGCATCTCGTCAGCCGCGTCGTGGGCCTCACCCTGCGCCGACGCGCCTTCAACGTGGTGGTCACCAACATCCCCGGCCCGGCCCGCCCGCTCTACCTGCTCGACGCGTGCCTCATCGCCTTCCACCCCGTGATCAACCTGTGGCCCGGTCAGTCGATCGGCTTCGCGCTGTTCAGCTACGACGACCACCTCTACTGGGGCCTGAACGCCGACGCCGAGGGGATGCCCGATCTCGACACCGTCGTCGCCGGCATCGAGGCCGACTTCGCCGTCCTTCGAGGACGCGGGCTGGCGACGCGCCGGGCGGGCGCCGAGGCGACGAACGCGGGGGCGCCTCCTCGCGCGCCTGCCCTCAGGGCGGCGACAGCTCGACCCAGAAGAGGCCGCGCAGGTCGCCCTCGCGGAAGCCGCGGGCGGCGTCGTTCGGATAGCGCGCGGCGATGAGGGTGGCGACCTCGGGGGCGATGGACTCGCCGTGGCAGGTGAGGCACGGCTTCTCGACCCAGATGGGCTCGACATAACCCAGGCCGCGGTCGCCGAGGCGGACGGCGCGGTGCGGCGGGGCCTGGTCGCGGGGCTCGGTGCGGTAGGCCTCGAGGAGGGGCGTGGCCCAGGGGCGCGGCGCGTTCGCGGGGTTGCGCAGGCGGTGGCTGGTACGTCCCAGCGCGACGCCCGGCCGCGCGGCGGCGGCGGCGATCGAGGGCGCCTGCGCGGCGCACACCTCGACGGCGGCCACCGGACCGCCGCCCGCGAGCGCCGATTGCAGCGCCTGCCGGAGGCCCTGCCGGAGCGGGGTCAGGGCGTCGCGCGCCTGCTGGATCTCGGCTTCGGACGGGGCGGGCGGCGTCGACCTGCACGCGGCGAGCAGCAGGACCGCGAGGACGAATCGGGTCTTCATGGGGGCGAGTGTAGCGCCGCTCCTCGCGTCCCGGCGCCGGCGAGGGCATTGAGCGGCGCGGCCGCTCGTGCGTATCGTCGGGGCGCGGAGATTCCATGGAAGGTCGCAGAGGGATCGTGCTCTGGGTGTTGCTCGTCGGCTGCGGCGCCGACGAGCCGGCGCAGAAGCTCGCGGTCGACCGGCAGGATGCCGCGCCGGCGAATGCCGACGGGGCGGGCGGCCCCGCGGACGGCGCGCCCGGCGACGCGCGGGCGGCCGGAGACGCGGCCGCCGCCGATGGCGCGGCGCCCGCCGACGCCGCGCCTCCCGCCGACGCCGCGCCTCCCACCGACGCCGCGCCTCCCGCCGACGGGGCGACGGCCGACGCGCGCGCGGCGCCCGACGCCGCCGTCCCCGGCTGCGAGACGCCCGTCAACGCCCCGCCCATCGACACACCGCCGGGCGTGTGGGCGTGGGTGCCGGTCGATGGCATGCGCTGCGCCGATGGCACCCCCACCGGCATCGGCGTCAACCGGGCGCCCGGCGGCGGTCGCCGTCTGTTCCTGCATCTGATCGGCGGCGGCGCCTGTTGGGACGAGGCGAGCTGCTACGAGGACGATCGCGCCGCGTTCATCGAGGCCGGCTTCGGCGCCGAGGAGTTCGCGCAGCTCGGCCTCGGCGGCTTCTGGTTCTTCGACCGGGCCCACCCCGGCAACCCGTTCGCGGACCACCACCAGGTCTTCGTGCCGTACTGCACCGGCGACCTGCACGCGGGCGACCGCGAGGCGCGCTACGGCGGGCGGGTGACGCGGCACGTGGGCGCCCGCAACTACGAGGCGCTCATGGCGCGGCTGGCGGCCACCTTCCCCGAAGTGGAGCGGGTGGTCGTCTCCGGCGGCAGCGCCGGCGGCTACGGGGCGCTGTTCAGCGCGGCGCGGACGCGGGCGGCCTTCCCGTGCGCGCGCGTCGACATCGTCGACGACTCCGGCCCGCCGCTGCCGTCCCCGCACCTGCCTCCGGCGCTGCAGGCGACGTGGAGCGACGCGTGGGGCCTTGCCGGGACGCTGCCGCCGGGCTGTCCCGAGTGCGTGCGCGACTGGTCGCGGCTGGTACCGGAGCACCTGGCGGCGCAGCCGTCCGCGCGGGTGGCGCTGCTGACGACGATGCGTGACGGGGTGATCGCGAGCTACATGGGGCTGACCGGCGGCGCGTTCGAGCGCGGCATCGAGGCGCTGGTCGGGGCCGTGGCGGCGCCGCGCTTCGGCGCCTTCCTCGTCGAGGGCGACCAGCACGTGCTCATGGCGGCGCCCGCGATCGCCGGCGGGCAGGACGTCCCCGGGTGGCTGCGCGCGATGCAGGCCGACGACCCGGCGTGGGGCACCGTCGGCCCGGATCCGGTGCCTGAGTGCCACACCTTCGCCGACTGCGGCGCGTGCGCGCTGTGCGCCGCCCGGGGCCCGTGCGCCGCGCAACACCGCGCCTGCGACCGCCTGGACGGGTGCGTCGACGCGGTGGTGTGCGCGCTGCGCTGCGCCGCCGACGACGTCGCCTGCGTGCTCGCGTGCGGCGCCGTGTTCCCCGGGGTTGGTGAGCAGGCCCTCGCCCTCTACACGTGCGCCCGCTGCGAGCAGTGCCCGGACGACTGCGGCCGCTGTCCCTGAGAGGGTGTTCCCATGAAAGTGCCTGCTGCGCGAACCGCTGACCGGCTGCGCCCGCGTCGCCTCGGTCGGCCGGCCCTCGACGTGCCTTGGGCACGCCTGCGGCCGTCCTCGGCCGGCGCCACGGGCTCGCTCGGCCATCCGTCCGCTCGCGGCGACATTTTCATGGGAACAAGCGCCGGCGTGAGCGCGCGCTGCGCGGCGTGGTCGCCCGAGAGAGCGCGGTCGACGTCTTCTCGGGAGAGGGCGCCGGAGGCGGAGGGCGGTGCCGGCACGCCGGACGGACTCCCAGGGCTTCGTGGTCGGACGAGGATAGGCCGCCCCACCCGCCGGCTGCGTTTTCGACAGATTCGCCGAGGTCCTCGCGAAGGGGAGGTCAGACGACACACTGCGGAGGACCCCATGCGATCCCTGCCGCCCACGCCCCGAACGGAGGGCGACCCGCGGTCTTCCCCGGCAAGAAGTGGCAGACCGGCAAACCCGCGAAGGCAGGTCTGTCGAAGGCCGGCCTGGCGCGGATGAACGCCGTCGCCGAGGACCTCGGATCGACCTGCATGCTCGTCATCCACGACGGCCGTGTGGTCAGCGAGTGGTACGCCCCCAGCGATGAACCCGAGGTGTGTCGACCTCCTGTCACGACATCGCCCGCTTCGGCTGGCTGATGCTCAACCAAGGCAGCTGGGACGGACAGCAGGTCGTGCCGCAGGCCGATGTGGGCGAGGCGACGGCGCCGAGCACCGACCTGAACGACGCCTACGGATACATGTTCCGGTTGAACCGCGAGGGCCACGTGGTCGAGCCGACGTTCCCCTTCCGCAGCGAGTACGACGGCCGCCTCGTCCCCGCGTCCTCCGAGTCGGTCTCGCCGCGCTCGGCGCGTTCGGGCAGCTCGTGATCGTCGATCCGGCCGACGGCTACGTCATCGTGCGCCTGCAGGACCTGCTCGACCTGAACGAGGCCCTGGCCACCGATCCCGACCCGCTCGGCGTGACCAGGCTCGACCTCGTGATGACCGCCTTCGAGCAGGCGAAGCTTTGATCATGCCCGGAGGGAGGGCGCTTCGTCGCGACGCAACTCGCGCGCGAGCGCCGGCGCGCCCCGTCGCCGCGGCGGTGCTGTCAGGCGCGGCGGATGCCGTCGAAGAGCGTCCTGTACTCGATCTGGTAGTCGTTGCTCACGAACATGTGGGCGCCCTGCGGAGGCCGGACGACGGCCAGCCGGCCGGTGAGCAGGACGAAGTAGCCGCGGTCCTGCAGTCGCGACCGCATGATGTCGGTGCCCGCGGTCATGGTGGGCGTGTAGAGGGCCCTCACCTTGCGCATGTGGTTGACCTGCGCGAAGAACCCGATCGGCTGCCGGACGGGCTGCATGGCCGCGCGGCCGAGCCCGCCCAGGCTGAGCGCGCCGTACGACCCGAAGAGCGCAGTGACGACGCCCAGCCCCTTCGCGCCGATCGCCGCCACCCCCTGACGGTTGCGTGCCGCCAGCTCGAGCGCCTCGAGCATGGTGTCGCGCGACTTCGCAATCAGAAGGACGCCTGCGATGTGGTGGCGATCGAGGTCAAGCTGGACGCCCACGGAATCGGCGTCCTTGGCGAAGGAACCGCGGTCGTTGGCGAAGTGCCCTCAGCCCGCGATGGAGGCGTTGGCGCCCATCCCCATGAAGTGCATGACGCCGCCGTCCTCGGCGACGACGCGGGTTTCTTCGAGCGAGAGATTGGTCCAGCCGACGAACATGACGCCCCCCCGATTGCTGTCGTCTTCCCGGTGTCCAGGTCGACCGGCTGAAAGTAGAGACACCCCCCGATTGAGTCAATCGGAACTCGTCCAGCCGTAGGTCATTCGACCGATGGCGCCGCCGGAGGGGCCTATACGCCCTCGTCGAAGCGGTAGCCCACGCCGTGGACGGTGCGGATGATCTCCGGGTGGCGCGGATCGCGCTCGATGCGCCGCCGCAGCTTCGACACGTGCTGGTCGAGCGTGCGGCTGTTCGGCAGGTGGTCGTAGCCCCAGCACTCGCGGAAGAAGGCGTCGCGGTCCACGACGCGCCCGCGCTCCCGATGCAGCAGCTCGAGGATGCGGACGTCGCGCAGGCTCAGGTCGATGACCTCGTCGCCGCGGCGCGCCCGCAGCTCCGCCGGCGCGATCTCGAGGTCGATCATGCGAAAGGTGCGCGGCGCCGCCGGCGCCTTCAGGCAGCGCCGTGTCACCGCGCGGATGCGCGCGATGACCTCCTTCACCCCGAAGGGCTTCTGGATGTAATCGTCGCCGCCGAGCTCGAGGCCCAGCACGCGATCGATCTCTTCGGAGCGCGCGCTGAGGAAGAGGATCGGCACGTCCGCGTTCGCCCGCCGGATCTCCCGACACACGTCGTACCCGTTGACTCGAGGCATCATGATGTCGAGCAGCACGATGTCGGGCGTCTCGGCCCGGAACACATCGAGCGCCGCGCGTCCGTCCGGCGCGACCACCGGGCGGTAGCCCTCGGCCTCGAGGATCTCGGCGAGGCCGCGCGCGATGTTCGGGTCGTCCTCGGCGATGAGCACCTTCATGGGATCCCCAACGTGATTTCGAACGTGGCGCCGTCGGGCGAGGGGCGCAGGACGAGGTCGCCGCCGTGCAGGCGGGCGAGCTCGCGGGCGATGGTGAGGCCGATGCCGGTGCCGGTGGCGCCCTCGGTCGAGTCATCGACGCGCTCGAACGGCGCGAACACACGCTCGCGCCACGCCGGCGGGATGCCCGGCCCGCCATCGGCGACGGTGATCGTCGTGCGTCCGTCGCGCTGGCGCGTGGTCACGTCGAGGCGCCCGCCGGCGGCGGCGTACTTCTCCACGTTGCTCACGAGGTTGCCGAGGATCTGGCCGAGCGCGTCGGCGTCGACCGGCACGGTGTCCGGCGCGCCGGCGTCGAAGCCCACCGCGATGCCACGGGCGGCGAGCGCGGGGCCGAAGCCTTCGAGCACGTCGCGGACGATGGCATCCACGACGTGCGGCGCCGGGTGCAGGCGCTCGGCGCGGCGCTGCTGGCGCGCGAACGTGAGCAGGTTGCCGATCAGGCGGCTGAGGCGGCGGCTCTCGGCGACGATGACGCCGAGGTGGCGCCCGGCGCGCTCGTCCTCGGGGTCGAGGTCCTCGGCGAGCAGCTCGGCGTACAGGCGAATGTTGGTGAGCGGCGTCTTCAGCTCGTGGGACACGCGGTTGACGAAGCTGACGCGGCGCGCGGCCTCGGAGAGCGCGCGGGCGCTCTCGCGGCCGAAGAAGACGGCGAGGCCGACGAGGGCGAGGCCGGCGGCGGCGAGGCCGGCCCACAGGTTGAAGTCCACGAGCCCTCCGTCGGCCGGGAAGCGCGCCCACCGGCGCAGGCGCCAGGCGTCGAGCGGGGCGGCGAGCGCCCGGTCGATCGGCGTGCCGTCCGCGGCGTCGCCCCACGCGTAGAGCACCTCGCCGCGCTCGTCGAGCAGCGCGGTGCGCGCCTCCTCGTCGGCGGTGGCCGGGAGCGCGGCGATGACGTCGGCGAGCAGCCGCGTCCGGTCGAGCTCGACGCCGACGAGGCGGCCGTCGGCGAGGCGGCGCCAGTAGAGGAGCTGCAGGCCGCGGCCCCAATACCAGGTCGTCCAACCCGACGCCGTCGGCGCCGTCACGCCCTCGGCCGCGGGCGGGGCGAGCGCGCCGCCGGCCCACAGCTCGCGCGTGCGCTCGACGAAGGCCTGCTCGGCCTCGCTGCGCTCCCGCGGCGGAAACGCGAGCCTGCCCGACGGGTCGAGCACCAGCGCGTGCCGGGCGTGGACCTCGCGGCGCAGGCGGGCGCGCAGCGCCTCGGCGTCCTGCGGCACCTCGTCGGTCAGCGCGCGGATGCCGCGCTCCCGCTCGGTCACGAGGCGCGCGATCGTGCCGTCCACTTCGCGCAGGCGCTCTTCGGCCACCCGCGTGATCTGCCGGCGCACGCCCTCGGCCTGGTCGCGCGCGAGGCGCACCCCGACCCAGGCCAGCGCGAGCAGCGGGACCACCGTCAGGAGCACCAGCGCGACGAGGAGCTTCGGTCGCAAGGCGGTCAGTACATCTGCTGCATGTCGAGCTCGATCTGGCGCTTGCGCATCGTCTTGCGCTGCTTGTTCCAGTCCTTGGACTCGAGATTCTGGGCGTCCTGGACGTTGGACTGGCCGAGCTGCTTCAGCGCCGGCGCCCGGTAGCGCGCGGAGTTCTCGTCGAGCCACGCCGCGTTCTTGCGCAGCAGGTCGCGCGCCTCTTCGACCCGACCCTGGTCGCGCAGCGACAGCGCCATCTCGTTCTGGTCGTTGGCGACGAGCTGCACCGCCGACACGATGACCTCGCGGTGCGCGCGCGCCTCCACGAGCGCCGGATCGGTCGTGTACTCGGCGCGCACGACCGCCTGTTGCTGCTCGGTGGCGCGCGTCGCCATGTTGCCGTAGCTCACGTCCACCTGGGCGACGTCGCGCGAGGTGTGCGGCTGGCCCGCGGGCAGCTCCACCTCGATCAGGACGAACTGCTCCTGGCGGCCGTACACCTGGTTGAGACTCGTGCGCACGTCGCTGCCGGTGATGTCGGCGCTGCGCCCGAGCACGCGCACCGGCCGCACGCCCTCCGCGCAGCGGATGTGCAGGTGGACGTCCTGCGCGACCACGGCGACGGCGGTGCCGAGCTCGAGGTCGAAGAAGCGCGCCAGATCGGACGCGTCCTCGATGAAGGCGTGGTTGCCGTCGCTCCGGCGGGCCAGCTCGACCATGAGGTCCTCATTGTAGTCGAGGCCCAGGCCGAAGGTCGTGACCGAGATGCCCTCGCGGCCGAGCGACGCGCCGAGCGCCGAGAGGTCGCCGGGCGACGACGGGCCCACGTTGGCGAGGCCGTCCGACAGCAGGATCACGCGGTTCACGCGCTGCCGGTCGGCGAACTTGCGCACCTCCTCGGCGCCCTTCGACACGCCGGCGAACAGGGCGGTGTCGCCGCCGGCCGAGATGCCCTGGATGCCGGCGCGCAGCGTCGACTGGTCCGAGGCCTTGGTGGCCGGGACGACGACGCGCACCGTCGTGTCGTAGGCCACGATCGACACGATGTCGTCGGGGCGCAGGCGCGCGACGGCGTGCAGCGCCGCCTCCTTCGCCCGCGCCAGCTTGTGGCCGGACATCGAGCCCGACTTGTCGAGCACGATCGCCACGTTGAGCGGCGGCCGCGGCCCCGCGGTGCCGAGCCCCGTCAGCCCCACCTTGAGCCACGCCGGCTGCTTCAGCCCGGCCACCACCACCGGCGTCCCGAGCCGCGCGTCCAGCACGACCGCCTGTTGCGCGCACGCCGTTCCCGCGAACAGCAGCAGTGACAACGCCACGAAAACCTTGCGCATGATCCACCTCCGTTGCCGCCTCGACGTTAGGCGGCGCCGGCGGAGGAAGGGTCAGCGCACCCTCACGAATTTGTAAAAGAATCGTGCGCGGCGCGATCAGCGCGCGGTGGAGGCGGCCGGGCGCCGTGGGTCGCGACCGATCGACCGTGGCGGGTCAGGCGCGCAGCAGGGCGCCGATGGCGGGGACACGCAGGTCCGGGGCGTCGCCGACGCCCACCTCGTCGAAGAGCGTCTGCAGGACGTGCTCGGGCCTCAGGACCTCGCCCTCGGGCGTCGGCTCGCCCGTCCGCAGGTCGACGGCGGTCGGGCCCATGCCGACGTCGGTGGAGCGGCCGATGACCTGCCCGCCGCGCACGTTGCCGCCGATGACGAAGCTGGCGTTGGTGAGCGAGTGGTCGCGGCCGCCGCGGTCGTTGAGCATCGCGGTGCGGCTGAACTCGCTGAAGCCGACGATGACCGTGTGGTCGAGCCACGAGGTGCCGGTGCCGCGGTACTCGCGGCGCGCCAGATCGCTGACGAGACGGGAAACGGCATTGAATCCGCGCATCT
The DNA here is from genome assembly GCA_963169045.1 of Myxococcota bacterium. Lineage (GTDB taxonomy): Bacteria > Myxococcota_A > Bradymonadia > UBA7976 > UBA1532 > CAUJDF01. Next base: position 31,029 of record CAUJDF010000029.1, read on the forward strand.
GGCGCGGTCCCTGGTCGGTGGACCACTCGGTGAAGTGGGTGTCGAGGCCGCTCGCGACCTCGATGCTGACGCAGCGGGAGACGCCGCCGGTGATCGCCTGCGCGGCGAAGGCGGCGTGGACCTCGGGCGTGCGCAGGTCGTTGGTGATGCCGTAGTGGTCGCGCAAGGCCGCCATGGCGTCGGTGCGCGCGGCGAAGTCGAAGAGGCGGTCGTAGCCGCCGCTCACCATGTCGAGGACCTTGCGGCGGGCGGCTTCGGCGGCGCGCCAGAGCGGCGACTGGCGCGCGCCCTCGCAGTCGGCGGTCTCGGCGAGCGTCTCGCCCACCTGTCGGCGCACGCCGTCCGGGAGGAGCGGCTGCGACGGGCGCAGCGCGCGCAGCAGATCGGCGACGCTGTCGACCTGCAGGGCGCTGGCGAAGTGGGGCAGGTCGCGGTTGTACGACTCGACGCGCAGCGCGAGGTTCGGGATGGGCGCGCGCTCGCCGAGGTGAGACGCGAGCCACGTGGCGCCCGAGGAGCCGCGCGCCTGCAGGCCGCTCGGCGGCTTGCCGGTGAGGAAGCGGCGGCGGCCGACCTCGTGGGTGAGCGTGTCCATGCTCATGCCGCGGATGACGGCGAGGCGGTCCACGTGCTGGGCGAGCTCGCCGATGTACGGGCCGAAGGTGATGCCCGCGGGCGTCTCGACGAGGCGCCCGTCGCTGCCCTGCAGCTGGTCGTAGCCCGGCTGGATGCGCGTCGTGCGCAGGTTGCCCTCGTTGAAGCGCCGCGGGTCGCGCGGGTCGAGGCCCAGCAGGATGTCCCAGCCGCCGTTGAAGTAGCAGAAGACGTAGTGGCGTTCGGGCGCGTCCGGCTGCACCGCCTGCGCGTTCGCGAGGCGGGCGAGCGAGGAGAGGCCGCCGAACGAGGCGAGGCCGCCGCCGGCGACGAGGATGCCCCGCAGGAAGTCGCGTCGGGTCTGCATCGGCGTCCCCTCAGTACGAGTAGAAATCGGGGTGGGAGAACAGGCCGACGCAGACCGCGTTCCAGCCGAGGAGCGGGTCGCCGCCGACGAAGGCGGCGGAGCGGAACAGCCAGCGCCACGGGGCGAGCGTCGGGCCCGCGGCCTCCTCGGGGACGAGGCGCCCGTGGAAGCGCGCGAGCAGGCGGCGCAGGTTGGCGTCGACGGCCTCCGGCGCGAAGTCGTAGTCGTCGTCGGGGCCGACGTCGTGCAGGAGCACGGCCGTGCCCGCGGCGACATCGCGCTCGATCACGCGGGCGCAGACGGCGCGCGCCGCGTCGTCCAGGAACTTCAGGAACAGCGCCGAGGGCTCGAGGTTCTCGGTGGTGATCTGGATGTAGTCGGGCTTGCCGAGCGTGGCGGCGAGCTCGACGAAGAGGTTCACGTCGACGTTGCCCCGGCGCTCCGTCCAGCCGATGCCGTCGCTGACCTGGCGCATGGCGGCGTCGAGCTGGTCGAGGTTCATGCGGCGGCGGGCGCGGGGCGCGGGCTCGTGCGCCGGCGCGGGGGCCGGCGCGGGGGCCAGGTCGGCGGGGGCGCCGGGGTCGACCTCGACGACGACCGGCGGGCGGGGCGGCGCGGCGTCCGCGGCGCCGGCGTCGGCCTCCTCGGGCGGTCGCGCGCTGCAGTCACCGCCGGGGGGCGCCTCCGTCCCGGGACCGCAGGGCGCGGCGGCGTCGGGGACCGGGGCGGCGTCGGGCGCGGGGGCCGCGGCGTCGGGGGCGGCGGTGGCCGCGTCGGGCGCGGGGGCCGCGGCGTCGGGGGCGGCGGTGGCCGCGTCGGTCGCAGGGGCCGCGGCGTCGGGGGCGGCGACCGCGCCGTCGGGCGGGCTCGGCGCCGCCAGGTTCGCGGCGTCGGCCGACCGGTTGCCGGCGAGCTCCGGCCGGCGGCCCTCTTCGCAGGCGGCGAGCGCCAGGGCGGCGAACAGCAGGGCGCGGCGGTTCATCGGACCCTCCGGTAGCGCGCGTCGGTGACGATGGCGCGCACCAGCCAGCGGTAGCGGTACCCGTGGGCGACGAAGCCGCGCGCGAGCTCGTCGAGCCACGCGCGGTCGTCGGCGCCGGTCACGTCGCGGCCGAGGAGCCACTCGGCGGCGCGGCGCGCGATGCAGGCGGGCAGGCGCCCGTCGGCGACGGCGGTGAGCGCGAGCAGGCGCGGGCCGCGCTCCACGTGGCGCACGTGGTCCTCGCGGCGGAACTCGTAGGCGCGGAGCATCCCGAGGAACGGCTCTTCGGCTTCGCTGAGCGCCCGGGTGACGTAGAAGTCGCGGCACTCGGCGCTGCAGGCGGTGCCGCGCAGGGCGCAGAGGCGGCAGTCCTCGCGCTGCGGCGGGAAGCGCGCCGGATCGAGCCAGGCGAAGCCCTGCTCCGCCCAGCGGCCCCAGTGCGCGGCGGCCGGCTCGAGCAGCGCGTGGCAGTACTTGCAGCCGGCGCGCGCCTGCAGGTCGGGGTCGAGCGCGCTCGCCTCGTCGGCGACGGGCAGACCACCGTCCGGCGGCTGGAAGGGGCTGCACAGGAAGGCGTCGAAGAAGCGGTTGGCGCGGGCGCGGTTCGTCTGGAAGCGCAGCAGCCAGGCCGGGCGCGTGAGCAGGCCGGCGTGCTCGGCCGGCAGCGCGATCTCGACCCAGCGGTCGCGGTCCGTGAAGGCCAGGTCCGGCAGACGGCGCGCGTCGAGCGGCGCCGGCTCGAACGCGAAGCCGCGCGGCAGGCCCGTCTGGTACTTATAGAAGTACGTGAGCGGCCCGTTGACGAGCTCGCGGCGCGTCTCGAAGAGCTCGGTGTACGGGCGGTCCTCGCGGACGAGCGCATACAGGACGCGGTCGACCGATTCGCCGAGCGCCTCGACGACCGGGCGGTGGCTGGCGCCGCTGAAGCACCAGCGCAGGTCCGGACCGCAACCGCACGCGGCGTCGGCGTGGCCGGCGAGCGTGCCGCAGTCGGTGCCGGTCGGCGAGACCTCGTTCGCCTGGGCGTCGAAGGCGCAGACGCGCAGCGTGAGCGCGGGATCCCAGTACGGCCGCACCTCCACCCAGCCCTCGCGCCGGGCGCCGTCCTCGCCGGCGCGCGTCAGGATGCGGCCGTCGTCGCCGAAGCGCGCCGGCTCGTCGAGGCACGGCACGATCTGCCCGCGGTACATGCGCGCGAGGTTGCGCCGGAAGTACACGCCCCCGTTGCGCTCGAGGCCCGAGTTGACGGCCAGCAGCGACAGGTTGGTGAGGTTGTTCCACAGCAGGGCGCGGTGGCGGCGCACGACCTGCCCGGCGAACGCGTCGGTGTCGAGCCACGCGTCGACGAAGGCCTCGATCGTGCCCTCCGCGTCGTCGTCGAGCGCCGCGAGCTCGTCCGCGGTGGGCAGGGTGCCGCGCAGGTCGAGGCTGAGCGCGCGCAGGTGGCGCTGCGGGTCGAGCTCGACGGCGTCGGGCGGGCAGCGCTCGGCCTCCTCTGCGGCGGCGGGGCCGGCGAGCAGGAGCGGGAGGAGGAGGGTGGGGCGAATCATGGCCACGACTCCGGGAAGCCCGCGGCGCGCCAGGCTTCGATGCGGTCGATGTCTGCGGCTCCGAGGGGCGGGTTCGGCGCGAGCGGCATGCGGCGGGCGCGCACGGCCGCCAGGATGCGGTCGATCTCGGCGCGCCAGGACGCGGACGTCTCGAGTCGGTGCGCGTACCCGCGGGGACCGTGGCACGCGTCGCAGTGGGCCGCATAGAGGGGCTGGACGTCGGCCTCCCAGGTGGGCGGCCCGACGAGGCGGACGCTGAAGCGGCGGCGGGCGCGCGCACGCTCGCCGTCGCGCCAGGTGACCGCGATCTCGAGCGCATGGGGACCGTCGCCGAGCGCGGCCGGGTCGAGCGCCCATGTCCAGCCGGCGGCGAGCGCGAAGGGCGCGGCGCCGTCGAGCGAGAGGGTGACGGCGTCGACGTTCTCCGGCTCGGAGGGCCGCACCTCGAGGACGGCGGCGGCGGCGAGCGCCTCGCCGTCGCGCACGCCGGCGACGTCGAGGTGGCGGCCTGGATGGACGCGGAAGAGGCCCTCGGGGCTGGCCACGAGCACGGCGCCGCCGGCGTCCGGGGCGAGCGTGGCGGGCGGGGGGACGCCCTCCACGGGGCGGAAGCGGCCATCGCGGGCCTGCCAGAGGCCGTCCGCGGCCGCGAGCCACAGGTCGGGCACGCCGGGGGCCGCGGCGAGGTCGCGCACCGCGACCGGGAGGGGGATCGGGTCGGGATCGGCGGCGCGGTACAGCGCGCCGTCGACGACCACCCAGGCCTGGCCGGCGCCGTCGACGGCGAGGGCGGCGACGGCGCCGGCGCCTTCACGGACCGGCCAGGCGCGCAGGCCGCCGCCCGGGCACGCGTCCGGAGCGCAGTCGGCGATCGCGTACACCGCGTCTCCGGCGGCGACCCAGAGCGCGGCGTCGCTCTCCAGGTGCGGCCCGAGGGCGAAGCGCGCGTCGGCGACGGGCAGGCCGCCGGCGCGGACGGCGTGGAGCCGGCCGGCGCGCCAGCGGTGCAGGCCGTCGGCGGCGCCGAGCCACAGGTCGCCCTCCGGGTGGGTGCGCAGGGCGACGACGGCGCGGACGTGGGCATCGAGGGGCGAGCGGACGAGCGCGCCGTCGCGGATCACGAACAGACCGGCGTCGCCGGCGACGAGGTCGACCTCGGGCGCGGCGGCGCGGAGGGCGCCGGCGTCGCCGCCGAGCGTCTCGGGCGCGGCGCCCTCGCGCGCGACGCGGACGAGGCCGGCGGGCGTGTCGGCGAGGAAGCCGCCGCCGGGGAGCGCGGCGGCGAAGGCGACCGGGCCGTCGAGGAGGCGCTGCGGCGTCACCGCGCGGGGCGGATCGACGGGCGGCTCGGGCGGCGGCGTTTCGCAGCCGCCACCGGGCCGCGGTCCGACGCCTGCGGGGCAGGGCGCGGCGTCGGGCGCGGGGGGGGCGGCGTCCGGGACGTCCGGCGCAGCGGCGTCCGCGACTTCGCCGCCGTCGGAGGTCGCCGCGTCGGCGCCTGCGCGCGGTTGCGCGCCGCAATCCCCGTCGGGGGGCGGCTCCGTTCCGGAACCGCAGGGCGTGGCGTCCGCGTCGGCCTCGGCGGCGTCCGCGCCGACGTCGGACGCGTCGCCAAACGGCGCCGCGTCGGGGCCGAGCGAGACGGTCTCGGGCGCCCCGCACGCGATCAACAGCGCGAGCGCGCCCCAGAGGGCGCCCCGTCTCGCGCGCGGTGCACGTGCCCCGACCATCGGCTCGCTCGCCGTCGCGACGCCCGGTGCTCCCCCCGGCGTCGCAGCGGAGCTGGTAGGCCCCGCCGAGAAGATGCGAAGGACGCGCGAGCCCCCCTGATGCCCGCGCGCCCGGGCGCGCCCGGCGGGCCGCTCCCCCCCGGGCCGGCCGCGTCGATTTCGCGCTTGTTGAAAGATTACACAAGGCGCGCCACATTGTCAGCAAGTTCGCCACGAGGGGGGCGGCGGCGGTCAGGGGGTGGCCGTCGCCGGGCCGGCGGACGGGAGCCGTGCCGGGGTCGACGACGCGCAGGGGAGCGGCGGCGGCCGGGGCACGCGCGGAGTGTCGCCCCATGCGCCTGGTCGCCCTCCTTGCCGTCGCCGCGCTCGCCGGCTGCGACGCCACCGACGTCGGAAGCGGCGCGAGCGCGCCCGACGCGGTGGTCTTCGTCCCCGACGCCCTCCCGGCGGCGGACGCGGCTGCGCCGTCGGGCGACGCCCGGCCCGGCGCGGACGCGGCGGCGACGTGCGCCGACGGGACCTCGCCCCGCCCTGGCGGCGAATGCGCGGCGCCGCCGGACGCGGGGGCCGCCGACGCGTCGCCGGACACGGGCGTGGCCGACGCGTCGCCGGACGCAGGGCCGGACACGGGCGTGGCCGACGCAGCGCCGGACGCGACCGTCCCCGACGCGGCGGCCGACGCGGAGGCGCCCGACGCGGCGACGCCCGACGCGACCGATCCGGGCCCGCCGCCCTGCGACCCGCCGCTGGCGCTCGAGCCGCCGGAGGCCGTGGCCCGCGCCTTCGATCTCGTCACGTTCCACGCCGACGGCGGCACCGGCGCGTGGCGCTTCACCCTGGCCGACGACACCTCCGGCGCGCTCCTCAATCACGCGACCGGCGCCTACCTGGCCGGCGAGACCGTCGGCGGCGTCGACCGCGTGCGCCTCACCGACGCCCGCTGCGCCGGCGAGGCGGTCGCCACCGTCCGCGTCGTGCCCGACATGGTCGTGCGCCCGCGCGAGATCGAGGTCGCCTTCGGCGCGCACTTCACCTTCGCGCCCACGCTCGGGTCCGGCGAGTACGCCTACGAGATGGTCGAGGTCGGCGCCGGCGGGCGGATCGAGCCCGACGGCACGTACACCGCCGGGATGGCCGCCGGCAGCGACGTCGTCCGGGTGCGCGACGCGCGCACCGGCCAGTCCGAGGACGCGCTGGTGCGCGTCGCCGCCGCCGCGCCGCTCCGCCCGCGCCCGCCGGCCCTCTTCCTCCCCGTGGGCGCGCGGCACCCGCTCGAGGTGGCGGGCGGCTCCGGCCACTTCGAGGCCACCGTCGAGGGCGACGGCGTGCGCTACGACGCGGGCGCGGTCGTCGCCGAGGCCCCCGGGACGGCGGTCGTCGCCCTGCGTGACGCCTTCACCGGCCAGCGCACCGCCGTCACGGTCACCGCCGTGCCGGCGCAGCAGGCGCCGCTCCCGCGCGTCGGCGACGCCTCGTCGTCGAGCACCGCCCTCGGCCCCGGCGACCTGGACGGCGACGGCTTCGCCGACGCGCTGCTCGGCATGCCCGAGGCGGACCTCGGCGGCGTCGACGCCGGCGCCGTGTACGTCTACCGCGGCGGCCCGGCCGGACTGCGCCCGGAGCCGGCGCTGGTCCTCGGCACGGGCGAGCGTCGCGCCGGCTTCGGCCGCGCGCTCGCCGTCGCGGACTTCGACGGCGACGGGCGGCGCGACCTCGCCGTCGGGGCCGCCGGCGCCGACATCGCCACCAGCGACACGGGCGCCGTCTACCTCTACCCCGGCGTCGACGGCGGCCTCTTCGCCGTCGAGCCGGCGCGCGTCCTCGCCGCGCCCAACGCCGGCGACCAGCTCGGCTTCGCGCTCGCCGCCTGCGACTTCAACGGCGACGGCCGCGCCGACCTCGCCGCCACCGCCCTGCGCGCCGAGGACCGCGACCGCACGCCCCAAGCGACGAACCAGGGCGGCGTCTTCGTGTTCCTCGGGTACGAGGATGGCCTGCTCGCGCGGCCCGACCGCGTCGTGTGGGGGGAGGCGCCCGACGCGAACGGGACGTGGGACGCCGTCGCCAACCTCGGGCTGGGCTCCGCCCTCGCCGCGGGCGACGTCGACGGCGACGGCCTCTGCGACCTCGTCGCCGGCGCCGCCGACTTCGCCGCCGGGCCCGGTCGCAGCCGCGACGGCGCGGTGTTCGTCTTCCCCGGCGTCGCGCCGGACGACGTCGCGCCGGGGGGCGTCCGCCCGCTGCCCGCGCGGGCCTGGGCCGGCCTGCATCCCGACGACAACACTTCGGAATTCGGCCGCCGCCTCGCCGTCGCCGATCTCGACGGCGACGGCCTCGCCGAGGTGGTCGCCGGCCAGTACCGCCACGACCGCGACGCGAACCGCCGCGACGCCGGCGCCGTGCGCGTGTTCGCCGGCGCGCCGTTCGGCGGCGAGGACGCGCCGGCGCTCCTCCCTGCCGAGAGCGCCGCCTGGACGTGGGCCGGCGAGGCCGGCTTCGACAACGTCGGCTGGGACCTCTCGGTGGCCGACGTCACCGGCGACGGCCTGCCCGACGTCGTGAGCGCCGACTGGGCCGACGAGGTGGCGGGCGGCGGGGGCGACGCCGGCGTGATCCGCGCGTTCGCCGCCGTGGCGGGCGGATGGCCCGCGCTCGCGCCGGTGGCCGTCCGGGCGGGCGGCGCCGCGGGCGACCGCCTCGGCGAGTCGGTCGTCGTCCTGGGCGACGCGGATGGCGACGGCCGCGCCGATCTGCTCGCGCACGCGGGCCGCAACGACGCGCTCGGTCCCGATGTGGGCCGACCCTTCTTCCTCGCGGGCGATCCGGAGATCGCCCCCGTCGCGCTCGACATCCCCGCCGACCCCACCGCCGGCGGCCGCCTCGGCTGGACTGCCGCCGTCGTCGGCGACGCGGACGGCGACGGCCGCGCGGACCTGGTGCTCGGGGCGCCCTTCCTGAACACCGCCCGCGGCGGGGCGCGCACCGGCGCCGCCTTCGTCTATCGGGGCGGAGAGGCCGGGTTCTCGGTCGCGCCCGACCTCGACCTCACCGAGGTGCCGGGACAGACCGCCTCGGACCTGTTCGGCTACGCGGTCGCGCCCGCGGGCGCCTTCGACGGCGACGACGACCCCGACTACGCGCTCGCCGCGCGCGCCGACGAGGCGCCGTCCGCGCTGGGCAACGACTACGTCGCCGATCCCGACTGCGCGACGCGGCGGAGCAACGGCGGCGGCGTGCACGTGTTCCGCGGGCGGACGGATCTGGCGCTGCCGGCGCGGCCCGGCTTCGTCTACTTCGCGCCCGAGAACAACGTGAACCTCCAGACCGTCGCCGGCGGCGCGGACGTGGACGGCGACGGCTACGACGACCTGATCGCCGGCTCGTATCAGTGGAACGTCGACGGCCGCAGCGAGGCGGGCGGCGTGGTCGTCGTCCGCGGCCGCGGTCCGGCGCCCGACGGCCGGATCCGCTTGATCTGCGACGCGATCTTTCGTCACTCCGGCGCCGCCGCCTCGGACCGCGTCGGCTGGAGCGTCGCCGCCCTGGGCGACGTGGACGGCGACGGCTGCGACGAGGTGGCGTTCGGCGCGCCGCTCGAGAGCGCGGGCGGCGTGACGCGCCAGGGCGCGGTGCGCGTCCTCTTCGGATGGGGCGGCCCGGGCTGCCGGGCGGCGCCCGCGTTGCTCCACCTCGCGCCCGGCGAGGCCAACGCGCAGGCCGGCCACGCGCTGGCGGCGGGCGACCTCGACGGCGACGGCGTGCCCGAGCTCGTCGTCGGCGCCGTCAACCACGCGCGCGACCGGCAGGCCGTGGGGGGCGCCTGGGTGGTGACCGGCCGCTTCATGGCGGGCCTGACCCCCGATCCCGTGGGGACGACGACGTGGCAGCCGTTCACCCCGCCCGGTCAGGCGGCGTGGATCGTCGAGGGCCGGGTGAGCGGGGAGCGCTTCGGCAGCTCGGTGGCGGTCCTGCCCGGCGGCCGCTTCGCGGTCGGCGCGCCGCTCGGCGCCTACAGCGGGGTGCCCCAGGTCGGCGGCGCGCGCGTGTACCGCGTCGAACGGGGGGCGCTCGACCCCGAGCCTGTCGCGGCGCTCGTCGGCGAGACGTGGCGGCCGGGCGACCGCCTCGGCGAGGCCCTCGCCGCCGGCGTCCTCGGCGGTCGCCCCGTCCTCGTCGTCGGCGGCTACGACGGCAGCGGCGCCGGCGTCGACAGCGGCTCCGCGTACGTCCTCACCTTCGAGCCGAACTGACAGCGGCGGGCGTCCGAAAGGCTCGGCGATGACTGCGGGTTCGCGCCTTGGCCTCGCCTCGCCGTCCGGCGCGATCCTTCGTCGACTTGGACGCCCGCCGCTGTGGCTCGCCCGCCGTCAGTTCACGGCACAGGCGACGTCGGCGCAGCGTTCCTCGATGCACGCGAAGCACGCCTGGGGGTCGGCGCGATCCGCGCAGGCGGGGCAGCGCTCGCTGGCGCAGAAGTTGTTGGCGAGGAGCTCGGCGGACTGGTCGAAGGCCGTCTGCTCCGCGCAGGCGCACGTGCAGTCGCGGCCCTCGAGGACGCACTGGCCCTCGCAGGCCGCGGCCTCGGCGCAAGCGAGCGCACCCGACGGCGGCTCGCCGCACTGCTGCACGAATGCGCAGGCGGCGACGGCGTCGCATTCGTCCGGCGACTGCCGCCCGCACTCGAGGAACGCCGGGGAGAGGAGGCAACCGTCGTGGCACAGCGGCAGGTCGAGCCCGGTGCACGTCCGCATGCGGGCGCAGGCGCGCAGGCAGACCGCGTCGTCGCCGTCCTCGCCCCCGGTCGGCTGCGTGCGATCGAGCAGCACCGACACCTCGCCCGTGTGCGCGTTCGCCACCGCGACGTCGGGGCGGCCGTCGCCGTCGAAGTCCCCGCCCGCCAGGGCGCTCGCCGTGTCGAACATGCCGAAGAACAGGTCGGGCGCGCGCACGCGGCCCGCGCCGTCGCCGCGCAGCACCGTCACCGCGCCCGGCCCCGCGCCGAACGTGACGAGCGCCGCGAGGTCGAGGTGGCCGTCGCCGTCGTAGTCGCCGGTGGCGAGCGCGATCGGGACGCCGCCGCGCCCGCGGTCCACGGCGACGAAGCGCTCGAACGCCAGCGTCGCGCCGCGGCCGATCGCCGCCGCGTCCGCGCCGATCGCCAGCTCCGGCGCGCCGTCGCCGTCGAAGTCGCCGGTGGCGAGCGCCTGCACCTCGGGGCCGGGGATCATCGGCCCCTCGGCGGGCGCCGCGAAGGTGCCGTCCCCCGCGCCCGCCAGGACCGCGACGTATCCGGCGCGGTCGAGGCCGCCGCCGGCGACGAGGTCCAGGTCGCCGTCGCGGTCCACGTCGAGCGCGGCGAGCGAAAGCGGCGCGCGGGGCACGGGGACGCGGAGCGGTTGCTGCGCGCCCCCGACGAGCACCGCGATCTGCGGGTCGCCGCGCGACGCCACGGCGAGGTCGTCGCCGCCGCGGCCGTCGAGCTGCGCCGCGACGAGCGCGGTCACGTCGGCGCCGGCGTCGAAGACGAGCGGCGCCGCCAGCGCGCCCGCCCCGTCGCCGAGCAGCACCGCCGCGCCGCCCGCGCGCAGCCCGACCGCGACATCGGGGTGTCCGTCGCCGTCGAAGTCGCCGGTGGTCAGCGCGGTCGGCAGGCCCCCCGCCTCGAAGCGGCGCGCGGCGCCGAACGTGCCGTCGCCGGCGCCGCGCAGCACGACGACGCCCTCGTCGACCGCCTGCTGCGCGCAGGCGACGACCAGGTCGAGGTGGCCGTCGCCGTCGAGATCCGCAGCGCCGATGGCGCTCGGCTGTCCGCAGGCCGGGTAGCGGACCTCCGGCGTCAGGAAGAGGGCCGGCACCCCGCCGCCGGCACCCCCGCCCCCGCCGTCGCCGCCGCCGCCGTCGGCGCCCGGCGGGCCGCCATCCGACGAGCCGGAGCCGCCGTCGTCACACCCCACGAGCCACACTGCCGCCACCAGCCACCCGCACCGCATCGTCCCCCCCGCACGCCTCGCGAGCCACCCCGAGCCACCATTGGGCATCCCACGGGCAAGAGCCCGCCATGAAGGAAATTCTGCCCGGCGTCCACCACCGGTCGACGATCCACCCGGTCGTCCACCAGCGCGTGCACTCGTACTCCATCACCGCGACCGGCACGCGTTCGTGATCGACCCGATGGTGCCCGACGACGGGCTCGAAGCGTTCCGGACGCAGCCGCCCGTCCATTCATTCTTGACGGATCGCCACCACCATCGGGGGAGCGCGCGCTTCCGGCGGGCGTTCGGCACCCAGGCCTGGGTGCACCTGGTGCCGCTCGGCGACGACGCGGCCCTGGCGATCGGCGACGCGCTCAGGCGAGAGGGCGACCGCCTCGACCTCATGCCCGACTGGCTGCTCGGCGACGAGCCGGCGGCGGTGAAGCGCGCGCTCACCGAGAGCCTGCGGGCGCTCCTGCGCCACGAGTTCACCCACCCGCTGCTCGGCCACGGCGCGCCGTGGATCGGGGGCGGGCGCGACGCGCTGCGCCGCTTCGTGGGCGCGTGATCAGCGGGCGCTGGCCTCACCCCGAGGGATTCTCCCGATGCGACCGGTCGTGGCCCGTCCGCATCTCGATCCTTCGGGGAGTCACCGCACGGTTGATCCGCATGGCTCACGACCAACGCCCCTCCGGCTGCCCCTTCCACGAGAGCCGACCGGCCGAACAGGCACTCCAGGAGAGCGAAGCGCGCACGCGCGCCATCCTCGAGACCGCCGTCGACGCCATCATCACCATCGACGAACACGGCATCATCGACTCGGTCAATCCGGCCGCGGTCCGCCTGTTCGGGTACACGACCGAAGAGGTGGTCGGCCGGAACGTGAAGATGCTCATGCCCTCGCCCTACCGCGAGGAGCACGATGAGTACCTGTCCAACTACGTCACCACCGGCCGCAAGAAGATCATCGGCATCGGTCGCGAGGTCGTCGGCCTGCGCAAGGACGGCAGCACCTTCCCGATGCACCTCGCCGTCAGCGAGCTGTGGCTCGGTCCGCGCCGCATGTTCACGGGCATCACCCGCGACATCACCCCGCTGCGGTCGGCGATGCAGCGCCTGCAGGACAGCGAGGCGCGCAACCGGGCCATCCTCGAGACCGCCGTCGACGCGATCATCACCATCGACGAGCACGGCACCATCGAGTCGGTCAATCCGTCCGCCGAGCGGCTGTTCGGCTATCCCAGCGCCGACATGGTCGGGCGCAACGTGAAGATGCTGATGCCCTCGCCCTATCGCGAGGAGCATGACGGCTATCTCCACAACTACGTCACCACCGGCCGCAAGAAGATCATCGGCATCGGCCGCGAGGTCGTGGGCCTGCGCAAGGACGGCACGACCTTCCCGATGGACCTCGCCGTCAGCGAGGTCCGCCTCGAGGGGCGGCGCCTGTTCACCGGCATCGTGCGCGACGTCAGCGAGCGCAAGGCGGCGGAGGAGCGCCTGCACTACTACGCGCAGGAGCTCCAGGAGCGCAACGCGGAGCTGCTGCGCAGCAACCAGGAGCTCGACGACTTCGCCTACATCGCCTCGCACGACCTGAAGGAGCCGCTGCGCGGCATCCACAACTACGCGACCTTCCTGCTCGAGGACTACGCGGCGCGCCTCGACGAGGAGGGCCGCGGCAAGCTCCACACGCTGACGTACCTGACGCAGCGGATGGACGCCTTCATCGACTCGCTGCTCGAGTTCTCGCGCGTCGGGCGGCTCGACCTCGCCATCCAGGAGACCGACCTCGACCGCGTGCTGGCCGACGTGGTCGACTCGCTCCGCATCGGGCTCGACGAGCGGGGCGTCGAGGTGCGGATTCCGCGCCCGCTGCCGACGATCCGTTGCGATCGCGTCCGCGTGGGCGAGATCTTCCGGAACCTCGTCACGAACGCGATGAAGTACAACGACAAGCCCGAGAAATGGGTCGAGGTCGGCTTCGACGACGGCGGCGGGCCGGTCGTGCTGTACGTGCGCGACAACGGCATCGGCATCCGCGAGAAGCACCAGGACGCCATCTTCCGGATCTTCAAGCGACTGCACGCCCGCGACAAATACGGGGGCGGGACCGGCGCCGGGCTGACGATCGTGAAGAAGATCGTCGAGCGCCACGGCGGCCGCATCTGGGTCGAGTCCACACCGGACGTCGGCACGACCTTCCGTTTCACGCTCGCGCCGGATCGATAGGGAGCCCGATGTCCGCCCAGCACCCGATCCTGCTCGTCGAGGACAGCCCCGAGGACGCCGAGGCGACGCTCCGCGCCTTCAGCCGGGCGCACCTCGCGAACCCCGTGCGCCACTGCACCGACGGCGACGACGCGCTCGACTACCTGTTCCGGCGCGGCGCCTACGCCGACCCGGCCACGTCGCCGCGGCCGGCCGTCGTGCTGCTCGACCTGAACCTGCCCGGCACCGACGGGCGCGAGGTCCTCGCCGAGATCAAGGCCGACGCGAGCCTGAAGACGATCCCGGTCATCGTGCTCACGACCTCGACGGACCGGCGCGACATCGACGCCTGCTATCGCGCCGGCGCCAACAGCTACGTGAAGAAGCCGGTGAACCTCGAGGGCTTCCTCTCGGCCATCCGCCGGATGTCCGAGTTCTGGTTCGACGTGGCGGTCCTGCCGCGAACGGATTGACCATGCGGGCAGCAACAGCGCAACGGCTCCTCCTCGTCGACGACAGCCCCGAGGACCTCGCCACGTACCGCCGCTGGCTCGGGGGCGACGACGAGCAGGTCCTTCGCGAGACCGAGTCGGGCGAGGAGGCGCTCGACCTGTGCCGGCGCGAGCCGTTCGACTGCATCGTCCTCGACTACCACCTGCCCGACCTCGACGGCCTCGAGTTCCTGCAGCGTCTCGCCGCCCACGCCGCCCGCCCCCCGGTCGTGATGCTCACCGGGCAGGGGAGCGAGGACGTCGCGGTCGAGGCGCTGAAGCACGGCGCCGCCGACTACCTCGTCAAGGGCCGCATCTCGGCGGACGGCCTGCAGCGCGCGATCGCGCGGGCCGTCGAGACCGCGGACCTGCAGCGCCGGCTGAACGAGCATCAGCGCGCGCTCGAGCGCAGCCTGGCGGCGCTGCGCGCGAGCGAGGACGACTACCGCCAGCTCATCGAGGGCGTGCGGGACTACGCCGTGTATCGCCTCGACCTGGAAGGGCGCGTCGTCACCTGGAACGCGGGCGCCGAGCGCATCCTTGGCTACCGAGCCGAGGAGGTGCTGGGCCGCCACTTCGCCACGTTCCACACGGCGGACGACGTCCGCGCCGGCGCGCCGGCCCGCGCGCTCGCCAGCGCGAAGGCCGAGGGCACGTTCCACGCGGTGGGCTGGCGGCAACGCCGCGACGGCTCGCCGGTCTGGGCCGACGTGCGGATCACCGCGCTGCGGGACGAGACGGAACGCCTGCTCGGCTTCACTCACGTGACGCACGACATCTCCGAGCTGCGGCGCGCCGACGAGGCGCTCGCCGCCGCCGAGGCGCGCTATCGCGCCGTGGGCGAGGCCATCCCCTTCGGCGTATGGGTGTCGGACGCCGGGGGCGGCATGGAGTACCTGAGCCGCTCCTTCCTCGACCTCGTGGGCCTGACGATGGAGGCGGCCCGCGGCCTCGGCTGGACGCGGGCGCTCGCGCCGGACGACCTCGAGCGCACGCTGCGCGACTGGCGGGCCTGCATCGAGGGCTGCGAGTTCTGGGACTACGAGTACCGCATCCGCGGCGCCGACGGACGGCAGTGCACCGTCCTCAGCCGCGGCGTGCCGATCCGCAGCGCGGAGGGCCGCCTGATCGGCTGGGCCGGCATGCACCTCGACATCACCGACCGCAAGGCGGCCGAGGACCGGCTGCGCGAGGAGGCCAGGCGGAAGGACGAGTTCCTCGCGCTGCTGGCCCACGAACTGCGCAACCCGCTCGCGCCGATCGTCCACACCGTGGAGCTTTTGCACGCCGCCGGCGACGACCCGGCCCTGCGCGGACACGCGGTGACGATCCTCGAGCGCCAGAGCCGGCACCTCGTCCGCATCGTCGACGATTTGCTCGACGTCGCGCGCATCCAGCGCGGGAAGCTCGAGCTGCGCAAGGAGCGGCTCGACGCGCGCGACGCGATCCGCAACGCGCTCGAGACGGTCGCCCTGGCGATGCGCCAGGCGCGCCACGAGACGACGGTCTCCCTGCCCGGCGAGCCGCTGCCGGTCGAGGCCGATCCGGTGCGCCTCGAGCAGCTCCTCGTCAACCTCGTCGGCAACGCCATCAAGTTCACCCCGGAGGGCGGCGCCATCGCGCTCGAGGCCGAGCGCGGCGCGGACGAGGTCGTCATCCGCGTCCGCGACACCGGCGCCGGCATCGCGCCCGAGCTGTTGCCGCGCATCTTCGAGCCGTTCGTCCAGGGGGACACTTCGCTCGCGCGGGGCGTGGTCGGCATCGGCATCGGGCTTGCGCTCTGCCGCGGCATCGCCGAGCTGCACGACGGGACGATCGAGGCGCGGAGCGAGGGGCCCGGCCGCGGCAGCGAGTTCGTGGCGCGCTTGCCCCTGGCCTGCGGCGGGCAGGACGCGCCGACCGCGCCGCCGACCGACGCCCCGACGGCGCGCCGCCTCGACGTCCTCGTGGTCGACGACAACGTCGACGCCGCCGACTGCCTCGGGCAGATGGTCACGCGCCTGGGCCATGAGAGCCGGGTCGTCTACGACGGCGCCAGCGCGCTTTCCGCCGCCGCCGAGCGGGCGCCCGACGTCGTCCTGCTCGACATCAGCATGCCCGGGATGGACGGCCTCGAGGTCGCCCGACGCCTGCGCGCGGGCGGTCTGCGCTCGACGCTGCTGGCGGCGGTCACCGGGTACGGGCGCGCCGAGGACGAGGCCCGCACCCGCGAGGCCGGCTTCGACCGGCACCTCGTCAAGCCCCTCGCGTTCGACACGCTGCGCACCCTCCTCGCCGAGCGCGCCGTCGCCGGCGCGTGAACGCCTCGGACGCCCGCTACTCGGGCTCGATCCCGTCGGCGCGCAGCTCCTCGGCGGTCGCCGCCCGCGCCACCGTCCCCGCGGGGTGCTCGTACCACCCGACCTCGCCGTCCACGCGCGCGCGCACCTTGAGCAGCGTGGTCATGCCGCCGAGGTCGAAGTGCCCGAACGGGCCCGGTGCCACCTTCATCGCCACGCTGTTCTCGGGCGCCGGCATCTGCATCGCGCCCATCTCGGCCATGCCCGACGTCCCCATCGTCATGTAGCCGGGCACGAGCCGCCGCAGCCGCGCCTCGAGCTCGTCGGGGATGTGCGCGCCGACCATCGCCGGGCGGGCGTGCCCCATCTGGTTCATCATGTGGTGGGTCATGTGGCAGTGCATCGCCCAGTCGCCCGGCTCGCCGGCGACGAATTCGATGGTCCGCACGTCGCCCACCGGCACGAGCACCGTCGTCTCGGGGACGCGCGCCGCCGGCGGCACCGGCCCGCCGTTCGTGGCCACCACCTCGAACACGTGCCCGTGCAGATGGATGGGGTGGTGGTCCATCGGGCTCAGGTTGCCGATGCGGATGCGCACGCGCTCGCCACTCTGCGCCACCATCGGCGTCGTGCCGGGGTAGGCGCGCCCGTTGATCGTCAACACGTTGAAGTCGCTCGGCGCCTGCGGCTCGGGGCGCGACTGGCCCGCGGGCACCAAGAACTCGGCGAGCAGCAGCGCGTAGTCGCGGTCGACGCGCGGCCCGGTCGGCCGCCGCGGGTGCACGACGATGAGGCCCATCATCCCGAGTCCCACCTGCGTCATCTCGTCGATGTGCGGGTGGTAGAGGAAGGTGCCCGCGCGGTCGAAGGTGAACTCGTACCGGAAGGTGGCGCCCGGCGGGATCGGCGGCTGCGTGAGGCCGCCGACCCCGTCCATGCCGTTCGGGAGCAGCACGCCGTGCCAGTGCACGGACGTGGCCTCGGGCAGCCGGTTGGTCACGTAGATGCGGCAGCGGTCGCCCTCGGTGGCCTCGAGCGTCGGGCCGGGGACGCGCCCGTTGTAGGCCCAGGCGTGGATGCGCAGGCCGTCGACCACCTCGTGCATCGCCGGCGCGGCGACGAGGTGGAAGACCTTGACGCCGCCGACCGCGCGCCAGGGCAGGGGCTCGCCGTCCGGGGTGACGACGCGCCCCCGCCCCCTCGGCGCGCCCGCGGCGGGCGCGGCGCCGAGGACGGCGCCCCCGGCGGCGGCGGCGAAGAACTCACGCCGGTTGGGCCCGCTCACTCGCGCTCTCCTTCCCGCGGGGCGGAGGCCCCGACCGGCGAGCCGCCCGCCAGCAGACGGTCGAGATCGGCGCGCGCGAGCCAGTACTCGCGCAGCGCGAAGGCGTGCCGCACGCCCGCCTCCGCGACGGCCCGGCGCGCGCGCAGCAGCTCGAAGATGCCGAGGTTCATCGCGTTGAACTGCAGGACGCTCTGCTCGAGGATGCGCTGCCGCAGGGGCACGACGACGCGGGCGAACCGGACCGCGCGCGCCCGCGCCGCGCGCAGCCGCGCCGCGGCCTGCCGGGCGGCGCTGCGCACGTCGAGCGCGCCGGCCTGCAGGCGCAGCCCGGCCTCGCGCTGACGCGCCTCGGCGAGGGCGACCCCCCGGTCGAAGAACGGCAGGCCGAGGGACAGCGCCGGGCCCACCGCCCACGCGCCGTCGGCCTCCCGCTCCGCCGACGCCCCGAGCGCCAGCCGCGGCACCCGGCCCGCGATGCGCGCGTGCGTCGCGCCCGCGTCGGCCTCCGCCTCCTCCCGGCGCAGCGCCGCGAGCGCCAGGCTGCGCTCGACGGCGCGGCCCTCCGCAGCCTCGAGATCGACGCCGTCGTCCGCCGGCACCTCGAGCAGCGGCTCCGCGGGCTGCCACTCGGCGCCCGACAGGCCGAGCAGGCGCTCGAGCCGCGCGCGGCCCAGGCCCAGCGCGGCCTCCGCCGCCACCAGCGCCAGCCGGGCCTCCTCGACCTCCGCCTGCTCGAGATCCACCTCGAGCGCCGTGACGTTGCCCGCCGCATACAGCCGTCGCGCCACGTCGAGCGCGGCGCTCGTCACCTCGAGGGCGGTGCGGCGCAGCTCGACCACGCGCAGGTCCGCCTGGACGGCGGCATAGGCGGCGCGCGCGGCGCCCGCCCGGTCGACGGCGGCCTCCACCGCGCGCAGCCGGGCCGCGTCGAGGCGTGCCGTCGCCGCGCGCCGCGCCGAGGGCAGCGCGAGGAAGCCCGTCACGTCCTGCAGCAAGGCCAGCTCGAGCGAGGAGCCCTCGCCGTCGAGCGCGAAACGCAGCTCGGCGTCGATCTCCGGGTCGGGCGGCGCGCCGGCGCGGACCCACTCGCCGCGCGCGACCCCGAGCGCGGCGAGCGCCACCTCCGCGTCCGGGGCGTTCGCCAGCGCGAGGCGCACCGCCTCGTCGGGCGTGAGGCCGTCGGCGAGCAGCCGCGCGCGCTCGTCGTCCGCCGCGGCGACCGCGTCCGCGCCGATCCGGGCCGCGGTCTCCCGCCGCACGGCGTCCGCGAGCTCCCGCGCCGGCGGGGCGCCGCATCCGCACGCGAGGAAGAACGCCCAGAGCGTCCGGCGCACGCCGCCCTCCACCGACCACGTCGCTCCCTGCTCTCGACGGTCCGCCACGCGCGCGGGTCGCGTCCGACGGTCACGGGGGCGACGATCGATTGGTGAAGAATTCCCGCGACGCCGCCCGCGGGTCCTGCATCGACGACCCAGATGAAACCATTGCCCAGCGAGACGTCCGGCTCGTTCGCGTCGCCCCAGCGCCACCTCGAGGCGGTGGTGCGCGCCGTCACCGACTACGGGATCGTGCTCCTCGACGCGCAGGGGCACGTCCTCCACTGGAACGCGGGCGCCGCGCGCATCACGGGCTACGACGAGGCGGAGATCACGGGTCAGCACTTCTCGCGCTTCTTCACCGAAGACGCCCGCAGCGGCGGCGCGCCCGGGCGCGAGCTGAGCCGGGCGGCGGCGGAGGGTCGCTTCGAGGAGGAGGACTGGCGCGTCCGCAAGGACGGCACGCGCTTCTGGGCGAGCGTCGTCGTCACCCCGGTCGTCGAGCAGGGCCAGCTGCGCGGCTACCTGAAGATCCTCCGCGACCTCACCGAGCGGCACAAGGCCGAGCAGCGTCTGCGGGGCAGCGAGGAGCGCTTCCGCCTCCTCATCGAAAGCGTGACCGACTACGCGGTCTTCATGCTCGACCCCGAGGGCCGCGTCGCGTCGTGGAATGCCGGCGCCCAGCGCATCAAGGGCTACACCGCCGAGGAGATCATCGGCCGCCACTTCTCGGTCTTCTATCCGGAGGAGGCGCTGAACGCCGACTGGCCGGCGTACGAGCTGCGGATCGCGCGGGCCGCCGGCCGCTTCGAGGACGAGGGCTGGCGGGTCCGCAAGGACGGCACGCGCTTCTGGGCGAACGTCGTCATCTCGGCGGTCCGCGACGAGGGCGGCGCCCTGCGCGGCTTCGCGAAGGTCACGCGCGACCTGACGGAGCGCCGCCAGGCCGAAGAGCGGCTGCGCGCCGCGCACGCCGAGCTCGAGGCCCGGGTCGAGGCGCGCACCGCGGAGCTGGGCCGGATCAACGTCGCCCTGCAGGAGGCGATCGTGCGGCTCGAGGACGCCGATCGCCAGAAGGACCGCTTCCTCGCCATGCTCGCGCACGAGCTGCGCAACCCGCTGGCGCCGATCCGCAACGCGACGGCCCTGTTGCAGGCGCTGCGGCCCGACGACGCGGCGATCCAGGGCGCGTCGGGCATCATCGAGCGCCAGATCCGGCAGATGACACGGCTCGTCGACGACCTGCTCGACGTGTCGCGCATCACGCGCGACCGGCTCCAGCTCCGGCGGGAGCCCACCGACCTCGCGTCGGTCGTCCGTGTCGCGGTCGACACGAGCCGGCCGCTCATCGACGCCGGCGGCCACGAGCTGACGGTGTCGCTGCCCGCGGCGCCGGTCGGCCTCGACGCGGACCCCGCGCGCCTGGCCCAGATCTTCTCGAACCTGTTGAACAACGCGGCGCGCTTCACGCCGCCCGGGGGCCGCATCTCCCTGCGCGCCGAGCGGCGGGGGGACGCGGTCCTCGTTCGTGTGCGCGACAGCGGCATCGGCATCCCGGCCGACAAGCTCGCCCGGGTGTTCGACATGTTCACCCAGCTCGACGCGGGCGTCGAGCGCACGCGGGACGGCCTCGGCATCGGCCTGACGCTGGCCCGCCGCCTCGCCGAGCTCCATGGCGGCACGCTCGAGGCCGCCAGCGACGGCCCGGGGCAGGGGAGCGAGCTCACCGTCACGCTGCCGGTGGCGGGGCGGGCGCCGGCGGCCGACGAGCCCCGCGCGGAGACCGTCGCACCCGTGAAGCGGCGCGTCCTCGTCGTCGACGACAATCGCGACGCCGCCGAGAGCCTGGGCCTGCTGCTCGGGCTGTCGGGCCACGACGCGCGCGTCGCCTTCGACGGCGACGAGGCGTTGCGGATCGCCGAGGACTGGCGCCCGGACGTCGTGCTGCTCGACATCGGCATGCCGGGTCAGAGCGGCTACGACGTCGCGCGCCGCATCCGCGCGAGCGCGTGGGGCCGCGGCGTGGTCCTCGTCGCGACGACCGGCTGGGGAGGCGCCGAGGACAAGCGCCGCGCCGTCGAGGCCGGCTTCGATCACCACCTCACCAAGCCCGTCGACGCGCGCGATCTGCGTCGCCTGCTCGCCGAATCGGTCCCCCGCGCGACCTGACCGCGGTTACCCTCTGCCGCGTGAGACGCGGCCTCGAACACGCCCGGACCCGCCACGTCGCCGTCGCCCGCGGCGAGACGGTCGCGCCGTTCGGCGACGGCTTCATCGTGCGCGACGCGCGCGGCTTCGCGCCGTGCCCGTGGGCCTTCGACCTCGCGCGGTTCGCGCCGGCGCGGCCCGGCGACCGCGTCCTCGACCTCGGCTGCGGCGGCGGCGCGCTCCTGCTGGCGCTGGCGCAGGTCCACCCCGAGGCGCGGCTGCGGCTCGGCGTCGAGCTCGACGCGCGCGCCGCGGACCAGGCCGCCCGCAACGCGCGGCTGAACGACGCGCGCTACGCCGTCGTCGTCGGCGACGTGCGCGCCCTGCCGGTGCCGCCGCGCGCCTTCGACCTCGTCGTCTCGAACCCGCCATTCTACCCCGCGGGGTGGGGCCGCCAGAGCGGTGACGCGCGCGTGGCCGGCGCGACGCACGCCCTCGCCGGCGACGTGGCCGACTTCGCGCGCGCCGCCGCCCACGCGCTCGCGCCCCACGGCCGCGCCGTCTTCGTCTTCGACGCCGGCCACCTGACCGCGCTGCTGCTCGCGCTCGACGCGGCGGGCCTCGTCACGCGCGCGCTGCGCTTCCTCGACGACGACCGCGGCGTGCCGGCGCGCGTGCTCGCCCTCGCCGGCGGGGACGGCGGCGGCCTCGCCGTCGATCGCCGCCCGTTCGCCGGCCCTTGAAACCGGCGGCGTCTCCCGAGCGTCTCAACGGCCCGCCCCCGCGGCACGGTGCCGCGACGGCGGCTCCACGTCACCCGTCGAGGTTCCCATGACCATCCAGGTCGGACAGAAGCTGCCCGCCATCGAGCTCCACGAAGGTTCCCCCGCGTCGAAGGTCGACATCGCGCAGCTCTTCGCCGGCAAGCGGGGCGTCCTGTTCGCCGTGCCCGGCGCCTTCACCCCCGGCTGCTCGAAGACGCACCTGCCCGGATACGTGAACGATTACGAGAAGATGCGAGCGAAGGGCGTCGACGAGATCGTTTGCGTCGCGGTGAACGACGCCTTCGTGATGGGCGCGTGGGGCGAGGCGCAGGGCGCGACGGGCAAGGTCCGCATGCTCGCCGATCCGCAGGCGGCCTTCACCAAGGCGCTCGGCCTCGACGTGCAGGCGCCCAACCTCGGCGGCACCCGCTCGAAGCGCTACTCGATGATCATCGAGGACGGCGTCGTGAAGGCGCTCAACGTCGAGCCCGACGGCTTCGGCCTGACCTGCAGCCTCTCGAACGCCCTGCTCGACACGCTCTGATCGGGCGAGCCCGCGTCCGTCGCCTGAACCCGTCGCCTTCATCACTCCGCCTGCTGCGACCGGCGATCCTGGCCGCTGGCCGGCCCGCGGCGGATCCCTTCGAGCGCGTGAAAGACCCTCGGGTGTCATTGGCGGGGCCTTCTCCGCCGGTCGAAGCGCGGTGCCATGCCCCAGGGAGGCCCGCGTCGCGCGGCCGCCCCTTTCAGGCGGTGACGATCGGATCGGCGTCGGCGTCGGCGTCCTCGCGGGCCGGCAGACCCCGCTCGGCCGCCCGCCGGAGCTGTTCGGCGTCCAGCGTGGTGCGCAGACGGTTCACGCCGTCCTTCCACTCTTCGACGTCGAGGGCGTACAGCAGCGACTGCCCCGGCGCGATGACCCTCCTGTGCCTGCCCCATCCCTGTGTTGTGGCGCGACGATGTCTCGTCGCGCGTGGGCCCGTCAATCACACCGTCTCGAACCATCGCGACACACGTCGCCGCTGCGTCCGGTTGCGGGCGCGCCCCCTCGTGCGATCGAACATCGGAGCGACCCGCCCGCCGCCGCGCGTCTCCCATCGACGGAGGTGAAGGCCGATGGGCAGCCGCGAGCTCGCGTCGGGCCCCTTCGCGTTCATTCCCGCGGGCGGCGGGCCGGTCGACCGGCTCGAGCACCGGCTCGGACTGCGGCGCGACGACGCGCGCGACCCGGCGCGGCAGGCGCTCGCGTTCATCGCGCTCACGTGGGTGCCGCTGCTCGTGCTCGGCGCCGCGCAGCGCTGGACGTCGGGCGCGTGGGATCCGCTGCTGAGTCGCTTCGAGGTCCACGTGCGGCCCCTCGTCGCCGCGCCCCTCCTCTTCGCCGCGTCGGCGATCATCGCGCAGCGCGCGCGGCTCGGCATCGAGTACCTGGCCGAGCACCGCATCCTCCCCGAGGCGCGCTGGGAGGACCTGCGCCGCCTGCGCGCCCGCGTGGAGCGCCTGCGCGACTCGGTCATCGCCGAGGGCGCCGTGGCCGCGCTCGCCCTGTCCACCTCGGTGGTCGCCGGGGCCACCGCCGAGGCCCTGCCCCTGCGGCTCTGGCACGAGCTCGTGAGCCTCCCGCTCATGCGCTATGTGACGCTGCGCATGCTCTGGCGCTGGCTGCTGTGGTGCTACTTCCTCTTTCGGCTGTCGCGGCTCGACCTGCGCCTGCTCGCGAGCCACCCGGACCGCGTGGGCGGCCTCGCGCCGCTGAGCGGGCCGTCGGCGTCGTTCGGGCTGGTCGTGATGGCCATGAGCGCCGCCGCGGCGGCGGGCTGGGCGACGCTCGTCCGCGGCACCGAGCTGCGCGCCGCGGACCTGCAGGACGAGGCGACGGCGATGATCGCCCTCTCGACGTTGCTGGCGCTGCTGCCGCTGTTGTCGTTCGCGGGTCCGCTGCGCCGCCTCGCACGGCAGGGAACGCTGACCTTCGGCGGGCTCGCGGCCCGCTACTGCGGCGACTTCGAGCGGAAGTGGGCCGGCGCCCGCCGCGAGGACCTGCTCGGCACGCCCGACCTGCAGTCGCTCGCCGATCTCGGCGGCAGCTACGAGGTCGTCGCCGGCCTGCGGCCCCTCCCGATCACGGGCCGCCTCGTCGTCCGGCTCGTCGCCGCCGGGATGCTGCCGCTCGTGCCCCTGCTCCTGACGGAGGTGCCGCTCACCGTCCTGCTGCAGCGCATCGCCAAGGCGGCGCTGACGTGACCCGTCAGCGGGCGCCTTCGGCCGCCGCGAGCGACGCCTCGTTGGCCTTCAGCGTCGGCAGCAGGCTCTCGAATCCCGCACGCTCCGCCTGCTGGCGCGCCAGCTCCAGCCACGCGCGGGCCTCGTCCACGCGACCGGTGCGCGCGCACACGATCGCGCCGGCGTTGAGCAGGACGGGATCCTGCCAGGCCGCCTCGGCCTGCAGCAGCCCGAGCAGCGACTGCTCCATGCCGAGCGCCAGGTACGGTCGCACGAGCACTCGTCGCGCCAACATGCGCGCGATGCCCCCGGCGCCGCGCTCCGCTTCGCGGGAGCCGGCGAGCACCCGCAGGGCGAGCCGGATGGCCCGCGCCTGATCGCCGGCGCCGCGCTCCGCCTCCGCCGCCACCGCGAGACGCAGCCAGAGCAGCCCCGGGAGCGATGCCCCGGCGGGAGGGTCCCACGCGCCGAGAGCGTTGGCCCGGCCGTCGCGCGCGAAGAGCGTCCATGCCTCCAGCGCCTCTGCCATCGAGCGGTCGTGAAGCCGGACGTCCAGCACCGCCGCCCGCCGCGCCAGGGCCTCGAGCGCCGCCCACGCCCCGGCGCGCTCGAGCCCCATCACCAACCACGTGAAGGTCTCGCGCTCCATCAGGCCGCGGACCTCCTCGTCGCGGATGTGGTCCAGGGCGCGCGCGAGGGCCGCCGGCGCGTGGGGGTCGCCCCAAGCGATCAGCATGAGGAGGCGCACGATGACGGACTTCGCCGGCCGCCCGGCGAGCCGGAACCCCGCCTCACGCGCCCGATCGGTCATCCCGCCCGCCGTGCGCCGCAGCTCCTCCCCATACTCGCCGGTCCACTCGCGCTCCCGTTCCGCGATCTCTTCCAGGAACCACGTGTCCTGAGCGTCCGGTTCGGCGGGAAGGGTTCGCAGCAGGTCGTCGAGCGAGCGAAGGAACTCGGTGTATTCGCGCGTGGGCGTCACGGGCGCTTCGGCCAGCACGGCGCCGTCGGCCTGGACGCGGCCGAGGTCGAGGTCGTCGCCGCGGAGCGGCACGTGCTTCCAGAGCAGACGGGCCTGGGAGGTCCCGAGCGGGAGCAGGTCGCGCAACGGCGCGCGCTCGTCCCCGAGCGCCAGCGTCACCTCGCCGACCTTCACCGTCCTCGCCCGGTCGGCGAGTCGCTCGATGAGCCTCGCGAGCGCCGGGCCGAGGACCAGCAGCCCGACGACCACCGCGATCGCCGCGCCCGAGCGGAGGACGTCGGCGAGGAGCTGGAGGAGGCCGTGCAGCGCGACGACGAACGGATTGGACCAGGCCTGTGTCGCCGCGGCGATCAGGCTCGCGATGCCGAGCCAGGCGAGGAACAGCAACAGCATCGGCGCCGGACGGCGCAACCCGACCCAGCAGTTCCGCCACGTCGCCAGCCAGAGGACGGCGAGGAGCGCGCCGCCCGACCACAGCCAGACCGCGGCTGTCACTTCCCAGAATCCCCACGCTTCCACGGCGCTGGTGCCCACCCCGTCCCATGCTGATTCGTGATGCGCCGCGAGTCTCACCGGCAGGAGAGCGTGTCGTCAACTCGCCCGAAGCGCGGTGGCACCGCGTCACCCACCGACGGTCGAGCGCATGGCCAGCGAGAGAGCGACGGCGGGGCCACCAGGAGGCGCAGCAGGTGCGTGCCCCTTCGCCGGGGGCAGGCGACCGGCGTCACCGGAGCGGTCGACCCGCCTCGCGACGCGACCGACCCCCCTCGCGACGCAGCGGAACCCTCTTTCCCGGCGTCGAAGCGCGGGAAGCACCTCGGGCCGAGATCGCCGCGAAGCGCCCCGTGCCCGTGGATGCCTTCGTAATCGTTGATGAAATTTCTGCAGCGCCCCGCGCCATCGCGACGATGGGACGCATGCCGCCCAGCGCCGCCCCGATGCCGGCGCCGACGAACGCCGTCTCCGAGAGCGGCGTATCGCGCACGCGCTCCGGCCCGAACTCTTCGAGGAGCCCCCTGCCGACGACGTAGGCGCCGCCGTAGCGGCCCAGGTCCTCGCCCATCAGGAACACGCGCTCGTCGCGGCGCAGCGCGAAACGAGGCGCCCGGTTCGTACCCCCTCCGGCGCCCATTCGGAATGCACGACGACGCCTTCTCGGGCCGACCGTGACGCTGAAGGCCGCGTCCGACCCGAGCTCTGGTCAACGCGAGCGGGCTGTGCTTCCATTCGCCCGGTCATCGAGGGCGTGGAGCGTCGCGTGTCCCGGGGCATCGACAGTGTGGAGGGCAGTGAGCAGCTCAGGCTGTTCGCCGAGTCGCCCGACCCCGAGGCAGGGCGGCGCCTGCTCCTTCGGCTGTCGGCGGCGAGCCGTGGCCACGTCGACGAGCTGGCGTGGGCGCGGGCGGTCTGTGCCGCGACGATCGAGGGCTATTGGGGCGCCATGCGGCGACGCCACGCGTCCGTATGGGATCTCGTCGCGTTCGAGAGCGCCCGCGACGTGGTCCTCGGAGCCGAGCTCACCGAGGCGGCGCACGACCTCGGACGCGCGTCGGCCGGTCTGCCGGTCGTGGAAGCGGCCGACCTGCTGGGGACGCTCTACGCGGCGCTCCTGCCCGAAGACCACCGCGCTCGCCACGGCGTCTACTTCACCCCGCCCGCGCTCGTCGCACGCCTCCTCGACCAGGCGGAGTCCGCAGGTCTCGACTGGCGCACCGCCCGCGTCCTCGATCCCGCGTGCGGAGCCGGCATGTTCCTCGTCGCCGCCGCCGCACGGATGCTCGACGTCCTCGCGGAGGCCGAACCCGCCATCGCGGTGCAGAACGTCGCCGCCCGCCTCCAGGGATGGGACCTCGATCCGTTCTCGGCCTGGCTCTCTCAGGTCTTCCTCGAGTCCATCCTGGTGACCCGAGCCGGAGCCTCGGCGCGGCGACCGCAGCA
Source organism: Myxococcota bacterium (assembly GCA_963169045.1). Lineage (GTDB taxonomy): Bacteria > Myxococcota_A > Bradymonadia > UBA7976 > UBA1532 > CAUJDF01. Next base: position 57,861 of record CAUJDF010000029.1, read on the forward strand.
GATGGCATCGCAGCGCGACAGCCTCGAGCCCATCACCGCAGGTGGGTTCGATCTGGTCGTGGGCAATCCGCCTTACGGACGCTGCCGTCTCGAGCCGGATCGTCGCAGCTACTTCCGACGTGGACTGTACGGACACGCCAATCTCTATGGCCTCTTCATGGATCAGGCGATCCGACTGACTCGCCCCGGCGCATTGGTGTCGCTCCTGACGCCCGCGAGCTTCCTCGGTGGGGAGTACTTCAAGAGCCTGCGTGCGCTGTTGTCCCGTGAAGCCCCTCCCGTGCAGATCGATTTCGTCGATGCGCGACGCGAAGTGTTCGACGGCGTCCTCCAGGAGACCGTCCTGGCGACCTATCACCGGCGGTCTGCCCGTGCGACCGAGGGGGGCATGACCTGCCGCGTCCGGTACATCAGTCGCGCCCGATCGAGTGCCGTCCAAGTGGAGCTCGGGGGCGACTTCGTGCTGCCGGTCGACTCCCAGGATCCGTGGCTGCTGCCTCGAACGGCCGTGGACGCCGAGTTCGCTGCTCGCCTCGGCGACCTGCCGGGTCGACTCCGCGACTGGGGATACAGTGTGAGCACCGGCCCCCTGGTGTGGAACCGGCACAAGCATCAGCTCCGTGACGAACCCGGGCCCGGATGCATTCCACTGGTGTGGGCCGAGTGCATCGGCTCGGATGGGACGTTCACTCTCCGTTGCGAGAAGCGAAATCACCGGCCGTTCATTCACCTCGGTCCGAGCGATGGCTGGCTCCGCGTCGACAAGTCCTGTGTGTTGCTTCAGCGGACGACCGCCCGTGAGCAATCTCGACGCCTCGTCGCAGCGGAGATGCCGGGGGCGCTCATCGCGGAGCACGGCGGGGTGAGCGTCGAAAACCACGTGAACATGCTGCTTCCCCAGCAGGCGTCGCCCCTCGTCGCACCAGCGGTTCTCGCCGCCTTCCTCAACACGCAGGCGGCTGATCGCGCCTTCCGCTGCCTGAGCGGGAGCGTCGCCGTTTCAGCCTACGAGCTCGAGGCCATGCCCTTGCCGAGCCCGGAGGCGCTCTCCACGTTCCGACAGCTCGTCGAGCAAGGGGCGCCGAGGCTGGACCTCGAGCGTGAAGCGGCGCGTGTCTACGAGAGTCCGCCGAGATGAGCTTCCCAACGCTCCTGGATCGCGAGTCGATCCGCGATCGCCTGGCCGCGATCTTCCCCGAGGGTACGCCCGAACGTGAGAAGTGCGTGCGCGATGCGGCCGCAGCCACCATCTACGCCGCGCTGTACGTCGGAGCCGTGGCGGGCGCCGACCGCTGGCTGGGTCCGGCGCACGTCTACCGTATGACCGAGGAGCGCGCCCGCACGCTCGTCGACGACGCGGCTCGCGACGCATACCGCCGGCGCCCGAAGCTCGTCGGGAAGGGCCGCTGGTACGAAGACAACAGTCGCGAGCAGATTCGGGACGAGGTCTTACGACAGGGGCTGATCCTGAACAACGCGGTCGTCTTGCGCCCGAACGTCGCGACCACCTCGGGCCTGCCGCGATACGCGCTCGATGCGGGCTTCGCCGCGCTCTTCGGTTCGGACCTGAGCTCACCCGCCTTCGAGGCGGCGGCCGAGACGTGGCGTGACGGCCATCTCTCGCCTGCGGCCCTCGCCCGCCTTCACGTCGTCCGCTTGGGCGCAGCAGCGACCGGAGAAGGCGTCCTCGTCGCCTTTCCGAACGGCGAGACACGACGCATGGCGGCCGGCCCGAGCTCGACCATCTCGCGCGCGGTGATCGAGGAGTTCGCACCGCGGTTCCTCGCCGATCCGGTCGTGCTCTGGCTCAGCGAGAGCGGCGCGAAGGTCGTGCAGCGCGACGATGGGCTGGCGGCCGCCCTGAACCTGCGAATCGAGGCCGATCGCAACCTTCCGGACATCATTCTCGTGGACCGCGGCGAGACGGCGGCGGACTTCCTTCTGGTCTTCGTCGAAGTGGTCGCGAGCGACGGGCCGGTGACGCCCCAGCGAGTCGAAGCCCTGCTGGAGATCGCAACGAGCGGCGGATACTCGGCCGACCAGCTCGCCTTCGTCACCGCGTTCCTCGATCGATCCCGCGCGGAGTTCAAGAGGGCGATTGCTTCCATCGCGTGGCGGACGTTCATCTGGTTTGCATCCGAACCCGACAACGTCATCGTGCTGCACGACGGGAAGCAGCAGGCGGCGACGCTCGGCGAGCTGCTGGCGCGGGCTGGTCGCCGAAGTTCACGATAGAGCGTGGAGACGTCGGAGCGGCCCGGTCTTCGGCGAAGGTGGCAGGGACCGGCACGGCCGAGTGTCGTCGCGGTGCGCGGCATGGGAGTGACGAAGGGCAGGCGCGCGTCGCCGTGACGTGTGCGGCCTCAGGGCGTCCGATGTCGGGGCAGCAGCGCACGCCGAGCCGGTCGGGTTGGCCGCGGCAGAACGGGGATCTCTGGTCAGTGGCCGCCGAGGTGGCGACGGTCGACCCCGATCGACGACGACCGGCGTCACTTCAGGCGCTGCCAGGGACGGCGGCGTCTTGCGCAACGTCGACGCGGAGGCGGCCGCGGTCATCCCGGCGGCCGCGACGATGCCGGCGCGGCCGAGCTGCCGTGGATCCTACATCGCCTGCAGTGTGTCGCCGATCCACCCGCCCTCGGGCGCGACCAGATAGACAGCGTCGCCCGCGAACGCGCTCGCCGGAAGCGGAGCCCGCCGGCCGCGCGGCCGGCGCCGCCGTTCACGATCCGCGGGCGGGCCTCGTCGAACGCCGGGTACGCGCCCGACGCGAACACGTGCACGCCCCGGCCTCGCAGCGGTCGACGGTGCACCCGCGCCCGTCGTTGCAGTCGGCGTCGGCGCGACAGCCGCCGCCGGCGACCGGCGCGCTGCGCCAGGCCGCCCCGAACGCGTCGGGTACGGAGACGAGCAGGCCCTCCGGGTTGATGTGCCCGGGCTCGGCAGCATCTTGTCGTCGGCCCAGGCGCTGCCATTGAGCGCCGTGACCGCGGCCGCGCCCGGCTGCAGGCGGAACGTCGCGCGGGCGTCGCGCAGCGTGTCGTGGAGCGGGTCGGGGTGGTTCGTGCCGGTGTTGTTGGCCGCGTCCCATCCGGTGGTGTTGATCCACTGGGCGCCCGCCGGCGCGTCGTGCCAGGGGCCGACGCACTCCTGCACGACCAGCGCCCGGCGGCTGAAGTCGACGTCGGCCGCAACTCGGCCGGGGCGTCCCCGTCGGGGCCGAGCGCGCCCTCGGCCCACGACCAGACCGTGTCCTCGGCGCCGCTCACTCGGCCGGGCGTGCGCTCTCCCACCCGCCGCCGAGCGCCTTGAACAGGCCCGTCGACGCGGTGAAGCGCGCGAGCTCCGCCTGCACGAGGCTGTCCTCGGTCTGCAGCTGCGTGCGCTGCGTGTCGAGCAGCGTCAGCAGGTCCTCGGCGCCCTCCTGGTAGCGCGTGGTGGCGATGCGCAGCGCCTCGCGCGCCTGCTCGGCCGCCTGGGCGAGCGCGGCCGCGCGGGCCCGGCTCTTCTCCACCTGCACCAGGCTGTCCTGCACCTCGCGGTAGCTCGTCAGCACCGCCTGCGCGTACTGCTCGACGAGCTCCTCGCGCTGCCCTTCGGCCACCTCCACCTGCCCGCGCAGCCGCCCGCCGTCGAAGATCGTCTGCGCCAGCGAGGCGGCGAGCGTGGCGACGGCGCTCGTGCCGCCGCCGAGCAGGCCCGCCGCGCCCGCCGAGGCCGAGAGTCGGAGCTGCGGATAGAGCGCGGCGCGCGCCGCGCCGATGTCGGCGTTCGCGGCCACGAGCCGCGCCTCCGTCCGCCGCACGTCCGGCCGCCGCTCGAGCAGGGCCGCCGGCGGCCCGGGATCGACCGCCGGCAGCGTCACCTCGCGCAACGTCTCGCCGCGGATGGCGAATCCCTGCGGCGGCCGCCCGAGCAGCACCGCCAGCGCGTGCACCGTCAGCCGCAGCTGCTCCTCGAGCGCGGGGAGCGTCGCCTCGAACTGGTGCACCGCGGCGCTTTGCTGCGCCAGCTCGAGGCCGGTGGTCGCGCCCTCGTCGAAGCGCACCTTTACGAGCGCGAGCACCTGCCGCGCCCACTCGAGGTTCTGCCGGGCGAACTTCAGCCGGTCCTTGAGCGCCAGGGCCTGGAGGTAGTTGAGCGCCACGTCGGACTGGAGCACGAGCGCCACCGCGTCGCGGTCGAACGTCGTGGCCTGCAGCCGCGATCCGGCGGCCTGCGCGGCGCTGTCGTTGCCGCCCCACAGGTCCACCTCGTAGCTCACGTCGAGCGTCGCCGATGCGTCGGTGCTCGATGGCGCGTCGCCGCTGCGCCACGTGCGCGACGCGCCCGCCGACGCGCCCACCTGCGGCAGGCGGTCCGCCCCGGCGATGCGCGCCTGCGCCCGCGCCTGGCGGATGCGCGCCGCCGCCGCGCCGAGGTCGTGGTTGGCCTTCACCGCCTCCTCGATCAGCGCGTCGAGCTCGGCGCTGCCGTAGCGACGCCACCAGCCCGGCGCCACCGCCTCCCCCGGGGACGCGGCGTCCCATCCGGCCGGCACGGGGACCTCGGGGCGCTCGTAGGTCGGCGCCACGCTGCACCCGGCGCACACTGCCATCGCCAGCAAGACCGTCGATCTCATTCGGATGCCAATGCCACCACCGGGTCCATGTGGGCCGCCTTGCGCGCGGGCAGGTAGCCGAACAACAGACCGGTGGCGAACGCCGACGAGAACGCCAGCAGCGCGGGGCCCGGCTCGAACACGACCGGCTTGCCGAAGGCCTCGACGAGGGCGCCGATCGCCATGCCGAGGCCCACGCCCACCAGTCCGCCGATGCCGCACACCACGAGCGCCTCGGTGTTGAACTGCAGCAGGATGTTCTTCCGGCGCGCGCCGGTGGCCATGCGCACGCCGATCTCGCGCGTGCGCTCCGTCACGCTCACCAGCATGATGTTCATCACGCCGATGCCGCCGACGAGCAGCGAGATCGCGGCCACCGATCCCAGCAGCACCGTCAGCGTGTTCTGGGTCTCCTCGGCCGTCTGCAGGATGGACGCGGTGTTGCGGACGTTGAAGTCCTCGACGCCGTGCCGCTGCCGCAGCAGGTCCTCGATGGCCGCCTGCGTCTCGTCGAGCCGCGCGGCGTCCTCGACCTTCACCGTCAGCGAGTTCAGGTGCTGCTTGCCGAACAAGCGCATGAAGCCCGTCGACAGCGGCACGAACGCGGCGTCGTCCTGGTCGTTGCCCCAGGGCGTCGCGCCCTTCACGGCCATCACCCCGACCACCTCGAAGGGCACGTTCTTCACGAGCACGTACTGGCCGATGGGATCGCGTCCGTCCGGGAACAGGTTGTCGACCACCGTCTGGCCGAGCACGATCACCGGCGCGTAGCCGTCCACGTCGTCCTGCGTGACGAAGCCGCCGCGGGCCACGGGCCAGTCGCGGGCGGCGGCGGCGCCCGGCCAGACGCCGGTGACGCTGGTCTGGGCGTCGACGTTGCCGAAGCGCAGCGTGGCGCGCGTGCTGCGCTCGGGGGCGACCACGGCGACGTTCGGGAGGGTGGCGATGGCGGTGGCGTCCGCGGGCACGAGCGTGGCGATGTCGCCGTCGCCGCGGAAGCCGCGCAGGCCCGGCCGCACCGCCAGCACGTTCGTGCCCATCGCCTGGATGCTCTGCAGCACGGTCTGCTTGCTGCCCTCGCCGATGGCGAGCATCGCCACCACCGCCGCCACGCCGATGACCACGCCGAGCAGCGTGAGCGCGCTGCGGAAGAGGTTCGCGCGCAGCGAGCGCAGCGCCATCTTCACCGCCTCGCCGAGGTCGGGCAGCCACGCCGGGTGGCGGTGGCCGCGGCCGTCGGGCGCGGTGGCGACGAGGCGGCGCTTGGGGCCGGTGTCCTCGAGGATCTTGCCGTCCTTGATGGTGATCACGCGGTCGGCGTGGCCCGCGACCTCGGCGTCGTGGGTGATCAGCAGGATGGTGCGGCCCTCGGCGTTGAGCTGCTGCAGCAGCGCCAGCACCTCGGCCCCGCTGCGGCTGTCGAGCGCGCCGGTGGGCTCGTCGGCGAGGATGACCTCGGCGCCGTTCATCAGCGCGCGCGCGATCGACACCCGCTGCTGCTGGCCGCCGGAGAGCTGCGGCGGCCGGTGGTCCGTGCGGTCGCCGAGGCCGAGGCGCCCGAGCAGCTCGTTCGCCCGCGCCATCCGCGCCCGCTTCGACTTGCCCGCGTAGACCGCCGGCAGCTCCACGTTCTCGGCGGCGCTCACCGTCGGCAGCAGGTTGTAGCGCTGGAAGATGAACCCGAAGGTGTCGCGGCGCAGCGCGGCCAGGTCGTCCGGGTCGAGCGCGGCCACGTCGCGGCCGTCGACCGCGTAGGTGCCCGCCGTCGGCCGGTCGAGGCAGCCGAGGATGTTCATCAGCGTCGACTTGCCGGAGCCCGACTGGCCGATGATCGCGACGAACTCGCCGCGCTCGATGTCGAGCGACACGCCGTCGAGCGCGCGCACGACCGTCTCGCCGCTCGCGTAGTGGCGGCAGACGTCGCGCAGGTGCAGGAAGGTCACAGGCGCGGCCCCATCATGCGCCGGCCGCCGCCGCTCCGCTGCCCGCCGCCGCCGGGCCGCCCCGCCTGTTCGGCCACCACCACCTGGTCGCCGACCGCCAGGCCGTCCTTCACCTCGGCCACGGTGCGGCTCGTCACGCCCACCTTCACGACGCGGGGGACCGGACCCGTCGCCGTGAGGACCTGCGCCTCGTACGCGCCGTCCTTGGCCGGCTTGAGCGCCGCCATCGGGACCGTCGGCACGTCCTTCGCCTCGCCGAGCACGAAGAAGACCTGCACCGTCATGTCGGTCATCAGCAGGCCCTCGCGGTTGTCCACGTCGACGAGCACGTTGTAGAGCACGACGTCGTTGACGATCTCCGGCGTCGGCAGCACCTGCCGGACGCTGCCGCGCCAGCGCCGGTCGGGCATGCCGAGCGTCGTGAAGTACGCGGGCAGGCCCTCCCTGACCTTGGGCACGTCGGCCTCGGCCACCTGCGCCCAGACCGTCATCGTGTCGAGGTTCGCCACCCGCACGATCACCGGCGCCTGCTGGCTGGCGTTGACCGTCTGGCCCTCGAGCGCGCTCTCCGACACCACCGTGCCGCTCATCGGCGTGTGGATCTTCGTGTAGCCGAGGTTGGCGACGTTGCCCTCGAGGCTCGCCTCCGCGGACTTGATCTGGGCGCGCGTCGACACGAGCTTCGCCCTCGCCACGGCGACGGCGGCCTCGTTCTCCTCGACGGCCTGCGCCGAGATCGCCTTGGCCTCGAGCAGCCGGCGGTTGCGGGCCAGCTGCTTGCGCGCGAGGTCGAGCTCCGCCTCCTGTTGGCCGATGGTGGCGCGCAGGTTGTCGATCATCGCGCGGTCGTTGCGCACCCGCGTCTCGTAGACCGTCGGATCGATCTCGGCGATGAGCTGGCCCTTCTCGACGCGGTCGCCCACCTCGACGTGGACCTTCTTCAACTGGCCCGACACCTGGGTGCCGACGTCGACGTAGTCCTTCGGTTTGAGCTTGCCGAGCGAGGTGACCGTACGCTCGACGTCGCCGCGGGCGACGGTGACCGTCGGCGGCGGCGCGACCTTCTCGCCACCGAAGCGGCCCTTCAGGAACCAGAACGCCGCGCCCCCGATCGCCAGGAGCACCAGCAGAACCCCGAGCTTCTTCATGGGCACAGTCTGGTGGGTGAATGTGGAGAGAGCATGAAATTCGTGGTACCGAGCCCTTGATGCGACGCCTGTCTCACGTCCTGCTCGCGCTGACGGTCTCTGCCGGCCCCGCCGCCGCACAGTCCGCGCAGGAGCAGGCGGACGCCGCGTACAAGGTCGGCCTCGCCGCCTTCCGGGCCGAGGACTTCCCGGCGGCGCTCACCGCCTTCGAGCGCGCCTACAAGCTCGACCCGTCGCCGGTGCTCATCTACAACCTCGCCCGCACCTACGAGGAGATGGGCCGCGCCGAAGAGGCGATCGAGCACTTCGAGCTCTATCTCGCGCGACAGCCCGACGCGACCGACCGCGAAGACGTCGAGACGCGCATCCGCGTGACCCGCAAGCTGCTCGAGCGCCGGCAGCCCGCCGACGAGCCGCCGGTCCCCGCGCCGGCGAGCGCCGTCGCCGAGGCGCCGCCGCGCCCCGAGCCCGACGACGACTGGCGGCGCCCGGTGGCCTACGGCGCGCTCGCCACGGGGGCGCTCGCCGCCGGTCTCGCCGCGCTCTTCTATACGCGGGCCAGCGACGCCGCCGACGCGGCGGACGGCCTGCGCGGCGAGCCCGACGCGCGCCGCGGCCTCGAGGACGACTTCGAGCGGGGGCGCCTCGGCATGTGGCTCTCGGCGGGCAGCGCCGTCGTGCTGGTGGGCCTCGGCGCGACGCTGCTCCTCACCGGCCCCGACACGCCGGCCCCGACGGCCACGCGTGGCGGCGCGGTGTTCACGTGGTGAGCCGGCGCCTCCTCCCGTGGGCCGCCGTCCTGCTCGCCGGCTGCCTCGAGTTCCCGACCGAGCGTCCCTGCCGCGACAACGCCGACTGCGACGCCGAGAAGGCCTGCCGCGCCGGCCTGTGCGAGGCGCGCGGCCCGCGGCCGATGCGCGACGCGCTCGTCACGGCCGATGCGGGCGTCCTCGACGCGCGCGTGCCCGACGCAGTCGCGCCCGACGCGGCGCCCGGCGCCTGCGGCCCGCTCCGCCTCGGCCGCGACCCGGCCTGCGCCGCGTGCCTCGAGCGCACCGAGGGCACCTGCCAGTCGCTGCGCGACTGCGGCGCCGACGCCACCTGCGCCGCCGCGTGGCGCTGCGCCGAGGGGTGCGCCGATCCCCGCTGCATCGCCGACTGCAAGGCGCCGCCCGGCGCCGAGATCCTGGGCGTCACCCTGCAGACCTACATCTTCCGCGCCTGCTCGGCCGCCTGCGACCTCGGCACCTCGTGGGCGTGCGTCGACGCGTTCGCCTGGGGCGGCGCCTCGAGCCGCGTCCTCGACCTGGGCCTCGCGGTGCTGCGCGTCCCCATGAGCGTGCCCTATGGCGGCGCCACCGTGCGCGCCTGCGACCTGCTCGACCCCGCCTGCGAGCGCCCGCTCGGCGAGACGACCTCGACCGACGAGGGCCTGGCGACGCTCAGCGTCGACGTCGGCGTGGATCCCCTCGGCTTCACGGGCTTCTTCACGATCGAGGACGACGTGCTCATGCCGACGATCGTCGTCCCCGCGGCGCGCCTCGTCACCGACGGCGCGTTCCTGCAGCCGGTCGTCGGCGCGGTCGAGGCCCGCCTCACCATCCGCCTCGCGACGGGGCACGACCCCACGCCGGGCAACGCGACGATGCTCGTCCAGGTGCGCGACTGCCACGACTACCCGGCGCCCGACGTCGTCGTCGACATCACCGCCGGCGCCGACGGCCATCGGGCCGTGTACTTCAACGACAACCTGCCCGACCCGGAGCTGACGGCCACCGATCCCAGCGGCCTCGCCGGCTTCGTCGACGTCCCCATCTCGCCCGAGGGCGCCACCGTGACGGTCACCGCCCGGCGCGCCGGCGACGGCGCCGTCGTCGCCCGCCGCCAGGCGCTGCTGCGCCCGGACCGCCTCACCTTCGTCCACATGGGCCCCGACGGCCGCGACTGATCTCCTCTCGGCCCCCTCTGCCGTCCACACGCGTGCAAACGCGACGAAACCTGACCGACTTCGTCGCCCTGCGGGCGCAGCTCGAGGCGCTGCGCCGACGACGTGCGGCCGCGGATCGTGGAGACATCGTGGAGAAGCGGTGAAGAAGCGCGCCGGCCGCTTGCGGGCGCGGGCCGCGCCCGCCTGAATGGAGGCGTGCGCCTCGGCATCACCAGCAAGCTCTTCCTCGCCATCCTCGGCACCTGCATCGTGGTGGCGATCGCCATGGGCGTGGCGGTGCGCGTCAGCTTCACGCGCGGCTTCCTCGGCTACCTGAACGAGCAGGAGACGCAGCGGCTCGAGGCCCTCGTCCCCGAGCTCGGCGAGGTGTATCGCGCCGGCGGCGGCTGGGACCCGCTGCGCGAAAAGCCGCGCCTGTGGTGGCGCCTGTTGCGTCCGCACGCGCCGATGAGCGCCGCCGAGCTCCTGCGCAACGAGCCGCCGCCGCCGCCCTCGGTCCGGCCCGAGCCGGCGCCCTCGGACCTCATCGGCCTGCACCTGCGCCTCGCGCTCCTCGACGAGCGGCGCGAGGTCATCGTCGGCAACCCGCGCCTCGGCGACGACGCCGTCCTGCATCCCATCCACGTCGACGGCCGCACGGTGGGCTGGCTCGCCGCGGTGCCGTTCCGGCAGGTCACCGGCGCCGCGGACCTGCAGTTCCAGGAGCGTCAGCTCACCGCGAGCTGGGTCATCGCCGGCTTCTCGGTCCTCCTGGCGGCGCTCGTCGCGTTCGGCCTCGCGCGCACCTTTCTGCGGCCGGTGAAGCGCCTCGCGGACGCGACGCACCGCCTCGCCGCCGGCGACTATGGCGTGCGCGTGCCGGTCACCTCGCGCGACGAGCTCGGCCGCCTCGCCGAGGACTTCGACCGCCTCGCCGTCGCCCTCGAGCGCACGGAGCAGACGCGCCGGGCGTTCATGGCAGACATCTCCCACGAGCTGCGCACGCCGCTCGCCGTCCTGCGCGGCGAGCTCGAGGCCATCGAGGACGGCGTCCGCCCCTTCACGCCGGCCTCGGTCGCCTCGCTGCAGGCCGAGGTCGCCACGCTGAGCAAGCTCGTCGGCGACCTCTACGAGCTCTCGCTGGCGGATGCCTTTGCGCTCGTATACCGCAAGGAGGTCGTGGACCTCGCCGACGTCCTGCCCTCGGCGCTCGACGCCACGCGCGAGCGCCTCGCCGAGCGCCACATCGCGCTCGAGGCGGACCTCGGCCCGGCCCCGGTCCTCGCCGACGGACAACGCCTGCGTCAGCTCTTCCTGAACCTGCTCGAGAACGTCGTGCGCTACACCGATCCCGGCGGCCGGGTGCGCGTCGTCTGCCGCCGCGAGGGCGACCGCGTTCGCGTCGACGTGCAGGATTCGGCGCCCGGCGTCCCCGAGGCGCTGCTCGGCCGCCTCTTCGAGCGCCTCTACCGCGTCGAGGGCTCGCGCAGCCGCGCCCACGGCGGCGCCGGCCTCGGCCTCGCCATCTGCCGCAGCATCGTCCTGGCCCACGACGGCGAGATCACCGCGCGACCCTCGCCGCTCGGCGGCCTCTGGATCGCGATGTCCTTCCCGGTGGCCCGATGAGCGAACGCATCCTGATCGTCGAGGACGAGCCCAAGCTCGCCGCGCTGCTGGCCGACTACCTGCGCGCCGCCGGCTACGAGACGGCGTGCCTGGCCGACGGCCTCGCCGTGGCGCCGTCGGTGCGCGCCCACCCGCCGGACCTCGTGCTGCTCGACCTGATGCTGCCGGGCCGCGACGGCCTCGACGTGTGCCGCGAGCTGCGCACGTTCAGCCAGGTGCCGGTGGTGATGGTCACCGCGCGCGTCGAGGAGATCGACCGCCTGCTCGGCCTCGAGCTCGGCGCCGACGACTACGTCTGCAAGCCGTTCAGCCCGCGCGAGGTCGTCGCCCGGGTGCGCGCCGTCCTGCGCCGCGCCCACCGCCCGCCCGCCGATGGCGTGCCGGGGCTGGTCATCGACGACGACGGCTACCGCGCGATCTACGACGGCCACGCGCTCGACCTCACGCCCGTCGAGTTCCGCCTGCTGCGCGCGCTCGCCGCGCACCCCGGGCGCGTGTTCTCGCGCGACCAGCTGCTCGACCACCTGTATCCCGACCACCGCGTGGTGACGGACCGCACCGTCGACAGCCACGTGAAGAACCTGCGGCGCAAGCTCGAGCAGGTGCGGCCGGACCGCGAGCTCATCCGCTCGATCTACGGGGTGGGCTACAAGCTTGAGGAGTGACGCCCTCGCGTGGTCCAGCATGTGACCGGAGCATGGCGCGTGACGCCCTCGCGTGGTCCAGCATGGGACCGGAGCATGGCGCGTGACGCCCTCGCGTGGTCCAGCATGTGACCGGACCGTGGCGCCCGCTACGGGGAGCGCCGGCCGTTCGCCGCGCGCCACAGCGCCGTCCGCCGCCGTTGCGCGCACCGCTCGACGCTGCACCACGTCCGCGCGCTGGTGCGGTCGAAGGCGCGGAACCAGGCCTCGCAGTCGGGGGCCTCGCAGCGGCGCACCTGGCCGCGCGGCACGGCGCACAGCACGTCGACGACGTCGAGCGCGAGCGGACGCAGCAGGGCGTCGGGCCCCGCGCCGTCCAGGGCGTAGCGCCGGAAGAGCCGCCGGTCCTGGAGCGCGATCTCCTCCCGCGGCACGGCGGACGCCAGCGCGGCGTTGACGCGCGCGAGCAGCGTCTCCACCGTCGCCGGATCGCGCAGCCACCCGCGGAAGGCCTCGCGCAACGCCAGCGCCTCGCGCCGCACGTGCGCCGCGTCGCCGTGCGTCGGCCAGCGCGCGAACGCCGCGTCCGTCTCCGCCGGCTTCAGCAGGTTCGCCGCCCGCGCCCACGCGACGAGCGCGCCGAAGTCGCCGAGCCGCTCGACCTCCTTGCCGCGGTCCACCGTCCACGTGTTCACGAAGTCGAGCGCGCGGTGCGCGCCCAGGAACAGGAAGTCGTCGCCCGCCATGGGCGCGAACATACCGCCGCCCGCGCGCCTTGTCCCTGGGGATGCCGCGTGTTACGCCCGCCGCATGGCACACCTGCCCGACAACGTCGTCCGCACGAGCGAGCAGCCCTGGGAGACACCGCCCGCGCCCGTCGCCGGCTTCGGCGGCCGGGTCGTCGAGCTGCCGCCGCTGTTTCCCACCGGCCTCGGCGCGCACCTCGAGGAACTGCCGCCGGGCCTCTGTTCCTGTCCGCTGCACTGGCACCTCGCCGAGGAGGAGCACTTCTACGTGCTCGAGGGCACGCTCACCGCCCGCGAGTGGATCGACGGGGCCGTCCGCGAGTTCGAGGTGCCCGCCGGCGCGTTCGTGGCCTGGCCCGCCGGCACGCGCGTCGCGCACCAGTTCGTGAACCGCGGCGACCGGACGGCGCGCTTCATCGCGCTGTCCGACCAGCGGCGGTCCGGCGACGTCTGTTACTACCCGACCACGGGCAAGGTGCTGCTGCGCGGACCGCGCCGGCTCGGCGTCCTCGCCGTCGACCCCGAGGCGGCCCTGGAGCGCGCGCTCGCCGCCGCGCCCCCGGTGGAGCGCGTGCCGGCGCCGCCGCACGTCGTGCGCGGCGACGCGGTGCCCGAGCGCGAGCTCGACGGCGTCTTCGGGCGCCCGCTGGCGCGCGTCGCCGGCGCCCGCGCGGTGTTCGCCCACCTCGACCGCTTCCCGCCGGGCGCGCGCACCCGCCTGCACGCCCACAGCGCCAACGACGAGTGGCTGTGGGTGCTCGCCGGCGAGCTCGTCCTCGAGCAGTGGCGCGGGGCCGCCCGCGAGCGCGGCGGCCCCGACTTCGCGGGCGCGACGCGCGAGACGTGCACGCTGCGGGCGGGCGACGTCGCCGTCTGGCCGGCGGGCGCGCCGCTCGCCCACCGCGTGACGAACGCCGGCGCGTCCGACGCGCTCGCGCTCGTCGTCGGCCTCGACCGGCCGGACGACGCGGTCACGTTCCCCGAGACGGGCGAGGTCGCCCTCCCGGCGCTCGGGCTGCGCGGGCGCTGGCTCGACCTCGCGTATTGGGCGCACGAGCGGGCGCCGTAGCCGGCGCGCCCCGCGGGGCCGGATCTCAGCGCTGCGCCGCCAGCGCCGCCGCCGCCGCCTCGAACCGCGCACGGTCCTCGAGCCGCGCCAGCGGCTCCGCCGGCAGCCGCGCCGCGCCGTTGCGCGCGCCCCACACCGCGCCGGCCATCGCGGCGATCGTGTCGACGTCCCCGCCGAGCGAGACGACGAACGTCATCAGATCCTCGAACGGCGCGCCGAAGTGACGCACGGCGGCATACACCGCGGTCACCGCCGACTCGTGCGCCGCGACGCCGTGCCCGAGCGCGGCGACGACCTCGGCCGGCAGCGCGCGCCCGAGCCGCCGCGCGTCGCCGAGCCGGCGTCGGTACTCGGCGTCGAGGTCGGCGGTGTCGAGCGCCGCCAGCAGGTCGGCCTCGTCGCGCAGCGCCAGCGCCGTGGCGCGCGCCAGCAGCAGGCCGCCCTGCAGACCGAGCGGGTGCGCGTGCGTCACGCGCGACGCCTCGATCGTCGCCGCGTCGAGCGCCGCCGCGTCCCCGCGGAAGAAGAGACCGAGCGGCGCCGCGCGCATGGCCGCGCCGTTGCCGAACGAGCCCTGGGGGAAGACGCGCGTGTTCGCCTCGCGCCACGGCACGCCGTCGCGGATGAGCGCGAGCACCTTGCGCGCGCCCGGCCCGTAGCCGCGGTCCCACGAGCAGCGCTCGGCCCACGTGCGCGCCATGTGATCGACGTCAAAGCCGCCGCACGCGACGAGCGACTCGGCCGATGCCAGCGCCATCTCGCCGTCGTCGGTGTAGCGCAACACACCGGGCGAGCGCAGGCCGATGGCTCGCCACACCACGCCGGCGAACACACCGCCCTCGAACGGCGCGCCGAGCGCGTCGCCGAGCGCGAGCCCCAATAGACAACCGCGAAAGCGATCGGAGACAGACATGCCGCGAGGATAGGCGGCGGGCGGCAGGAAAGGGAAGGGGGCGCCGCCCGCCCGGGCGGCGCCTGCGTCAATCGACCTGCGAGCAGCCGACGTCGGGGCGCTGCGAAGGACGCGCGCGACCCTCGATGTCGTTCAGACGGCTGATCGCGACGCCGGCGCCGACCGCCTGGGAGCGGGGCCGCAGCCGGTAGTCGCCGCGGGTCGCGAAGTCTGAGGCCTGGGCGTCGTGGATGTCGCCCTGCACCGTGAACTGCGCGCCGCCGCGGTCCCAGATCGGCGAGTTGGTCAGGTTGTTGATGAACCGGACGCCGCTCGCCTGCCGCGCCTCCATCGCGTGGGGGAAGTCGGCGAGGTAGATGGTGTTGTGCAGGACCCGCGTGTTCGTCGCGTTCTGCAGCTCGATGCCGCCCTCGCCCGACTTCGTGCGCCAGATGAAGTTGTTGCGGATGACGCCGCCCTCGTGGCTGCGGCCGAGGCCGAAGGCGATGTTGCGGAAGTTGTCGATGAGCACGTTGCGCTCGACGACCGTCCCGCGCGCCTCGTTCCACACGAGGATGGCCGGGCCGCTCGTGTACGTCTGGCACGAGATGTCGACGTAGCAGCCGTTGTGCTCGCCCTCGATGTCGTGGATGTAGTTGTCGCGGATCACCCAGTTCACCGCGCCGTGCAGATCGATGGCGTGGACGTAGTCGCCGCGCACCTTGCCCGGGTTGTAGAAGATCTCGGAGCAGGCGATGAGGCCGCCGCTCGCGCCGCCCGGCGTGAGCTTCACCTGCTGCGTGCCGGTGTCGTAGAGGCGCACGTTGTAGAGCTGGACGCCGTGGGTGTCCTGGTCGCCCTTGATGAAGATGGCGTGGGCGCGCGTCCCGGTCACCGACAGGTCGGCGATGGTCACGTTGCGGCCGCGGATCGTGACGCCCTCCGACTCCACGTGGTAGCCGTCGCCCTTCAGGACGACGTCGCGGGGGTCGCCGGTGGCGCCGCGCAGGGTCACGCCCGCGCCCACGTCCACGTTGAGCTCGCCGCCGATGCGGTACTCGCCCGGCGCGAAGAGAACCTCGGTGCCCGGGCCGGCGCTCTCGACGGCGTCGATCCAGTCGTCGCCGGGGCGCACGCGCACGGTGCGGCCACGCCGCCGGAACAGCGACGACTCGGTGTAGGCCGGGCAGAAGTCGGGATTGCGCAGGGCGCGGTCGCGCGCCGGCTCCTCGACCTCCGGCGTCACCGTCGGCGCCTCGACATCGGCGGCGAAGGCGAGCAGGCCGGCCGTCACGACCGGCTTCTTGCGCTTCGCGGTGAAACGTTCGCGCGTCTTCTTGCGGGCAGAGGACGCCTTTGCAGTCATCGGCTGGCTCTCGAGGACGGGCAGGTCGGCCGTCTGGCCGCTGCAGGCCGTCAGCCAGACCAGGCTCACGGCCGCGAAGCCCTTCTTGAGGTTCACCGTCATACAACCTCCTGTCGTGCGCCCGCCCCGTTGCGGGGGCGAGCGTCGGCAAGTCGGTGGCGCCCGCGGGCGCCGGATTGCCGTCCCCGGACTGCCCGGGTGACGTTGCGGCGGACTGAATACCGTTCGTCCACCGCGGCGTTCCCGGTCCGCCGGCGCACGTGAGACGGCCGCCCGATCGCCGTGAGACGCCGCGGTGGACGCGACGCGCGGGACGGGAGCGGTGACGGGGGCGAGGATGGCGGTCGCGGGGCCGGTCGGCGGGGCGGCCGGATTCGGGAGGGTAGCTCTACCTATTCGAAAGGGCGCGACTCGAAGTCGAGGTAGGCGCTCCACACCGCCCGCGCGAGCTCGTCGAAGGCCCGTGCGTCGTAGGGCCGCGGCGCCGGCACCCCCAGGGCGCGCCGCACGTAGGGGTCGGCGTCCTCGCCCGTGGTGCGCTCGCTCGACAGCCACGCCCGCTCCGCCGCGGCCCGCGCGCGCCCCCAGTCGTCGGTTCCGCGCAGGGCCTCGGCCCAGGCCAGCGAGGTCTCGGGGAAGAACGGCAGCGGCGCCCGCTGCCCGTCCCGGTAGAGCTGCACGAGGCCGCCGAGCACCGACCGCGCCTCCGCCGGCGTCACCGGCGCCACCTCGATCGTCTGCGCGCCGCCGTCGGCCCCCCGCGCCACGAGCCGGCTCGGCGCGGTGAAGCGCGGATCGCCGAGCCGCAGCGCAAGGTGCCGCAACCACAACGAGATCCGGTGGCGCGCCCGCGCCTTGCCGTACTGCCAGGCGAGCAGGCCGTTCTCGCGCAGCCCGCCGACGCGCCCGACGAGGCGCAGCCCGCCGACGTCGGCGTCCACCTCCACCGGATCGCGGCGCGGCGCCGCCATGAGCGCGTCGACGCGCGCCACGAGGGGCCGCGCCTGCGCCACGACGTCGTCGTAGGCCAGCCGCCCCGGCACGCCCGGCGGCAGGCGCCCGCTGGCGCGCACCGGGACGAACGCCGCGTCGGGCGCGAGCCCGTCGAGGCCCAGCCGCAGCAGGTCGGCGCCGATGCCGTGCGCCTCGAGCGCGTCCAGCGTGATGGGCTCGCGGTCCTCGCGGCTCGGATCGGCCTCGTCGAGGAGGATGCCGAGGCGATCGCGCAGCAGGAAGCGCACCGGCCCCTGGAAGAAGCGCACCAGCTCGTCGAGGGTGACGACGTCGAGGTCCGGCGGCGGCAGGGCGCCGCCGAGGAAGGCGGGGGCCGTGCCGCGCGGCGCGTGGAGCTTGCGCGCCGCCACCAGGAAGCGCCGGTCGAAGCTCGGCCGCGGGATGCGCCCGCCGCCCGCCGGCGCGCCGAAGCAGCGCGGGCTGAACGGCTGGAGCGGGTGCTCGACGACGAGGTGCCGCTTCAGGGCGCGGCCGTCGGGCAGCCGGAAGCCGGCCTCGACGGCGTCGAGGAGCTCGCCCACCGGGACCGCCGGCGGCAGCGCCTCGTTGGTGCGGATGTCGCGGCCGGTGTAGGTGATGACGACGTGGTCGCGCGCGGCGAGCAGCGCCTCGAGGAAGAGGTAGCGGTCGTCCTCGCGCGCGTTGCGGTCCCCCACGCGCGGCGCAGACGCCGTCAGGTCGAAGGCGGCGCGCGCCGACGACCGCGGGAAGGTGCCGTCGTCCATGCCGAGCAGGCACACGACGCGGAACGGGACGTTCCGCATGGGCACCATCGCGCAGAACGTCACCCCGCCGCTGAAGAAGCCCTCGATGGGCGACGGCGCCTCGAGGCTGCCCTGCAGCAGGGCCATCACCGCGTCGAGGTCCAGCGTGCCGCGGAAGCCCGCCGCCTCCGCCCCGTCCGCCAGGAACACGAGCGTGTCGCGCACCGGCTGCGCGTAGGCGCCCTCGCGGTCGCGCAGCAGGTCGGCGACGAGCCCCCCCAGGGCGTCACGCCACGCCGCGGGCGTCCGGCGCGCCGGGAGGCGCGTCAGGTGCCCGAACAGGGTCTCGCAGAAGTCGACGAACCGCCCGAGCAGGTCGGTGATCGAGCCCTCGATCTCGTCGTGGGGCAGCACGCCGCCGTAGAGGCGCCGCCCGTCGCCGGGCATCGCGTGCCCCAGCAGCAGCCGGTCGAGGCCGTTGCGCCACGTGTTCTCGGCGTACGGCGGCTGGCCGTGGGCGGCGCGGTGCGCCGGGTCGAGGCCCCAGCGGATGCCCGCCGCCTCGACCCACGCCTCGATCTGCGGCAGGTCGTCGACGCCGATGCGGAAGCGGTCCCGCACCGGCTCCATCGCCAGCAGGTCGAGCACCTCGGACGCCTTGAGGCGCGCGCCTGCGAGCCGCAACACGCGCAGGAACGCCTCGGCCACCGGGTTCGTGCGCCGCAGCGTGCGGTCCGCGATGCGGAAGGGGATCGCCGGAAAGCCCGGGTCGTCGCCGTCGCCGCGCCGCCCGTCCGAGAACACCGCCTCGATGAGCGGCGCGTAGGACTCGATGTCCGGCGTCATCACGACCACGTCGCGCGGCTCGAGGTCGGGGTGCCGCGCGAAGAGGTCGAGCAGCGCGTCGCGCAGGACCTCGACCTGCCGCATCGGGCCGTGGCAGGCGTGCAGCATCAGGGAGTCGTCGGCGGGGTCGATGTCGGCCGGCGGCTCGTGGCGGTCGCCGGGCACCCCGCGCGAGACCAGGTTGACCACGTCGGACTGCAGCGCGCCGAGCAGCGTCGGGACGGCGGGGTCGACGAACCGGTCGTCCTCGACGACGCCGTCGAGCCGCTCGACGAGCAGGTGCTGGAAGTCGCGGGCCACGCGCCCGAAGGCGGCCAGCAGCGGCGGCGCCTCGACCTCGTGCTCCGGGTGGCGCATGCGCGCGATCTCGCCGGGGGAGCGCGTGTCGGCCCAGTACTGCTCGCTCGGCGCGAGCACGAACAGGTGGGTGTCGACGTGCCGCGCCAACGCGCCGAACACGTCCAGATAGAAGGGGGGCAGCGTCGCCATCGCGAAGAGGCACAGGCGCGGCCCGAAGTCGGGCAGCGGCGGCGGCTTCGGCCGCGAGAGCGCCGACTTGAAGCGCAGCGCGAGGTCGGCGATGTGCGGCGTGCGCAGGCGCTGGCGCAGCGCGCGCCACAGCCGCGGCTGCCACCCGGCCTCGTCCGCCGTCTCCTGCCCGATGTCCCAGCGGCGGACCATGTCCGGCCGGAAGGTCACGTACCGGTCGAACACGCGCGCGATGCGCTTCGCCAGCTGGATCTGCCGGCGCTCCACCGCGTCCGCCGGCGCGTCGCCGAGCCAGGCGCGCAGGGGCGCGAACTGCGGCTCGCCGAGGTGCTGCGGCAGCGTCGCCAGCACGCTCCACTGCAGGCGCTCCGGCGTCCACGCGGCCAGCCCCTCCACCGGCTCGCCGAGCACCGCGGCGAACGCGGACAGCACGACCTTCTCGGGGAAGGGGAACTCGACGTTGGCGCACACGCCGAGCCGCTCGGAGAGCACCATCGCCAGCCAGCGCTCCATCGCCTGGCTGTGCACCACGATCGTCTCGGGTCGCATCGGATCGCCCGCCGGCCGCCGCAGCAGCTCGACGAGCGCCTCCGCCAGCACCTCGACCCGGTTCGAACGATAGACCCGCACCCGTCCTCCGACCGCGCCTCGGGGCACGAAGGGTGACACGAACGACGGGGGCCGGGCTACCGCCTCGGAACGGGCCGGGAGGCCCGTCGACGAGGGCGAGCGTTCGTATCCGTCAATAGGCGATGTCGAGGCCGAGCAGGCCCGTCCACACGTAGTTGTTGCCGCCGTCGTCGACGGGCACGACCGCGCCGCCGTTGCGGTTGAAGGTGAGCTCGGTCATCGAGTTCTCGCGCCACAACATGTCCGCGCCGGCGATGAGGCGCCACGTGCCGTAGTCCGAGTTCTCCATGCCCAGGCCCACCGAGCCCTGCAGGCCGGCGCGCACGAACAGCGGGTAGTTGTCGGTGGTGTCGCCGTAGTAGTCGTCCAGGGCCACGCCGGCGAGGATGGGCGCCTCGATCTGGAACTCGCCCATGCCGGTGTCGCCGAGGTCGAACTGTGGCCGGAAGCCGGCCTCCGCGTAGCTGCCCTGCGAGTCGTCGGGCCCCTCGTCGAGCTGCATCGCGAACATCGCGTAGGGCTGCAGCCGACCGAGGACGCCGCGGTTGTTCCCGTATCCGGCGCTCAGCGCCACCTCCTGGCGCGTGTCGAAGACGCCGTTGGGGCTGGTGTACGCGGTGTAGACCGCGCCGAGCCGGAGCCCGGGGCCCACCTCGAAGACGCCGCCGACGTAGGGATTGGCCCGATACCAGATGCGGGGGCCGTCCGCCTGGGCGCCGAAGGGGGCCGCGCCGCTGACGCGGTTCTCGACGCCGAGCACCAGGTTGAAGCGGACCGCGCTCACGTCCCCCTGGTCGAAGAGGGTGAAGGCCAGCGCCGGGTCGATCGCGACCGCGTAGTCGTCGAGGCCGCCGGCCACGCCGGCGAAGGCGCCGCGGAAGTAGTCGGTGTTCTGCACGTTGACGTTGAGGTTCAGGTGCGCGTTGCCGTCGTTCGACGACTCGGTCTGCTGGAAGCGCCCCGAGTGCTCGATCCACGTGACGTTGTGCCCTTGATCGTCGTCGTCGTCATCGTAGTCGGCGGCCAGGCCGGCCGCAGGCACCAACAGCGCCACCGCCGCCAGGAATCTATAGGTCCGCATGTGATGTCCCTCGCTGTCCTCTCCGAAAGGGCTGATGAACGGCGAGGTCCCGAGGTCGCCTGCCATGGCGGGCAAACACCGATGTCGCTCGGGGGGCGCCCCTGACATGGCCCTCATGGGGCATGTGTTCGACTGGCATCGGGCGGAGAATGATGTGAATTAGCCATTGATTTCGCAATGACGGCCTGGGCATCCTTCGCCACGACCTGCGGGGAGACACACGCAGTGTTCGGGCCGCAATGACGCGTGTACGTCGGTCGGCACCAGGAGGTTCGCTCCATGGAGCTTTCTTCGGGCGCGGAAGCCTTGACCGCCTGGCATCGGTTCTTCGAGAAGTTGCCTCCGATGGGCGTGCTCCCACGCCCCATCGTCCACCGCGGCGCCGATGCGCCGCCTTGGAACGGCGTCGCCAGGCGCCCGCCGCCGCCGCGGGTCACCGAAGACGAGCTCCACGAACGGTGCGCGGCCAACGCTCCGTTGGTCGAGGCCGCCGCGCCCCACCTCGAGTGGACGCACGCGGCGCTCGGCCCCACCGAGCACGTCATCTCGCTCGTCGACGCCGACGGCATCGTGCTCCACGCGCTCGGCTCCTCCCCCGACGCGCTGCTGGGCAGCGATCTGCAGCCGGGGTGCGACCGGTCCGAGAAGGCCTGTGGCATGAATGGCGCGGGCACGGCGATCCGGTCCGGGCAGCCGGTCGCCGTGCTCGAGTGTGACAGCGGCTGCGACCGCTGGCGCACGGCCACCAGCGTCGCCGCGCCGATCCACGGCCCCGACGGCCGCTGCGTGGGCGCGCTCGATCTGACGACGCGGGCCTGTGACGGATCGCCCCAGGCGCTGGTGCTGATCGCGCACCTCGCCTTCACCATCGAGCGCGACCTCGCCGTGCGCCTGCGGCGGGACGAAGATGGCGACGCCGGCATGTTCGCGCTGCTCTATCACGACCTGCGCACGCCGCTGTCGGCCATCCTGCTGCGCTCTTCGTTGCTCGGCATCGCCGCCGGGCCCGACGCGCGCGCGGCCACGGAGCACGTGCGCGGCATCCAGACGGCGGTGCGCAGCGCCGAGCGCATGGTCCGCAACCTGCACGACCTGGTGGCCGTCGACAACGGCACGCTGCGCCTGCGCGCCGAGCCGCACCGGCTTCGCGAGGCCGTCGACGACACGCTCGACGTGGTGCGGCCGATGGCCGACGAGGGCGGCGTCTTCCTGCGGGTCGACGTGCCGCCCGATCTGCTCGTGCTCGCCGACACCGAGCGCGTGCAGCGCGTGCTCGGCAACCTGATCGAGAACGCCCTGAAGTTCACCGAGATCGGGGGGACGATCGAGATCCGCGCGCGCCGCTGCGCCGAGGAGGTCGAGGTCGTCGTGCGCGACACCGGCTGCGGCATCGCCCCTTGCGACCTGAAGCACATCTTCGAGCGGGGCTGGAGCGGCCGCGGCAGCACCGGCCTCGGCCTGTGGATCGTCCACCGCCTCGTCGAGGCCCACGGGGGCCGCGTCCACGTCGAGAGCCGCATCGGCGGCGGCACCACCGTCACCTTCACGCTCCCCGCCGCCTGAAGAAACCCCGATCGCCCCTCGGTGCTCCACGCTGGAGTACGCGGGAGGAGGCGCTCGGTGATCGAGGTCTGGCCGGGGGAGCCCTATCCGCTCGGCGCCACGTGGGACGGGCGGGGCACCAACTTCGCTTTGTTCTCGGAGCACGCGCGCAAGGTCGAGCTGTGCCTGTTCGATGCCGAGGGCACGGAGTCGCGGCTCGTCGTCCCCGAGCAGACCGACCTCGTCTGGCACTGCTACCTGCCCGGCGTCGGACCCGGCCAGCGCTATGGCTACCGGGTGCACGGCCCCTACGTACCGACGCGCGGCCTGCGCTACAACCCCTCGAAGCTCCTGCTCGATCCTTACGCCAAAGCCATCGACGGCGACGTGCGCTGGGACGACACGCTGTTCGCCTTTCCGCCGAAGGCCGGCGAGGAGCGCGACCTGCGCCGCGACCGCCGCGACAGCGCCCACGGCATGCCGCGCTGCGTCGTGATCGATCCTGCGTTCGACTGGGGCGACGACCGCCCGCCGCGCATCCCGTGGCACGAGACGGTCATCTACGAGACGCACGTGCGTGGCATGACCATGCGCCACCCCGAGATCCCGCCCGAGATCCGCGGCACGTATACCGCCATGGCTTCGCCTCCCATCCTCGAGCATCTGCGTACGCTGGGTGTCACCGCGGTCGAGATCATGCCGGTGCATCACTTCGTCAACGACCGGCACCTGACGGAGCGCGGCCTGACGAACTACTGGGGCTACAACTCGATCGGCTACTTCGCGCCCGACTGCCGCTACTCGAGCCGCGGCGCCACGGGCGGGCAGGTCGCCGAGTTCAAGCACATGGTCAAGGCCCTGCACGCGGCGGGGCTCGAGGTCATCCTCGACGTGGTCTACAACCACACCGCCGAGGGCAACCACCTCGGTCCCACGCTCTGCTTCCGCGGCATCGACAACAGCAGCTACTACCGCCTCGTCGCCGAGAACCGCCGCTTCTACATGGACTTCACCGGGTGCGGGAACACGCTCAACATGAGCCACCCGCGCACGCTGCAGCTCATCATGGACAGCCTGCGGTACTGGGTGCTCGACATGCACGTCGATGGCTTCCGCTTCGACCTGGCTGCGGCGCTCGCGCGCGAGCTCTTCGAGGTGGACCGGCTCAGCGCCTTCTTCGACATCATCGCCCAGGATCCGGTGCTGCAGCGGGTCAAGCTGATCGCCGAGCCGTGGGACGTCGGCGAGGGCGGCTACCAGGTCGGCAACTTCCCCAACGGCTGGGCGGAGTGGAACGGCAAGTACCGCGACACCGTGCGCGACTTCTGGCGCGGCGCGGATCGCACGCTCGGCGAGCTGGCGTCGCGCTTCACCGGCAGCAGCGACCTGTACGAACACACCGGCCGCCGCCCCTATGCCAGCATCAACTTCGTCACGTCGCACGACGGCTTCACGCTGAACGACCTCGTCTCGTACAACCACAAGCACAACGAGGCGAACGGCGAGAGCAACCGCGACGGCGACGACCACAACCGCTCATGGAACTGCGGCGTCGAGGGCTGCGCGGACGACGCCGAGGTGCAGGCGCTGCGGGCGCGCCAGAAGCGCAACTTCGTGACCACGCTGTTCTTGTCGCAGGGCGTGCCGATGCTGCTCGGAGGCGACGAGCTCGGCCGCACGCAGCACGGCAACAACAATGCCTATTGTCAGGACAACGAGATCTCCTGGTTCGACTGGCAGGGCGCCGACCGCGAAATGCTCGACTTCACGCGCGCCGTCATCCGCCTGCGGCGGGAGCACCCGGTCTTCAAGCGGCGCAAGTTCTTCCAGGGGCGCCCCATCAAGGGCTTCGGCGTCGATGACATCAAGTGGTTCACCCCCGAGGGCGACGAGATGAGCGAGGACCACTGGCAGGTCGACTTCGCCAAGTCCCTGACGGTCTTCCTCTTCGGTGACGGCATCCTGCAGCCGAACGAACACGGTCAGCGCATCCACGACGACAGCTTCCTGGTCATGCTGAACGCACACCACGAGACGATGGGCTTCGCCGTCCCGGCGGTCGAAGGCCTCGGGTCGTGGGTCAAGATTCTCGACACGAGCGAGCCCGTGCCTCGGACGGGCGAGCGCTACGAGGAGGACGACGAGGTGACGCTCCAGGGACGATCGCTGGTGGTTCTGCGCCATGCGGGCTGAGCTGCGCTGCACCTACCGCGTTCAGATGCACGCCGGCTTCGGCTTCGAGGACGCGGCGAAGATCGCCGACTACCTCGCGGCGCTCGGCGTCAGCCATCTCTACAGCTCGCCCTATCTGCAAGCGACGAAGGGAAGCACGCACGGCTACGACGTCGTCGACCACCACCGCGTGAACGCCGAGCTCGGCGGCCCCGACGCCCATCGGCGGCTGTGCGACGCGCTCGGCCGCTGCCGCCTCGGCCAGGTGCTCGACGTGGTGCCGAACCACATGGCGATCACCGGCCCCGAGAACACGTGGTGGTGGGACGTGCTCGAGAGCGGGCCCTCGAGCCGCTACGCGAGCTACTTCGACGTCGACTGGGACCTGCCCGAGGAGCGTCTGCGCGACAAGGTGCTGCTGCCGGTGCTCGGCGACCACTACGGCCGCGTGCTCGAAGCCGGCGAGCTGAAGCTCGCGCACGAGGGCGGCGTGTTCACCGTGCGCTACCACGACAAGGTGTTCCCCGTGGAGCCGCGCTCGCTCGGGCCGCTGCTGCGCAAGGCCGCCGAGTGGTCGCACTCCGAGGCGCTGGCGTTCGTCGCCGACCACTACGCCGAGCTGACGTCGCCCATGGTGAGCGAGCGCGAGGCGGCGGTGCGGCGCCACCGCGACAAGCAGGTGCTGCAGGCGGAGCTGGCACGGCTCTGCGCGGCGCATCCCGAGGTGTGCGCGGCCATCGATGCCGCGGTCTCGGGCGCGAACGCCGATCCCGACGTCCTCGACGCCATCCTCGATCGGCAGAACTACCGACTCGCCTATTGGCGCGCCGCGGAGCGCGATCTCGGCTACCGCCGCTTCTTCGACATCGACACGCTCGCCGGGCTGCGCACGGAGCGCGAGGATGTGTTCCGCGACACGCACGCCCTCGTGCTGGGCTGGCTGCGCGAGGGCGTCCTCGACGGGCTGCGCGTCGACCATCCCGACGGACTGCGCGACCCCGAGGCCTACTTCCATCGCATCCGGGCAGCGTCCGAGGAGGGGGGCGGGGGCGGGTGGATCGTCGTCGAGAAGATCCTCGAGCCCGGCGAGCGCCTGCGGCAGGCGTGGCCCGTCCATGGCACCACCGGCTACGACTTCATGAACCGGCTCGGCGGCCTGTTCGTCGATCCCAACGGCGAGGCGCCCTTCACCGAGCTGTACGCGGAGCTGACCGGCGAGCAGCGGCCGTACCACGTCGTCTGCGCCGAGAAGAAGGCGATGGCGCTGCGCGAGCTCCTCGGCAGCGATCTGACGCGCCTGACGACCCAGTTCCTGCGGGTGTGCGAGCGCCACCGGCGGCACCGCGACTACACGCGGACGGATCTGCGCGCGTGCCTGACCGCGACGGTGGCGTGCTTCCCGATCTATCGCACATACGTGCGGGCCGACGAGCGCGTCGTCACCGAGGACGACGTGCGCGCCGTCGACGAGGCGGTGAAGGCGGCCAAGGAGTTCGCGCCGGACGTCGAGCCGGGCCTGTTCGACTTCCTGCGCGATCTGTTGCTGCTGCGCGTCCGCGGCGACGAAGAGACCGAGCTCGTGATGCGCTTCCAGCAGCTCACCGGGCCGACGATGGCGAAGGGCGCCGAGGACACGGCGTTCTACGTCTACAACCGGTTCGTGGCGCTGAACGACGTCGGCGGCGATCCCGGCTGTTTCGGCACCGGCCTCGACACCTTCCACGCGCGCAACGCCGAGATGCGGCGGCGCTGGCCGCGCACGATGCTGACCACCTCGACCCACGACACGAAGCGCAGCGAGGACGTGCGCGCCCGTCTGTTCCTGCTCTCGGAGATGCCCGCGGCGTGGCGCGGCGCGGTGCAGCGCTGGATGGCGCGCAGCGAGCGCTGGCGCAGCGACGACATGCCCGATCGCGACACCGCGTATCTGTTCTGGCAGACGCTCGTCGGCGCGTGGCCGATCGACGCCGGTCGCATGGCCGCCTACATGGAGAAGGCGACGCGCGAGGCCAAGGTCCGCACCTCGTGGACGCACCCGAACGCCGAGTACGACGCGGCGGTAAAGGCGTTCGTCGAGGGCGCCATGGCCGACCGCGAGCTCATGGCGGACGTCGAGGCCTTCGTGCGGCCGCTGGTGGCGCCCGGCCGCGTCACCTCGCTTTCGCAGACGCTGCTGAAGCTCACGTCGCCCGGGGTGCCGGACATCTATCAGGGCACGGAGCTCTGGGATCTGTCGCTCGTCGATCCCGACAACAGACGGCCCGTCGACTTCGATCTGCGCCGACGCCTGTTGCGCGAGATGGAGGGTCTGTCGCCGGTGCAGGTGATGGCGCGGGCCGACGAGGGGCTGCCGAAGCTGTGGGTGATCCACCGGGCGCTGCAGGTCCGGGCGCGGCGCGAGCGAGCCTTCGGCCCCGAGGGCCGCTACGACCCGATCGAGGGGCGCGGACCCAAGGCCGCGCACGTCGTGGCGTTCGGCCGAGGCGAAGAGGTGGTCGCCGTCGCGCCGCGGCTCGTCGTGGGGCTCGGCGACGACTGGCAGGGCACGACGCTGCCGCTGCCCCCCGGGGCCTGGCGCGACGCGATGACCGGCGAGCGGTTCGAGGGCGAGGTGCCCCTGCCGGCGCTGCTGCGCCGCTTCCCCGTGGCGTTGCTGGAGATCGAGGCATGACGACGTTCCGCGTCTGGGCGCCGAAGGCGAAGCGGATGGAGGTCGAGGTCGCCGGGGCGCGCCTCGCGATGCAGCGCGACGACGGCGGCTGGTGGACGGCGGAGGCGGCGCAGGTCCACCACGGCGTCGACTACGCGTATGCCATCGACGGCGCGCAGAAGGCGCTGCCCGATCCGCGCGCGCCGTGGCTGCCGTACGGCGTTGACGGCCCTTCGCGCGTCATCGATCACGACTACTTTCCGTGGAGCGATCTCGACTGGCAGCCCCCGCCGCTCTCGTCGGCGGTCGTCTACGAGATGCACGTGGGCACGTTCACGCCCGAGGGCACGTTCTCGTCGGCCATCGAGCGCCTCGATCACCTGGTCGAGCTCGGCGTGACCCACGTCGAGCTGCTGCCGGTCAACAGCTTCCCCGGACGCCACGGCTGGGGCTACGACGGCGTCGGGTTGTACGCGCCGCACGGGCCGTACGGCGGCCCCGAGGGCCTCAAGGGCCTGATCGACGCCGCCCACGCCCGCAACCTGGCCGTGATCATCGACGTGGTCTACAACCACCTCGGCCCGCACGGGAACCACCTCGCCCGGTTCGGTCCCTACTTCACCGACCGCTATCACACCCCGTGGGGACCGGCGGTGAACCTCGACGGCGCCGGCTCGGACGAGGTGCGTCGGTTCCTCATCGACAACGCGCTGATGTGGCTGCGCGACTACCACGCGGACGCGCTGCGGCTCGACGCGGTGCATGCGTTCTTCGACCGGTCCGCGACGCACTTCCTCGAGGCCCTCGCGCGGGCGGTCGACGGCCTCGAGGCGCACGTCGGGCGGCACATGGCGCTCATCGCCGAGAGCGCGCTCAACGACCCGCGCGTGGTGCGGCCGTACGAGGCCGGCGGGCTGGGCGTCGACGCGCAGTGGAGCGACGACTTCCATCACGCCCTGCACGCGGTCCTGACCGGGGAGACGTCCGGTTACTACGAGGACTTCGGGCGCGTCGAGCACCTGGCGCGCGCCCTCGAGCACGCGTTCGTGTACGAGGGCGACTACTCGCCGTCGTTCGGGCGGCGGCACGGCGCGCCGACCACTGGCCTGTCGGGCCACCGCTTCCTCGGGTACCTGCAGACGCACGATCAGGTGGGCAATCGCGCGCGCGGCGAGCGCCTGTCGCAGCTCGTCGACGTGCCGCGCCTGAAGGTCGGCGCGGCGCTCGTGCTGACGTCGCCGTTCGTGCCGATGCTCTTCCAGGGCGAGGAGTGGGGTGCCGGCACACCGTGGCAGTACTTCACCGACCACCCCGACGCGCAGCTCGCCGAGGCCGTGCGCCAGGGGCGGCGGCGGGAGTTCGCGGCGTTCGGCTGGAAGCCGGAGGACGTGCCCGACCCGCAGGACCCGGCCACCTTCCGGCGTTCGCAGCTCAACTGGTCCGAGCTCGGCCAGGAGCCGCACCGCGCGTTGTTCGAGTGGCACCGCGAGTTGATCGCGCTGCGCCGGCGAATGCCCTCGCTGGCCGACGGCCGGCTCGACCGGGTGCGCGTGCGCTTCGACGAGGCGCAGCGCTGGCTGGTCGTCGAGCGCGGCCCCGTCACCGTCGTGTGCAATCTCGGCGAGGCGCCGTGCGCCGTCCCCGTCGGCGCCGGCCGCCCGCAGATCCTGCATCTCGCGAGCGATCGCGACCTGCGACCCGTCGGCGACGCGATCCAGATGCCGCGCACGTCGATCGCCGTCCTCGGCCCCCCCGTTTGAGGCAGGCCGAAAAGATCCGGCGTTGTTCCCGGTAGACCGAAAGTGGTATCGGAGGGCCGCCCCGCCCCGAGGGGAGGGCGGGACACTCTCGCGACGATAAGGGGAGACACGATGAAGTGGCTGGGAGTGCTCACCATCGCCGGCGCGCTGTGCGCCGGCTGCGAGCCGTCGGAGGACCAGCTCGACGGCGGTGCGGGCCAGGGCGGCAACACGGACGGCGGCGTCGGCGGTGAAGGCGGGGCCGGTGGCGCCGGCGGTGAGGGCGGTGCCGGTGGCGCGGGCGGCGAAGGTGGCGCAGGTGGTGCCGGTGGCGTCGGTGGGGCTGGCGGCGTCGGCGGGGCTGGTGGCGCGGGCGGTGCGGGTGGTGCCGGTGGTGCCGGTGGTGCCGGTGGCATGGGCGGCGCCGGCGGGGGCGGCGGCGCGGGCGGCGCGGGCGGCGCCGGTGGCCCGCTGACGTGCACGACCGGCGAGCTCTTCGCGGGCAACCCGCTCCACGACGACCCCATGCTGCGGCCCGAGAGCGGCAGCCCGCTGCGCTCCGATCCCCCGCTGCACTACCGCACGCTGCTGTTCGACGGCGACACCCTGTACACGCACGTCGGCCAGGAGGTCTGGTACGTCGACCTCGCCGAGGCCAACCCGGTGCAGCGCCGCCTCGTGGGGCAGGAGATCCGCGACCGCACCGCCGACTTCAAGGACGGGCCCTGCGCAGACGCGCGCCTCGGCAACACCCACGGTCTGGCGCTGCTGCCCGACCACAGCCTCGTCGTGGCGGACTTCAACGCCAACGCGCTCGTGCACGTCACCGATCCGCGCGGCCCGAACTGCGCGATGAACTACCTCGCCGGCACCCACGAGGACATCGAGGGGCTGGGCGGCGAGGTGCCCAACCAGGGCGACGTCGACGGTCCGGGCCTGCAGGCGCAGTTCGCGGGCGTGAAGTGGGTCACCGCGGCGCCCGACGGCACGGTCTACTTCGTCGACGAGGGCAACGGGAAGATCAAGAAGATCAGCATCGGCGGCGACAACCCCGTCTCCACCGTCGCTCGCATCGGACCGGCCACGGGTGGTTCCGAGGGCGCCCAGGTCGTGTCGATGATCTGGCACGAGGGCAAGCTCTACACGGCGATCACCGGTGGCGACTCGTTCATCCACGAGTGGGATCCGGCGACGGGCGAGGCCCGCCAGATCATCGGCGGCCGCGGCGACGTCTTCGACCCGGACCTGCTCGACTCGTCGTCGTCGGCGGAGCCGCAGGCGCTCGTCGCGGTGGGCGGCGAGCTGCTCGTCGGCAGCCTCCGCGGCGTGCTCTGGGCGGTGAACATCGCGGACGGCAGCGTGCGCCGCGTGGCGGGCAGCGGCCTGCGCGCCTTCGACTTCCCGCCCGCCGACTACGATCCGAGCGTGCCCCACCCGGTCGCCGAGCTCCACCTGCCGTCCCTCAGCCAGGCGGCCACCCAGAGCACCGGCATCTTCCTCGGGTTCCGGCAGGGCCATGTGTATTGGGCCGCCCGCGCCCCCGGCGACACCTATGTGATGGACATCAGCTGCGAGTGACTCGCCGCCGCCGTCGGAGCAGGCAGTAGACGAACGCCTGCTCCGATCCCCAGGGCGTGACGTGCGTCTCTTCGATGGCACGCAAGCGCTCGAAACCCTTCCCGAATTCGGCGGTGAGCGCCTCGGCGTCCCAGCGGACGACCGGCAGGCCGCTGCACTTCTCCGGTCCCCGCGGGCCGAACGTGGCGATCACGACGTGGCCGCCGGGCGCGAGCGCGCGCTCGACCTGCGCGACGTAGACGGCGCGATCGGCGGCTTCGGTGAGGAAGTGGAAGACGGCGCGGTCGTGCCACACCGTGCAGGACGGCAGCCCGGCGGTGCGCACGTCGCCGACGATCCAGCGCGCGCGGTCGCCGACGCGCGCGCGCGCCAGCTCGAGCGCCCTCGCCGACAGGTCGAGCACGGTGACGTTCCCGTGGCCCCGCGCGAGCAGGTCGTCGACGAGCGTCGAGGCGCCGCCGCCGACGTCGAGGATGGGGGCGTCGGGCGTGGGCGCAGCGGCCTCGATCAGCTCGAGGGACCGGACGAGGTGCGGCGCGTACCAGCTGACGGCGTCCGCCGGCTTCTCGGTGTACACGCGCTCCCAGTGTCGGGCTCCGCCCATGGCTGCCGCTCCTCAATACACGATCTGCGTGAGCACGTTGCCGCGCGGGTCGTAGTTGCACGACACGAGCGTCCACTGCTTGCCCTGCCGCGCGCAGCGCACCCGCGCGCAGCCGACCTTCGTCGTCGCGCGCCAGACGACCTGCGTGTAGTGGCCGGCGCCGTCACCGACGCCCTGGTAGGGTCCGCCGCCGCCGGTGTATTGCGGCTTCTCGGCGCCCCAGAGCGCCACGGCGTTGGCCGCCGGGGCGTCGCCCGTCCACGCGGCGAGGTTCTCGCCGTACGGCGAGTCGCCGTGCGTGAGGGTGCACGAGGCGGCGAGCGTGGCGAGGTGCCTGCGCGCCACCTCCTCGAGGCGGGCGTCCCAGGTCATCGGCCCGACGCCCACCTCGGCGCGCAGCGCGTTGTGGGCATCGACGATCGCCCGCCTGTCGGCCGCGCTCAGCGCCGCCGCGTCCGCCGGCCGCCGCGTCGCCGCGTCTCGCTTCACGTTCGGCGCGGCGTCGGCGACCGCCACGCCCGTCAGCAGGAAGAGCAGGACAGCCGCGCGCATGACGCCTCCTCAGACTCAGACGTTGAACCGGAGTCTGAGCGCACTGTGATTTCAACGGGTTGCGGTCGGATTCCCCATTTTCTCCCCATTCTGGCGCTCGGGCGGCTGGACCCGGCGTGGACTTGGCGCGAGCGTGAACCCCACGGACTCGCCCGCACGCATCACGTCTCCGTCGGAGATCGTCATTCCGGTACGCACGGATACAACGGCGGTCTTGTGGTCGTAGTCGACGGTCGCCGAAGCCACCCCGGCGATCTTCATCAACTCCGCTTCGAGCAACCCCGTGCAGGCGCGGCAGTGCATCCCGCGGACCTCGTACTGTCGAACCTTTGCCGCGGCGTCGGCAGCGACGACATCATCGGCGAGGATCATGCCGGACCAGGACGGGAAGGTCGCGAAGACGAGGACCACGAGGGCGCTCAGCCAGAGCGCGGCCCGGCCGATCCTTCGGAGGCGCGGGTCCGCCTCCACGCACCGCCCGTCGGCGGTGCAAGCCCGCTGCGGGCGGTAGGCGAAGTAGAAGGCCGCCGCCAACAACACCCCGGTCGTGATCAGCAGCGGCGTCCGGTACGCCTCGAACGCAGCGGCCACCCCGCCGGCCGAGGCTCCGAGCCCAACGAGCAGCAGCGGAAGCCAACAACACGCCGAGCTGAGGATCGCGCCCAGGACGGCACCGCCGGCAAGCACGCCCTTCTTCACGCCGGCCTCGTCCCCGCCGCTCGGTCCACAGCCGAGAGGATGTCGGCGACCGACGGCGCGCCTCGGAGTCCTTGGTCGCTGAGGTAGACCCGACAGCAGTCGTCGGATGTGCCGCCTCCATGTCCGGTGACCTCCTCGCCGTTCACGAAGATGGTGGGCGACCCGTAGCCGGTCGCGTGATCCGGCAGGGCGTCGATGCCGATCCGCCACTCCTTCCATTCGACCGGCAGCCCGGCCGCACGCAGCGCCTCGCGAAGGGCTTCTCGTGCGGCGTTGACGTTGGGACAGTCCTTGTCCCAGGTCAGCTCGATCTCGATGTTCATCGTGGTTCTCCTTCGAGCGCACGTAGGATGGGGCATTCGTCGGTCGCCCGCTCCGCCTGACACGCCTCCACCAATCCCCTGAGGGCGCGCTTGAGACTGAGAAGATCCGCGATGCGCGCTTCGACCTCGGCGATCTTGGCCTCCGCGCTTTCCCGCACCGCGCCGCAGGCCTCTTCGGGCTGCACGCGCAGGTCGAGAAGCTCCCGGATCTCCCTGAGTGAGAAGCCCAGGTCCTTGGCGCGCCGTATGAAGGTGAGTCGACGAACCGCGGTCGACGGATACTGCCGATAGCCAGATGGGCGCCGTGGCGGTTCGGGGAGCAGCCCCTTGCGCTCGTAATAGCGGATCGTCTCGACTCCGACTCCCGCCGCCTTGGCCACCTGCCCGATCGTCATCGACTCCACCGCTGGACCTCCACGCGAAGAATACGGTCCGTACCAAGGTACGGAGTCAAGGGCGCACTTCGCGGTCGGGGACCTTGGAGTCAGTCGAGGCGAGGGCCGGCCGGACTCATAGCTGGCGACCGCTCGACGGCCACTCGGCGGCTCGGCACTCCGCCGGTTTCCTTTTTGCCCCGCCTTTCCTCGCTGGGAAAGGTGGCGTATAAAGGAAACATGCCGTCCGTGGAGTCCACCGCAACCCGTGAAATCCCCCAGCTCCTCCAGGGCTGGCTAAGTGCCCCGGTCGAGATCGTCGCGGAGACGGAGGGCGTCCGCGTGGACCTCGCGGTTCGGGGGCGGGGGCTGACCATCCTGGCCGAGGTCAAGCGCGCTGACGACGTGGCGCTGGTCGAGCAGGCGGCCCATGACCTCGAAGCCTGTACGAAGGGGCGGACCGACGCAATCGGCGTCCTCGTCGTCCCCTACATGGGGCCGAAGGCCAGAGAGTACGCCCGTGGTCGTGACCTCTCGTGGTTCGACCTCTCCGGCAACGCCGACATCCGCGGGCCGGGGCTTCGTATCCTCATCGACGGGAAGCCGAATCGCTTCGCCTCGCCCGGCCGACCGAGCACGGCCTTCTCGGACAAGGCGGCGCGCCTCAGCCGGGTGATGCTCGCCGAGCCCGAGCGGTGGTGGCGGCAGCACGAGCTGGTCGAGGAGACCGGCCTCAGCGCCGGCTACGTGAGCAAGGTCGTCTCTCGTCTTCGCGAGGACGGCCTCGTGGACGACGACCAGGCGGATGGTTCACTGCGTCCGCTCTCACCCGAACTCCTCCTCGACGCCTGGGCACAGGTCTACGACTTCCGCCGGCACGACATCACTCGGTATCACGCGGTCGGACGCACAGGCCCCGCCGTCGCAGAGGCGCTGGCCGAGCGCCTCGCCGAGCAAGGCGAGCTTCGTTGGGCCGCAACGGGGCTCACCGCGGCCTGGAGGATGGGGGGGTTCGCCGACCACCGGCTGGTGACCTTCTACGTGTCGATGCCGCTGACCGACCTCGATCCTCTGGGCCTTCGTCCCGTCGAGCGGGGCGAGAACGTCTGGCTGGTCGTCCCGCGGGACGAAGGCGTGTTCTACAAAGCAGAGGACACCTCGGGCCTTCGGTGCGTCCATCCCGTGCAGGTCTACCTCGACCTGCTCGGGCACCCCGAGCGGGCAAGCGAGGCCGCGCAGAACATTCGGGAGCACCATCTGCCCTGGAGCCGCGGATGACAAAGCCCACCACCGCCGCAGGCTACGACATGGGGCTGGCCGGGGACGCCCGGCGGGTCTGCCTGTACGTCGCGACCATCCTCGGCGACCTCGCCGACGACCTCGTGGTCGTGGGCGGCCTCGTGCCGTACCTCGTCATCGACCAGGGGACGGCGACTGAACCGCACGTCGGGACCCGCGATCTGGATCTGGGCCTCTCGCTCGCCGTCCTCGACGACGAGCGGTATCGAGAGATCAGCAGTCGCCTGCGCGACCGTGGCTTCGAGCCTGGAACGAAGGACGAAGGGAAGATCACGAGGCAGACGTGGGGTCTTCCCGGCACCCGGATCACCATCGACTTCCTGATCCCTCGCTCCGCAGGCGGTCCAGCGCCGGGGCGCCTCCAGAACCTGGAGGGAGACTTCGCCGCCATCGTGACCCCGGCATTGCCGTTGGCCTTCGAGGACTTCGAGCAGGTGGTCATCGACGACGTGACCCCGCCCGGCGAGCGGGCGAAGCGGACCGTTAGGGTCTGTGGTCCTGCGGCGTTCGTCGTGATGAAGGCCCACGCCCTGCGGTTGCGCGGCGAGAACAAGGACGCCTACGACCTCGTGTACCTGTTGAAGCACTACGACGACGGGACCACCGCGGTCGTGGCCGAACGGCTGCGTGGCCTGGCCACCTCCGACGAGGTGGAGCAGGCCGTGGCCATCCTCGACGAGGACTTCGCGAGCCCCGACCATCTCGGCGCGACGCGGTGTGCCGAGTTCCTCACCGGACGCCGGGATGCCGCCGTGCAGGCGGACGCCTTCGGCTACGTGCAGGAGTTCCTGCGGCGCGTTCGACGACCATGAAGACGCGCCGGGTCAGGCGTCGTCGTTGCCGTCGTCGTTGGGCCGAGGTTCTCGGCGGCGGGCAGCCCCGAGGCCGGCTTCGAGCGCGTCGTGCAGGTCGCCCGGGGCGACGGTCGAGTAGTGGCGGACCGCGGTAACCGCCGCGTGCCCCATCACCTTGGCGTAGCGGTCGAGCGGCACGCCCCCGTTGCGCAGGCGGTCGGCCACCGCACGCCGGATGTCGTGGAAGGTGAACCGGCGGACGCCAGCGGCGTCCTGGGCTTTGTAGAAGCGGTGACGCCAGTAGTGGTAGACGCGATCGACGGAGCAGGGGAACAGGGGGGCGTCGGGTGCGGTGGCCAGCTCCACGAGCTGCTTCATCAACTCCGGCGTGACGGGGACGCGCCTCGCCGACTCCGGGGTCTTCGGGACGAAGAGGTCGCGCTCCTGGATCACCACCAGCAGCTCGTCGGGGAGGAGGTCGCAGCCCCGTGTGGTCGCCGCCTCGGCGAACCGCATCCCCGTCACCCACAGGAGTTGAAGCATCACGTCGAGCGGGGCCTCCGCGTGCTCGATGGTCGCCGCCATGTCCTCGGCGTACAGCACCTCGTGCTGCGGGGCCGGCACGCGGAAGCTCGGGACCTTGGGCGGGTCGGAGACGAGCCCCTGCACCTCGGCCCAGCGCAGGATGGTCCGGGCGCCGATGAGCGCGTTCTCGATCGTCTGCGGCGAGTGCTTGCGCACGTCTCGAAGCCAGCCGAGGTACTGCTCGAAGGTGGCCTTGTCGAACTCCGCCACGGTCATCGAGGCGTTGGTCGCCTCGACGAAGGCCCGCAGCTTGCGCGCCCGGAAGATACGGTTCTCCTTCGTGCGCGGGCGCTTCGACATCGTCGGCACCATCTCGATGTACCGATCGATCACCGTCACGAGGCTGGCGGTCCCGTCCACCGGCGTCGGCGTGGCGCGGTGCTTCTCGACCCACGCGAAGAAGGCGTACTCGGCCGAGCGGTTCGAGCTGTGCCAGCCGAGGGACCACTCGCCCATCATGCCCTTCTTGCGGCACCGGACGGTCCAGTACGACTCCTCGACGCCGTCCACGGTGCGCTTCGCTCCGCGGGGCCGGGCGGTGTACTCGTAGGCCCGGAACTCGGTCCTGCGTCGCCGGGCCATCACGCCACCTCCTTGGCCTTCTCGCGGAGGCGGTCGAGCACGTCGCCCCACCGATAGATGAGCCGGCCGTTCGGGTGCCACAGGGCCGGCACCTCCCGAAGCCACCGCCGGGTGACGGAGGAGCGGCCACCGAGGAGCCGGACGACCTCCTCGGCGGACAGGAGGGCGTCGGCCGAGACGGTGTGCCGCAGCACGGTGATGTGGGGGCCGCGGTCGGCGCGGTCGAACGGCGGGATCTGGATGAAGCCGTCGCTCTCGTTCTCCTGCTGGTCGGGCGGCGACGGCGCGATGGGTGCGGCTGAGCTGCGCACGGTGTGACCTCCTTGGTCATCGGGTTCAGCTCGACTACTCGTCGCCGTCAGAATCTGAGCCCCCTCGCAGAACCGCACCGGCGCTGCCGGTCTTTCAGGGGATCCGGGCTCGGGTGGGGAAGAGCAGCAGGGCGAGACCGTTCCGATCCCGAGGCTCGTTTTGTGTCTGACTTTGGATCCGGCGATCACGGTCGCGGCGGGGACCCGGCGGGTTTTTCAACGCGGTTCTGCTGGATCGACGCAGCGCCCCCTCCCACCCCGAGAACCGGATTCTTGCCGGCGAGAACCGCGCAGGAGAACCGCCGGACGCCGGAGAACTGGTTCTCGATGGCCGAGAACCCCGACGGCTAGAGTTCTCGACGGCGGCGAGAATCTCCGCGACCAGGGCTTAGCCGGTCGGCGTCGCCAGTAGTTCTGCCCGACGGAGGAGGACGACGTGACCACCAGCCAGGCGGCCAGGGCCGCGCTCTACGCCCGCGTCAGCACCAGCAACCACGGGCAGGATGTCGGCCTTCAACTCGACGAGCTTCGGCAGGTTGCCGGACAGCGGGGCTGGCACATCGTGGAGGAGTTCGTCGACGAGGGCGTCAGCGGCTCCGCCGAGTCCCGGCCGGCCTTGGATCGGATGCTGGAGCAGGCCCGCCGGGGCAAGCTCGACCTCGTGGTCGTCTGGAAGCTCGACCGCCTCGGGCGGAGCCTCCAGCACCTCCTCCAGGTGCTCGACGAGTTGCAGCACCAAGGCGTCGGGTTCGTCTCGGTGCGGGACGCCGGCATCGACACGACCAGCCCGTCGGGGCGCCTGCTGCTCCACCTGCTGGGCGCCTTCGCCGAGTTCGAGAGGTCGATGATCCGGGAGCGCGTCGTGGCCGGGGTCCGTCGCGCACAGTCGAAGGGCAAGCACTGCGGGCGCCCTCGGGTCGAGTTGGACCTCCGCCCCGCCACGTCAATGCTCGACGCCGGCTACGGCCTCAAGGCGGTCGCATCGAGCCTCGGCATCAGCAGGACCACGCTCCGCCGTAGGCTGGAGGAAGCCGGCGAGTGGCCGCGCCCTCATCACGCGGCCTGATTCCAGCCCCCATCAGACGGGCTGAACTTCACCGGGCCGGCCTCGCCCTCGTCGTGGAGGCGCGGGAACACGTCTTCGGCGAAGGTCGCGGACTCCGGTGCGAGCTTCTGGTGGATGAGCAGGCGTAGAAGGCGCTCGGCGACCTTCCCCATCTTCTGCTTGCCGTTCTCCCAACGGGAGAGCGTCTTGGCGTCCACGCCCATCACGTTGGCCATGTCCTCGGCCGACTTGTCGAGCAGCTTGCGGAGGAACCGGACCTCTTCGGGGAGGAGGGGCCGGTCCGCCTCGACGATGTTGAGCGCCAACAGCCGGTGCAGCCCCTCCGGGTCGGGGATGGTCACCGTCTCCTCGCCGCAGGCGGAGCACCGTTCGATGGGGACGCCGACGAGGACCACCGGGTACGGCAGCCCGGCCACCTCGTACTCGTGGATGCCCTGGAGGACCTCCATCTCAGCCTTGCCGCACTCGTAGCACTTCATGTCGTTCTCCTTCATCGTCGCCGGTACACCGTGTGGGCCTGGAGGCGGTCCTCGCTCACGATGACGACGACCACGTTGACGCCACGCCGGTGGGGCGGCGCGTTGCCGGCCCGCTCCACGACGCGGTAGCGCCACTCGCCGTTCCGCACGTAGGGCGGGCAGACCATCTCGGGGTTGCGCAGCATCCGCACGATGTCCAGCGCATCCAGCCCCCGCTGCTTCATGCGGGTCAGGCAGTGGGACCGGAAGGCGACGCCGGTGGGCGCCAGGGCGATCCGCTGGATCACCCGTTCGGCGTCGGCCATCGTGAGTGGATGCTCCATCAGGTGACATAATGTCACCTTGGGCCGGGGCGGGCAAGGTCCGGTTCGCGACGGGGTCCACAACCCCCTCCGCCGTCGGCCGCCCGGGACGGGTCCACAACCCGTGTCCGGCAGGGTGGCCGGAACCACCTGCT
The DNA here is from genome assembly GCA_963169045.1 of Myxococcota bacterium. Lineage (GTDB taxonomy): Bacteria > Myxococcota_A > Bradymonadia > UBA7976 > UBA1532 > CAUJDF01. Next base: position 96,392 of record CAUJDF010000029.1, read on the forward strand.
TGTGGCCAGCGGCAGAGGTCGTGCTCCGGGGCGAGGACCGACCGGCGAGACCAGCCGCCGGTCGGCCGCATGCAAATCCTCTCTACTTGGCGCGGCTCGCCCGGAGGTTGGCCTGGTCCGCCTCCATGAGCTTCTCCAGGGGGCGGTATCGCTCGACCTCGTCGGGGGTCAGGGACTCCCACAGGCTGAGGTCGAGGTCCGCGACCGACAGGACGAGCTGTGCAGTTCGCGGCATGTGGCGGAAGAGCTTCCAGGCGAGGTCGACCAGACCGAGTACCGGGAGGGCTTCGAGTTCCTCGCGCCCCATCCGTTGGTCGGCCGAGGTGTAGCGCAGCAGGCTGCCGACGTGGAAGTTGACGTGGTTCTGGAGGGCGCGCTCCTCGTCGTCGGGGTCGCCTACCGGGACTGCGTCGACGACCACCCGGAAGCCGGGCTTGTTGTCGTCCCGGTGCGCGACGCACTTGATCTGGTGCCGGCGCGCCCAGCACACGAACATCTCGCTCACGAGATGGAGATCGTCCTCGACCGCCGCGTCGGTCTCGGTGGAGGTCACGTAGTACATCTTCATCTATGTTCTGCCTTCGCAGCCCTGGATTCTTCCTGCCGGACGGGGCTGCCATCGTCTGGCGCCCGTACTACTCTTCGTGCGCCGTACCTGAGCCCCCACCCGGCAGATTCTTCGTCGCGTCTGGCCTTTGGCAGCTCCTCCGGCGAGCGATCCCCGTCGCCTGATGAGGCACCGAGGGCGTGAGGGCGAGCACGTGGCACACCTACGCCGCGTCTCGGTCGGAGGCATTCTCGTCGGCCGACATGCTCAGCCGGAGGTCGGGCAGTTCGTCCGGCGGCGTGATGGCCGCGAGACGGGTGCGCGCCCCCGCCGCGTGCTCGGCGTGCAGTTCGACGCCGACACCGCGGCGCCCGAGTCCCACCGCGACCTCGACGGTGGTGCCCGAGCCGACGAAGGGATCGAGGACGGTGCAGGGGACCGGCGCACCTGCATTGCAGGAGCAGGAGGGGGACCATCCGGTCGTGGTGAACCACTGCATGTTCTTCCACTTCTTGACGCCCCCCACGTCCACGTACCCGGGCTTGTCTGCGTGAACGACGCGGCGGTATGGCGCCTCACAGGCGGGGCAGCAGCCACCAGCAGAGGTGGCGGCTGTGATGCACCGCCGCACCAGTTCCGGGGGGAAGGGCGCAGCGTGGCCTCCCCGGTCGCCTCGTGTCGCGCTGAGTCGCCACACGTCCGTGCCCCTACACAGTCCACCGTGATCCGACATCTGCATCAGGGGCCAGTCGTCGTAGTAGCAGCCGCCCCCCTTCGGGGTGATTACGAACACCACCTCGGTCGTGTCGCGGATACGGGTCCTCGGGGACGAGGGCCGGGGGTTGGGCTTCTCCCAGGTGATCCGGTTGCGCACGGTCCAGCCGTCGTCGATGAGGGCGAGGGCCACCTGGTCGGGCACCAGCGGGAGGCTCCCCTTGGAGGGGGTGTCGGCCAGGTTCAACCACACGCTGCCGTCCGGCCGCAGCACCCGGCGAATCTCGCGGAGAACTCCCACGAGGTGCTCGACGTACATGTCGACGGTCGGTTCCTGTCCGAGTTCCCCCCACCACGCACCGCACCGGCACTGCTTGTCGGAGTTCCACTCGTGGGAGCAGTCGGCGTCGCCTCCCCAAGCGACCGGGTTGGTCCCGAAGTCGCGGAGCCGGTAGTAGGGCGGGCTGGTCACGCAGGCGTGGACACTGCCATCCGCCAGCTCGCGGAGCCGGTCCAGAACATGCCCGTCAAGAACCTGGTAGCGGTCGGACACCGGAAGCCGCTGGGTGGGCGGATGCGACGCCGTCTGCGTCGCACGGTTCGCACTGCGCCCGTGCCGGCGGATACGAAGGGCATCACGAAGCGCATCGGGATCTCCGGCCGACGCGGCGAGCACTGCGGTGCGATCCTCCCTGTCGAGGACCGCCAGCTTCTTCGCGTCGGCCAGGTTCTTGATCTTGCCCGCCAGCATCGCGTCCAGAACGTCTGAGGCCTGCGCCTGGATGCGCTTCGCCTGGCGAACGGACTCACCGCTGACGCCGACGCGCTTGCCGGCGAGGGCCGTCGCTTCGCCCTTCCGACCCTGCCCAACGGCTTGGGTAGGGTCGGCCTTGCCCGCCAACATTCGCTTGCGGGCCAAGTTGGCCTCGAACGGGTGCAGCCGTACCGCGAGCGCGGCTCTCTGGGCAGTGGTGAGGTGCCGCCGCATCAGGTTGCGCGACAACAGGAGCGCGAGCGCCTCGTCCTCGTTGCCCTCGAAGACGGTGTACTTCACCGGGACGCCGAGGGCGCGGCAGGCCGCGTAGACGGACCGTCCGTCGAGGATGCGGCCCTCGTAGAGCAGGATGGGCACGGCCTGACCGTTGGCGCGGATGTCATCCTTGAGGTTCTTGCACTCCTGCTCGCTCGGAGCCGGGAACAGGCCCGCCAGCGGGTGAGGGACGAGGTCGTCCGTGGTGACGAGGTGCGTGGTGCTGTCGGGTGCCGTGACCATCTGGCGATGTCGCCCTCAGGCCCGCGAGGTCGAGGAGCGAAGCCGGGGCCGAGGTAGCCACGCTCGGCCCCACTACTCTTCGCCCGCTCCACTCTGAGCCCCCCGGCGTTGGACCCCCGGTATCGGGGGCTCAGAGCCGAGCGGCGAAGAGTAGTGCTGGTGCGAGCCAGTTCTGTTCACGCCCCTTGGTCGGGTTCGCCGCACGGGCCGAGGGGATGCAAAGGAGGTTGGTCATGGCGACCAGCAAGAACCTGGCGGACCAGATCCGCCGCAACGGCAACCGCTACGTCACCCCGGACGGCCGAGAGCACTCCACACGCCTGGAGGCGGCCTTCCACATGGGGCACAGGGCGGGGGCTTCCTTCGTGCTCCCGTGCATCGTCCGCGCTCTGGAATGCGCGGGGGCCGACTCGGTGAACATCGCCGACGCGCTCACCGATCAGGGCTACGACGACGACACCACGATCGCGTGGCTCGTCGAGGCGGGGCACGAGGACATCGCCGATGCCCTCACGGGGGAGGATGGCGAGTAGGCGGCCGGGGACGGTTCCGCCGTGGCGGGCACAGCTCTCCGTGGCGGAACCGAACCCACCCCAACCGTGCCCTTTCGCGCAGCGCCGCCGACGCTTTCGTGCAGGTATGGACGCACACCGTCGGCGGCCGGATCGGGGGTTCTGCGACCGTTGACCGTTTCGGTCACCGGCCTCGACCGACCCCTCGCGTTTTGCGCGTCGGTTCGGGTCGACGCCGACGGCAAGCTCCTCCCGTCGTTCGGGAGGAGCAGGCACCGTTTCCGGCCGTCGTCGGCGGCGTCGCGAATCCTTCTATACCGCCAGAGAAGTAGGGACGCAGGAGGACCGACATGAGCACGGACAAGACGACGCGCACGACGTTGACGAAGGGGACCAGCCTGACCGCGGCCGAGGTCGCGGATCGGTTCCGCGTGACCGCGCAGAGCGTGAGGGCGTGGGCACGAGCGGGGCGCATCCCCGCCTACAGGGTCGGCAGTCAGCTCCGCTTCGACCTCCACGAGGTGGAGGCCGCCCTCCGTCTCCAGGCGGACGGTCGTGACCGCTAGGCGCGCCAGCAAGGGCGGATGGGCACGGCGCGAACTGCGACGCCGCGTCGATGCCCTTCACCGACGACGGGAGCGGGTCACGCCCACCGAGTTCAACGAGGTCGTCGAACGGCAGGGTGGGATCCACGGTGACCTGCGCACCGCCCTGCCCCTCACCCTGGCCTTCGATGTCTGCGAAGAACTTCGTCGTCGAGGGCGCGGCAAGGTCGTCACCGCCGAGATGTCCGAGCAGATGCGCATCGAGGCGATGAAGGAGGCCAAGTGGGCCGCCTCGGTGGACGACAGCCCGAAGGCGTGCGCAGTCTTCGCCGTGGACATGGCGCTGCACTGGTCGACCCGTCCCCTCGGGTTCGACATCCCGCCGCCCGGCGCCTACGTGCGAGGGGAGGGCCGGCCGTCCTACTTCGACGCGCTCCAGAACTGCTGGGTGTGGCCGGTAGCCAAGCCCAAGGCCGCCGACGAGGACGACGACGACCTCGCCGTGCAGGTGGTGGACGGGGGCGACGACATCGTCGAGTGCCTCCCCGAGGAATCGGACTCGACAACGCCGGTGCCCCTCGCCCTCAAGGACCTGGCTCGCATCCGGCGTCTCATCCCCGACGTGGCGTCCGTGCGCGCTTCCGCCAGGTTGCCGGCGACCTGGTCCCCGCAGCACAACCACACCATCTACACCTGCGACGTGATCCGGCTCCCCGTCGAGGCGCTGGCCCTCGTCAAGCAGGTGGTGATGGACACCACGTCGGCGGTGACGCGGGACTACTCGCTGGCCCGAAAGAACCCGGCCGCCCTGTGCATCGGCGCCGGGTGGGGCGGGACCGCGCAGGCGTTGTCCGCGCTCTTGCCCCTGCACTGGGTCTACCACCAGCCGTGGCCGTACCACGACGCGGCGCTACCACCCCTGCCGTGGGAGGTCGTCGTACTCAACGTGCCCTCCAAGCACCACTGGTCGGTGGCCGAGATGATGCGGAACCCGGGGGAGGTGCCGCACCGGACTCGGCAGCGGGTGCTCCGAGGTCACGACGGCCCCGGTGGACAGCACGTCAAGGTGCTCGTCGAGGCCGCCCTCGACCAGGTGGCCCCGGACACGCTGCTGGTCCTGCTCGCCGACCAGAAGACGTACCAGCAGGCGGTGGGGCTGCTGCGCACCAGCCCGAAGGTGCTCCCCACGACAGATCTCGGGATGGACACGCAGGCGCGGCCGGTGTGGATCGGCTACGACAAGCAGCCGTGGGCACCGCACGGCCTCCCGCGGCCCTCGGGGCGACTCCTGACCTTCTGGAGGGGCCGGTGAAGCACCCTCGGGCCCGCAAGCAGAAGCCGTTCGACCCCAAGCCGGCCTGGCTCCGGTGGAAGGCGCAGCCGTGGGACACTGCTCTCCTGCCCGAGCAACTCGACTACATCGCCCGCGAGATGCTCTCCGGCGACCCCCTGTCCGTGCTCGGGATCACCCACGCCGGAAGTCCAGACCGGGTAGACCAGAACGGCGAGACGAAGGCCGCCTACAGGGACCTTATCGGCGACGTGAGCGCCTTCCAGCCGCTGGCCGACCTGCTCTCGAACCCCACGGGGAAGATGGCCTGGCTCGCGAGCACGAGGACCTCGCTCAAGCAGAAGGCGAAGGTGCGCAACATCGACACCCCCTCGGAGAAGAAGCGCCTCGCACAGCAGGCGCGGATGCTCCTGTCCCTCATCCCCCTGGTCTACGAGCGCGACGCCCTCGACCCCGGCGTCGTCGGCTTCCGCAACCGCCGCGAGTTCGAGCAGTTCGCCAAGCGCGAGGACGGCATCACCATCCAGGACGTGTTCGCCGTCAGCTTGATGACCCTCATCCGGGAGCACGGCCCCTTCGTCCTGCTCGTCGACCTGCACGACGCCTACGGCAACCTCCCACACAAGGCGATCAAGGTCGCCCTCAAGGAGTTGCTCGGCCTCACCGGCCCGCAGGCGAGGGAAGTGGTCGAGCTGGCCCGGGTGCGCACCCGACTCGGGGACGGCCGCCTCCACAAGCCCAAGGAGTACGGCATCGAGCAGGGGGCACCCATCGCCCCGTTGCTCTTCAACCTGGTGCAGACGGTGATCGCCCGGCGCCTGCGCAAGCAGGGGTACGAGTCCGGCTGCTTCGGCGACGACATCGGGATCGCCGCCAACACCGTGGCCGAGGCCAAGACGGCGTTCACCGTGTACCGGGGGATCCTCGACGACCTCGGCTTCGACGTGGAGAAGGCCCTCCGCGACCTGGACGACAAGGCCGAGAAGGCGTCCCGCATCTACGACGCCCGGTGCGAGCCGGTGCCGCTCATCAAGACGTACATGGTGACCACCCGCGAGATCGGCCTCACGACCGACAAGGCGTGCGAGCTGCTCTCCCGCTTGCCCCCGGATGCGAGCCTCAACGAGGCCCGCAGACGGAACAAGTGGAAGGCGGTCACCAAGGCGTACCTCCGCAGGCTCCTCCGGGATTTCCGCGAAGGTCCAACTGCCTCGGCGCGGCTTCGAGCCGAGGGCGTGATGGTGATGGGGGATGTGCTTGCGCAACCCCCGAACCTGAACGTGCCTGCACGTGCGCAAGCACGTCCTGACGATCCTGATCCCCCGGCGTCAGCCGAGGGTGATGGTGACCCAGAAGGAGTGCCCTCGAAGAAGGCCCCCTGTTCCCCAGGGGAGTCCTCCTACAGGGGTACTCGATCCACCGCGATGCCCCTGGGCAATGGTGATTCCTCCTGCTTGCAGGCGGAAGAGGTAGAGGGTTGCGACTCTCTCTCTCCCTACCCGGAATCTGCTTCGGCAGAGTCCCCGGAGTTGGAGCGCCAGCTCGGCGCGGGCGAGACGGCCAACGACCGGCCTTCGGCTGGTCGGCCACACGACGGCAGGGTGACCACTCCACGGGGTGGCCCCGACGCTGGTTGTCCCACCAGCGGAGACGAGGGGGAGGCCGCAGGGCATCAGGCCTCCCCCTCGCCGTCCGTCTCCATCATCCCCTTGAAGGTCGAGCACCTTCTGAACCTTACCGAGGGTCGCCGACTGCGAGCCGGCGACAACTACCGGCCGGGCGCCCACTCGAAGAAGGGCACGGCTCGGCAGCGGGTCTTCGTCGACCTTCGTGAAGCCGGACCTCTTCCGCCCGCTTGGCGGATGCCGTGGGCCGTCAAGCAGCTCGTCCGCGCAACCAGCGCGGCGGGGCGATCCGAGTTCCTGGTCCACCCGGCGGGGCCGTGGCACAGCGCGTTCACCGACCTCGACGGCGACGGTTACCGCGTGTCCACCCGCGAGAGCGCCGACGGCATCGTCGTGACCGTCTGGCCCCGGGCCACCGGCGAGCGCGGGCACAAGGTCGCGGAGCCGCCGCCAGCCGCCGACCTCGTCGTCACCCTTCACCGAACCCCCGACGACGTTCGCTGCTGGCTGGTCGAGCTGGTGTCCCGCGACGCCGTGGACCGCGAGGTCGTCACGGTGCGCTCGCGCAACCCCCTGATCGGGAAGATCGAGGTCGTCGCACATGTCGTCGAGGATCGGCAGCTGGCCACGCTGGCGGTCCGGGACACCGGAGGTATCCGCCGCCTTCTACAGCACGAGGTGCGCGCCCGGCAGGTGGACCTGTGGAAGGCGCTCCAGGTGTTGAAGGCGTGGGAGCCGTCGCAGGTGTCGCCGAACTGGATGCTTCTCAGCAGGCGGCGTTCTCGCCCACGTCCTACTCGATCCCGATGCGCTTCTTCGCAAGATCCAGGTAGCCGGCGTTGAGATCGATGCCGATGAAGCTCCGCCCGTGTTTCCGGGCGACCATGCCGGTCGTCGCCGCCCCGGAGAACGGGTCCAGCACCGTGCAGGGAACGACCTCGGCGGTGTCGCAGTCGCAGGGGGGCTGCCAGCCGGTCGTCTCGACCTCGGACACCCCGAAGCCCTTGCCGGCCGTCCCGGCGGCTCCCACGCCTACCTGCCGGCCGGGGCGTCCGGTGCGGCTGGCGTCGCCGTAGGCTGCCGAGTGCGCGGACCGACCGCTTGGCCCCACCGGATCGCCTCGCCGCACTTGGCGGGTCCACGGCGTTCCACAGGCGGCACAGGCCCCGGTCGCCGACGTGCCGGCCAGGATCATCGGCTCGACGAGGGCCTCGGGCATGGCCGCGATGTGCCCATCCCCGGACTGCGTGGGCATGGTCCAGACGCTTCGCCGGTTGCGCCCCCGTTCATTGGGCCGGGGGTTGATGCCGTGGGGCCGGGTGTGGCCGTCACCTCGTCCACCCACGCCGCGCTGCCGTCCACGGCGGTCGGTCTTCGGGTGCCCGTCCACGAAGGGTTCCAGCACCGCCGCGCCGTCGTAGTAGTACGTGCCGTCGCCGTCCGGGTGAGCGAGCTGGAAGACGAACTCGTGCGCCCTCGTGGGGCGGTCGGTGACCGGCTCGGGCATCGGGTTGGTCTTTGCGAACACCACGTCCTGCCGCACCCACCAGCCCGCGCTCTGGAGCGCGAGGGCGACCCGGTGGGGCACGAGGGCCAGGTCCTTCGGCTTCAAGGCACCGTGCGCGTTCGACGGGACCACGTAGTTGTCGCCGAGCACCAGCCAGGCGGTGCCGTCGTGGCGGAGGACCCTTCGGATCGCGTCGAAGACGGCGACCAGGTGCTCGACGTACATCTGCACGGTGGGTTCGCCGCCGAGGTGCCCGGACCAACCGTCGCTCCAGGCCACCGGGGGGCCGCCGTAGTCGCGGAGCGAACCCCAGTAGGGCGGACTGGTGATCACTGAGTGCGCGGTGCCCTCGTCGAGCTGGCGCAGGGCGTCGAGGACGTGCTGGCCGTAGAGCAGGGTGACCCCGGGTGCTCGGACAACGGTTGGCGTCGGGGCCTCGTCGACCCGGGCGGCGTGCTCTTCCGATCGGATGGCCCTGACCGCGTCGTACACCTTGCCGCCGTGCGCCCGCAGGTGCTCGGTGACAGCGGGTCGTTGCTGCCGCGGGATGTGGGCCAGACGCTGCGCCTCGGGCAGCGAGCGGACCAGCCCGTCGGACATGGCGTCCACCACGTCGGGGGCGTGCTCGGCGATGCGGGCGGCCTGGCGGACCGTCTCCTTGCTGATCCCGACCCGACGGCCTGCCAGTTCGGTCGCCTCGCCGTTAGCGGGACCCTCCGCAGAATCTTGCGTAGGGTCAGCGACGCCGGCCTCCATCCGCCGACGGGCGCGTTCTGCTTCCACGGGCAAGAGGCGGAGCGCGAGGGCCGCCCGCTGCGGGGTTGTCAGGTGCCGGCGCGCAACGTTGAGCGAGACGACGTAGTTCAGTGCGTCGTCCTCGGTGCCGCCGAACTCCTCGAACCGGGGTTCGACGCCGGCGGCCCGGCAAGCACGCAGGCGGTTGCGGCCGTCGAGCACCTGGCCCTCGAAGAGCACGATCGGTACACGGAGGCCGTGCTCGCGGATGTCGTCGACCAGGGCATCGAACTCGGGGCCGTGGATCAGGGGTAACAGGTCGGCGAACCCGTGGTGTGGCCAAGCCCGGGTAGCAACTACTTCCGGTTTACCCGTTCCCGTCACGCCCTGGCCTTCTCCACCAGCATTCACGCTCCACCCCTCCACCCGTAGCCGATTCCCGAACCGGACTCCAGGTCGAGCACCTCGGCCATCGAGTCGAACGCTGCCGTTGACGCCCCGCCCACGTTATGTAACATAGGTCACGTCACACGGAGGCGGCGGTGAGTAGAGGAAGCAGCGGTCGTGTCGTGGTGGAGATCGAACCGAAGCTCAAGCGCGAACTCTACGCGACGCTAGCGAAGGAAGGGCTGACGTTGAAGGACTGGTTCATCGCGTCAGCCCAGAAGTACATCGCGTCGAGGCAGCAACTCGACCTGTTCGGTGCTGACGGGGACGAGCGTGCGGAAGGAGCTTCCCGGTGAGCCAGATGTTGTTCCCGCTGTCCAACAACTCTACACCCGACTACTCGGCGATGGGGGAACTGGACTGGACGTTCGAGGCTGCGGAGACCCGAAGGGGCGCGCATGGTGCCCATCCGTACCCAGCGAAGTTCATCCCCCAGATCCCGCGGGCGCTCATTGAGCGCCTCCATCCAGGGGACGACTCCTACGTGTTGGACCCCTTTTGCGGGAGCGGCACCACATTGGTGGAGGCGGCCTTGGCGGGGAAGCCGACTGTCGGCATCGACCTCCACCCCCTCGCGTGTTTGATCACGAAGGTCAAGACGAGGCCGAGTCCGCCTGGGCTGCTCCGGGCAGCCAGAGATGTCTTGGCGCGGGTTGAGGCTGGAGTGAAGCATCCCGTACCCGACATTCCTCGTGTCGACCACTGGTTCAAGCCAGAGGTGCAACAAGCACTGGCTTCCCTGACCTACGAGATTCGTGCGGTTGAGGACATCTCCACACGGGACGCTTTGAAGGTGGCCCTATCGTCTATCATTGTTCGCGTCTCCAATCAGGAGAGCGACACGCGGTACGCAGCAATCGAGAACGGCGTCACCGAGAAAGATGTCTACGAACTCTTCGCCCGCGCCGTATCGAATCTCGATTCGGCTCTCACATCGACTTGGCCGCCTCTGGTGCGGGTCCCTCCATCGATCATCGTGAATCAGAACGTGCTCACGGTTAGGCCGCAGGACTTGCCGCGCCCGATTTCCCTCGCGGTGACCTCGCCGCCGTACCCGAACGCCTACGAATACTGGCTGTATCACAAGTACCGGATGTACTGGCTGGGGATGGACCCCATTCCCGTGCGGGAACGGGAAATCGGTGCGCGCCCGCACTACTTCCGCCGCAAGCCAGCGACAGCACAGGATTTCGAGGACCAGATGTCGCAGGTGTTCCAACTCCTCAACGAGGTGCTGGTTCCCGGTGGGCACGCCTGCTTTCAGGTCGGCGACTCGAAGATCCACGGCGAGATCATTGACAACGCGGCGCTGCTCCAGCGGGCAGCCGCCACCGCTGGCTTCTCCACTGAGGCAACCTTCGCCCGCAAGATCCCGCTCCACCGGAAGGCCTTCAACCCAACCAACTCTCGGATTCGTAAGGAGACGATCATCGTGTTCCGACGGGAGGCGCCGTGAACACCGTTCTGGAATGGCGTTCTTATCGGTACTTCGACTACGAGCGCGACTTCGCCCGACGCGAGGTGCTGGGGCTGCTCAACCAAGAGCCCGAGGTGCATGATGACGGACTCGTGCTGTCGGGCGATGCCCCTCTGGCCGACCTCGAACGGCTCACTTACTTCGGCCGGATCCGCGTTGCCGAAAGGTCCGAGCTGGTGCCGCTCCAGGCTAGGTTGGAACGGTCGGCCTCGAACGGCAGTGCGCGTCAGGCGACCCGATACTCGGCTCACGGGTTGCATGAGTACAAGGGGAAGTTCAACCCGCAAGTCGTTCGCGCCATCGGAAACATGCTGGGCTTGGAGGGGGGGGCCGCGGTCTTGGATCCGTTCTGCGGAAGCGGCACAACATTGTTGGAGTCGGCTCACGTCGGCTGGGACTGCCTCGGCACAGATCGGAATCCCCTCGCAGCACTGATCGCGAATGCGAAGGTACGCGCCCTACGCCTCGCGCACGGCCCACTGGCTGACTATGCCGAGGCCCTCGACCGTATCCTGTCGCCGTGGCGCTCCGGGCTCTCACACCGAGAGCCCGTTCCAGCCGGGCAGTTGCGGCAAATGCTTGGCCCCGACTGGCTGGATGAACTGCCGGGCGCCGGCTACCTGAACGAGTGGTTTCCACCGTCCGTCCTTGCGCAGTGCGTGGTTCTGTTCAGGAGCCTTGACGAGGTGTTCAGCGAGAGGCCTGATGACCGACGGGTTTTCGAGGTGGTTCTCAGCGACCAGCTTCGCTCGGCGTCGTGGCAGGAGCCGGCCGATCTCCGCATTCGTCGCCGGAAGGAGCCGGGCGAGAACTACCCACTCATCGGCATGTTCCTAGACGCCTTGGAGCGCGTGGTTCCGCGTGTCGTCGCTGCCCGACGCGAGCTTGGGGAGGTTCGGGGCAATCAGCGGGCGGTTCTCGCCGACATCCGCGCAACTTCGCCGTTGGAGGCGGGCGGCTTGGCCCGAGAGTTCGACGCGGTCATCACCAGCCCCCCTTACGCCACCGCGCTCCCGTACATCGACACTCAGCGATTGAGCCTCGTGCTTCTCGGCCTCGTCCATCCCGGCGATATCCGTGGCACGGAGGCCGCACTCGTGGGAGCACGTGACATCGCTACGAGCGAGCGTCGACAACTGGAGAACGACCTCGTGAGGGTCGGGTCGAAGATCCTGCCGAAGACCGTGACTGACCTGTGCGGCGACCTGTTGGCGGCGGCAGGACTTCCCGGCAACGGATTCCGTCGCCAGAACAAGCCCGCTCTGATCTATCGGTACTTTCGGGATATGGCCGAGTGCCTGACCAACATCAGGGCGGCGTTGTCACCTGGCGCGCCGGCAGCATTGGTCGTGGGCACGAATCGGACGACGTTGGCAGGACGCGAGTTCGTCATCGACACACCGGAGTTGCTCGGGGACGTGGCTGTCCACGTTGGATTCACGCTGGAGGCGCTTGTGCCGATGAACACGTACCCCCGGTACGACTTGCACCAGAAGAACTCCATCAACGAGGAGACGTTGGTGCTGTTGCGGGCTTAGTTGGTGCTCCACCGCCCGGGCTACGGCAACCAGGCTGCACGTTGGGCCGCCGACAACCAGCACGCGCCCCTTCCGACGGTTTCGCGACGGGTGACGGCCTCGTTGAACGCCTCGGACGCCGCTGAGTGCGCTGAGGACGATGGTTCGAGATAGGTCAGCGACCACGTCGGGCGACCAGGTGTTGGCCACTCCAGCAGTGCGAAGTTTCCGGCTGCCGGCACGGCCCATCCGAGAGCTTCTGCCGCGGATTGAAGCTCAAGTTCAACGACCGGAATTGTGAGTCGCACGTTCCGATGGCTGGTCTCGTCGGGGTGGAATCCGTAGCCGATGAGGCTGGCGGACTCTGCCCTATAGGGTCCTACCGACCCGTTGTCGGCCACGAAACGAATCGAGAGGGGCAGCTCGACCCGGGGCTTTGGTGGCGTTCCGTCCAACCCGAACCGGAACACTCGAAGGACATCGCTACTCATCGGGATTGTTAGATTCGCGGTGCCCGGCCCTCCTAACGCCCGGCGAGCCGTGTCACGATTGAGCCGCACGATGAGGCCCACCATGCCGTCCGGCAGTGCCTGGCCTGACAGCGCCTCGATGCCGGACATCGCCCCGCCCTCCGCGCCAGGAGCGAAGCGGAAAATGTCCGGGTAGTCCGGGCGGTCCTCCACGGGGCGGGAGACATCGTAGGTTGCCGCCGCCTCCGCGACACCCCCCGCGACTCCACGCGGCCCCGCTTCGGGCGGAGCAACGAGCGGTTGTAGTCCGGGGCCAGTGTAGCGCCGCCCGCGACCTGCTCCAGAAGCGGCTGATTCTCGCGCTCGCCGCTGTTCTTCTGCGACGGAGGCTTCCGTCAGAACTCCCGCTGCTACAAGCCCTGCTACATCGTCTGGCGCGGTCACCGGATGGAAGCCCGGTCGAACTGGGGCAACGAACCAAGCATCGACGGCCTGGGCGATGGTGGCCAGCAGGTCGCTGTCGTCGCCCTCCGACGAATCAAGCACCAACCCCGCTTCCACGTGGAGGCCAGAGATCCCCGACCGAGTGAGGTTGGCCGAGCCGACGTAGGCGACGCTTCTGCCTCCGACGAGGCGGACGTGTATCGTCTTGGGGTGGAAGTAGCCGCTGGTGTAGGTCACGACACCGAGTTGCGCGGTGGACCGGGGAAGGCCGAGCGCGACAGCGAGCGCATCAACATCTTCGTCCGTGGTTCCGCCGTCATTGGACCCAACGACCGCCCGTACCAGGCTATCGGTGTCGCGCAACCGTTCGAGTGCGGGCGCAATCCATCTCAGGGCGTCTCGACTAAAGAAGCCCGTCTGAAAGCGCAGTTCCTCGACGCCGTCGCGGACAATCGCGTCCAGCCATGTGCCCACCGCTTCGCCCGCATCACGACGCCCCGAGTCCAGATAGCGCAAGTCGTCGGCCTCCTCCGTCCGAGCCCCTCGGTGAAGAGGCTACTAAGCGTGAGGCGCTTTGCCCAGCCGTCATCGGTGGAAACTGTAGGGGGGGCTCAGACTGCCCTCATTCGCCAGTAGTCGGGGCGGACACACCTGACGGAGGCGACGATGTCCCTGATCAAGGCCCGAGCGGCCGAACCCTACGCCGACGACGCCGAGTACCTCGCCGAGGTGATCGACCTGCTCGTCGCCGAGGCGAAGAGCTTGTCGAAGGCGTTGAACAGCAGGACCCAGAAGAAGGAACGACGCCGGGGGCTCCGCGTCGTCGATGACGCGGGTGGCACCGCCACGCCGCCGGACGAGGCCCAGGAACAGCGTGACCACCTCGCCCGCCGCATCGAGGCGTCGCGAGAGGTGGCCCGCCTGCCGCGCCTGGAGCGCCTCGCCGAGGAGCTGGCTCTCACGCCCGTGGAGGTGCTCGCCCTGCGGCTGGCGGTCGCGGTCGCGCTCGGCAAGGAGTTCGAGGAGGCCCTGGTCGTCGTCGCGCCCGAGGTGTGCAACGGCACCCCAAGCCCCGAGACGGTCGCCAGGCTCGCTCGGCTGGATCTGCACGGGCGCTTCGATCTGCGGCGACGCCTCGGCGCCTCGGGCACGCTCCAGGCGGCCGGGCTCGTCGAGGTCGACCTGCCTTTCGGTGAGGGCGCGGCTGGCTTCTGGTCGGCGGACATCCGGCTGCGAGAGGCCGCCCTTGCACGGGTCGTGGGCGGGGAGTTGGTGGGGCGATGAACGACAAGGACAGGGAAGCGAGGATCGAGGCGTTGGACCGGGCGATCGACGCCCTGTTGGCCGTGCGCGCCGAGCTGGAGGGCGTGGGGGAGGCCGCGTTGCCGGACCTGGCCTTCGACGTGGCCCTCGGGCAGTGCCCGGACTACCAGGACGCCCGAGCCGCGTTCGCCGCCGCCCTCGAAGAGCTGTTCGGCAAGGTGACCGAGGATCGGGACGCCGTGCTGGTGGTCGAGGGCGTCGCGAACCTCGTGGTGTGGCGTGCGGCCGAGGTCGCGTGGCGCATGGGGCTGCGGGGGCGTTGACGTGGGCTACGCGCCCAACTCGCGCACGAGGCGGAGCACCAGCTCCCGTCGCGGGCCAGTCAAGCCGGAGAAGCCCCGGAGCAGCTCCAGCTCGTCGGGACCGTGCTCCGGCTCAGGCAGCGTCCGGTCCACGTCGAGGAGGTCGCCGAGCCCGATCTCCAAGGCGTCGGCGATGGCGGCCAACGTTGAGAGGGAAAGGGCGCGGTGCCCCGTCTCCCAGCGCGAGAGGGTCACGGGCTCGATGCCGATGACCTCGGCGAGGCGCTCCTGCGTGAACCCACGCGCTGAGCGGGCGGCGGCAACTCGCTGGCCGACCTCTCGAAGC
Organism: Myxococcota bacterium; assembly: GCA_963169045.1. Classification (GTDB taxonomy): domain Bacteria; phylum Myxococcota_A; class Bradymonadia; order UBA7976; family UBA1532; genus CAUJDF01. Next base: position 111,407 of record CAUJDF010000029.1, read on the forward strand.
AGTTCTTGATCACGTGTCCGGGGCATCTGGTCCTCCGGGACACGTTCAGGCACCACGGTGGCGTCGACCACGAACAGCAAGGTCAAGTCGTCGACTTGATCTTGATGCTGTTCCCGCCGAATCTCGGGGGGAGACCACCCCCGGAGGCACACGAGGAGTCGAATGATCGTCTGGAGCACAGCAGTCAGGAGCCTTGCGCTCGTGGCCCTCGCAGGCCTCGTGCTCGGCGCGTGCAGCGACGGCAGCTCGTCGTCGGGGTCCCTCTCGGCGACCGGCCCGGACGCGACGCCGGACCTCGACGCGGCCGGGAGCATCGACGGGTTCGCCGACGAGGCCGACGCTGGTGCGGTCGAGGACGGTGAGGTCGACGCGGGCGACGCGAGTAGCGCGCAGGACGTGGTCGATGTGGGTACGGCCGACGATGTTGGCGCCGACATGGCCGACGCCGGCGGGGCCGCCGACAGCGGCACTCCCGACGCCAACCCAGACGCCGACCTCGACTCGGCCACCGAGCCCGACGTGGTCGACGACGCCGACGTGGTTGACGCCGGCCCAGACGTGAGCATCGACGCCGACGCGGCCGAGCCGGACGTTGGCGAGGACATCGACGCTGGGCCGGATGCGTGCGTGCCCTCGTGCAGCGGGGTCGCCTGCGGTGACGACGGGTGTGGGGGTTCGTGCGGCGGCTGCGGGTTCAACGAGGTCTGTGTCGACAGCGTGTGCGCGGACTCGTGCGAGTTCGACATCCAGTGCGAGGCCGAGTTCGTGTGTCTCGACGGCCACTGCGCCTACCCCGACGGCTGCGTGCCCTCGTGCAGCGGGATCATCTGCGGTGACGACGGCTGCGGCGGTTCATGCGGCGACTGCGGTGGCTGGGGCGTCTGCACTCCCGAAGGGGCCTGCAAGGAGTGCCTGGCCCACGCCGACTGCGAGGACGGCAGCGTGTTCAGCGGGCCGGATGCTACGTGGTGCAGTGTCGATGGGGCCTGCGTCGAGTGCGAGGGTGACGCTCAGTGTGACGGGGCTGAACCGTTCTGCTTCGAGCAGGAGTGCGTCGAGTGCTTGAACAACGCGGACTGCGGGGACGGGCTGCTCTGCAATGCCGACGGGGCCTGCGTCGAGTGCGTCGTCGACGCGCAGTGCGGTGAGGCTGAGCCGATCTGCTTCAACCACGCCTGCGTCGAGTGCGAGGACGATGGGGACTGCGAGGCCGGCTTCGTCTGTGCGGGGGTCACGAAGACATGCGAGGTGAAGACCTACGGCTTCACGACGTTGGTGGGCTGGAGCGATCCCCACGTCGTGCGTGGCCACATCGTCGACCTCTCGATTGCGGTCGACAACGGGGACTTCGATGGTGATGGGGCGCCCGACCCCTACTTCACCGAGGCCGACTGCTACGAGGGCAACCCCGAAGGCTGTGGGATCAACCTCGTCGAGGTGGCGCCCACCGAGTTCCTGTGGAAGGAGGACCCGGCCCCGAACCTCTACGAGGTGGCCGTCCATGTGGAGCCGGGCGAGTGGCCAGGGGTGCTGATCGACGTGGAGGTCCATGTCGAGTTCGACGAGGACGGCTTCAACGAGGACGGGATTTTGGTCCACGTCGAGCTGGAGCTGAACCAGACCCTCTCCGAAGGTGACCTGTGGTGCGCGGTCATCGTCGACCCCGTCGCGAAGACCCTCACCCCCTGCGTGGACGGCGACGGCGACCCCAAGGTCACGCCGGGCTACCCGATTCCTGGAGAGTAGGGAGTGGGGCCGACGGAGTCGTTCATCCTGCTCGTTCTTGCCGCCGTCGCCGTTGGTCTGGCGCTGAGGTGGCTCGTGTGGCGGAGGTTCCCGGTGCAGGACACCGATCCACGTGAGAGCGAAGCGGCGGCCGGGGTGACCGTCGGTGCCCATGGCTCGTTCAGCCGCGCCACCTACCGGGCGTTGCTCTCCAGCCACAGACCCGCGTATCGAGCGGCCAGGAACCTGAGCATCGCCGCGAAGTTGATGGTGATCGTCGGGTCCGGCGTACTGGTGTGGGGGCTGTTGTGGATGGACGCGGGCTACGCCAGGAAGGAGATGGCGGCTCCGCTCTTCTTGGTCGCCGGCTTCGCCTCGTTGGTCGGCGGCCTCATCTTTGCGGCCATCGCCTCCATCCTGCGCGCCGTTCTGGACCGGACCGCCTTCACGGCTCCTGGCCTGGAGGACGCGGACCGAGTGCGGCTGGCCTACGAGGCGGGCGGCGAGGACCCGCCGCTGTAGTCGTCCGCGTGTTCCGTCTGGCGGACGTAGATGACCTCGCACCAGCCCTCGCCGAGGTAGACGTAGGCGTCGCCCTCGCAGAGCGTGCAGTTCTCGCGCTCGTCTTCGTGCCCCGTGCCGTCACCGCACCACCAGCATTCGCGCTCGCCGGACGAGGTGAACGACGCCACCCTCCGCCAGCCAGGCGGGGGCTCCGGGTAGCCGAACAGGCAGTCGATGATCGCCGTCCGCACCTCGTCGTCGTGGTCGAGCCCGAGGTCCGCGAGGGCCGCGTAGTGGGGTTGGCCCTCGTACCAGTAGCGGAGAACGCCGTCCCACTCGTCGGGGAAGTCGGGATGGGCCTCGTGCAGCTCACCGCCGCCGAGCAGGAACACGCACGCCACGCGCTCGCGATCGAGGTCGATGTCCATCACCCCTCCTCCCGCAGGTCGACAAGGTCAGCAAGGCGAACGTCGGAGGAGACGGCCCCCCACCGGCGGTACGGCACGTCGAGCCACGCCACCACCTCCAAGATGTCGGTCGCCTCGTCGAACCCACCGGCGGCGAGCAGCTCTTCGCGGGTGACGCACACCGCGCCCCGGTTGGGGTCGCCGCCGGGACGCTTGACGACGGCGACGACGCGCACGGTGTAGCCGGTCAGGTACGGGTGCTCCACGCCCCGGTACTCGCCCACCTTGCCGATGATGCTGTTGGTGTTGGTGTCGCGGTCGTTCATCGCGGTGCCTCCTGGGGCATCCCAGGGGCGTTCTCGGCCTCGTCGTCATCGAGCCCGGCCGCCACCCCCGTGAGGAGGTCCGCGGCCTCCTGCGCGTGCCTCGCGGCCGTGAAGATGGCCCTCTTGTCGCCGCGAAGGACCCGGATCCAGGAGCCGATGTACTCGGCGTGCTGGAGCTGCCCGGGGATACCGAGGTCGGCGCAGAGGAAGGCGGCGGCGAGTTCTGCCACCAACTCCTCCGCGGCGTAGGCTTCGGAGCCGAAGCGCCCTGCGAGGTCGCGAGCGAGGCGGCTCTCGTGTCCCGTCCAGTGGGCCAGCTCGTGGAGTGCCGTGGCGTAGTAGTCGCCGGGCTGCTGGAACCGACCGGGCGCGGGCAGGCGGATCATGTCCGCCGACGGCGAGTAGCAGGCGCGGTCGCCACCGTGGCGGATGTCGGCCCAGGTCGCCTCAATCAGGGCAACGGCCGCATCGTGCTCGTCGAGTCGCGTGCCTGAGTCGAGATCGTCGACGCAGGGCGCGTGCTCGCTGGCCTCGGGCCACTCGATCTGCTCGGCATTGAACACCGTGTAGGAGCGCAGCAGAGGAACCCGCCGGCCATGGTCCTCCTGCTCGCCATCCTCCGACGGCGCCTCGGCCTGGATGAACTTCCAGTAGACGACCCTGGTGCCCTTCTCGCCCCGACGAACGCGACCCCCGAGCCGCTTCGCCTGGTTGAAGGTGTACCAGCGCGCCGAGGCGAAGCCGGCCATCCCGGTCAGGATGGTGTTGACGCCGCGGTAGACGTGCCCGGAGGCGCCGTTGCGCGGGCGCCCGGACTCGCCGTCACGTCGCCACGGGCAGACCCACGGCGCGGTGCCCTGCTCCAAGGCGGCTACGATGCGGTTGGTGACCTCCGCGTAGAGGTCGTTGCGCACTTCGTAGGTGCGGTGCTTGTGGGTCTTCCTCGCCATCCACCAGTCCTCCTTCGAGGAGAACTACTGGTCTGGCCTGGGAGCTGAGCCCGAAGTCTGCTACACCAATCAGGTTTGGGCTGGAGGAGTCTACCAACGGGCGAGGTTCGAGGATGTCCGCATTCCGGGACGCGGTGAGACTGCTCTTCATCTTGGTGAAGGGGGCAGAGCAACTGCCGCAGGAACAAGAGGATGGCCCGGTTGCCATCTTCAAGGGCGAGGCGCGGTTGCACGCCTTCGACTTCTGGATCCGCTATCCCGACTACCTCGCGGACGAGCTGTTGAACCTCTTCGACAAGGTTGGGGATCGGGGGCTCCTGGACGAAGTCGAGGCCATCTTCCGCGAAGAGGAGCCCGAGATCCGTCGGATCCAAATGATCCGCTACAAGTTTGGAGCCTGGGAGCGCATAGACACGGCGGTGAGCATCCTTGCGGCCCGAAGGCTGGTCAAACGGGTCGAACATCGAGTCGGCGTGAAGGTCGTCGAAACCGACTTCCCGGTCTTCAAACCGGCTTTCGACCTGGTGAAGACCATCGAGCGGGAGTTCCCGGCGCTGCGGTGGTACGCACAGCGGACTGCGCTTGTCGCCCAGATCGCCGGCACGGACGGCGGTGCGGCGTTGAAGGAGCGGCAGTACAAGCGGATGGAGTACGAAGCTACGCCGCTCGGTAGCGCCATCCCCTCCATCAAGGAGTCCGTGCGCGCACGCTTCCTCGAACGTCGTCGGAAGGTGGCATGAAGAGCGGTAGCACCGAAGAACGGCCCTCTGGCTGGATTTCTGAGGTTGCGAACAAGGCGGACCTCGACGAGGCCGAGGTCCGCGAGTTGCTCGCCCGATTGGGTGTTCGTGCTGCTCCCGTCAAGGCGGCCCCGGCCAGGCTCGGGCTCACGCGGGTCATGTTCTCCGGCGTCAAGGTCGTCGAGGACAAGCCGTCCGAGTTCGAGTTCGACTGGGACGGGCTCGGGCCGGGGCTGTGGGCCTTGGCGACGGATCGAAACCTGCGCGGGAAGAGTTCGGTCATCGAGGTGGTCAAGTGGCTCCTTCGCGGGAGTGCTCCGGGGAACCTGCAAGAGGACGTTCGATCGTGGATCCGACGAGCCCGACTGGAGTTCACGCTGAGCGGGACCGGGTACGTCGTCGACCTCAACCAGGTCGACGGTCGCTGCTTCGGCACCATGACCAGACAGATCGACCACGAGCGGTTCACCACGATCGCCGAGTTCAAGTCGGAGGCCGAGTTCCGCGACACGATGTGCTCGTTCTTCACCGAGAAGCTCGACCTTGGCGTCGTTACAGCCTGGAGGGAGAAGAGCGGCACCGTCGTCCACGACTGGACCGCTCTGTCCGGCGCCCTGGCCATCGGCACCGACTACAGCTCGTTGCTCGGCGACACGTTCAAGGATGGGCTCGCGAGCCGCTTGTTGCAGATGTACTTGGGGCTCCCTTGGGTGCCTACGCTGTCGGCGGCACGAACCGGGATTCAACGCCTTCGAGCGGATGAGGCGTCGCGCCAAAAGGACATCGAAACCCGTCAGCGCGAGCAGCAGGAACGGGTCACCAAGCGCCGCGAAGAACTGGCGTCCAAAGAAGCCGAACTGTCCCAGATGCCGGACCCGGCCGCGCTCCGATCTGCCCGGGCCGATGCGGGTGCGGAGCTGACCGCTGCCCGCGCCAAGGAGCGCAAGCTCGAAGACGCCCTTAAAGAAGCTGCCGCCGAGCACCGCTTGGCCGAAGCCGCGTACCACTCCGATCGGCGCGAACTGGTCCAGGTGCAGGAGGCGGGCGAGGCCGAGGCCGTGTTCAGACTTCTCGATCCCGACTCGTGCCCCAGGTGCGAGACCGCGATCACGGACGAACGGCGGAAGAAGGAGCGTCGAGATCACGAGTGCTCGGTCTGTGGCGAGCACGTTTCGGCTGACGACGAACGAGACGCGCTGCTGGCGGCACTGGAGCAAGCCGTGAAGGCGTCACGCGCAGCACGGAAGAAGGCTGCTGGCCGAGTTCGACAACTTGAAGACGAGTTGAAGGCACTGGCGAGCACGGTGGGGCAGCTCGACGCCCGATGCACAGACCTCGAACTCCAGTTGTCCGGCTACGAGAAGAGGCTCGCGCTGGAGGCCGAGGTCATGATGCTCCGGGGGCGCCTCCAGGAGGCCCTCAGCGAAGGCTCGGCCGACGATGATGGCGACCCGAATGCTCGCGAGATGGCGGTGTTGGTCGCCGTCGAGAAGGTAACGACCGCCAAGGTCCGGGGGCTCAGGGAGCACCTCTTGTCGGCGGTGAGCAACCGCCTGGTGTCGCTGGCGAAGAGCTTTGGAATGCCCCAGATCTCGGCCGCCGACCTCAAGGGCAACGCGAACCTCCCCATCACCAAGGGAGGGGCGAAGACCTCGTACTCCAAGCTGACCGAGGGGGAGAAGCTGCGCGTCAAGGTGGCCACCATCCTGGCCATGATCTCCGTGGCGGAGGAACACGGCGTCGGGCGCCATCCTGGCCTGCTCTTGGTCGATTCCCCCAAGGCCCAGGAGGTGACCGACGAGGACTTCGATCACTTGATCGCCGGGCTGGAACAGGCCGTGGCGGACCTTCCGCACATCCAGGTGGTGGTGGCGTCGACGCCTGCGGCGGCCCTGCGCGAGAGGATACCCGAGGCGAACATGCGCTGCGCCGAGGGCGACGACTACCTGTGGTAGGAGCCGGCTCGATGCACCCGATGGAACGTCGGCTTGTTCGCGCACTGGAGGCGGGCGAGGCAGTCTCGCTCGCCACCATCGGGGGGGTCGGGGCCGTGGCCGACAACGCGCAGCACCTTGCTCGTTCACCGATGCTTCCCGAAGTCGTCCGGCTCCTTGTCTACGGGATGGGCTCGGCTACCGGGGAAGAACTGGAGAGCTTGGAGCAGGTCCTCGTCGGGCTCCTCGGTGGGGTCGAGGACGACCTCGTCCTCCACGAAGTAGTGGACGTGCTGGACGACACGTGCGGCAGGCGCCCACGACTGGATGAGGCGCTCCTTGGGATGTTCCTGCGGATCGTGCAGGATCCATCTTTGCCCGCTACGACAAGGGCGTTCGCCCTCGACGGAGCCTTCCGCCGTGCAGTCACCGCGCTCGCCTTGCGGTACAAGTTCCTCGGCGCCCTCGTCTCCATCACCGCGACCGACGACCCGGCTTTTCTGCGGCTGGCCATGAAGATCATTGGCGTCAGCCACACCCACTGGCGCTCGGAGGGGCTCGTGGAGCACCTCCATCGACTCGCCAGCATCGACGAGGCGGCGGAGGAAGCGTGCTACGAGATCGCGCTCGCCGAGATGCACGAGGGTCTCGTAGCCGCTGATCGGGACGAAGCGATCCACCGCTTCGAGTCGTCAGGCAAGATGTTCGGCAAGGTCCTCGACCGTCGACCTGACCGGCCGGACGCCTGCTTGTATGCCGAGGCGTTGGGCGCGGTGCTGCGCTTCGCCGAGGGAGCCTCAACCGAGGAGGTAGAGGATCTTGCGGACGAGGTCTCCCGCAGGGCGGCCGAGATCCTCCTCTGGCACGTAGGGGAGGGCGATCCACCGTGGCTGGGGGCGCGACTCGCGGAGGCGGCCACGTGGCGGACGCTGAGTGCGCGTCTGGCGACCGTCGCGGCACGCCTCGACGAGTCCGCCTGGTACGAGCCTGCTGCTGTAATCGAGCAGGAGTTGCTCGCGGCCTACACCGCCTCGCGCACGCTGCTGTTCAGCGACCGTGATGGGGCAATTGAGACCATCTTGGCCCCGCGGATCGAGGCGGGCGCCGCGAGCAAACGGACCCTGCTGGAGCAGTGGCTCGCTAGAAATCCTGAATCAGTTCACGCGGCGACCGCCGCCCGTTTGCTCGCGGTACTGGACCTGGGCGAGTCCACCAGTGATGCCGCTCTGCCAACGCCCCTGGAGCGCCTACTGCGGCTACAAGGCGCCGCGGGCTTCCCGCACGAGACGGCCATCTTCGAGCGTTGTATTCGCCTCCTCAAGGAGGTCGGCGACTACCACCTGGATGGGGTTCAGGATCTGTTCGACCCGATTCTCTTCCTGACCCTGCGCTTCCTGAGCTTGCGCATGGACCTGTCCAAGGCGACGGCGGTGCAGGTGGGCTACCTGTTCCACGAGCCCGGCGCGTCGCCCCCTCACGAGCGTCGCCTCCAAGAAGACTATCAGGACTACATGGCGGGCCTCATTCCTGGCCTCATCGACACGGAGCGGTCGAACGTTGCGGGCGGCCGTGCCGACGTGGTCTTCGCCGGTGCCCCGCATCGACTGGTCGTGGAGGTCAAGCGCGAGCTGCGGGACGCCTCGTTCGACTCGATCTTCGGCCAGTACCAAGGACAGGCGACCGAGTACCAGAACACGAACATCCGGCTCGGGCTGCTCCTGGTCCTCGACCTCACCGACAAGCCTGGCGGGGCGGCCCACATCACCGAACAGGTGGAGGCGCGACTCGTCCGAAGGGCGGGTGAGCACCAGGACCGCGGGCTGGTTGCGGTTCGGGTGCCCGGCAACCGGCGACGGCCGAGCGGCGTCGCGTGACGCGGGTGGGGCCGCCAGGGTGTGCGGTCGAAGTGGACACCCGTCTCGGTGCGGGCAGGGCAGTCGACAGGCCGGGCAGGTTAACTTTCATTGTCTCGGCTCTCCCCATTTCTCTCCCCATTGTGGGGACGAATCGGGCCGATTCGGGCCGAAATCTGGTCGAGCGGTCGAGAGGGTGGTCGCGCAACGTCTTGAAATTACTGTGCTCGTCACTTCCCCGGAATCCGCCTAAACATTGAACCGGAAGTGCAGCACGTCGCCGTCCTGGACGACGTACTCCTTGCCTTCGACGCGCAGCTTGCCGGCGGCCTTCAAGCCGGCCTCGCCGCCGGCGGCCTCGAGGTCGGGGATGGTGTAGACCTCGGCGCGGATGAAGCCGCGCTCGAAGTCGGAGTGGATGATGCCGGCGCACTGGGGGGCCTTGGCGCCCTTGGGGAACGTCCAGGCGCGGATCTCCTTCTCGCCGGCCGTGAAGTAGGTCTGCATGCCGAGCAGGCGGTAGGCCTCGCGGGCGAGGGCGTTGAGGCCCGGCTCCGTCAGCCCGAGGGCCGAGAGGAAATCGGCGCGGTCCTCGGGCGGCAGCTCCGCCACCTCGGACTCGATCTTGCCCGACAGGACCACCATGCCGGCGCCCTCGGCCTTCGCGCGCTCGGCGACCCGGGCCGTCCAGGCGTTGCCGGTGGCCGCGTCGCTCTCCGGCACGTTGCAGACGTAGAGCACGGGCTTGGCGGTGATGAGGCCCGCCTCGCGCAGGATCTTCTCCTGGTGGACGTCCCACTGGCCGGCGCGCGCCGGCTTGCCCTGCTCGATGAGCGTCAACGCCTTCTGGAGCACCTCGACCTTGGCCTGCGACTCCTTGTCGCCGCCGCGGGCCTTCTTGCCGAGCCGGTCGACCTGGCGGCTCAGCGAGTCGAGATCGGCGAGGCCGAGCTCGATGTCGATGGTCTCGATGTCGCGGAGGGGATCGACGCCGCCGTCGACGTGCACGACGTCCGGGTCGTCGAAGCAGCGCACCACGTGCAGGATGGCGTCGACGCTGCGGATGTGGCCGAGGAACTGGTTGCCGAGGCCCTCGCCCTTGCTCGCGCCGCGCACGAGGCCGGCGATGTCGACGACCTCGACGACGGCGGGGATGACCCGCTGCGTGGCGATCACCTTCTGGATGCGCTGGAGGCGCGGGTCGGGGACGGTGACCACCCCCACGTTGGGCTCGATCGTGCAGAACGGATAGTTCGCGCTCTCGGCGCCCGCGGCCGTGAGGGCGTTGAAGATGGTCGACTTGCCGACGTTGGGCAGCCCGACGATGCCTGCCTGCATGGCGCCTCCGGATTCGTACTTGCGGGGGACTGAGTACGGACGCGAGCGCCCGAACGCAAGTGATGTCGCGCGACTACCGCTTCTTCCCGTCGTAGTCGCCCGAGCCGAAGAACTCCCAATAGGCGAGGCTCGTCGCCAGGAAGCCCAGGATCACCCAGAAGATCTCGCCGCGCCACAGCTCGAGGAGCGTCCAGCCGCCGGCGAGCGCGACGGCGAGGAGGCGGAGGGGGAGGGGACGGAAGATCTCCTTGGCGTTCATCGACGGCAGTCTGGCGCGTGGCGGCGGCGACGGCAACGGCTTGACGCGCCCGGACCTGGGGGGAGATGGTCCTGCTGTCTTGGAGCTCCTCAACGCCATCTGCGGGGTCATGGCCGACGCCGCCGTCGTCGCCGATCGTGCGCAGCGCTGCGTCCTCGCCAACGCGGCGGCGGCGCGCCTCTTCGGGCGTCCCGCCGAGACGTTCGCCGGCCTGCCGGTCGACACGCTCCCGTGGCCGTCCGACGAGGTGATCGAGGCGCTCGCCCGCGGCGAGCGCCTCGACCGCGATCTCGCAGGCGGCGGCGCCGTGCGCGTCCGACCCGAGATCGTGCCCGGGCATCACCTCGTGGTGATCGGCTCGTCGGCGGGCGAGACGCTCGACCGGCTCATCCGCGCCCACGAGGACGCCGCCTGGACGGAGCGGCTGCACGAGGTCACCGCGGCGCTCTCGCGGGCGGGCAGCGTCGTCGAGGCGGCCTCGGCGGTCGCGCGCCTCGCGATGCAGGCCGTCGGCGCGCAGGCGGCGGCGTTGGCGCTCCTCTCGCCGGACGGCGAGTCGCTGCGCATGGTGGCGTCGTTCGGCCTGGACGGCGAGATCCGAGCGGCCTTCGAGCGCGTGCCGCTCGCGACCGACAGCCCCGCCACCGAGGCGGCGCGCGCGCGGACGCCCGTGTTCGTCGAGTCCGAGGAGGCGTACCGGAGGCGCTACGCCCGCAGCGGCCTGCCGGGCTGGCCCGGCGGGTCCCGGGCCGCGGTGCCCCTCGGTCTCCGCGACGGAGTGCTCGGCACGCTGGCGTTCGGCTTCGCGGACTGGCGCCCGGTGCCGGCGGCGACGCGACGCTACCTCGAGCTCGTGGCCGCCCACTGCGCGCTGGCGGTGGAGCGCGCCCGCCTGCTCGACGGCGAGCGCGAGGCGCACCGCCGGCTCCGGCTGCTCTCCGACGCCGCCGAGGCGCTGCGTGCGCCGGGGCTGCCGCTCGCCGAGCTGCTCGAGCGCATCGTGCGGCAGGTGGCCGCCGCGACGGGCGATCTCGTCCTGTTGCGGCTCGTCTCCGACGACGGCGCGTGGCTCGAGCCGGTGGCCTTCCACCACCCCGATCCCGAAGCGCTGGCCGAGGGGGCCCGTCTCCTCGACGCGTTGGCCGAGCCGCCCGACGCCCGCGGAAGGGAGAGGGCGATCCTCTTCCTGCCGGAGGTCCGCCCGGCGGAGATCGCACGGCGCGTGCCCGCGCGCCTGCACGGCTGGCTCGAGCGGCACCCCGTCTACGGCCTGATCGGGCTCGCGCTGGCGGTGAACGGCCGCCCCGTCGGCGGGCTGACGGTCGCGCGGCCCCGCCCCGGCGCGCCCTACCGGGACGAGGACCGGCGCCTCGTCGAGGGGCTCGGCGAGATCGCCGCCGCGGCCATCGAGAACGCCCGCCTCCGCGAGCAGAACGAGCGGGCGCGGGCGCAGGCCGAGCGCGGCGCCGAGCGCGCCGCGCGCCTGGCCGAGACGACCGCGGCCCTCGCGCGAGCGGTGACCGAGGACGAGGTCGGCCGCGTCACCGTCGAGAGCGGCCGGGCGGCGCTCGGCGGCGCGAGCTGCGCGCTGTTCCTGCTCGAGGAGGGAGACGCCGCGCTGCGCATGGCGGCGTACGACGGCGTGGCGACGCCGGTGACGTCGGCCTTCCGCCGGGTCCCGAACGACGGATCGCTGCCGGCGAGCGCCGCGGTCCGCGAAGGGGAGCCGACGTTCTTCGAGGACGAGCGGGCCCTGGAGGCGCGCTTCCCGTCGACGGCGGTGCGGGAGAGCCTCGGTCCGCTGGCGGTCGCCACCGTGCCGCTGCGCACGGCTGACCGCGCGCTCGGCGCGCTCAGCGTCCGCTTCGCCGGGCATCGTCGCTTCGAGGCGCCCGATCGCGAGCTGCTGGTGGCGCTGGCGTCACAATGCGCGCAGGCCCTCGAGCGCGTGCGGTTGCTGGCCGGCCTCGAGCGCGAGCTGGTCGTCCGCCGCCGTGCCGAGGCCGATCTCGCGCGCAGCCAGCGCCTCTTCGAGAGCATGGCCGAGGCCAGCCCGGACATCGTCTACCTGTTCGACGTGCAGCAGCGCTGCAACGTGTATGTCAACCGAGGGATCGAGCGCATCCTCGGCGTCCCGGCCTCCGTCGCGAGCGACTATAGCGAGCGCCAGCTCGTCGAGACGATGCACCCCGACGACGTCCTCGGCGTCGCCGTGGCGAGCTCGCATTTGCCCGGGCTGTCCGACGACGACATCGTCGAGATCGAGTATCGCGCCCGTCACGCTGCGGGCGGCTGGCGCTGGCTGCGGGCGCGGGCGCGTGTCTTCTCGCGAACCGCGTCCGGCGAGGTGCACCTCGTCCTCGGCGTCTCGCGCGACGTGACCGAGCAGAAGCAGGCCGAGGCGGAGCGCCTCGAGCTGCTCGCCCGCGAGCGCGCCGCCCGCGAGGCCGCCGAGTCGGCGAACCGCACCAAAGACGAGTTCCTGGCGATGCTCGGCCACGAGCTGCGCAATCCGCTCGCGCCGATGGTCACCGCCCTCGAGCTGATGCGCCTCGAGGGCGGCGAGGCCTTCGCCGCCGAGCGCCAGGTCATCCAGCGCCAGGTGGCCCACCTGTCGCGGCTCGTCGACGACCTGCTCGACGTGTCGCGGATCATGCGCGGCAAGGTCGACCTGCGGCTGCGGCCCGTCGACCTGGCGGACGTCGTCGACAAGGCGGTGGAGATGGCCAGCCCGCTCTTCGAGCGGCGCGGACATCGCCTCGCCCTCGCCGTGCCGCGCGGGCGCCTCGTGGTCGACGCCGACGAGGAGCGCCTGGCGCAGGTGTTCGCCAACCTGCTGACGAACGCCGCGCGTTACACCGAGCCCGGGGGCGACGTGGAGGTGACCGCCGCCGCGGACGGCGACGAGGCGGTCGTGCGGGTGCGCGACACCGGCATCGGCCTGCCGCCGGCCCTCGTGCCCCGCATCTTCGATCTGTTCGTGCAGGGCGACCGCGGCCCGGAGCGCTCGGGCGGCGGCCTGGGCCTCGGGCTGGCGATCGCGCGCCGCTTCACCGAGCTCCACGGCGGCCACATCACCGCCGCCAGCGAGGGGCTCGGCCGCGGCAGCGAGTTCACCGTGCGCCTGCCGCGGTCCGGCGCGCGGGTCGAGGCCCGCCCCGAGCCCGACTCGAAGCCGCCGCTGCCCGCCGCTGCCCTCCGCGTGCTCATCGTCGACGACAACGCCGACGCCGCGGATCTGCTCGGGATCACGCTGCGCCGCCGCGGCTACGCCGTGGCCGTGGCCCACGACGGCCCACAGGCGCTCGCGCTCGCGTCGAGCTTCGGCGCCGACGTGGCCCTCGTCGACATCGGGCTGCCGGTCATGGACGGCCACGACCTCGCGCGGGCCCTGCGCGCCCGCCTCGGCGACCGCTCGCCGGCGCTCGTGGCGGTCACCGGCTACGGGCAGGCGTCGGACCGCCGGCGCTCCGCCGAGGCCGGCTTCGCGGCGCACCTCGTCAAGCCCGTACGCATCGAAGAGCTCTGCGCCGTCATCGAGGCCGTCGCCGACGCCCGCACGAACGACGCCACCTGACTCACCGATCGAGGCGGCCCGGGGCCTCGGCCAGCGTCCAGGCCATGATCGCCATCGCGGCGACGCCCTCGGCCAGCAGCGCCGGGTCGACCTTGTCGAGGGTGTCGGCGGGCGAGTGATGGAAGTCGAAGTAGTGGCGCTCGTCGACGACGAGCATCATGCCCGGCACGCCGGCGCGCTTGAGCGGGATGATGTCGGCGCCGGACGCGCCGGGCCACACGCGCGTGGCGCCGAGCGGCTGCAGCGCGGGCATCAGCGCCTTCAGCCGCTCCACCGCCGCCGCCTCCTTCGCCCCGTCGACCATCTCGAGGCCGAACCCCAGCGGCCGAAAGGCGCCCATGTCACTCTCGATCGCCGCGACATGATTGGGCAATTCGGCGGCGTGGGCCTCGGCGTATGCCTTCGCGCCGGCGAGGCCGTTCTCCTCGTTCGTCCAGAGCACGGCGCGGACGGTGCGGCGCGGCGGCGTCCCGAGCGCGCGCAGGAGGCGCAGGGCCTCGATCGTCATCACCACGCCGGCCCCGTCGTCGTGGGCGCCCTGACCGACGTCCCAGGAGTCGATGTGCGCGCCGATCACCACGATCTCATCGGGCCGCTCGCGGCCGCGCAGCTCGGCGATCACGTTGGCCGACGGCGCAGTCCCCGCGTCGCGCGCGCCGAGCTTCAACCGCACCACGGGCTTGCGGCCCGCGTCGTAAAGCCGGTGCAGGAGCGCCGCGTCCTCGATCGTGATCGCCGCCGCCGGCACTCTGCGCGGTGCGTCGGCGTCGCTCGTGGCGCCCGTGTGCGGGGTGTGCAGCGAGCGCTCCGTCAGGGAACGCAAGAGAAATGCGACCGCGCCGACCTCCGCCGCGAGGCGCGGACCGTCGTAGCGGTAGCCGACGACGGCGCCGTACCCCGAGGCGTTCTTCGCCTCGTCGTAGGGCGGCATCGGCGCGTCGATCAACAGGATCCGGCCCTTGGCCGCCGGCCCGAGCGCGCGCACCCCCGCCTCGTCCTTCGCCACCACCACCTCGGCCTCGAGGCCGCCGCGCGGCGTACCCACCGAGCCGCCGAGGGCCAGGACCCCGATCGGCTTGCGGAAGGGCGCCACCAGCGTCGCGAGCTCGTCGCCGCGCACCCACCTCTTCACCGTCACCGGCTCCGTGCGCACGCGCTCGTGCCCGTCCTTCGCGAACGTGGCCCGCGCCCACTCGATCGCACCCTCGAGCGCCCGCGAGCCGCTCAGGCGGTGGCCGAAGCCGTCGCACAGCTCGGTGAGGCGCCGGAAGGCCTGGTCATCGCGCCGAGCGGCCGCCAGCAGACGCGCGGGGACGTCGGGCGGCGGCGCGGCGCCGAGCAGCGCGAGACAGGCGACGAGCAGCGTCGTGGGACCGGCGAGGCGGGCGAGCATGCGCGGACCATATCGCACCGGCCTGCGATCTGATATGCCGCGCACATGCATCGCGTACTGCCCCACGGCCCCCTCGTCCGTCTCGACGACCGTCTCTGGCAGGTGACCGGCTCGATCGAGCGCCTGCCCCTGCCGCGCAACATGCTCATCTACCGTCTCGACGACGGCGGGCTGCTCGTCCACAGCGCCATCGCCCTCGACGAGCCCGGCATGCTGGCGCTCGCGGCGCTCGGCCCGGTCGAGGCCGTCGTCGTCCCCAACGGCTATCACCGCCTCGACGCGCGGTTCTATCGCGCGCGCTTCCCCTCGGCGCGCTTCGTCGGTCCCGAGGGCTCGCGCAAGCGCATCGAGCAGGTCGTCCACCTCGACGAGACCTGCGAGGCGGCGCTGCCGGCGCTCGGCGTGCGCGTCCACGTCCCCGACGGCACGCGCGGCCTCGAGCTGGCGCTCGAGCTGCCCCTCGCGAGCGGCGCGGCCCTGGTCTTCTGCGACCTCGTCTTCCACGTGCCGCACCAGCCCGGCTTCGGCGGCTGGGTGCTCAAGAACATCTCGGCGAGCACCGGCTTCTTCGGGGCGTCGCGCCTCGCGAAGATGGCGCTCGTCCGCGACAAGAAGGCGCTCGCCGGCTGGCTGCGCCGCATGGCCGAGCGCGACGATCTGCGCCTCGTGGCGATGGCCCACGGCGACGCCGTCGCCGAAGACATCCCGGGCCACCTGCGCGCCGCCGCCGACCGGCTCTGACGCGAAGTTCGGCGGCTCACTTCCGCCGATCCTGTGACTCCGGTCCTTCCCGGCGCCTGACGTGGGGGCGCGGGGCATTCCGCGCCGGCGCGAGGCACAAGGCGACGTCCGGCGTCGCCCGCGGCGTGCCATCCCGGTGGCACATCCGTTGCTCCTGGCGCCGCCCCATGAGGCTGTGGCCCATCGCCGTGTATCTGCTCGCCGTCGTCGGCGTCGCCGCGGCGATGCTCCTGCTGTCGCACCTGCTCGGGCAGCGGCACCGCGAGCCCGAGACGGCGCTGCCCTACGAGGGCGGCGTCGAGTCCCACGGGACGGCCCGCGTCCCCGTCGCCGCGCCGTACTACCTCGTGGCGATGATGTTCGTGATCTTCGACCTCGAGGCCGTCTTCCTCTTCGCCTGGGCCGTCGCCGTGCCCGAGCTCGGCTGGGTGGCGTTCGTCGAGATCGCCGTCTTCGTCGGCGTGCTCGTGGCCGCGCTCGTCTGGCTGTGGCGCGTGGGCGCCCTCGACTGGAACCCGCGGGCCCGCGCCCGTCGGTGGGAGCGTGGCGCATGAAGTGGTGGATCACCCGCCCGGGACCGGCGCTCGAGGGAGACCCGCCGCTGGACGAGCCGCTCGAGGAGACGGTGCGGCGCTCGGTCGTCCTCAGCCGCCTCGAGGACCTCGTGGCCTGGGGCCGCAAGAACTCGATGTGGCCGTTCAACTTCGGCCTGTCGTGCTGCTTCGTCGAGATGGCGACGGCGCTCACGAGCAAGTTCGACATGGCGCGCTTCGGAGCCGAGGTCATCCGCGGCACGCCGCGCGAGGCCGACGTGATGATCGTCGCCGGCACGGTCTTCGTGAAGGTCGCGCCCGTCATCAAGCGTCTGTACGAACAGATGATGGAGCCGCGCTGGGTCATCTCGATGGGATCCTGCGCGAACTCGGGTGGGATGTACGACGTCTACAGCGTCGTGCAGGGGGTCGACAAGTTCCTGCCCGTCGACGTCTACGTGCAGGGCTGCCCGCCGCGGCCCGACACGCTGATGGAAGGTCTGTTGCTGCTGCGGGAGAAGGTGGCGCACGAGCGGCGCCCGCTCGGCTGGTGGCTCGACGACCAGCGCGTCGTCCGCCCCGCCATGCCGGACCAGCGCGATCTGCGCCGCGAGCAGCGCGTCCGGGCGGGCAAGCTGGACACGCCCGATCACATCTGAGGGGGGCCCGATGAGGGGTGCGCGCGCGGAGCCGTTCGAGGCGTTGCCTTCGGCGCTGACCGCGCCCGGCGTCACGCCGCAGGCGACCGCGGACGGCGTGCCCACGGCCTGGGTGCCCGCGGGACGCATCCACGACACGCTGGCGCAGCTCAAGCGCGACGGCTATCGCTTCCTGTACGACCTCACCGCCATCGACGAGCGCATGCGGACGCACCGCGAGCATCCCATGGGGGACTTCACGGTCGTCTACCATCTGTTCGACTACGACCGGAACGCCGACGTCCGGCTCAAGGTGGCGCTCTGCGGCGACCGGCCGTCGCTGCCGACGCTGACCGACGTCTGGCCCATGGCGAACTGGTACGAGCGCGAGGTCTGGGACATGTTCGGCGTGAGCTTCGAGGGCCACCCGAACCTGTATCGCATCCTGATGCCGCGCGGCTGGCAGGGCCACCCGCTGCGCAAGGACCACCCGGCGCGCGCGACCGAGATGGAGCCGTTCCGCCTGCCCGACGAGCGCCAGGCCGAGCTGCAGGAGGCGCTGCGCTTCCGCCCCGAGGAGTGGGGCCTGCAGCGGCGCGAGGACGAGCTGCTCTTCCTCAACGTCGGGCCGCACCACCCCGGCACCCACGGCGTGCTGCGCATCGTGCTCGCGCTCGACGGCGAGGTCATCGTCGAGGCGGTGCCCGAGATCGGCTTCCATCACCGCGCCGCCGAGAAGATGGGCGAACGGCAGACCTGGCACACGTACATCCCATACACCGACCGCGTCGACTACCTCGGCGGGGTGATGAACAACCTGCCCTACTGCCTCGCGGTCGAGAAGCTGGCAGGGATCGAGGTCCCCGAGCGCGCGCTCGTCATCCGCGTCATGCTGTGCGAGCTCTTCCGCATCGCGAGCCACCTCGTCTGGTACGGCACGTTCGCGCAGGACGTGGGCGCGCTGTCGCCGGTCTTCTACATGTTCACCGACCGCGAGCGCATCCTCGAGATCATCGAGGCGGTGTGCGGCGGGCGGCTGCACCCGTCGTGGTTCCGCATCGGCGGCGTCGCGGCGGACCTGCCAGAAGGGTGGGACGGCCTCGTCCGCGACTTCCTCGATTACATGCCGAAGCGGCTGCGCGACTACGACCAGATGGTGATGCGCAACCGCATCTTCCAGGGGCGCACGCGAGGCATCGGGCAATACACGCTGGACGAGGCGATCGAGTGGGGCGTCACGGGGCCCGGCCTGCGCGCCTGCGGCCTCGAATGGGACTGGCGCCGCCGGCGGCCCTATGCCGGCTACGACCGCTTCGAGTTCGACGTGCCGACCGCGACCGCCGGCGACGCCTACGCGCGCGCCGAGGTGCGCGTCGAAGAGATCCGCCAGAGCCTGCGCATCGTGCGGCAGTGCCTCGAACACATGCCGGCCGGCGAATACAAGTCGTCGCACCCGCTCACCACGCCGCCCCGCAAGGAGCGGACGATGCAGGACATCGAGACCCTCATCCACCACTTCCTGACGGTGAGCTGGGGGCCGGTCGTGCCCGCCGGGGAGGCGCTGCAGATGGTCGAGGGCACCAAGGGCAACAACGGTTACTACCTGGTGAGCGACGGCGGCACGCACGCCTATCGCACGCGCATCCGCTCGATGACGTTCCCGCACATGCAGATGCTGCCGCAGATGGCGCGCGGCCTGATGGTCCCGGATCTGTTGGCCATCCTCGGCAGCATCGACTTCGTCCTCGCCGACGTGGATCGCTGAGATGCTGACGCCCGAAGAGATCGACGACATCCGGCACGCGATCGCGACGCTGCCGCACAAGCAGGCGGCGGCCATCGAGGCGCTCGCCATCGTGCAGAGGCACCGCCGCTGGATCGACGACCAGGCGCTGCGCGACGTCGGCGAGCACCTCGAGATGAGCGTCGCCGCGCTCGAGGGCGTCGCCACCTTCTACAACCATCTCTTCCGTCGGCCGGTCGGCCGGCACGTCGTGCGTCTGTGCGACAGCGTGACGTGCTGGATGCTCGGCGGCGACGCGCTGCGCTCGGGGCTGCGCGCGACGCTCGGCGTCGACCTCGGCGAGACCACGCCCGACGACCGTTTCACGCTGCTCACCATCCCGTGCCTCGGCTGCTGCGACCGCGCGCCCGCGCTCATGATCGACGACGACCTGCACACTGATCTGACACCCGGCGCTCTGGCCGGCCTGCTGCGGCGGTACGACTGATGGAGACGCCGCTCACCGGACGCATCCGCGCCGACGGCGAGGTCGTCACGCTCGCCGAGTACCGCCGCGCCGGCGGCTACGAGGGCCTGCGCCGGGCGCTCGGGATGACACCCGCCGAGGTGCAGGCCGAGGTGAAGGCCTCGAAGCTGCGCGGCCGCGGCGGCGCCGGCTTCCCCACCGGCATCAAGTGGAGCTTCGTGCCGATGGGACCGGACGCGCCGCGGCCCAAGTACGTCGTCTGCAACGCCGACGAGATGGAGCCCGGCACCTTCAAGGACCGCCTGCTCATGGAGGGCGATCCGCACCAGCTCGTCGAAGGCATGATCATCGCCGCCCATGCCATCGAGGCGAGCGTCGGTTACGTCTTCCTGCGATGGGCCTACCGCACGGCCGAGCGCCGCCTGCGCCGCGCCATCGCCGAGGCATACGAGGCCGGGCTGCTCGGCCGCGACATCCTCGGGCGCGGCGTCGACTTCGATCTGCACGTGCACGTGAGCGCCGGCCGCTACATCTGCGGCGAGGAGACGGCGTTGCTCAACGCGCTCGAGGGCAAGCGGGCGAACCCGCGCGCGAAGCCGCCGTACCCGCAAGTCTCCGGTCTGTTCGGCAAGCCGACCGTCGTGAACAACGTCGAGACGTTCGTGAACCTGCCGCACATCCTGGCGCGTGGCGCGCAGTGGTTCGACGGCCTGTCGACCCTCTCCGCGGACGGCGGCACCAAGCTGTACGGCGTCAGCGGCCGCGCGCGCCGCCCCGGGCTGTGGGAGCTGCCGATCGGATCCACCGCCCGCGAGATCCTCTACGAGCGCGCGGGTGGCATGCGCGATGGCTACCGCCTGCGCGGCTTCCTGCCCGGCGGCGCGTCGACCGACTTCCTCACGGAAGCGCACCTCGACATGCCGCTCGACTTCGACACGCCGATGAAGCATGGCAGCCGGCTCGGCACGGGCACGATGATCCTGCTCGACGACCGCACGTGCCCCGTCGGGATGAACGCGAACCTGCAGCGGTTCTTCGCGCAGGAGTCGTGCGGCTGGTGCACGCCGTGCCGCGAGGGCCTGCCGTGGGTGTCTCGCCTCCTCGACGCCATGGAGCGCGGCGACGGCCGGCCCGGCGACCTCGAGAAGCTCGCGCACCACGCGCACTTCCTCGGCCCGGGGCACACGTTCTGCGCCCTCGCGCCGGGCGCCGCCGAGCCGCTGCAGAGCGGCCTGCGTCTGTTCCGCGAGGACTTCGAGCGGCACATCGCCGAGCGCCGCTGTCCGTATGGGGGGAGCGCCTGATGGCCACTATCGTCGTCGACGGGAGGCCCTACGAGGCCGACCCCGCCCGCAACCTGCTCGACGTCTGTCTGAGCCACAAGCTCGACCTGCCCTACTTCTGCTGGCACCCGGCGATGGGATCCGTCGGCGCCTGCCGCCAGTGCGCCGTCAAGCAGTTCAAGGACGAGAACGACACGCGTGGGCGCCTCGTCATGGCCTGCATGACGCCGGCGGCCGACGGGGCTCGCTTCTCGATCGCCGACCCCGAGGCCAAGGCCTTCCGCGCGTCGGTCATCGAGTGGCTCATGCTCAACCACCCCCACGACTGCCCGGTCTGCGACGAGGGGAGCGAGTGCCATCTGCAGGACATGACCGTGATGACCGGGCACAACGAGCGGCGCTTCCGGTTCCCGAAGCGGAGCTACGTCAACCAGGACCTCGGCCCCTTCGTCAACCACGAGATGAACCGCTGCATCCAGTGCTACCGCTGCGTGCGCTTCTATCGCGACTACGCCGGCGGCGCGGACCTGGACGTGTTCGGCGTGCACGACGGCCTGTACTTCGGCCGCGCCGGGGACGGCACGCTCGAAAGCGAGTACGCGGGCAACCTGGTCGAGGTCTGTCCGACGGGTGTGTTCACCGACAAGACGCTGAAGCGCCACTACGCGCGCAAGTGGGACCTGCAGACGGCGCCGTCGATCTGCGTGCACTGCTCGCTCGGCTGCAACGTCATCCCCGGCGAGCGCGCCGGCGAGCTGCGCCGCATCCGCAACCGCTACAACCGTGAGATCAATGGGCATTTCCTCTGCGATCGCGGGCGCTACGGCTACGAGTTCGTGAACGACGAGCGCCGCGTGCGCCGCGCGCTGGCGCCGCACGGGCCGGACCGGTCCGCCGATCCGCTCGATCCCAACGAGGCGATCGCCCGCGTCGCGCCGCTGCTCGCGGGTCGGGTCGTCGGGATCGGGTCGCCG
The DNA here is from genome assembly GCA_963169045.1 of Myxococcota bacterium. Lineage (GTDB taxonomy): Bacteria > Myxococcota_A > Bradymonadia > UBA7976 > UBA1532 > CAUJDF01. The sequence goes on from CAUJDF010000029.1 coordinate 132,792, forward strand.
CGCGCCTCGCTGGAAGCCAACTTCGCGTTGCAGACGCTGGTCGGCCCGGATCGCTTCTTCCAGGGCATCTCGACCCGGGACAAGCGCCTGGTCGACACGGCCCTCGCGCTCTTGCGCGAGGGGCCGAGCCGCGCGCCGACGCTGCACGAGGTCGAGCGGGCCGACGCCGTGCTCGTGCTCGGCGAGGACGCGCCGAACACCGCGCCGCGCCTCGCGCTCGCGCTTCGCCAGACCGCGGGCGTGGTGCCGCGCCAGGCCGTCGCGGGCATCCCGCGCTGGCACGACAACGCCGTCCGCGAGCTCATTCAGGACGCGAAGACGCCGATCTACCTCGCGACGCCCGTCGCCACGCGCATCGACGACCTCGCCCGGCGCGGGCAGCACGCGCCGCCGGAGGAGATCGCGCGCCTCGGCTTCGCCGTCGCCCACGCGCTGAACGCCGACGCGCCGCCGGTCGGCGGCCTGGCGCCCGAGGTGGCGGCGCTCGCCGAGGAGATCGCCGGCGTCCTGCGCGCCGCCGAGCGGCCCGTCGTCGTGACCGGCACGTCGTGCGGCAGCGAGGCCGTGCTGCGCGCCGCCGCCCAGGTCGCGTGGGCCTGCGGCGCCGGCCTGTGCTGCGTCCTGCCCGAGTGCAACTCGATGGGGCTCGCGCTGCTCGGCGGCGGCAGCCTCGACGACGCCGCGCGCGCGCTCTCGGACGGCGACACGCTGATCGTCCTCGAGAACGACCTGTATGAGCGCACGACCGCCGCCGACGCGCTGCTGGCCCGCGCCGGCCACGTCGTCGTCGTCGACCACCTCGCGCATGCCACCGGCGCCCGCGCGCACACGCTGTTGCCCGCCGGCACGTTCGCCGAGTCGGACGGCACGCTCGTCAACAACGAGGGCCGGGCGCAGCGCTTCTTCCAGGTGTTCGCGCCTTCGGGACACAGCATCCGCGAGAGCTGGCGCTGGCTGCGCGATGTGATGAACGCCGCCGGCCGCGCCGAGGCCGCGGGATGGCACGCCCTCGACGATGTCATCGCCGCGCTCGCCGCGGCGCGGCCCGACCTCGCCGGGGTCCGCGACGCGGCGCCCTCGGCGGCGTGGCGCTTCGCCGGCAACAAGGTCGCGCGCCTGCCGCACCGCGCCACCGGCCGCACCGCGCTGCACGCGGACCGGAGCGTGCACGAGCCGCGCGCCGTCCCCGACCCCGACGCGCCGTTCAACTTCTCGATGGAGGGCGCCGGCGTCGAGCTGCCGCTGCCGGCGGCGCTCGTCCCCCGCTTCTGGTCGCCGGGCTGGAACTCGGAGCAGGCGCTGCACCGCTTCCAGGAGGAGGTCGAGGGCCCGCTGCGCGGCGGCACGCCCGGCGTGCGCCTCGTCGCGCCCGGCGCCGGGCCCATCCCCTGGTGGCGCGATCCGCCGGGTCCCTTCCGCCGCCGCGAAGGGGAGTGGCGCGTCGTGCCGCTGCATCATGTGTTCGGATCCGATCCGCTGAGCATGCTGTCGCCCGGCGTCGCGCAGCGCGCCCCGGCGCCGTATGTCGCGCTGGCGCCCGCCGACGCGCTCGGCGCGGCGGTGGTCGTCACGGGCGAGGGCTTCGCGGCGACGCTGCCGGTGCGCGTCCTCCCGGAGCTGACGCCGGGCACCGCGGGTCTGCCCGTCGGCCTCGTCGGACCGCTGCCTGCCGTGGTGGAGGTGAAGCCCGCATGAGACCGCTCTCGTTGCAGCTGGTCTCGGTCGTCACCGTCCTCGTCGGCGTGCTGACGCTGGCCGCGGGCCTCATCTGGCTCGAGCGCCGCCTGCTCGCCTTCTGGCAGGAGCGCCTCGGCCCCAACCGCGTCGGCCCCGCCGGCCTGCTGCAGCCGGTCGCCGATGCCATCAAGTTGCTCGCCAAGGAAGACTGGGTCCCGCCGTTCGCCGACAGGCCGGTCTTCGTCATCGCCCCGGCCATCGTCTTCGTGACGGTGCTGATGTCCTTCGCGGTCGTCCCGATCACGCCGGGCATCGGCGTCGTCGACCTCGACGTGGGTCTGTTGTTCTTCCTCGCCATGACCGGCCTCGGCGCCTACAGCGCCGTGCTCGCCGGCTGGGCGTCGGGCAGCAAGTACGCCCTGCTCGGCGGCCTGCGCGCCGCCGCCCAGCTCCTCAGCTACGAAGTGTTCATGGGTCTGTCGCTGATGGGCGTGGTCGTCATGGCCGGCTCGTTCAACCTGCGCGACATCGTCGACGCCCAGCGCGACCTTTGGTTCATCGTCCCCCAGTTCGCCGGCTTCGTCGTCTTCATGGTGGCGGGCCTGGCCGAGACGCACCGGCTGCCGTTCGACATGCCCGAGGCCGAGGCGGAGCTCGTCGCCGGCTTCCACGCCGAGTACAGCGGCATGAAGTTCGGCATGTTCTTCGTCGGCGAGTACGCGGGCATCATCCTGATCTCTTCGCTCATCACGGTGCTCTTCCTCGGCGGATGGCATGGCCCGTGGTTGCCCGGCTGGCTGTGGTTCTTCCTGAAGACCATGCTCTTCATCTGCTTCTTCATCTTGCTGCGGGCTTCGCTCGCGCGCCCGCGCAACGACCAGCTCATGGCCTACGGCTGGAAGGTCATGCTGCCCGTCGCCCTGCTCAACCTGATGGTCACGGCGGCCGTCGTGCTCGCCGTGGGAGACTGAAGCCATGTGGAGCGCCCTGCGGACGATCTGGCGGGTGTTCCTGCATCTGTTCGAGAAGAAGCCGACCATCGAGTATCCCGAGGTGAAGCCGAAGCTGCCGCCGCGCTACCGCGGTCGCATCGTGCTCACCCGCGACCCAGACGGCCTCGAGCGCTGCGTCGCCTGCTACCTCTGCTCGGCGGCGTGCCCCGTCGACTGCATCGCGCTGCAGATGGCGGAGGCGCCCGACGGGCGCCGCTATCCGGCCTTCTTCCGGATCAACTTCTCGCGGTGCATCTTCTGCGGGTTCTGTGAAGAGGCGTGTCCCACGTATGCCATCCAGCTGACACCCGACTTCGAGATGAGCGAGTACCGCCGCGGCGCGATGGTCTACGAGAAGGAGGACCTGACCGTCGACGGGCAGGGCAAGTACCCCGGCTACAACTTCTACCGGGTGGCCGGCCTGGCGATCGCAGGCAAGGGCAAGGGCGAGGCCGAAGGCGAACGCGCGCCGATCGACGTGCGGGGCCTGTTGCCATGAACGTCATGTTCTACGTCGCCGCCGTCGTCGCCGTGGCGTGCACGGTCCGCGTCGTGACGCACGTGAACGGCGTGCACGCGCTCCTGTACTTCGTCGTCTCGCTGTTCGCCGTCGCCACCATCTTCTATCTCATCGGCGCTCCGTTCGTGGCCGCGCTCGAGCTGATCGTCTACGCCGGCGCGATCATGGTGCTCTTCATCTTCGTCGTGATGCTGCTCAACAGAGGGCCGCAGTCGGTGGCGCAGGAGCGGAGCTGGCTGAACCCGCGCGCGTGGGTGGGTCCCACCGCGCTGTCGCTGGTGCTCGCCGTCGAGGTGGGGATCCTCCTGTTCGCGGGCGATCTCGAGCTCGAGACCCAGACGCGGGTCGCGCCGAAGGAGGTGGGGATCACGCTGCTCGGGCCGTACCTGCTCGCGGTGGAGATCGCGTCGATGCTGCTGCTGGCGGGGCTCGTCGGCGCCTATCATCTGGGACGCGAGGGGGGACGCGAGGGGGGACGCGAGGGGGCACATCGCGAGCCGGGGGCGGGGCGATGACCAGCGTCCCCACCAGCCATGTGTTGCTGCTCGCCGGCACGCTGTTCGCCATCGGGCTCGTCGGCCTGCTCGTGCGGCGCAACGTCGTGTTCATGCTCGTCTCGATCGAAGTGATGCTGAACGCGGCGGGCCTCGCGTTCGTCGCCGCCGGGTCGCACTGGGGGCAGGCCGACGGGCAGGTGATGTTCATCTTCGTGCTGGCGATGGCCGCCGCCGAGGTGTCGGTCGGCCTCGCGCTCGTGCTGCGCCTGCACCAGCGCTTCCGCACCGTCGACGCCGACGCCGCGCGCGAGCTCGGCGGCGAGGGCGTCGCATCGCCGGCCTACGGCGCGGTCGCGGCCGACGGCGGAGACGAGTGATGCTGCGCCTCGCGTGGTTGCTGCCCGCGCTGCCGTTCGCCGGCTTCGTCGCTCTGGCGCTCCTCGGCCGGCGCCTGCCGCGCGCCACCGCGACGGCGGTGGGCGTCGGATCCGTCGGCCTCGCGTTCGCGGTCGCCGTCGCCATCGGCGCGGCGTGGCTCGCGGCGCCGCCGGCCGGCGGGGCGTACGTCCAGCATCTCTGGCGCTGGTTCGACGTGGCCGGCTTCGCGCCGGACGTCGCGCTCTTCGTAGACCCGCTCGCCCTCGTGATGTGCGGGGTCGTCACCGGCGTCGGCTTCCTCATCCACGTCTACGCCACCGAGTACATGCGGGACGAACCCGGTTACGCCCGCTTTTTCGCCAGCATGAACCTGTTCGTCGGCTCGATGCTGACGCTGGTGCTCGCGGACGACCTGCTGCTGCTGTACCTCGGGTGGGAGGGCGTCGGCCTCTGCAGCTACCTGCTCATCGGCTTCTGGTATCGCGACGCCGCCAACGGGCGCGCGGCGCGCAAGGCGTTCGTGGTGACGCGCGTCGGCGACACCGCGTTCGCCATCGCGCTGTTCCTGATCGTGCGCGAGCTGGGGACGCTCGAGATCGACGAGGTCCTGGTCCGCGCCGCGGCGCAGTGGCCGGCCGGCGGAACGCTGGCGATCCTCGTGGCCGCGCTCCTGCTCGCCGGCGCCGCCGGCAAGTCGGCGCAGGCGCCGCTGCAGGTGTGGCTTCCCGATGCCATGGCGGGCCCGACGCCCGTCTCGGCGCTCATCCACGCCGCCACGATGGTCACCGCGGGCGTGTACCTGATCGCGCGGATGAACGTCTTGTTCGCGCTCGCCCCGCCGGTGATGACCGCCGTCATGATCGTGGGCGCGGCGACGCTGCTGCTGGGCGCGTTCAGTGCGCTCGCGCAGCGCGACCTCAAGCGCGTGCTCGCCTACTCGACGATCAGCCAGATCGGCTACATGTTCCTGGCGCTCGGCGTGGGCGCGTGGTCCGCCGCCGTCTTCCACCTGATGACGCACGCGTTCTTCAAGGCGCTGCTCTTCCTCGGCGCCGGCGCGGTGCTGCTCGCCACTCATCACGAGGGCGACGTGCTGAAGCTCGGCGGTCTGCGCCGCCGGCTCCCGGTGACGTTCTGGACGTTCGTGATCGGCGGCGCGGCGCTCGCAGGCGTCCCGCTCGTCACCGCCGGATTCTTCAGCAAGGACGCGATCTTGTGGGAGGCGTGGTCCCGCGGCGGGCCGGTGCCGTGGGCGGTCGGCCTGCTCGGCGCCTTCCTGACGGCGCTCTACGTGTCCCGTGTCATCCTGCTGACCTTCTTCGGGGAACAGAAGCACGCCGCCGAGCCGGAGCGCGGGCTGCGCATCCAGCTGCCGCTGGTCGCGCTGGCGGCGCTCTCGATCGGCGGCGGCTGGGTCCACGGCGGCTTCGACCGCTTCCTCGCCGGGGACGCGCACGGCGGCGAGGCGCTCTTCGAGGTCGTCGCCGCCGTCATCTCGCTCGCCGGCGTCGGCGTCGCGTGGCTGGCGTGGCGCCGCGGTCTCTGGGCGCGCCCGGACGGCGCGCTGCAGCGCTTCTGGCGGTCCGGCTGGGGCTTCGACGCGGTCTACCACACGCTGTTCGTGCGCCCCTATGTCTGGTTCGCGCGCGCCAACGCCCGGGACGTCTTCGACCGCGGGGCGGATGCCATCGCCGGGCTCGCCCGCGGCGGCAACCGACTGCTCGTCGCCAGCCAGGACGGCCGCGTGCGCACGTACGTCGCCGGCCTCGCGCTCGGGGCGGTGGTGCTGCTGGCGATCGGCGTCATCTTCGCGCGCCCCGAGCCGGCGGGCGCCGAGACCGCGACGGAGGTGCGTCCATGAGCCTGCTGTGGCTCGTCCTGCTGCCCGTCGTCGGCGGCCTGCTCGCGCTGCCCCTGCGCGACCGCGGCGCCCGCTGGGTGGCGCTCGGCGCCCTTGCCGCCGCCCTGGCGCTCGTCTGCGCCGTCTGGTCCGCGGGCGACGGCGGCCGCGTCGCCGATCTGTCGCTCGCGTGGCTGCCGCAGATGGGCATCCGCCTCCATCTCGCGCTGGATGGCATCAGCTTCGTCCTCATCGTGCTCACGCTCGTCCTCGGCCTGCTCGCCGTGCTCGCCTCGTGGACGGAGATCCGCGAGCGCGTCGGCTTCTTCCACTTCAACCTGCTGTGGACGCTCGCCGGCATCGTGGGCGTCTTCCTGGCGCTCGATCTGTTCCTGTTCTTCTTCTTCTGGGAGCTGATGATCGTCCCCATGTACCTGCTGATCGCGATCTGGGGACACGAGAACCGCACCCACGCCTCGTTCAAGTTCTTCCTGTTCACGCAGGCGGGCGGCCTGTTCCTGTTCGTGGCCATCCTGGGGCTGGTGTTCGTGCACCAGCAGGCCACCGGCGAGCTCACGTTCGACCACGATCGGCTGCTCGACACGCCCATGTCCGAGGGGGTCGCGTTCTGGCTCATGCTCGGCTTCTTCGTGGCCTTCGCGGTCAAGCTGCCGGCGTTCCCGCTGCACACGTGGCTGCCGGACGCCCACACCGAGGCGCCGACCGCCGGCAGCCTCGTCCTCGCGGGATTGCTGCTGAAGACCGGCGCCTACGGTCTGTTGCGCTTCGCCATCCCGCTCTTCCCACAGGCATCGGCGACGTTCGCGCCGTATGCCATGGCGCTCGGCGTGGCCGGCATCCTGTACGGCGCGGTGCTCGCGTTCGGACAACGCGACCTGAAGCGGCTGATCGCCTACACCAGCGTGAGCCACCTCGGGTTCGTGCTGCTCGGGCTGTATGCCTGGAACGAGATGGCGTTGCAGGGCGTGGTGCTCCAGATGGTGGCGCACGGCCTGGCGACCGGCGGTCTGTTCGTCCTCGTCGGCATGCTGTCGGAGCGGACGCACACCCGCGATCTCGAGAAGCTCGGCGGGATCTGGGACGTCGCGCCGCGGCTCGGGGGCGCCGGCATGGTGCTGGTGATGGCCGCGCTCGGCCTGCCGGGGCTCGGCAGCTTCGTCGCCGAGATGCTGATCCTCTTCGGGACTTTCCGCGTGGCGCCCGTCATGACCGCGCTCGCGACGCTGGGCCTCGTCTGCGCGACGATCTACGCACTGTGGATCGTCCAGCGGACGTTCCACGGGGAGAACCGCGGCGGCTGGTCGTTCGCCGACCTGCGGGCGCGGGAGGCGGGCGTGCTCGCCGCATTGATCGGCGCGCTGCTGTGGCTCGGCCTGTACCCGCAGCCGGTCTTCGACGTCGCGCGCGCGGCGCTCGCGTCCCTGCAGGGGGTCGTTTCGGGAGGGCACTCGTGAACGGGACCGATCTCGTCGCGCTCGGTCCGCTGCTGGCGCTCGGCGCCGCGGCCGTGGTCACGCTCCTGAGCATCGCCGTGCGCCGGCACCAGCGCGCGACCGCGACGATCGCCGGGCTCGGCCTCGTCGCCGCCGCCTGCGCGCTGCCGGCGGCGGCAGACGTGGCGCCGCGCCAGGTGACGGCGCTCGTGCGCATCGACGACTTCGCGCTGCTCTACATCGGCCTCTTCCTGGCGGCGGCGTTCGCCACGATCGTGCTCGCCCACGACGACCTGCGACGGCGCGCCGAGCCCCACCGCGAGGAGTTCCACGTCCTCGTGCTGCTCTCGACGCTCGGCGCCTGCGTCCTCGCGACGAGCACCCACTTCGCGTCGTTCTTCCTCGGCCTCGAGACGTCGAGCGTCGCGCTGTACGCGCTGATCGCGTACCCGCGGTCGGGACCGGCGCACGCCGAGGCGGGTCTGAAGTATCTGCTGCTGGCCGGCGCGTCCTCGGCCTTCCTGCTGTTCGGGATGGCGCTCGTCTACGCGGACCTCGGGGCGCTCTCGTTCGACGGGTTCGCCGCGGCGCTGCTCGCCGGTCGCGGTACGCCGGCGCTCGTGTGGCCGGCGCTGGCGCTCGTCGTCGCCGGCGCGTCGTTCAAGCTGGCGGTCGCGCCCTTCCACATGTGGGTGCCCGACGTGTACCAGGGCGCGCCGGCGCCGGTGACCGGCTTCCTCGCCACGGTGAGCAAGGGCGCGGTGCTGGCAGCGCTGCTGCGCCTGTTCGTCGCGCTCGGCGGCGTCGAGCGGCCGGTGGTGGTGTGGACGTTCGGCGCGCTCGCGGTCACGTCGATGCTCGCCGGCAACCTGCTGGCGCTCTCCCAGCGCAGCCTCAAGCGTTTGCTCGCGTGCTCGTCCGTCGCGCACCTCGGCTACGTGCTCGTGGCCTTCCTCGCCGCGGCGCCCGTCGCGCTCGAGGCCGTGACCTGGTACCTCGTCGCGTACTTCGTGACGACGCTGGCGGCGTTCGGCGTGGTGACGGTGCTCGCAGGCGGCGACCGCGAGGCGGACGCGCTCGACGACTACCGCGGCCTGTTCTGGCGGCGGCCGTGGCTCGCGGCGCTGCTGACCGGCTGTCTGCTGTCGCTCGCCGGCATCCCGCTGACGGCGGGCTTCCTCGCGAAGTTCTACGCGCTGGCCGCGGGGACGTCGGAGGCGCGCTGGGCGCTGGTGGTCGCGCTCGTCGTGAACAGCGCGCTGAGCGCGTTCTATTACCTGCGCGTCGTGGTCGCGATGGCGGCGCCAGCGCCGGCCGCGGCGCCAGCGCGGCGCGTGCCGCTCGGGGCGGGCGTGCTGCTCGCGGTGCTCGCGCTGCTGCTGGTCGGGCTCGGCGTGTACCCGGCGGCGCTCACGGCGCTCATCCGCGCCACCGCGACGGCGCTGTCGTAGCGACCGCGGGCGCCTACGCGCCGAGGGCGCGGAACTCGGCGCACACCTCGACGCAGGACGGCGCGCACACCCCGCCCTTCTCGAAGTGGCCGGTGTGGACCTCGCCGTCGCAGGTGCAGGTGCGCTTCGGGCAGTCGAGGCCGTAGGCGCAGCCGTGGGAGGCGTACCAGAGCGCCTCGCACGTGGCGGCGGCGTAACACTCGAGCTGGGCGCGGCTGAGGTCCTGGTCGCAGAACTCCTCGCAATAGGTGGTCGCGTCGCCCACGAGCAGCTCGCACAGCGCGATCTTGCGCTCGCAGCGCGGCTGGCAGTCGGAGAGCGCCGTCTCCTCGACGGCGGGCCGCTCGCGGTCGCCGCACGCGACACACACGAGCGCCACGCCAAAGACCGGCCAGCGGTCCCGCATCTCCGCCTCCCTCGGGCGCCCGTGAAGACTGGGGCCCCGGCCTCGGGTTGACACTCATGGGACGAGAGGGCAGCGTCTCCGGTCGCCTTTTCACCGCACGTGCCGTCGAGGAGAGCCGATGATCGCCCCCCGCAGCGAGGCCGAGAAGCTGCAGAACCGCCTGCGCAGCCGCATGATCAAGACCTGTGAGCGCTACGAGCTGATCGAGCCGGGCGACCGCGTGATGGTGGCGATCTCCGGCGGCAAGGACAGCTACACCCTGCTCGACCTGCTCTGGTCGATGCGCCGCACGTCGCCGTTCCCCTTCGATCTGGTGGCGGTGCACCTCGACCAGCGCCAGCCGGGCTACGACGGGCGGCCGCTCGAGGACTGGCTGAAGGCGTTCGGGGCGCCGTACGAGATCCTGCACGAGGACACGTACTCGATCGTGATGGACGTGACGGGCGGGCAGGGCACCTTCTGCGCGCCGTGCTCGCGTCTGCGCCGCGGCATCCTCTACACGACGGCGGAGCGCCTCGGGTGCAACAAGATCGCGCTGGGACACCACCGCGACGATGCCCTCGAGACGTTCATGATGAACCTGTTCTACGCGGGCAAGCTGCAGGCCATGCCGGCGAAGTACAAGACCGACGACGGCCGCTTCGACGTCATCCGGCCCCTGGTGGAGTGCGCCGAGGAGGAGATTGCGACGCACGCGCGCAACGCGGCGTACCCGATCCTGCCGTGCAACCTGTGCGGCAGCCAGGACGGGCTGAAGCGCGAGAAGATGAACCAGCTCCTCACGCAGCTCGAGCAGCAGATCCCCGACGTGCGCAAGGTGATGCTGGCGGCGCTGCGCAACGTGGTGCCGTCGCATCTGCTCGATCCGGAGCTCACCCGGGTCTGGAACGAGCACGGGACGCGTCGCGGGCAACACCAGCCGGGGGATCGGCAGCAGTTCGCCTGCGGGAGCGACGCCGTCGAGGCGCCGGTGGCCGATCCCGGCCTCGTCCAGATCACCTGATGCGCGCCTTCGTCACGGGGGGATCGGGCTTCGTCGGCCGCGCGCTCGTCCGCACGCTGCTCGAGCGGGGCGACGGCGTGCAGGCGCTGGTGCGCTCCGACGCCGCCGCCGAGAAGGTGCGCGGCGCCGCCCTCACGCGCGGCGACCTCGACGACGTGGCGGCGATGGCGGAGGGGATGCGCGGCTGCGACGTCGTCTTCCACTCGGCGGCCAAGGTCGAGGCGTGGGGCGATCCGGCCGACTTCCACCGGATCAACGTGCAGGGCACGGCCAACGTGATCCGGGCGGCGCGCGAAGCGGGCGTGCCGCGGTTCGTGCACGTCGGCACCGAGGCCGCGTTCGCCGACGGCACGCCGATGGTCGACCTCGACGAGCGCCGGCCGCTGCCGGCGAAGCCGATCGGGCTGTACCCGCGCACGAAGAACGCCGCGGAGCGCGTCGTCCTCGAGGCGAACGGCGAGGGCCTGGCGACGATGGTCTGCCGGCCGCGCTTCATCTGGGGCAAGGGCGACACGACGCTCGTCCCGCAGTTCGCCGCGGCCGTGCGCGAGGGCCGCTACCGCTGGATCGACCACGGCGACTACCTGACGTCGACCTGCCACGTCGACAACGTCGTCGAGGGCCTGATCCTCGCGGCGGAGCGCGGGCGGCCCGGCGGCGCGTGGTTCCTCACCGACGGCGCGCCGGTGCGCTTCCGCGACTTCATCACCGACATGCTCGCCACCCAGGGGGTCGCCCTGCCCGACGCCAGCGTGCCCCGTGGCGTCGCCTACGCGCTCGCCTGCGGCGTCGAGGGCGTGTGGCGCCTGTTCCGCCTGCGCCGCGAGCCGCCCCTCGTCCGCATGATGGTGCTGCTGATGGGCAGCCCGGTCGTGGTGCGCGACGATCTCGCGCGGCGCGAGCTCGGCTACGTCGGCCGCGTCACGCGCGAGGCGGGCCTCGCCGGCATGAAGGGCTGACTACGCCAGGAAGTCGGCGGCCTTCACCGCGAACACGGCGCACGGAAAACGCCGCAGCACAAGCTCCGCGAAGTGGCCCATGGCCTGCCCGACGGGGCCGACGCGCGTCATGGTCGCCATGACGACCAGGTCCGCGCCGGTCACGAGCGCGTAGGCCGGCAGGGTGCGCGCGGGGTCGCCGTCGATGAGGTGTACGCGCTCCGGCGGGACGTCGGAGGCGTGCTCGGCGGCGAACGCGGCGAGGCGGTCGAGCGCGAGGGCGCGTGTGGCCGCGGTCAGCGCCTCGTACTGCGGCGCCCCCATCCGGGGGCGCAGGACGCCCTGGCCGGCCACCTCCCAGGCGTGCGCGAGGTGGGCCTCGCCGCCCGCCACCGCCGCCGCGTCGAGCGCCGCCCGCACGACCCGCGCGGCGATCTCGACGCTGCGCGGGTTCTCGGGGTGCGGGTCCACGAGCGCCAGCACGCGTCGCAGCGGGCCGACGGGCCCCGGGCGCACGATCCACACGGGGCACGGGCACTTGCGCGCGAGGTCGTACGCCAGCGACGCCATGTTGGGCCGCCCGTCGTCGTCGGCGCGCTCGAGCTTCAGCACGAGGTCGCACGCCCGCGCGCGGACGTAACGCGCGACCTCGGGCGCCGCCGCGCCGTGGAGCACCGCCGTCGCCACCGCCAGCCCCTCGTCGCGCAGCGGCGCCGCCAGCGTCTCGAGGAGGTCGCGCATCGGCGCTTCGTCGAACCGCGCGAAGAGGTTTGTGTCCTCCACGACGGTGACCAGGTCGACGGCGGCGCCCGTGCGGCGCGCGAGGAAGGCGGCGCGCTCGAGCGCGGGCCGCTCCCCCGGCTCCGTCCCGACGTGGACGAGCAGCCGTGCGAACCTGGTCATCGTGGGCTCCTAAAGGGGGGATTCCCCGCGGGGACGCCGGGTCACTGCCAGCGGAACGTCCGCAGGGCGATGACGAACGTGACGACGCCCCACGCGGCGAGCACGGCGAGCGGCGCGGCCTGGGACGCGAGCGGGGCGCCCTCGTTCACCAGCGCCCGCAGCGCGTCGTTCAACGCGGTCAGCGGCAGCGCCTGGATGAGCGGCTGCAAGGGCTCGGGGAACTTCGCGTACGAGAAGAATGTGCCCGACAGCAGCCACATGGGCATGGTGACGGCGTTCATCAGGCCGTTGGCGACCTCGACGCTGTCGGTGCGGGCGCTGATGAGCAGCGAGATGCCCGCGAAGCTGAGCGCGCCGAGCAGCGACACGAGCGCGACCGGCAGCACACCGCTGCGCACCTCGAGGTCGAAGGCCAGCGCGGCGAAGCCGAGCACCAGGGCCACCTCGGCGGCGAGGAAGACCAGCCGCGAGAGGATGAACGACAGCAGGTAGTGCGCGCGGCGCATGGGCGTGGCGGCGAACCGCTTCAGCAGGCGCCGGCTGCGGGTGCTGACGACGGCGTAGCCGATGCCCCAGAGGCTGCTGCCCATGATGTTGAGGCCGATGAGGCCGGGCACGAGGAAGTCGACGTAGCGACCGCCCCGCTCGTCGACGTGCTCGTCGACCAGCGTCACGCGCGGCGCGGCGCCGGCGGCGCGCTCGAGCGCGCGCTCCACCGCGAGGCGCGCGGTGCCGCTCTCGGGCCGCGTGGGGTCGAAGCGCACCGTCACGCGGTCGCCCTCCGCCCGCGCGACGACGAGCGCCACCTCGCCGGTGCGCAGCGCCCGCGCCGCCTCGTCGGGCGCGAGCGCGCGCACGCCGAGACCGCCGGCCGCCTTCAGCGCCGCGACCTCGTGGGCCAGGCCGGCAACGACCGCCACCTGCGGCTCGTCGGGCACCCGGCTGCGGAAGGCGAGGCCCAGCGCGATCGTGAGCAGGACGGGAAAACCGAACACCCAGAAGAGCGCGGCCGGCTCGCGGACGAACTCCAGGAGGCGGGCGCGGGTCAGCTCGAGGAGGGGGTGGCGCATCAACCCTCCCGCAGCCCGCGGCCGGTGAGGTGGACGAACACGTCCTCGAGCGTCGCGGCGTGGGTCTCGAGGTGGGTCAGGCCGAGGCCGGCGCCCTCGATGGCCGCGAGCACGCCGGCGACGACACGCGCGACGTGGGTGGCGTGCACGACGACGCGGCCCTCGCGCCGCGCGACGTGGCGCACGCCGTCCACCGCGAGCAGCGCCGCGTCCGGGAGCTCGCCGGTCAGCTCGAGCTCGACCACCTGGTCCGCGCCGAGCGAGGCGATGAGCTCCGCCGGCGTGCCGAGCGCGATGACCCGGCCGCGGTCGACGATGGCCACGCGGTCGCACAGGCGCGCCGCCTCCTCCATGTAGTGCGTGGTGATGAGCACCGTGCCGCCGCGGTCGACGAAGCGCTCGACGACCGCCCACAGTTGCAGGCGCGCCTGCGGGTCGAGGCCGGTCGTCGGCTCGTCGAGGAAGAGCACGTCCGGATCGCCGACGAGGGCGCAGGCCAGCGCCAGCCGCTGCTTCTGCCCGCCGGAGAGCTTCGCGAAGCGCGCCCCCCGCTTCGCCTCGAGCTCGAGCAGGGCCACCACCTCGTCGACGGTACGGCCGCGCGCGTAGAAGCTGCGGAAGAGACGGACGATCTCGGCGACGGTGAGCTTCTCCGGGAACTGCGTCTCCTGGAGCGCGATGCCGATGCGCTCGCGCAGGCGGTCGGCGGTGGCCCGCGTCCAGCGCTCGCCGAGGATCTCGATCGTGCCGGCGTCCGGCGCGTGCAGGCCCTCGAGCATCTCGACCGTCGTCGTCTTGCCGGCGCCGTTGGGGCCGAGCAGGCCGAAGCACTCGCCGCGCCGCACCTCGAGGTCGAGGCCGTCGACGGCGGTGAGCTTGCCGTAGCGCTTCACGAGCCCGCGGGCGCGCAGGGCGACTTCTGGCTGAGACATCACGGCAACCAGCACGCCCCGACCGGGACGGGCTCGCCGACCAGGCACACCCACATGCCGTCCGCCTCCCCCGCATCAACTTCGAGCGCCGCCCGTATCACCGCCCACCGACCAGCGTCAATGACTCTTCCGGTCACCGCGCGCCGACGAGACGCCGGCGACGGTCGAACGCGCGACGCGCCGTGGCATGATGGCGCGCGATGACCGCACGACCCGAGCTGCGCCGCGTCGCGGTGCTCAACCGCGGCGAGCCCGCGGTGCGCTTCCTGCGCGCGCTGCGCGAATACAACCTCGAGCGCGGCGCCGCGCTCGAGGCCGTCGCGTTCTACACCGACCCGGACGCGGGCGCGCCGTTCGTGCGCCTCGCCGACGACGCCGTCGCGCTCGGCGCGCCGCTCGTCGACGGCCCGGGCGGGCGCCCGGTCAGCGCGTACTGCCACCACGAGCGCGTGATCGCGCACCTGCGCGCCGCCCGCTGCGACGCCGTGTGGCCCGGCTGGGGATTCGCGAGCGAGGACGCGGACTTCGTCGCGCTGCTCGAGGCGGCGGGCGTCGTCTTCCTCGGCCCGCCCGCGGCGGCCATGCGCCGCCTCGGCGACAAGATCGCGGCCCGCCACCTCGCGCTCGAAACCGGCGTCCCGCTCGCGCCGTGGGCGGTCCTCGACGAGGGCGCGGATCCCGTCGACGCCGCGCGCGCGATCGGCTACCCGCTGATGGTCAAGGCCTCGGCGGGCGGCGGCGGGCGCGGCATCCGACGCGTGAGCGGCCCCGGCGACCTCGCCGCCGCCGTCGCCGCCGTCCGCAACGAGGTCGCGAAGGTCTTCGGGGCCGGCGGCGTCCTGCTCGAGGCGTGCGTCTTGGACGCGCGCCACGTGGAGGTGCAGATCGTCGCCACGGACGAGCGCGCATTCGCGCTCGGCGTGCGTGACTGCTCCGTCCAGCGTCGCCACCAGAAGGTCGCCGAGGAGGCGCCTTCGCCCGTCCTGCCCGCCACGGTCGCCGACGAGCTGTGCGCGGCGGCGGTGCGCCTCGCCGAGCGCGCCGGCTACCGCGGCGCCGGCACCGTCGAGTTCCTGTATCGGCCGTCCGACGGCCTGGCCTCGTTCCTCGAGGTGAACGCGCGCCTGCAGGTCGAGCACACGGTCACCGAGATGGTCACCGGCGACGACCTCGTGAAGGCGCAGATCGACGTCGCGCGCGGGCTGCCGTGGGCGCCCTGCGGGGTCGCTCGCGGCCATGCGATCGAAGTGCGCCTCAACGCCGAGGACCCGGAGCAGGGCTTCCGGCCCGCCCCTGGCCTCGTGCGCCTCTTCCGCGTGCCGTCCGGGCCCGGCGTGCGCGTCGACAGCGGCGTCGCCGAGGACATGGCCATCGCGCCGCAGTTCGACTCGATGGTCGCCAAGGTGATCGCCTGGGGCGCGGACCGGCGGCAGGCCATCGCGCGGCTCGTCCGCGCGCTGCGCGAGATGGAGGTCGTCGTCGAGGACGGCGCCACGAACAAGGCGTTCCTGCTCGACGTGCTCGCGCACCCGGCCTTCCTCGACGGCACCGCGCACACCGGCTGGCTCGACCGCGCGATGGCCGCCGGCGAGATGACCGCGCCGGCCTACGCGTTCGAGGCGCTGCTCGCCGCGGCCGTGCTCGAGTACCGGCGCCAGCACGCCGCCGACGTGCAGCGCTTCTTCGCCCAGGTGCAGAACGGCATCCCACAACATCTGCCCGCGCCCGAGGGCCTGCAGATCGACCTGCGCCTGCGCGGTGTGGCGCGCGCGCTGCGTGTCTTCGCGCTCGGCCGCGGCCGCTACCTCGTCGGCGCCGGGGACGCGCTGCACCCCGTCTTCCTCGAGACCACCGGCGAGCACTCCCTGCTCCTCGCCATCGGCGATCGCCGCCACAAGGTCCTGTTCGCCTACGGTCGCGCCGGCATCAGCGTCGAGGTCGACGGCGCGGTGCACACCATCGAGCGCGCGTCCGGCGGCACGGTGCGCGCGCCCGCGCCGGCGATGGTGGTCCACGTGGCGGTGCGGGAGGGCGACGCCGTCCGCCAGGGCGACGTGCTGTGCACGGTCGAGGCGATGAAGCTGGAGATGTCCCTCTTCGCGCCGGAGGCGGGCGTCGTGCGCGCGGTCCTGTGCCGCGCCAACCAGCAGGTGAGCGCGGGGCAACCGCTCTTGATGCTCGATCCCGAGGCCGCGCCGGGCACGTCGGAAGTGTGCAGGGACGCCGGGGATCCGGCGCCGGCCCCGCGGCCGCTCGACCGCTTGCTCGCCTCGGGCGCCGAGGTCGTCGACGCGCTGCCGGAGCCCGAGGCCACCGCCGTCGTCGCGGACCTCGTCGACGCGGTGGAGTCGATGCTGCTCGGCTTCGACGTGGCGCCCGCCCTCGCGAGCCGGGTCGAGGCGTTCTTCGAGGCCGGTCTCGACGAGCCGGCGCATCCGTCGCGCTGGGCGCCGCTCGCCGGCCTGCTCGCGGTCTTCGCCGACGCGGAGTCGCTCTTCGACCGCAACCTGCTGCCCGTCGCCGGCGAGGCCGCCGCCGCGCCCGCGGAGACGGCGTTCTACGAGTTCTGCCGCCGCCACCTCGAGGGCGAGGCCGGCGCGCCCGCCGAGGCGCGCCCGGCGCTGCTGCGCGCGCTCCGCCGCTACGGGATCGCCGGCTTCGAGCCGGCCGACGCGGTGCGCCGCGCCCTCTGGCGCCTCGCCGCCGCGCACGCGCACGGCGAGCTGCGCCACCGCCTGTGCTCGGCGCTGCTGCGCGCGGTGATGTCGCTCCACGCGGCCGGCGTGCGCCTCGACGCGGTGCCCGGCCTGCGCGAGACGCTGGACCGCGTCGCCCAGGTGGCCGATCCCGACCACCGCGCCGTCGAGGACAACGCGCGCCAGGCCGCCTACGTGCTCTTCGAGCAGCAGCGCTTCGTGCAGCGGCGCCGGCAGGTCGAGACCGTGCTCGACGCCGCGCTCGGCACGCTGGCCGCAGGCGACCGCGCGAGCGCCGCCTGGCGCCGGCGCATGGACGCGCTGGTCCGCTCGCCGCACTCGCTCCTGCCGCTGCTCTTCCGGCGCGACGACGACGGGCCGCGCGGCGACGTGCTCGCCGAGGCCACCCTGCGCCGCCTCTACGCGGAGCGCCGCCTCGCCGAGTTCGCGCTGTGCCGGGACGGCGCGCTGCTGCGCGCCAGCTTCCGCGTCGAGGACGACGCAGTCGCCGCCGTGCTCGGTCCACCCTCGCAACTGCGGGAAATGTTTGCTTTTTGTGCGCCGGGGACGGCGCCGCACGCGGTCGTCGGCGGCGTGCAGCGCGCCGCGGAGATCATCGTGCGGGGCCTCGTCGACCGCGCGGACTTCGCGCGCGTCCTCGAGGCGGCGGCCTCGTCCTTCCCGGACGTCGCGCGCGTGACCGTGAGCTGGGCCGACGGCCGCGAGCGGCTGCGCCACCGCACGTACGAGCGCGGCGTCGAGGTGCGCCTGCTGCGCGACATCCACCCCGAGGCCGCGCGCCGCGTCGAGCTCTGGCGCCTCTCCGAGTTCGAGCTCGAGCGTCTCGAGGCGCCGGAGCAGCTGTACGCGTTCCACGCGCGCGCCCGCGCGAACCCGCGGGACGAGCGCATCTTCATCTTCGCCGAGGTGCGCGACGTGCCGCTGCGCGCGGCGGCGGGCGGCCGCGACGAGCACCTCTGGGAGTTCGAGCAGGCCTACTTCGAGGCGCTGCGCGTCATCCGCCAGGTGCAGGCGCGCCGCTCGACGCGCGAGCGCCTGCACGGCAACCGCCTCGTCTTGCACGTGCGGCCCGTGGTGCGCCTCACCGCGGCCGACGTGGCCCACGTGGCGCGCCGCCTCGAAGCGCCGGCGCGTCCGCTCGGCCTCGACAAGACGGTCATCCAGGCCCGCGTGCGCGACGCCGCGGCGCCCGAGGGCTTCGTGCGCAAGGCGTTCGTCGTCGACCGCCCCGGCCGCCACCGCCTCGAGGTGCGCGAGCGCGAATGGAGCGACCGCACCATCCGCGCGCTGTCGCCGTACGGCCTGCGTGTCCTGCAGGCGCGCCGCCTCGGCACCATCTACCCGTACGAGCTCGCGCGCATGCTCGCCGGCGGGGACGACGACGTGGTCACGCCCCACGCCGACCTGCGCGGCGGGACGTTCGTGGAGCACGACCTCGCGGCGGACGACACGCTCGTGCCCGTCGCGCGCCCGCCGGGCGGCAGCGTCGCCGGCGTGGTCGTCGGCCTGATGACGCACCACCCGGAGCGCTACCCCGACGGCCTCGAGCGCGTGTGGATCGCCGCCGACGCGACGCGCGCGATGGGCGCGCTCGCCGAGCCGGAGTGCCGCCGCATCCTCGCCGCCCTCGACCTCGCCGCGGCGCGCGACCTGCCCGTGGAGTGGGTCGCGCTGTCGTCGGGCGCGCGCATCGCGATGGACAGCGGCACCGAGAACCTCGACTGGACGGCGCGGGTCCTGCGCCGCATCGTGCGCTTCACCGAAGAGGGCGGTGTCATCCATGTCATCGTGCCGGGGGTGAACGTCGGCGCGCAGGCCTACTGGGACGCCGAGGCCACGATGCTGCAACACACCCGCGGCGCGCTGATCATGACCGCCGACGGCGCGATGGTGCTCACCGGCAAGAAGGCGCTCGAGTACGCCGGCAGCGTGTCCGCCGAGGACGAGCGCGGCATCGGCGGCTTCGAGCGCATCATGGGACCCAACGGGCAGGCGCAGTACTTCGCGCGCGACCTCGGCGACGCCTACCGTCTGTTGTTCGAGCACTACCGCTACACCTACCGCCGGCCGGGCGAAGGCGGGCCACGCGCCCATGCCACTCGCGACCCCGCGGAGCGCGACGTGCGCCTGCACCCGTACCGCGCGACCTTCGGCGAGCCGTTTCGCACCGTCGGCGATCTGTTCGACCCGCACATGAACCCGGGGCGCAAGACGCCGTTCGCCATCCGCGAGGTGATGGGCGCGGTCGTCGACCAGGACCAGGGCCACCTCGAGCGCTGGCGCCAGCAGCGCTACGCCGAGACGGCCGTCGTCTGGGATGCCTGCCTCGGCGGCCATCCCGTGTGTCTCATCGGCTTCGAGAGCCACCCCATGCCGCGACGCGGGCGCGTCCCCCTCGACGGCCCCGAGACGTGGACGGGCGGCACGCTCTTTCCGCAGTCGTCGAAGAAGGTGGCGCGCGCGATCAACGCCGCGAGCGGCAATCGGCCCGTCGTGGTGCTCGCCAACCTCAGCGGCTTCGACGGATCGCCCGAGTCCCTGCGCAAGCTGCAGCTCGAGCACGGCGCCGAGATCGGCCGCGCGGTCGTGAACTTCCGCGGCGCCATCGTGTTCGTGGTCATCGGCCGCTACCACGGCGGCGCCTACGTCGTGTTCAGCAAGGCGCTCAACCCCCGGCTGACGGCGCTCGCCGTCGAGGGCAGCTACGCGAGCGTGATCGGCGGCGCGCCGGCGGCGGCGGTCGTCTTCCCGCGCGAGGTGCGCGCCCGCGCCGACGCCGACGCCCGCGTCGTCGCCTCGCGCCGCGCGCTCGCGAGCGCCGCGCCCGCGGACCGCCCGCGCCTGCGCGAGCAGCACGAGGCGCTGTACGCGCAGGTGCTGCTCGAGGCCCAGGGCGACGTCGCCCGCGAGTTCGACGCCGTGCACACCGTCGAGCGGGCGGTGCGCGTGGGCTCGCTCGACGCCGTCATCCCCGCGGCCGCGCTGCGCCCCGCGCTCATCGAAGCCATCCGCCGCCCATGATCGACGTGCGCCTCGCGACGCCGGACGACCGGCCCTGGATCGACGCCCGCTACGACGAGGTGGGCTTCGTGCGCTCCGAGTGGGAGCGCGTGCTGCAGGTCGTCGCCGAGCTGGACGGGCAGCGCGCCGGCACCGGCCGCATCGTCCGCGTCGGCGTGGGCGACGCCGAGCTCGGCGGCATGTTCGTCGTCTCCGCGGCGCGCGGCCGCGGCGTCGCCGGCGCCCTCGTCGAGGCGCTGCTCGCGCGGCGCGATCCGGCGGTGCGCCTCTTCTGCCTGCCGTTCGCACACCTCAGCGACTTCTATGGACGTTTCGGCTTCGCGCCCGCTGTCGGTGACGTGCCGCTCGCGGTCGCCGAGAAGCATCGCTGGTGCAACGCGACCTATCCGCACGAGACGCTGCTGCTCGAGCTGCGTTGAGGCGCCCGGCGCGCTCGTGTATGCAGGTGTCACCGGGAGGTGAGACATGCGGCGTGCGTGGGGATCGATCGTGCTGCTGGCGGCCGGGTCCGCGGCGGCGCAGGACGCGGGCGACGCGGCGGCGCTGAAGGCCGACGTGCAGCGCCTGGTCGACGCGAAGTCGGTATGCATGTGCACGAGCGGCGAGTGGCAGCACGTCGCCGGGCGTCTGTTGAGTCAGGAGCAGGCGATCGGCGGCGAGACGCGCCTCAAGCTGCGCTGCGCGGTGAGCGCGTGGCGCGCGGACGGCACGCCCGGCAGGGGCGCCAACTGCAGCGACTTCGTGGTGGTCGGACGCTGATGCGCGGCAACCCGGCCTTCGTCATCTGGTGCGCCGCCGTGGTGGTGCTCCTCGTGAAGATGCATCTCAACTCGCTCGGCCAGCTCCTGTCGCGCATGCGCACTCAGGTGTGGGGCAGCCCCGAGGACGCGCAGCGCTTCGGCAAGCCCGGCGCCACCGCCGGCGTCGACACCGGGCTCGGTGATCGCGCCGCGCGCTGCTGGCGCAACGACCTCGAGAACATCCCGATGTTCCTGATCCTCGGCCTCGCGTACGTGCTGGCGGGCGCGCCGGCGACGTGGGCCGGCGCGGCGTTCGGCGCGTTCACGCTCGCGCGCATCGGCCACACCGTCTTCTATCTGCGCGCCATGCAGCCGTGGCGCACGATCGCCTACCACCTGGGGAACGCCGCGCAGGTGGTGGTCATCGCCCACCTCGTCGTCCTGCTGTCTCAGGGCTGAAGACGCTCCACCCAGATGGGCGCCGACCAGGCCATGCGGTCGGCGTCCACGGCGTGCAGCTCGACGTAGAAGAAGTGGCGGCCGGCGGCGGGCAGGTCGAGCGCGAGCTGCTGCCACGCGCCGGGCGCCACCTCGGCGATCTCCTGCACCGCCTCGACCTTCTCGCCACCGATCGTGCCGCGCATGAGGCGCATCGCGAAGCGGCCGGTGTAGGTGGCATCGGCGACGAAGAGATCGGCGGTGACGCGATCGTCGAGGGTGCGCAGCTCGCCGCCCATCGGCACGCGGCCGGCGGCGGCGAAGCGCAGCTCGAGGTCCTCGTCCTCGGTGGCATAGACGGCGCGCGCGTCGATGGCGGCCATGAGATCGGCCTCGGTCAGCGCCGGCGCCAGCACGGCGGTGCGCGTCGTGTGTCCCGTGCCCCAGTTGGCGAAGTGGTTGTCGTGGTTCGCCGCCGGCGCCATGCGGAAGCCATGGCGCAAGAAGTAGTCCCAGTCGTCGTGGATCTTCGTGTAGCGCCGCGTCCTGCCCTCGGCGTCGGTCGAGAGGCTGGGGTTCTCGGGGTGCTCGCTGCCGAGGTCGGTGCCGCGGCCCACGGTGACCTCCATGAGGCGCAGGTAGGGGCGGCTCGCGGCCTCGATGTTGGCGAGCGTCTCGGCGACGATGCCTTCGTCGGGCAGCGCGGTGCCGTCGATCCAGGACCCGCGGACCTCCTTCAGCGGCGCGTAGTCGTCGAGCCCGTAATCATTGAACTTGTCGGCGCGCTCGCCCTTCTTGGGCAGATCGGTCAGCGGCCTGCCGAAGATCTGGTCCCAGCTGCCGGTGAGGAACTCCTCGTTCTCCCGGAAGGTGCGCGGGTGGTTGAACATGAGGATCGGGCGCTCGCCGGCGCGGGCCCGGTTCGGCAGCCACTCGTCGTACAGCGTGTCGAAGCGGCCGCGCTCCACCTTGGCGAGGTCCTTCGTCCCGAGGATGTTGACGTGGTTGCCCTCGCTGTTGGTGCTCCACTCCATCGACGCGAGGCCGAGGAAGGCGCCGCCGGACTCGGCGGTGACGGCCTCCGCCGCAGAGCGCAGGGCCGTCCAGCCCTCGGGCTGCATGTTGGGCGTCCGGTCGCCCTCGCGGTCGTCGACGACGTGCGGCGACAGCGCGAGGAAGTCCATCCCGCCCGCGTCGCGGGCGTACTCGAAGGCGAAGCGCGCGGCGGCGGCGTGGTCGGCGCCGACGTCGACCGAGACGAGCTGTCCCGCTTCGTCCTTACGCTGCGGCTTGCCGTCGTCCCACGGGTGGTCGTCGCCGGCGGCGTGATAGTGCGCGTGCAGGTTGCCGAAGAACACGCGCGTCTCGGCGGCGTGCTGCCGCGCCGCGTCCGTGCCGGCGTCGAGCGACTCGGCGGTGAGCGACCATGCCCACAGCCGCGCATAGAGCTCGACGAACGGCGTCACGACCTCGGGCCGGTCGTAGCGGACGAAGTTCTCCCAGTTGTTGAAGAACGCGCTGCCGGACCAGTTGCCCGATCCGTTCAGCAGCACCCTGCCGTCGATGATCGCCAGCTTGTTGTGCTGCAGCTGGTACAGGTCGCCGTTGGTCTGCTTGTAGCGGATCTGCACGCCGGCGGTCCGCATGCGATTCCAGAGGCCGCCCTGCGTCTCGGCGCGGTCGGCGGCGTTCACGAGCACGCGGACGCGGACGCCGCGCTCCGCCGCGCGCGCCAGCTCCTTCTGCAGCTTGTCGAACAGCAGGTGGTGCATGAGCACGTCCACCGACTGCTGCGCCTCGCGGATGCCATCGGCGAGCAGCGCGATCGGCGCGGTGCCCGGCGAGAAGGCGACCCTGCCCGGCACGCTGCACGCGCCCGCCGCGTCGTGCTGCGCGGCCCACATCGCCTCGAAGTGACAGGTGAAGGCGCCGACGAGCGCCTCGTCGCCGCGCACCACCGTGACGTTCTCTTCGTTGATCGTGGTGCCGGTCGACGACCAGTTGTTGCTGCCGGTCAGCAGCGTGGCGCCGTCGACGAGCATGAACTTGGCGTGCTGCAGGCCGGCGTACTCGCCGTTGCCCTTGCCGCGCACGAACTTCACGTCGACGCCGGCGGCCTCGAGCCGTCGCGACGGGTTGTCGCCCTGGGATTGCCCGGCGTCCATGGCGATTCGAATGGCCACTCCGCGCGCGTGGGCGCGCTTCAGGGCCGCCTCGATGGCCGGGACGCTGAACGTGAACTGCGCGACGTCGATCGTCTCCTGCGCGCCGTCGATCAGCGCGACGACGCGCTCGACGACGGCGGAGCGCTTCTGCAGCCACGCCTTGTCGGCGGCGGTGCAGACGTCGCAGTGGGGCTGCGTGAGCACCACCTCGAAGCCGGCGCCGACGCCGTCGGCCTTGCCGTCGCCGGGCAGGGCGCCGCCGGCGCCGGGGCCGGCGTTCTCGTTCGTCGCGGGGACGCCGTCGCAGGCGGCGAGGAGGAGCAGGAGGGCGAATCGTGCGCGCATGGCGCGGGCGGAGAGCACGAAGCGTGCCCGCGCCAGGAGCCCGCGCGGCGCGGACGCGGTGGCTACTTCAGCGGCCGTGGCACTGCTTGTACTTCTTGCCGCTGCCGCAGGGACACGGCTCGTTGCGCCCGGTCTTGGGACCTTCGCGCTTCACCGTCTGCCCCGTCTCCTTCTCGTCGGTCACGTAGAACCAGCGCCCGTCGATGCGCCGGAAGACCGAGAGCTCGCGGAGCGCCGCCGGTCGCCCGTTGACCGTGTACTTCGCCTCGAAGAGCACCTTGCCGTGCTCGTCGTCCGGGCCGCCGCCCTCCGTCCGGATCACCTTCAGCTCGTGCCACTTCGTCGAGGCGGCGGCGCGGGCGATGGCGCCCTTGTCCTTCGACTTGAGCCGCGTCGGATCGTGGGTCTCGAGCAGGTACTCGACCTCTTCGATCGCGTACGCCGTGTAGCGCGACCGCATCAGGTCCTCGGCGGTGGCGGGCACGGCCTCGCCGCGGATGTAGGGGCCGCAGCATTCGTCGTAGGGGCGCTCGCGCCCGCAGGGGCAGGGTTGCATGGGGCGGGAGGGTAGCACCGCCCGGGTCACTCGCACACGGGCGGCGGGGCGCCGGGATCGACGGGCGCGACGAGGACGGCCTCGGCCACGCCGCCGAACACGAGGCGCCAGCTCTCGTTCGTGCCGTCGCCGTCGAGGTCGGCGTCGGGCGCCCGGCCGGCGGCACGGAGCCCGTCGTCGAGCGCCACCGGGCCGCCCGGCAGCGGGACCTGGAAGCGGTGCGCGTCGTCGGGGGTCAGGAAGGCCTCGAAGCGCAGGTCGGCGTGCGGCTGCTCCGCCGGGATCTCCACCTGCACCGCGCCGCGGAGCCGCAGCCCCTGCCACGCGCACCCGTCGGCGGGCGGCGAGGGCGGCGGCAGCCAGAGGACGAGCGGCGGGCGCTCCGCCGGGACCGCGCCGGGCGTCGCCAGCGAGAGGCAGTGCGGGCCGTCGCCGAGGCACGCCGCGGGCGTCGCGGTGACCGCCAGCGCGGGCGCCTGCGACACCGGGCGGAACCGCGGCAGCGCCTCCATGTCGCCGGTCGGCTCGGCGAGGAAGAGGGACGCCTGGAAGCCGTCCCCGCCTTCGACGGCGGCGCCGAACGCGACGACGAAGTGGGCGCGGCCCGCCCGGATGGGATCGCCGACGGCGGTGGCGAACACCGCTTCGACCTCGGGCTGGACCTCGCCGAGCATGAGGCGCGCGTCCGTCAGGCGGTATGCGCGGCCGGGCAGATCGGCGGGCGGCGTGCTGATGGGGGCCGCGTCCGTGTCCGGCGGCGCGGCGTCGCCCGCGCTGGAATCGCCGGCGCTGGCATCGCCGGCGCTGGCATCGCCGGCCGCGCCGTCGGCGGGCGCGGCATCGGAGGTGATCTCGATCGGCGCCGCGTCGGGGCCGGCGTCGAGCGCCGGCAGCACGGGGGCGGCCTCACAGGCGAAGAGGCCGCACGTCGCAGCCACGGTGAGGGACGTTCGCAGGCTTCGCATGGCCGCGGAGTCTGCGCCCGGCGGGGCGCGGCTGGCAAGCGCGCGCGTCGCGCCGCGTCGCGACGAGACCCATCGTGGCGGCGGGCGGACCGGTGGTAGCCTCGCGGCGAGGTGGCGATGCGTACATGGATCTGGATGTTGGCGGCGCTCGTCGCCGCGTGTGACGACGGCGGCGGCGCGGCGGACGAAGGCGGCGCGCGGGACGCCGCGCCCCGGCCCGACGCGGCCGCGAGCCGCGACGGCGGCGCCGCCGACGCTGCGGCGCCGGACGCGCGCCTCTTCCTCGACGGCGCGCCGCCGCCCGACGCCGGGATCTTCGTCGACGGCGGCCCGCTCTGTCCGGAGCGCGCCCGCGCCTGTCTCGCCGCGGGCACGCCGGCGTTCCGGGAGTGCCGGAGCGGCCGGTGGGTCGTCGATGCGTGTCCGCAGGGCGAGCTCTGCGAGGGCGACGAGGCCGCCTGCCTGCCCGATCCGGCCACGTGCGCCGCCGGCACCGTCCTGTGCCTCGACGGCGTGCCCACCGAGTGCGCCGGCGGCGTCTACCGGCCGCTCGAGGCGTGCCCCGAAGGCACGCGGTGCTCGGGCGCGGGCCTCTGCCGCTCGCCGGAGTGCGCCGTCGCCGAGGACCGCCGCAGCTACCTCGGCTGCGACTACGTGGCCGCCGCGCTGCCCAACCTCGCCTACGCGCCGCTCGGCGCCACCCCGTCCTCGCCGCTCGGCGTCGTGATCGCCAACCCCGATCCGGACCACGCGGTGAAGGTCTGGGCGCGCGACGCCGCGGGCGCCCTCGCGCCGCTCGTGGGGGAGGTGACCGTCGCGCCGCCGCTCACCGCCGCCGGCTCCACGCCGGTCACCGTCCGCAGCGAGCTGCGCGACGCCGCCGGCGCCACCGTCGCCGAGGGGTTCGAGCAGGCCGACGGCCTCGACGTCCCGCCGCGGGGCATGGCGATCCTGCTCTTCCGCAACCACGGCTACACCGAGCAGAGCAAGGTCGCCGCCGAGGCCTGGCGCATCAGCACCGACGCCCCCGTCGTGGCGACGCAGTTCGGTCCGTACTGCTGCAACTACAGCTTCACGAACGACGCCTCGCTCCTGCTGCCGACGTCGGCGCTCGGCACGGACCACCGCGTGATCGGGGTGCCGTCGTGGTCCTTCGGGCGCGGCGAGGACGGCGGCAGCGCCATCCCCGCGACGATCAGCGTCATCGCGCCGCAGGGCGGGACCGACGTCACCATCACGCTGCCGCCGGGCGCGCAGGTCCGTACGGACGCTGCCGGCCGGCTGCGCCGCAACGGCGACGTCGTGACGATGACGCTCGGGGGCGGCGAGCTCGTCCACCTGCTCAGCGAGGCCCCGCCGGCCGTCCGGGAGGGCGCGGCGCCCGGCATCGATCTCAGCGGCGCGCGCGTCGAGAGCAATCGCCCCGTCGCCGTCTTCAGCGGCCACCTCTGCACCTACTACCCGCAGGACCAGGAGGCCTGCGACCACCTCGAGGAGCAGGTCTCGCCCGTCGACACCTGGGGCAACGAGCTCGTCCTCGCCCCGGTCGTCCTGCGCGCCGCCGACCCGGCGCGATCCCACGAGGCCGTCTACTGGAAGATCCTCGCCGCGCGGGACGCCACCACCGTCCGCTTCAGCGTGCCGCTCAACGCCATCGGCCCACGCCCGCCCGGATCGCCGGGCGTCACCGACTGCCGCGTCCTCGCCGTGGACGGGCAGACGCTCACGCTCGACGCCGGCGAGTCCTGCGAGCTCGGCTCGGCAGAGGCCGTCGGCGTGAGCGCCGACGGGCCCATCTCGGCCATGGGCATCGTCAGCGGCCAGGCCTCGACCGGCGCGCTCGCGACGTTCGGCGCCCACGCCGGCGATCCGTCGATCTTCCAGGCGCCGCCCGTGCGCCAGCTCCGCAGCAGCTACATGTTCCTGGCGCCGACGACCTACCACACCGACACGGTGACGATCTTCGCGCCCCCGGACGCCACGTTCGAGATCGACGGCGAGGTGCGCGAGCTCGTGCGGCGCGCGCCGGTGCCCGGGACGAACTGGGTGTACGGCCACCTCGGCATCGAGGACGGCCCGCACTTCATCGCCGGCTCGCGGCCGTTCGGGATGGTGGTGTTCGCCTACGACGACTACGTCAGCTATGCGTTCACCGGCGGGCTCAACCTGGACAAGCGGTGATCGACGCAAAGCGGGTGGCGGCGGCGATCGCGGCCGTGCCGGCGGGCGCGTACGTGGCGACGGACGCCGACGGCACGCTCTGGGACGCCGATGTCGGCGACGACACGGTGCGCTGCGCCGCCGAGACGTGGGCGCGCGGGACGGACGTCGAGGCGTACCTCGCCGCGCTCGCGGCGGACTACGGCCGCGGCACGCGCCTCGCCGCGGAGCACCTGCGCGGCGTGCGGCCCGACGTGGCGCGCGCGGCGCTCCGGACGTTCTTCGCGCCGCGCCTGCATCCGCGTCGCTGGCTCGTCGACGCGCTCTCCGGCGCGGCCGCGCGCGGAGTGAACGTGGTCGTCGTCTCGGCGTCGCCGCGCCTCGCCGCCGAGGTGGGCGTCGCGCTCGTCGGCGTCCGGTGGCCCGTCGTCGCCATCGAGCTCGACGCCGCCGGCGCCGTCGTCGAGCCGGCGCCGGTGATCGAGGGCAAGGTCGCGGCGTGGCGCGCGCGCGGCCTGCCGCCACCGGCGCTCGCGCTCGGCGACTCCCCGTGGGACGTCCCGCTGCTCGAGTCCGCCGCCGTCTCGTTCCGTCTCGTGCACGCGGGCGCCGATCCGCATCGCGACACGCCGCTCGCCGACCTCGACTGACCACCCGCAACTTGGAACATCGTCTCCGCAAGGTGGAGACGCGTCCCCGCAATTCGCGATCGCGTTCCGCAGCGCGGCGATCGCCGTTCCGCGAGCTCGATGCGCGTCCAGTGAGATCGAAAAAGCGTCCTGGAAACGGCGGCATCCGACCGCGAACCTCCGAACGCCGGCGGAGAGCGTGTGTACGTGACGCATCGGGGCGCGACGCCTCGCGGAACCTCGGTCGTGCCGTCGCGGATGGTCGGGCGAGAAAACCCAATGAGAACAACGATGTTCCAAATCGCGGGGGCGTCGTCCGAAGTTGCGGGCGACGCCGGCGCGTGCGCCCGCGCGCGACCCGCGAACGGCCGCCGGGCGGTTGACTCTCGCGACCTCCAGTCTAGACTCCACGCGCCCGGGCCGCGCGACGGCCCCCAACCGACTCGTGAGGATGGACGCGTGAAGAATCTCGTTCTCGGAGCCGTGCTCTCCGGCCTGATGGCCGCCTCCGCCACGACCGTCTCGGCGCAGCAGCTCGAGCTGCCCGCGCCGAGCCCCGCCGCCTCGGTGTCGCAGCGCGTCGGCCTGACCGACATCTCGGTCGAGTACTCGAGCCCGGCGGTGAAGGGCCGCAAGATCTGGGGCGACCTCGTGCCCTGGGACAAGCCGTGGCGCAGCGGCGCCAACGCGGCGACGAAGATCACGTTCGGCCGCGACGTGAACTTCGGCGGCAAGAACGTGCCCGCCGGCAGCTACGCCATCGTCTCGATCCCGACGCAGAAGGGCTGGACCGTCGCCCTGAACAAGGACACCACGATCTTCGGCGGCGGCAAGGCGTACGACCAGAAGCAGGACCTCGTGCGCGTCCCGGCGACGACCGCCGAGATCCCGGCGCGCGAGCGCATGATCTTCGTCTTCTCGAACACGACCGACGACGCGACCTCGCTCGACCTCGAGTGGGAGAAGCTGCGCGTCTCGGTGCCGATCAAGGTCGACACGGCGGCGCAGGCGCAGACCAACATCAAGAAGACGCTCGACAACGCCTGGCGCAACCACGCCCAGGCCGCGCGCTACGTGGCCGAAAAGAAGGACTTCGACACGGCGCTGAAGTACATCGACACCTCCATCGGCATCCAGTCGACCTGGTACAACAACTGGATCAAGGCCGACATCCTGGCGAAGAAGGGCAACACGGCCGAGGCGCGCAAGTTCGCGCAGACGGCGTGGGACCTCGGCTCGAAG
Organism: Myxococcota bacterium; assembly: GCA_963169045.1. Lineage (GTDB taxonomy): Bacteria > Myxococcota_A > Bradymonadia > UBA7976 > UBA1532 > CAUJDF01. The sequence continues at coordinate 161,831 of CAUJDF010000029.1, forward strand.
GACCCGAACTTCTTCTTCAAGGACCAGGTGCAGAAGGCGCTGGCGGACTGGAAGGACGCCAAGTAATCGAGATGACGTGGCGATCGACGGCACGAGAGCGGACGCAGCGGCGACGGCGGCCACCGTCGAGGCCGCGCCGTCCCCGGTCGTCGTCGATCGCTACGAGCTCGGGCCCCTCCTCGGCAGCGGCGGCTTCGGCCAGGTCCACGTCGCCCGCGATCGCCTGACCGGCGAGCGCGTCGCCCTCAAGCGCATCGTCGGCGAGTCGCCGCGCGTCCGCCGCGAGGTCTGGGCGCTGCGCCTCCTGCGCCTCCCGGGCGTCGTCCGGCTCCTCGACGCCGGCGTCGACGGCGGCCACGCCTGGCTCGTGACCGAGCTGGTGCAGGGATCGCCCTTTCCGGGCCGCCCGGGACGCCAGCCCTGGACGTCGATCGCCGAGGCCACGCTGCAGCTCCTCGAGGTCCTCGGGCGCGTGCACGCCGCCGGCGTCGTCCACCGGGATCTGAAGCCCGCGAACGTCCTCGTGACGCCCGACGGGCGCCCGATCCTGCTCGACTTCGGCCTCGCCATCGACGCCTCGCCCGGGGAGCGCCTCACCGGCGAAGGGCTGGTGCTCGGGACGCCCGACTACCTCGCCCCGGAGCAGGTGCTCGGCGAGCCGCCGACGGTGCGCACCGATCTCTACGCGCTCGGGGTGATGGTGTACGAGGCGCTGGCCGGCGTCCGGCCGTTCGCCGGCGGCGACCTGCGCGGGATGCTGTACGCGCGCCTCGTGCGGCCGCCGTCGCCGCTGCGCGAGCACGACGTCGACGCGCCCGAGCGGGTGGTCGAGGTGGTCGAGGCGCTGCTCGCCCGCGATCCGGCGCAGCGGCCCGCCTCGGCGCGGGAGGTGGCGCGGCGCCTGCGCGAGGGGGGGCGGACGGACGTCGCCGCGCGGCCCTGGCTGCCGAGGCTCGGCGACGCCGGGCCGCTCGAGGCGCTCGTCGACCGCGGACGCGCGGGGGCGCCCGCCGATGTCGTCGGTCCGCCGGGATCCGGGCGCACCCGCCTGCTCCGCGACGCCGTGGACGTCTGGCGCGCCGAAGGGCTCGAGGTGTCGTGGCTGTCGCCGTCCGCGCGCGCCTTCGGCAGCCTCGGCCAGCTCGTCGCCGGGCTCGACCAGCTCTGGGACCTCGCGCTCGAAGGCGCGCGCGACTGGGTCGACGCGCGCCTCGCTTCGCAGCTCGCCGCCGGTCGGGTGATCGTGGCGGACGGGCTCGAGTCGCTCGACGCCGAGACGCGCGACGCGCTGCGGCGCGTCCGGGAGCGTGGCGCGGTCGTCCGCGCGCCACCGCCCGACGCGGCGCTCGCGCCCGCGATCGCCCTCGAGCCGCTGACGGCCGAGGCGCTGCGTCCGCTGTTCGCCGGTCCGGAGCGGCTGTTCCACCTGCCGCAGGACGCCGCGCGCGTGCTGTTCGCGCGCACGGCCGGGCGGCCCGCCGCCGTCGTGGAGGAGCTCGAGGCCTGGCTCCGCGCCGGGCTCGCGCGCCGCGACGGCGACCTGCTGGCGGTCGATCGCGCGTCGATCGACCGGCTGCGGGGCGGGCTCCGCCTGCGCGCCGAGGGGGACGCGCCCGTCGTCCCCGCGCGGACGCTGCGCCCCGACCAGCACGCCGCCCTCCGCTGGCTCGCCCTCGCCGGCGAGCACGCCCGGCCCTCGCTGCTCGCCGAGCTCCAGGGCGTCCCGCTGTGGAAGGCGGAGGCGCTGGTCGGCGAGCTGGCGACGCTGGGCCTGCTCGCGGTCACGGCGAGTGGGCGCGTCGACGTCGTCGCCGAGCCTGCCGGGATCGACGGCGCCGACGAGCGGCGCGCCGCGCACGCCCGCCTCGCGGAGAGGCTGCCGCGCGGCACGCCCGCCCGGCTCTATCACGTCGCCGCCGCCGGGCGCGCGGGCGAGGTCGCGGGCGAGGCGCTCCGGGTGGCCGAGGCCGCCCGGCGGCGCGGCGAGGTCGGCCCGGCCATGGCGGCGCTCGCCGAGGGGCTGCGCTGGGCGCGCGTCGGTCCCGCCGGCGACGACGCCGACGAGGGCGGGCTGCTGCGCGCCTGGACGGTCCTCGCCTGGCGCGACGCGAGCCCCGCGACCCTCGAGCGCGTCCGCTTCGAGTGCGCGCGGGCGCGGCACGCAGCGCCGGAGGGCGAGGCGCTCGCGCGCCTGCTGCAGGCCGCCGTCGCCACCCTCACCGCCGACGGGGCGACGGCCTTTGCGCTGGCCGAGGCCGTGCCGGCGTTCGCCGACGGGCGGCTCGAGCTCGTGCGGCAGGACGTCCGGATGCGCGCGGCGCGCCTGTGCCCCCCGGCGGTCGACGAGCGGGCGCTGCACGAGGCGCTGGCCTGGGCGCAGGCGATCGAGGCGCCCGACGTCCGGTGGCACGCGACGCGGTGGCAGGCCGGCCACGAGTATCGCCGCGGCCGGTTCGCCGCGTCCGCCGCGCTGCACGAGCGCGCCGCCGCGGAGGCCGACGGACCGCTCGACCGCCTCTCGGCGCTCACGGGCGCGGCTTCCGCCTGGCTCGAGGCCTTCGCACCGGAGCAAGCGCTCGCGCTCGCGGTCGAAGCGGGTGGCCTGGCCGAGGCGCTGCGGCACCCCCACTTCGAGGCCCGGTGCGCGTGGATCGCCCGCGCGGCGCAGTACCGTCTCCGTCGCCGGCCGTCGCCGGATCTCGACCTCGTCGAGGCCGTGACGCGGCTCGGCGAGGCGGGCGTCGAGTCGCTCGTCCTGCTCACCGAGGCGGCGATCGCGAGGGACGCGGGCGACGCGGCGACGACCGTCCGCCTCGCCCGGCGCGCCGCGGAGCTCTTCCGGCGCCGCGGCATCGCCTCCGCCGCCGCGCTCTCCCGGGCGCTCGCGCTGGCCGCGGGCGACGCCGACCGCGCCGATCTCGACGACGTCGTGGCCCGGATCGCGCCGTCGGCGGAGCGCGGCGTCGGGATTCAGATCGCCGGTCTCCTGGCGGGCGTGACGGGGCTCGGCGACGCGCTGCGCCGTCTGGATCCCATGCCGCTCGCCGCCGAGGTGCCGCGGGCGGCATGGTCCCATCGCCTCGATGTCATGAGCGTCGAGGAGGCGCTTGCGTGCCTCGGCGCGATCTGCGATCGCTCGTGACGCGTCGCCGGACGGGCCGGCGACACGAAGCGAGGTGGGGCATGGCGAAGAGGAAGCAGCCGAACGTTCCCGGGACGAACGACGCGGCGGCGGCGCCGCTGGCGGCCGACGGTGGGCAGACGGCCGATGGCGTCGGGGTCGAGGTCGAGACGTTCCTGACGGTGCCGGGCACTCAGCAGTTCGATCCCTGGAATCTGTACGAGCTGAAGGAGGGCACCTCCCGCGTCGGCTTCCTCTGGGTGCAGCCGCTCGACAGCAGGTACACGAACCTGTTGTACCACTGGGCGATCAGGGACGGTTATCACCCGCTGGGGCCGGTCAAGATCAGCTTCACCACCAAGGTGGACACGTTCAGCAGATTCAAGGAAACGGTGACGAACGACACGACCGTGGGGAACGGCCAGTACGTCGTGTCGCTGACCGGCGCGCGCATGCGCGTGATCGACATTCCCTGATCACAGCAGGCGCCGATAGAGCGCCTCGTAGCGGTCGATCGCGGGCTCGAGCCGGAAACGCTCGAGCGTGCGCGCCCGCGCCCTCGCCCCGAAGGCCCGGCGCCGCGCCGGGTCCCGCAGCAGCTCGAGCACCCGCGCCGACATCGCCGCGACGTCGCCCACCGGCGCCAGGAAGCCCGTCTCGCCTTCGTCGACGACCTCGGGCAGCCCGCCCACGTCGCTCGCCACCACCGGCACGCCGCAGCTCAGCGCCTCGAGCGCGGCGAGGCCGAAGCTCTCGGTCTCGCTCGGCAACAGGAAGACGTCGCTGGCGGCGAGCAGGTCCGCGAAGGCCTCCTGCTTGCCGAGGAAGACGACGCGGTCGTGCAGGCCGAGCTCGCGCAGGCGGCGCTCCGCCGGCGATCGCTCGGGGCCGTCGCCGACGAGCACGAGCCGGCACGGCACCTCGCGGTTCACGGCGGCGAAGATCGCGACCACGTCGCCGATGCGCTTCACCGGACGGAAGTTCGAGACGTGGAACAGCACCGGCTCGTCGCCGAGACGCGGCAGGTAGCAGCGCAGGCGCGCGCGGTCGCCGGCGGGCGCGTACGCGTCGGTGTCGACGAAGTTGGGGATGACCTCGATCGGGAAGTCGGTCGGGATGTCGAAGTTGGCCCACGTCGCGCGGCGCAGGAACTCGGAGGGGGCGGTGACCGCGTCGCTCTTCAGGATCGAGAAGCGCGTGATCGGCAGGTGGCACGGATCGGCGCCGACGAGCGTGATGTCGGTGCCGTGCAGCGTGGTGACGATGCGCGGCGCGCGCGGTCCGAGGACCTCGCGCGCCATCCAGGCGGCGGTGGCGTGCGGCACGGCGTAGTGGACGTGGAGGACGTCGAGGCGCTCGTACGTCGCGACCTCGATCATCTTCGAGGCGAGCGCGATGGCGTAGGGGCTCGAGTCCTGCAGGACCGGGTAGTCGCTCTCGGTCACCTCGTGGAAGAGCACGTTCTCGTCGGCGCCGTGGTGCAGCCGCACCGGCAGGTCGCGGGCGATGAAGTGCACGCGGTGGCCGCGGCGCGCCATCGCCAGGCCGATCTCGGTGGCGATGAGGCCGCTGCCGCCGAACGTCGGGAAGCAGGTGATGCCGAGCGAGATCACCGGCGCTCCGGGAAGAACAAGGGCTTGCCTCCGAACTGGTTGCGGCGGAAGTGGTCGAGCGGATCGGCGAGGCCGAGCGTCTCGCGGACGACGTACGGCTCGCCGAACGCGACGCCGATGCGGGCGCCGTAGAAGGCGTCGCGCGCCTCGAGCGAGGAGAGGGACAGCGCGGAGCCGACGAGCGTCGGCGGCGCGTCGGGACGCGCGGCGACCTGGCTGCCGTAGCAGCGCACGGCGGCCATCTTGCGCGCGTGCACGGCGCTGACGTCGACGACGAGGCTCGGCTCGGCGAGATGGCGCATCGGGTAGAACAGCGCCTGGCGCGGCGTGTGCGGCTCGCCGTCGCCGTACTTGCGCAGGCCGGCGAGGAAGAGCGCCCGCGTCACGAGGGCGCTCGCCGCCTCGTGGTCCGGGTGGCGCTCGTGCCAGTAGGGCGCGACGACGATCTCGGGGCGCAGGCGCCGCAGGGCGTCGACGACGAGGGCCGCCGCGCGGTCGTCGTCGGCGCGGAGTCCGGCGTCGGGCAGGCCGAGGTTCTCGCGGTGGACGAGGCCCAGCTCGCGGGAGGCGGCTTCGGTCTCGGCGGCGCGCGTCTCGGGCGTGCCCCGGCTCGCCATTTCGCCGCGCGTGAGGTCGACGACGCCGACGCGGTGCCCGCGCTCGCCGCCGGCCGCGAGCAGGCCGCCGCAGAAGAGCTCGACGTCGTCGGGGTGCGGGCCGAAGGCCACGTAGTCGAGGTGTGTCATGACGGTCGTGCAACCTGCGCGCGCCCGCGAGGGATTCCGTGCCTCACGGACACAGGTCGCGCAGCGCGCCGTCGAAGGGGGCGCAGGCCTCGAGCACGAGACGCGCGAAGCCGCGCGTGCCCCAGCGCGCCGCGTAGTAGGGCAGGCCGTGGACGCGCTCCTGCGGGACGCCGTCCGGTGCGAGATACGCGCGCAGGCGGTCGAGGCGCTCCACCGTCACCTGGTCCCGCTGCGCGAGCGCGCGGGCGTACTTCGCGACGAGCTTCGCGACCTGGTCGCGGACCGACTCTTCGGTGCGCGCCGCCGTCTTCGCCAGGTTGGGGTCGAGGGCCGCCATCTGCCCGGAGAGACGAGCGAATTCGGGCGCGAGGGCGGCGACGAGGCGCGCCTCGGCCACGTCGGGCGGGTCGAAGCCTTCGTGGCGCGCGAGGCGCTGCAGAAGCGCGTCGCGCGGCGCGGCGAGGTCGTCGGGCGCGAGGCCGAGCCGGTCGAGCAGGGCGCGCGAGCGGTCGTCGACGACGCGGAAGCGGGCGCGCGGGACGACGAGCGGCATCGGCAGGCCGAAGTGCGCGTACACACGCGGGAGCTGCGCCCAATACGCGATCTCGCCCGGCCCGCCGACGTAGGCCGCCGTCGGCAGCCACGTGTCCTGCAGCAGCGGGCGCAGCAGCGCCGAGGTCGTGAAGCGCGCCGGATCGCGCTCGAGCCAGCCGCGCAGCTCGGCGTGGGTGACGTGCAGGCCGGCGACCGTGAAACCGTCGGGCGCGGGGTCGAGGCGGTAGCGCGCGCCCGTTCGGGGGAGGCTCGCCGCCGCAGAGTCTGCGGCTGCGCCCGTGGCTTCGCCGCCGTCGGGCGCGAAGAAGCAGAGCGGCGAGCCCGGGCGCACGTGCACCTGCTCGCCGAAGCCGGCGCCGGCGAGCGCCGCGCCCTGGTCCTGCAGCGCGCCGGCGATGGCGGCGGCCTCGTCGATCGCGCGGCGGTGCACGGGGGCGGCGAGCGCCGGCATCGTGCGCGGGTCGACGATCAGCAGCTCGGGAAAGACCGCGACGAGCAGCCTCGCGAAGGCGTCCGCGAGCGTCGCGCCCGGCGCGTAGGCGCGCTCGAGCAGGCCGAGGTGCTCGGCGGCGTGCGGCTGGGCGCCGAGCTCGGCGCGCAGGGCGGTCAGCGCCGCCGTTGCGTCGACGCGCACCTCGGAGACCGGCACGCGCGAGTCGGCGGGCAGGCCGAGGCCGACGCGCAGGAGCCCGCCCGTGCCGCGCGGCACGAACGTGTGGTCGATCTCGGGCAGGTCGTGGTCCTCGGTCTGCATCCAGAAGACCGGCACGCACGCGCGCCCCGTCTCCGCCTCGAGCGCGCGCGCGGCGGCGATGGCGGCGGCGGCCTTGTAGAGCGTGAAGAGCGGACCGAGGAAGAGGCCCATCTGCTGGCCCGTCACCGCCGCGACGGTGCCCGGACGCGCGAGGCGCTCGAGCAGGTGCGGCGCGTGCGCGTTGCGCGCGACGAGCGCGTCGATCAGCGCCGGCGCGACCGGGCGCGCGGCCGCTTCGACCGCGGCACGGCGCGCCGCCGGGTCGCGGAAGCGGTCGGGGAGGAGGGCCAGGGCGCGCGGCTCCCGGGCGAGCCACGCCGGCGTGAAGGCGGAGGACGACATGGGGCGTACTGATACCACGCGGGCGGACGCGGCGCGCCGTGGTGAACGCGGACGTGACCCATTCGCGCCGGGTGGGTTAGCCTCCGCCGCATGGCACGAGGTGGGTGGGTTCGCGCGTCGGCGCTCCTCGCGGCGCTCTCCGGGTGCACCGTGGATGTCGCCGACCAGTGCGGCGGCGCCGGCGATTGCGCCGCGGGCGAGGTCTGCGAAAGAGGGACGTGCGTCGCCGGGGCCGACGCCGCGGCGCGCGACGGCGCGACGGATCGGGACGTCGCCCCGGCCGACGCGGCGCCCCCGCGCGACGCGGCGCCGCCGGCCGACGCGGCAGCGCCGGCGGATGCCACGCCTCCCGCCGACGGCGCGGTCCCCGACGCCTCGGTCCCCGACGCCTCGGTCCCCGACGGCGCGGTCCCCGACGCGATCGCTCCGTGCTCGAGCCCTGAAGTCTGCAACGGCGTCGACGACGACTGCGACGGTCCGATCGACGAGGGCGTCCAGCGCACGTTCCACCGCGACCTCGACCAGGACGGCTTCGGCGATCCCATGTTGTTCATGGCCGGCTGCGAGGCGCCCGACGGCTGGATCGTCAACAGCCGCGACTGCGATGACCGCAACGCCGCCGTCTTTCCCGGCGCGCCGGAGATCTGTGACGGCCGCGACCAGAGCTGCGACGGCAACCCCGACGAGGGCGCCGACGCCCAGTGCGCGCGGCCGAACGCGGCCGGCCTCTGCGTCGGGCGCTGCACGTACGAGTGTCAGGCGGGCTTCATCGACGACAACCTCGCGGGCGACGACGGCTGCGAGCGCGGCTGCGGCCCGCCGGCGCCCGGCGTCGTCGTCAGCGACCTGCCGGCGCCGGCCGCCGGCGGCCACCCCTCGGTCGCGGTCGCCGAGGACGGGCGCTGGGCCGTCGCCCGGGCCGGCCCCGACGACGGCGAGAACGTGAGCAACCTGCGCCTGTATACCGACGGGGCGATGCAGCACATCGGCGCGGACGACGGCGACTACGCCGATCCGGTCGTCGTGGCGACGCCCGTCGGCTGGATGGTCGCCGCGCGGCGCACGGACGAGGTGGACGACGCGCCCGCCGGCCTGGAGGTGATGCTCGTCGCCGGCGAGGACGGGGTGCAGGTGGCCGCCGAGCGTGGGCTCGCCGTGACGCTGCTCGACGCGGCCACGCGGCGCGACGGCGACGTCAACCACCTCTTCGTCGCCTTCGAGCACGAGAGCGGCAACGGCGCCCGCAGCCTCGGCTGGCTCGAGTACTTCGTGAACGACCACTTCCGGGAGCTGCGCCCGCTCCTCCCCGCGCGCGTGCTGCCGCCGCCGTCGGGCTTCCACGTCGACTCGCGCCCTGCCCTGATCGCGCGTGCCGACGGCTTCGGCATCGTGTCGTTGTTCTCGGGCAACGAGGGCGTCCAGGTGCTCTATCAGGCGCTGGACGCGCAGGGCAGGTCGGCGGGGACGGCGACCTGGACGCCCTTCCAGGCGCCGGCGGCGCGCCTGGCCGCCGCCTGGCGCCCGGGGACGCGGGACGCGGCGGTGATGGTGCCGCGGCAGAACGGCGCGGCGCTCGACTTCGTACCGCTGGCCCTCGGCGCGCCGGCCTTCGGGCAGGCGAACACCATCGACGACGTCCCGATCGACGAGTTCCGCGAGCCGTCGATCGCGCCGACGCGCGATGGCTTCCTGGCGACGTACTCGCGCCGGGAGGGGGCCGCGCCGCGGCGGTCGGCGGGCGCCCTGGCGCGGCCGGCGGCGCTGCTCGCGCAAGAGGTGCGGGTCTTGCCGGCCGTGCCGACGGAGGCCACGCGGATGGACGTCGCCGGCGCCGGCGGGGTGGTGCGCGCCGTGTGGTACGAGCCGGCGCCGCGCGGCGGTTTCGACGTGCGGACGGCCGAGCTGCCCTGCAACTGACGCCCTCGCCGAAACGCGCGCCTTCCCCGCGCGGGACGCTTGCGGCGCGCCGCGCGTCTGGCGCAACGTCGAGGTCATGCGTGCCTCGCTCGTGCTCGTCATCGCGATCGCGCTCGCCGGTTGCGGCGACGCCACGCTCGCCTCCGGCGACGGTCCAGACCGGGCGGCCGACGCGGCGACGCTCGACGTCGGCACGCCCGACCCCGACGCCTCGCCGCCCGACACGGCGGCGCCCGACCCCGACGCGGACGCCTCCCCGCCCGATCCGGACGTCTCGCCGCCCGATCCGGACGCGTCGCCGCCCGATCCGGACGCCGCCGCGCCGGACGCGACCCCGCCCGAGCCCGCGCCCCCCGATCCTGCGCCGCCCGAGCCCGCCCCGCCCGCCGACGACTGCCCGCGCGTCCGCGTGAGCGGCACCGGCGACGACGGCCTGAACGTGCGCCCCGATCCGTCGACGGCCCGACCGCCCGTCGGCCACCTCGCCGAGGGCGCCGTCGCCGCGGTCACCGGCGTGGTCGAGGGCGAGGCGATCCGCGGCGACACGACGTGGTTCGCGATCGAGCGCGGGGACCTCGCCGGCTTCGTCAGCGGCGTCTTCGTCGCCTGCCTGCCCCCGGGCGGCCCGGACGACGACGAGTTCCTGCTGCCCCTCGCGTGCGGCAGTCGCGTCCGCATCAGCCAGGGCAACGACGGCGCCTACAGCCACAACGGCCGCTCGCGCTTCGCCTTCGACTTCTCGATCGGCCTCGACACGCCGCTGCTCGCCATGCGCGCCGGCCGCGTCGCCTACCGGCGCGGCGACGTGCGCCCCGGCGACCGCTGCTACTCCGGTGGCGGCCCCGATTGCGCCGCCGAGGTGAACTACGTCGTCGTCGAGCACGCCGACGGCACGCAGACGCAGTACGCGCACATGAACCGCGTCGACGTCGATCGCGACGAGCGCGTCGAGCGCGGCCAGCACCTCGGCCTCTCCGGCGGGACGGGCTACTCCACCGGACCGCACGCCCACGTCGCCCGCCAGCGCCCGTGCGGCGGCCCGTTCTGCGAGAGCATTCCGCTGAGCTTCGCCGACGTTCCCGGCGACGGCGTCCCCGCCACCGGCGACGTGGTGGTCTCCGCCAACGGCTGCCCCTGATCGATCTGGACGTGTCTGGTATGGTCCGCGCCCATGCGGAACCACCTCGCGATCCTGGCCATGTCGCTGGCCGCCGTCTTCTCGAGTCCCGTCCTCGCGCAGCCGCACGCCGGCGAGATCGCCGCGGGCATCCGCCGCCTCGGCACCGTCGGCAGCGTGCTCTACGTCGCCGCCCACCCCGACGACGAGAACACACGTTTCCTGGCGTGGCTCGTGGGCGACCGCGGCCTGCGGGCCGGCTATCTGTCGCTGACGCGCGGCGACGGCGGGCAGAACCTGATCGGCACCGAGCAGGACGAGCTGCTCGGGCTCATCCGCACGCAGGAGCTGCTGGCGGCGCGCCGCATCGACGGCGCCGAACAGCTGTTCACGCGGGCGCGCGACTTCGGCTACTCGAAGAGCGCCGAAGAGACGCTGAAGATCTGGGGTCGTGAACAGGTCCTCGGCGACGTGGTGCTCGCCATCCGGCGGTTCCGCCCCGACGTGATCGTGACCCGCTTCACGCCCGATCCGCCGAACCATGGCCACCACACGGCCTCGGCGGTCCTCGCCGAGGAGGCCTTCCGCCTCGCCGCCGATCCGAAGGCCTACCCCGAGCATGGGTTGCCGCCGTGGCAGGCCGACCGCCTGCTCCACAACGTCTCGACGTGGCGGCTGCCGAAGGACGCGGACATGTCCGCCTACCTGAAGCAGGACGTGGGCAGCTACGACCCGCTGCGCGGCCGGTCGTGGGGCGAGGTGTCCGCCGAGAGCCGCAGCCAGCACAAGAGCCAGGGCTTCGGCGCGGCCGTCGACCGCGGTCCGCTGCTCGAGTACTTCGCGCCCGTCGCCGGCACGAAGCCGAAGAGCGCGCCGCTCGAGGGCCTCGATTTCGGCTGGACGCGCTTCGGCGCGGGTCACGTCGCGGCGGCCGTCGCCGAGGCCGAGAAGACCTACGACGCGCGCGCCCCGCACGCGAGCCTGCCGGCGCTGCTGAAGGTCCGCGCGGCAGTCGCGGCCCTGCCCGACGGAAATCCGTGGAAACACGTGAAGTTGCGCGAGGTCGACCGCCTGGTCGCCGCCTGCGCCGGGCTGTTCGCCGACGTGCGCGCCGCCCAGCCCGACGGCGTGCCCGGCGGCGAGGTTGCGCTCGCGCTGACCGCCATCGCCCGCTCGCCGGCGTCCATCCGGCTGGTGGAGGTCGCGCTGCCCGGCGGCGCGAAGCTCGAGGGCGCGGCCCTCACGACGAACACGCCCTGGATGGCGGAACAGAAGGTGACGCTGCCGGGGGACGCGCCCATCTCGACGCCGTACTGGCTGCGAGAGCCGGCCGACGGCGGCCTGTACCACGTGTCGGATCGGGCGCTCGTCGGCCGCCCCGAGGGCGATCCGGCGCTGTCCGTGACGTTCACCTTCGCGATCGGAGGCCAGCACATCGCCGTGACGCGCCCGGTGACGTTCGTGTGGGTCGACCCGGTGCGCGGCGAGCTGTCGCGGCTCTTCGAGGTGGCGCCGGCGGTCTCGGCGACGCTCGACCGCGAGGTCTTCATGTTCCCGAACGGCCGCCCGCAGGCGGTGTCGGTGACGCTCGCCGCCGGCAAGCCGGTGACGGGCACCGCGCGCCTCGAGCTGCCCGCCGGCTGGAAGAGCGCGCCGGCGTCGATGTCCTTCGCGCTCGACGCCCGCGGCGCCGAGCGCACGGTGACGTTCACCGTCACGCCGACCGCGAACGCGTCGCGCGCGACCGTCCGCGCGGTGGTCGACGTCGAGGGCCGCAGCGAGTCGTGGCGCGTACGCACGGTGAGCTACGACCACATCCCGCCGCAGACCGTGCGGCAGCCCTCGACGGCGGCCCTCGTCCCCGTGGCGCTCGAGTCGCGCGTGCGCCGCATCGCCTACATCCCCGGCCCCGGGGACAAGGTGGCCGAGAGCCTCGCCGCCGTCGGCTACGACGTCACGATCCTGCCCGACGAGCGTCTCGCCGCCGAGAAGCTGGACCGCTTCGAGGCCATCGTGGTCGGCATCCGCGCGTTCAACGCCAACCCGCGCCTCACCGTCCACCGCGAGCGCCTGATGCAGTACGTGGAGCGCGGCGGCCGCCTGGTCGTGCAGTACAACACCAACAGCCGCGTCGGCCCGCTGGCGGTGCAGGTGGGCCCGTACCCGCTCGAGATCGGGCGCGAGCGCGTCACCGACGAGACGGCCGCCATCCGGCCCGTCGATCCGAAGGAGCCGCTGCTGAACGGTCCGAACCGGCTCGGCGTTGCCGACTTCGAGGGCTGGGTGCAGGAGCGCGGCCTCTACTTCGCGACGAAGTGGGACGAGAAGTACCGCCCGGTCTTCGCGATGGGCGACCCCGGCGAGAAGCCGCTCGAGGGGTCCACGCTCGTCGCGCGGCACGGCAAGGGCACCTTCGTCTACACGGGCCTCGCGTTCTTCCGGCAGCTGCCGGCCGGCGTGCCCGGCGCGTACCGTCTCATGGCCAACCTGCTGAACCTGAAGGCGAAATGAGCGAAGAGCGGCCGGAGCTCGACGCGCGCCCGCCGCTGCTCGGGCGTTGGCGGAACATCTACCTCGCGGTGGTGGGGGTCCTGGTCCTCCAGCTCGTGATCTACACCGTGCTCACGAAGGTCTATTCGTGAAGGCGCTGGACTGGATCATCCTCGTAGGCACGACGCTCGCGATCGTCGGCTGGGGGACGTGGAAGACACGCGGTCCGCGCACCGCCGCGAGCTACCTGCGCGGCGACTACGAGCAGCGCTGGACGACGATCGGTCTGTCGGTGATGGCGACGCAGGCGAGCGCCATCACCTTCCTGTCCACGCCGGGGCAGGGCTACGAAGATGGCATGCGCTTCGTGCAGTTCTACTTCGGGCTGCCGCTGGCGATGATCATCATCAGCGCCGTCTTCGTGCCGATCTTCTACAAGCTGCGCGTCACCACCGCCTACGAGTTCCTCGAGGCGCGCTTCGACGTGAAGACGCGGCTGCTCGGGGCCTTCCTCTTCCTCGTGCAGCGCGGCCTCGGCACCGGGGTGACCATCTACGCGCCGGCGATCATCCTCTCGACGGCGCTCGGGTGGCCGCTCGAGCCGACGATCTGGGGCACCGGCGGCGTCGTCATCCTCTACACCATCACCGGGGGCGCGCGGACGGTCTCGGCGACACAGAAGCAACAGATGGTGCTGATGCTCGGTGGCATGCTCGTCGCGGCCGTCGTCATCGTCTTCCGCCTGCCGGACCACGTGTCGCTGCCGCGCGCCATCGACGTGGCGGGCGCCCTGGGCCACGTGAACGTCATGAACTGGAGCTTCGACTGGAACGACCGCTACACCGTGTGGTCGGGGCTCCTGGGGGGTCTGTTCCTGCAGCTCGCCTACTTCGGGACGGACCAGAGCCAGGTGCAGCGCTACCTCGGCGGCGAGTCGGTGACGGCCAGCCGCCTGGGCCTGCTGTTCAACGGCGTGCTCAAGATCCCGATGCAGTTCCTCATCCTCGGCGTCGGGGTGCTGGTCTTCGTGTTCTACCAGTTCACGGCGCCGCCGCTCGTGTTCAACGAGCGCGTGCGCGCGGCGGTGGGCGAGACGGCGCAGGCGGGTGAATTCGCGGCGCTCGAGGCGCGGTGGGCCGAAGTGCAGGCGACGAAGCGCGCCGCGGCGGACCGCTTCGTGACCGCGCTCGACGCCGGCGACGACGCGGCGGCGGCGGACGCGCGTGCGGTGATCCAGGCCGAGGCGAAGCAGGCGGCCGACGTCCGAAAGCAGGCGCAGACCCTCGTGACGCAGGCGCTGCCCGGCGAGACGGCGAAGGACGCCGACTACGTCTTCATCACGTTCGTGAAGCGCTGGCTGCCGACCGGTGTGTTCGGCCTGCTCGTGGCGGTGATCATGGCCGCCGCGATGAGCGCCATCGCCAGCGGCCTGAGCTCGCTCGGCGCGACGACCACCCACGACTTCTATCGCCGCGTGTTCGGGCGAGAGGCGAGCGACGCGCACCTGCTCCGCGCGTCGAAGGCGTTCACCGTGCTCTGGGGCCTCATCGCGCTGTGCTTCGCGAGCTTCGCGGCGATGATCGACAACCTCATCCAGGCCGTGAACATCCTCGGCTCGCTGTTCTACGGCACGGTGCTCGGGCTGTTCCTCGTCGCGTTCTTCGTGAAGTGGGTGCGCGGCCACGCCGCGTTCTTCGCGGCGCTCGTCTCCCAGGCCGCCGTCATCGCGGTGTACGTGCTCACCGAGGTCGGCTACCTCTGGTTCAACGTGATCGGCTGCCTGCTGGTCGTCGTGCTCGGCGTCGCGCTGCAGGCGGTGCTGCCCCGGTCCCGCGCGGCCTGAGCCGCATTCAGCGCGGTGCGCCGAGCGGCGCGGTGCCGGGCTCCTTCAGCAGGCCGCGGACGTCGACGAGGTGGCGCACGGCGGGCGCGGGCGCCTCGAGGGCGGGCGCGAGCGCGGCCTTCGCCGCCAGCAGGCGGTCGAGGTCCACGAGGCGCACGACGGCGGCGCCGGCGTGGGTGGGGTCGCGCCGCGATCGCGCGTCGGGACCCGAAGCGTGGGCGACGCTCAGCGCGAGCGCGGCGGTGAGGCTGCCGAGGGCCAGGCGGCGGATTCCCTGCACGCGACACTCCTGCCTGGCGGACCAGGCGCCGTTGGGGTTCGGGAGGGCTGAACCGCGCGCGGCGGCCGCCCGATTCCCGCCCCTGCATCGCCGCGACGACATTGGGAATCCGGCCCCTGGCGAGGCGGGCGCGATCCGTCAGGGCAGGGTGCTGCCCGGCGGAATGAAGGTGAAGGGCGGGTAGTCGATGTCGAGGCCGTCGATGGTCACGTCGTGGCCGACGAGCGAGTGGTGCCCGATCTCGATGCCCCGCCGGATCGACGTGTCCCGACCGATGACCACGAAGTCGCCGACCTGGACGTCGAAGAAGTCGACGCGCTTGCCGATGTGGACGAACGAGCCGATGGACACGGTGCTCGTGCCGGTGAAGTCGTCGCCCACGTGGGAGAACGCGCCGACCTGCGTGCCGATGGGCAGCGAGGCGCGCTTGCCGATGCGCGCGAAGCTCTCGACGAACGAGCCCTCGCCGACGCCGGCGTCGTCGTCGATGCGGACGCGGGCCTCGATCTCGAGCGGCCCGATGAGCGTGACACGGTCGCCGAGGATCGAGAAGGCGCCCACGACCGGCGCGTCGTGCAGGTCGATGTCGTCGCCGGCCGTGACGCTGGCGCCGATCTGCGCCATCGCGAGCAACGCCCGATCGCCGATGCGGACGCGATCTCCGATGTCCGTGCCGATGCCGATGTCGGCGTCGTCGCCGATGCGGACGCGGTCGCCGATCTCGACGTCGTCGCCGACGAACCCGTCCTCGCCGATGCGGGTGCGCGATCCGATCACCGTCGGCGCGGCCGGCCCGGCGAGCGGATCGCCGAGCTGGGTGCGATCCCCGATGACAGTCAGGCAGCCGATGGTGACGTTCTCTTCGACGATGACACCGTAGCCCAGGTCCGCCGACGGACAGATCGAGGCCGCCGTGCTCACGCAGTCGTCGCCGTATCCGTCCCCGTTGCCGTCGGTCTGGGCCGGATTGGCCACCGTCGGGCAGTTGTCGACGGCGTCGCCCACCCCATCGTCGTCCTCGTCGCCCGGCGCGGCCGTCGCCGTGAGCGGCACCCAGACCAGCAGGAACCAAGTCGCCTTCATCGCTACCTCCTGTGTCTCGTCCCCCGGAGGTGGACACGACAGCGTCGGCGACGTCGCGCGATTTGTCAGCGGGGCAGGTTGCGGGTGCGGGCGATCTCGGCGAAGGCGGCGACCGAGCGGCGGGCGACGCGGGTCTTGGCGGCGTCGTCCGGGTCGACGGCGTAGAGCCCCATGCGGATGTCCATGCCGTGGTTCCACTCGTAGTTGTCGGTGAGCGTCCACCAGAAGTAGCCACGGACGTCGGCCCCCGCGGCCATGGCATCCCGCAGCGCGGTGAGGTTGGCGCGCAGGTAGGCGCCGCCGGTGCCGTCGTCGTTCGGATCGGGCTCGCCGTTCTCGGTGATGATCGCGGGCAGGCGCAGCTCCTCGTTCACGAAGCGCAGCATCTCGCCCAGCTTCTCGGGGTGGTTCTGTCCGATGCCGAACGCCGTGGGTTTGATGGTGAGGCGTGGCGAGAAGGAGGGCAGGATGGACGTCCGCATGCCTTCGACCGTGAGACCGAAGTACCAGTTCACGCCGATGTAGTCCATGCGGCCGGCCAGGTCGGGGCGGTCGACGGTGTCGCCGTCGAGGCGCTCGTCGTAGCGGCCGAGCGCGACGGCGTTCAGGAAGACCTCGTTCCACAGGTAGGAGAGGTTGCGGGCGCCCTGGACGTCGAGCTCGTTCTGCGGGTCCTTGGGAAAGATGGGGACGAGCGGGTACACGATGCCGACGAACGAGGTCGTGCCGTCACCGTTCGCGTCGGCGGTGTCGTTGGCCTTGACCGCGTCGTACATGCGCGCGTGGGCCTCGATCAGGGCGTCGAAGACCGTGCGGGCGGCGGTGAGCCGCCCGACGACGGCGGGCGGGTGCGATCGCTCGGCCGACGGGAAGAGATAGCCGAACACCATGTTCTGCAGGGGTTCGTTGAGCGTCGCCCACAGATCGATCTCGCCGCCGAACTCCCTGGCGACGAAGCCGGCGAACTTCGTGATCTCGCGGACGGTGCGCTCCCGGTCGACCCAGCCTCTCGGCGAGCAGTTCGTGAAGTCGACGTGGCAGCCGACCGGGTCGTGGATCCAGGTGGGCAGCGCGTAGTGGTTGAGCGTGACCAGCGGCTCGAGGCCCTTGGCCTTCATCGCCGCGAGGATGGCGTGGTACTTCGCGATCGCGTCGGCGTCCGCGTGCGCCCGCAGCGCGTCGTAGCCCTCGATCCCGTCGGTGGCCGTCGGGAAGACGCGGCTCCACTCGATGCTGAAGCGGAGGGCGTCGCCGTGCAGCTCGTCGGCGACGCGGGCGATGTCGGCTTCGTAGAGCTCCCAGAAGCCGGGGCCGACGACGGCGGGGTCCTGCCCGGCCAGGTGGGCGTCCGCGCTGCCCGTGGTCTCCGGCGCCGTCGTGAACTGGTACCAGTCGGAGGCTTCGTCGACGCACTGCGCGCGAGGCAGCGTGGGGCAGCCCATGTCGGACTGGAAGCCGGCGATGGCCGTGCCGAAGAGGAAGCCGGGCGGGAAGTCGGTGGGCGGCGGCGGGGCCGCGTCCGGCGCCGCCGCAGCGTCTGCGGCTTCGCCTGCGTCGGGCGCCGTCGCGTCGGCCGCGTCGCTCTTCGTCTCGCCGTCGTCGCAGGCGCACAGGAGCGCCGCCAGCACGAGCCATCGCCGCATCACCACCTCCCCGAAGGACGCGCCATCATAACGAGAGGGGGCGGACGCGCGCAGCCGCTTGACGACGGACCTGCCCGGCCACAGATTCGGGCAAACGCCGAAGGGGAGCCGCCATGTGCCGACGGGTGACGTGTCCGAAGTGTGGCAAGCCGACGTTCGCCGGGTGCGGCGCGCACGTCGAGCAGGTGCTCGGCGACGTGCCGCGCGACCAGCGGTGCAAGTGCGACGAGAAGGCCGCCGAGCCCGGCAAGACGCGCCCGCCCCGCTGACCTCGCTCTGGCCGCTCGCCGGCGCGTGGCGACCGTCGTCGGCGCCGGCGCCGCTTGCCGCCCGCTGAGGCGCGTGCGAACGTCGCGCGCATGCCGACGCGCGCGACGCTCCTCTGTGTGACGCTCCTTCTCGCGGCCTGCGGCGCCCGACAGACGCCGGCGGTGCCATCGGCGGTGCCATCGGTGCCATCGCCGGAGAGCGCGGCGGTGTCTCCGTCGCGCCGCCCGTGGCCGGCGGCGCCGCGCGCCGACGGCGAGGCGGCGACCCTGCTGCCCTGCGTCGCGCCGCAGCCCCTCGAGGCGCTGTGCGCCTGCCTCGCCGCGGCGGCGCCCGAAGCGCGCACCGGCATGGAGAATCGGCGGACGTGCGCGCCGCTCGAGTCGCCGGCGGCGCCGGGCCTGCGCCTCGCCCGCGTCGAATACAACCTGATCGAAGCCCGGCACTACGTCGTGCACGAGACCGCCGCCGGCTGGGTGACCGTCGGCGACCTCGACTACTTCACCGTCGGCGGCTGGAACGGCGTGCACAACGAGATCGCGTTCCCTTCGATCAAAGTGTTCGCGCTCGGGCCGGCGCGGGTCGCGCGCATCGAGGTGGAGCGCTTCCTCAGCGACACCGACCTCGGCATCGCCGAAGCCGAGGCGACGGAGACGACCGAGGTGATGTTCTGCGTGCTCGAGCCGCCGGGCGGCGGGGCGCCGTCGTGCCCGGTCACCGCGCCGATCAGCTACGAGTACGAGCGCGATCGCATCGAGGGAGAGACGCCGCGGCCCGAGATCGCGGACCTCGCCACGCCCGACATGCCGGTGCGCCGGGACTGGGAGAACGAGGTGCGCCTCTCGCCCGACGGCGTGGTGACGGTGGAGCGCGTGCGGGACAGCGACCCGACGGCGGCGCCCTTCCGGCGCGAGCTCCGGCTCTGGTGACGCCCTACTGGTAGCCCTGCGCCTGCAGCGCGAAGAGCTGCGCGTAGCGGCCCTGCGCGGCGACGAGCTCGGCGTGGGTGCCCTGCTCGACGATGCGGCCGCCATCGATGACGACGATGTGGTCGGCCATGCGCACCGTCGGAAAGCGGTGCGAGATGAGGATGCTCGTGCGGCCGGCGGTCAGGGCGCGGAAGCGCTCGAAGACCGCGTGCTCCGCCTCGGCGTCGAGGGCGGCGGTGGGCTCGTCGAGCACGAGGATGTCGGCGTCCTCGCGCATGAAGGCGCGGGCGAGGGCGACCTTCTGCCACTGCCCGCCGGACAGCTCGGTGCCGTCCTTGAACCAGCGGCCGAGCATGGCGTCCCAGCGCTGCGGCAGCCCGGCGACGAGCTCGGCGGCGCCGCCGCGGCCGGCGGCGCGCTCGAGGCGGTCCACGTCGGCGAGGTGGGCGTGGTCGCCGAAGCCGACGTTCTCGCGCGCCGGCAGCTGGTACTTGTTGAAGTCCTGGAAGACGACGGCGACGCGGCGGTGGAGCGCGGCCTCGTCCCAGTCGCGCAGGTCGCGGCCGTCGAGCAGGATGCGCCCCTCGGTGGGCGCGTAGAGGCGCGTCAGCAGCTTGATGAACGTGGTCTTGCCGGCGCCGTTGTGGCCGACGAGCGCCAGGCTGCGGCCCTCGGGCACGTACAGGTCGACGCCGCGCAGGGCCCAGTCCTCGCGGCCGGGGTAGCGGAAGCCGACCCCTTCGAAGCGCAACCCACGCTCGGGCAGGGCGAGGGCGCCCGCCGGCGTCGACGTGGGATCGATCGCGGTGTCGAGGAAGCCGAAGAGGTTGCTCAGGTACAGGTTGTGCTCCCACATGCCGCCGAGCGACGACAGGACGGCCTGGAACGACTGCTGTCCCTGTCGGAAGGCGACCAGATACAGCGTCAGGCTGCCGAGGCCGATGCCGCCCTGCACCGCGGTGAGCGCCATCCACGCGTAGCAGCCGTAGAAGGCGCCGGTCCCGACGAGCGAGAGCAGGTAGCCCCAGCCGGCGCGCCGCCACGCGAGGCGGGCGTCCTCGCGGTAGAGCTTCTCGCCCAGGTCCTTGTATCGACGCAGCAGGAGGCCGCCGAGGCCGAACAGCTTCACCTCCTTGGCGTGCTGGTCGTTGGCGAGGACGTACTCGATGTAGTTGAGGCGGCGGTTCTCGGGCGCGCGCCAGTTGCGCAGCTTGAAGGCCGCCTCCGAGAAGCGCATCTCGACGAGCGTGGCCGGCACCGCGGCGACCATGAGGCCGAGGACGGCCCAGGGGCTGAACGACCACAGCAGGCCCGCGTAGCCGGCGAGCGTCAGCAGGTTCTGGCCGAGCGAGAGCACCTCGCCGACGACGGCGACCGGGCGGGAGCTGGCCTCGCGCCGGGCGCGGGTGAGGCGGTCGTAGAGCTCGCTGTCCTCGAAGTGGCGCAGCTCGAGGGTGCCGGCCTTCTCGAGGATGGCGACGTTCACGTCGACCGCCAGACGCGCGCCGAGGAGCTGGCGCGCGAGCGAGAGCCCGCGCTGCACGAGGGCGAGCGCGGTGACGAGGCCCAGCTCCACGAGGACCCAGCGCAGCGTGGCGTCGCGGTCGCCGGCGACGACGGCGTCGATGATCGCCTTGCCGACCCAGGCCACGCCGAGCGGCAGCAGCGCCACGAAGACCGTGAGCGCGACGAGCGCGGCGGCGAGGCGGGGGGAGCCGCGCCAGACCAGGCGGACGGTGCGGGGGAGGTGGGTGAAGCCCGAGCGGGCGCGGTGCAGAAGCGACATGGCCGCAACGGTGGGCACGGCGGCGCGGCGCCGCAACCTCAGCGGCTCGTCAGGATGACGCGCTCCCAGTCGCGGGCGTCGTTCAGGAACTGGCTCGTGCCGCAGCGGAAGCCGCCGGCGAGCCGATCGGTGCTCGTGTGCCAGCAGAGGCGTCGTTCGTCCTGCGGGCCGGCCGTGTCGCACGAGTTGCGGGTGACGATCTGATCCGGCGCGGCGAAGCCCATGCTGTAGGACGGGTTGAAGTACCAGCCCACGCCGTTGTGCACGTTGAGGATGTTGCCGCGCCCGGTGTCTTCGAACACCTCGGCGCGCTCGCCCATCGCCAGCGCCTGGAAGTTCGGCTCGCCGACGCGGCGGCAGCCGAACATCACGTGCTCGCCGTCGCAGGCCTCGAGGATGGGCGCGAGCGGCCAGGACTCGCCGTACAGGCTGCGGTGGCAGACCTCCCAGCCGCCGAGGTCGTCCTCCGGCACGTCCAGCAGGATGCCTTCGAACGTGAACAGACCGCCGCAGGCGCCCTCGATGCACTCGACGCCGGCGCCGCAGGCGCGCCCGCAGCGGCCGCAGTGCCGCTCGTCGGCCTGCAGGTCGACGCAGGCGCCGTCGCAGAGGCCGTAGCCGGCCTGCTCGCAGTCGTCGCCGCGCGCCGCGCAGCCTTCGTCCGCCGGCCAGTCGATGCGACCGTCGCGGTCGTTGTCCACGCCGTCGGCGCAGAAGGGCGCGCCGTCGGGATCGGCCTCGTCGTCGTCGCGGGGACCGTCGCAGCCGACGTCCGTGAGGTCCGGTTCGCCGTCCTGGTCGTTGTCGATGCCGTCGGCGCAGCGGGGCGGCAGGTTCTCCACGCCGCCCTCTTCGCGCGCGCCGGCGAAGCGGCAGCCGGCGTCGTCCGGCCAGTCGGTGCGGCCGTCGGCGTCGTCGTCGCGGCCGTTGGCGCAGGCGGGCCGCGCGGCGGGATCGCGCTCGTCCGGATCGGCGGCGTACGCGCAGCCCGGGTCGCGCGGAAAGTCGGTGCGGCCGTCGGCGTCGTCGTCGCGGTCGTTCGCGCAGGCGGGGGCCGGCGCGGGGTCGGCCTCGTCGTCGTCGCCGGCGGCGACGCACCCCTGATCGAACGGGAAGTCGACGACGCCGTCGCGGTCGTCGTCTTCGCCGTTGCCGCAGGCGGGCAGCGCGTCCGGATCGGCCTCGTCGCGATCCGCGGGCCAGGCGCAGCCGGGGTCGTCGCGATCGATGAGACCGTCGGCGTCGTCGTCGGCGCCGTTCCCGCAGGCCGCCGACGGACCGAACTCGGACTCGCCGCCGGCGCCGATGCAGCTCGGGTCCTCGGGCCAGTCGGCGGCGCCGTCGCGGTCGTCGTCGCGCCCGTTGGCGCAGGGCGGCGGCGCCGCCGGGTCGTCCTCGGAGCGGTCGCCGGGTCCGGAACATCCCGGATCCGCTGGGAAATCCGCGCGGCCGTCCCGGTCGTCGTCGGCGCCGTTGGCGCAGGTGGTCGGCGCGTCGGGGTCGGCCTCGTCGGCGTCGCCGGGATCGGCGCAGCCGGGATCGAGCGCGTCGACGAGGCCGTCGCGGTCGTCGTCGGCGCGGTTCGCGCAGGCGGGCGCCGGTCCCGGCGAGCGGCGGAGGTCGAGCGCGAAGTCGCCGCCGCCGATCTTCGCGTCGACCACGACGTAGTAGGCGCCGGGGCGCGCGAGGTCGACGGCGAGCGTCGAGAGCGGGTCCACGGCCGACGCGTCGTCGTTGCACCCGAGGTCCGGACCGTCCGCGCAGTCGGCGCGCACGTAGATCACCGTGTCGAAGCCGGTCGCGTCGTTCGCGGTGGAGAGCTCGAGGCGCGTCGGCTGGTCGACCGTGACGACGTACACCTTCTCCGCGCCGCGCAGGCCGCCGCAGACGCCCTGGAGCTGGCTACCGCCGGCGCCGGTGCGGCCGAGGACGCGCTCGGCGTCGGCGGGGATGCGCTCGGGCACGACGCCCGCCGGGCAGGCCGCCGCGGGGTCGCCCTCGCTGGGGAAGGCGGCGGCGACGCACTCCGGATCGCGCGGGTAGTCGATGGCGCCGTCGCCGTCGTCGTCGAGGCCGTTGGCGCACGCCGGGCGGACGGGGGGATCGGCCTCGCCTTCGTCCCGCCGCGAGTCGCACCCGGGATCGGCCGGGTAGTCGGCGGCGCCGTCGCGGTCGTCGTCGAGGCCGTTGCCGCAGACGGCGTCGCGCTCGTCGTCGTCGAAGGGGTCGGCGCAGCCGGGATCCTCCGCGTCGGCCAGTCCGTCGCGGTCGTCGTCGAGCTCGTTGCGGCAGCGGGGCTGCGGGCGCTCCGAGCGCGTGCAGGCGAAGGGGCAGTCCGGGTCGTCGGCGTCGGCGAGGCCGTCGCGGTCGTTGTCGAGTCCGTCGTTGCAGGCCGGCGCCGCCGCCGGCTCCGGCACGCCGCCGCCCGACGAGCGCTCGAGCGTGAGCAGCGCGAACAGGTGGCTCGAGAGGTCGTCCCAGCCCTGGGGGCTGCCGCCGAAGCCCTCGCCCCACGTCCCGGTGTTCGGGTCCTGCCACTGCAACAGGGTGTAGGCGACGTCGAAGTAATGGGAGGGCGACTCGTCCGGGTAGCCCAGCGCCGCGGGATCGCGGTCGCCGAACGCGCCGGCGTACACCGCGCCGCCGAGCCCGTCGTCGGCGGAGGCGTCGAGCGCCTTCTGCGCCGCCCAGAAGTAGTAGAAGGTGCTGGTCGGCGCGAACTGCCCGATCATCTGGTCGTAGAGCCAGTGCTGGCGCAGCCACTGGAGCGCGCGCTGGGCGTCGGCGCCGCCGGCCGGTACGCCCGCGAGGCGGTAGCCCCACAGGAGCGCGGCGGTCATCGACGAGCTCGACGCGTTCGCAGGGTGGTAGGCGCCGCCGCCGTCGTCGTTCTGGTCCGCCTGCAGGAACGGGATCGCCCCCGGCAGGACGGCCCCGGCGCCGGGCTGGACCTGCTCGGCCGCCGCGAGCCCCGACATCGCGAAGTGCGTCGTGGACAGGTCGCCCGAGGCCTCGGCCGTGCGGTAGTTCCACCCGCCGACGTTGTTCGGCGCCTGCCGCCCCTGTACCCGGTGCAGCGCCGCGACGCCGTTGGCGAGCGCCTGGCTCGCCGTGACCTCGGCGCCGACGTCGTCGGGACCGCCGGTGAGCAGGTATCGCGCCAGGGCCATCAGGTTGCCGCCGGTCACATAGGCGTACGGCTGCGCGTTCGGGTCGGTCATCGACGGCTCGCCGTCGATGAGCCCGGCGACGAGGCGGCGGACGAGCTGCTGGTCGTTCGGCGTCAGGCCGTCGTACCCGACGGGCCAGCCCTGCCAGGCGAACGAGCGCCGGTCGAGGAAGGCCAGCACGCCGAGGAAGTTGTGTCGGGCGTCGCCGATCGTTCCAACGCCGCGCTCGATGTTGCGCAGGCGCTGCAGGCCGAGCCGGATGGCCGTTTCGACCTCGCAGGCGAAGGGCGTGCCGGGACAGGGGCCCGCGCCGTCGAAGGGCTCGACGCGGTCGCCTTCGGCGAGGCCCTCGTCGACCTGCCCGTCGCGGTCGTCGTCGAGGCCGTTGCAGACCTCGTCGCGGGGCGGGCCCTCGAGGCAGGCGCTCCACGGCGTCCAGGCGCCGGCCTCGCAGGATCGGGCGCGGAGGCCCTCGTCGCCGCACGCCTCCTGCTCGGCGACGCCGTCGCGGCAGACGTCGGCGTCGTCGCAGGCGGAGAAGTCCGTCCAGCGGCCGCCCCGGCACGCGCGCGCCTCGACGCCGCGCCCGTTGAGGCCGCAGGGGCGGTCCTCGCTGGCGCCGAGCACGCACTCGTCGGGGTCGTCGCAGGCGCCCCACGCGGCCCAGGTGCCCGCCTCGCAGACGCGGGCCTCGAGGCCGTTGCCGTTGAGGCCGCAGACGCGCTGCTGCGCCGCGGCGTCGACGCACTCGTCGGGATCTTCGCACGCCTCGAGCGGGCCGAAGCGGCCCTCCGGGCCGCACGTGTGGGCCTGCGTCCCGCGGCCGTTGAGACCGCAGGGGAGGCGCTCGACGGTGCCGGGCTCGCAGGGGCGGTCCGGGTCGTCGCAGACGCCCCAGGCGGACCAGCGGCCTCCGGCGCAAGTGCGCGATCGGCGGGCGTTTTCGCTGTCGCCGCACGGCTCCTCCTGGGTCGCGCGCTCGATGCACTCGTCGGGATCGGCGCAGGGCTCGAACGCCGTCCAGGCGCCGTCCGCGCAGGTGCGCGCGCGGGATCCGTTGCCGTTCAGGCCGCAGGGCCGGCGCTCGATCGCGCCGTCGTCGCACTCGGCGGGCATGCCGCCCGCGCCGCCGTCACCGCCCTGACCGCCCGCGCCGCCGGCGCCGCCGTCGCCGCCCTGACCGCCGGCGCCGCCGTCGCCGCCCTGACCGCCGGCGCCGCCGTCGCCGCCCCGACCGCCCGAGCCGCCGCTGCCGCCGTCGCCGCCCCGACCGCCCGAGCCGCCGCTGCCGCCCTGACCGCCGGCGCCGCCGCCGCCTTCGCCGCCGCCGCCTTCGCCGCCGCCGCCGCCGATCGAGCCGCCCTCGCCGCCGCTGCCGCCGATCGAGCCGCCCGCGCCGCCCTCACCGCCAGCGCCGCCGCCGTCCTCCACGCACCCGCCCAGCAGCCCCGCGAAGAGCAGGACCGGGAACCAAGACTGTCGCATGTGTCGCCCCCGAGAGTCGCCCATGAGGCTACGGAGCGGCACCGACCGCCACAAGCGGCGCCCGAGGCAGCCGAGGACGTCGGTAGATCGAATTCGTGGGCCGCGCGCTGAAAGGGGCGTAAGGATCGCCTCATCCCCCGCATGGAGCACACGATGCGCGCGCTCGTCCTACTCCTCGTCACGGCGACGGCGCTGCCGGCCCTCGCCCAGAAGCCGGTGCAGATCGCCGCCGGCCCGGTCGAGGCGCCGTTCAGCCTCACCGCCGCCGACGGTACCGGCCTCGCCCTCGTCGGCTTTGACGGCCGGGCGGTCGTCGACGGTCCGCTGGCCTTCACCGAGGTGCGGCTGACGTTCCAGAACCCGCAGGCACGGACCATCGAAGGTCACTTCAAGGTGGTCATGCCCGACGGGGCCGCGATCAGCCGCTTCGCGATGAAGATCCGCGGCGACTGGATGGAGGGCGAGGTGGTCGAGAAGCAGGCCGCCCGCCGCGCCTACGAGGACGCGCTGCACCGCAAGCAGGACCCGGCGCTGCTCGAGCAGGACGCCGGCAACACCTTCATGGCGCGCGTCTTTCCCATCCAGGCCCACGAGCGCAAGGAGATCATCGTCTCCTGGTCGAACACGCTGACGCAGGCCGGCGAGGCCTACCGCCTGCCGCTGCGCGGCCTCCCCAAGATCCAGAAGCTCGAGCTGACGGCGATGACCGCCGGCGAGGACGGCGGCGGCGCGAAGACGTCGCTCGGCGGCACGCAGAGCCGCTACCGCGTGTCGCGCGTCGAGAAGGCCGACTTCAAGCCCGATGAGGACTGGGTCATCTTCGGCGGCGACATCCCCGTCGGCGGCGACGCGCTGCGCAATGACCGGCTCGCGGTGGCGCGCTTCGTCGTGCGCACGCCCGACGCGCAGGAGCCCGGCGGCACCGCGCTCGTGCTCTTCGACACCTCGGCCTCGCGCGCGCTCGAGTACACCGACCGTCTCGCGCGCCTGCGCGCCCTCGTCAACCGCCTGCCCGACATCGGCATCAAGCAGGTGGAGGTCGTCGCGTTCGACCAGTTCACCGAGCCCGTGTTCAACGGCGATCCCAAGGCCTTCGGCGACGCCCAGATCGAGAAGCTGGTGGCGCGCGAGGCGCTCGGCGCCTCCGACCTGGGCGTGGCCATCGACGCCGCCGGTCGCACGAAGGCCGACCGCCTCATCGTCTTCACCGACGGCGTGGCGACCGCCGGCGAGCGCAACCCCCAGAAGCTGGCGGAGCGCGCGGCGCGGCTGTCGGCGAACGGGATCGGGCGCCTCGACGTCGTTGTCGACACGACGGCGCGCGACGCCCGCACGCTCGAGGCGCTCGCGACCGCGAAGCTCCCGCGGACCGGCAAGGTGGTCGAGGGCAAGGCGCCGATCGAGACGCAGCTCGCGAAGCTCGGCCGGCGCACGCTGCCCGACGCGCGGGTGAACGTGCCCGGCGCGGAGTGGGTGTGGCCCGAGTCCGCCGCCGGCCTGCAGGACGGCGACGCCGTCGTGGTCTTCGCCGACCTGCCGGCGATGCAGCCGCTCACCGTCGAGATCGCGACGCCGGCGCCCATCCGCGTCACGCCGGCGGTGCGCCCGGCGGAGCGCCCGCTGCTCGAGCGCGCCTGGGTCGCGGCGCGCATCGATCGCCTGCTCTCGCTCGAGGGCAAGAGCGACCGCGATCTGGCCGAGGGCCTGCGCCACCAGATCATCAACCTGTCGACGAAGCACCGCGTGCTCTCGCCGTACACCGCGCTCGTCGTGCTCGAAACCGAGAATGATTACGCGCGGTTCGGCATCGACCGCCGCGCGCTCGCCGAGATCCTGACCGTGGGGGCCACGGGCGTCGAGGTGCTCGCGCGCCAGAACATCGCCGTGGCGGTGGCGACCCCCCCGCCGCCCCGGCCGCGCCCCGCGCCGACCGGCGGGCGGAAGGGACGCGCCGGCGGAGACGCGGCGCCCGGAGCCCGGGCGCCGTCGAAGGCGAGCGTCGCCGACGACCGCGCCGAGGGTGCCGCGGCGCCGGAGCCGATGCTCGCCGACGCGGAGGACGACGGCGCCGACAAGGACCTGGCCAAGAAAGAGGCCGAGCCCGCGCCGGAGATGAAGGCGAAGCTCGACGAGGCCCCCGCCGATTCGGGCGGCGCCGCGGCGTCGGCGCGCGCGGCGGGGCCGTCCGGCGGCGCGACGGCGGCGACGCTGGCGCCGCCCGCCACCGCGGCGGTCGAGGCCCCCGCGCCCGCCGCGCCGCCGCCTCCGCCCCGCCCCGCAGAAGAGCGCTCGCGCCGCGACGCCGACGGCCAGATGGCGGAGCGCGAGCGCCGCGCCCCGCCCGCCCAGGTCGCCACCGGCGACTCGTCCTCGCGCCCGGACCCGTTCCCCGGCAGCCGCCGCCCGCAGGCGGTCGCGCAGGACAACCCCGGCCGTCGCGAGTTCAACGAGATCGAGAAGGGCGCCGCCGCGCTGACGGGCCGCTTCGCCGAGATCGCCCGCGACGTGGGCCGCGGCCGCGCGAAGGCGGCGCTCGCCACCGCCCGCACGTGGCGCAACGAGGATCCCACCGACCTGCTGGCGCTCGTCGCCATGGGCCAGGCGCTCGGCATCGCGGGCGACGGCGTCCGCGCGGCGCGCGCGTTCGGCAGCATCCTCGACCTGTACCCGGCCCGCGCCGACATGCGCCGCTTCGCCGGCAACTGGCTCGAGCGCCTCGGCCGCTACGGCCTCGTGCTCGCCGCCGACACCTACGCCGTCGCCGCCGAGCAGCGCCCGGACCACCCCGCCGTCTACCACCAGCTGGCGATGACGCTGCTCCGGCTCGGCCGCTACGAGGAGGCGCTCACCACGGCGCTGAACGGCATTCAGTCGAAGCGCGCCGAGGAGCGCTTCCAGGGCGTCGACCGCATCCTGCGCGAGGACGTCCAGCTGATCGCGGCGGCCTGGGCCGCCGTCGAGCCGGAGCGCCGCGCCGACATCGAGCGTCGCCTCGCCGGCTTCGGCCTGCGCATCGACGGCGATGTCTCGATGCGGTTCGTGCTGACGTGGGAGACCGACGCCAACGACGTCGACTTCCACATCTTCGACCGCGACTACCGGCACGCCTACTACTCGCAGCGCGAGCTGCCCTCGGGCGGCGAGCTCTACGCCGACATCACGACCGGCTACGGCCCGGAGTGTTTCACGGTCTACGACGCGAAGTCGTTCCCGTACCGACTGAAGGCGCACTACTACAGCCGCGGCCCGATGGGATACGGCATGGGCAAGCTGCAGGTCATCCGCC
The DNA here is from genome assembly GCA_963169045.1 of Myxococcota bacterium. Taxonomy (GTDB): domain Bacteria; phylum Myxococcota_A; class Bradymonadia; order UBA7976; family UBA1532; genus CAUJDF01. The sequence goes on from CAUJDF010000029.1 coordinate 190,258, forward strand.
ACGACGGCAAGGGCGGCCTGGGCTTCGAGGACCGGCCCTTCGTGATCATGAGCGACGGCGCGTACGTCGATCTCGGCACCGTCGGCGCCGACGCGGCGAAGCCGGTCCGCACCGAGGCCGTGCGTCAGGCCGTCGCGAAGTGACCCCCGCCCGCCCCGCAATCTGACGTCGCGACCCGCCCCTGAACCGGCTAGGATGCCTGCCACCGTGATGACGAGGAGGCGGGCGATGAAGTCGTGTGGATACCTGTTCGTGTGCGGGTGGCTGCTCGCGGCGGCCGCCGCATCGGCACAGGCGCCGGAGAGCGGCGCGGCAGCGGCGCCCGGCTCCGAGGCCGGACCCACCTTCAACTGGCAGCCGGGTCCGATCCGCGCCAGCCTCGGGTCGTACGCCGAGATCGACGTGCCCGAAGGCTTCGCCTTCCTCGACGGCGGCGAGACCCGGCGCCTGCTCGAGGCCCTCCAGAACCCCACCAACGGCGACGAGATCGGCGCGCTCGCGCCGGCCGACAGCGATTGGCTCGTCACCTTCGAGTACGAGGAGACCGGCTACATCCCCGACGACGACAAGGACGAGCTCGACGCCGGCGACATCCTCGACTCGATCAAGGCGGGCAACGACGCCGCCAACGAGATGCGCAAGCAGCGTGGCTGGCCGACCATCGAGGTGACGGGCTGGCACACACCGCCCGCGTACAACCCGACGACGAACAACCTCGAGTGGGCGATCAAGGGGCGCTCCGGCAACGAAGAGGTGCTGAACTTCAACGTCCGCCTGCTGGGTCGGCGCGGCGTCGTCTCGGCCGTCCTGATGGCGTCGCCGCAGCAGCTGGACGCGGTGCTGCCCAAGTACCGTGAATTGTTGGCGAAGTTCGATTACAAGGCCGGCCAGAAGTACGGCGAGTACGTGAAGGGCGACCGCGTGGCCGAGTACGGCCTCGCTGCGCTCGTGACCGGCGGCGCCGTCGCCGCCGCCGCGAAGACCGGGCTGCTCGCCAAGCTCGCCGCCATGCTCGGCAAAGCCTGGAAGCTCGTCGTCGTCGGCGTCATCGGCCTCGGCGTCGGCCTCAAGAAGCTCTTCACCCGCAACAGCTGACCGCGGACGCATGATCGGCGAGACGAGCCTGCTGCTGGTGCTCGCCGCGGTCTACGTCGCGGCCTGCCTCCGCTGGATCCGCGCCGACGCGGTCGGCTTCCTTACGCGGCGTGGAGGCGTGGAGGCGCTGCGCCCCGAGCGCCTTCCGGGCAACGCGCGCGGCGGCTTCGCCTTCGCGGGGCTCGTGCCCGCGACGCGCCGGCTCTACGTGTGCCCGTTGCCGCCGGTGGCGACCGACGAGGCCGGCGTGGCGCCGCGCCGGGCCGACGGAGTGCCGCCCGCCGTCCGCCCGTGGGAGGCGCGCTTCACGGCGCGCGGACCATGGGTGCTGGCCGAGGGGCAGCGCTTCGTGCACGCCGGGTCCGAGGCCGGCGCGCGGCGCGTCGCCGAGGCGCTCGCCCGGCGCGACGGCGCGATCGAAGGCCTGTTCGATCGCGCCGCGATCGGGGCCCGGCTCGACGAGGTGCGTCGCGTTGCCCGCCCCGTGCGCGTGGCGAGCGCCGTGGCCTTCGCCTGGCTCGTCGTCGCGCCCGCCGTGGCGCTGCGGTTCGGCCTCGTGGCGACCTGGCTGCCGCTGATCGTCGCGTGGGCCGCGATCGCGCCGCCGCTCACGGTGCTCTTCTTCCGCGCCCACAAGCGGCTCCACCCGGCGGCGGGCGAGGAGCGCTTCGCCCGCGTGCTGACGGTGTGCCTCTCGCCGCCGGAGGCCGCGCGGGCCGCCGACACGCTCGACGCGCACGCCCTCGACGGTTTCCACCCGGCGCTCGTCGCGCAGGTCCTCGGCGACGACGCCACCTTCCGCGAGGTGGCCGGCGAGCACCTGCGGCGGCTCCGCCATCCGCCGACGTTCGAGCACGGCGTGGGGGACGAGACCCGGGCGACGGTGCGCGCCTTCGAGGCGCGGCTGCTGGGCGCGCTCGAGGCGCACCTGCGCGCCGCCGGCGTCGATCCGCAGTCGCTGCTCGCGGCGCCGCCCGCCCTCGAGGAGGGCATGCGCGCGTACTGCCCGCGTTGTCTGGCGCAGAACCTGATGGCCGAGGGCGACTGCCCCGACTGCCCCGGCGTGGCGCTCGCGCCGTTGCGCGACGCGGGCGCCGATTAGCGCCGCGCCGTCGTCGTCGCCAGCTCCGTCACCGCCGCGCTGAACGACGCGCCGCACGCCTCGCAGATGTTCACCGCGCCGAGCTCGACGATGAACTCGGCGCCGCAGCGCGGGCACCCGCCCTCGGAGAGCGCCTCGGTCAGCGCCCGGTCGAAGGCGGCCCAGTCGAGGTTGCGCGACTCGCCCAGGTCCTGGCCGGCCTCGGAGACGAGCACGTAGTTGAGGTGCGAGATCACGATCTGCACGCGCAGGTCGAGCGGCGGCTTCGTCGCGAGGCGGTGCAGCACGTCGAGCGCCGCTTCGAGGCGGCCCTCGTTGATCAGGTAGACGGCCTCGTCGAAGAACAGCGTGCTCAGGGCGTCGGCGTCGCGACGGTCGTCGGGACGCAGACGGCGCCGCCGGTCGCGCTCGAGGCCGCGGTAGCGGAAGCCCTTCTCGCGCAGGCGGCGCAGCGCGGCGAGCGCGCGGCCCTCGCGGACGAGCAGCCCCGCCTCGCCGAGGCGCGCGATGAGGCCGGGCAGCGGGGCGGCGTCGCCGAAGCGCGCCGCGAAGTCGATGGCGAGCTCCTCTTCGGAGCGCAGGCCGTCGAGGTGCAGGACGAGGAACCGCCCGGCCTCGTCGAGGCGCAGCCGCTCGACCCCGTCGCCGTCGACCACGACGTAGGACGTCCCGTCGTCGGCGGGCGGCGCGCGGCGGATCTCGAGGGCGTCGTGAATGCGGGGCACGGCGTTCATGGCGCGCATGATGGCGGAAAGAGGCGGCGGTGGGAACTCCCGCGAGACACCGCTGTCCATCCCTTCGAGCCGGCCGGCCGCCCTCGATCCCGTCTCTTCAGCCATCGAGCCATGGGAGGAGTCCGTCCATGCAACGACAGACGTCCGTCGAGCCGTCGGCGCGCGCCCTCGAGGTCGTGGTGACCTGGGGCGCCAGCGTCCTCGACGCGAGCCACGTCACGACCGGCCTGTGCACCATCGGTCCGGCGCGCGGCACCGACTGCTTCGTCGAGGGCGAGCTCGTGCCGGTCGAGCGCTATGTGCTCGCCCGCGTCGGGCCGGCGCGGCCGCTCGTGAACATCCCGCGGGCGGTGGCGGGCGAGCTCCGCCTCGGCGACGCGGTGTACTCGCTCGACGAGCTGCGCGCGTCGGGGCGCCTCGAGCCGAGCCCCGACATGCCGGACAGCCACATGCTCGGCCTCCCGCCGGGATCGGCGTGCCGCCTGCGTTTCGGCGCCAAGGCGATCCTGCTCCGGCCCGTCGCCGCGCTGGCGCCGCCGCCGCGGTTCGGTCTGTTCGACACGCGCCTCGGGCGGCACGTCGTCGTCGCCTCCGTCCTGCACGGCCTCGTCGGCGTGGCCACGGCGGCGATCCCGCCCGACCCCGGGACGCTGCGCCTCGACGGCTTCGCGCGCGTCGACCGCTTCGTCGAGGTCACGGTGCGTCCGGACGCGCCGCGTGAGGCGCGGCGCGCGCATCCACTGGCCGAGCTGCCGGCGCGCGCCGAGCCGGCGCCGCCGGGGCCCGCCGTCGCTGCGCCCGCGCCGAAGCGCGGCGAGCCGGGGCGGCCGCGCGCCGTGTCGACGCCCGCCGCGAACCCGGAGCGCGGCCGCAGCGAGGCGCGCGCCGCCGCCGACGAGGCGCTGCGCGCGATCGAACGCTCCGGCGGCGGTCTGTTCAGCGCGGGCACGGCGGTCGTCGATCCGTCGCTGCTCGACGGCGCCGGCGGGCCGGGCGTGGGCCCCGGCGACGGCGGCCCGGGCATCGCGTCGTTCCCGCGCGGCGGCGGCGGCTTCGACGAGCGCAGCCAGGGCATCGCCGGCGTGCCCCGCGGCCCGCGCGGCCCCGTGGGCGATCCGACGCGCTACGACCGCGCGCCGACGAACGACGCCCGCACGCTGCGCGCGCCCGACCCGCCCCGCGGCCGTGTCGAGGTCGTCGGCGCGCTCGATCCGCAGGACATCCAGCGCGTCGTGCGCAACCACGTCGCCGAGTACCGCTACTGTTACGAGCGTTCGCTTCAGAAGCGGCCCGACCTCGCCGGCAAGGTGGTCGTGCGCTTCGTGATCGGCGCCCGCGGCGACGTCGTCTCCGTCAAGACGACGGAGTCGACGATCGGCGACGCCGACGTCGGCGACTGCCTGCAGGCGCGCATCGGGCGCTGGACGTTCCCCGCGCCGCGTGGCGGCGGCATGGTCACGGTGAACTACCCGTTCGTCTTCCGGCCCCAGTGATCACTCGCCGGGGCTGAACACGAAGGGGAACTGGACGACACACTGCCCGCCTTGTGGCGGCGTGAACCGCCACCGCAACAGATTGCGCCGGACACACCCCGCCACCTCCGCGTCGCGCAGGGTGTCGTCGCTGACGAAGGCGCCCTGCACCGTGCCATCGAGCGCGATCGTCCAGCGCATCGTCAGCTTGCCGCGCAGCGCCGGGTTGCCGATGAGCGCCTTCTCGTAGCAGTAGGACACGCCGTTGCGTCGGACGTTGACGACGCGCAAGATGTCGGACTCCTTGCAGAATCCGTCGACGCTCGTCTTCACGGCGGGCGGCTGCGGGCGCGCCTTCGCCGGGCGGCCGCCGAGCTGGCTGCCGGGGCGGCCGCCGCCCCCAGGCGCGAAGTCGCCGACGCCGCCGATGTATCCCAGGCGCCCACCGCCGCCGCTGCCCGTGTTGCGGATGCCGAAGCCGTGGCTGCCGTGGCCGACGATGTCTTCGTGTCCGTCGCCGACGGCGGGCCCGAGCTTGCCGGCAAAGTCGGGATCGCGGGCGAACACGCTCGCGAGCGCGCCCGTCCGACCGAGGTCGTCGATGGCGGTCGTCACACCGCCCGGGCGCCTCGCCGGCGGTGCCTCGCGGCGCTTCACCCGCGTCGGCCGCGTCTCCTCGGGGCGCCCGAGCGCGCCCTCCGCGCCCTCCATCGCGGGGGCGGCGGGGGCGGCCCGGGCGGGCGCCGGGGGCGGGGGCGGCGCCGGGGGCGGCTGCACCCACGCGTCGATGGCGACGAAGCGCGGCGCCTGCGTCGGCTCCTGACGCGCCGACGCCTCCCCGCCGTCGAAGATCAGGAACGCCGCGATCAACAGCCCGACGTGCATCGCGACCGCCGCGTTCAGCGTCCCGAGGAACGACGAGTCGAGGCGCGCCAGCGCGGGCGTGGGCGGCGGCTTCGTGGGCGCCGTCGCCAGCTCGAACACCACCGCCACGCGCCCGAGCTCGATGAGACCGCGATCGCCCGGGCGCAGCGCTGGTCTGTCGCCCTCGGCCGTACGCCACGCCTGCAGCGACACCCGCGCGCCGTCGCGCGACAGATGGCCGCGCGCCGCCGGCGTCAGATGGACGACCGCCTCGCCGCGCTCGCCGCCGAACAACAGATGCTCCTCGAGGCCGTCGGCGACGCGCCACGGCGCGCCCGGACGCAGCGCGCGCTCCTCGAGCACGGCGTCCTGCCACACCACGGCGACCCACAGACGCACTTCCCCCGCCTGCACGAACATGCCATTCCCTCGCTGGTTGTGGACGACGACCCGGGTCCGTCCAATGGACCGCGCGCCCACCGCCGGGTTCCATGGGTGCGAAACATTGCACCGGCGCTTTGACCGGCTCGCGCCGTTTCGTTAGTTTCGATGTCCGTCATTCAGAGGGGGCGCACACCATGGCCGTCATGTCGCTCGAGCGGTGGCTCGAAGAGACCCATGAGACGTTCAACTTCCGCGGCACCGAGCTGACCGCGATCGACAACGCCCTGAGGGACTATCACCAGACGCGCTCGAACGAGTCGCTCCGCAAGCTGCGCGTCGCGTTCAACGCGTGGACGTCGAAGCAGGGCCTCAACTGGGAACAGAGCAGCCGCAACGGCAAGGGCGCGTTCACGAAGCTGAACCGACAGATCACCGAGGCGCAGCGCGACACACCGTCGGCGGCGACGCTCGCTTTCCAGAAGCACATCAGCGAAGCCCGGCAGGACGCGCTCAAGCGCATCTTCCTCGGCAAGCGCCTCGTGATGAAGACCAGCGCCAAGGCGTGGACGGTCCAGAAGGTCGCCAGCGTCGCCCAGGACTCGTTGAAGGTCGCGAAGGTCAGCCTGCCGTCGGCGTCGATCGCGCCGAGCGCCTCCTCCGTGCCCGAACCGGTGAAGAAGATCGTCTACGAGGCGGTGAAGCAGGTCTTCGACGCCGATCAGGTCGAGGAGGTGGTCGCCTTCCTCGGCATCAACTTCATGAACCAGCTCGTCACCTCGGTGGCGCCGTTCGTGGGACACATCAAGAGCGGCGGCAAGGCGCTCGTCGAGTGGGCGAAGACCGCGCGCTCGCAGTACCGCCTGAGCGACGCGCGCGACCACCAGCGCGGCCTGCTGAAGGGCGATCCGCGCGAGGCCTGCGCCGGCCTGATCGAGATCCTCGAGCGGGACCGCAACGAGCACGCGACCAAGGCGTCGATGGCCACCGCCGAGCTCGGCGCGCGCACCGTGGCCAGCTTCCTCGACGGCGGGGCGGCGACGGGGAGCGCCATCGGCCTCGCGTCGTCGATCAGCAACCTGATGCACCAGGTCTATCTGCTCGGGCGCGAGTACCGCGACCTGAAGGCCGCCAACGCGCTGCTCGCCCAGGCCACGTCGCTCGACCGGCGGCTGTTCACGGCGAACCCGCTGCTCGGCGCGTACTACATCTGGTTCGGCGAGACGAGCGACCTCGTCGCCATCCTGGCCGACGACCTCGGCACGCAGGACTGGATGGACGAGGTCGAGTTCATCAACTCGCACCACATCGCGCGCCTCAAGGAGCTCTCGCTGATCGTCATGAACGACGCGCGCTTCGAGATCGAGAACATGCCGTACCCGCCCGCCGGCCTCGTGGACCGCATGGCCCGCGACGCGAAGAAGGCGCTCACCGCCTGATCCGCCCCCCCTCCTGACGCGGGCATTGCGCCGCGCGCGCCGGCATCGGAGAACTCCGGTGAGGGTCGCGCGTTCCATTCCCGGCAGACGCAGGAGGTCCCATGAGTTCCAGGGTATGGCTGCTCGCGGCGTTGCTGCTGGCGAGTCCGGCGGCGGCGCAGCCGGACGCCGAGCAGGTGACGCTGAAGCTCGAGCGCTACCAGGCGCTGCTGGCGCAGGCGCAGCGGCACGGGGCGGCGCGGGCGGCGTGGGCCGACGGGCAGGTCCGCGTGGCGCTGCCCGGCGACGACGACCGCTTCGCGACGGTGTCGGTGGACGCGCGGCTGACCGTGCTCGGCGAGGGCACGGCGGAGGTGGCGCTGGTCCCGCCCGACGCGGTGCTGCAGGCGGCCACCATCGACGGGAACGCGGCGGCGCTCGTGCCGTCGGCGGGCATGCAGGCGGCGCTCATCGAGCCGGGAACCGTCAGCGTTTCGCTCCGGTATCTCGTGCCGATCGCCGACGTCGACGGGCGGCAGGCGCTCGTCCCCCTGCCGCCGCTGCCGGGCGCGCAGCTCACGGTCGAGGGCGCGCCCGACGCCGAGGTGGCGCCGGCGGCCGCGGTCCAGCGGAGCGGCGGGACGCTGACGGCGCGGCTGCCGGCGACGTCCGCCGTCGCGGTGCGCTGGGGCGGCGCGCGGCGCGGCCACGCGGTGCGGCGCGTCGACTACGTGCTGACCGTCGACGAGAGCGGCGAGGGCATGGACGTCGCCGCCACGGTGGAAGCGGACCTCGGCGTGGAGCGCGCCGACGTGCGCCTCGCGCAGGAGAGCGTGGCGCTGATCGACGTGCGCGAGGGCGCGACGCCGCTCACCCCGCGCGTCGTCGACGGCTGGCACGTGGCCGGCGTGCGCGGCAAGGGCCGCAAGGTGCTGACGGTCCGCTTCCGCGTGGCCATCGACCGCGGGCAGGGCCAGCCGCAGATCGTCCTGCACCCGGACCGGGCGCCCATCGCGCGCGTCGACCTCACCGTGCCCGGCGCCCGCACCGTCCAGATCGACCCGCAAGTGCCGTTGACCGTCCGCGTCAACGGGCAGGGCGACCGCGGCAACACGCGCGCCGTCGCCCACCTGCCGCCCGTCGAGGCGGTCACCATCCGCTGGACGGAGTCGCGCGCCGCCCCCGAGCAGCTCGTGCGCGCCAACACCGAGACCGTCCAGCTCGTCACGCTGCAGGAGGGCGTCGTGCGCTCGCGGGCGCTCGTCCGCTACGAGGTCATCCGCGGCAAGGTGCGCGAGCTGGCGGTGCGGCTGCCGGACGACGTCGTCCTCTACAAGGTCGTCGGCGACTCCGTCGATGACTGGCGCACCTTCGCCCCGCAGGAGAACGAGCCGCGCCAGGTGCGCATCAGCCTCGCCCGCGAGCTCGAGGGCCACTTCGCCGTCGAGCTCCAGCTCGAGGCCGTCGCGCCGCGCGAGGAGGGCGCCCCGGTCACCCTCCCGGTGGTGCGGCCCCTCGGCGCCTTCCGGGAGGGCGGCGTCGTCGCGCTGTTCGACGGCGACAAGGTGGGCTTCGGCGAGGCGCAGGCCGAGGGTTACACCAAGGTGGGGCAGGACGCGCTGCCCCCCGACGTGCGGCAGACGCTGACCGACAAAGTGAGCCAGGCCTTCAAGCACATCGGGGAGCCGGGACCGATCGCCGCGAAGGTGGCGACGGCGAAGGCGCGCGAGGTCCGCTTCGACGCGCACGTCGACACGCTCTACCTCGTGCGCGACGGCGCCATGGCCGGGCACGCGTCGGTGCTCGTCGAGATCAAGAGCGGTCGGCGCGACGCCCTGCGCCTGACGCTGCCCGAGGGCGTCGCCGAGCCGCGCATCACCGCGCCGAGCCTCAACAAGGTGGAGGCGGTGGCCAGCGAGGAGCCCGGGCGAAAGGCGTACGACGTGCGCTTCACCCAGGCGCTCGAAGGCGCGGTGCAGCTCGACGTGGAGTTCGAGGAGCTGCTGCCGAAGGACCTCGGCCGCGTGCGCGTGCCGGACCTGCGCATCCTCGGCGCCGAGGTCGAGGACGGCAACCTCGGCATCACCGCCGAGACCGGCATCGAGGTGCAGACGGCCGAGGTGAAGGACCTGCGCCTGCAGACGGCCGAAGAGCTGCCGAAGGCGGTGCGCCTGCGCACCGAGCGCGAGGTCCTGCTGGGCTTCGGCTACACGCACGCGCCCTGGACGCTGGACCTGGACGTGAAGCGGCACCGCACGGTCGAGACGCTGCAGGCGGTGATCACCGGCGCCTGGCTCGAGACGAACGTGCTCGACAGCGGTCACGTGGTGAACCGTGCGACCTTCGCCGTGAGCAACGAGGAGCGCCAGTACCTGCAGCTCGCCATCCCGGAGGGGAGCCGTGTGCTCGCGGTGGCCGCGGGCGGCGTCCAGGTGAAGGCGGTGGCCGACGACCAGGGCGCGATCAAGGTGCCGCTGCCGCGCGGCCGCCGTCTGATGATCGACGTGGTGTACGAGCTGACGCACGAGCGCATGGGGATGCTCGGCGGCATGGAGCTGATGTTCCCGCGGCCGGACGTGCGCCTCTCCGACCTGCAGTGGCTGCTGCGGTTCCCGTCGCGCTTCACGCTGTACGGCGTCGACACCGAGCTGAAGGAGCGGCCGTACTACCACTACCGCCCCGTGCCGCCGGGGTCCGCGGAGCTGCCGTTCGGCGTGCCGCCCGGCGAGGAGCTGACGGAGCACCTCTTCACCTACGCGGTGCTCGATCCGACCGAGCCGGCGCCGCTCCTCGATCTGACCTACGCCGGGGGCGCGGCGGGCGCGCTCGACGGCGTCGTGCTCGTGCTCGCGGTGGGGCTGCTCGGCCTGTTCGTGTGGCGGCGGGCGCGCGGGGCGCCGCTGGACCGCGCGGGCGGGCTGCTGCTGGCCGGCGGCCTCTCGCTGCTCGTGCTCAAGGCGGCGGCGTGGGCGTTGACCGGCCCCGAGGCGCTGGCGGTCGCGGCGGCGCTGCTGGTGATCGGGTTCGCGGCGCGGCGCCGGGCGCGCGCGAACGCGCCGGGGGTGCCGTGATGCGCCGCCCGACGCCGCTGATCGCGCTGCTGCTGACGTCGTGCCTCGCCGCGAAGGACGGGGCGGCGCCGCCCCCCGAGGCCACGATGGAGGTCTCCGCCGCGAAGGAAGGCAAGGCCGGGGCGAAGCAGGCGCCGGCGTCCTCCGCGCCCGCGAACGGCGAGGCGGCGCCGGCGTCGGAGCTCGGCAACCTGTTCGGCGACGCCCCGGCAGAGACGCGCGGCTTCGGCCTTGCCGAGCCGAGCCCCACGCCGCAGGCGCCGGTGCCGGCGGGCGGCGAGGCGGACGAGCTGCTCGGCGCGCTCGGCCGCAAGGACAAGACGCGCCGCGACGTCGACCGCAACGTCGATCAGGAGGCCGAGGAGAAGTCGGTCGTCACCGTGGACGCGCCGTCGCCACGGGCCACGGTCGAAGGGGAGCTGGCCGACGAGCGGGCCGCCGCCGAGGACGGCGATCTCGAGCAGGCGGCCGACGGCACCGACGACCTGCCGGGCGCCAAGACGCCCGAAGTCGACGCGCGCCGCGCGAAGGTGAAACCGAAGAAGCTCGCGATGCGCGTCGACGACATCACCGTCGGCGATGAGGAACAGGCGCCGACCCGCCGCCCGCGCCGCGGCCTCGTCGATCCCTTCGCGCCCGAAAATGGGCCGGAGGACGGGCCCGTCGCGAAGAACGAGGCGAAGGACGACGACGGGTGGCGCGGCGAGAAGCCCGCCGCATTCCTCCCGCGTTTCGGATACTTCGAGAACACGTACCTCGGCGGCGATGCCGCGTGGGCGGAGCGGGCGCGCCGGCTCGGCACCGTGCTGCACGAGGATCAGCGCCCGTATCTGCTGGCCGCGCTCGCGCCGCAGCCGTTCGATCCGCCGGGCGACGCGGGCCTGGGCGTGTCGGCGCAGCTCGACGTGGGGCACGTCGAGCGCCCGGGGCGCGTCTTCCTGCAGGTGGGCCTGCAGGGGAGCGCGCGCTTCGGCTGGCGGCGCCCGCCGCTCGACGTGGTCCTCGTGGCCGACGCGGCGCCGGCGCTCGTCGACGAGACGCTGCTGGCGCTCGTCCGCCGCCTCGGGGCCCAGGACCGCCTCGGCCTCGTGGCACCGGGCCTCGACCTCGCGCCCGCGCCGCCGTCCGAGCTGCGCCGGACGCTGGCCGCGCGCCTCGAGGCCCGCGAGCCGCGCGGGGAGCGGACGCTGGGCGACGCGCTGCGCAGCGCGGGCGCGCTCCTCGCCGACGCGGCGGGCGCCGAAGCCCGCGTCCCCGGCACGCAGCTCGTGCTCGTCCTCACCACCAGCGACGACACCGAGCGCGTCGCCTCCGCCGCCGCCGCGGCCCACGCGCTGAGCCTGCAGGGCGCGGTCACCTCGGTCCTCGAGGCCGGCCACCGCGGCGTGTGGTGGTCCGTCGCCAGCGCCGGGCACGGCAGCTACCACCACCTTCAGCCCGGCGCCGCGCTCGCCACCGTCGACGCCGAGCTCGAGGCCGTGGCGCGCGTCGTCGCCCGCCTCGTGCGCGTCAACGTGCGCCTCGCCCCCGGCGTCCAGGCCATCCGCGTCGTCGGCAGCCGCCTCCTCGACCGAAAGGAGGTCGTGGAGGTGAAGGCCCGCGAGGTCGCCACCGACCGCAACCTCAGCCGCACCCTCGGCGTGACGGCCGACCGCGGCGACGACGACGACGGCCTGCAGACGGTCGTCCCGTACTTCCTCGGCGGCGACGCCCACGTCGTCCTCCTCGAGCTGTGGGTCGAGAAGCCGGGGCCGGTCGCCGACGTGACCGTGCGCTACAAGGACATGGTCTCATTGACGAATTCGACGGCGCGCGCCAGCGTCTCGCTCGCGGCGACGCCCCGCCCCGAGACGCCGTTCCAGCGCGCGGTGCGCGGCAACCTGCGCGGCTTCGAGGTGGCCGCCGCGCTCGGCGAGGCCGCCGCGTACGTCCGCCGCGGCGACGCCGCCTCCGCCCTCGAAGCCATCGACCGCGCGCGCCCGCTCGCCCGCGACGGCCGCGACGCCCGCGTCCTCGACGGCTTCACCGCCCTCCTGCGCAGCCACGGCTCGCAGCCCGTCGTCGCCGACGCGCTCGACCTCGGCCGCGCCCGCCGCATCGGCCTCGCCGAACGTTGAGGCTTGCCCGCGGCGGCGGTCCGCGGGCACGCTGTCCGCCATGGCCATCGAGCTGCGCGAAGTCATCGACGAGGACGCGGCGAGCCTGTTCGCGCTCGAGGGCGCGGTGCTCGCCGCCGGCGTGGGCATGGTCACGACGGCGGCGGACCTCCACCCCGACGCCGCCGCGTACCTCGCTCATGTGCAGGCGACGCGCGCCCGCGGCGACCGCGCCTGGTTCGTGGCGGTCGACGGCGCCCGCGCGCTGGGGCAGGTGACCGTCACGCGCATGCGCCCCTCGCTCCTGCGCCACGTCGGCGTGTTCGGCGTGCAGGTGCACCCCGAGGCGCAGGGGCGCGGCCTGGGACGCGCCCTGATGCACACCGCGATCGCCTGGGCCGAGGCGGCGGGGCTGACGCGCCTCGAGCTGTACACGCGCGCCGACAACGAGCGCGCCCGCCGGCTCTACGCGTCGCTCGGCTTCGTCGTCGAGGGCGTGCGCCGCGACTTCGTGCGCCTGCCCGACGGCACGTTCGTCGACGACCTGGTGATGGCGCGCGTGCGCTCGGCGGCACAGGCCGCGTCGCGCTCGTCGTGACGTGGGTGTCCGTCCAGCGACGTCGCGCGCTCGGTCCGGAAGACCGGGTCGGGCGGCCGTTCGATGCCGAACCGGATCTCGGCGAGCGTGACCGAGGAGACGACGTTCGTGTCGAGCAGCCAGCCGCACGAAGGCCGACATCGCGCACCGGCGAGCGGGCGCCCTCCTCGCCGAGCTCCGGATCGCGCAAGGGGCCACCGGAGAGCAGCGCGTGAAGCCCCGGGCGGTCTCGTACCGCCGTGAGGCGCGCATCGTCGTCCGCCGAAAGGATGACGGCGCCCTCGCGCCCGTGGACCGTCACCCGCTGCGGCCCCTCCTGCGTCGCACGGCGGACGCTACCAGGGGCGCAGCCGCAGCACCGGCACGACGCGCTCGAGCGTCGAAGGGCCGCCGTGCACCCACGCGCGGCCTTCGGGGTCGAGGCGGAAGCCGTGGTCGGCGAGGACGACGACGGGGCGCGTCGCGTCGAGCCGGCGCGCGACCTGCGCGAGCGCCGGGCGCAGCTCGGCGAGCGCGACACGGGCGAGGTCGTCGAGCTCGAGGCTGCGCTCGTGCAGCAGGCGGTCGACGGCGTCGACCTTCTCGCAGGCGTGCGGCGCGAGGCCGTCGGCGAGGCGGCCGAAGAAGTCGCTGGTGGTCGTGCGGCGGCCGACGCGGGCGAACGAGACGTCGGCGAGGCGCCAGCGCGGGAGCAGGTCCTCGACGGCGGCGCAAAAGGGACCGAGGAGCGGCAGGCCGAGCGCGTCGACCACCAGCCAGCCGGCGTCGGTGTGGCCGGCGAGCACGCCGGTGACGTCCGGCGGCTCCTCGGCGAGCACCGTGGTGGCGAGGTCGTCGAGGCGGTCGAGCCAGCGGCGGCCGGCGAGGCGCGCGAGGCGCGGGTGAGCGCGGTACAGGCGCTCGGCGAGCGTGGCGAGCGCGGCGGCGTCCTCGGGGTGGGTGGGCCGCACCACCTCGGCGGCAGCCTCGACGAGCGGAGAGCGGCGCTCCGGCAGGGGCACCGCGCCGTCGATCACCGCCCGCAGGACGCGCTCGAGCGCCGGCTCGTCGAGGCCGAGCGACTCCAGATTCGCGAGTGCTTCCGGGCCGATCCACGCGGGGTCGACGTCGTGCGGCTGGGCGCCGAGGCCACGGGGGAGGGGCGCGCCGTGGCGCAGCGCCTGCTCGAGGCACCAGCGCGCCACGGCGTCGGGCTCGCGCTGCGGAGCGACCTCGAAGCGGACGCGCGTCGCGCCGCGCGACGTGACCCAGCGCTCGAACTCGCGGACGGCCTCGGCGGGGCTCCACGCCTTGCCGGCGAGGTGCGCGGCGAGCGCGGGCAGGTCGAGGCGCGCCACGACCTCGACGCCGGCGAGGACCTCGTCGAAGGCGGCGAGGTTGGCCACCGCGGGCCAGTCCGCGTCGGCGCGGACACCCGGCTCCACCTCGGCCCAGGCGCGCACCCGCTCGCGCACGTCGGCGCGGCCGAAGAACAGCGCCATCTCCGCCTCGATGCGGTCGCGGGCGGCGGCGAGCGCGGCGAGCGCGTCGCCGGCGGGCGCCGCCTCGCCGTCGAAGCCGCACGCGCACCGCGACTGGAAGTCGAGCTTCGACAGGCCGGGGCAGCGGACGGCGTCGCGGCGCGCGCGCTCGAACGCCCGCAGCGCGTCGTCGAGGCCCAGGTGACGGCTGCGCGCGACCGGCGGCGGCGTCCACGCCCAGGCGGGGTGCGCGTTCAGCGCCGCCCAGTAGCGGTCGTGGGCGGCGGCGTACTGCTCGGCGTAGGCGGCGTGCACGGTGCGGGCGCGCGCGAGCCAGGCGTCGACGGCGTCGCCGGCGCTGAGGTCGGGGGCGTCGCCGAGCGCCGCCGCCTTCTCGGCCAGGCCCGCCTGTCCGAATAGATGGCGGAAGCGACCGACCTCGGCGATCTGCCGGTCGAGCCGCGCCGGCGCCACCGACAGCTCGTGCAGCCGCGCCAGGAACCGCTCCGGCGAGCCCGCCTCGTACAGGAACCGCTCGAGCGCGGCGAGCTCGCCGTCGGGGCTCTGCAGCGCCGCGCACCAGCCCAGCAGCTCGTCCAGCTGCTCGCCGAGCGCCGTGCCTTCCAGCCGTGCCACGAGCGGGCGCAGTCGCCCGGTCTGTAGCTCGATGGCTTCGCGGAGCTGCCGCACCGCGCGCCGCTGGGTCGTCACCGTCCACTGCGAGGGCACGGCGACGCGCAGGCCCTCGCACAGGCGCTCGAGCGAGCGCAGCGCGTCGGCGCCGAGCGCGCTGCCGGCGACGACGCGGTCGTACTGCAGCGGCGTCGGCAGCTCCTCGAAGATCGCGCGCATCGAGCGCCGGCCCTTGAGCACGTCGATCTCGCCGACCACGAGCAGGAATGCGATCAGCGCGTGCGCCTGGTCCGGGACGAGGCCGTAGACGGGCTGGGCGAGGTGCTCGTAGACGACGCGCGGCGCCGGCTCGTGCGCGAGCAGCGGCTGCACGAGGCGCACGAGCTCGTGGCGGTCGAGGCGCTGCGGCACCGCGTAGCCGCGCCCCTGCCGCGACAGCAGCTGCATCGGCACCAGGTAGGCCTCGCGCACGAGGTTCGTCCAGTCGTCGGCCTCGGCGGCCCCGAGGTCGTGCTCCGTCGCGAAGCGCAGGAAGGCGCGCCACCCCTCGACCGGGACCTCGCCGTGCCGCGGCGCGAACCGCTCGAACGACGGGAAGGCGCGCCGGAAGAGCAGCGTCGCGGTGGCGTCGAGCCACTTGTCGAGCGTGTCGCCCGGGCCGACGGCGGCGCCCCGCAGCACCTCGCCGCCGGGCGCGGTGAGGGTCGCCTGGGCGTAGGCCTCGCGCACCTGCACCCGAAAGAGCTCCGCGCGCGCCTCGACGCGGCGCTCCACGAGCGACGCGATCTCCGGCCCGAGCGCGCGCCCGCGCAGCCGCACGAGCGCCGCGAGCTCGCGCAGGGCCGGCGTCGGCTCGAGGCGCGCCGGGTGCACCGTGTGGCATCCCGCGGCCGGCTCGGACGCGCCCCACGGCAGGCGGACACACACCGCGATCCCTTGCGCCGGCGGCGGGGTGCCATCGCCGAGCCACACCGACCAGGGCCGCTCGTGGAAGGACCACATCAGCGACCGCGCCTGCCAGCGGTCGCGCGGCAGGGCGAAGGGATCGAAGCCGCCGCCGCCCTGCGCGGCGAGCGCCTCGAACATCACCTCGGGGCGCGGCAGGTCGGCCAGCTCGCGCTCGAGCAGCTTCTCGAGCCGCGCGGCGCCGTCGTCCTCGAGGTCGAGCCGGTAGCGCGCGCCGTCGCGCCGCACGTAGCGGCCGCGGTCGGCGAGCCGCGTGAGCACACGCTCGACGATGGCATGGTTCTTCTCGGGATCGAGGCGCGTCGCCGCGAACAGCAGCCACCACGACGCCTCGGCCACCGTGATGCCATCGCGGCGCGGCGACAGATGGGCGAGCACGAGCAGGTTCAGGGCGCGCCGCGCCAGCGTGCGGAGCGCGTCGGTCTCGAAGAGCGCGTCGAGGTGCTGGCGCGCCCACGGCAGCAGCCGCTGCGCGAGCGGCTGGAACTCGGCCTGCAGCTCGAGCACGTCGGCGAAGTGGTCGACGATCTCGTCCGGCGTGACCAGCTCGCCCCACGGCCGGTCGAGGAACGGCGGCAGCCCGCGCGTCGCGTCGCCGGCGAGGCGGCGCGTCACGAACTCCACGACGCCGCGCGTCTGCGAGAAGCGGTCGCGCACCTCCTCGAGCAGCGCCAGCGTCGCCGGGTGCAGCGGGTAGACGGCGGTGAAGTCGCTCTCGTCGATGGGCGCGCCGGGCAGCGCCGCCTTGAGCTTCGCGGCGAGCGCCTTCACCGCGTCGTCATAGTCGGCGCGCTTGACCAGCACGTGGTCGGCGACGAGGTCGCGCACGTGCTGGGTCGTGAGGAGCAGGCGCAGCGGGTAGCGGTCCTTGATCTTCAGGTAGACGCCGTGTTCCAGGTCGCCCGTGTGCTCGATGGCCTCCTGCATGGCCGCCAGCACGAAGAAGCGCGCGCCCTGGGCCCACTCGCCGAGGAACTGCAGGTAGCGCAGATCCTCGTTGAAGCTGCGCGCGTCGGGCTTGGAGCGCAGGAACTCCGACAGCTCGTCGAGCACGAGGACCAGGCCCTCGGGGTGGCGACGCTGCGCCTCGGCGAAGCCCTCGCGACGGTCGCCGCCCTCGTTCGTGATGCCGAGCGCCTCGGTGACGACGTCCTCGAGCCGGGTGTCGGCGCGGTAGTTCAACAGCGAGCGCACGACGACGTGCACGTCGGCGCGCACCCGGCGCGTCCACCACGCCAGGAAGTGGGACTTGCCGGAGCCGTACGCGCCGATCAGGAACGCCCCGGTGCCCGCCGGCTGCGCCAGCGCGCGGTCGAGCATCGCCACGTGGGCGCGCACGTCGGCCGTGAGGTGGTAGGCCTCGGTGATCCAGTCGGCGTCGAGCTGCTCTTCGAGCCGCACCACCGTGGGGTGGACGCGGACGCCGACGCGGTCGCGGATGGTCCCGCTCATGCGGGCGTCCGTAGCGCATCCACGGCGCCCATGCAACCTGGCATGCTCGCGCGCGATGGAGGCCCCGTCCGCTTGTGCAGCGCGAACAGATCGACGTCCGGGTAGATGCCATCGTCGGTGGCACGGCGCCCGATCCGCAAGGGAGCGCCGTCGAGCGCGATGGTGGTCGTCTCCGCTCCGCGGAAGACGACCGGGTGACTGGCGACGAGCCGCGCGGGCGACACGGCGATCGTGGGGCCGCTCTCCGGCTTCCACGGCGTGGGCGGGTCGCTGGCAGGCCAGAGCGCGAAGCAGGTCGGGCAGGGACGTTGCTCGCCGATCTGGAGCGACGGCGTGCCGCAACCGCGCAGGCGGACCCCATCGACGTCGGCGATCTCGCGGCTCGGATCGCACAGGTAGGTACCGACGACGACGGGCATCGGCAGGCCGGCGCCCGCCGCAGGCGCGGCGGTGTAGAGGAGATCGACCGTCTCGCCGAGGAGCAGGCGCATCCCCTCCGCGAGGACGGGCCGGGCGCCGGATCGGAGCGCCTCCGGCGGGCCGCCGCTGCGGCGGACCCGCGTGTTGCTGTCGTGACGGCTGGCGACCTCGGCGATGTGCCGGCCGCCCTCGCGGACGACGCGCAGGTTGCACTGCTCGACGAGCTCATTGGCGAGCTGCGCCGTCTCCGTGCCCGCGACGGCGCCGACCTCGCGCTCGAAGAGGTCCTGCAGGTAGTCGGCGTCGGTCGCCCTGCGGAGCGTCGGCTTTGCGTCGGACGAGGCGCGGCTTCAGTGGCCGTGCGCCGGCGGCGCGCCGCCGGTCAGCCGCGTCCACTCCGCCGCGTCGACCACCTGCTGCTTGTACGTGGCATGGCAGCCGGTGCAGGCGGCGAGCGTCGCGTCAAGCGCCTTGAGCACCGCCTTGGCGTCCTTGCGGCGCGCCGCCTCGGCGATGCCATCGGCCTTGCGGTGGAACGCGAGCGCCATGTCGGTGAAGCCCGGCGCGCCGGCGCCCATGTGGTGACACATCTGCGTCATCTGGGGGGTGGTGCCGAGGCGCTGGCCGGCGCGCTCCATCGCGGCGTGGTCGCCGGCGGCGAGCGCGGCGATCAGCGCCTGCACCGCCTCGAGGTGGTCGCGCATGTTGGCGCGCTGGTGCAGCGCCATCATCGGCAGCAGCGGCACCGGCTTGCGCGTGTCCATCGCGTCGAGATCGCGGTGCGGCGCCTCGGCGGCGGCGTGGGGGGTGATCGAGGCGAGGATCAGCGCGGCGAACAGGCGTGTCTTCATGGGTCGAGGGTGCCGCAGGCGCCCCGGGCACCGTAAGCGTGGGCTTGCGCGCGCCACGCGGGTGGCCCATACACCGGAGCGTGGCCCCGCGCGAAGTCCCCGTCCTGCGCCGACACCTCGCCGACGCCCTGCGCGGCGGGCGCCTCGACGAGGCCGCCGACGTGCTCGCGCGGCTGAAGCAGGCGGATCCGCTGGCGGTGGAGACGCGCGGGCTCGAGCTCGAGTACCTCGTGCGCGCCGGCCGCATCGACGAGGCGGCGGGCGCCGCGGCGTCGCTGGTGCGCCTCTTCCCGGGCTCGGCGCACGTGCTGCACTGGGCCGCGCGCGCCGCGTACCGGCAGCGCGACTACGCGCGGGCCGAGGCGCTGCTGCGCGAGAGCCGCCGCGCCGCGCCCCGCTGGCAGACGGACTGGTGGCTCGGGCGCACCCTGACGCAGCTGTCGCGCTTCGACGAGGCCGAGGCCCTGCTGGCCCCGCTGATGGCGCAGCACGCGCACGTGGGCCTCGACCTCGCGTGGCTCTACGAGCGGCGCGGCGAGGCGGAGCGCGCGCTGAAGTGCGTGGAGGCGTACCGCGAGCGCTTCCCGGACGACGCGCTCGCCGAGCGCCAGCGCCTGCGCCTGCAGGCGCGCACCGCGCTGCCCGACGAGCTGCTCGCCGAGCTCGACCTGCTGCGCGACCTCGGCGAGGACGTCCCCGAGGCGGTGCTGCCGGAGTACGTCGAGACGCTGCTGCGCACCGGCCAGGGCGCGCGGGCGCGGGCGCTCGTCGCCGAGAAGCGCGCCGCGCTCGCGCCCGGCACCGCCGTCTCGATCGCGTGGGGCGCCTGGCGCATGCAGGCGTGGGACGTCGCCTTCGACCTCTTCCTCGACCACCTCGCGAAGAACGCCGGCAACCACACGTACCTCGCCGGCCTCGAACGCGCGGCGCGGGCGTGCGCGCGCCTCGACGACCTCGCCGCCGCGTATCGGGCGAACGCGCCGGCGCACCCGAACCTTTGGGGGCGGCTCAAGAAGCTCGGGGCGTGAGCGCTACTCGCCGAGCGCGTCCCGGACGCGCAGAGTCTCCTCGAGGATCGGCAGCTGGGCGCGGTCCTTCGGCCGGTTCGCGGCGCGCTTCGACGCGACGACGTCCGCCAGGTCGGCGACGACCGCCTTCTGGCCCGCGATGTCCACCGTCCGGCTGCGCGCGCGGATCGACTCGAATCGGAGGCCGCCGGGCAGGTGGTCGAAGATCACGTCGACGGGCACGTCCGCGCCGACGAGCGTCTGGACCGCGGCGAGGTCGTTCGCCACGGGGTGCGCGTCGAGGCGGGCGCAGAGCGCGCGCAGCTTCACGCGGTTCCGGGGCGTGTCGCGCAGCAGGAGGTCGACGTCCTGCGTCATCACCGGCGCGCCCTGGATCACGGCGGCGGTCGAGCCCACGATGATCGCCTCGAGGCGCTCGGCGGCCAGCGCCCGCAGCAGCGTGCACAGGAAGAGCTCGTCAGAAGACATGACCGCCGTCGCGACGCTTCCGGAGCAGGAAGCGTTTCCCGGTGCCGAACGGGCGCAGCATGCTCTGCAGGATGAGGACGAGGTCGCCGGGGTCGACGTCGGGGAGCCGCGGCGCGAGGCGGTCGCGCAGCTCGGCCACGCGGCGCGCGAGCGCCTCGGCGTCGAGCGGGGCTTCGGGAGGGACGCGTTCGGACATGCTCCGAGCCTGCGGACTCGCGCCGCGGGGGTCAAGCGGCGGCGCGGCGGCCCGTGACGGCCGCGCTCAGGCGCCGTCGGCCAGCGGCTCGTAGTAGGCGGCGCCGAAGCCGGCGCGGTCGCGCGACGCGACGTTGAACGGCCGCTTGAGGCGGCCGTGGAAGCCGGCGCGCACGAGCGCCTGCCACGTGGGCAGCGGGTCGACGCCGCGCCGCGCGCACACCCACTCGAACCAGCGGCGGCCCACGGCGACGTGTCCGATCTCGTCGTCGTGGATGGTCTGCAGGACGCCGGCGCTCGCCTCGTCGCCGGCGCGGCGCAGGCTGGCGATCATCGGCGGCGTCACGTCGAGCCCGCGCGCCTCGAGGACCATCGGCACGATCGCCAGACGGGCCGCGAGGTCGGAGGCGGTGTCCGCGGCGGCCTGCCACAGGCCGTCGTGGGCGGGCAGGTCGCCGTAGGCCGCGCCCTGGGCGCGCAGGCGGTCCTCGAGCAGCAGGAAGTGCTTGCCCTCTTCGTCGGCGACGCCGACCCAGTCGTCGAACCAGGCGCGCGGGAGCGGGTGCGCGCCGTCGGCGTGAAAGCGCGCGATGGCGTCCCACGCGAGGTCGACGGCGTTCAGCTCGATGTGGGCGAGCGCGTGCAGCAAGGCGACGCGGTTGGCGGCGCCCTGTCCGCGGCCGCGGCGGGGCATCTCCGCCGGCGGGCGCAGCGCGGGGCGCGACGGCCGGGCGGGGCGGTCCGGCGGCGCGCGCCGGCCGACCTCGGCGATGTCGCCCGCGCGCCACGCGGCGGCGGCCTCGCGGGCGCGGCGGGCCTTCGCGGAGGCGTCGGCGGTCTGCAGGATGTCGACGGCGACGTCGGCCAGGGTGGTCATGCGGGTCGCGAATGTACACGGGCGCGGCCGCGAAGTCCTCCCCCGCGGACCGTCCGGTCCGACCGCTCGAGCAGGTCTGCCCACGGACCCGGCGCGAGCGCTCGGTCGACGCCGGAGGGGTCGGTCGCACGCGAACAAAGGGGCGGTCGACGTCGAAGTCGGGGTCGGTCGACGTCGAAGTCCGGGTCCGGAGGGTCGAAGTCCGGGTCCGGAGGATCGAAGTCCGGGTCGGTCGACGTCGAAGCGCGGATCGCGACGGTCGAGGGGCCGCGAGACGCCGTCGACCGACCGGGACCGGCGTCGCAGCGACGCTCGCCGGCGCCCGCGCGGCGCCACCGCGTTGACCGCCGCGGTGCCCGCGGGCTAGCGTCCGCGCGATGTTGCTCACCCTCGACGAGATCCGCGCGGCGCTCGACGCCCGCTTCGCGCCGCTCGAGCCGGCGACGGCCGGCTACCGCCTGCGGGCGCCCGGTCTCGCGAGCGTCGAGCCCGTCGAGGCGGCGCTCGGCGTGCGCCTGCCCGAGACGTTCCGCGCGCTCGTGACGGCCTGGGACTTCGGCTCGCTCACGATCGGGCCGACGGCCTTCGGCTTCGCGACCGACTACGCGGCGGAGCTCGTCGACGGCAACACCGCGCCCGATCTGGCGTGGTGGGGCGACGGCGCACGCCCGGCCGGGCGCCTCGCCGTCGCTTACTCCGACGAGCACGCGATCCTGCTCGACTGCGAGACGGGCGCGGTGCTCGCGCTCGGGCACGGCCGTCCGCCCTCGCAGGCGGTCGCCGTCGCGCGCGACTTCCAGGCCTGGCTCCGCGGCGTCGCGACGCGCGCGCTGCGTCCCGAGGCCGAGGCGGACGCCGTCGCCGAGGCGGTCGGGTGTCCCGCCGACGGCCGTCCGTACTGGCGCGCGCTCACGACGCCCTGACGGACCGCCCGCCTGGCCGCACGAATGCGAGCGCGCGGCGGTCGCAGATCGATCCGCGCGGCGGCGCGTTTGCGCGGACATGCGCACCGTCTCGATCGCCGTCTCGCTCCTGCTCCTCTCGCTGACCGCCGCCCACGCCGGCCCGTTCGCCGACGCGCAGCGCGCCTTCCCGCGCGTGCGCGCCGCCGAGGCGAACGTGGGCGCGGCGCTCGCGGCGACGTTCCGCGCGGCGGGCGCCGCCTGGCCGCCGCGCGGCCTCTACCTGCGCGCGTTCAAGGCGGAGGGCGTCTTCGAGCTCTGGGCGGCGCCGGCGGCGGGCGACCGCCACGTCCGCGTGCAGTCGCTCGACATCTGCGCCAGCAGCGGCGAGCTCGGCCCCAAGCGGCGCGAGGGCGACGGGCAGGTCCCCGAGGGCTTCTACCGCGTCGCCGTCTTCAACCCGACGAGCCGTTTCCACGTCTCGCTCGGCATCGACTACCCGAACGCGGTGGACCGCCGTCGCGCCGGGGACGCGCCGCCCGGCGGGGCGATCATGATCCACGGGAGCTGCGTGACGGTGGGCTGCCTGCCGCTGCGCGACGGTCCCATGGAGGCGGTGTACGTCGCCGCGGTCGCCGCGCGCGACGCCGGGCAGGTCCACATCCCGGTGCACATCTTCCCGTGCCGCTTCGAGGACCCCACGTGCCGCGCCCGCCTCGACGCGCGCCCCGATCTGGCCGACTTCTGGGCCGTGCTCGAGACCGGCTACCACGCGTTCGAGGCGTGGGGCCGCCCGCCCGGCGTCCGCGTGACCGCCGACGGCGCCTACCGCCTGCTCGAGCCGGGCCTGGTGTCCCGCGGGCGCTGATTTCCGCCGCGGTGGCGGTCGTGGGATGGTGGCGGGGGAGGTGCGGCATGAGGCGCGCGCTGGTGCTGCTCTTGGGGGCGCTCGTCGTCGGCGCGGTCGCGCTGGCCGTGTGGCCGACGCCGACACCGCCGCCCCCGCCGCGGGACGCGCCGCCCGCCCCCGCGCCGGTGGCGGCCAGCGTCGCGCCGGCGCCCCGCTCCGCGCCGAAGCCGCCCGCGGTCGCCGGGGCGCCCGACACCCGCCCGGCGCCGCCCCGCCGCCCCGCCGATCCGGTCCTCGCCGCCATCGCCACCGGCGACGGACCGCGCGCCGCGGTGCTCGACGTCACCGCGATGCGCGACACACGCCTCGCGAAGATGCTCGTCGCCTGCCTCAATCAGCACGACCGCGGCCAGCTGGATCGCTTCCGCGATGAGATGGGCTGGGATCCCATCCAGTCCGTCGACCGCGTCGCCGGCGGCGACTCGGTCGTGGTGCTCGAGGGCCGCTTCGCCGGCGTCCGCTGGGAGAAGCTGCGCGAAGGCCTGGTGGCCGAGCGTCGCGGCGCGACCACGCTCTACCGCGGCGAGGGCGGCGAGCAGTTCGCCAGCCTGGGCGACGGCCTCGTCGTGGTCGGTCGCGACGCCGAAGCGCTCGAGGCCGCGATCGCGCGCATCGAGGGCCGCGCCCCCGCGGAGCCGGTGGAGGTCGGAACGGGCGACATCTGGGGCCGCGGCACGGCGAGCGACCTGCTCGAGCCGCTGTCGCTGCCGCCCGAGGTCCGTATGCCGCTCGCGTCGATGCTCGACGCCGCCGAGCTCACCATGGGCTACGAGGCGCGGTTCGCCGACGACGCGGTGCGCGTCGCGCTGCGCATCGACGCGCCGGGGGACGAGGCCTCGCTGGTCACCGACGCGCTCGGCGCCGCGCTCTCCACGCTGCGCGGCCGCGCCGCCGAGGCCGCCGACTCCGCGAGCATGGCGAAGCTGCTCGAAGGCCTCCGCGTGGAGACGGTCGAGGGCGGCGTGGGCCTCGACCTCGCCATCGGCGCCGAGACCCTCGCCGAGGTGCTGGGGCCGTGCGCGCAGGACGTCCGCTGACGCCGGCGCCGCGTCCGGACGTTGGCCCGCGAGTCCCGCCCGCGAGTCTCACCCGCGCGTCCCGATCGTTGTGCGCGCGCGGAACGCGCGCCATCATGCGCGCGCCATGTCGAGAACCCTGACCCCCGAAGAGCTCCGCGCCGCGTGCGACGCCGCCGCGCTGGGCTTCACCACCACCGCCGAGCTCGACCCGCCCGAACGCCTCATCGGGCAGGACCGCGCGCTGTCCGCGACCGCCTTCGGCATCGGGCTCAAGGCGCCCGGCTACAACCTGTTCGTCTCGGGCCCGCAGGCCACGGGCAAGCAGTCGGCGATGAAGGCGATCGTCGGCGCGGCGGCGGCGTCCGAGCCGGTGCCGCCCGACGACTGCTACGTGCACGACTTCGAGGACCCGTACCGGCCGAAGACGCTGCGCCTGCCCTCGGGGCGCGGGCGCGAGCTGCGCGACGCGATGGCGCGGCTCGTCGCCGACGCGCCGGCGCGCATGGCCGCCGCCTTCGAGGGCGAGGAGTTCGAGAAGCGGGGGCGCGAGCTCGTCGACGTCCTGCAGAAGAGCGAGAAGGAGAAGCTGCGCCGGCTCGAGGAGCAGGCGAAGGCCGAGGGGTTCAAGGTGGTCACGGCCGAGGGCGAGATCACCGTCGTCTACGCGCCGACGGGGGAGGGCCTCTCGCCCGAGGAGTTCGACGCGCTGCCCGCCGAGGAGCGCGACCGCATCGACGAGCGCGCGCGCACGCTGTCCGAGCAGGTGGAGCCGCTCGTCCGCGAGCTGCGCCAGCTCGGTCGCGACGCCGACGCCGACCGCAAGCGCCTCGTCGACGAGACGGCGCGCGCCGTGGCCGACGCGCTGCTGGCGCCGGTGCGCGCGCGCTTCGAGGGCCTCGAGGGCGTGCCCGCGTTCCTGACCGCCGTCGAGAAGGACCTGGTCGAGCACGGGACGGCCTTCCTGCCGCTCGACACGGTGAACGACGACGACAACAACGGGGACGCCGCGGCCTCGGCGGCCGCCGAGGACGAGGTCGAGCGCCTGCCGCCGCCGCACCGCTTCCTGCGGCGCTACCGCGTGAACGTGCTCGTCGCGCGCGACGGCGAACGTGGCGCGCCGGTGGTGGTGGAGCCGAGCCCGACGCCGAAGAACCTGGTGGGCCGCCTCGAGCACCGCGCGCACATGGGCACGCTGGTGACCGACCACACGCTCATCAAGGCCGGCGCGCTGCACAACGCCAACGGCGGCTACCTGCTGCTCGAGGCGCGCGACGTGCTCGAAGAGCCGGCGGCCTGGACCCTGCTCAAGAAGGCGCTCAAGAGCGGGCGCATCCGCATCGAGGAGCCCGACGAGGAGGCGCACGCCATCACCGCGCTGATGCTGCAGCCGCAGCCGGTCCCGCTGGACGTGAAGGTGGTGCTCGTGGGGCCGCGCGAGCTGTACGAGTACGTGTACGCGGCGGACGACGAGTTCCGCGAGCTCTTCAAGGTGCGCGTCGACTTCGACGACTCGCTCGACCGCTCGCCCGACGCGGAGCGCCTGTTCGGGCGCTTCGTGGCCGGCGCGTGCCGCGACATGAAGCTGCGGCCCTTCGACGCGGCCGCGGTGGCGCGCCTCGTCGAGCACGCGGCGCGCCTCGTCGAGCACCAGGCGCGGCTCTCGGCGCGCTTCGGCGAGCTCGGCGACGTGCTGCGCGAGGCGGACCACGTGGCGGGCGCGCGCGGCGCCGGCGTGGTCGGCGCCGCGGACGTGCAGGCGGCCATCGAGCACCGGCGACGGCGGTCCAGCCTGCTCGAGGAGCGTCTGCACCGCCTGACCGAGGAGGACACGCTGATCATCGCCACCGCGGGCGCGGCGGTCGGTCAGGTCAACGGGCTCGAGGTGCTCGCCACCGGCGACTACGAGTTCGGGCGACCGTTCCGCATCACCGCGCGGGCGCGCCCCGGCAAGCCCGGCGTAGTCGACGTGGAACGCGAGGTGGGCCTCGGCGGCGCCATCCACGCCAAGGGCGTGCTCATCCTGTCGGGCTACCTCGGCGGCCACTACCTCATCGACCGTCCGCTGGCGATGTCGGCGTCGATCGTCGCCGAGCAGAGCTACGACCCGATGGAGGGCGACAGCGCGTCGCTCGCCGAGGTCTGCGCGCTGCTCTCGGCGCTGGCGCGGCGGCCGCTGGCGCAGCACCTCGCCGTCTCGGGGTCGATCAACCAGCACGGGCAGGTCCAGGCGGTCGGCGGGATCAACGAGAAGATCGAGGGCTTCTTCGACCTGTGCGTCGAGCGCGGGCTCACCGGCATCGAGGGCGTGATCGTGCCGCAGGCCAACGTGCGGCACCTGATGCTGCGGCACGACGTGGTCGAGGCCGCGCGCGCCGGCAGGTTCCGGGTGCTCGCCGTGGCGACGGTCGACGAGGCGATCGGGGCGCTGACGGGCGCGGCCGCCGGCGCCCGGGGCGACGACGGCCACTTCCCCGAGGGCACCTTCAACGCAGCGGTGGAGCAGCGCCTCGCCGAGTTCGCCGCGGCCGTCGAGCGTCATCGCTGATGCAGGCGACGCTCGACCGCCTGTTCGGCACGGCGCCGGCGGAGCGCGAGCGCCTGCACGCCGGCGGCTGGACCGACGACCTTTTGCGCTACCACCTGGCGCCCCCGCGGGACCTGCGGCGGCTGTGGCTCGCGGCGACGGTGGGCATGGTGTTCGCGACGCTGGCGCTGACCGGCGCGAAGTGGGCGCTCGCGGCGGGCCTCGGCCTCGCGAGCGTCGCCGGTCCGGCGGCGGCCTGGTGGATCGTCCGGCGTCGCGAGCGCAAGGCGCGCGCGGCGCTGCTCGCGAAGGCGCCGCCGCTGCGCGTCCTCGAGGACGACGTGGAGACGTCGCGGGTCTGGGCCGCCGGTCCCGCCGGCGGCTGGCACCTGCGCGCCGCGCTCACGCTCGGCAGCGGCGAGCGGCTGACGCTGCCCGCGGCCTTCGGGGAGCACGTGGTCGCCGGCCGCGCGCGCCTGTTCGTGCTCGAGGTGCCCGCGCCGCACGTCGGCGGGGCGGTGCAGTGGCCGGTCGCGATGGAGGTCCTGCCCGAGACGCGCCTCGAGCAGCGTCCGCCGGCGCGTCCGGCCCCCGCGACGCCGGGGAGCGGTCAAGCGCCCGCGGACTGACGCTGGCCTTCGGACGCGACCGCGACTAGTCTCGCCGACGCAGAAGAGGTCGCCGGGCAACCCGGCCGCGTCGGCCGGGCGGAGCGCTTCGAGGGGGGTCGGGCGTCGGCACACGCTCGCCTGGGAGAACACGAGGGGGATGGCGTTCTCTGAGGGGGTGACGCGCGTGCTCGTCGTCGAAGACTCGCGCGAGGTGGCGGACATGTTGACGCAGCTGCTCCGGATGTGGGGCTGCGTGGCGCGGGCCGCCTACGACGGCGAGACGGCGCTGGCCGCCGCCGAGGGGCTGCGACCGGACGTGGTGCTCCTCGATCTGGCCATGCCCGACGTCGACGGCTTCGAGGTGGCGCGCCGCCTGCGCGAGCGGCCCGCGTTCGAGCACGTCATCATCGCCGCGATCACCGGCGAGTCGCTCGCCGAGGCGGAGACCGCGGCCGCCGGCTTCGACGGACACTTCAAGAAGCCGCTGGATCTCGAGGGCCTCCGCGCGTTCATCGAGGCCTTCGGTTGACCCACCCGCTCGCCAGGGCGTCCGATTGCTTCACAAGCTCGGAGGGATCCGCACTTCGGGCGTCTCGGCGGGGAAGACGGGGCGGATCCAGACGGCGCCGCGGCCGTCGCCGCGGTCCTCGAAGGTGATCGGCGACACCCACAGGTCGCGCGCGCAGTCGCCGCGGTCGCGGCAGTCGGCGTGGCGCAGGCGGTGGTGCACGTAGAACCAGTCGCGGCCGTTCGGGCCGAGGACGGGGGTGCCGTGGCCGAAGGCCTGCCCGCCGCCGGGCACGAGCAGCCGGCCGGCGAGGCGCGCCGGGTTGTCGCGGACGAGGCCCTCGACCGTGGGCGCCGCGACCCATGCCACGTGGTAGTAGGCCGAGTCCCAGGCGCTGCCGCTGAAGAACAGGTAGACGAGGCCGTTGGCGCGGATGAGGCTCGGTCCTTCGGCCACCCCCCACGACACGCCGGCGCGGCGCATCCGCTCGTCCTGGCGACCGCGGTCGAAGGCGAGCATGTCGCCGCAGCGGGGACAGGACGCGGCCAGTCGCGCGCGCAGATCGGCGTCGTGCGGATCGACGGCGAAGATCTGCGGGACGTCCGGCGCGCAGCGCACGGCGAACGGATCGGCGGGGTCGAGCTCCACGATCGAGACGTGCTCGCCGTGGTGGGCGCGCTCCCAGTCCACGCGGGGCGGGTCGTTGGTGTACCAGGCGTAGGCGAGCCACCAGCGGCCGGTCTCCGGATCGGCGAAGACGCTCGAGTCGAGGCGGATGACCTGGTGGCAGAAGCCGCCGAGGCAGTCGTCGACGGCGGTGTCGACGCTGCGCGGCAGCGCGTCGCGGAGGCCGCAGCTCGGGATGTGGCCGCCGGCCGGGAGCGGCTCCCACGGATGGTCCGGGCGCGCGAAGGGGCCCGCGGCGTCCGGCGACCATGCGAGGTAGACGCCCGAGTCCTCGCGGTACGGCGGACACGGGTCCTGGGGCGCGCGGAAGCGCGTCGCCGTGAACGACAGCATGTAACCGTGCGGCAATGGGACGATCTCTGGCGCCCACAGCCGGCAGTAGTGGTGCTCGCCGAGCGCGTTCGAGCGGCCGGGGGCGCCGCGGCCGAAGGTGGCGCCGGCGCGCTCCCAGCGGACGAGGTCGCGCGAGCGCCAGAGCGGGAAGTCACCCGTGTCGACCGTGTGGGTGAGCAGATAGAGCGGGCCCTCGGCGTCGACGAGGCGCAGGACGTGCGGGTCGGGGTGGTCGCCGGGGAGCACCGGATTGCGCGCGACGAGGTCCGGGGGCGGCGGGGCCCCGTCGGGGAGGCTCGCCGCCGCAGCGTCTGCGGCTCCGCCTCCGTCGGGCGGCGGGGCGCCGTCGGGCGGCACGACGACGGCCGCATCCCCGGGGGTCACGTCGGGGCGGGGCGCGGTGGCGTCCGCGGCGGCGCTCCCGTCCGCAGGTTCGCTCCCGTCCCCGGCCGCCGGCGCGGCGTCGGCCGCTCCGTCCGCGGACATGGCGGCGGCGTCGGCGGCGCGTTCCGAGCTCGCGAGATGCCCGTCGCAGGCCGCGAGCGACACGGCGAGGAGGGCGAGGCGGGCGATTCGCATGGGCGAGAGGATGCCTGCAGGGGGTGTCGGGGGCGCAAGAGGAACGACGTCCGATCCGCGCCGGGGGCACGTGAACGGGGTCGTGATGGCGCGCGGGTCACGATCGAGGGCTTGCGCGCCGCAGCGCCTCGAGCCCGCGCTGCAGCGCCGCGCGCACCGCGGTGTCGTACGCCGCGGCGATCGCCTCCTCCGGCTCCTCGCCCGGCCGCGCGCCACGCGGGAACGGCACGGGCGCCTCGACGCGGTAGCGCAGCGGCGTGGGCCAGGGGAGGTGTGGCCACGGCCCGATCGCGAGGCCCCACGGCAGCGAGAGGTGGACGGGAAACACGTCGGCGCGCGCGAGCCGGTGGAGGGGCAGGCGCTTCGCGAGGCGGTGCCCGTCGGTGAGCACGACGAGGGTGTGGTGCGGACCGGCGCACGCCACCGGGACGACGGGGACGCCCGCGCGGAGGGCGAGGCGCGCGTAACCCCGGCGGCCGGCGAACTGGAGGCGCCAGCGGTGGTGGAAGGGGCGCCATGCCTCGCGGTCGCCGCCGGGCAGCACCAGGACGTCCCGGCCGGCGCGCAGGGCTGCCTCCGCGTGGTCGAGGTGCGCCCGCAGGACCCCGACGCGCGCGAAGAAGCGGCCGAGGCGGCGGCTGGCGAAGAGGAGCTCGTGGCCGAGCGGGTGCAGCGTGCGCGGGAGCCCGAACTGGCCGTACCACGCGTACAGCAGGCCCCACATGTCGAGGGTCGTCGTCCCGCCGCCGTGGTTGGCGACGACGAGCGAGGGGGTCGCCGGCACGTGGGCAAAGCCCTGCACGTCGACGCGGTACGGCCCCCGCGGTCCGAAGAGCGGGCGGACGGCGCGGCGCACCGCCGCAAGGTGGGCGGGGTCGAGCTCGTCGACGTCGTGGCCGAAGCGCGCGACCTCGGCGCCTTCGCGCCAGCGCAGGATGGCGGAGCGGGCGGTGCTCACGGGATCGACTCCGCGGCCGGTTTGGGCGCCGGCTCCGAAATCTGGCACTCTCGATCTCGATAACCCTGGGGGAGCGATGATTCAGCGGACCGCCGATCGCGCGCTTGCTCGCGCGCTTCGGCTCGGGGACGTCCGCAGCGACCTCGTCCGCACCGCGGCGGGGAACGTGCACGTGCTCGACGCGGCGGGCAGCGGACCGCTGCCGCCACTGGTCCTCCTGCACGGGCTCGGCGCGGGCGGCGTCCACTACGCGCGGCTCATCCGCCGGCTGCGGCCGCACGTGCGCCGCATCCTGGCGCCCGACCTGCTCGGCCACGGCCTGAGCGACCTGCTGGCGGAGGGCGCGCCGCCGGTCGCGGTCCACGAGGCGCTGCGCGACGCGCTCGACGTGGTGCTCGACGAGCCGGCGGTGCTCTTCGGCAACTCGCTCGGCGGCCTGGCGGCGATCCGCTACGCGCAGGCGCGGCCGGCGGCGACGCTGGGCCTGGTGCTCGTCTCGCCCGCGGGCGCGCCGATGGCGCCCGGCGAGCTCTCGGCCTTCCTCGACGGCTTCGACCTCGACAGCCACACGGCGGCGCTCGAGTTCACGGACCGGCTCTTCCACCGACCGCACCCGCTGCGGCACCTGCTCGCGCTCGGCATCCGGTCGCGCTTCGGCGCGACGGCGGTGCGGCGGCTGCTCGAGGGCGCCACGGCCGACGTCCTGCTCACGCCCGCCGACCTGGCGCGCCTCCCGATGCCCGTCTCCATCGTCTGGGGCGGCGCGGACCGCGTGCTGCCGGCCACCCACCGCGACTTCTTCTTCGCGCACCTGCCGCCGGGCGCCGAGCGCCTGACGCCGCCGTCCTACGGCCATGCGCCTTTCCTCGACCACGTCGACGCGGTCGCCGACCACCTGCTCGCCTTCGCGCGCCGCATCGACGCCGCCGTCACGCTCGCCGCGCTCGGTTGAACGGCACCCGCGCGCGCGGCAGAGTGCGCGCGGAGGTCTCGACATGCGTGTGTGGACGTGGGTGCTGCCGGCGCTGCTGGCGGCGGGCTGCGGCGGCGCGAAGCCGGCGGAGACGAAAGAGGAGCCGGCGGCCGCCGATGGGCAGGGGCTCGGCGAGCGGGCGGCGGCGGAGCTGAAGAAGGCGGCGGAGGTCACCGGCGACAAGATCACCGAGGTCGTCCACGACGTGGGCGAGGGCGGCGAGAAGACCGCCGCCGAGGTGCAGCGGGTCGCGGTCGAGGCCGCCGGCGAGCTCGAGAAGGCCGGCCGGAAGGTGGCCGGCGAGACGAAGCGCATCGCGCAGGAGGTCGAGGCGAACACCGTTCAGCTGATCGAGGGCAAGCGGCCCGAGCCCGCGGCGGCGACGCAGCCCGCGCCGGGCGCGGTCGACGGCGCCCGCGCGCGCGCCCTCGTGGCCGGCGGCGCGAGGCTCGTCGACGTCCGCACGCCCGAGGAGTTCGCGGCCGGGCACGTCGAGGGCGCCCTCAACATCCCGGTGGACGCGCTCGCCGGGCGCCTCGGCGAGCTGCCCGACCCCGCGGCGCCGCTCGTGCTGTACTGCGGCAGCGGCAGGCGCAGCGCGCGCGCCGCCGCGCTGCTCGCCGAGAAGGGCTACACCGCGGTGTACGACCTGGGCGGCATGTCGAACTGGTGATGCGGCGCGCGCGGCGGCCCGCGTCGGCGGCGCTGCGGGCGAAGCGCCGGGCGAGCGGCGCGTGCTACGTTGCGGGCGAGAGGGCGCGGGGGTTCCCGGATGCGCAGGCGGATCGCGGGGCTCGTGGCGGCGTGCGCGCTGGCCGCGTGCGGTGATGAGACGGGGCGGTCCGGCGGCGGGGCCGACGCGGCGGTGCGGCCGCCGGCCTGCGTGTCGAGCGCGGAGTGCGCCGCCGGGCTGCGCTGTGAGGGCGGCAGGTGCGTGGCGCCGTTCGATCCGCCGGTCGGCGCCGCCGACGCGGGGCCGGACGCGTGCGCCGGATCCGCGTGCCCACCGGCCCCCTGGGACGCCGGCGCCGTCGACGGCGGGCCGCCCGACGCGCGCACCGATGACGCCTTCGCGCCGCCCGCCGATGCGCGGGTGTCCGACGCCTTCGTGGCGCCCGCCGACGCGCGGGTGCCCGACGCGGCGATCGCGCCGGCGGACGCCGCCGCGCCGGACCCGGACGCCGCCGCGCCGGACCCGGACGCCGAGGTGCCGGACGCGGCGCGGCCCGACGCGGACCTCATCCCTGACAAGGACGCGCAGCCCGTCGACGCGGCGCGGCCCGACGCCGCCGCGCCGGACCCGGACGCCGCCGCGCCCGATCCGGATGCCGCCGCGCCCGACCCGGACGCCGCCGCGCCCGACCCCGACGCCGCCCTCGAGCCCGACGCATTCGTGCCGCCGCCCACGCCGCCGGTGGGCGTCTACACCTACGAGCGCCTGCCGATCGGCGGCCTGACCGAGGCGCGCGCCGTCGCCTTCCACCCGGACGGCAGCTACGCCGTCGTCCTCGCGCGCACCGACGTGGTGCACGTGATCGACTGGGCAACGAACGAGGCGCGGCGCTACGACCTGCGCCCGGCCGGCGGCGCGCTCTACTGGGAGGACCTGGTCTTCGACGCCGCCGGCGAACGCGCGATCCTCGTCGGCTGGCAGGACGTGCGCGGCGCGCGCACCGGCGTCGTCCACCACCTCGACGACGCGGCGTACCGCAACGGCCAGGACCTGCCGGTCGCCGAGGTCCTCCAGGTCGATGGCCACGAGCTCGCCGCCATCGCCCGGCCCTTCGAGCCCGCCGGCCGGCCCGTCATCCTGTCGCGCAGCAACCGCAACGGCGTCGCGACGTTGCGCGAGTACGACCCCGACCTGCCCGGCTTCGACGGCCTCGTCGCCGCGCGCGCCTCCGGGGGCGTCGGGTGCCAGGACGTCGCCTTCGCCCACGACGCCTTCGGCAACCCGAGCCTCGTCGTGGTCTGCGGCATCAACGGCGCGGTCGTCCTGCACTACAGCGAGATCGACGGCTTCGGCGAGTGGGCGGTCAACCCCGGCAACAACAACCTCGGCAACATGGCGCGCGTCGCCTCGCACCCGCTCGGCGACTACGCGCTGATCGTCTCGTGGTCGGGGCGGCGCATCCTGCGCTTCGAGACCGGCCTGCTCGGCCGCACGCAGGACGCGCCCCACTTCGCGACCCGCGAGATCTGGGGCGTCACCTTCCAGCAGGAGGGCCAGCGCGCGCTCATCTACGGCGGCGCGGCGCAGATCTTCGACGATCCCATCGACGGCACCGTCTTCGAGTACCGGCACCCGCTCTATCACTGCGACGCGCTTGACTGCGACATCACCCCGGTGCACATCCCGAACTTCGGCGCGGCGCCCTACAACGCGTCGGCCAACGCCAACCTCAACGACGCCGCGTTCCGCCCCGGCTGCGACGGCGGGCTCATCGTCGGCGGCGAGTCCAACATCCAGGGCAGCCGCGGCCAGATCATCCGCTTCCAGATCGAGAACGGCCGCGACTGCGACTGACGCGAGGCGCGCCCGGCGGCCGCGGCGGCGACCCGCACGTCGGGGTGGGCGGCGACGGCGCCGGGGCGACGCCGCGCCTCGTCCGGAACGAGCGTTGGATCAGGGGGCGCAGGCGGGGTTGAGCCGGCCGGGCGTGCCGCGGTGCTCGGTGGCGCCCTCGGGCGTGTACACCTCGACCCCGCGGCACCAGTTCTCGCCGTCGTCGTTGTCCTCGGCCGAGAAGTGGGCGGGATCGAGGCTGATCGAGCGGCCGATGGCCAGCGCGAAGCCGGCGGCGCCGTAGTCGACGCGGTCGATCGGCTCGCCGCCGCAGGTGAGGGTGACGACGTCCTCGCCGTTGTTCAGCGAGAAGCCGAACGCGCCGTCGGCGACGAGCCCGCCGTTGAGGGCGGCGTCGCGGCTGCGCGCATAGAGCAGGCGGCCGTTCGGCGAGATCAGGCCCGAGAGGCGGGCGGGGCTCACGCCGGAGGCGTCCCGCATCTCGCAGCCGGTGAGATCGAGCCGCTCTCCGGTGAGGTTGGTGAGCTCGAGCCACTCGCCGCGCTCCTCGCGGATCTCGCGCTCGGGGTCGTAGAGGATCTCGGTGAAGATGACCTCGCCCGGCGCGGGGCCGCGGGCCGGGGGCGGGACGCACTCGCCGTGGTCGCACACGAGGCCGCCCTCGCACGCCGGCTCGCAGGGGGCGGGCAGGCACTGGCCATGGTCGCAGATCTCGCCGGCCTCGCACGCGGGCTCGCAGGGGGCGGGCAGGCACTGGCCGTGGTCGCAGATCTCGCCGGCGCCGCACGCGGGCGCGCACGGCGCCGGGACGCACGTCCCGTCGTCGCAGACCTCGCCTTCGCCGCACGCCGGCTCGCACTCCCGCGGAACAAAAGGACAATCCGGGTTGGCGGCGCCCGGCGTGCCCCGCTGCGTGCCGTCGCCGTAAGGCGCCTGACCGAGGCACCAGTTCGCGCCTTCGTCGTTGGCGAGCGCGTCGATGGTCGCCGCGTCGAGGCTGATCGACGCGCCCGACGCCGCCGGGAAGTCGTCGCCGTCGTCCCAGAGCACCACGTCGACGAGCGTGTCGCCGCAGGTCAGCGTGAGCAGCTCGGACGCCTCGAGGCCGAAGGCGAAGAGGCCGTCGGGCTCGAGGCCGCCGTTGAGGGCGCCGGCGTCGCTGCGCGCGAACACGAGGCTGGCGCCGGGCCCGATGGCCAGGCCGAGCTCCAGGTTGCCGCCCGAGGTCGCCTCGATCGTGCAGCCGGTCAGGTCGCGGGCGCCGTCGACGACGCTCGTCAGCTCGAACCACTGCCCCTCCTCGCCGACGGGCGCCGCGGGGCTGTAGAGCACCTCGGTGAACACCACCTCGCCCTCGACCGGCGGCGACGGCAGGCACTCGCCGTCGACGCAGCGCTCGCCGGCCCCGCACGGGTCGGGCAGGCACGGGTCGGGCACCGGACACGCCGGGTTGGGCGCGCCGGGCGTGCCGCGATGGGGGGTGAGGTGCTCAGGCGTGTAGACGTCCTGCCCGAGGCACCAGTGCTCGCCCTGGTTGTTCGCGTCGGCGGCGAAGTGCGCCGGGTCGAGGCTGAGCGAGGCCTTGCTGGCGCGGGGAAAGCGCCCGCCGTCGTCGTACGCGACCGAGTCGACGGCGTTGCCGTCGCAGCGGAGCGTGACCGTCTCCGGCGAGTTGTTGAGCGTGAAGGTGAACGCGGACTGCGCGACGACGCCGCCGTTGCGCGCGGGGTCGGCGACGCGCGCGACCACGTAGCGGCCGCGCGGCTCGATGCGGCCGACGAGGCGCGAGCTGCCGCCGCCGGCGTCGGTCACCACGCAGTTGGTGACGTCGAGCGGCGCGTCGACCAGGCTCTGGAGCTCCATCCACTCGGCGCGGTCGTCGTCGAGGCCGTCGTGCGGGTCGTACATGATCTCGGCGAAGATCACCTCGCCCGCAGCCGGCGAGCCGGGCGGCGGCGGGACGCACTCGCCCGCGAGACACACTTCGCCGCCCTCGCATGCGGGGACGCACGGCGGCTCGACGACGCACGGCGGGTTCGGTCCGCCGGGCGTGCCCCGCTGACCGTCCTGGGCGCCGCCGTCGCGGCCGAGGCACCAGTTCGCCCCGTCGTCGTTGGCCTCGCCGTCGGTCGCGCCGGGGTCGAGCGCGATCGAGGCGCCCGCCGCCGCGGGGAACGAGGCGCCGTCGTCCCACGCCAGCGCGTCGACGAGGACGTCGAAGCAGACCAGCGTCAGGCTGTCGACCGTGTCCATCGCGAACGGGAACACGCCGTCGGGCAGAAACCCGCCGTTGCGGGCGCGGTCGTCGCTGCGGGCGTAGAGCAGGCGGCCGCCGCCGGGGACGACCGCCGCCAGCTCGAAGCCGTCGCTGGACTCCACGGTGACGGTGCAGCCGGTGAGGTCGATGGCCGCGCCGGTCGTGTTGGTGAGCTCGAACCACTGCGCGTCCTCGTCGAGCGGGGCCGCCGGCGCGTAGAGCACCTCGGTGAACACGACGGCGCCGGGCGCCGGGGGCTCGGGCTCCGCGGGGACGCACGCGCCGTCGACGCACATCTCCGCAGGATCGCAGGGGTTCGGGTCGCAGGGATCCGGCACGGGGCAGGCCGGGTTGGGCGCGCCGGGCGTGCCGTGGTTGCGCCGCTCGGGGCGCTCGTCGTCGAAGTAGACGGCGTCCGAGACGCACCAGTTCGCCTCGTCGTCGTTCGCCTCGGCGTCGGTGCGCGCGGGGTCGAGCGCGAGGCTGTGCCCCGAGACGCGCGGGTAGAGGTTGTCGGTGTAGCCGGCGGCGTCGATCACCTGCCCGGCGCAGGCGAGCGTGATCGTCTCGCGGCCGCTGTTGTTGAGACCGAAGGTGAACTGCGCGTCCGGCGCGAGACCGCCGTTGCGCGCGGGGTCGAGGCTGCGCGCGAAGAGCGCCGTCCCGCCGGCCGGGATCTCGAGCGCGGCGATCGCGTTGCGGTTGTTGGCGGCGTCGGTGAGCGTGCAGCCGTCGAGGCGGCGCGGCCCGTCGGCGACGTTGGTGAGCTCGAACCACTCGGCCTGCTCGTCGATCAGCGGGAACGCGAGGTCCCACAGGATCTCGGTGAAGACGACCTCGCCGGGCGCGGCGACGGGCGCGATGGGGCCGCCGCCGCCGGCGCCGCCCTGACCGCCGGCGCCGCCTGCGCCGCCGTCGCCGCCGGCGCCGCCCTGCCCGCCGGCGCCGCCCTGCCCGCCGGCGCCGCCCTGCCCGCCGGCGCCGCCTTCGCCACCTTGTCCTCCGGCACCGCCGGCGCCGCCTTCGCCGCCTTGTCCCCCGGCGCCACCGGCGCCGCCTTCGCCGCCTTGTCCTCCGGCGCCGCCTTCGCCGCCTGCTCCTCCGGCGCCGCCAGCGCCGCCCTGACCACCGGCGCCGCCACCCCCACCGGCCCCGCCCTGTCCCATGTCGGGCACACCAAGATCCGGGCCCACGCCCTGGTCGGGGCCCTCGCGCGGCCCGCCGCCGTCGTCACCGCCGCCGCCCTCGTCCGCACAGCCGGCCACGGCGAGCGCGGCGACCGCCGCCAGCCACCACCGCCCCCGCTGCTTGCACCCGTCGCTCATCCGGACATCCCCTTCGGACCGAAGCTCCGCATCTTCCCAAGCCGCGCGTGCGGCATTGTGGCAGTTGCCCCGAGATCGAGTCACGGAATGGCGCGGACCCGCGCCGCGCGCCGGCGTATGATGCGCCCCCCGTGAGCGCGCCCGTCCCCGATCCGTCCGACCTGCGGCCGTGGACGCCCACCGAGACGGCGCACCCCGACGGCGCGCTGGTCTGGGTGCGCCTCGACGGACCGCCGCCCGACGGCGCGCTGCACCCCGACGAGGCCGCCCACGCCGCCACCTACCACCCGAAGCGCCTCGCGACCTGGACGGGCGGCCGCCTCGCCCTGCGCGCC
The DNA here is from genome assembly GCA_963169045.1 of Myxococcota bacterium. Classification (GTDB taxonomy): domain Bacteria; phylum Myxococcota_A; class Bradymonadia; order UBA7976; family UBA1532; genus CAUJDF01. The sequence goes on from CAUJDF010000029.1 coordinate 227,887, forward strand.
GCCCTGCGCGCTTGCGGCGTCGCGGCCGACGGACCGATCCTGCCCGACGACCGCGGCGCCCCCCGCGTGCCGTCGGGCGTCGTCGCCTCGCTGAGCCACACCGGGGACCTCGCCGTCGCGATCGCCGCCCCCGACGCCGGCCTGCGCCTCGGCGTCGACATCGAGCGCCTCGCGCCGCCCCGCCTCAAGGTCGCCGAGTTCGTGCTCACCGACGCCGAGAAGGCCGTCTTCGACGCGCTCCCCGAAGTTGACCGCTGGCCCGCCCTCCTGCTGCGCTTCAGCGTGAAGGAGGCCCTCTACAAGGTGCTCGACCCGTTCCTGCGCCGCTGGATCGGCTTCGAAGAGGTCGAGATCCCCGCGCCCGTCCTGCCGCCCGACGCCGGATCCGTCCCCGTCACGGTCGCGCGCCTGCCGGCCGACGCGCCGGGCTTCCGCGTCGAGGCGACGTGCGCCAGGGGCCCGCTGCACGTGCTCTCGACGGCGCGCGGCGCCCCGGTCAGCCGAGCGGTGCGGTGAGCGCGGCGACGACCTCGCCGGCGCGCTGCGCGACGGCGTCGCACGCGATGGCGAAGCGCGGGTGGCGGCGCACCGCGTCGAAGAGCGGGCAGCGGTCGAGCCACAGCACGTCGTAGAGGCCGGACGCGACGGCCTGCTCGATGCTGTCGAGCGCGGCCTCGCGGTCGCCGGCCCAGGCGCGCAGCTCGGCGCGGACCTGCAGCAGCAGCGGGCGCAGGCGCGAGCCGGGGACGGACCGCGCGATGCCGGCGTCGAGCAGCTGCATGCCGGGCGCCGGCAGGTTGCCGGTGCGCATCGCCGTCTCGAGCGTGCGCCCCAGCACCGCCGCCGGACGACCGTCGCTCGGCCACTCGACGTCGGGCGCCTCGCCGCGCCGCCACAGCGCCAGCCGGGCGCGCGCGAGGTCGCGCCCCAGCGACACGCCCGCGTCCTCGCTGGCGATGTCGAGGAATCGATCGGCCCGCTCCCAGCGGCCGAGCAGGGCGTTGCCGCGCGCGAGGTCGGTGCGGACCTCGGCCAGCGTCGGGTCGAGCGTCAGCACCGTCTCGAGCCGGAACAGCGCCTCGTCCGCCTGGCCCACCTCGAGCTGGATGGTCGCCAGCAGCTTGTGCGCCTCGATGAGGCCCGGCGCGCGGTGCAGCGCCTGCCGCAGCGCGGTGACGGCCAGCGGCCACGCGCTCGTGATGTGGTGCAGCGTGCCGAGCGCGAGCCACGGCTCGGGCTGCTCCGGCGCCAGCGCGACGGCCTTCTCGGCGAGCGCCCGCGCGCGGTCGGGCGGCTCCGGCGGCAGCTCGGACGGCACGTTGAGCCGCCGCGCGAGCGCCATCGCCAACCCCGCGAGGAGGCTCGGGTTTTCGGGGGCGCGGTCCAGGCCCTGCTCGAACAACGTCACCGCCGCCTCGAGGTCGCCGAGACCGGACCAGCCGCGCGCCAGGGCGCGCCGCGCCCGCAGGTAGAGGTCGACGGCCATCGAGTCGGTCGGCGCCTTGCGCGAGGGCCCCTCGCGGTCGCCGGTGAGCGCCTGCGCCACCTCGCCGGCCACCTCGTCGTTGATGGCGAGCAGGTCGCGCGCCGGCCGGTGGAAGCGGCCCGCCCACAGCTGCAGGCCCTCGGCGCAGCTCTGGACGCGCGCCACGATGCGCACCGCCTCGCCGCTCCGCCGCAGCGTGCCCTCGACCACCACCTCGACGTCGAGCGCGCGCCCGAGCGCCTGCAGGTCGTCGTCGACGGCGCGCCGGGCGACGAGCCGCCGCGGGCGCACGCGCAGGCCGCGCGTCACCGAGAGCGCGTCGACGAGGTCGTCGGTGAGCGCGTCGGCGAGCTCGTCGTCTTCGGGCGCGCCCAGGTTGCGGAACGGCAGGACGGCGACCGTGCGCTCGCCGGGCGACGGCGCCACGCGCTGGGCGCGCACGGCGGTGGTCGTCGGCGCCGCGACCGTCGTCGGCAGGACGTCGCGCGCCGCGTTCAGCGCCGCCGCCGCTTCGGACGCCGTCGTGTAGCGGTCCTCGCGGCGCCGCGCCAGCAGCCGTTTCACGATGTCGGCGAGCGCGTCGGGCACGAACGAGGCGACGGTGCGCGGATCGGGCGGCGGATCGGTGAGGCGCCGCACCGCGAGCACGAACGGCGACCCGCCGCTCCACGCCGGCGAGCCCGTCAGCATCTCGTAGAGCACGGCGCCGAGCGCGTAGAGGTCGGCGCGCCCGTCCACGTCGGCCACCCCCTCGACCTGCTCCGGCGCCATGTAGGCCGGCGTCCCGAGCGGGCCCTGCGTCAGGCCCGACGGCGCGTCGAACGCGGCCCGCGCCACGCCGAAGTCGGTGACGACGACCCGCCCCGACGCCTCGATCAGCACGTTGTCCGGCTTCAGGTCGCGGTGGACGACGCCCGCCGCATGGGCCGCCGCCAGCGCCTCGCACAGCGCCACCGCGATCTCGGCCGCGCGGGCCGGCGGCAGCGCGCCTTCGCGGGCCAGCAGGCGCGACAGCGACTCGCCGTCGACGTACTCCATCGACAGGAACTTCTGGCCGTCGTGCTCCCCAATGTCGAAGGTGCGCGCCACGTTGCGGTGCGTGACCCGCCGCGCGAGCCGCACCTCCTGCCGGAAGCGGTCGAGCATCTCCGGCGAAGCCGTCAGCTCCTTGCGCAGGAACTTCAGCGCCACCACCTCGCCCAGCTCGACGTCGTGCGCGCGATACACGGTGCCCATGCCCCCGGTGCCCACGAGACCCAGGACGAGGTACCGGTCGCCGATGCGCTGCACGGCGAGGGTGGGCGAGGTGCTCTCGACGGGGTTCGACATCGCGCGGATGATGCCACAGGATCCACGGCCTGCGGTCGCGATGGTCGGGTGAGGCAGGTCTGCGGGCGGGGCCGGCGCGCCGCCGGCGTCACCAGTCGCTGAGGCTGTAGTTGCAGTCGTGCATGGAGTCGTTGCCGCTGCCGCCCGTGCACCAGTTGCCCATCTTGTCGTTGCTGCCTTCGCCGCCGAACAGGTCGTCGCGGCCGGAGCCGCCGCTCAGGTAGTCGTCGTCGCCCTCGCCGTAGACGTGGTCGGCGCCGCTCTCGCCGTAGAGGGCGTCCTCGCCGTCCCCGCCGTAGATGTAGTCGTTGTCGGCGCCGCCAAAGACCGTGTCTGCGCCGTCCTCGCCGTCGAGCGTGTCCTCGCCGCCGTCGCCCTTGATCACGTCGTCGCCGTCGCCGCCGGCGACGACGTCGTTTCCGTCTTCGCCGGAGAGCGTGTCGGCGCCGTCGCCGCCGTCGAGGGTGTCGTCGCCGGCCCAGCCGCGGATCGTGTCGTCGCCGGCGCCGCCGTCGAGGGTGTCGTTCCCGTCGTCGCCGCTGATGTTGTCGTTGCCCGAGCCGCTGAAGACCATGTCGGCGCCGTCGCCGCCCCAGATCCAGTCGTTCGCGGTGCCGCCGACGATGAAGTCGTCGCCGTCGCCGCCGTGGGCCACGAGTTGGCAGCCGCTCGACTCGACGTACGCTGCCGTGTTGGTACCGAGCCCCCACCCGAGGCTGATCCGGTCGTTGCCGCCGTCCCCGGAGATGTACTGGGGCCCGCTGCAGGACGTGCTGAACGTCCCGCCGGCGAGCACGTCGTCCCCGCCGCCGCCCTGGATGATGTTGCACGAGCCGTTGTTCGTGTCGCCGTTGATCACGTCGTCGGCGGCCCCGCCGATCAGCGCGTCGATCCCATCCTGCCCGTACAGCTGGGACGGCAGGTCCGCGCCGTTGAAGAAGTAGTCGTTCCCGCCGCGGCCGGTGAACACGATCTCCTCGATCTCCCCCGCGTCGTACACGGCGGCCGTCGAGCGGATGCTCGTGGTGAGCCCGTTCAGCCAGGTGTCGCTGCACTGGACGGGCGAAGACAGGTTGAGCTCGTAGACGTACAGACGGGCGTCGATGTCGACCGACACCGCGTCGGCGTCCATGCTCCCTTGGATGTAGAGCGTGCTGCCCTCGAGCCACGTCGTGACCGCCGCCTCCGCATCGACGGCGGCGACCGAGGCGGCGAGGATGACTCCGAGACCGATGCGCGTGTTCATGGGATGCTCCGAAGTGTCTGTTTTTCGCTCTTGCCCCCGACGCGACACAGGCGCGGCATCCCCGCGCGTTTTTTTTTGCGACCCGAAGAACGTTTCGGCGGGACGCGCGTTCCAAGGCGCAGGAGGTCACTCGAGATGCGCAACGCCACCCTCGCCGCCCTGATGATGTTCGGAGCCCTGACCGTCGCTGGCCGCGACGTCGACGCCTGCGCCATGTACCGGCCGCCCAAGATCGCGGACGCGCAGAAGCTGGTGGCCGACGCGAAGAAGGCCGAGGCCGACGGCCAGCCGCGGACGGCCATCCGCCTGTACGAGCGGCTGATGCACGAGCCGAAGGTGGAGAAGGGCACCCGGGTGGCGGCGGCGCGCGACGCGGCGCGGCTGCACGAGGCCGCCGGCAACGCGGACACCGCGCGCATCCGGCTCGAGCAGGCGCTGGCGATCGCGCCGAACGACGCGCAGGCGAACTTCCACTTCGGGCGCCTGCTCGCCGGCAAGAGCGACGAGGCGGCGGCCGAGGCGCTGACGAAGGCGCTGCGCGGCACGATCGGCGACGACAAGGGCGCCGCCGAGGCGATCCTGGCCGGCGCGCTCGCCCGCCTCGGTAAGGCCGACGAGGCCGAGCAGCACCTGGCGCGCGCCCGGGCGCTGAACGCCGACGCCGCGCTCATCGAGGCCGCGCAGGCCGCGCTCGATCGTGGACCGGCGATGGCCGCTGCCGCCAAGATGTGAAATGCGCGCGATCGTCCTCCTGCTGCTCTTCCCCGTCCTCGCCCTCGCCGCCCCGCTGTCGCCCGCCGCGCGGCAGGGCCGCGACGTCGTCCAGAAGGCGCAATGCAATCGCTGCCACGCGGTCAGCGGCGAGCACGGCCTCCCGCCCGCCGCCCGCGAGCGGCACTGCGTCGACTGCCACACCTGGATCCTGGGGACGAAGGGCGACGCGAAGGCGATCGCCGAGCAGCGGACGGCGTTCCCGGACTGGGAGCGCTACCTCGAGAACATCGTCCACTTCACGCGCCTGCCCGACCTCGGCACGCTGACGCGCCGCGTGCAGCCGGCGTTCGTGCGCGGCTTCCTCGATGCGCCGTTCGATCTGCGCCCGCACCTCGACGAGGCGATGATCCCCGTGCGCCTGACCGCCGCGGAGAAGGACGCCGTCGTCGCGTATCTCGCCGAGCTCGCCGGCGACGCGGTGGCGAAGCCGGCGCCGCCGGTCGAGGCGCCCGCGCCGGACCGCGTGGCCGCGGGGCGCGCCGCTTTCGTCGCGCGGGGCTGTCCCAACTGCCACCTGTTCGGCGACACGAAGCTCAACCCGGGCATCGACGCGAAGTTCTACGCGGCGATGCGGCCGGTGGCGGCGCTGGCGCCGAATCTGCGCTTCGTGCGCGAGCGCATCCCGCGCGACGTGCTCGTGCGTTTCATCGTGGATCCGCGCGCCGTCGACCCGCACAGCGCCATGCCGTCGCAGGGCGTCCCGCCCGAAGACGCGAGCCGGATCGCGGACTTCCTGCTGCACGCCGACGCCGAGGCCGGCACGGCGGCGGCGCCGGCGCCCGCCTTCGCGCCGCTCGACCGCAAGGTGACCTACGACGAGGTCAACGACGAGGTGCTCGGGCGCATCTGCGTCCACTGCCACATGGACCCGGCGAGCAACGACGGCGACGGCGGCGCGGGCAACACCGGCGGGCTCGGCTTCGCCGGCGTCGGCCTGAACCTCGAGACGCCCGAGGGCATCAAGCGCGGCCTCGTCCGCGACGGGAAGCGCGTCGACGTCCTGAAGGCGGCGGCGGGCCGCCCGCCGCTGCTGCTCGAGGCGCTGCTGCGGCGCCACCGCGAGGCCGCGCGCGACTTCCGCCCGGCGTTCGCCGACCTGCGCGACCGCGGCCCCGCCACGCCGTCCGACCGCCCCGGCATGCCGCTCGGCCTGCCGCCGCTGAGCGAGCGCCAGATGCGCCTCGTCGTCACCTGGCTCGCGCAAGGCGCCCCCGGCCTCTGACAGCGCCGGTCGTCCAAGTTGACTACGCCTCGCTTGTCCGGCGAGCCGATCCCGGCGTTGCGAACCCTCGCCATAGGCTCGGCTATGACTGCGGGTTCGCGCCTTGGTCTCGGCTCGCCGTCCGGCGCGATCCTTCGTCAACTTGAACGCCCGCCGCTGTGACTGGGCGGCCTGCGGCCGCTGACAGCGCCGGTCGTCCCGGTGGACGACGCCTCGTCGACTGGAACGCCCGCCGCTGTGACTCGGTCGACCGATCGCGACGTCGGTCGGCGACTAGGACCGACCACGGTCGACCGATCCCGGTGTCGGTCGGCGACCAGAATCGACCACGGTCGACCGATCCCGATGTCGGTCGGCGACCAGAACCGACCACGGTCGACCGATCGCGACGTCGGTCGGCGACCAGAATCGACCACGGTCGACCGATCGCGCGTCGGTCGGCGACCAGGACCGACCACGGTCGACCGATCTCGCGTCGGTCGGCGACCGCCGGCTTCGCGCCGGTGAGGGCGCGCGGGTCCGGGGATCGGCGACCACGGTCGCGGGGGGCGCGGCGCGTCACCCCTCGAAAGCGAGCGTCGCGAGGATGGGCGCGCCCTTCCAGCAGAGGGTGAGCGCGCCGTCCTCGACGCCGACGGAGAAGCCGGGGCGGGCGCCGAGGCCCTCGGCGAGGTCGTCGCGCACGCCGTCGAGCGGGACGCGCGCGAAGCCGGCGGCCTCGGCCTGCGCCTGCCAGCGGGCGCGGCGCTGGTGACGCTCCACGCGCGCGCCGCCCTCGCCACAGATGACGTTCTCCACCTCGCGACCGAAGAACGCCGACTCCAGCGCGCGCCGGCTGGGCAGGTCGCGGCCGAAGAGATGGTCGAACACGTCGAACACCAGCCCGTAGTGGCGCCAGGCCTCCAGCGTGCGCTGCGGCAGTGGGAGGCGGTCGTGCTCCGCGTCGGGCTCGACCAGCACGAGCAGCCGCGGGGCGGCCGCGCGCAGGTCCGCGATCACCGCCTCGCGGCTGCGGCGGCCGTGCGGGGCGACGTCGCGCCCGGGCACGTGGTGCAGGGCGAAGGCGGCGTTGACGACGAGCGCCTCGCCGGGCCGCGACGGCGCGAGCGCCACGTCCTCGATGAAGCCCGGCCGGGCCTCGAACGTGAAGGGGACGCCGAGCGCCGCGGCCGCCGCGGACAGGCGGTCGCCGGCCTCGCGGAGGGCGCGGGCCGGGTCCTCGCCCGGCACGGGCACGTCGACGCCGGTCAGGCGCACGCGCGGCGGTCCGCCGGGGCGGCGGGCCAGGCGCTCCAGCAGGTCCAGCCACTGCGAGCCGAAGCCGATGCCGAGATCGACCACGTGGAGGGCGTCGTCCGCGCGCACGGCGCGCTCGATCGCGGCGTTGGCGGCCGCGTGGCCGAAGCGCACGAGCGGCGTCTCGCGCACGAGCAGGTCGAAGGCGGCCAGCATCTCCTCGGGGCCGGTGGCGCCGGCGTACAGGTTGCCGGTGCCGCGGCGCTCGTCGCCGGCGCGCAGCCGCAGGGCGCGCGCGAACTGCACGCCGAGCCGCGCCTCGGCGCCGCCCGCCGGGTCGAGGCGCGGCTCGAGCGCGTCGAGCACGTCCAGCGCCAGCGCCGGGTGGCCCGCGCCCAGATGGATCGAGGCCGCTTCGAGCGCGGTCATCACGGGGTTCATGCCATCACCTCCGCCAGGGCGGCGTCGAGCGCCTCGATCGCACGGTCGTTCTCTTCCACGAGACCCACGCTGATCCGGATGGCATCGGGCAGGCCGGACATCCCTGCCGACCGGACGATGACACCGCGACGGGTCATGGCCTCCACGACCGGCGCCGCGGGCCGCCCGAGCGGCACCAGCACGAAGTTGGCGTGGCTGGGCACGGGCTCGAGCCCGAGGGCGCGCAGGCCGGCGACCAGGCGCGCCCGCGCCGTCGCGTTGTGCCTGACCACGCGCCGCAGGAAGACCTCGTCCTCGAGCGCGGCCTCCGCCGCGGCGTGACCGAGGGCGTTGGTGTTGAAGGGGTCGCGCACCTGATCCATCGCCGAGACGAGCGCGGGCGGCGCGATGGCATACCCGACGCGCAGCGCCGCGAGGCCGTAGCACTTCGAGAAGGTGCGCAGCAGCACGACCCGCGGATGGAGGCCGCGAAGGTTCAGCCCGTCCTCGACCTCGGTCCCGGCGAACTCGCGGTACGCCTCGTCCAGCACCACGACGACGTGCGGCGGCAGGCCGGCGATGAAGCGGCGCAGCGCCGCGCGCGCCACCACCGTGCCCGTGGGGTTGTTCGGGTTGGCGAGGAACACGAAGCGCGTGTTCGCGCCCACTTCGGCGGCCATGGCCGAAAGGTCGATGGTGTCGCCGTCCATGCGCGCGCTGCGGACCCCGACGTCCGCCAGGCGGCAGGCCCGCTCGTAGGCGATGAAGGTGTGCGCGGGCACGACCGCCTCGCAGCCGGGCGTCGCGAAGGCCTCCACGAGGAGCCGGATGGCCTCGGTCGAGCCGTTCGTGACGAGGACCTCGGCCGCGTCCACGCCGAGGTGTCCGGCGAGCCGGCGGCGGAGGCGGGCGCCGCCGTCCGACGGGTAGCGGCCGAGCTCGCGCGCCGCGCGCTCGACGGCCTCCCGGGCGAGCCGCGACGGGCCGAGCGGGCTCTCGTTGCTCGCGAGCTTGATGACGCGGTCGAGCCGGTACTCGGCGGCCACGTCCTCGGCGGAGCGGCCCGGGACATACTGCGGAACGGCGGCGCGGGCGTGCATGGTGTCGGTCCCCCTGTTCGGTTCGGGAGGGGGGCATCGCAAGGCGTGGGCCAGCGCGCGAACGCCCGGCCGGCGTGGGTTTGCCGGTCTCGGGCGGTGTGCCGGAGGCTGTGCGCACAGGTCGCGCACAGGTCGCGCACATGCGCCCTCGTGTCGTCCCCGCGCCCGGCGCGTCGCCTGAGGTATGTTGGCGACGAGACGGGGGGAGCCATGCGCGCTGCGATTCTTCTCTTGGGTGTGTCGCTGTGGGCGAGCGCCTGTGACGACGGCGGGACGGAGCCGAGGGACGCCGCGCCGGACGCGCCTCCGGCCGACGCGGCGGCGGGCGCCGACGGGGGGCCGGACGCCGCGCCGCCGCCGGCCGACGCCGCGCCGGAAGGGGACGCCGCGGCCGACGCCGCGCCCGACGCCGCCCCGCCGCCCGACGCCGGCATCACCGGCCCGGCCCCGAACTTCGACGGCCGCGTGATGGGCGTCGTCCGGGCGAAGCTCGGCGAGGGCCCCGACGACGGCGTCGCGCTGCCGGGCGTCAGCGTCCGGCTCGAGGCCGCCGACACAAACGCGCGCGGCGTCCCCGTGGCCACCGGCGCCGACGGTCGCTACGAGCTGCCGCCGCACCCGCTCGGGCGCTACCGGGTGTGCGCGTCCCTCGCCGGCTTCGCCGCCGCCTGCCACCCGGAAGTCGTCGAGATCACGGCGGACTCCGCGTACGCCGTCCGCCACCTCGACCTCGCGCCCGAGGGGGGCGTCCTCGCCGTCTCGCTCCGCCTGGCCGACGACAGCCCCTGCGCGTGGACGTCGACGGCGTTCGGGACGCGCGTCTTCGGGCGCGCGCGCCTCGTCCCCGACGGCGGTGGCGCGCCGCTCGCCGAGGCCGTCGCCGGCGACCAGGGCCGCGCCGTCCTGGCCGGCCTGCCGCCCTCGGGCACCTGGCGCCTCGAGGCCGAGTGCGAGTCGCTGCGCATCGGCACGCGCTGGACGCCCGACGCCCCGCCCGCGCTCGCCATGCGCTTCGACAACCAGCCCCCGAAGGTCGGCGCCCTCACGCTCGAGGACGCGGAGGGCCGCCCGATCCGCGCCGGACAGCCCGGGCAGACGGTCCGGGTCGTGGTCCGCGCCGAGGACGACGACCCGCTGACCTTCCGCTTCGTCGACGGCCACGGCACGCCCCTGCCCAACGAGGGGCCCGTCGCCACGCTCACGCTGCCGGGCGTCCCGAGCCAGGTCGTGGTGCTGGCGGAGGTCGGCGACGGCCGCGGCGGCTACGGCGAGGCGCGCGGCGTCTTCCGCGTCGGCGCGCCCGCCGCCCGCTTCCTCGGCCACGTGCGCGACCCCGACGGCGCGCCCGTCCCCGGCGCCCGCGTGACGCTGGGGCGCGCGTCCGCCGAGACCGACCGCGACGGCTTCTTCCGCCTCGAGGCCGCCGCCGGCGAGGGCCCGTTCGGCCTGCGCTTCGAGGCCGAGGGCTACGCGCCGCACGTCCTGTCGGTCGACACCGCGTCCGCCGACCTGCGGGTGACCCTGCAGCCGTTCACGCGTCACAACATCCTGCCGGCGGACGAGCACACGCTTCAGGACGACCGCGGCTTCGTCGAGGTGCACCTGCCGCCCCGCGCGTTCGCCGCGCCCGACGGCCTCCCGGTGCGCGGCCTGCGGGTCGACGTCACCGGCTACGACCCGACGCGGCCCACCGACTTCCCGGGCGAGCCGGTCGCCGTCACGCCCGCCGGCGATCCCGTGCGCGTGCGGCTGGTGGCCGCGGCGTCGGTGGAGATCACGACGGCCGCCGGCGATGCCGTCGCGCTCTCGCCGCGCCGCCCCGCGGAGATCGTCTTCCCCGCGCCGCCGGGCGAAGGCCGGCCCGACACGATGCTGTTGATGAGCCTCGACGCGCGCAGCGGGCGCTGGGTGGTCGAGGGCGAGGCCGAGCTCGAGGGCGACGTCTACCGCGCCCGGGTGACCCACTTCTCCGCCTGGAGCATGGGCGTGGAGGTGGGCGACGACGAGGCGTGCATCCGGGTCGACGTCGCGCCCGAGTACCTCGGCCAGTTCGTCCTGCGCGCGTCGGTCGAGATCTACGACGGCGCGCCGAAGACCCGCACGCGCGAGTGGGTGCCGACGGAGACCGTCAACGTCGTCCGCGGACTGAAGCCGTACTCGTCGGTGCACCTCGAGGTCGTGTCGCTGACGGATCCCGGCCAGGTGCTCGACTCGCAGTGGATCAGCAGCCAGAACGCCGCCGTGGGACACATCGGCTACCCCTACATCCAGGGCAACTTCGGGTGCAACGCGTGGCACACGGTCCGGCTCCTGCTGCCGCGCAAGCAGTGGCTCGACCGCATCGTCAACTCATCCGAGGATGGCTGGCAGTACTACCAGACGATCGGCTACGGCCCCGGGCTGACGCTGTCGGCGTGGAAGCAGCAGTGGGGCTTCACCGCCCAGGACGAGGCCGACGCCGTCGCGTTCTACAACCCGCAGGAGTTCGGCCTCGGCCGGCGCGCCGTGTGTCACGCCCGCGGCAACACGCCGGCCGACCTCGAGATGGCATGCTGCGTCGCGAAGTACGGGCACGTCGGCGGGTCGAAGCAGGAGGCGCTGGAAGACACCGTCCTCGACCAGAACGTCGGCGACACGGTGTGCATGGAGTACAGCCGTGGGCCGGGCCCGGATCGCTTCGCGAAGTTCCTCGCCTTCACGCCCGAGGGCCAGCTCTCGGAGAAGACGTACTTCGACACGAGCGGGGCCAAGATGCTGCCGGGCGTCTGCGGCCACTGCCACGGGCGCACGCAGGACTGGAGGAGCCACGGCGGCGACATGGGCGGGCGCTTCGTGTTCTTCGACGCGCCCGCCTACAACTACTCGAACCGGCAGGGCTGGACGAAGCTCGCCCAGGAGGAGCGCCTCCGCCGGCTGAACCGCCTCGTGAAGATGACGCACGGCGACGAAGGACCGTACGCCGACTACATCGACTCGCTCTACCACCAGGGCGTCGACACGCCGGGCGCCTCGTCGTCGGAGGCCGATCCGCTGCCGGGCTGGAGCCAGCACCCCGACACCTACGACAAGGTCGTGCGGCCCAACTGCCGCACCTGTCACATCTGGCAGGCGCCGCCCTACGACTTCGCGACGGCCGACCCGGCGACCGGCGCCCTCGCGCGCGTCTATCTTTGCGAAGGCATGATGCCCAATGCCATGCAGCCCATGCTCAACATCTGGACGCGGCTCGACCCGTTCCCCGGCGACGCGCTCACCGCCGCCCTCGGCGCCGAGCCGTGCTTCAGCAACGACCAGCCGCCGACCGTGCAGATCCAGGAGCCGGCGAACGGCACGCAACTCCCGGTCGGCGGATTCCTGTCGCTGCGCCTGCGCGCGACCGCCAGCGACCCCGAGGACGGCGCCGACTGCTGCACCCTCACCTGGACGTCGGACCGCGACGGCATCCTCGGCCACGGGCGCGAGGTCGACACCGTGCTGGGGACGCCCGGCGCGCACCGCATCACGGTCACCGCCCGCGACTCGCGCTACCGGGTGGCGTCGGCCGCGGTGAACGTGACCGCCGTCAACCTGCCGCCGACGCCGGAGATCCGGTTCCCCGAGATGAACCTCGACAGCCTGTACCGCGGCGTGCCCTACGTGCTGCGGGGGCGCTCCGGCGACGGCAACGCCGTGCTCGACCTGCCCTGCGACGCGCTCCGCTGGACGAGCAGCCGCGCCGGCGACCCGTTCCCCGCCGACGGCTGCCATCCCGAGACCACGTTCGAGACCAACGGCCAGCGCACGCTGACGCTGCGCGCCACCGACCCGCACGGCGCCGCCGCCAGCGTGCAGCGGACGATCAACGTGCCGGACCCGCCGCTGAACTCGCCGCCCATCGTGACGATCCTCGCGCCGGTCGAGGAGGCGTTCCACGACGGCCACGAGCGGCTGCTCGTGCGCGGCTCGGCGGTCGACCCGGACGCGCGGGGCGACGTGCAGTGGCGCTTCCGCGTCTGGCCGGCCCACCGGGGCGAGGCGGGCGCCGTGGTGATCGGCGCGGGGGTGTGCGCAGCCGGCGCGCAGTGTCGTCCGCAGGTCGACTGGAACCCGCTCGACGACCTGTTCGCGAACTGCGGGGGCTACGCCGTCGTCGTCGAGCTCTCGGCGACCGACGACGACGGCACGAACGTCGCGCGCGTCACCTTCTACCTCGGGTTCCCGGTCTGCTGACCGCGCCCTCGCCGTCGCCAGGTTGTCCGCCCGGCGCCTCCGATGTACGGTCCGCACTTCGACGCGTAGCGACGGGGCGCGGTTCGCGGGACGAGCCGCGGGGCCGGGCGGAGGAAGGCGGGCGTGACCGAGGGTCAGGCGTCGGCGGGGGTGGCGTCCCCGAACTTCGGACATCTCGCGAAGGTCGTCCCGCTGCTGGCCCTGTACGGGGCCAAGGCGGAGCGCTACGTCTTCGAGGATCCCGGCACCGCGCTGTTCAAGCTGCGCCAGTTCGGCGAGGTCCTCGCCCGGCAGGCGGCGGCCGGCACCGGCCTGTTCACGTCGCCGGAGGAGCCGCAGGCCGAGCGCCTCCGGCGCCTCCGGGACGCGCGGATCATCGACTTCGAGGTCGCCGACCTGTTCCACGCGCTCCGCAAGACGGGCAACCGCGCCGTCCACGAGGGCGCGGGCACACAGCGGGACGCCCTCCACGCCCTGCGCATCGCATGGAGGCTCGGCGTCTGGTACCAGCAGGCCTTCCGCGACCGCGGCTTCCAGGGCGGCGCGTTCGTGCCGCCGCCCGACCCGCGCGGGGCCGAGCAGGCGCTCCGGGACGAGCTCGCCCGGCTCCGGCAGGCGCTCGCCGACCACGCGGCGCGCGTCGCCCACCTCGAGGCCACCTCCGGACGAGAAGCCGAGCGCCTGGCCCGGGCCAAGGCCGAAGCCAGGGTCGCCTACGCCGATCTCGCGGTCGCCCTCGAGCTGGCGCACGAGAACGAGGCCCGGGCGGCGCGGCTCGAGGCCGAGTTCCAGGCGAAGCTCGTCGCGCTCCAGGCCGAGGTGGCCGCCGCCCCGAAGCCCGACGTCGACGCCGTCATCCAGCAGGCGCAGCAGGCCACCGAGCACGTGCAGCTCGACGAGTCGGAGACCCGCCTGCTGATCGACGCCCGCCTGCGCGACGCCGGCTGGGAGGCCGACTCGGTGGCCCTCCGCTACGGGGCGGGCGCCCGTCCGGCGAAGGGGAAGAACCTCGCCATCGCCGAGTGGCCCACGACGAGCGGTCCGGCCGACTACGTCCTGTTCCTGGGGCTGACGCCGGTCGCCGTCGTCGAGGCGAAGCGCAAGGCGAAGGACGTGGCCGCCGCCATCGAGCAGGCCAAACGGTACAGCCGCGACTACGACTTCACCGGCGAGCCGCCGGCGCCCGGCGCGCCCTACGGGCCGTACAACGTGCCTTTCCTGTTCGCCACGAACGGCCGACCGTTCCTGCGCCAGCTCGCCACCCGCAGCGGCATCTGGTTCCTCGACGCCCGCCGGCCCACGAACCACCCCCGCCCGCTCGAGGGCTGGTACACCCCCGAAGGCCTGAAGCAGCTGCTCGCGCAGGACGTCGAGAGCGCCGACGCGAAGCTCCGGGCCGAGCCGTTCGACGCCCGCCTCCTGCGCGAGTACCAGCGCGAGGCCATCGCCGCCGTCGAGGCCGCCATCGCCGCGGGCCGGCAGGACATGCTCGTCGCCATGGCCACGGGCACCGGCAAGACGCGGCTGGCGCTGTGCCTCATCTACCGGCTCGTCAAGGCCGGGCGGTTCCGCCGCGTGCTGTTCCTGGTGGATCGCACGGCCCTCGGCGAGCAGGCGCTCGGCGCGTTCGAGGACGTGCGCCTGGACCAGCTGCAGTCGTTCACCGAGATCTACGACGTCAAGGGCCTGGCCGACCTGCGGCCCGATCCCGACACCCGCCTGCACGTCGCCACGGTCCAGGGGATGGTCAAGCGCCTGCTGTTCCCCGCCGACGGCGACGCCCCGGTCCCGGTGGACTGGTACGACTGCGTGGTGGTCGACGAGTGCCACCGCGGCTACGCCCTGGACCGCGAGATGTCGGCGTCCCAGGTCGAGTACCGCAGCGAGGCGGACTACATCAGCAAGTACCGCCGCGTGCTCGACCACTTCGACGCGGTGCGCATCGGGCTGACGGCGACGCCGGCGCTCCACACCACGGAGATCTTCGGCCGGCCCATCTACGAGTACGGCTACCGGCAGGCGGTGATCGACGGGCACCTCGTCGACCACGAGCCGCCGATCCGCCTGCGCACGAAGCTCAACGAGGACGGCATCCACTGGGGCGCCGGCGAGCAGGTCGAGGCCTTCGACCCGGGGACCGGCGAGGTGGCGGCGTTCGAGACGCCCGACGAGATCGACATCGACGTCGACGGCTTCAACGTCCAGGTGGTCACAGAGAGCTTCAACCGCGTCGTGTGCGAGCACCTCGCCGGCGAGATCGACCCGTCGCTGCCCGGCAAGACGATGGTCTTCTGCGCGACCGACGCGCACGCCGACACGGTGGTCGTGCTCCTCAAGGAGGCGCTGCGGCGCCGGTACGGCGAGGTCGAGGACGACGCGGTGATGAAGATCACCGGCGCCGCCGACCGGCCCCTCGAGAAGCTGCGCCTCTACAAGAACGAGCGCCTGCCGAAGTTCGCCGTCACCGTCGACCTGCTCACGACCGGCATCGACGTCCCCGAGATCACGAACCTCGTGTTCATCCGGCGGGTGAAGAGCCGCATCCTCTACGAGCAGATGATCGGCCGGGCGACGCGCTTGTGCCCCGACATCGGCAAGGAATTCTTCCGGATCTACGACGCCGTGGACCTGTACGCCGCGCTGGCGCCGCACTCGTCCATGAAGCCGGTCGTGGCACGACCGCAGCTGTCGTTCGAGCAGCTCGTCGGCGAGCTCCTCGGTGTCCCCGACGAGGGCCACCGGCGGTCGGTGCTGGACGAGATCGTCGCGAAGCTCCAGGCGCGGAAGCGGCGGGTGCACGGCCCGCTCCTCGACGCGTTCGTGACGCTGGCGGAGACGGAGCCGGCGGGCCTCCTCGCGATCCTGAAGAGCGGGGACACGGGCCAGGCCGCCGCCTTCTTCCAGGCGCACGCCGGCGTCGCCCGCTTCCTCGACGAGCTGCCGCCGCCGGGCGGCCGCCGCGTCCTGGTGTCGGAGCACGAGGACGAATTCCGCCGGGCCGAGCGCGGCTACGGGAAGGCGACGAAGCCGGAGGACTACCTGGCCGGCTTCAAGGCCTTCGTCGAGGCCAACCGCAACGCCCTGGACGCGCTGCTGGTCGTCACCCAGCGCCCCCGGGACCTCACCCGCAAGCAGCTCCGCGAGCTGCGGCTCGCGCTCGACGCGGCCGGCTACCCGGAGAGCGCCCTGCGCACCGCCTGGGCCCAGGTGAGCAACCAGGACATCGCCGCCTCGATCATCGGCTTCATCCGCCAGCAGGCCCTCGGCTCGGCCCTCGTCCCCTACGACCAGCGCGTCGACCGTGCCCTGCGGCGCGTGCTCGCCTCGCAGGCGTGGAGCGGCGCCCAGCGCCAGTGGCTCGAGCGCATCGGCAAGCAGCTGAAGGTCGAGGTCGTCGTCGACCGCGAGGCGCTCGACCGCGGCCAGTTCGGGGCGCAGGGCGGCTTCGAGCGGCTGAACAAGGTCTTCGAGGGCCGGCTCGAGCAGGTGCTCGGGGCCCTCCACGAGGAGCTCTGGAAGGACATCGCGTGAGCACGACGAACGACATCGTCGCCCGGCTGTGGAACCTGTGCCACACGCTGCGGGACGACGGCGTGACCTATCACCAGTACGTCACGGAGCTGACGTACCTCCTGTTCCTGAAGATGGCGCAGGAGACGAAGACCGAGGGGGCCATCCCGGCCGGGTGGCGGTGGGCCGACCTCGTCGCGAAGGACGGCACCGGCCAGCTCACCTTCTATCGCGACCTGCTGAACCACCTCGGCGCGGCGGCGGGCGGCCGGGTCCAGGCGATCTATGCCAACGCCAACACGTCGCTGCGGCATCCGCGGAACCTCGCCAAGCTCGTGAGCAGCATCGACGCGCTCGACTGGTACTCGGCGCGGCACGAGGGGCTCGGCGACCTCTACGAGGGGCTGCTCGAGAAGAACGCCAACGAGACGAAGTCGGGCGCGGGCCAGTACTTCACGCCGCGGCCGCTGATCGAGGCGATGGTGGAGCTCGTGAAGCCCCGGGCGGGCGAGGTGATCTCGGATCCCGCCGCGGGGACGCTGGGCTTCATCACGCGCGCCGACCGGTTCATCAAGGACGCCACGGACGACCTGTTCGCGCTCGGCGAGCGGCAGCAGGAGTTCCAGCGGCGCGAGGCGTACTACGCGATCGAGCTCGTGCCGGACACGCGGCGGCTGGCGCTGATGAACGCGCTGCTCCACGACATCGACTGCGAGATCGTCCTCGGGGACACGCTGTCGACGACGGGCGCGTCGGTGCCGCGCTCGGATGTCATCCTGACCAACCCGCCGTTCGGGACGAAGAAGGGCGGCGGCGGTCCGATGCGGGACGACTTCACGTTCCCGACGTCGAACAAGCAGCTGGCCTTCCTGCAGCACATCTACCGGAACCTGGCGCCGGGCGGGCGGGCCGCCGTGGTGCTGCCCGACAACGTGCTGTTCGAGGACGGCGTCGGGGCGAAGATCCGCGCCGACCTGATGGACAAGTGCGACCTGCACACGATCCTGCGCCTGCCCACCGGCATCTTCTACGCCCAGGGCGTCAAGACGAACGTGCTGTTCTTCCGCAAGGGCGCGGAGCGCGACGTCGGCAACACCGAGGCGGTGTGGGTGTACGACCTGCGCACGAACATGCCTTCGTTCGGCAAGCGGACGCCGTTCGCGCGCGAGCACCTGCAGCC
>CAUJDF010000030.1 GCA_963169045.1 Myxococcota bacterium
CGGCCGAAATGAGCCGCCGGCTGCGAGGCCGCCTTCCGGGGCGCTCCCCGCCGGGGCTCCTCGAGACGAGCTCGACGGGCCTCTTGGCCCGCCTTCGCTCGTCTCTCCGGTGCCGCGCCGTGGACCGGTCGCCTTCGGCTCCCTGCGCTCCCGGCTGACGGCCTCTCGCTCGGCGTCCATTTGGGCCGACCCTCTGAGACGGATCGCGTGACGGTGCGGGGGGATCTGGTAGTGTTGCCCATGTGCGGGCAACCTCGGCCATCGTCAGCCTGATCGTGGCGTGGGGCGCCGGGTGCACCCCGGTGCCCGACGAGCGGCCCACGCCCGTCGGGGTCCTGCCCCGGGTCGGCCGCAAGCCCGACGCTCCGCCGCGGCCCGCCGTGCCGCCCGAGCCGACGCCTCCACCTCTCGTCGAGCCGCCGCCGCCGCGCGAGCCACCGGCGTCCGAGCCGGGGCCATTCCCGTCGAGCGCCGACGATCCGCTCGGGGCGGGCCGCCCCCGGCCGGCGCCCTGGCCGCGAGACGCCGGGCCGGTGGCGGCGTCGGCCTTCGCCCGCCGGGTCGTCGCGGCCACGGACGTCGTGGGCGTGGTCCCCCTCGGCGGCGACGGTCTCCTGGCGGTCGACGCCACCGGCGGCCTCTTCCGGTGGCGCGGCCCGGGCGGGTTCGTCGCCGAGATCACCCCGCTGCCCCCCGGCGTCACCCGCGTCGAGACGGTGGGCGATGCGATCGTCGCCTGCGCGCCCGCCGCCGGCCCCGCCTGGTCGTCCGTCGACGGCGGCCGCGGCTTCGCCCGCCTCGCCTTCGGCTGCGGCTTCGACGGGCGTCGCACCGTCGGCGGCACCGAGGCGCTCGCCGTCGCGGTGCTCGCCGACGGCACCTTCCGCGCGGGCCCGCTCGCCGGCGGGCCCGTGCGTCGCGGGCGGGTCCCGTTGCGCGGCCCGTACACGCTGGGCGTCGACGGCGACCACGTGGTGGTGTTCGGCGACGACGGAGCCGTGTGGTCCATCGACGGCGGCGGCACCTTCCACCCCGCCCGCCTGCCGGAGGCCGGGCGGCCGGTCGCCGTGCGCGACGTCGCCTTCTACAAGGGCGCCGCCGTCGCGGTCGGCGAAGGCGGCTCCGCCGCCGTTCCGGCCCTCTACAGCCACGACGGCGGGCGCGAGTGGTCGCCGGTCGCCGACATGCCACGGCGGGCCGACGATCTTGCCGCGGTCGTCGCGCATCCGCTCGGGCGCGTCGCCGCCGTGCCCCGCGTCGCGGGACCGGTCGTCGAGAGCCCCGACGTGGGCCGCACCTGGTGGCCCATCTCGTCGACGGCCACGTTCGTCGGCGCGGTCGCCCCCTGGGGCCGCGGCTTCGTCGCCGGCGCGCCCCGCGGACTGGCGCGCGCCACCGATCCCGCGGCCTTCGTCCCGGCCGCGCCCCTCGACGCGCCGCTCTGGGACGCCGCCTTCACGCACCCGCGGGTGGCGATCGGCGCCGGCGTCGACGGCGGCCTCTACGCCACGACCGACGGCGGACGGCGCTGGTGGCTGATGCGCGGCACCGCCGCCGTGCGCTTCTGGGGAGTCGACAGCCCGGGGGGACACACGGTCGTGGCCGTAGGCGACGGCGTCGCCTGGCGCGTCGACGACCCGCGCCGCGGCTTCGCGGCGACCGAGCTGCCGTCGGGCTGCCGCGCCCGCTGGGTCCGGTTCGCGCCGACGGGCGGCGACGGCCTCGCCGGGTGCGACGACGGCCTGCTCGTCCGCACGAAGGACGGCGGCGGCGCGTGGGAGGCCGTCTCCGGCGCGGGCGTGGCGCTGGGACCGGCGGTCTGGCTCGGCGGCGGGCGCGTGGCGGCGCTGGCCCTCGGAGACGGCGCGCTCTGGGCCAGCAGCGACGCCGGCGCGACGTGGCGCAACGCCCGCGTGCCCGACGACGCGGTGCCCGTCCACCTCGCGCCGTGGGGCGGGGGACTCAGCTTGGTCACCGCCGACGGCCGGATCGCAGCGGCGTCCTCGGCCGACGGACCCTGGCCATGGACGCCGCCCCTCGACGCCCTCTGGGGCCCGCCCGACGTGCGCGCCCACCTGCCGCTCGGCGACGGCCGCGTGCTGCTGCTGACCGGGGACCGCCTCCTGGGGCGCGAGGCCGCCGGCGCGGTGCGCGCGCTCGCGGCGGTGCCCGGCGCCCGCCGCCTCCTCGTCCCCGGAGATGGCGGCCTCGCCGTCCTCCAGGAGAGCGCGACGACCCTCCTCGAGCCGCGCTGACCCTTCGGGGTACGCCCGACGTCTCGGACCACGTCCGGACACACTCAGAATGTAGCTAGAATCACTATGCGTGAGTACATTCCGGGCACGGGCGTGCCCGGAAAGATCTGGCGACCCAGATCGGGCTGGGTCATGCTCGACTACATCGTCTCTGCAAATTTCTCGTAGCGTTCCGCCTTCACCGGGGGAGAAGACCATGAACGGTCAGAACATCCGCGCCCAGATCCTCGCCAATCTCCGCAATCTGAAGGCCGCCGGCCCTCGCAAGCCCCAGGTCGACAAGCCGGTCCGGACCGTCACGCTGTACATGTGAGCCGCGAACGGAATCGGTCGTCTTCCTCGTATCGGCAGGGAGGCGGCCGGCCTTGAGCGAAATCTTCATCGAGGACGTCGCGACGGCGATCCGCGCGGCGCTCGCGCGCCACGTCGAGCGCGCCGAGGACCGGGAGCGCCTGCACCGGCGCCTCGTCCGCCATCTGCCGGTGGGCGGCGCCAGCGAAGGCAGCGCCTTCTGCCCGCCGGTGTGGTGCCTGCGCATCGGCCTTCACGCCGGGCTGCCGGTCGAGGTGGCGGTGGCGCTGGCGGCCGCGGGGGCGTGCTTCTTCAGCGCCGCCGATCTGGCCGACGACGTGGCCGACGCGTCCGGCGGCGCGAACGTCGGGCAGGACGTCGACGACGTCTGCCGTCTGCTGTTCGTGCACCAGCGCCTGCTCCTGGCGCTGCCGGGCCTCCCCCTCGAGACGAGGGTGCGACTGTGCGACCTGTTCGCCGGCGCCGGGCTCGAGATGGTGGACGGGCAGGACCTCGACCTCGCCGGCACCGACGCGCCGCGGTGCGCGCCGCCACTGCGCATCGCCGAGGGCAAGTCGGGCGCGGAGTGTGCCGCCTTCTTCGCCGCGCCGGCGCTGGCGGCGGGCGGGGAGCCGGCACCCTGGGCGCGCCACGGACGCGCGCTCGGCGCCCTCGTCCAGGTCCTCACCGACTATCTCGATCTCGTCCTGCATCCGGAGAGCGACGACTGGCAGACGGGGAAGCCGTCGCTGCCGCTGCGGCTGGCCCTCGAGGATCCGCGGCACGGCCCCGCGGTGCGCCTGCTGGCCGCCGGGGACCGCTCGGCGCCCGGTCGGCTGGCGGCCGCCTGCTGGCACCTCTGCCGGGCGGACGGGGCGGCCCGCTTCGAGGCCGTCGTCGCCCGCTACACCGCCGAGATGCTCGCCGCCGAGGCCGACGCCGGGCACCCGGTGGTGCTCGCCGCCCTGCGCGAGGACCTGGCGCCGTGGATCGATGGACTTCGGGGGGCGCTCGCCGAGTTCGCCGAGGATGTCGAGCCGTCGGCGGCGTCGCCGTCCGAAGACGCCGCGGCGTGCCGCCGCGCGGCGTGGGCCTTCCTCGCGGCGGATCCGACCTTCGACCGGGACGTGCCCGTCGACCGGCGCGGCGCCTGGGGGCTCGGGCCGGTCGCGGGCGGGCTCTACGACCGGCTGTTCGCGGCGGAGCTCCTGCGGGGTCAGGGCGACGTCGACGCGCCGCTGAAGCGCGCCTTCGGTCTCGTCGATCGGGAGGGGGCGCGCGCGCTGACCGGCCGGCCGGTGTCGCCGCCGGACACCGACAGCGCGGGCCTGGCGCTCGCGCTCGCGGCGGGGACGCGCCGGGTCCGGCACCCGGGGGTCCGGCGCGGCGCCGAGCGGCTGCTCGCGGCGTTCGACGGCGCGGACCTGTGCCCGGCGTGGCTGCCCGACGTCCGCTTCCCCGCGGAGGACTGGGCCGACGGCGCGTGCCCGGGCGCGACGGCCCTCGCGCTGCTGGGGCTGTGGCGCGCGGAGGGGTCGCGGCATCGCGAACGGCTCTTCCGCTGCGCACGCACGCTCGCCGCGCGCCTGGCCGGCCCCGAGGCGCCGCCGTCGGCCTTCCACCCGCCCGTCGTCGTGGACTTCCTCGGCGTCCGGGCGCTCGCCGAGATCGGCGCCGCCGACGCGGGCCTGCGCGCCGGCCTCACCCCAGCCTTCGCGGCGGTCGCCGCGCGCTGGGCCCCGCGCCGCCGCCTGAGCGGCCGCTATGGGACGGTCCTCGAGACGGCGCTCGCCGCGTGGATGCTGGGCCGGCTCGGGGTGCTCGACGAGCCGGCGCCCGTCGCGCGCGCCCTCGTCGACGCGCAGGCCCCCGACGGCGGCTACGCGGCCGAGCCGTTCCACCGCCGCGTCGCCACGTCGGAGGCGGCCTGGTACGGCAGCCGCGTGGTGACGACCGCCGCCGTGCTCGCCACCCTGGCCCTGCTGGACGGCCTGCGGCCCTGACGACGCGGAATGGCCGTTTCGCGGCCTGCTGCTAGACTCCCCGGCATCCGATGCGCCTGACGATCCCCCTGTTCGACCGCGCCGAGCCGTTGCCGCGGACCGACCTGGAGCCCATCCGGCGCCAGCGCACGCTCGTCTTCCTGCGCACGCACCTCGTCCTGACCGTCCTCGCCTGTCTCTTCGCGCTCTTCGAGACGTTGCTCGCCGTTCAGCGCGATCCGTTGCGGGTGTGGTTGACGTGGGGCTCGGTGAGCATCCCGACGCTCTACACTCTGTTCGCGTTCTGGCTCTACCGGAAGCACATCGGGATGTCCTGGATCATCCAGGCCATCCTGGCGCTCGACAGCGTCATCGTCCTGTTGCAGGTGTACCAGGAGGGTGGCATCGAGTCGCCGTGGGCTGCGACGACGGCGCTGCTGATCTTCATGCTGCCGCTGTTCAGCGAGCGGCGACAGGACGTGTGGTGGCTCGCCTCCCTGCAGGTCGCGATGATCGTGGGCTTTCTCGTCTGCCGGTCGATGGGATGGCTGCCCTACCACGTGCGCACCACCGACTTCGCCCACGATCCATCGCACCAGCTCTACGTGGGCCTGGGCTTCGTCTTCTTCTTCTACGCGGTGGCGATCCTCGCCGGCCGCGCCAGCGTCGACGTGCTCAACAGTCAGCGGCAGCTGGTCGCCGTGCTCGAGCAGCAGGAGCGCGAGCTGCAGGCCGCGCAGGCCCGCATCGTCCAGCAGGAGAAGATGCTCAGCGTCGGGCAGCTGACCGCCGGCATCGCCCACGAGATCAACAACCCGCTGACGTTCGTGCGCACCAACCTGACCAGCCTCGAGCGCGACATGGGCGACCTCGTGGGCCTCCTCGAGCGCTACCAGACGCTGGACGGGCAGCTCGAGCGCGTGGCGCCCGAGGCGGTGGCCGAGCTGCGCGCCCTCCGCGACGACCTCTGCCTCGACGACCCGCGGGCGGCGCTCGGCGAGCTCCTGGGCGACGCGCAAGAAGGCGTGGACCGCGTCCAGCGCATCATTCACGACCTGCGCGTGTTCTCCCGGCTCGACGAGGCGGAGCGCAAGGTCGTCGACATCCGGGAGGGTATCGAGAGCACGCTCAAGATCCTGCGCCACCGCTTCGAGGCGCGCCAGACGCGCCTGGTGCCGGATCTGCGGCCGGTCCCCGAGATCGAGGTCTACCCGGCGCTGCTGAACCAGGTGGTGATGAATCTGCTGCAGAACGCGTGTGACGCGGTGCCCGAGCTTCGCGGTACGATTCGCATCACCACCCTGAGCCGGGGCGCCGACGTGCTGATCGAGGTCGCCGACAACGGACCGGGCGTGCCGCCGGCGATCCGTGACCGCATCTTCGACCCGTTCTTCACCACGAAGGACGTCGGGGCGGGGACGGGCCTCGGGCTCAGCCTCAGCTACCAGATCGTCGAGAAGCACGGAGGGCGCATCGAGATCGGCGACGCGCCCGAGGGCGGGGCGCTCTTCACGGTGACCCTGCCGCGCGGAGGAATGCCCGCATGACCCGGCACACCGTCCTGGTCGTCGACGACGAGCGCCAGACGGTCTCGGCGGTCAAGCACCTGCTGCGGCGTCGCTACCACGTCATCGGCGCCACCCGCGGCGACGAGGCCCTGGCCATGCTCGCCCAGGAGCCGGTCTCGGTCGTGCTGTGCGACCAGCGCATGCCGGGCATGACCGGCGACCGGTTCCTCGAGCAGGTGCGCAGCGCCTACCCCGACACGGTGCGCATCCTGATCACCGCCTACGCCGACCTGCAGGCGCTCATCCGCTCGGTGAACGGCGGCCAGATCTTCGCCTACGTCGCCAAGCCCTGGAGCCCGGAGGAGCTCGAGCGCACCGTCGACCAGGCGGCGGCCTATCGACAGCTGGTCGACGACAACCGGCGGATGACCGTCGAGCTGGCGGAGGCGAACCGGCGGCTGCAACGCATGGTGGGCGAGCTGCGGCAGTTCTCGCATGTGGTGGCCCACGACCTGAAGGAGCCGCTGCGCACGATCGCGGCCTATGCGCAGTTCCTGCGGGACGACCTCGGCGCCAGCTTCGAGCGGGCGGACGCCCGGTCCTACGCCGACGGCATCGCCCGCTGCGCCCGCAACCTGCGCGGGCTGATCGACGACCTGCTGCGCATCAGCGAGCTGGACCACCAGCCGACGACGGCATTCCCCGTCTCGCTCGACCTCGTCGTGCGGCGCGCGATCGAGCAGCTCGAGGGCGCGATCCGCGAGGCCGGCGCGGACGTCGCCATCGCCCCCGACCTGCCGACGGTGCGGGGAGACGCCCAGCGCCTGAGCCTCCTCTTCCAGAACCTCCTGTCGAACGCGATCAAGTTCAACGACCGGCCGCGGCCGCGGGTCGAGGTCTCGGCGCTGCCGCCGCTCGAGGCCGGCCGGGTGCGCGTCGCCGTCACCGACGACGGCATCGGCATCCCCGCGGAGCAGCGGCAGGAGATCTTCAGGATCTTCCACAGGTTGCACACCAAGGACGACTACCCCGGCTCCGGCGCGGGCCTCGCCATCGTGCGCAAGATCGCCGATAGCCACGGCGGATCTGTGGACGTCGAGGCCGCCGAGACGGGTGGCTCCCGCTTCGTGGTGACGCTGCCCGTCGCCACCTGACGGGGGCGCGGGCGGCCCTCGCGCCTTCGTGACAAGCGCGCCGGCCACCCGTATCATCCGGAATCACGACGCCAGGATCGCGAGCTGAATGGGCGCCCCGGAGTCCGCTTGAAGACCAAAGCCTACAAGCTGGCGGCCGAGTTGGGCGTGCACGAGCAGTCCGTCCTCGAATGGCTGCGGGCGCACGGGTACCCGAATGTGCGTCGGGCCGACACCATCCGGGCCGAGGTGTGCCAGGCGGCCCGGCTCGCGCTGGGGCGCAAGGCCGCCGCCGGCCGGCGCGCGCCGCCGCCCCCGCCGCCGAAGCCGCGCCTCACCGGCGCGACGGCCCCTGCGCCCGTCGAGCCCGAGGGGCCGGCGCTCCGCGTGAGCTTCGCCGAGCTGCTCGAGTCGCACCTGCCCGCCGACGAGCGTTCGGGGGCCGCGGCGGCGCCGAGCGTCGTCGAGACCTCGCCGGCCCTCCCGGGGCCGCTCAACAAGACGCGGCCGCCAGCGCCGCCCGCGCCCCCGCCCGAGCCCATGGTGCCCGCCGCCGACGTCGCCCGCGCCCGCGGCGAGCGCGACGAGGCGCTGCGCCGGGCCGACGAGTGGCGCATCCGCTTCGAGCGCGCCCGCAGCGACCTCGAGGATGCGCGCACGCGGCTCCGTCCGCTCGAAGGCGCCGCCGAGGCCATGGCGGCGCTGCGCGCCGAGCGCGAGCGGCTCGCCCTCGAGAGCTCGACGCTGCGCCAGCGCCTGCAGGCGATCGAGGATGAGCGCGACACCCTCGAGGCGACCGCCGCGGAGCTGCAGAGCGAGCTGGTGGTGACGCGCGAGCACCTGCACCGCGTCGAGACCGAGGCCTCGCAGCGGCAGATCCTCGTCGACGACCTCGAGCTGGCCGTCCAGCGCGAGGTGGCCTGGCGCGCGCGGGCCCTCGAGCTCGAGCGCGCCGCCGTCGTCGGCGGCAACCTGGGCGCGGCCTTGCAGCGCCTGGGCCTCGGGGGGCTCGACGAGCAGCAGCGGATGCTGCAGGCGATCGTGGCCCAGCCCGAGGGCGTGCGCGACCTGCTCCGGGCGGTGCGCCAGGTCGATCCCGACGCGCTGGGGCGGCTCGTCCGCGACCGCCTCGTGCGCGTCTGCGCCCACCCGGTCTGCAACCAGGTGGCGGTGCTCGAAGACCGCCTGCCGATGCGCGTCGACAGCGGGCGCGATTGCGAGATCTGCCGGGGGAGCAGCGATCGGCGCTGGTTCCTCCGCATGGTCCGCGAGTGCGTGCGCGCCGGCGTGCGGCGGTTGCTCGTGATCGGCGGCCGCGACGTCACGCGCGACGCGCTGCGCGGCCTCGCCGAGGGGCAGCCCGTCGACCTGCGCCTGATTGCCGACAACGAAGAGGTGCTGCCGGCGCGCGTGCAGGGCCGCATCGAGGGCAGCGACCTCCTCATCCTGTGGAGCGAGGCGGTGGTC
Source organism: Myxococcota bacterium (assembly GCA_963169045.1). GTDB lineage: Bacteria > Myxococcota_A > Bradymonadia > UBA7976 > UBA1532 > CAUJDF01. The sequence goes on from CAUJDF010000030.1 coordinate 8,637, forward strand.
TCCGTCGACGTCTCCGGGCCGTACGCCGACGCGGCGCGGCGCGAGCAGCGACCCGTCGTTCAGGTGCTCGGCGACCGCGGCGGCGTGGCGCCGATGGCGCGCGCCGTGTGCAACCGGCTCGCGCGCGACCTCGTCCTGAACGCGGGCTGAGCGCTTGCGAGTCGCGCAGGCCGACGGGGCCCGCATCCTGGCGCACCTCGAGCGCGTGATCCTCGGCAAGCGCGACGAGCTCGGGCTGCTGCTGACGGCGGTCCTCGCCGGCGGCCACGTGCTGCTCGAGGACGTGCCGGGCGTCGGCAAGACGACGCTCGCCCGGGCGCTCGCGCGCACGTTCCGCTTGGATTTCAAGCGCGTACAGTTCACGCCCGACCTGATGCCCACCGACATCGTCGGCTCGATGGTGCTGCGCCCGCAGGACGGCACCTTCGAGTTTCACCCGGGACCCGTCTTCACGCACATTCTGCTGGCCGACGAGGTGAACCGCGCCTCGCCGCGCACGCAGTCGGCGCTGCTCGAGGCCATGAGCGAGGGCCAGGTGACGACCGAGGGCGTCAGCCGCGCGCTGGCCGAGCCCTTCTTCGTCGTCGCGACCCAGAACCCGCTCGACTACGAGGGCACCTATCCGCTGCCCGAGGCGCAGCTCGACCGCTTCCTGATGCGGCTGCGGCTGGGCTATCCGGCGGCGGAGCAGGAGCTCGAGATGTTGTACGGGCAGCAGACGCGACATCCGCTCGAGACGCTCGAGCCCATCGCGTCGGGTGACGACCTGCGGCGCATGCAGGCGGCGGTGCGCGCGGTGCACGTGGAGCCGCGGGTCGGGCGCTATCTGGTCGAGGTCGTTCGCGCGACGCGCGCCCACGCGGAGCTGGCGCTCGGCGTCAGCCCGCGCGGGGCCCTGGCGATCTTCCACGGTGCGCAGGCGCGCGCCTGGCTGCAGGGGCGCGACTACGTGAACCCCGACGACGTGCAGGCGCTCGCCGTGCCGACGCTGGCCCACCGGGTGGCGCTGCGACCGCAGGCCCGGTACGCGGGGAAGGACGCCGCGCGGCTGGTGGCCGATGTCCTCGCCGACGTGCGCGTCCCCACGTGAACCTCCGCGAGCTCAACTACATCCTCTTCCCCGCCTGGGAGCGGTTCGAGCACAGCCGGCTCCTCCGGCTGCTGGGGCCCATCCCGGAGCTGACGGCCAGCCTGACCCACGAGGGGCAGGTCGTGTTCGTCGCGATGCTGATCTCGGGCGCTGCGGGCATCGATGTGCGGTTCTCGCACCTGTATCTGGTGTTCTGCGGGCTGGTCGGGCTGCTGGTCGCGGCGTATCTGTGCCGCCCCATGGCGCGCCTGGAAGGTGTCAGCCTGCGCGTGGAGCACCCCGGGCGGGTGGCCGCCGGCGAGGTGATGACCTTCACGATCGTCGTGCGCAACGAGGGGCCGCGCCCGGTGTACGCTCTCCGCATCCGCGGACCCTTCCTGCCCTGGGACGTGAGCTGGGTGGGCGGCGTGCCGTCGATCGCCTGCCTCGAGCCCGGGCGCGAGGCGCGGGTGACCCTCCGCGCGCGCTTCCTGCGTCGGGGACACCGCGCGCTGGGGCGCTTTCGCGCGATGTCGGTGCGACCGCTGGGGCTGGTGTCCGGGCGGCGCATCCTCGGCGAGCCCGTCGAGGTGACGGTGGTGCCGCGCGTGCCACGGATCGTGGGCTTGCGGCGGCCGCAGGACTCGCGTCGGGCGGGCGAGCGGACGGCCCGCGGCGCGGTGGCGGGGGAGAGCTTCGAGCTGCTCGGCGTGCGGCCGTACCGCGCGGGCGACCGCATCCGCGATCTGCACGCGCGGTCGTGGGCGCGGGTCGGCGCGCCCATCGTCCGCGAGTACCGGCGCCCCGCCCAGGAGCGCGTGGTGGTGATGCTCAGCGCCGTGGCGCCCGGGGTGCCGCGCGAGATCTTCGACGCGGCGGTGGAGCTGACGGCGGGCCTGGCGGCGGCGCTGGTCCGGGCCGAGGCCGACGTCGCGCTCTTCGTCGTCGGCGAGCCCGAGGTGGCGGCGTCGCACGTGATGCGGGGCGGCGCGCTCGAGCCGATGCTCGACCGCCTCGCCCTGGCCGAGGTGGTGCCGGTCGGCGCCTTCGACGCTCTTGGCGCCGAGGTGGCGCGGGCGGCGGCGGCCCACCTGGTGTTCGCGCGGTGGGACGCGGCGGCGGCAGACGTCGTCGAGCGGGTGCGTCGCTCCGGGGTGCCGATCGAAGCGTGGGTGGTGGCGCGCCACGGCGTCGCGGGAGGCGCGCGGGCGTTGCGGCCGGAGGAGATCGCCACGGGCGAGCTGAGGGTGGCGTGAGGCCGGAGCGCGCCGCGTCGTCGGGCGCCACGCGTGCGGCGGTCGTCGTCGCGCTCCTCGTGCCGGCGGCGCTGCTGATCGGGCTCGGGGGGCGCGGGGCGCTGTTCGGCGCCGTGCTCGGCCTCGTGCACCTCCTCGCGGCGCGCACCGGCGGGCGCTTCGCGGCGGGGCCCATCGTCCAGGCGGCGGCGGGCGTGCTCGCCGGGGCGGCGGGCGTCGGCGCCTTCGTCGGCGTGTCGCGGGCGAGCGGACACAGCCCGGCGTTCGGCCTGCTCGTGTGCGTGGGGCTGTCGACGATCGCGGGCAGCCGTCTCTGGTTCCGCGTGGGCCGCGCGGGGCTGGCGGTCACCCTGGGCTTCGGGCTCGTGGCGTTGATGGGGCTCGCGCGCTCGACCGACCGCTGGTCCTTCGGGGTGGCGGTCGCCGGCTACCTGTTCGCGGCCATCCTCGCGAATCTATTGGCGGATCCGGCAACGCCGCCCCTGTCGCGCGATCGGCGCGGCGCGCTCGCCCCGCTGGCGTTGGCCCTCGGCATCGCGGCGGTGGTGCTGGCGGGGCTGGGCTGGACGCTCCCCGAGGCCGAGCCGGCGGTGTCGCGCGCGCTGCGACCGCTGCTGGCCGGCGCCGACGAGGCGTCACGCTCCGGCTTCGGCCACGGCGACGTCCGGCTCGGGCACCTCACCGAGATCCTGAACAGCGACGAGGTGGCGCTGCGCGTCGAGGGCGAGGGGGTCGCCTACCTGCGCGGCCAGGTCTACGTCGACTACCTGAACGGTTTGTGGCACGCCCGCGATATGAAGCGGAGCGCCGCCGCGGTCGTCATGGGCCGCCGGCTGGTGTTGGGCGCGGGCGCGACGACGGCGCGCGTCGCCATCGAGTCCGAGCCCGAGGTGGGCCGCGTCCTGTTCGCCCCGTACGAGGCGCTCGAGATCAGCGATGCGCCCGACGACTCGTCCGTCGACGCCTTCGGTGTGGTGAACGTCCACGCCGACCAGGCGACCGACCGGCACCGCTACGTCGTGGGCCTCGGCGCGGACGCGCGACGTCGCAACGTCGCCGCGCCCCTGCCGGATCGCGATCTGCAGCTCCCGGTGCACGCCGAGGCGCGGCTGCGGGCGATCGCCAGCGCGTGGACGCGAGGGGTGGAGGGGGACGCGGCGCGGATCGAGGCGCTGCGCGCCCGCCTCGCCGGCGACTTCGCCTACAGCCTGACGCCGCCCCGCGTGCCGGGCGGGGACGAGCCGGTGCTCCACTTCCTCGACGCGGCGCGCGCCGGCCACTGCGAGTACTTCGCGAGCGCGTTGGCGCTGCTTTCGCGGGCGGTGGGCGTGCCGGCGCGGTTCGTGTCGGGGTTTCGGGTCTACGAATACAACGCCGTCGGGGGTTACTACGTGGTGCGCCAGCGCGACGCACACGCGTGGACGGAGGTCTGGCTCGACGGCGCGTGGCGGACGGTGGACGCGACGCCCTCGGGCGCGCTCGACGCGGAGCGGCCGCCGGTGCTCGGCGGCTTCGGCGCGCGGTGGGACCAGGTGAAGCGCTGGCTGGTGCGCTCCTGGGAGCGCCTGGCGAACCTCTCGGCGCTCGAGCTCGCCACCGGCCTCACGGCGGCGGCGGCGCTGACGCTGTTCTGGCTCTGGGTCCGGCGGCGGCAGCAGTCGCGCGCCGCGCTGCCCTCCGCCGAAGGGCCGTTCGCGGCGCTGGCCCGCCTCGAGGCGCACCTCGCGTCGACGCGGCGCCTCGAGCGCCCGCCCCACCGTCCACTCGGGGCGTTCGCCGCCGACCTTCGCGCGAGCGCGCTGCCCGTCGCCGCCGACCTGGTGGAGGCCTGCGACCGCGCACTGTACGGTCGCGGCGACCCGGGAACGGTCGAGCGCGCCGTGGACCAGTACGTGAGCGGGCCGCCCGAAGTCTCGAGCTGACGCCAGTGGGTCGGTCCTGAAGGTTCGCTCGCGTCGTCGCGGCCCTCGCCCCCCGGGCCGCGTTGGACCTCCTCCGCGTAGGACGAGGCGACGCGTTCGTCGGCCCGCCTTGCCCGGTGGGCCGACGGCTCGCGCCTCGGGCGCGCGCACTTCGCAGCCGGACCACTCAGCTCGAGTTTCGCCATCTTCGGCTGCCTGCGGCCGGCCCCGACCGGCGGCCGCTGTGTTGCTCAACGAATCTCGGTCTCGACGTGCCACGAGCACGCCTTCGACCGAAAGCCGCCTCGCTCCTTGCGGCGACTCGGTCGCTGCTCGGCCTCGTCGACGCCGAGATGGCGAAACTCGAGACTAAGGTTCGGCCTGCGCCTGGGAGAGGTTCGTGCGGATGCGCTCCGGGACGGCGCCGAGCCGCAAGCAAGCGTCGCGCATCGCGCGAAGCATCTCGGGCACGCCGCAGAGGAAGATCCAGGCGTGCGCAAGGTCGGGGGCGTCGGCGACCAGGGCGTCCTGCACGTAACCGCGTCGGCCGGACCAGCCCGGTCCCTGCCAGCGGCTCACCGTGAGGTGGATGGGAGAGCCGGCGCTCTGCCAGCGCACGAGCTCCGGCGCGTACACGAAGTCGCCCGGCTGCCGGCAGCCGGCATAGACGGTGGCGGTGCGGCGCGCGACGTGGATGGTGTCGAGCAGGCCGCGCATCGCCGCCAGACCGCTGCCCGTGGCGACGACGTACAGCGGGCCGCCGGCGGCGAGCGCTTCGTCGACGGGGAAGCCGGGTCCGTCGGGCAGACCGAGCTCCACCTCCGCGCCCATCGGCAGCGCCAGCAGCGCCTCGGACACGGCGCCGTCGCGCTGGACGTAGAACTCGAGCGGCCCCGGGCCTGGCGCGGAGACGATGGCGAAGTGGCCCGTGCGGCCGCCGGCGTGGACCCGGCAGTACTGGCCAGGGCGCGCATGCGCCGCGAGCGCCGTGTCCGGGACCTCGATGAACACCACCTCGCCTCGCCAGGTCTCGGGTCGGCGCGCCACGAGGCGTCCGCGCACACCGTTCACGTGTCGCCGACCAGCTCGCGATACAGCGGCGTCGAGAGGTACCGCTCGGCCGCCGAAGCGAACACCACCACGAGCGTGCGCCCGGCCATCTCGGGGCGCCGGGCCACCCGCAGCGCCGCGGCGCACGCGGCGCCCGAAGAGATCCCCGCCGGGATGCCTTCGAGCCGCGCCAGGGCACGCGCGTGCTCGTAGGCTTCCTCCTCGGTGACCATGAGCACCTCGTCGATGACCTTGCGATCGAGGTTGGCGGGCACGAAGCCGGCGCCGAGGCCCTGGATGCCGTGCGGCCCCGGGCGCCGCCCCGACAGGACGGCGCTCGTCGACGGCTCGACGGCGTAGACGCGGAAGCCCGGGCGGCGCCGCTTCAGCTCGCCGCCGATGCCGGTGATCGAGCCGCCGGTGCCGACGCCGGCGACGAGCCCGTCGACCTGGCCGTCGGTGTCCTCCCAGATCTCGACCGCCGTGGTGCGGCGGTGGACGTCGGGGTTCGCCGGGTTGTCGAACTGCTGCAGGATGAGGGCCTCGGGCAGCTCGCGGGCCAGCTCCTCGGCGCGACGCACCGCCCCGGTCATGCCCTCGGCGGCGGGCGTGAGCACCAGCTCGGCCCCGAGGCCGCGCAGCAGCGCCCGCCGCTCGACCGACATCGTCTCCGGCATCGTCAGGATGAGGCGCAGCCCCTTCACCGCAGCGACGAACGCCAGCGCGATGCCGGTGTTGCCGCTCGTCGGCTCGACGAGCACCGTGCGCGGCGTGATGCGCCCCTCGCGCTCGGCGGCCTCGATCATCGCCAGGCCGATGCGGTCCTTCACGCTCGACAGCGGATTGAAGAACTCGAGCTTGGCGAGGACCGTCGAAGCGCACCCCCGGGTGACGCGCTTGAGACGGACGAGCGGCGTGCGGCCGATCGTCTCGGTGATGTCTTCGTAGATGCGGGCCATACAGGCCCCTCATACCACCGGAGCGGCGGTCAGCGATAGTCGGGCCGGAACGCGGGGAGGGCGGGCCGGGGGCGCTGCGGGCGGCGCTCCGGCGAGTCCGGCGTCGGGCGCGGCGCGGCGGCGGGCGCCCGACGCGGCCGCTCTGGCGTGGCCCGCAGCGGCGCGGGCGGCGAGACGCCGGGCGCGAGCAGCAACATCCCGTCCGTGCCGGCGAGGCCGGCCGGCAGCCACGGCGCGTCTCCCAGGTCGGCGACCGCCCGGAGGTCGGCGCGCTCGTCGCCGCCGAGCGACAGCAGGCGGTCGGCGGGCAGGCCGTGCACGACCAGCGCCGACACGGCCCGCTGGAGCAGGCGGCGGTCGGCGGCGGCGTCGGGACCGGCGACCAGCGCCACCTCCGGCAGCTCGAGCCGCGCGAGGCCGCGCGACACCACCCCGCCGGCCACCGGGGCGAGGTCCACGACCGCCTCGACGGGGATGCCCCCGCGGGCGGAGGGCGCCGGCCAGTCGGCGCCGGTGAACCGCCGGTCGAGCTCGGGATCGACGAGGGTGGCGCCGTCGGCGCGAAGGCAGCCGGCGGCGGCGAGGTGCAGCCCGAGAAGGGCGCGCCGGTCCGCGGCGCCGGGCGTGGCGACCTCGAGGGCGCCCGCGACCGGCGCCACCCGGAGGCTGACGCCCGCGGCGTGGACGGCCAGCCCGGCGCCGTCGCGGCTCACGACCGCGCCCTCCTGGGCGAAGCCGCGCAGGCAGCCCTGCAGGCTCTCGGCGTCGGGCAGGGCAGGGCGCCCTTCGACCCGCCAGCGCAGCGAGGGCGGGATGACCGGCGGACCCGCGTCGGCGGGCACCGTGGCGGCCGCGGCGGCGGACGCGGGCGCCCGCGGGGCGACGGGCGCCGGCGCGGGCGGCGGCTGCCGGACCCACCAGACCGCGGCAGCGGCCACCGCGAGCAGCCCGATCCACAAAGGATAACCGACGCGGCGTTCTCGAGCGGTCGTGCGCACGTGCCCTCCTGCCGAATCCGACGTCGAGAACCGGCGTCCGGTCACTCGCCGGCGAGGAACGCGCCCATCACGGTCGTCATCATCGCCTGGTCACGGCTGCCGCACATCTCGCGGATCGAGTGCATCGACAACATGGGATTGCCGACGTCGAGCGTCGGAATTCCCAAGCGCGTCGCGGTGATCGGGCCGATGGTCGTCCCGCAGGCGAGGTCGGCGCGGCTGACGAACTCCTGCACGGGCACGTCGTGGCGGCGGCACAGACGACGGAAGAGCGCGCTCGTCTCGGCGTCCGTGGCATATCGCATGTTGACGTTCGTCTTCACCACCGGGCCGCCGTTCAGCGCCGGCTGGTGCCGGCCGTCGTGCTTGTCGGCGTAGTTGGGGTGGAGCGCGTGCGCCATGTCGGCGCTCAAGCAGAAGCTTCGGCGCATCGCCCGCGCCGTCGCGTCCCGCGGCTCGCCGGCGAGCCGCTCGAGCACGTCGGCGAGGAAGGGACCCTCGGCGCCGCGCGCGCTGGCGCTGCCGCACTCCTCGTGGTCGAAGAGCGCCACGACCGCGGTGGTCTCCGGCGCACCGGCCATCCCGAGCAGCGCTGACAACGCTGCGTGACACATCGCCTGGTTGTCGAGCCGCGCCGCGTGCACGAACGCCTCGTCGAGGCCCGAGAGGGTCGGCGGCTGGACGTCGTAGAGGCACAGATCGTGGCCCAGGATGCGATCGGGCGCGACGCCGATCGCTTCGGCCACGAGCGCGCGCACGGCGGCCTCGGGATCGCCCTCGCCGGCCCAGAGTCCCAGGACGGGCGCCAGGTGCTTGTGCTTGTCGAGCACCAGCCCCTCGTCGTTGACCGTGCGGTTCAGGTGGATGGCGACGTTCGGGATGCGACAGAGGGGGCGGTCGAAGCGCACCAGTCGGCGCTCGGCACCGTCGGGCCCGTCGACGAACACACGGCCGGCGATGGAGAGATCGCGGTCGGCCCAGGTCGCCAGCAACACGCCGCCGTAGATCTCGACGTCGAGCAGCAGGTGACCGCCGGAGGGTCGTGTCATGCGTGGCTTCAGCCGCAGGTTGGGAGAGTCGGTGTGCGCGCCCACCACTCGGAAGCCGCTGGCATCGGGCGCCTGCGATCCGCGCCGCCAGGCGATGAGCGACGCGTCGCCGCGCACCGTGAAGCCGAGGTCGCCCGGGCCGACGCTCCATGCATCGCGCTCGTCGAGCTCGCGGAAGCCGGCGGCCGTGAGGCGGCGGCGACACTCGGCGACGCAGTGGAAGGGCGTGGGTGACGCTTCGAGGAAGGCAAGCAGGTCGCGGGCGGCGTTCAGGGGCGAGGTCGAGGACACGTTCCCTCCGTGCACGGTGGCGCGGAAGGATAGCGGTTCGGGGGGGTGCGGTCGACCGGGCTCAGCGGCGGCCCGTCCACTTCCAGTAGCGCTGGCCTTCGGCGTTCTGGCCAGCCTCGAAGGGCAGCTCGATGTTCGAGCGCGGGGCCCAGCGGCGCATGGCGCCGGTGAGGCCGCCCATCGCCTTGGGGCTGTCGAGGCCGAGCGCGTCGACGGCCTCGCCGACGGTCATGACGCCCTTCGCCTCGAGGAGCGAGAGGAAGCGGCGCGAGGTCTCGGGGAGCGCGTCGAGGTACTTCTGCCAGCTCTCGTCGCCGGCGGCCGTCTGGCCACCGCGACGGCCGCCGCGGCGTGCGGGGTCGGGGGCGGCGGCCGCCTTGGGCGCGCTGCGGGCGCTGGCAGGCCGGCTGACCTTGCCGTTGCCGCGGGTCGGCGCGGGCCGGGCCGGCGCGGCCGCGCGCGCTGGTGCGGCGGGCTTCGCCGCGACCGGCCCGTCGCCGGCGTCACGGGGCTCGGCGACGCTCGGCGTGGCGGCGACGGGGCCGTCGCCCCGGAGCTGGCCGCCGAGGCTGAGGGCCAGCTCGGCCAGCGCCTTGGCCACGCCCGGACGGCTCAACGCTTCCAGGGGGACCTCGATCTGAATGGTCGACATGCTCTGTTCCTCGCTCCTCTGAGGCCTGACACAGAAACCGGCGCATGAAATCACGGCCCGGAAGCGATCGTCAACTGTGTTCTCGGCCTCATCTCCGAAGAGACAGATGCCGGAGCAAACGGGAGGGTTTTCGCGGATGTGCCCGACTGGTGACATCGGGCCGGAAGGTATCAGTCGGATGGCGGATGTTCGTCGATCCGCTCCTTGAGCATCTCGCGCAAGAGGCCGAGATGACCCAGGGTCGTCCGGGCGACCTTCATCTTCGACTGACCGAAGATCCGGCTTTGCAGCGTCGTGGGGTACTCGCGCACCACGCCGCCGGCCAGGTCGAGGCGGGCGAGCATCTCGAGCACGCCCAGGAAGTCGGTGTGCGTCTGGGGCAGGCGCACGAGGGCGCTGCGCCGGTAGACACGGAAGCAGGCGGTGTACGTGGCGAGCTTGTGGTGCAGGAACGTGTGGTAGATCCGCGAAAGTCCTCGGGAAAGGAACAGCCGCCACTGCGGCACGTTCATCACCAGGCCGTCGGGGTGGTAGGGGGAGGCGGTGACCATGTCGACCCCCTCCTCGAGCAGCGGGATCATCTTCAGCAGCTCGAGCGGGTCGTAGGAGCAGTCGGCGTCGATCGAACAGACGATCTCCGTGTCGGCGGCCTCGATGCCCGTACGCAGGCCCCCGGCGATGCCTCGGTTGCGCTCGTGACGCACGATGCGACACTCCGGCCGCTGTGCGAATCGCTTCGTCAGATCTGCATAGGTGGCATCGGTGCTGCAATCGTCGACGAAGACGTAGCGGAAGTCATAGCCGGCCGCGCGGCCGGCCTCGGAGAGCTCCGCCAGCGCCTTCTCGAGGTAGGGGAGGGCGTCGGTCTCGTTGTAACAAGGCACCACGATCGTGACGCCCGTGCCCGCCGCCTCCGGCCCGATCGGCGCCGGCGCACGCGAGGGGTGCCGGCCGCCGTCGGCGGCCACGACGGCCTCGGGGGCGCGCCGCTCGAGGGCGGCGCCGAGCCAGGCGGCGGCGGAGACGAACTCCGCCTCCTCGAAGTAGACCGGCAGCACCCAGGCCATCTTGTCGAGGTTGCGATACTGCCGGATGCGATTGAGCGGACCGACGGACGTGATGCGCGGCTGGGCGGGATCCAGCTCCCAGGGATGGAAGTAGAGCACGAAGGGTGCGTCGGTCTCGGCGATCCAGCGCTCGTAGCCTTCGCGCATCACCTTGTGCGGCAACTGGCGGAAGTAGTTCCCGCCCGAGATCGGCACGTTCATGCCGTAGAGGCGCGCGGTCGACATGGGGATCTCCCAGATCGACCCCTCGTGCGTCTCATGGCGACGCGCGGTGCGCAGGAACGCGTTGGGCGACAGATCGTGCAGCGGCGGGCAATAGCTCGCGTCGTACAGAAAGCCTTCCTCGGCGAGCACCTCGAGCGCCCAGAGATCCGACTTGCGGAAGCGTCCGTCGGGGCAGCGGAAGCCGACGATGCGGTGGCCGGCGGCGTTCTCGAGGGAGGCGCGGGCCCGCCGGACGTCCTCGCGAAACTGCGCCGGCGTCATGTCGCGAACGTGTCGGTGGAAGTAGCCGCCGCACGCGATCTCGTGGCCGGCGTCGGCCACCTTGCGCACGACCTCGGGGCGCCGGTCGCCGAGCCAGCCGAGCGTGAAGAACGTCGCCTGGACGCCGTGCTGGGCGAGCAGGTCCAGCGTCTGATCGACGTTGTGCTCGATGCGCGGCTCGAACCGCTGCCACTGCTTCTCGCCGATCACGTTGCGGAACGCGCCGACGTGGAAGTAGTCCTCGAGCTGGACCGTGCAGATGTGGCGGCGGCGACCGCCCCCGGCGCTCACGGCGCGCCGCCCGCCAGCGCCAGCCGGACGAGCTCCGGCACGAAGCCGCCGGCGACCGGCGGCGGCGCCGTCACCGCGCCCGGCGCGACGATGCGGCAGCCGGTGGCGCAGGTGTCGGCCAGCCGGCGGACCTCGTCGAGGTCGACGCGCTCGAACGTCGTCGCGGCGTAGTGCGCGTTGAGGTGGTCGACCACGCGGGCGAGCTCGTTGGCGACGCCGGTCTCGACGGCGCGGAAGCCGGCCACCACCGCGTCGACGAGCGACGGCGACGGGGCGGCGCGGCCGCGGCCGATGCCGGTGTAGCCGAGGCCCCCGAGCGAGCCGCGCTTCCAGGTGTTGCAGCCGTCGACCACGCCCACGGGGCGGCCCGCGAAGAGCTGCGCGCCGGCCTCGCGGTACGGCGCGTGCGGCTGGCAGACGAAGGCCAGCGCCGCGCCCTCGAGCGCCGAGTCGAGCGACTGCGTGTAGACCCGGTCGAGGCCGGTCTTCTTGAGGTTCTGGTCGTGGGGCCGCACGTAGGGATCGTGCAACGTCACGGTGCAGCCGCGCTCGAGCAGCCGCTGCGCCAGCGAGAGCGCCGGCGAGTTGCGCGTGTCGTCGGAGTCGAAACGATAGGCGACGCCCATCACCGCGACCTTCTTGCCCTTCACGTCGCCGAACGCGCGCTCCGCGAGGCCGATCGTGGCGTCCGGGGAGGCGTCGTTGATGCGCCGCGCCGCGTGGATGAGGCTCTGCGCCATCGTGCCGGGGACGTCGCGGTTGAGACGCCAGCGCAGCAGGATGCCATCCTTCGGCAGGCAGTGGCCGCCGACGCCCACGGTGGGCACGAGCAGGTCGCCGACCGGCACGGCGGCCGCGTCCTGGGAGGCGGTGTCGCTCGCGGTGAGGCGTGCGTTGACCGCGTCGCGCAGCGCGAAGAAGTCGACGTCGTGGTCGTCGCACCAGCGCACGACCTCGGCGGCGTAGGCGATGCGCACGTCGCGGTAGGCGTTCTCGAGCGTCTTGACCACTTCGGCGGTCAAGCTGTTGGTGGTGAACACCGTGCCTTCGGTCACGATGTGCTGGTAGATGTGCTTCACCAGCTCGGGCGTGACGGGGCTGAGGCCGCCGGCGAGCTTGTCGGCCTGGGCCACGCGCTCGATGAGGCGCCCCGGCATCACCCGGTTGGGGCTGTTGGCGAGCAGGACGTCGCGGCCCTCTTCGAGGCCGACGTCGCGGAAGTGGTCCCGCACGATCGTCGCCATCGACGACGGCGCCAGGGTCGACTCGATGACCACCAGCGGCACGTTGTCCGCGGGCTTGCGCGCCAGCGCCTTCGCCACCTGGGAGAGCGCCGAGTGCAGCGGCCCGTAGTCGGGGTCGAGGCCGTCCTTGTCGGTCTGGACGCAGACGAGCACGACGTCGGCGTCGTACAGGTCGCCGAACTCGTCGGTGGCCGACAGGCGGCCGGCCTTCACGGTGCGGCCGATGAGGTCCTCGAGGCCCGGCTCGATGCCGCCGATGGGCGACCGGCCGTTGTTGATCGCGTCGACCTTCCAGCCCGAGGTCTCGGACCGGCGCTGCACGACATGCACCTTCGCGTCGCGCCCGAACGCGCCGCGCTCGCACGCGCCCGCCAGCAGGGCGGCCATGGGCATGCCCACGATGCCCGGCCCCACGACGGCGATCTTGCGGATGTCCCAACCCCGAACCCCGCCCGATTCCAGATTCAGCGGCATCGTCGCCTCTCCCTGTCAGTTCACTTCCATGGGGCGAGCCTCGGTCGCGGCGCCCTTTTTCACCGCGGCCGCGTCGTCGAAGAACCGGTTGAACCACAGCTCGAGGGACAAGAGACCCCAGAGCTTGCGGCTGAACGGCTCCTCCTCGCCGAGCAGCCGGTCCACCATCGACGAGTCGAACAAACCCCGTTCGCGGCACCGGCGCGACATCAGCGTGTCGCGGAAGAACTGGTTCGAGCGCCCGCGCGCCCACTCGTGGAGCGGCACGGGGAAACCCATCTTGTCCTTGCGGTCGATCACCCGCGCCGGCAGCACGTCCCGCGAGGCCTGCCGCAGCAGGTACTTCAACCGGCCGCCGCTGAACTTCAGGCGCGGCGGCAGGCGCCCCACCAGGTCGGCGATACGGCGATCGAGCAGCGGCACGCGCGACTCGAGCGAGACGGCCATGCTGACGCGGTCTTCCACGTGCAGCAGCGCCGGGAGCACCGCCGTCAGGTCGAAGCACAGCATCTTGTTGATGTAGGACAGCGTGTCCGGCTGTACGAACACGCTCTCGAAGCGCTGGTACACCTGGTCGGCGTCGTAGGTGGCGCGGAAGCCGGCGTCGAAGAGGGACAGCGAGTCCTCGCTGCGGTCGATCAACCGGAAATAGCGACGCTCCATCGAATCGAACAGCCCCCGACCCCAGAAGCGGCGCAGCATCGGCACGTACTGCTGGATCGAAGCCAGGTTCGGCACGATCGAGTGCAGTGAGACGATGTGCTCGCCCTCTTCGAAGGTGTCGAAGATGCCACCCTTGAGCGCCTGCTCGAGGTAGGCGACGAGATAGCGCGCGTAGCCGCCGAAGAGCTCGTCGCCACCCTGGCCGCCGAGGGCGACCTTCACCTCCTGGGCGGCGCGCTTCGAGACCATGTACTGCGGGAAGAGACCCGGCCCCGCCAGCGGCTCGTCCATGTGCCACATCAGCGTGGGCAGCACGTCGACGAAGTCGTCCTCGGTGGGGGTGATCGTCACGAGCCGGGCGCCCGCGGCCTCGGCGACGTCGATGGCGTAGCGCGACTCGTCGTAGGCCTCGCCCTCGTCGAAGCGGCCGTGGTAGGCGCTCAGGCCCTGGCAACGGCGCGCGGCCAGCGAGGTGACGAGGCTCGAGTCGAGGCCGCCGGAAAGGTGCGCGCCCACCGGCACGTCGCTGCGGACCTGCAGGCGAATCGTGTCGTCGAGCAGCGCGCGGATCTCTTCGACGGCGCGCGCCTCGGTGTACGTGGGGTCGATGACGTACGACGGGCGCCAGTAGCGATGCGTGTCCACGGTGCCGTCGAAGAGGTCGACGATCTGGAAGTGCGCGGGCATCACCTTGTGCACGCCCCGGAACAGCGTGCCTTCGTCCAGCGTGAACTGGAAGGTGACGTAGTCCTGCAGGCGCTGCTCGTCGAGCCGCGGCTCGATGTCCGGGTGGACCAGGAGCGCCTTGATCTCCGACGCATAGGCGATGAAGTCGCGTCCGATGTAGGTGTACAGCGGCTTGATGCCGAAGTGGTCGCGCGCGACGAAGGCGCGGCGGCGCGGCTTGTCCCAGATGACGAACGCGAACATGCCGTTGAGGTGCTCGAGGCAGTGCTCGCCCCAGTGGCGGTACGCCTCGAGGAGCACCTCGGTGTCGCTGTTCGTCTTGAAGTTCGCGCCGCGCTTCACCAGCTCCTGGCGGAGCTCGACGTAGTTGTAGATCTCGCCGTTGAAGACGATCCACAGGTCCCCGCGGGCGTCGGACATCGGCTGGTGTCCGGCGGCGAGGTCGATGATGGAGAGACGGTGGTGGAACAGGCCCACGCCGTTCTCGATATGCACGCCCTTGTCGTCGGGACCACGGTGGGCCAGCGTGTCGCCCATCCGCTCGAGCAACGAGAGCGAGACGGGGCGGCCACGGCGGCCGAGCAGGGCGACGAACCCGCACATGGGCTTACCAGGCCTCCGACGCCGGGCGCACGGGCAGGTCGCGCCGCGTCGCCTGCGCCTCCGCGAACTTGGACATCGGGGTGAGCTCGAAGTGCGTCTTCAGCGCCTCGAGCACCCGCAGGAAGACCTCGCGCTTGCGCTGTCGGTCGAGGTCCATGCCGGGGAAGAAGCGCAGCGAGGGGGCCTGGTCGCCGCCGAGGACGTCGAGCGGGTGCAGAAGGAAGCTGACGGGCGTTCCGGTGGCGCGGCACGTCCGGGCCGCGCCCTCGAGGTAGGTGCGCATGGCCCCGTCGGAGTATCGGGCGAGGTACAGCAGGTAGCTCAGGTGGAACGGGGAGCGCACGCCGGGGATCGTCGTGACCGGCAGCTCGAGCAGGTGACCGCCGTCGAGCTGCCAGCGGTACGGCTTGTTGGGGCGCAGGCCGTCCTTGAAGCGGCCGAAGAGCATCGAGCGCTCGGCGCGCTGTTCGGGCGTGAGCTTCGCCGCCTTGAAGTAGTAGGCGCGCGCCAGCGGGCCGATGAACGTGGGCAGCGTCGAGGCGTCGTAGCGGTAGCCCAGCTCGTGCAGCACGTGGAGCACGTCGCCGCTGAGGCTGAAGCCGGGACCGCGGAAGCCGACGGGCTTGTGGCCGGTGACGCGCTCGATGTGCCGCTCCGCCTCGCCGAGCTCGCGGCGCAGCTGCTCGCGGCTGTAACGGTGCAGCCACGGCTCGTGGTGGAACGAGTGGTTGCCGACCTCGTGGCCGCGGCGCACGAGCTCGCGGAGCGCGTCCGCATTCTTGTCGAGCGCGGCGTCCTGCCCGACCACGAAGAACGTGATCTTCAGCTGCAGCTCGTCGAGCAGGTCGCAGACGTAGGGCACGAACACGTCGAGGTACGAGGGGTGCTCGCTCCACGCCGGGCTGCCGTGGGTCTTCAGATAGGACCACTCGTTGTCGACGTCGAGGGAGAGGCCGGCCAGCGGCCGACGCGGGCTTCGAGCCATGGCGGACCTCCGGTCAGCGGCGGGCCAACAGGCGCGCGAGCGCCTCGGCCTTCTGGTTCGCGAGGGCGACGGTCTCGTTGTTGTTGAGCGTGCCGTTCACGATCTGCGAGGAGTTGGCCACCCAGACGCCGGGCACCGTGGTCTCGGTGTACGGGCAGGTGTCCGTGGAGTACCCGAGCGTGGGCAGCGCCAGCACGTGCCTCGCGCGGGCCACCTCGAATGCCTGGACCTGATTCCTGTGGAAATGCGGGTACATGCGCTCGATGGCCGACAGGAAGCGCTCCCGGATGGCGTCGTCGTCCTCGCTCCAGAAGGGATCCTCCTGGGTGAGGTAGCGCGGCAGGTACACGAGCGAGCGCCCGCCGAACGTCTCGCGGTCGACGAGCGCCGTCATCTCGATCACCGCCGTGAAGGGCACCCAGTCCTCCGTGATGTTGGTCACGTAGTAATCGGCGAGCGGGCGATCGAGCAGAAGCGAGGCGCAGGCGATTCCCTGGTATTCGGTGCGATCGAGGCGGCGGGTGTCGGTGGGGCCGAGGTCCGGCACGAGGCGGCGCACGACCGGCGAGGGCACGGTGAGCGCGGCGCCGTCGAAGGTGCGGGTGGCGCCCTGCAGGGCGACGCGGACGCCCTTCGCGTCGGGGCGGACCTCGGCGACGCGCGCGTCGCAGACCATCTCGACGCCGGCCTCGCGCAGCTTCCGCTCGAAGCGGTCGAGCACGGTGGCGTAGCCGCCCTCGACGTAGCCGAACATCTCCTTCTTGAGGCCCGAGCGGCGCGCCGCATACATGCGGGCGATCGTCGTCCAGATGAAGGCGGCGCTGGCATGGCGGTAGTTGTCGCCGAGCTTGGCGCGCAGCAGCGGCAGCCAGATCTTCTCGAAGGTGCGATCGCCCGACAGGCGCCGCAGCCAGTCGGCGACCGGGACCGACTCGAGCGGACCCGGATCGCGGATCTTCGAGGCATAGAAGATCGTGCCGCCCAGGCGCAGCTTGTCGACGAGCCGCAGCGGCGGGAAGCGCAGGAACTCGATGGTGTCGGACATCGAGTACAGCTGGCCGTCGGTGTAGAAGCCGGTCTTCGTCGTGCGCCACAGCAGGCGATCGGCGAGGCCGAGCTCCTCGAGCAGGCCGCGCATGTGCAGGTCGGACATGAGGATGACGTGGTAGAAGCGGTCCCACGTCACGTCGCCCAGGCGCCACGCGCTCGCCAGGCCGCCGGGCCGGGGGGCCGCCTCGAAGATCGTCACCGCGTGGCCCTGCTGCCGCAGGCGCCAGGCCAGCGTCATCCCCAGCATGCCGCCGCCGACGACGGCGACCGTCCGGCTGGTGCCCGTCACGTGCTCGCGCCTCGCTCTCCCGGGATTGGGCGACCATGGTAGCCGGGCAGGCGCGGGATCCAAAGCTTCCGGCCGAACATCGGGCTGCACGCGCATCGGGAAGCTCCTGGAGAGCCGCAGCGTGAGGTGTTCGCTGAGTGTGCGGTCCACGGCCTCGGCCCCTCCGTCCGCTACTCTGAGCATCGAGCGCGACGGCGGTCGCGCCGCGGGTGACGCTCGACACGAACCGGCCTCGCTGCCTAAGGTTTCCACCGAACGTTGGCGGCGGTTCCGACGCCGAACAGGAGGCGGGGAGTGGCTACGATGAAGCGTCGCGGAGGCGCGTGGTTGGCCCTGACGATCGCGCTTGCGACGTGGGGCTGCGACACCGAGGACGGAGGCGCCGAGGGCGGCGGCGGGGCGGACGCCTCGGTGAACGGCGGCGGAGGCGCCGGCGGCGAGGGTGGCGCCGGAGGCGTCGGCGGGGCCGGCGGACAGGGTGGCGTCGGCGGGGCCGGCGGACAGGGCGGCGCCGGAGGCGTCGGCGGGGCCGGCGGACAGGGAGGCGTCGGCGGGGCCGGCGGACAGGGTGGCGCCGGAGGCGTCGGCGGGGCCGGCGGCGAGGGTGGCGCCGGAGGCGTCGGCGGGGCCGGCGGCGAGGGCGGCGCCGGAGGCATCGGCGGGGCCGGCGGTCAGGGCGGGGCCGGCGGCATGCCGTGCGTCTGTCCGGAGATCTTCGCGCCTGTCTGTGGCATCGACGGCCATACCTACGACAACGAGTGCTTCGCTGCCTGCGCAGGCGTCGCGATCGAGGGTCCCGGCGCCTGCGACGCCGAGTGCCAGCCCGTCCTCTGCGGGCTCTTCTGCGAGAACGGCTTCGTGCGCGACGAGAACGGCTGCGAGGTGTGCCGCTGCGCCGAGCCGGCGATGTGTCCCGAGGGTCCGGGGGTGCGCTACCACAGCCGCGATCCGGGCGAGTGCGCCGACATCGACTTCGACTGCGCCGCCGGCGAGCGGGGATTCAACGACGCCTGCGGCTGCGGCTGTATCGGCGCGCCCGGACAGTGTCTCGACAACTCGCAGTGCGCCGCCGGCGAGCGCTGCGAGGAGGGACGCTGCGTCGCGCTCGACTGCGTCTGCCCGGCCAACTACGACCCGGTGTGCGGCGTCGACGGCCGCACCTACGGCAACGCCTGCGCGGCGGCCTGCGCCCGTGTCGAAGTGGCCTACCGCGGCGAGTGCCGCGAGCCGGCCATGTGCCCGGATCCGAACGCGCCGGGGGTGCGTTACGTCAGCGACGACCCGGAACGCTGCGCCGTGGCGCGGTTCTTCTGCGAGGACGGCGAGGAGGCGTTCAACAACGAGTGCGGCTGCGGCTGCATCGGCGGCGCCGGCCAGTGCCGCGACAACTCGCAGTGCGCCGTCGGCGAGCGTTGCGAGGAGGGGCGTTGTGTCGCGCTCGACTGCATCTGCCCCGCGAACTACGACCCGGTGTGCGGCGTCGATGGCCGCACCTACGGCAACGCCTGCGGCGCTGCGTGCGCCCGCGTCGAGGTGGCGTACCGCGGCGAGTGCCGCGAGGAGCAGCGCTGCGCCGCCGGCGAGATCTTCGGCGACGGCGCCTGTCGCCCGCTCTGCCACGGCGACCAGGACTGCCCCGCCGGAATGACCTGCAACGCCGGCGACGTCTGCCTGCGCGATCCGTCCTGCCCGATGTGCGCCGTGTGCGCCGGCTGGTGCGCCGCCGCCCGCTGATCCGACCCGAGCCCCACTTTTCTCCGTCAGGGGCTTGTCGACGCCTCCCGGGTATGACTATGTAGGTGTTGCACGCCTGCTGTCGGTGGGGGTCGTCATGTCGCGCAGTACTATCGCGGGCTCCGGTGCGGGGCTCGCCGCGTGGCTCTGGCTGCTGGTGGGGGCGACGGCGGCGCCGACCGGCGATCCCGCCGCGAGCCGCTACTTCAAGGTGCGGCTGGCGGCGGTGCAGACGCTGGCGCGCCGCGCCGACGCCGCCAGCCTCGAGCGCCTGCGGGTCCTGACGGCCGACGCCCACCCGCTCGTGCGGTCCGCCGCGCGCCGCTCGCTGCGCTGAACGGGATTCAGCGGGCGCCGGCGAGCCGGGAGAGCGTGGCGCGGCGCGTCCCGCGGCGCACGAGCGACGGGAAGAGCGCCCGCAGCACGTAAACGCCGGCCAGGCGGCGGGGGACGGTGACCTCGCGCCGGCCCCGGCGCAGCCCGTCGAACATCGCGTCCACCACGGCCTCGGGCGCGAGCATCCCGCGGCGGGCGACCGACGGCAGCCGCTCGCGGTCCTCGGCAGTGAAGAACGGCGTGTCCACCGCCGCCGGCAGCACGCTCATGACGTGCACGCCGGCGTCCTCGAGCTCCATCGAGAGCGTCTCCGCCAGACCCACGAGCGCGAACTTCGAGGCGGCGTAGATGCTCTCGCCCGGGACGCCGAGGCGGCCGGCGACCGAGGCCATGAAGACGATCCACCCCCGGCGCCGCGCGACCATCGGCTCCACGAGCGCCCGCGTGAACCAGAGCGCGCCGAGGAAGTTCACGCGGACCATGCGCTCCATCTCGTCGAGGCCGTGGTCGACGAAGAGCGCCCGTCCGCCGAAGCCGGCGTTGTTGACCAGCACGTCGACCGGACCCGCGGCGCGCGCGGCCTCGAGCACCTGCGCGCGATCGCCCACGTCGCAGGGCAGGACGCGGGCCTCGCCGCCGTCCTCGCGGATCTCGTCGGCGACGCGCTCGCGCGCGGCGCGCCGGCGCGCGACGAGCACGACGCGGGCGCCCTCCGCCGCCAGGCGGCGCGCGACGAGGCGGCCGATGCCGGAGGAGGCGCCGGTGACCAGCGCGGTGCGTCCCTGGAGGGTGTCGAGCTTCGCCATCGCATACTCGATGCGCCCGCGGGTGCAAGCAGCGCGGCGTCATGGCAGAAGTACCGACATGAACCTGCGCGAAGCGATCCAGGCCCTGGCCGAGAGGCCGGGCTCCATTCAGGCCCGCGCCCGCCTCGCCGCGGCGCTCGAGGCGCTCGGCGTCCCCGCCGCGAGCGCGGTGTGGGTCGCCACGGCCCGGGTCGCCGCCGCCCGCGGCCAGTTCTTCGCGGCGCTCGCCGTCGCGCGCCGCCACCTCACCGGCGCCCGCCAGCGACAGGCCCTCGAGGCGCTCGCCGCCCGCTTCGGCGCCGGCCGTCCGCGCGGCGGACGCCGCGTGCCGCCGCCGATACGCGGCGCGGTCGATGTCGAGATTCCGAATGATTCCGAGGGGATGGTGCGCGTTGCCCTGCAGCTCGGCGGCGACGTCGACGGCCTCGGCCTCCCCGACGACGCCGAGGTGCCCGCGGTGCCGATCTTCGGCGATCTGCCGGCGGGGCCGTTCGTCGCGCTCGCCAGCGCGCTCGAGCCGGTGGCCCTCGTCCCGGGCGACACGCTCGTCGCGCAGGGCCGGTCCGACCGCGCCGTGTTCCTGCTGGCCCAGGGCGCGGTGCGCGTCACCCGCGAGCGGCCCGACGGCGCGACGGTCGTCCTCGCCGACGTGGCCGCCCCGGCGCTCGTCGGGGAGATGGCGCTGCTGACGGCGGTGCCGCGGCGGGCGACGGCGCGGGCGACGGAGGCCGGCTTCGCGTGGCGCGTCGACGGGGCGGTGGTCGAGGCCCTCGGCGAGCAGCACCCGGGCCTGACCGAGCATGTCGGCGCGCTCGTCCGGCGACGGCTGTTGGCGAACCTGGCGCGCGAAGGCCGCGTCTTCGGAGACGCCGCGCAGCGGGAGGCCCTGCTCGGCGCCTTCCGCCCGGTCGAGGCGGCGCCCGGCGCGGAGGTGATCGCCCGCGGCGCGCCGCCGCCGGGGCTCTTCGTCGTGCTGCACGGCGAGGCCGAGGTCTGGACGACCGACGAGGCGGGCGAGGCGGTGCGCGTGGCGGTGCTGGCCGAGGGCGACGTCTTCGGCGAGCGATCGCTGCTCACGGGCGAGCCGACGAGCGCCGCGGTCCGCCTGCCCGAGGGCGGCGCGCTCCTGCACCTGCCCGTCGAGGCGTGGCGCGCGGTCCGCGGCTTCGTGCCGGCGATCGAGGTGGAGCTCGCCGCGCTGGCCGACGTCCGACACGACGAGCTCGTGGCGCTCGTGCAGCCGCTCGAGGACGCCGAGGCCGTCGAAGACGACTGGCTGCTGCCGGCCTGATGCTGACGCCGCTGCCACGCTTTCCGACCGGATCGGGCGTCGCCGGGCGCCTCTCCGCTCGCCTCGGCGCGGTCGCCTTCGGCGGCTTCCTGCTGTGGTGGGCGCAGCCGATCCTCATCCCGCTCGTGCTCGCGGTGCTCGGGGCGATGATGACCTGGCCCGTCGTGCGCAGCCTCGTGCGCCGCCGCATCCCGCCCGGGCTGGCCATCCTGACGGCGGTGACGATGGTGACGCTGCCGCTCTTGACGCTCATCGGGGTGTTCGTGGCGACGTTCGCGCCGCTGCGGGAAGCGCTGCCCATGTACAAGGCGCGCATCGGCCTCGGCGTGGAGCAGCTGACGAACTGGGCGGTGCACCTGGTCGACAACCCGGAGCGTCAGGCGGCGATCAAGACCGAGCTGAGCAACAACCTGATTCCGCGCATGATGGAAGGGGGCGTCGACTTCATGCAGTCGGCGACGACCCTGCTCGGGTATGCCTTCCTCACGCTGTTCTTCGCAGCGTTCATGCTCATCGAGGGGCGGCGCTTCCGCGAGAAGTTCACCGAGGCGTACGGGCCGCGGCACCCGCTGTTGCAGTCGCTCGAGGCCATCGGGCGCGACGTCCGCGCCTACGTCGTGGCCAAGTCGCTCATCAGCGGACTCACCGCGCTGTGCGTGTGGCTCCTGCTGGCCGCCTGCGACGTCGACTTCGCCGCGTTCTGGGGCCTGATCGCGTTTCCGCTGAACTTCATCCCCACCGTGGGCGCGCTGATCGCGTCGCTCCCGCCGGTGGTGCTGGTGCTGATCGATCCGAACACCAGCGCCCTGGGCGCCCTCGGCGTGACGGCGGGCCTCTTCGCCGTGAACGGCGTCATCGGCAGCTACGTCGATCCGCGCTTCGTGGGCCGGCAGGTGAAGCTGTCCCCGCTCGTCGTCTTCCTGTCGATGGTGTTCTGGGGCCTGCTGTGGGGGCCCATGGGCATGATCCTGGCCGTGCCGATCATGGTGTCGGTCAAGGTCGTGTGCAGCCACGTGCCCGGCCTGGAACCGATCGCGATCCTGATGAAGGCTTAACGTTTCGGGGTGAACGTGACGGCCACGCGGACGGTACAGAGGCCGTCCGCGGGGGCGGGCCACTCCGAGGCGCCGCGCACGACGCCCTCGACGCAGTCGCCGAGCCCGGTGACGAGCAGGGTCGTCTCCTCGACGCGGGCGCCGGTGGGGCGGCCCTTCGGGTCGAGGTCGAGGCCGAAGGTGAGGCGGCCGCCGCGCTCGGCGCGGGCGTCGGCCCAGCAGCGCTCGAGCGCCGGCTCCAGGGTCTTCGCGTGCCGGTGCAGGGCGGCGGCGTCGCACGCGCCCGTCACCTGAGGCCGCTGCACGCCGATGCGGACGGGCGCCGAGGCGGCCTCCGCCGGCGCGGACGGGGCGTCGAGCGCCAGCGCCGGCGGCGCCTCGTCGCCGCGGAACGTGGCCGACGCCAGCGGCACCGGGAGGTCGGCGCCGGCGGAGGGCGCGGGCTTCGCCGGATCGGCGGGGTGCGGCACGTGCGTCCAGCCGGCCACCTTCCAGGCGCCGTTGCGGTGCTCGAACCAGACGTCGAGCGTGTGCGGCTCGCCGTCGAGCGCGACGAGGGCGGTCACGATGGCGCGCCCGTCGATCATCCGCAGGCGCTGCACGTCGAGGAAGTCGTAGGCCGCAGGCGAGTCGACGACGAGGCGCAGCGGCAGGTTCTCCGGCTCGACCCCCTCGACGAACCACGGGCGCAGCTGGTCGGGGGGCTCGAACACGCGCGACGACAGCAGCGCCACCGCCGCGGCTTCGGCGTCCTGGGAGGCGAGCGGCGGGGCGGCGCACCCGGCCAGAAAGAGGAATGAAATCAATGGTTTCATGGCGACGCTTCCGCGAGCAGCGCCAGGTGCGGCGCGGCGGCCCGGCACGCGTCGAGCAGCGCGATGACCTCGCCGTGCCGCGTCGTCCCGTCGGCCGCCACGACGGCGCCCGCCGGCGCAGGCGTCCCCTGCGTCAGCGCTTGCAGGGCGGCGGCGATGCCCGCCGCGTCGACGGTCCCTCCGGCGAAGGCCACGCGGCGCGTCCGGTCGTCCAGCGCGAGGTCGACGCCGTCGGGCGCGAACTGCAGGCGGACGACGCGATCCCGCGCGTCGGCGGTCGCGGCTTCGGTCCGTCGGGCCAGGGCCAGCAGCGCCGGGCCCCCGCCCGCCCCGCGCGCCACGAGCGAGACGGCCTCGGCCCCGGCCCGCCGCGCCGCCTCCGCGAGGCCGGTCTGGCGTGAGGCGGGCGCGTCGGCCGCCAGCGCCAGCGCCACGTGCGGCCGATACGTGGCGTGGGCGTCCGCCGCGAGCCGCCGGCGCACGGCGAGCGCCTCCGCGACCGCCGCCTCGAGCCCGCCCGGCGCCACCGGCCGCCCGTCGACCGCCACCTCGTCCTTGAAGGCGACGACGAGCACCGCCGCCGTCGGCCGCCCGACCGCGTCCCGTCCGGCCAGCCCGCCCTCCCAGGGCCTCGCCGAGGGGGCCCGGGGCAGCGCGCCGACCAGCTCGAGCCAGCGCCGCTGCGTCGCGGGCGGATCCACCGCGGTCAGCCGCCATGCGTCGCCCTGTCGCCGCAGCTCCACGCCGATCGAGAGCGGCCACCCGTCGACCGCGAAGGCGACGGTCCCGGCGCGCGTCGTGGCGTCGACGCGCCGCAGCTCGGCGATCTGCAGGAACTGATAGCGCTGCGCGTCCACGAGCCCGGGCAGCACGAGCGCCTGCGCGGCCGACGGCTCGCAGTGCGCCGAACGCGCCTGCGCGTCGAAGAAGCGCTCGCCGAAGACGGCCGTCACCACGGCGGACGGCGTGCCGAGCCCGTCCGGCGGCGGGGCCGAGCAGGCCGCGAGCAGCGCCCACGGCAGCCAGCAGCGGAGGAGGCGCGACACGGTCCGCACCATAACCCGGGCCGGGGTCGGCGCGCACCCCGCGTTCATGGCGGGCGTCATCGTGGACGTCGGGTGGGGAGAAGTCCGGGGAGGGGGCGCGATGGCCATCGAGATCCGCGAGGCCACGGACGACGAGACCCGAGAACGCATCTTCCGCTTTCGATACGGGATCCACGTCGTCGAGCTGGGCAAGGACGGCCCGGGGGTGGACCACGGGCGGCGCCTGCTGTTCGACGACGCCGACGCGCAGGCCACGATCTTCTTCGCCGAGGAGGAGGGCCGCATCGTCGGCACCGGCCGCCAGAACGGCGGGCGCAAGGGCGAGCTGCCACCGCTCTACCAGGAGTGGCTCGAGACCGCACCCGCCGAGGCCGAGTTCGGGCGCGAGCGGGTGAGCATCACCAGCCGGCTCATGGTCGATCCCGCCTACCGCGGGCGCACGCTGGCCTCGCTGCTCGTCATGCGCCTCTACGAGCACGCCTGCCGGAACGGTGTGGACGTCGACTTCATCTTCGCCGAGCCGGGCCTGCTCCGCCTGTACTACCGCCTCGGCTACCGCCAGTACCGGCCGGCCATCCGGCCGACCGGGCCCGGGATCCGCGTGCCGCTCGTCCACTGCGTCCGCGACCTCGGCCACCTGCGCCGGGTCGAGGCGCCGTTCGTGCGCCTGCTGCCGCCCTCGCTGGATGACGGCGGGCGCGTGGCGACGGCGATGGGCCGCCTCTACCCGGGCTTCACCGCGGCGGGACCGAGCCTCGAAGGCGACCTGCGCACCATCTGGGCGCGCCTGGCGGACGGCCTGTCGCGTCGTCAGCGCCGGCGCTCCCTGCTCGACGGCCTCACCGAGGCGCAGATCGAGCGCGTCATGGAGCGCGCGGCTCCCGTCTCGTTCGGCGTCGGCGAGGTCATCCGCCATCGACGCGAGAGCCGCCCCGACCTGGGCGTGGTGCTGTCCGGCCGCATCGGCGTGGGCCTGCCGACCCACGATGGTTGGCACTGGCTCGAGATTCTCGGGCCGGGCGACGTCTTCGGCGAGTGCGAGGCGCCGCCCGAGGACGGCCGGGCCACCGACCTCGTCGCGCTCGAGCCTTCGCAGACGGTCCTGCTCTCGGAGAACCTCGTCGAGAAGACGGCGCGGCACGACCCGGAGCTCGCGCTGCGGTTGTCCACGAACCTCGTCGCCGCGCTCCGCCAGCGCGTGGACGACCTGCACCGGCGCGGCGCCGCGCTCGCCGCCCACGAGCGGATCCGCTTGATTCGCGAGCACACGATTCCGCCTCTCGAGGAGCTCGCCCAGTGAGCGATCGACGTACGTTCCACGATGCCGTCGCGGAGGCCGTCTCGGCGTTTCCGCGCAACGCGCTGTGCCAGCGCATCGACGCGGGCACGGTGACGATCACCGACTATCACGGCCTGCTGCGGACGCTGTTCCATCAGACGTTCGAGGGGCCGAGCACCTTCGCCCTCGCCGGTTATCACTGCGATCCCCGGCACGTGGACGCGAAGGCGTACCTGATGCACCACGCGGACGAGGAGAAGGAGCACTGGCGCTGGGTCATCAACGACCTGCGGGCGACCGGCGACGGCGGGCCCGATCCGCGCGAGACGTTCCCGGGGCCGGCGACGCAGTCGTACGTGGCCTTCAACGTCTACACCGCGGTGCGCGCGCCGGTGGCCCGGCTCGGGATCGCCGCCGTGCTCGAGGGCATCGGCGGGCGCTGGGGCGGCGAGTACGGCGGGCGACTGTGCGCGCGGCTCGGCCTGTCGCGCGCGCAGGCCAGCTTCTTCCTGAGCCACGGCGAGCTGGACAAGGGCCACGTCGAGGACGTCTTTCGCGTGATCGACGCCACCGAGCTCGGCCCGCGCGACTGGGCGTGGCTGGCCCACGCGGCGCGCACGGCGGGCGTGCTCTACCGCGCCATGTACGACGCCGCCGCCGTCACGCCACCCGCCGCGGGCGCTCCCGCAGCAGGATGACCTCGCCGGTCTGCAGCGCCTTGCGCAGCGCCCGCATGTCGGCGAAGCGCTTCTCGGGGCTCTTCTCGAGGCACTTCATCACGATGGCGTCGAGGAACTCCGGCACGTCGGTCGCGAGCTCCGAGGGCCGGCGCGGCGTCTCGCGCAGGTGCCGCATGAGGATCGCCATCGACGAGTCGCCGTCGAACAGCAGCTGCCCCGTCAAGAGGTGGTACATCACCGCGCCGAGCGCGTAGACGTCGCTGCGCGGATCTCCGCGTTCGCCCTTGGCGCGCTCGGGCGGCATGTACTCCGGCGTGCCGATCACGCGCTCCTTGCGCGTGGCGTCGCCGGGCACGGCGAGCGCCGCCGCGAGGCCGAAGTCGAGCACCTTCAGCTGCTCCTCGCCCGCCTCGTCGACGGTCACGAACAGGTTCTCAGGCTTGATGTCGCGGTGCACGACGCCCTGGTCGTGGGCCTCCACGAGCGCCGAGGCGGCCTGGCGCATGAGGGAGACGACGCGGGTCGGGCTCATGCGGCCCTCGGCGGCGATGATCGAGCTGAGGTCGCGGCCCTTGAGGTGCTCCATCACGTAGTAGAGCCGCTGGTCGCGCGTGCAGCCGTAGTCGTACACGCGCACGGTGTGCGGGCTCGTGAGGCGGCACGTGGCCTTCGCCTCGAGCTCGAAGCGGGCGATGTACTCCTCCTGGGCGCCGAAGCGCCGGTCGAGCATCTTGATGGCGCACGTGCGCTCGAGCAGCTCGTCGCGCGCCAGCCAGACCTCGCCGAATCCGCCGGCGCCGATCGGTCGGTCGAGGGTGTAGCGCCCGCGGCTGCGCGCTTCGATCTCCTGACGGCGCAGGCGGTGCACGAGGCCCGCGCCCATCACCGCGATGAGCCCGTTGGCGAGCACGAAGAACTGCAAGTTGGCGAAGCGGGCCCAGTAGAAGGGGTCGTGCTGCTGTCCGACCGTCATCGTCCAGGCCATCGAGGCCCCCAGCGTGCCGAGCCAGCATGCCGCCGAGCCGAGCGCGGCCAGCTTCCAGCCGCTCGGCACGTACAGACAGCGCAGGAAGGCGATCGTCGCCACGCTCCCGAAGTAGAGCGGGTTGTCGCCGTGGGTGAGGCCGTCGAGGCAGCCGCAGAGCACGCCGACCAGGAGCATGCCGAGCATGTCGAGGGCGCGCGCGAGGCCCACCGCGCTCTTGGCGCGACGCACGGCGAGACCGCAGACCACCAGCAGCGCCGAGAACGCCACGCGTACCGCGAGGATGAGCAGCAGCGGCAGGTCCTGCTGGCCGCTCATCTCGCGCGTCAGCTCACCGAAGATGAAGCCGGGGAGGGCGAAGGCGCCGACCAGCAGCTGGTTGGCGACGCCGCGCTGGTACTCGGTCTCGAGCTCGCGGGCGACGCGGCGGTCGACGTCGTCCGTGAGGCCTACGACCGCGTCGGAAGGCGCGGGCGTGCCGGTGGGATGGAGCGCCATGTGCCGGGACCATAACCCGAAATCGACCCGGCGGTCTTTCTTGTCTCCGTCGGGTGACGGCGCCTGGGGCGCCGCGTCACGCCGCCCCCGCGCTCGTGACGCGCTTCGCCACGGCGCCGGCGCGGCAGGTCCCGAAAGTCCGTGTGGCACGCCGCTTGTAACTGTCTCGTCCCCAGTGACCGAGACGCACCGTGACGGGGGACGAGCGACATGACGCGCATTCGGACGACGCTGTGGGATCTGGCGGACGCGATCGTGGAGGAGGCGGAGCGCGTGGCCGAGGGAGACGAGGCGATGGCGCTGGCGAACGCGGCGCTCACCGACTTCCTGATGCATGCGCGCCTCGTCCGTGAGGAGCCGCGGCGGCCGGTCGAGGACGCCTATCGCCGCCGCGCCCGCCGCACGCTTCGCCTCGCGGTCGGTCTCTGAGCCCCCCTCAGGCCTCGGCCTGCCCCGGCGGCCGCCCGCCCAGGAGGCGCTGCAGCGTGGGCACCAACCGGTCCGACGACGTGAAGGTCGCGTTGGGCACGGCCGCGGCCACCCGGTCCCGCTCCGCCGGGTCGCCGTCCACGAAGATCAGCGGCAGCCTGCGCGTGCGCCCGGCGTCGTGGAGCGCGCGCGCCGTCTCGCGGCTGTGCGACGGCCGCCGCGCCAGGTCGAACACGACGACGTCGGGCGGCTCGCGCTGGATGTCCCCGTACCCGCGCGCCCCATCCTCGCACTCGGTCCGCACGCTGAACCCGGACGCGGACAGCGCCGCCGTCCGGCTCTCGGCGGCCTGGCGGTCCCAGCTGAACAGATAGACCTTCGCGTTCATCGTCCTGCCCTTCCGCACGGGTCCCGAGGCGTCCCGTCGCAAGCCACGTGCCGCGCGACGCGCGACGGCTCGGCGCGTTTCGCCTCGCTGTGGCGATTCTCCACGAGTCGCGCCATCCTCCCGCCATGGAATCCATCGTGCCCGTCGGCTCCCACTCCTGCGGCTGTTCCTCGACGAGCGATACGCCGCGCTTCGTGGCCCTCACCGGCGGCCCGGGCGCCGGCAAGACGGCGGTCCTCGAGATGGCGCGCCGCGTCTTCTGCCGGCACGTCGCGCTCCTCCCGGAGGCGGCGGGCATCGTCTTCGGCGGCGGCTTCCCCCGACACGACTCGCCGGCGGGGCGCCGCGCGGCGCAGCGCAGCATCTTCGCGGTGCAGCGCGCGATCGAGGATGCCGTGATCGAGACGGACGGCGTCGAGGTGGCGCTCTGCGACCGCGGCACCCTCGACGGGCTGGCGTACTGGCCCGGGCCGTCGGCCTCGTTCTTCGCGGCGATGGGCACCTCCGCCGAGGCCGAGCTCGGCCGGTACCACGCCGTCATCCACCTCGAGTCGCCGGGGGGGAACGGCGGCTACCGCCTCGACAACAACCGCCTGCGGGTCGAGACCGCCGCAGAGGCGGAGCTGATCGACGACCGTATCGCCACCGCGTGGGCCGCGCACCCGCGTCGCCACTTCGTCAAGGCGCAGCCCGACTTCCTCGAGAAGGCCGTCGAGGCGCTCCGCCGACTGCGCGACGAGATGCCCGAGTGCTGCCAGGGCCATCCAGTCCCCTGAAATCATGGCAGAATCGGCCCCATGGACGACCTCGCGCCCTTCGCCGCGTTCCTGCGCGCCGCGCGCAGGCTGGTGGTGCTCGGCGGCGCCGGCTGCAGCACCGAGTCCGGCATCCCGGACTATCGCGGCCGGGATGGCGTCTGGCGCGGGCACAAGCCCGTGCAGTACCTCGACTTCGTGCGCCGGCCCGAGGTGCGGGCGCGGTACTGGTCGCGGAGCATGGCGGGCTGGCCGATCCTCCGGGCCGCCCGGCCGAGCGATGCGCACCGGGCGCTGGCGGCGCTCGAACGGACGGGGCGGCTGCACGCCCTCATCACCCAGAACGTCGACCGCCTGCACCACGCGGCCGGCAGCCGGCGCGTGATCGAGCTGCACGGCGCGCTGCACGAGGTGGTCTGCCTCGGCTGCGGCCTGCTCACCACGCGCGACGACGTGCAGGCGCGCCTCGAGGCGCTGAACCCCGGGGCCGCGACGCGCCCGGCCACGCTGGCGCCCGACGGGGACGCCGCGGTCGAGGCCGACCTCTCCGCCTTCCGCGTGCCGTCGTGCGCCGCCTGCGGGGGCGTGTTGAAACCGCGGGTCGTCTTCTTCGGCGAGAACGTGCCCCGGCCCACGGTGGAGGCCGCCTTCGGCGCCGTGGCCGAGGCCGACGCCCTGCTCGTCGTGGGCTCTTCGCTGACCGTGTACTCGGGCTTCCGCTTCGCCCGGGCGGCGCGCGAGCGGGGCCTCCCGCTGGCCATCGTCAACCTGGGGCCCACGCGCGCCGACGACCTGGCCGACGTGCGCGTCGACGCGCCGGCGGGCGAGGTCCTCTCCGCGGTGGTGGCCGATGGGTCGGCGTGACCGCCGCCACGGCGACCGCGTCCTGCGCGTGCCGCCGCCGCTCCTCGAGGCCGTCGGCCGCGTCGACCGCCGGGCGCTCGCGCGCGGCGTCCGGGCGCTCAACGAGGGCCTGACGCGGGACCGCGAGGCGTTCCTCGGGGGCGCCTATCTCAAGGATCCGGCGCTGCGCGCGGCCTACGCGGCGTACTACCTCTGCGCGAACGCCCCGAAGCTGCTGCCGATCCTCGACGAGCTGGCGCTGCGCGGCGCGCTGCCTTCGCGGCGCCCGCTGCGGATGCTCGACCTGGGCGGCGGCCCGGGCACGGCGGCGGCGGCGGTGGCGTGCTGGGCCGAAAGCCTCGAGGCGACCTGCACCGACCTCTTGGCCGAGAACGTCCATGACGCCGTGCGCCTGCTCGGCGCGCTGGGGGTCTCGGCGAAGGGGCAGACCGTCGACCTGACGAAGCCGCTGTCGGTCGCGGGCGGCCCCTTCGATCTCGTCGTAATGGCCAACGTGGTCAACGAGCTCGCGGCGGCGCACGACGAGCGCCTCGCGGCGGAGCTGCGGCCGTTGCTGGCGCCCGACGGCGTCCTGCTGGTGGTCGAGCCGGCGGCGAGGGAGCCGTCCCGCCGGGCGCTGGCCTTCCGCGAGCGCCTCGTGGCGGCGGGGTGGGGGATCGCGCTGCCCTGTCCGCACGCGCGGCCGTGCCCCGCGCTCGCCGCGGGCGACTGGTGCCACGGCGCGTGGCGCTTCCAACGTCCTGATTTCGTTCGGGAAGTGGACGAGGCGGTCGGCACGCGGCGCGAGTCGCTCAAGGCCACCTACTTCGCGGCGCTGCCCGGCGGGCCGACGGCCGCCGATCCGACGCGCCTGCGCGTGGTGAGCGAGCGCTTCGACCCGAAGGGCAAGAGCCGGGCGATCGTGTGCGGCGCGGGCGGCCGCGCGACGCTCGAGCTGCGCAAGCGCGACCGCACCGCAGAGAACGAAGCGTTCGCCGACGTGGCCCGTCACGACCTGCTGCGCATCGACGGGCCGCTCGTGCCGCTCGCCGACGGCACGCTGCGCCTCGCGCCCGAGACGCGGTGCGAGCGGCTGCCGCTCGCGCCGCCCGAGGATTGACACTGCCGCCGCGCGGCCGGGATAGTGCCCCCATGATCGCCTGGATTTCGCTCGGTGTCCTCGCCCTCGCGGCGCTCGTCCTCACCACGCTCTACAACCGCCT
This sequence comes from Myxococcota bacterium, assembly GCA_963169045.1. Classification (GTDB taxonomy): domain Bacteria; phylum Myxococcota_A; class Bradymonadia; order UBA7976; family UBA1532; genus CAUJDF01. The sequence continues at coordinate 39,864 of CAUJDF010000030.1, forward strand.
CGTCGCGCTGCGCAACGAGGTCGAGGCGGCGTGGCGACAGATCGATGTCCAACTGCAGCGGCGTTATGAGCTCGTGCCGAACCTCGTCGAGACGGTGCGCGGGTACGCGGCCCACGAGCGCGAGGTGCTCGAGGGCGTGGTCCGCGCCCGCGGCGACGCCAACCGCGCCCGCGAGTCCCGCGACCTCGAGCGCGCCGGCCAGGCCGAGGCGATGCTCGGTCGCGCGCTGGCGAACGTGAACGCGGTCGTCGAGCGCTACCCGGAGCTGCGCGCCGACGCCCACTTCACGCGCCTGCTGACCGAGCTGTCCGAGACCGAGAACCGCCTCGCCTCGGCCCGCCGCATCTACAACGCCAGCGTCGAGGCCTACAACACGGCCATCGAGCAGATGCCCGCGGCGGTGATCGCCGGCGTCGCCGGCCTCACGCGCCGCCCCTACTACGAGCTGCCGGCGGACGCCCCCGAGCGCGCCGTGCCGCGCATCGCCTTCTGACGGTGATCCGGATCGCGCCGGCGGAGCGCGACGGCCTGCCTGCTCCGGGCGAGACTCCGAGGATCCTCTTTCAAGACGCGGACTTGCTGGTCGTCGACAAGCCGGCCGGCTGGCTGACGCACCCCGACGGCGCGGGCCGCCGGCCCGATGTCGTGTCGGCGCTCGGCGGCGGGCTGGGCGTGCACCAGCGCCTCGACGTCGACACGAGCGGGGTGCTGTGCTTCAGCCGGTCGCCGGCGGGCGCGAAGGCGCTCGCGGCCACCTTCGAGGGGCGGTCCGGCGAGAAGCGCTACCTGGCGGTCGTCGAGGGCCGTCCGCCCGCCGCGCGCGGCCGGCTCGACGCGCCGGTCGCGGGCGCCGCCGCCGAGACGCGCTACGCCGTTCGCGCCACCGACGACGGCTGGACGTGCCTCGACGTTCATCCCGTCACCGGCCGGCGCCACCAGATCCGCGCGCACCTCGCCGGCGCCGGCTGCCCCGTCCGCGGCGACCAGCGCTACGGCGATCCGCTGGACGTGCGGGCGCCGCGCCTGCTGCTCCACTGCGCCGCCATCGCGCTGGCCGATGGACGGCGCTTCGAGGCCGCAACGCCGCCACCGTTCGCCCGCTACGTCGGCGGCGACCTGCGCGCGGGGCTGCGCGCCGATCCCGGGACGACGAGCTTCCGCGAGGTGCACGGCGCGGCCGACGGCTGGCCCGGTTGCACCGTCGACCGCTACGACGACTGGCTCTGGGTGGAGCGCGCGCCCGAGGCCGGCGAGCGCCCGCTGCCGTCCGCCCGCGGCGTCTTCCTCGTCGAGTCGATGGCCGATCGCTCGCGCGGCGCCCAGCCGGCGCCGCGCCTCCTCGCCGGCGAGGCGCCGCCCCGCCCGCTGCGCGTCCTCGAGCACGGCGTCGCCTTCCTCGTGGACCTGTCGCCGGAGCAGCTCTCGACGGGCCTCTTCCTCGACCAGCGTCCGCAGCGCGCCTGGCTCGCGCGCCACGCCGCGGGCATGCGCGTCCTGAACACGTTCGCCCACGCGGGCGCCTTCAGCGTCGCCGCCGCCGTCGCGGGCGCCGAGACCGTCAGCGTCGATCTCTCGCGGCGCTGGCTCGAACGCATCCCCCTGCAATTGCAAGAAAATTCGGTCGATCCAGCGCGCCACGACCTCATCTGGGGCGACGTCTTCGACTGGCTCCGGCGCCTCGGGAACCGGGGCGAGCGCTTCGACCTCGTCATCCTCGACCCGCCGGGGACGAGCGTGGGGAAGGGCAACAAGCGGTGGTCCGCTGCGCGCGACTACCCGGCGTTGACCGCGCTGGCGGCGCCGCTCGTCGCGCCGGGCGGCGCGCTGTGGACGGCGACCAACGTCCGCGCGCTGCCGCCCGCCCGGTTCGCAGGCCTCGTGGCGCGCGGCCTGCCCGCCGGCTTCGCCCTCGAGCGGGTGTGCCCGCCGCCGGTCGATCACCCCACCGACGGCCCGGCCGACGTGAAGACCTTCGTCTGGCGCCGCGGTTGACCTCCCGGGCCGCCGCCCGTAGGTTGGGCGCGTCTTCTCCGGAGGCGCGCATGCGCGGCGCGGGCGGCACGGAGGGCGGCGTCGGCCGCTTCTTCCTGGGCCTGGTGATGTTCTTGGGGGGCGGCTATCTCTTCCTCGAGTCGATCCGCGTGACGAGCGGATTCCACTGGGGTCGCGCGCTCTTCCAGGTTGGCGGCGTCGGTTTGACGGGCGGGATGATCCTCATCCCGTTCGTCCTCGGCGTGGGCATGCTCTTCTACAACGCCCGGAACCCGCTGGGCTGGGTCGTGGCGGGCGGCGCGCTCGTCGCGCTCTCGTTCGGCGTGATCGCCAACGTCCAGATGCACCTGCGCGACATGAGCGCGTTCACGCTGATCAGCATCCTCGTGCTCACCGTGGGCGGCCTCGGCCTCTTGCTGGGCTCGCTGCGGGCGCGGCCGGCGGGCGGGCGCGCGGGGCGGCAGCTCCCGTGAAGGCGCTCCACCGCCCCGACCTCTTCGGCTGGTCGGCGTTCGACGCCGCCCGCGACCTCGACTTCCACAGCACCCTCTGGGTCCGCGACGGCGGCAACGTGCTCGTCGATCCGCTGCCGCTCTCCGACCACGACGCCGCGCACCTCGAGCGGCTCGGCGGCGCCGCCTGGATCGTGATCACGAACTCCGACCACGTGCGCGGCGCGCCCGCGATCGCGGCACGGTTCGGCGCCCGCGTCGCCGGGCCCGCCGCCGAGCGCGCCGGCTTCCCGATCCCCTGCGACCGCTGGCTCGGCGACGGCGAAGAGGTGGTGCCGGGGCTCACGGCGCTGGCGCTCGACGGCTCCAAGACGCCGGGCGAGCTGGCGCTGCTCCTCGAGGGCACGACGCTCCTCACCGGCGACCTGGTGCGCGCGCACCGCGCCGGTGCGCTCGCGCTGCTGCCCGACGGCAAGCTGCGCGAAAAGGCGAGCGCGATCGCGTCGTTGCGGCGCCTGGTCGCGCTGCGCGGCGTCGAGGCGGTCCTCGTCGGCGACGGCTGGCCCGTGTTCCGCGACGGCCACACGCGCCTCGCCGAGCTGCTGGCCGCCTGCTCCGCCGCATGAAACCGGCGGCCCCGCGGTCGCGCGGCCGCCTGCGCGTCGTCCTGCTGGCGGCCATCGTGGCCGTGCTCGCCGGCACGTTCTTCATGCGACGCGAGCTCACCCGCCGGCGCGACGCGGCGGCCGCCGCCCGCGACGCGCCCGAGGCGCGCGCCGCCCGGGCGATGGAGGAGGCCGAGCGGGCGCTCGCCCACGACGGCGTGGTCACCGCGCAGCAGGCGCTGCGGGAGGCGGCGGCGGCGCTCGACGAGGCGCTCGCGGCCTCCGACGAGGTGCGGCTGCAGCGCGTCCGGCTCGTGGTGACGGACCGCCTCGGGGAGCTCGCCGTGCGCACCGGGCAGACGAACGAGGCGTTCGATCTGCGCAAGGAGGCCGACCGGCGCTCGAGCGAGGTGCTCGCCGTCGATCCCGCCGACGAGGGCGCGCGCGTCAACCGCCTCGCGGCGGCGCAGAAGCTCGCCGACGCCTGGGCGGGGCGCGGTCGCGTCGAGGAGGCGCGCGCGACGCTCGTCGCCGCTGCCGAGGCCGTGGAGGCGACGCCCGCGCCGACGCCCGCCGTCCGCAGCGCGCTCGCCCGCGCCCGGCTGCGCGCCGCCGGGCTCGACGAGGGCCCTCCGCAGCGTGCGCTCGCCGCCTTCGCCGCTGGCATCGCCCACGGGGAGGCGGCGCTCGCCACGGCGACCGATCCCGTCACGGCGCGCGTCGAGCTCGCCGGCGGCCTCGCGGAGGCCGCGGATCGCGCCGCGGCGGCGAAGGATCCGCGCGCCCGCGACTGGGACGCCCGCGCCGTCGAGCTGCTCGAAGCGGCGCTCCGCGACCGGCCCGACCCCCGGGTGGAGCGCACGCTCGCCGCGCGGCACGTCGTCGCCGCCGACCGCGCCGGCGACGAAGCGGCGGCCCGCGCCGGTTACGAGCGCGCGCTCGCCTTGCGCCGCGCCCGCCTCGAGCGGGCCGTCGACGACTTCGACGCGCGGCGCGACCTCGTGCTCGCGCTCAACCACCTCGGCGCCTTCCACTCCGCCCGCGATCGGGACGCCCTGGCGCTGGCCGCCTACGCCGAGGCCGCCGCCGTCGCGCGCGACCTGCGTCCGCCCGCGCCCCTGGACGCCGCCGGCTACGAGGCATGGCGCATCCGGCTCGTGGCCCTGGGCAACCAGGCGCTGCTGCTCGGGCGCCTCGACCGCCTCGCCGAGGCGCGCGCCGCCGCCGCCGACGCGTGGCAGCTCGCCGAGGCGGCGGCCCCGGAGCGCGGCGACGACCCGCAGGCGGCGCTCGACCACGCCACCGCCGGGCTGCGATACGCCCGCCTGCTCCGCGCGCCGCCCGCGCCCGACCGCGCGGCGGCGCGGCGCGTCGCCCGCGCCGCGCAGGCGCGTGTCGCCGCCTCACGCGCGATCAAGTCGATCGAGAAGTCCAGCGAAATCGAGAGCGGGCTGCGCGACCTGCTCGCCGAGCTCGGCGGCCCCTGATCTGCGTCGAGGTTCAACGCAGCGTGGGGGCCGAGGGCCGCGCCGACGCGCACGCAATCTTCGGTGGCGGACCGCTACGCGCCGAGGCGCACCGCGGCGCGGGCGAGGACGCGCGCCCCGAGCAGGACCGATTGGTCGTCGGCCTGGAACGCGGCGCTGTGGAGCGGCGCGCCGACGCCGACGCCGAGGCGGAAGAGGGCGCCGGGCGCGTGCGCGAGGTACCAGCCGAAGTCCTCGGCACCCATGCTCGGTGGGCCCAGCAGCTCGACGGCCTCGGCGCCGAGCGCGTCGGTGGCCGCCATGCGGATGGCCTCGGCCACGGTCGCGTCGTTGAGCACCGGGGGCGCGCCGCGGCGGATCTCGAGGTCGTACTCGACGCCCCAGGCCGCGGCCACCCCGCCGAGCGCGCGCCGGAAGACCGCCTCGACGCCGTCGCGCGTCCTCGCGTCGACCGTGCGGATCGTGCCGCCGAACGTCGCGCGGTCCGGGATCACGTTGTGGCTCGTCCGGCCGGCGTGCACCGTGCCGACGGACACGACGTGCGGACTACGGTCGTCGAAGGAGCGGTCGAAGGCCAGGTGCACCTGCTGGATGGCCTGCGCGAGCGCGAGCACGAGGTCCTGCGTCTCGTGGGGGCGCGCGCCGTGTCCGCCGCGGCCGCGCAGCGTGACGGTGAACGCGTCGGACGAGGCGGTCACCGGCCCCGCCTGGACGCCGACCCGGCCGAGGGCGCGCGTCGGATCGCAGTGCAGCATGACGATCGCGCGCACGTCCTCCATCGCGCCGTCCGCGATGAGCTCGAGCGCGCCACCGGGCGTCGCCTCTTCGGCGTGCTGGAAGAGGAAGCGGAACGGCCGCTCCGGGCACGCGGCGATCAGCGCGCGCGCCGCGCCGACGAGGGCCGCGGTGTGCACGTCGTGACCGCAGGCGTGCATCACGCCCGGCACGCAGCTGCGGAAGGGAACGTCGACCGCCTCGTCCAGCGCCAGCGCGTCGAGATCCGCGCGCAACGCCACGCGCGGCCCCGGCGGACCCGCGTCCACGACCAGCCCCACGCCGCCCGGCCCCCGCCGCGTCCGCACGTCGAGGCCGGCGAAGGCGGCCTCGACCCGCGCCGTCGTCGCGTGCTCCGCGCCCGACAGCTCGGGCTCCCGGTGGATCTCGTGGCGCATCGCGACGAGGCGATCGAGATCGCCGGCGATGGTGCGGTCGAGGTCGCGCTGGCGCGCGAGGCTGCCGTCGGTCAAGGCTCGCGTCCGTCGTCGGGCGGGGAGGCCGCCACGCAGCTGCCCGCGTCGCAGGTGGGGGATTCCGCGGGGCAGTCGCCGTCGACGCGGCACTGCACGCACGTGCCCTCGTTGCCGCCGTCGGGGATGGCGCACACCGGCGTCTCGCCCGAGCAGCCGCTGTCGTCGATGCACCCGTCCACGACCTCGCCCGCGGTGCAGGTCTTCTCCGGCGTGCACACCGGCCGCTCGGCGGGACACTGCTCGTTCGTGAGGCACTGGACGCAGAGGCTGTCGCCGCCGGCGCCGAGGTCGCAGGCGGGGAGCTCCTCGACGCAGTCGTCGTCCGATCCGCAGACGAGCCTCTGGAGCAGCGGGTCGTCGGTGCACTTCCACTCGATGCTGCAAAAGCGGCGCTCGAGCGGGCACTCGCGCATGCGCTCGCACTCGACGCAGACGCCCTCGGCGGCGCCCTCTTCCTTCAGGCAGCGCGGCAGGCCGAAGCGGCAGTCGCCGTCGTCCTCGCAGGGCGTGTTCTCGAAGCCGCCGACGCCGCCGGCGCCGCCGTCGCCCCCGGCGCCGCCCTGACCACCGGCGCCGCCCTGACCACCGGCGCCGCCCTGACCGCCAGCGCCACCGGCGCCGCCCTGACCGCCAGCACCGCCGGCGCCACCCGCGCCGCCCTGACCGCCAGCGCCGCCTTCACCGCCCTGACCACCGGCGCCGCCTTCGCCGCCACCCCCACCGGCCCCACCGGCGCCGCCCTGACCGCCGCCGCCGGCGCCGTCGTCGTCCCCGTCGTCACCGCCGCATCCGGCCAGCGCGAGCCCCGAGGCCAGCGCGAGGCACAAGAGTCCCCTGATCGCGAACATCGTCCGGTCTCCCCACGTGTCTCGTCGGGCGGGACATATAGAAGAGCCCTGCCGACGGATGCAAGCCGCGCCTCCGCCGTCGCAGCGCCGCGGCGATTCCCGGTGCGGTCAGTCGGGCGGGCAGTCGTTCGGACGGCCGGGGGTCGCCGGCCCCGGGCGGAAGTCGGCGGCGTTGTCGTCGGTGTCCCGCCCGTCCGGACAGCGTCCGATGCCGTAGCGCAGGTTCGCGTCGAGGTCGCCGGCGGCGCCATCGCCCTCGCCGTACCCGAAGACGCGTCCCTCGTAGACCAGCGAGTCGACGACGCGGCCGTCCGGATCCACCAGCACCGCGCCGTCGGCGGGGCCGCCCTGGATCTGCGAGCCGGGCGCCGGCGGCAAGTGGACGCGCACCACCTCGGGCCCGGTCTGGACCTGCGGATCGGTGACGACGAGGTACCCGCCGGGGGCGAGGAGGGGCGCCGCGCGCTCCAGATCGACCTCGAGGTACACGCGCTGCTGGACGTTCGCGTCGCCGTTGACGAGCTGGAGGCGCCAGCCCCGCAGCGAGAGGGGTCCGCACGATCCGTTGCGCAGCTCGATGAACTCCTCGTCTTCGCCTGCGCCGGGCATGTCGTAGTCGATCTCGTTGATCACGAAGCCGCGGGGCGCCTCGTCGTGCGGCACGCAGGGCGGCGGGCCGAGATCGGGGGGGAGCGCGTCCGGCGGGGGCGCCGCGTCGGTCGGGGACGCCGCGTCGGCCGGGGGCGCCGCGTCGGCAACGGGCGCGGCGTCGCCCATGGGCGCCGCGTCCCGCTCGGCGGCGTCGGCCCGGGCGTCGGGGACGACCGACCCGTCGCGCACGCGGGCGTCGGCGGGCGGCGCCGCGTCGGACGCGCGCGCGTCCTCCTCGTGGGTCGCGTCCCGCAGCGGGCGTGCGCCGGCGTCAGGCGCGACGCAGTAGGTGTCGACACAGCGGCGGTCCGCCGGACAGTCGGCGTGGTCCGCGCACGTCTCGCGCAGGTCCACGGAGCAGCCCGCGAGGGCGGCGAGGCCCGCCAGCCCCCAGGAACGAAGTGAAGGCATCGGCGTCCACATAGGCCATCGCCGGGGGGCTCCGTCAAGCGGCCGCCGCGACCTTCCTTGACCCGGAGCGTCGGTTGAGCCTTCGATGCGGGGCGGACGGAACGGACGCGGAGGCGGGCGGTGCGAAGCAGACGAGGCGCGCTCTGGGCCGTGCTGGCGGCGCTCCCGGGCTGTGGCGCGGACCCGGCTGGCGCCGCCCTCCTCGCCGCGACCTGCGGCGCCGCCTGCGCCCCCGCACGGACGGGCGACGCCCTCGCCGTGATCGCGGCCAGCGGCGGCTGGCCGCGGCCCGAGCGCTGTCCGACGTACCTGCGCTCGCCCGTCCATCGCCGCCGCGCCCACCAGGTCGCCGTCGGCCCGGGCGACGACTGGATCCGCGCCATCGAGCGCGCCAGGCCCGACACCGAGGTCGTGCTGCGTCGCGGCGAGTACCGCCTCGGCCGCCACTACGCCGTGCGCATCCCGGGCGGCGTCACGGTGCGGGGCGAGACGGGCCACCCGGACGACGTGGTCGTCCGCGGCCGCGGGTACGGCCCCGAGAGCGAGGGCCTGATGATCACCGGCCCCGACGTCACGATCGCCGAGCTCTCGGTCACCGCCGTCCGCAATCACGCCGTCGCGATCAAGGGCGAGCTGGGCGCCCACCGCCCGCACCTCTACCGCCTGCACCTGTACGACGTGGGCACGCAGCACGTGAAGCTGACGCCCGGCGGCGCCCGCGAGGGCCTCGTGGCCTGCTCCGAGATCCACTACACGCCGGGGGCGGTGAAGGGCGACTACGTCGACGCCATCGACCTGCACGGCGCCGTCGACTGGACGCTCCGCGACAACTTCATCCACGGCATCACCGGCGACGGCAGCGGCTGCGAGGTCGACACGAGCTGCGGCCGCTACACGAGCGGGCCGGCCATCCTCGTCTGGAACGGCGCCCGCGGCACGGTGGTCGAGCGCAACCTGTTGGTCGACAACTTCCGCAACATCGCGTTCGGACTGGGGAAAGGCCACCAGGGAGGCGTCATCCGCAACAACTTCGTCTACCGGCGCCGGGGGGGCGACGCGGGCATCGAGCTGCAGGGAGCCGCGGGCGTCCGCGTGCTGCACAACACGGTGCGCGTCGCCGGTTACCCCGGTGCCATCGAGGTGCGCGAGTCGCGCGACTGCGAGATCGTCAACAACCTGCTCAGCGCGCCGGTCTGGGACCGCGGCGCCGCCACGTTCCGCGCGGCGGGCAACATCGGCGACGCCGCCGACGCCGACTTCCTCGATCCGGCCGGGTTCCGCCTGCAGCCGGCGTCCCGCGCGCGCGGCGCCGGTCTGCCCGCCGCCGACGCCGGCGCCGATCTCGACGGCCGGCCCCGCGACGGGCGTTTCGACGTGGGCTGCGCCCAACTTCCTGAGTGACCCGTCAGTTGGTGTTCCCATGAAGACGCCTGCTGCGCGAACCGCTGACCGGCGCCCGCGTCGCCTCGGTCGGCCGGTCCTCGACGTGCCTTTGGGCACGCCTGCGGCCGTCCTGGGAACACCCGTCTCAGACGATGGCGGCGGCGAGCGCGAGGGAGGCGACGGTGGCGGTGAGCAGGAGGCCGGCGGGGCCGCTCAGGGCATAGAAGCCGCGGATCCGGCCGCGAAGGTGCTCGATCGAGTGGCGCATCGACGGTGCTCCGAAACGGGTCTGCCCCGATGGAAGAGCAGGGGGCATGCCAGCCGGAGATCCGCTCGGCGCGTGGGGGACGAGCGCGTGCGATCTACGAATCGCGTCGTTCCGCCTCGATTCGTGGCACGGACGCCATGAGCGCGCGGATCTCGTCCGGCGTGACCGCGTCGGGGACCCAGTGCAGGTTGGGGTGCAGCGTCTGCAGGTGCTTGAGGCGGCGCCGCTCCCGCGAGAAGTCGTAGGCCAGGATGACCGGCACGTGCCCGTGGCCGCCGCGCCGCAGCGCGTCGAGGATGAACAGGCCCTGGTTCACCTCGAGGTGCCGCCACCCGCGCAGCGGGTCGCCGTTCTGCTCGCGCGTGGCCGCCTCGTGGTCGCCGAGCAGCGCCGAGCGCGGCACCCGGTCGAAGCGCATGTCGAGGTACACGAGGTCGACGGGCTCCCGGGCGAGCAGCTCGAGCGCCTCGGCGCCCCCGTGCGCCTGCAGGTAACGCGGACCGGGGACGAACCGGCTCAGGTTCTCGAGGTACTCGTCCCCGTCCTCGACGATCAGCACCGTGCGTGGGCTCATTCGACCTCCTCGGGGTCTTCGTCCGGGTGCAGGCGCGGCAGCTTCACCACGATCGCCTTTGCCCACGGTCCGTCGGGCGTGCGCACGTCGAGCGTGCCCTCGTAGCGGGACACGAGATCGGCGGTCAGGCCGAGCCCGTCGGCGATGTCGCGGCCGCGAAGCGTTTCGAGGGCCGGCGTCGACGCCGCCCGGTCGCGGACGGCGAGCACGACGCGCTCGAGGCCCGTGATCGCGTCGACCTCGGCGCCGAGCGCCAGGCCCAGCGCGACCGGCTGGTCCGGCCGGTCGCGGACCGAAGCCTGGACCGCGTTGCGCACGAGGTTGGCGAGGATGTCGGCGAACGCGTGCCGCGGGATGCCGACGCCCACCGGCAGCGCCAGGCCCGGCTGCACCTCGAGGTCGAGCGGCGCCATCGCCACGCCGGCGCGCGCCGGCTCGCGGCAGGTGCGGTCGTACACGGATCGCAGCAGCGCGGCGTCGACCTCGAGCACGCGCAGCCGGTCGAGCAGGGTGCGCACCGCCTCGTAGCCCTCCACGTTGAGCAGCTGCGTCGCGCGGCGGAGCGCCCTCGAGAGCCGCGCCCGCTGGCGCCCCCCGAGCGCGTCCGCCTTGCGGAGCAGGGGGGCGACACGCGCAAGCGTCCGGAATCCCTGCAACAACGCGGAGAGGGCCGGATCGCGGCGCTCGAGGTTGAGCCGCACGCGGTGGGCGCGCCCGATGTGCGCGAGCCGGTCCGCGTAGGCGCGCAGGCGGTGGGCCACCGCCTCGCCGCGGCCGTCGCCGAAGAGGCTGTCATGGCACCACGCCGCCTTCTCGCCGGCGGGATCGCCGCGCTCGAGCGCGTCGGCGAGGCCCGTCAGCACCAGCGTGTTGTGCTTGAGCACCTCGTGGCGGATCGCGGAGAGGATGCCCTGCACCTCGGGGCCGGCCTCGGGGTGGCGGGCGATGAAGGTGCCCAGGTCCATGCCGCTGCGACGCCACCAGAGCACGCCCAGGAGCGCCAGCAGCGCGAGGGCGCCCGTGACGACGATCGTCAGCGCGAACAGTCCCCGGGCAATCTCGACGCGGCCCGTCACCGCCTCGAGCAACGCGGCGGCTCGCTCCCGCAGGGGTCCCGCCTCGGCCGCGCGGCGGACCTGGCCCGCACGCTCGGCGACGTCCCGGAGCGCGTCGAGCCGCAGCAGGTCGCGCCACCAGCCGTCGCCGGGCGGCGTGTCCATCTCCGCGAGCGCGAGCGTCGCCTGCAGGCTCCCCTCGGCGTCCGCACGCGCGAACAGCGGGCGCGCCTCGTCCGTGCGGCCCTGGCGTAGACGCAGCGCCGCGAGCTCCGTCCGAATGTCGGTCTGGGCCGGATCGCGCTCGAGCGACGCCTCGAAGGCGGCGGCGGCCTCGTCGAGGCGCCCGCTCGCCGTCAAGATGCGGGCCTCGAGGTTGCGCACGAACGGGCCGCGCTCCGCGTCCGGCAGCATGCGCAGCGCCCGCATCGCCGCGTCGTTCTCACCTTGCGCGAGAAGGACGCGCGCGCGGTTCGACGCCTCCACGTACGCGGGCGGTGCCGTCTCGGGCGCCTGCGCCACGTCTGCCGGCGGCCCCCCGGGGTACACCTGCGCCAGCAACACGCCCAGATCCGCCCGCAAAGCGAGCGCGTCCTCTCGCCGGCGGCCCGCGGCCTCCTGCGCCAGCAGCCGCTCCACCTGCCGCAGCGCCGCCACCGGGTCGCCCGCGGCCTGGTACGCGCGCGCCAGCGGCAGATGCAGGTGCGTCCAGTCCGGACGCATCTCGAGCGCGCGCCCCAGGAAGAGCGCCGCCTCGTCGGCGCGCATCTGCGGTTGCCACTTCAGGTACAGCTCGCCGAGCGCCGCCGGCGCCTCCGCGTTCGCCGGATCGATGGCAAGGGCGCGCAGATAGCTCGTCTCCGCCTCCTCGCGCCGGCCGGCGTCCCGCAGCAGGTCGCCGAGCCAGAGGCGCGCCGCGCCGTATCGAGGCGCGGCCTCGATCGCCTGACGCAGCAGATCGAGCGCCAGGTCCGTCCGCCCCTCGCGCGCCAGCGCACGGGCGCGCTCCGCCTGCCGCCGCGCCTGCGCCGACACCTCGGGCCCGGGCCGCCGCCAGCCGAGGCGCCGCGCCGCCCGGTCGATCTCGACGTCGCGCACGCGCTCCGCCGCCGCCGCCGCGACCGGCGTCTCCGCCGAGATGCGACCATACGTGGCGATCGCCTCGGCCTCGCGTCCGAAATCCCGATAGAAATCACCCATCTCCAGCAGGGCGGCGTCGCGTTCGCCCTCGGCGGCGAAGGTGACGGCGTCCCGCCAGAAGCGCTCCGCCTCGTCGAACCGGCCGCGCCGCGCCGCCACCTGGGCCTGCCGGCGGATGAGCTTGCCCTGGTTGCCCTTCAGCTCGCGGGCGCGGGTGAGCAGGCCCGCCGCCTCCGCGAGGCGTGCGGGATCGGCGCCGCCTTCGGGGCCGAGGTCGGCCAGCAGATCGGCCAGGTTGAGCATGGCCGTCGCGCGCTGCGCGTCGAGCTGCAGCGCCTCGCGAAGCATCGCCTCCGCCTCGGCCCGGTTGCCGAGGAGCTGCAGCAAGAACGCGAGATTGTTGACGATCTCCGGATCCTTGCCGTCGAGCGCGTACGCCTCGCGCAGCTTGGCGAGCGCGCCAGGGCGGTCGTTCTCCTTGAGCCGCTGGAGCGCCTCCGTGTTGCGCGCGCGGGCCAGGTTGCGCAGCGCCGAGTCCACCATGCCGGCCAGCTCGGGACCGGCGCGCCCCGGCGGCGCGTCTTCGGAAGGGGCGGTGGAGGACGTCGAGGGCGGCGGCCCGGCGTCGGCGGCGAGCGCCGCGCCGCCGAGCAGCAGCAGCAGCGCCGCCGCCCTCATCGCGGCCGCAGCTCCCGCACCTTGAGGCCGAGCTGATTGAACCGCAGGCGCACCGCGCGCGCCCGCGCCGCGTCCCCCAGCAGGCGGTCCGCCATCGTGCCGAAGTCGCCCTCCGTCTCGCGGAACAGGTGCACGAGATACTGCTTCTCGACCTCGTTGGCGACCTGGTTCAACGTCTCCGCGGGGCTCACGCGCACGGGAATCGACCCGTCCGAGGCCAGCACGTCCCCACCGAGCGGCGCCGAGCCCGCCAGCAGCTCGCCGACGAGGCCGGGATCGACCTGCAGTCGCGGGGAGGACAGCGCGACCCCGGCGCGGATCGCATCCACCGCCGCCACGAGCGTGAACGTCACGAGGTTGTGCAGCAGCATCGCCAGCTCCCGCACGTTGCCCGGCCAGGGATGCCGTGCCAGGCGTGTCCAGGCGGGCTGGGGGAGGATGAGCTCGAGCCCGCCGTCGCTCCGCTTGCCACGACCCACGACGAGGTTCAGGGGCGCGCCCGGATTCAGACCCGCCGCCAGCGCCACCTGGTCGCGCAGCTCCGCCGTATCCGGCTCGTCGGCGGCCCGCGCCACGAAGCGTCGCGCGAGGAAGGCGAGGTCGCCCGGTCGCTCCCGCAGCGGCGGGATCACCACCCGTGTCGCCGGCGACAGACGCATGTACAGATCGGGCCGGAAGCGCCCCTTCGCGACCGCCTCGGCGAGCGGCGTGTTGCTCGCGGCGACGATCTTCACGTCCACGGGCACCTCGCGGCTCCCGCCGAGCGGGCGCACGCGCCGGTCCTGCAGCACGAGCAGCAGCTGCTTCTGTACCTCCGCCGGCACGTTCTGGATCTCGTCGATGAACAGCGTGCCGCCGTCGGCGAGCTCGAACATGCCCTTGCGATCGGCGATCGCGCCCGTGTAGGCGCCCCGCGTGGCCCCGAACAGGTGCGCCGGAACCAGATCGGACGGGATCGTGGCCAGATCCACCGTGACGAAGGGCCCGCGGCGCGTGCTGTTCGCATGCACGAAGCGCTCGGCGATGTAGGACTTGCCCGTCCCCGTCTCGCCCTCGAGGATGACCGGCATCGACCCACGCGCGAGCACCGCCAGGCGCCGCCGCAGCGCGAGCATCTGCGGATCGCGGCCCCACAGCAGCCCCGCCTCTTCCAGACCCATCGCCGCGTCGCGAGCCGCGCCGTGGAGGCGGATGCGCAGCGCGTCGAGGTCCTCGCCGTCGAGCACGTAGGTCATCGACTGGCCGGCGAGCTCGCCGCTCTCGTCGACCAGCGAGAGGTCCTCGACGGCGGTCAGCAGCACGACGGGCAGCTCGGGGAAGCGCCGGCGCACCTCGCGCAGGATGGCCGCCCCCTGGAACCGCCGCGTCCGCCGCGGCGACGCGCCGTCGGCCAGCGGCAGCAGCCGGTCGTCGGGCACGTCGAACTGCATGTCGAGCAGCACCACGTCGGCGTGGTCGGCGTTGCGCGCGAGCCAGTCGAGGGCCGCGGGACCGTCGCCGAGGCAGGGCTGCCCGTCGGGCCGCACCAGTTCCACCTCGGGCATGTGCTTCGCCACCGCCTCGGCGTAGGCCAGGCCGTCGTCGATCACCACCACCCGCGGCCGCGCCGCGCGCCGCTCAGTCGTCACCGTCGCGCTCCCTCTCGAGGCCGCGCAGAACCTCGCCGACCGCGCCCAGGTCCCGCTCCGCCGCCGCGCGATCGATGGGGTCCGCGCCGTCGAGCGCCGCCTCCCACGAGAGCGCGCGCTCCACCGCTGCCCGCAGCGCCGGCCAGCGATCGCCGGTCTCGGCGACGAATGCCGCCCAGATCGCGCGCGCCGGCTTCGACTCGCGGGCGCTGCGCTTCGTCCGGCGCAGCGCGGTGGCGAGCGCCTCGCGCACCTCGGCGTCGGGCGCGTCGCGCGGGAGCAGGGCCAGCGGCAGGCGCAGGTGCTTGCCGAGGTCGTGCTGAAGGTCGGACAGCGCTTCGCGCAGCGCGGCGTCCATGACGTCTCCACGGGAAGAGTCTCCGAAACGTAGCATTTTTGCGCGCCGGAGGCGTACCTCCGACGACATCGCGCAAACGCCCGTATCTCTAAGGTCGGACCGGGTCGTCCCCGCGTCCCGCAGCACGCTGCCGTTCACGAACGCGCACCACAGATGTCCGCGGCGTGTCCGCGGCGCCCGCTATGCCGCAGGGGGCTTCCGCGGCGGCGGGGCCTCGCCGTCCCCGGCCGACAGGTCGAGGCGGCCGACGTCGTCGCGCTGGGGCACCGAGTGCAGGTAGCGGGCGGTGGTCACCAGGTTGCCGTGCCCGAGCAGCTCCTGCAGGCGCCGCACGTTGCCGCCGGCGGCCAGGAACAGCGTCGCGAAGGT
>CAUJDF010000031.1 GCA_963169045.1 Myxococcota bacterium
TGGCGCGCGGTCAGCGAGCCGGCCGGCCAGCCGAGCGACGCGGCCGAGTCGCCGACGCCCTTGCCGAAGTACTCGAGCTCCGCGCCGGCGGTGAGCGCCGCCGCCGACGCGATGCGCCGGTGGCAGTAGAGGATGCGCGCCGTGGGCACGAGCTTGCGCAGGCGCTGGGGGTTGATGCCGCCGATGCGCGACTGCGCCTGGCGCAGCTTCGTAAGCACCCGGTTCTTCTTCGCCTGCAGCGCCTTGAGGCGCGCCTGGCCGCGGGGCGTGCGCGGCGCGCCGAGGTCGCCGAGCTCGATGTCGATGGCCGTCTCGGCGTCCAGCAGATCGCCGATGTCGTCGATGTCCTCGTACACGAGGCCCTCCTCACGCCGTCTCGCGGCGGTGCGTCAAGGCGCCGTCCGACCTCGCCGGGTCGGGCGGGCGCGGCGGCCGTCAGGCGGCCTGGTAGTCGTAGTCGTCGATCTCGAGGCCCTCGAGGGCCTCGTCGCCGGGCAGGGCCCCGAGCACGTCGTCGCCGGGCAGCGCGCCGACGTCGCCGTCGATGTCGTCGCCGTCGTCGGTGTCGCCGAGCGCGTAGCGGTCGGCCACCTCGTCCATCTCGGCGTCGCTGGCGTCGGCGAGGGCCTGCGTCGAGCCGCCCCCCATCACGCGCCGGCCGGCGTACTGGCCGGCCATGGCCAGCAGACCGCCGCCGAGGGCCTGCTTGCCCTTGCGCATCGCGGCGACGCCGAGGGCGCCGAGGAAGAGGGCCTTCGCCTCGGGCGCCAGCTTCTCGTAGAAGCTGACCTTCGCGGCGATGGCGGCTTCCAGGAAGCCCACACCGAACGGCGCCCCGTAGGTGGCCACGAGCTGCCCCGCCGGGTTCCGCCGCCCGCCGCGCTGGCTCGGCTTCTTCTTCTCTTCGACCTTCTCGGCCATCTGCGGTCCCTCACCTGTCAGCCGTGCGGGTTTCGGTCCGCGGCGGCCATTGACGAGCGTCGTGCCCCACACGGGTCACTCCCAGTTGCTCTCCACGCGAGCGATCGTTGCCCCGAGGGACCGGCGCGCGACGGCTTCGGCCTCGCGCAGCGTCCGGCAGACCTCGTAGCTCGTGACGCGGCCCTTCTGGCGCCGGAGCACGATGTACTGGCCCGCCGCAGCGGCCGGCCCGGCGATGCCCGGCCGGCGGTTGCCGTTCTCGCGGCCCGCGCCGCACACCGCCGCCTTCGTGGCGGCCTTCACGCCGCGGCCGACCGCGCCGGCCGCCTGCGCGACCTTCCGCGTGGTCTCGCCGATCTTGCGGCCGCGCTCCTCGGCCGAGGGGTTGCTGCGCCCCTTCTTGGCGGGCTTCTCGCGGCCGTTCGCCTGCTGCGCCTGGTGCTCCTTGAGGGCCGCCATGCCGCGCTTGCGCGTCGCCGGCGAGCACCCCACGCACTTGCAGCCACGCTTGTGGTTGGGCAGTCCCATCACTCACCCCACGATGCCGCGCCACGTGACGCGAAACTGCGAGCCGGCGCGGCGGATGACCGGCCAGCCGTCGCGGTCCGGCCCGAAGACCGGCCGCGTGCCTTCGAAGGCGTGGCGCCACACCGCGGAGCCGTCGCCCTTGTTCGTCCGGTACCGGATGGCGACGAGGCGCCCCGCCGGCGAGTGACGGTCGACGACGATCCCGTCACGCGCCAGCAGGAACAGCCGTCGCCCATAGCGGTCCGTCGCGAGGTGGACGCGGCCTTCGGCCGGCCACACCATCCCGCGGACCGTCTCGAGCGCGACGAGGGTCCCGAGCTGCGCGGTCGCGCCGGGGACCCCTCGGGGCCCGCCCATGCGCAGCTCGCGCCCCGGTGGGAGCCCCCAGTGGAACTCCCAGAACATGCGGCGCGCCGCGTGGAGGTCGAAGACGTGGTCATCCACGGCCCTTCATCGCGCGCCAGAGGAAGTAGCCGCCGACGCCGGCGCTGACGAGCAGGCCGGCCTTGGCGGCGGTCCCTGCGCCCCCGGCGGCGGCCTTGAACGGGCCGCTCACCTGGTCCCACAGGTCGTGGAAGAAGCTCTTGTCGCGGATCGCCGCCGCCTGCGCGTCCGCCTTGGCGTTCGATTCGGCCTGCAGCTGCCGCTGCACGGCCATCTGGGCCTGTTCGGCCTTCTTCTGCGCCGGCGTCAGCTTTCGGCCGGCCTGCTTGTTGATGGCCGCCATCGTCGGCGCGTCGTCGACGAGCGCGAGGTGGCGCACGAGATCGGTGAGCGGGATGCGCGCCTGGCCCTCGGGCAGCTGCACGATGGCGTGCCAGTCCTCACCGCGCGGGCGGCCGAACTGGACGAAGCGCACGCGCCCGCCGGCGGCGAGGCGCGCCAGGGCGCGCTGGCGAAGCCCGTCGGCGCCGAGACTGGCGCGCGCCGACGGCGCCGGCGCAGCTCGGCCGGAGACGGTCGCGCGCATCGCGTTGAACGCGTCCTCGAGCGGATTGCCGAGGTCCGGCGCACCGGAGAGACCGCAGAGCATCAGGCCGACCTCCGACGCTTCTTGCTGGCGCGGTACGCCACGTAGCCGGTCACCACCGCGGCCGCGATGCCGCCACCGATGAGGAACTGCCGCTTGCGCTTCGCCGCTCGCGCGCGCTCGAGGCGCTCTCTCGCTTCGGCCGCGCGTCGCTGGCGGTCCTCCTCGGCCATCCTCCGGTATTTCTCGGCGTTCTCGCGCTGACGCTCGGGCGAGATCGGACCGCCCTTGGCGGCGGCCTTCTTCTTCTTGCCGCCGCCCATGCCGAGCGCCTTCGCGGCGCCCTCGCCGGCGGCGGCGGCGATGGCGCCGCCGGGCACGGCCTTGAGCGCGCCCTTTGCCGCGCCCTTGATCGCGCCGCCGACCTTGCCCCAGAAGCCGCCGAGCTCGTCTTCGTCGTGGATGCCGCAGAGCGCCATGCGCTCAGTCGTCGCACTGCGTCTTAAGACGTCGTCAAGAGATTTCGTCCGAGGGGGCGAGGGCTCAGAGCTGGAGGCCTCGCAGGCGGGCCATCAGGGCGGCGGGATGCTCGTTGAACTCGGCCCGCCGGTCGCAGGTCTCGAGGTGGTACGGCCGGCCGCCGACGAGCGCCCGCGGCCAGATGTGGAACGGCACGAGGTGACCGCCCGGGCCGCGGCGCGCGAGCAGCGGCAGGTCCCACCGGATGCGGATGGACTCGAGCATCGCCGCGACCAGGCCGGATCGGTCGTCGCAGTCGCCGTAGCGCACGAGCAGCACGCGGCCCGGCGTCAGCACGGACTCCCCGGCTTCGTTCCAGAAGTCGACACGGTCGCGGACCCACGCCCAGACGGCGCGCGCGGCGCCCAGCTCGTCGCGCGGCGCGACGCCGGCGGGGCGGAGCACGCGCTCGACGACGAGCTGCCGCATGCGGGGATGGCGGCCGTACAGGCGCGCCACCTGCCGCACGAGGCGGCGCGTGGCTTCGGCGTTGCGGCCCGGCAGCCGCCAGAAGCGGAAGCTGCCCTCAGCCACCCTTCTTGCCCTTCGCGAAGCCGGCCACCTTCGCGAAGTCGGCGACCTTCGAGGCGCTGCCGGCGACCTTCGAGGCGCTGCCGGCGAGCTTCGCCAGGCCCTCGGCGCCCGCGCCGAGGTCACCGAGCAGATCGTCGAGCTCGTCGAGCAGGCCGCCGCCGCCCTCCGACTTCTTGTCGTCCACGCCCAGGGCCTCGCGGAAGCGCGCCTTGAGCCGATCCGCGCGCTCGATGACCTCGAGAGGATCCTCGACCGCCGGCGCTCCGCCGCCGCCGGCGTTGCCGCGCCGCATCTGCGCCCGGAGCAGCTTGAGCTCCTCGGCGTCCCGCTGCTGCGCCATCTCCACGAGACGGGCCTCGAGGGCCGCCGCGCGCTTCTCCTGCGCCGCCATCATCCGCGCGAGCATGGCCTCGAGGCCGGACGTCACGGGCGCGGCCGGCGCCGGCGTCGCGGGCGGGGGCTCGCTGCACCGCTCGATGAGCACGCTCGTGCCGGTGATGTACCGCCCCGTCACGTCCCGGACGGCGATCCAGCGCGGACCGGGCCCGCCCAGCTCAGCGACGTCGTCCTCGCTCGCGTCGTAGGGTACGCGGCCGAGGTGGGCGCCGCGCTCCATCCGGCGCCCGTTCCGCCGCATGTCGTGGACCTCGAGCATCGGCGATCCGTCGGGGGCGGGCCGGAAGAACGGCCCGGTGACCTCCTCCCCCATGAACAGCGGCACCGGCCATGCCGCCGGCTCGCCCTCTTCGTCGGCGTCCGGCGCGCCCGCCGGGTCGAACAGCCCGGGCAGCTCGACCGCCCGGGACGACCGGACCGGCTCGGGCCGGCGCCGCGGTGCCGGGGGGGGCGGCGCCGCGGCGCCGGCGCCATCGGCGTCCGGCCCGGCGTCCTCGTCGCCCTCCGCGTCGGGATCGCCCTCCTCGTCGAGGCTCTCCCCGTCGAGCTCGTCGACGTCCGCTTCGGCTTCGTCGTCGACGCCCTCGAGGCCAAGATCGTCGGTCGCCAGCAGAGATTCCATCGGCGGCACCATCGCCCGCGCCATGTCCGGCACCGTGACCGGCTCCATGTGCGGCACCATCGGCGTCGCCATGTGCGGCACCGTTGCCGGCTCCATGGGCGACGCCTCCGGGATCACGCTACCAGACCTCTGGGGCGCGTCTGACAGGCGAGCGAGAGATCGGTGACGATTGTCCGCGCCATGTCCGCCCGAACGTGCGCCGCACGAAACGACCCGGAATTAAACAGGAATCTCCGGTTGGGTGGAGACGTAGCATTTTTGCTCGCCGGACGCGCTCCCCCGGCGACATCGCGCAAACGCCCGTATCTCTAGCGTCGGACCGGGTCGTTCCCGCGACCCGCCGCACGCTGCCGTTCACGAACGCGCACCACAGATGTCCGCGGCGTGTCCGCGGCGCCCGCTATGCCGCAGGGGGCTTCCGGGGCGGCGGGGCCTCGCCGTCCCCGGTCGACAGGTCGAGGCGGCCGACGTCGTCGCGCTGGGGCACCGAGTGCAGGTAGCGGGCGGTGGTCACCAGGTTGCCGTGCCCGAGCAGCTCCTGCAGGCGCCGCACGTTGCCGCCGGCGGCCAGGAACAGCGTCGCGAAGGT
>CAUJDF010000032.1 GCA_963169045.1 Myxococcota bacterium
GGCCGGCGGCTGCGCCTCGACGAGCTGCACGGGGACGACGCGGTAGAAGCCGAACGCCTTGTCGACGGGGTAGCCCTCGGGCGCGCCGAGGACGAGCGCCTCGGCGCCGTGGTCGGCGGCGAAGCGCTGGATCATGTAGGCCATCGCCTTCGCGCGGTCGGTGTCGGCCGGCACGCCTGCGGCGAAGATCAACCAGCCGTTGCCGCCGAGGATCGTGCGCTGGCAGGTGATGCCGTCCTTGGCGAGCTGCTCGAAGACGCCGCCGCCGGGCCGCTCGGTCTGGTCCCACGCCGGCACGATCTGCACGACCTCGGCGCGCAGCATCGCCTCGCGGATCTCGACCTCGCGCATGGCCTCGTGGGTCGTCTGCACGAACGCGACCGCCTCCTCTTCGAGCGTCGTGCGCCGACCGACCTCGGCGTCGATCTCGGCCTGCAGCCGGCGCACCTCGGCTTCGAGCCGCTGCACCTCGGCGCCGGCCTTGAGCTGCCGGACCTCCTCGCGCAGCGCGTCGCGCTCGCGCTTCACGCGGTCGTAGGCGTCGCGGATCGGCTCCATGCGCGGCCCGCCGCCAGTTCCGCCGCCGTGGCGGCCCCTCTTCTTGTTCTTCGGCATCTGCTCCTACTCCATCTCCCACGGGTCGAGACCGAACGCCCCGCCGACGGCGGAGCCCCTCGAAGACGTCAGCCGCGTCCAGGCGGCCCAACAGAGCGCGTCCGCGAATGCGAAGTGGGGGTCGGACGACGCTCCGAGGATTGACGCGGCGCGGGCGGAGTCGCCCGGCGCCTTGGCCAACTTCACCCAATAGTGCTTCTCGATGCCAGTCTCTTCCGAGACCTCGAGTCCCTCGGCGATCTTCCGCTCCACGGTCTTCCGCCGGGCGATGCGGCGGAGGTGGTCGAAGTAGACGTCCTGGGCGATGGAGCACGGGACGAGCTCGCCCTGGTCGTTGTAGACGTCCTGGCGGAGCGCCGCCGGGTGCGGGACCTCGACGCGGCGCTCGCGCCAGTTGGTCGCGAGGCCGTCCAGCATCTTCGTGTAGTCGATGAGGACGGTGAAGCGGGTGCGGGCGTCGAGCGAGACCTTGCGGCGCTTCTCCGGGTCGACCTGGCGGTCGCCCCATTCGAGGTCGGCGTCGCGGATCTCCTTGTACGACACGATGAAGACGCGGCCCGGGAACTCGTTGGCGAAGCGCATCGCGTCGTTGTAGTTCGGCAGGCCCTCGACGCAGCACACGCTCACGTCGTACTCGCGCATCAGCTCCGCGGCGCGTCGGAACGGGTCGGCGTGCCACACGATCTCGACGTGGACGATCCGGCGCGTGCCGTCGCGGGTCCGCTCCGCGATCACGTAGTAGTTGTTCCCGCCCATCTGGTCGATCCCCATGCAGGTGCGGCGCACGTCGCCGGGGCGGGCCCAGATCAGGTCCTCGTTGACGCACGCCCACAGGATCGG
Source organism: Myxococcota bacterium (assembly GCA_963169045.1). Lineage (GTDB taxonomy): Bacteria > Myxococcota_A > Bradymonadia > UBA7976 > UBA1532 > CAUJDF01. The sequence continues at coordinate 1,456 of CAUJDF010000032.1, forward strand.
GCGGGTGAGGGGCGTGGACTCGGGGTCCAGGTGCTCAAGGCCGAGGACCTGGTTGAAGAAGTCGGTGGTGTTGCGCCCGGGTCGGTTCCACTGCTCCATGATGCGCCACAGAGGCTGTTGCGTCATGAGCTGGTGCGGGTTGAAACCTGGGTACAGGCCGGTGTTCGGCTTGTGCACGACCCACCGGCCGTATCCGCGGTCGTCAATCTCCTTGTGGCACCGCGGGCAGGCCAGAAACCAGCGGTCGCGAGGCGTGGCGGGGTTCTTCCGCTCGAACACGCAATGCGGCCACTCCTTGTTCAACTCGACGCCGTCGGGGCAGTAGCAGAAGTGGTGGAAGTGGCGTTGGTCCGACGCCTCCCACCGCACGTCGATGGCATCGCCCGGCATTCCGGCGGTGCTGGTGTAGCCGATGAAGCCGTACTTGGAGCCGGTGACGCGCTTCTCCACGCGGTCAATCTGGCCCGGCTCCATGAGACGGACTTCGTCGAACCACACCACGTCGAGCGGTAGCGCGTCCTTCAACATGCCCTGCATCCACGCCATGTAGATGTAGGACCGGCCGATGCGCTTGAAGTTGTAGCTGTCTCGGACCTTGACCGTCTCCTCTTCGTCTCCCTGCGGGAGCATCTCGGCCAGTCGCTTGCCCTCGTCAGTCTCGCTGCCGACCTCGCCGCAACGAACGCCGGTGATCTGCCCCACTCGCCGAAGAATCGGGCTCAGACGGCCCTTCGAGAAGACCTGCACCATCTCGCGCGTCGGCAGGTACAGGCCGTGCCAGATACCTACGCCCTGGTAGAAGTACAGGTGCGCCAGCGTCGCGAGCCCGTAGAACAGCATGATCGACTTTCCGACCTGCGCGCTCGACTTCACGCAGAACCGGGGCTGCCCCATGCTGTCGTAGATGTCCTGCCAGAACTCGCGATCGTCGAACGTGAGGCGGCGGCCGACGTCGGCGGGCACGCCAGCGCCGATCAGGTGCTCGACGAACTCGAGCGGCCCGCCTGCGGCGCGGAGCGCGTTGCGGCGCTCGGCCGTCGACTGCGCCTGCCGGCACACCAGCGCCGTCTTCGCGCCGATCGCCGCCCACAGACGCGGGTCGACCTGCGGCACCACGGACAGGTCGTCAGGAATCAGGCGTGGCACCGGCTGCAGCCTTCGCGGTGGTGTCGATCCACTGCACGAGCGCGCGGGGGATCTCGTCGCGCTCCATGCTCGGGTCGAGGCACATCTCGGTCACGCGCTGCACGATCATCACGAGGATCGCCACGAGCTGCGATTCGCTGACGTTCGTGCCGGTGCGCTCGTCGAGCTTGTTGCGGACGCGGGTCGCTTCGAGCAGCTCGTGGACGATGCTGCGGACGGCGTAGACGCGGTTGATGATGTCCCGGGCGATGTCGCTCTTGCGGTAGAGGTTCCCGCACGAGCACAGCGCGATCCCGGGCGGCACGCCCTCGGCCGGCGGGTCCTCGTCGAGTAGCTGCGAGAGGTCGAAGGTGCCCTCGACCTTGTCGATCGTCATCAGCGCGGTCCAGAGCCGCGCCGCCATCATCTCGACGTCGAACAGCTCGGCGCGGTTCGCCCTGAACTCGAGCATCGCTTCGCCGAAGCGGGTCTCGGTGCGGGCGGCGTAGATGCCGGTCTTGATCGCCGCGGTGCCCGGGTCCTTGCGCGTGCGCCCGTCGGGGCCCGGCCTGGTCTGCCGGACGGGCGCGCCAGCGCCGTGCACGACGCACACGTCGTAGCCGTCCACGGCCCAACGGCGGCACCGTTTCTTGGTGCCCTTGGCCTTGGCGGTGCACTTCTGTTTGCGGTAGCGGGCCCCGCCGGAACCCGACGCCTTCTCGTCGCTCAACGTGTCCCCGATCCCCGGTCGGTGGTGGTGGCACCGATTCCAGGTGGCCACATTCTACGCACCGATCTACGCTAGGGGCACTCGGGACAATCAGCGAGCCGGTCCATGCCGTACGCCACGACGTTGACGGTGCGGGACCTCGGCATCCACGGCCTCGAAGCCGTGGCGTTGCCGGGTGGCACGATCAATAGGGCCAGGAACAAGGCGCCGCTCGGCATCGTCACGCACACGCCGGGCGAACCCTTCGCGCAGCAGGCGTTCGAGCGCGCGAAGCGGCGCCTGGGGCGCGAGCCGACCGTCGAGGAGTACGAGGACGAGGCGGCGCGGTCGTTCGACGCCCTGAACTACCAGCCCGGCTACCTGCTCGGCCTGACGCGCGTGTTCCAGCTCGATCCCGACTTCAAGCGCACGTCGCACTCGGGCGGCCTCGGCATGGGATGCCCGGAGCCGCACATCTACCTCGGCACGCGCTGGCGACGGTGGGCGAAGCCCTGGAACAACGGCGGGGGCTGGATCCAGCACGGTCGCGACCCCGACGTCGTCTTCGACTACTGGCTCGCCGCCTTCCCCGGCGTCCGCACGCCGCTGGACGTGTACGTGTGGGGCGCGTCGCCCAACGACGCCATCGGCGTCGACATCCTGCCCGACCCCTGGAACAAGTACCGCTTCCGGGCCGAGACGCAGATGCCGATGCTGCGGCACCTCACGGGCCTCCTGAGCCGCTGCCACGGTTTCAAGGTCTCGCGCGAGACGTTCGGCACGCACACGCTGGCGAGCCCGTGCGAGCGCGGGACCGTGCTCCGCAACGGCGTCCTGATCGGCACGCATTGGGACCCGCCCGCGAACGCCTGGGATCACGCGGCGATGCTCGCCGAGGTGGCCGAATGACCGCCGCGGTGGTGACGTCCTCGTCGCGCATCCACGGCCTGCGGAAGCTGATGGCGCTCGTCGTCATCGCCGGGCTCGGAACGTGGCTCGCCCACTACGATCGCCTGACCGAGACCGCGGCCAGCTTCCTCGGCGCCCTGTACCTGTTCTTCGCCGGTGGCAACGTCGGCGAACACTTCGCCGGCCTCAAGAAGATCCCGTTCCCGCCGCTGCCGCGCCTGCCGCGCCGAGGCGCGCCTGCCGAGGCGACGGCGCCGGCCGCTCCAACGCTTCCGCCCGCGCTGGCCCGCGCGCGCGACGCCGGCATCGATCTCGAGGAACTGATCGCGGCGGCGGCCTCCTACCGCGGGGGCGGGACGTGATCGCCTGGCTGCGCCGCTCGTGGCGCTGGCTGCTCGGCATCGGGCTCGCCCTGCTGGCGCTCGCCGCCCTCATCTTCCGCCGACGCGGCGCCGCCGACGAGCGCGCTGTCGGGCGCGCCGAGGAGCGGTCGCGCACCGCTGGCCAGATCGCCCGCGACGCCGAGGCCCGCGCCGAGGACCTGCGCCGCACGCGCGAAGCCGCGCCGGCCGAGCACGCCGCCGCCGACGCCGCCGACGTGCAGGCGGCGCGCGACGTCGCGGCGGAGACGCGCGCCGCGCCGCCGACGCCGCCGCGCCGCGACAACGGCGTCCGCGCCGGGGCGCGGCCCCGCTCCCCGCTCGCAGGCCGGCTCGGCCTCGGGGCGAAGCCGGCGGAGCGGTCGTGGTGCGGCAACTGCCTCGCGCTCGATCCCCCGGCAGGCGAGCGGTGCCCTCGCGCGCCGGAGCGCGCTGCTGGCCCCGAGGCGCTGCACGTCATCCGGTACGAGGGGCCGCGGTGAGGCGCTCCGCGCTCCTCCTCGCTGCGCTGGCCAGCGGCTGCGGTGCGCGCCCGCCGCGCCCGCCCGCGCCGACCCCGGCCGCGGTGCTGCCCGAGGCGGCGCCCGCCTCTCCCGAGGCCGCCCCGGCGCGCCTGGTGCCACCGCTGCGCGTGCTCGGCGACCGCTGCCCGGCGCCCGAGGACCTGCTCCCCGAAGACGAGATCGTAGAGCTGCCGGCGGGCTGCTCGGCGCCGTTCGCGGGCTGGCTCTACTCCGAGGCGGCCTACGCCGAGAACGCCGCCGAACTGCAGGGCCTCGCCGAGCTGGTGCAGCGCGTCGAGGCCCGCCTGCAGGCGGAGCGCGTCGAGCGCACCGCGGAGCAGAAGCGCGCCGAGGAGGATGCGCGGCTCGCCGCGTCCACGATCCGGGGCCTGCGCGCGTCGCTGAAAGACCTGGGCGACCCCCCGAGCCGCGCGGTGTGGTTCGGGTGGGGCTCGCTCGCGGGCGGCGCGGCGGTCGCCGCGCTCGTCGCCGCGCTGGTGCTGGTGAGGTAGGGGGCATGGGGAAGCAAGGGACGCCGTTCGCGGTGTGGCAGAAGTGGCTGATCGGCGTGCTGACGGCGGGGACGCTCTCGTTCTCGGGGTGGGCGGCGACGACGCTGTTCGGCATCTACACGACCGTCATCGAGCTCAAGGCCGACATGCGGTCGATCAACAAGGGCCGCGAGGACGACAAGGCCGACGTCGACCGGCGCTTCGGCGAGGTGATGGCGCGCGTCCGAGACCTCGAACGCGGCGCCCGCACCGCGTCACGCCCCGACTGATCCCGCCTCGACCTCGACGGCCTCGGCGCCGAGCCCTCGCAGGAACCTCTCGACCGGCACCAGCAGCGGCGACGGCTTCGCCTCGACGACGGTGTCGCTCCACGTCGCGCGCCGGTGCCGCGCGTGGTGGAAGACCAGGCGGTGCTCGGCCCGGGTCGCGGCGACGTAGAAGACGCGCCACTCCTCGGCGTGGTTCGTGTCGGGGCGGTTGCCGGGCCAGAAGCCGGACTCGAGCCCGACGACGTGCACCACCGCGGCCTGCAGGCCCTTCGCGGCGTGCACGGTCATCAGGCGCACCGGGCCCGTCTTCGGGTCGTGCTGGTCCTCGTGCTGCTCCTGCAGCGACCGCATCGCGTACCACTGCAGAAACGCCTGCGCCGACGTCTCGCGCGGGTGCATGACGCAGCCGGCGGCCTCGGCGGCCTTGTGCCGGGTGACGCCCCACGCCCCGAGCAGGTCCAGCACGGCGCGGAGCTGGCGCTTGCCCTCGATGCCGCGGGCGTTGAGCGCGGCCTCGGCCTCGGGCCCGCCGGCCTGCAGGTAGGCGTTGAACACGTCGGCGGCGCTGCAGTAGCGGCGCTGGCCCTCGCGCGCCTGCTCCTCGACGATCTGGCGCGCGCGCAGCACGCCCACGAATCGCGTCGAGACCTCGGCGAAGCGCTCGACGGGGTCGCGCTCCTCGCGGGCGGCCTCGGCGCGCGCCAGCTCGCCGTCGCTGATCGCCTGCGACGACCAGCGCGCCACGGCGCGCAGCGCCATGACGTCGAGGGGGTTGGTCGCGAGGCGCAGGACGGCCACCGCGTACCGGGCGGTGTCGCCGTTCCAGGCGTCGCTGGTGCCGCGGGCGTAGACCACCGGGATCCCGGCGTGCCGGAGCGCGCCGTAGGTGGCTTCGAGGTCGCGCCAGGTCCTCGCCAGGATCATGTGCTCGCCGGGCGCGAACATGGAGCCGGCGATCGACGCCGCGATGGTGGCGCCGCAGTCCGTCTCGGTGTCGTGGCCCTCGATGGCGATCGATCCGTCGTAGTCGTGCCCGGAACGGACCTCGGTGAGCGGCGAGCCCGCCAGCGGGGCGAGGACGTTGGACAGCGCGACGATCTGCACGCCGCTCCGGTAGTTCGTCGGCAGGTGCACGACCTCGACGCCGGGCTCGGTCGCGAGGTCGAGGATGTTGCGGACGTCGGCGCCGCGGAAGCCGTAGATCGACTGCGCGGGGTCGCCCACGCGGAGCACGCTGACGCCGGCGCCACGCGCGGCGGCCAGCGCCAGCATCTCGCGCAGGATCGCGGCCTGCTCCGGGCTCGTGTCCTGGTACTCGTCCACGATGATGTGGTGGTAGAGGCCCATCGCGTCGCGGGCGCGCTGGTCGTGCAGGAGCACGTTGAGCGCGCCGGACTCGAGGTCGTCGAAGTCGACGGCGTTGTAGGCCACCAGCGCCTCGCGATAGAGCGCGTCGAAGGTGGCGGCCTTCCCGGGATCCTTGGCGCCGATCTTCTTGCGGAGCGCCTCGCGGCCGTAGTTCCCCGGCGCCACGCCCATCTCGTGCGCGATCTTCTGCGCCAGCGCCTTCGCGTCGGCCTCGTCGTAGATGGTGAAGCTCGGCGTGCGGCCGATGGTGTCGGCGTAGCTGCGGAGCAGCCGGGCGCAGAAGCTGTGGAACGTGCTGGCCGTCATGCGGTTCGCCGCCGACTCGCCGACGGCGGCCCGGACGCGCGCCTTGAGCTCGTCCGCGGCCTTGTTGGTGAACGTGACGGCCAGGATGCCGTCGGGCGAGTAGCCGGCCTGCAGGATGCGGACGATCGCGGCCTGCACCGTCTTCGTCTTGCCGCTGCCGGCCGGCGACAGGACCAGCACGTTGCCGTCGGTCGTCGCGGCACGGTGCTGGCCCGGGTTGAGCGTGTCGAGCACGGGTGTCCTCCCCTCGTAGGTCCGGGCGGTGGGGGCCCGGGTGGTCAGTTGGCGGGCGCGATGCCCGAGGTGGCCGACGTCGAAGCGATCTCCCGCCACGGTTCGAGCGCGCGGCCCTCGCCGATGTAGGCGCGCCAGCGGCGCGTCTCGCCGTGGTTCGGGTGCGTCCAGACCTTGATCGTGATCCCCTCGCGGACGCCCGCGGCGCGGCGCTCCGCGTCCGTCATGCGGTTCGTGTTCGGCACACGGGCGCCCGGGCTCTCGTCGGGCCAGATCCACGTCTCGGTGCAGAGGAAGCACAGCGCGCCCGCGGCCGTGCCGCGCAGCGCCGTGTGGAGCAGGCTCGTCGACTCCCACCCGCCGTATTCGGGCATGGCGTTGACGACCATGCCGCCGTCGGGCGGGACGACGATCAGGTGCGGGATCAACTCGTCGTGGGCCATGTGCTCGACGAACTTGGTGACGTCCTGCAACGCGGTCTCGATGTCCATGCGGCTCTCCTCGATGCGCCGGCCGGGTGGTGGTGGGGTCGGCGGTGTCTCACTCCAACGTCTCGGCGCCGGCGATCATGCCGGCACCGGCTCCTCCTGTGCCTCCTCGGCCCGCTTCCGCCTCGGGAGCCCCGAGGCGAGGCGTTCGAGCGCCGCCGCGGTGTACCCGCGGGCGCGCGCCGCCGCCGCCAGCGACGCCCGCGCGATCGGCACGCTCGGGTCCATCTCGGCGCCGATGCGCTCGTACAGCGTGCGGAGTCCTGCCGTGGTCAGCGAGTCGGCGAGGGCCCGGGCGGCGCCGTCGTCGTCGGCGGGCGGGGCTTCGACGGCCGGCGCCTCGTCGTCGAAGCCGACGCGGACGATCTGCACGCCGAGGTCGGCCAGGACCATCTCCTCCTTGTTCGTGAGGCGCGCGGTGCAGATGAACGCCTGATCGATCTCGCCAGCATCGGCGGCGGCGACGATGCCGGCGACGAAGCGCACGAAGACGCCGTGCGGGGCGCCGCGCGCCGGCAGGGACTGGATGCCGTCGGCGCGGTCGGCGAGCAGCACGCGCCAGCCGGCGCCGCTCTGACGCGCGAACGCCGTCGAGACCGCGGGGAAGAACAGGACCTGCTCGCCGTCGGACAGGCTCACCAGGGGGAACGCGGGCTTGGCGCCCTTCGAGACCCGGAACTCGGCGCGGTCGACGTCGATCGTGAACGTGGCGTCGTCGGGCGCCATGCGGTTGATCGTCTCGGCCATCGGCGCCAGCGCCTCGCGCACGTAGTCGTTGACCAGGCGCTGCCAGACCTCGACGGCGGCCTTCAAGATCGGCGTGCGCTGCTCGGCCGCGTCGCGGTCGGCGACGGCGCGCAGCCGCGTCTCGCGGCGCTGCTGCGCCTCGGAGATCAGCCGGCGGCGCTCGGCGGCCTGCTCGCGCTGCTGGCGCGCGCCGTCCAGGGCGCGCTCGGTTGCTTCGAGGTCGACCACGGCCAGCTCGGCGAGGGACTGGCGGAGCGCGGCGAGCCGCTCGTCGGCGCCGCGCCGGGCCGCGAGCGCCTCGCGGGCGGTCTGCACGCCGCGCCGGAGCGGCCCGCCCTCGGCGACCTGGGCGCGGAGCGACGTGATGCGCTCCGCCCGCGTCGCCGTCGAGCGCGCGACCTCGAGTTGGCGCTGGCGGTCGTCCTCCTCGATCTCGGCGATGTCGATGTCGAGGCGAGACAGCTCCGCCCGCAGGTCGGCCAGCGCCCCGGTCGCGGCCTGGGCGAGCCGTTCGAGGCTGCCGCGGTGCGCGGTGATGACCTCGGCGACGCGGCCGTCGATGGCCTGCAGGCACATCGGGCACTCGGCGGGGTCGTCGCCGTCATGCGCGGCGAGGCGCTGCTCCGTGGCGCGGAACGCCTCGATCTGCGCCGCGAGACCGGCGAGGTTCGTATCCAGCTCCGCCGCTCTGGCGGCCTTCTCTTCGCGGGCGGCGCGCAGCGGCGCCAGCTCGGCGTCGGGCGCGAACGTCGGCGCCGTGGTCGCCTCGGCCTCGGCGAGCTGCGCCACCGCGTCGGCGAGCGAGGCTTCGGCGCGGCCGATGTCGGCCTCGTACTCGGGCACGGGGCGCTGCACCAGCGCCTCGACGGTGGCGATCTCGCCCTGGATGCTCTGCCGGCGCTCCGTCAGGGTGCGCGCCTGGCCAAGCTCGTTCTCGCCCCTCTCGATCTCGGTGTTGAGGCGGCGGATCTCGGCGTCGACCTGCTCGATGGTGCCGTGGACCTGCTGCGTGCGCTGCGCGGCGTCGGCGTCGAGGCGCTCGATCGCCTTCTGCGTGCGCTCGATCTCGGCCGCGTTCGCGTCGGCCCGGGCCTGCGCCGCCTTCATGTGCCGGACGAGCGCGGCGTAGAAGGTCTCGTCGGCCTGGACGTTGAAGAGGTCGTCGTCGGTGGCGCCGGGGTTCTGAGCGTCGGGGCCCCACGCGGCGAACGTGACCTTGCCGGCCATGCCCTCCTCGTAGGTGGCCTCGGCCAGCGCGGAGATCATCGCGATCACGCGCGACGCCGGCCACGGCGGGGCCGACGCCGCGCACATCTCCATCAGGCGCTTCTGCCGCGCCGTCGGGCCGAGCGACAGGAAGCCGGCGACGTCGAACTGCGCCGGATCGCCGAGGGCGGCCACGATCGCCGCCGTCGCGGCACGCTCGCCGCCCGCGTCGGCGTCGGCGAGCGAGGTGAGCACGCGCTGCTCGACGGACAGCTTGTCGCCCTTCATCCGGCCGCGCGCGGTGCGGTCGACGTAGTGCCCGGACTCGTACTCGATGCGGGCGCGGATGTCGCCCGGGCCCGGAGACAGGGTGCGGAACACGTCCTGCACCGCCTTCACGGGCTCGCCGCCGAGCACGATCGTCCCGCGCAGGGCGAACATGATGGAGTGCAGGAACGTCGACTTGCCGCCGCCGTTCGGCCCGTAGAGCACCACGACGCGCTTCTTCGGCTCGACGACCAGGTCGAGGCCGCGCGCCGTCGTGCGGATTCTCTTCGCGATCTGCCCCATCGGTTAGTTCTCCCCCTGCATCTGGCGCACCTTGGCCTGCAGCCGGTTCAGGGCCCGACTACCGCTGTTCTTCCAGTCGTTCGGGTTGCGGATCTGCACGTCGGCGCAGGCGATGGCGAAGTCCTCGGGCGGCCAGCCGGCGGTGCGGCGCTCGATGTCCGCGATCGTCTCGGCGGCGGCGTCGGCGCGCGACGCGGCCGGCGCGGCGGGGCGCGCGAACGGCCCCGCGTTGCCGGCGATGGCGGCCAGCTCGGCGTCGGCGCCCTGCAGGCGCGCCTGGGGCGCTGGCGCGCCGAGCGGAAGCCCTGCCTGCCCCCTCGAGTCCACCGCCGGGGCCGGCGCGGGCTCGGGGGCCGGCGGCGGCGCAGCGGGCGCGGCGGCCTCGGGCTCGTCTTCGCCGCCGGCCAGCGCGGCGCGGGCGGCGTCGGTGAGGGCGGTGTGGCACTCGCGCACGACCGGGAGCGGTGCGGTGCGGAACGCCGGCACGCCGTACTGCGCGAGACCGTGCCGGCCGAGCACTTCGAGGACCAGGGCGTTGAAGCGGTCGGCGCCGAGGATGTCGAACGCCTCGATCGTCTCCTCGACGAGCCGGCGCGCCTCCTCCTCCTCGGCGCGGTCGGGCATCCACGACTCGCCGCGGGTCGCCGCGGGGGTCTCGGCGGCGCGGGGCGCCTGCGCGGCCGGCGACGGCGCCGTGGCCGTGCCGGCGGGCGCTGCGGGCGCCGGAGCTGGCTGCGGCGGGGCCGGCGCGGGCTCGGGGGCCGGCGGCGGCGCAGCGGGCGCGGCCGGCGGCGCGCTGGTCGCGGCGCGGACCTCGGGCGCGGCGGGGTCGTCGGGCTCGGGATCGAGCTCCGAGACGTCGTCGGCGCCGTCGGCGCTCGCCTCGGCGGCCGTGACCTCGTTGACGCCGCTTTCCATCTCGACGCCCTGCTCGGCGAGGGCGTCCACGCTGTCGATCGA
>CAUJDF010000033.1 GCA_963169045.1 Myxococcota bacterium
TCAGCGGCGAGGACGGCGCGCAGCGCCGGCATCGTCCGCTGCAACGGGTTGTTCGGCTGCGCTCCTCTCCGCGGGCGCGATGTCGCGAATCTCCACGAGGTCCTCGCCGTTCTGAAGGAGTGCCATCGCGCGTTCGAAGGACGTGTCAAGGGCGGAACCCATCCGTGCGTTCGACGTGTTGCCCAGTCTGATCCACAGTATCTGAGGAGGCGGGCCGCGATCGTGAAGGAGGCGCACGAAGTCGCCGTCCTTCGTCATCACTACGGCGCCAGCATCGCGAGCCGCCTCGAAGATCGTGGAATCGGTCGCGTCACGATAGCCGAGGTGCTTCGCAGAGTACGCCTCCACGCCGAACCGCTCCATCATCCAGCGGGCGAGGCCGGGAAAGAGCTGGGCATCAATCCAGATGATCACGCAGCGAGAACTGCGTGGTCCAACTGGCGCGAAGCATAGAGCAGCGCTGCGCTGATGTCCTCGGGTTCCAGGTCGGGCAGTTCCTCGAGCACCTGCTCCTGGGAGAGGCCCGCTGCAAGCAGGTCGAGGACGTCCGTCACGCGAATCCGCATGCCGCGGATGCACGGGCGGCCCCCACACTGCTCGGGATTCACCGTGATCCTGCTGAGCGCACTCGACATCCTCGACCTCGCATCGTCAAGAGCGCCTGAAGTTTACCCCCGGGCAGTTGTGCCCGGCAACGCCACGACCAATCGCGCCGTGACGTGCTCGCCTTCCTGACTGCCGAACGTGAATTCGACAGGTCCGCACCATCCTGGCGATCGCCGCGTGCCTGTCTCGCTTGCCTTGCGTGCACCACCTGCCGGCCCCGTTTACCTCGGCGTGCACCACCTGCCGCCCCCGTTTACCTCGGCGTGCACCACCTGCCGGCCCCGGTTACCTCGGCGCGCGCCACCTGCCGGCCTCGTCGACCGCTCGGGCTCTGCGGCGGTGCGAAGCACCGTCCGTTGCAGCCCGTTGCTCGGCACTCCGCGTCGTCCCGAGACACTACCTCGCCACAGCGGCCGAACGCTCTCCGCTCGATGCTTGCCTGGTCTACCTCCGTTCGGCCGAGAGCGCCTTGACGTCCGCAACAGCCTGGTCCCGGCCTGCGGCGCGCTTGTTCTTCAGCAGCGCCTGCAAGCCGATGACCGGAACCTGGCGACCCTCCAACTCGAATGTCGAGCCTTCTGCGACGGCCTCGTCGAACGAAATCCCGGTCGCCCGGTTCAAGATGTCGATCCGGCGGGGCGGCAGGCCGATCTGGAGCACGCCTTCGTACCCGGCGAAGTCGGCTGCCGACACCTCGAAGGCTTCGAGTGGAGCGCCGAATGCGGCGAGCGCGCGATAGACGCGCTCAGCGTTGGTCCGACTGCCCCGAACGAGCACGTCGAGATCCTTCGTGGCGCGTGGGTGACCGTGGAACGCGACTGCGTGCCCACCGATCACCACGAAATCGGCGCCCGCATCGTGGAGCTCGATGAGCAGATCTCGAAAGTCGTCGGGGAGCTCGATCACGAGGTCCGGCCAGGAACGAAGCGATAGGGCGTCTCGGAACGCACATATTGTGGCCAGGCGCGACCGCTCAGCGACCAGCTCTCGCGCGTGAGCTGTGTGACGAGGGAGATCGCCTCCGCTCCGTACACAGGGCTGAGGTCCGGCTCGACGTCGCCAAGGGGGGCCCGGTGCATCACGGCCCGCCGGCGACGTTCTTCCGCTCGCATCCGCCGTGCCTGCTCGTTCATTACGCCCATCTTACCGCGCCCGGGCCGCCGCCGTCCCGCCGTTCCAGACCGGCGCCGACGCTCGACGCGCTCTGCCGAACCCGGCGCGCACCGCCGTCCGGGCTTGCGACAATCCGGCCCCCAAGCCGGCCCGTCGTCAGCCCTCTCCTTGCTCGCGAACGCGGGCGTGCGCGTCGCGGCCGCCGGACAGGCGGTCGAGGGGGCTGAGCACGGCGCTCGGGCCCCGATCGAGGACGTGCGTGTACATCATCGTCGTCGACACGTCGGCGTGCCCGAGCAGCTCCTGGAGTGGCCGGATGTCGGCATCATGGCGCAACGTATGGCAGGTCGCACGCTTCGACAGGCCGGCCGCCGCCACGGCGTCGCGCATGTCTTGTTGCAGCACCGTCTCGTGCAGGTGGTGTCGCCGCCGCTCGCCCGACGCCTCGTCGACGTCGGTGCGGGTCGCGGGAAAGACCCACTGCCAGGGGAGCTCCCGGCCCGCTTCCGGCAGCTTGCGCGCGAGGGCGCCGGGCAGCGCGACCCAACCGCCGCCGCGCTCGAGGTCCCGCGCGTGGCGCCGGCGGACCGCCGCCAGCTGGAGGCGCAACGGCGCCACCGCCGCTGCCGGCAGCAGCGTGTACCGGTCCTTGTCGCCCTTCCCTTCCCGGACGACGAGCCGCCGTCGCTCGAAGTCCACGTCCTTCACGCGCAGACGGCAGCACTCGAGCACGCGCAGGCCCGCGCCGTAGAGGAGCGTCGCCATGAGGCGCGGCGTGCCTTCCATCTCGCCGAGGACGGCCGCGACCTCGCCTCGAGACAGCACGGTCGGCAGGCGAACGGGCCGGTTCGCCCTCACGATGCCGTCGAGCCACGGCAGCTCGATCTCGAGCACGTGACGGTAGAGGAACAGGACGGCCGACAACGCCTGGTTCTGGGTCGAGGCGCTCACGGCGCCGCCCGTCGCGAGCTCGCTGAGGAAGGCCGTGACCTCCTCGGCGCCGGCCTTCGCCGGATCGCGCCGGCCGATGAACTCATGGAAGCGCCGCATCCAGTGCAGGTAGGCCTTCTCCGTCCGGGGGCTCAGGTGCCGGACCCGCATCGCGGCGCGCGCTCTGAGATGGAATCGCGTCGAGTGGTCGGGTTCGGCCCTGTTGCCGCGCCACCGCTCGGCGCAGGAACCGACGACGAATCCACCGAAGCGCGGCTCCAGTCGAGTGCCAGTCGCGAAGACGACGCCAGCACGTCATTCCCGAGCCCGAGCCCATCTCCTGCGGCAGCATCTCCCAAGGGATGCCGCTGCGCAGGACGAAGATGATCCCCGCCAACACCTTGCGGTCGTCGAGCGGCGGCATGTCAGTTGCGCGGGAGGCGAACAACCACGGTGCATTCCGGCGTAGGCGTGGACCTGGACGTGTACGTGGACGTGAACCTGGACGGTGACGCGCCACGCGCCACGCGCACGAATTCTGCGACAAGCCTCCGCGCTGTCCGAGGGATACGGTGCTCTCGGCGATCAGTTGCGGCGGGCTGCCCTGTCGATCCCCCCGAACATCGCGGAGGCAGTCGGCAAGCCGGGCGACGACGACCGTGCGCGCTTCTTCGCCATTGCCCGCGGTTCGGCAATGGAGTGCAGCGCCATCGTCGCCATGCCGACCAGGATGTGCCGCTGACCGGCCGTGCGCGTGGCGCGTGGCGCGTCACCGAGCGCGGCCACGTTCACGGCCACGTCCACGACCCGCGTCGCAGTCGCGCCCCGCTCAGGCGGACTTGTCAGGCGCACTGAACCTGCGCAAGTTTCCCGCTGTCCGATCACGGATGCCATCGTGCGCGCATCGGGACCGAAGCCTTGCGCACCGCGATCAAACCGCCCCGCGTCCGGACCGAGCCACCGCGCCGCGCGATCAAACCACCCCGCGCCGCGACCGAATCGCCGCGCGTCTCCACCAAATCCGCGAGCGCTGCCCGAGCCTCGCCGGGCAGCCGCGAGCAAATCCCCGCGGGCCGCAGCCAATTCGGTGCGCGCCTTCGACCGAATGCGATGGCCCCGGCGACCATCTCGAGACGCCCCCACGACCATCTCGTCGCCCCTGTGCGACCAAATCAAGGCGCGCTCCCGGCCGGAAAGTGGGGCGTGGGACCAAATCCGTGGCGCATCGCGACCCCAAGACGGCGCACGCGACCAAATGCGCGCGCACGCCGGGGGCGAAGGGCGCCGGCGCGCACGAATCTTCCGCGCTCGCGACGCGCGCTCCGCGGGCTCACGGCGCGGTCGCGTAGCGCGCAGCCATCGCCCTCGCGGTCGCCGCCATCGCGTCGCGCATCGTCAGCGGCTCATCGACCACCACCGCATCGCCGAAGCCGAGGAGCCAGCCGCGCAGCTCGCGCGTGTCGTTGACCCTCGCGCGGACGCGCACCTCGTCCTCGGCGAGGCGCTCGAGGTGCTGGTCCTTCGCCAGCGGCGCTTCGGCGATGGCCTGCGCTGCGCTGCCGAAGAAGCGCGCGACGAGCGTGACGCCCTCGCCGTCGCCGACGACGAATCCGAGGCCACCTTGGGCGAGGAAGGCGTCGAGATCGAAGTCGTCGTCCGGCGCGGCGGACTCGTCGAGCGTCGCCGCGTCCACGAACCGGTGGAGCAGGAAACGCTGGGGGAACGCGCGGCCCTCGCGGCACGCCACGAGGTAGACCATCGGTCCGCGCGAGACGAGGGCCAGCGGGTCGAGGCGGTAGTCCGCGGCGGGGCGCCCCTGCGGGCGGTAGCGCGCGAGGAGGCGGCGGCGATGGGCCACGGCGCGGGTGACCGCTTCGAGGACCGACGGCGCCACCTCGGGCGCGACGACGGGCGGTCCCTTCGGGAGGGCGCGGAAGCGGCGCGCGAGCTGCGCGGGCGCGCCGTCGGCACGCTCGGTCAGGACGCCGTGCGCCGCGCGCACGAGCGGGGCGAGCGCTTCGCGGAAGGGGGTCGGCAGCGCCCACGCGAACGAGGTGTCGGCGAGGACGAGCGTGAGGGCGAGCACCGGATCGATGCCGCCGCCGGAGAGGGGCGGGGCGTCCCGCGCCCACGACCAGTGGTAGGGCCTCGAGTCCGTGAAGACGACCACCGGGTACAGCTCGGTGGCGCGCATCAGGTCGCGCTGGACGCTCCGCAGGTCGACGTCGAAGCCGCGGCCGACGAGCTTCCGGTGGACGTGGTGGGCGGTCGTCCGCTGCGGTTCGCGAGGCAGCAGCGAGAGCATCACGAGGTAGCGCAGGGTCGGTTCCATGGGCATGGCTCCCGTCGCCGGCGGCCGCGGGCGAGGCCTGTCTCGCCGCGGGAGGCCCGTGGGACGGGCCCCGATCGACAATGCGACAAGATTCTACGCATGGGGGAGGCATGCTGGCGAAGTCTCCGGAGGCGCCCCGGAACACCTGGCAGAAGAAACCCGGAAACAAGGAGAAGTGCCATGAGCATCCTCGAGATCCGCAAGCGCATCGACGCCGAGCTGGCCGCCGTCGGCCCCATTCCCAACAGCGGCCGCGGCCTGCGCTACGGCGAGAACGACCTCGGCCGCGCCCGCGCCGTCGCCGAGTACTTCGACGACCACTACGCCGACGCCGGCGAGGGTCCCGAACGCATCGTGGGCCTGAACGGCGCCCTCATCGCCGCCAGCACCGGCGACGAGATCCGCTACGTCGTCTCCGAGATCGAGAAGCTCAACGCCGCGTCGTGGGGCAAGGCGCCCGCGGTCCCGCTGCCCGACGTCCGCGCCTGGGCCCGCCGCATCCACGAGGGGCTCGCCTGGATCGGGCGCCACGACGAGACGCTGCGGCGCCAGGTCGCCGACGCGAGCGGGGCGCTGAAGAAGGCGCGCTCCTTCGGGGCCTACGTCTCGGTGCTGTCCGAGCTGCTCGTCATCGCCGACGGGCACGGCGAGGCGCTCGCCGCGCTGCCGGCGTTCGACGCCACGCTGCTCGACCGGGCGCGCCAGGTCGTCGCCGGTCCTCGCCGCCAGGCCCGCGGCCGTTCGGCCGAGGCGCTGCGCCGATTCGGGCTGGTCATCCTGCTGAACCGCCGGCTCGCCGAGGTCGCGGGCGCCGCCGACTTCGTCTACGGCAAGCGCAGCCGCGAGGCGCGGGCGGCCCGCGCCGAGATGCGCCGCCGCAAGGCGAAGCCCGCCGCGGCGTCGCCCACCCCCGCCAACGCCGCCGCGGCGTCGCCCACCCCCGCAAGCCCCGGCTGAACCCGCCGCCGAAGCCCACCCGAGCCTCCCGGGTCAGTGATCGAGCAGGGCGATGAGGATGTCGGCCTGGAAGACGGCGTCGACGAGCGCGTCGTGCTCGTCCTCGGGGCGGGGCGCCTCGAGGTGCGGGTAGAGCTCGAGCAGGCGCTCCTTGTTGCTCTGGCTCCAGAAGACCTGGTGCTTGCCCATCATCAGCGCCTTGGTGTCGAGCGCGTTGTAGCCGAACGGGTTCTCCATCCCGGCCCAGGCGAAGTACCAGGCGACGTACATCCAGTCGAACGGCGCGTTGTGGCCGACGAAGAGCGGCTTCTCGCCGGGCTTCACGTGCGCCTTCACCCACTCGGCGATCTTCTGCATCACCTCGCGCGCCGGCAGGCCGTGCTCGCGCAGGTGCGCCTCGCTCAGCCCGTGGATCTTCATGGCGCCGGGGTCGAAGCCTTCGAATTCCGGGCAGATCTCGAAGTAGAACGTGTCGCCGCGGACGTGGCGCTGCCCGTTCCAGCGCACCTCGACGCCGCCCACCGAGACCATGTTGAACAGGCCGGGGACGGGGCCGCTCGCCTCGAGGTCGACGCAGAAGTAGACGGTGCGGCCGTCGTGTCCGAATGCCATGGCTTCAGCCCTCCGCCGCCCGGCGCATCGAGGCCTTGAGCTCGTCGACGCCGCCCGGCGTGTAGAAGTACGGGTAGTTCGGGTTCGCGCTCTTGAGGTCGTCGCGCAGCGTGCCGTCCGGCCGCAGGAAGAAGATGCGCGGGACGTAGGTGCCCTGCGCCTCGAAGCGCTGGAGCCACGGGGCGCGCGCGTCGGCGTCCTGCCGCACCATCACGAGCTTCTCGGCGAGCGCGACGACGTCCGGTTGCTGGAAGACCGGCGACAGGTTGCGGCAGTGCGGGCACCAGTCGGCGTACACGAGCAGGAAGATGCCGCGGTTGGCCTTCTTCGCCTCGGCGAGGCCGTCGTCCCACGTGCGCCACTGGATGGGGCCGTCGAACTCGACGTGCGGGCCGGTCTTCGGCGCCGCCGACGGCGGCGGCGGGGCGACGCGCGCGGTGGTGGCTTCGGTCGCCGGCGGGGGCGGCGCCGGCGCGGTCTTCGCGCCGGACTCGATGGTGCAGCCGGTGGCGAGCAGCAGGGCGAGCAGCAGGGGCTTCACGGGGTCTCCTCGGGGAACCGGAACGCGCACCCTAGCATGCGCCTCAGTCGCACGCCGCACGCACCGTGAGCGAGAGGGCGGCGGCGGGGGCGTAGCCGTCGGTGCTGCCCTGGGGCACGAGGTCGCCGTACGTCCAGGGCCCGCCGTCGGCGCGGAAGCGCCACGCCACGTCCCAGGTGCCCACGCCGACGCCGCGCAGCGCGCCCCGGTACTCGTCGTCGCTGAGCTCGTTGAAGCCGTTGCGCAGGTCGCCGTTGTACTCGCTGCGGACCCAGTCCCAGCCGGGACCCGCGGGGTCGCTGCCGTCGGGGCCGTAGCCCAGCTCGGCGTCGATGCCGATCGCGCGCCCCTCGCCCGGCGTGCGCCCCGCGACCCACACGCGGCCGAAGATGTCGGGGGGCAGTTCGCCGCCGCAGACGGTGATCGGCTGGACGGGGAACTGCGTCGCCGCGAAGCCCACCGGCGGGCAGTCCTCGCGGGCGACGAGCGCCAGCGACTGCGCGGGGTCGTAGCCGTCGCCGGATCCGCCGGGCCGCTTGTCGGCGTAGGTCCAGGGGCCGCCGTCGAGGCGGAAGCGCCAGGCGACGTCCCACTCGCCGGCGGGCACGAGCGCGAGGTTCGCCCGGTACTCGTCGTCGTTGAGCTGGTCGAACTCGTTGCGCAGGTCGGCGTTGTAGGTGCCGGGGATCCACAGCCAGCCGCCGGCGGTGGGGTCGCTGCCGTCGGGACCGAAGCCGAGCTCGGCCTCGACGCCGCGGCCCTGGCCCTCGCCGGGCGTCCGCCCCGCCGCGAAGACGCGGCCGAAGACCAGCGCGGAGGGGCCGCCGGCGCAGCCCGCGAGCGGTTCGAGCGGGAACTGGATCGCGGCGAAGTCGACGGCGGGCGGCGGGGGGGCGCACTCGGGATCGGCGTCGTCGGCCTGCGCGTCGCAGTCCTCGTCGACGCCGCCCTCGCAGACCTCGGGGTGGCCGGGGAAGCGCGCGGGATCGCGGTCGTCGCAGTCCACGTCGGCGGGCGCGCCGTCGTCGTCGCGGTCGAGGTCCGCGAGTGGGCGGCACCGGGCGTTCTCGCAGCCCTGGGCACCGCCGCAGTCGACGTCGGTCACGCAGCAGCCGGCGACGGGGCGCTCCACGCAGGCGCCGCGGTCGCAGGCGAAGGCGGTGCAGCCGTCGACCTCGGGGCAATCCGCGTCACGGGCGCAGCAGTCGGCCACGGGGCGCGTGGCGCAGCGGGCGGTGGCGGGGTCGCAGAAGGCCTCGACGCAGGCGCCGGCGGGGCCGCAGTCGGCGTCGGCGCGGCAGCAGTCGGGGTTGCGCTCCTCGGCGCACTGGCGGCGGCCGGGGTCGCAGCGGGCGTCGAGGCAGACGTCGCCGCTGACGCACTCGTCGTCCTCGGCGCAGCAGCCGGCGATGCGCGCGACGCGGCAGCGGCCCGAGACGGGGTCGCAGGACGCGGCGAGGCACGGGTCGTCGGACCGGCACACGACCGGCGCGCCGGCATTGCAGGCGCCGCTGCCGTCGCAGGTCTCGGCGCCGTTGCACGGGTCGCCGTCGCCGCACGCGGTGCCGGCGCCGGCCGGCGCGAAGACGCAGCGGCCGCCGTCGCACGTGTCGGTGGTGCAGGGGTTGCGGTCGTCGCAGACGACGCCCTCGCAGCCGGCCGGCGGCGCGCCGTCGGGCGGTAGGGCGCCGCCGTCGGGCGGCGGCACGTCGCCGTCACCCGGCGGGCCGCCGTCGTTCGCGGACTGGCCGCCGTCGGGGGCCGGCGGACCGCCGTCCGGCGCGGTCGCGTCGTCGGCCGGCGTGCCCCCGTCCGGCACCGCCCCGTCGCCCGCCGGCAGGCCGCCGTCGTCCGGCGCCCCATCGAGCGGCGGCAGCGCCCCGTCGCGCGCCCCGGCGTCCCGCGTGACGCGCGGACCCGCGTCACGCGCCCCGCCGTCCTCCTCCGCCTGGTCGGCGCAGGACGAAAAAGCCAATCCCGTCGCGAGGATCCAGCGCCACCGCATCGCGTTCCCCCCAGCTTCGGGTCAAGAGAACGCGCGGGGCGCCTCCGTGTCAATCCGGGGCGCGGGCAGAAAAACGCACGCGACGTTGAATCTTTCCGGGGTGGTGTTCGTTTGACCCACCCGTCCCGCGAGACGGGACGAGACAGGAGATGGCGATGACGTTGGCCCGAGGGCGTCCGTGGCGCGCGAGCGCGGCGGACGCCGACCCCAGCCGCGGGCCGCGAGGGAGGGCCGAGCCGGGCAGCACAGGCAGCTCAGGGACGAGCTGACGTCGGGCGGCGTTGCGCAGGCCGCCGGGCAGTCGCGCCTGCGTGCTCCGCTCCCCCCTCCCGAGCGACCCGCCATCCAACTGCCGGCGCTCTTCTTGCACCCTCCTTCGCGGCGGGCGGAGGAGGAGGCGTGGCATGCCGTTCACCTCGCAGTCGGCGTCGATCGAGTGGTACGACGCGGTCGTCCTCGGCACCGGCCAGGGCGGCACGCCGTTGGCGAAGGCCTTCGCCGCGGCGGGGCGCCGCGTGGCCATCGTCGAGCGCGGACCGCTCGGCGGCTCCTGCGTCAACTTCGGCTGCACCCCGACGAAGACGCTCGTCGCGAGCGCGCGCGTGGCCGCCCTGGCCCGCCGGGCGAGCGACTTCGGCGTCGACGCCGGGCCCGTGCGCGTCGACTTTCGCGCCGTCCAGGCCCGCCAGCGGCGGGTCGTCGAGCAGTTCCGCGACGGGGTCGCGGCGCGGCTCGAGGACGAGGTGGGGGTCGAGCTCGTCCGCGGCCACGGCCGCTTCGTCGGGCCCGACGCGGTCGAGGTGCTCGGCGCGGACGGGCGCCACCGCCGCCTCTCCGCGCCGCTGCACTTCATCGACACCGGCACCCGCGCCGTTCGGCCGCCCATCCCCGGCCTCGACGAGGTCGACGTGCTCGATCCGCGGCAGGTGGTGGCGCTCGACGCGCTGCCGACGCACCTCGTCGTGATCGGCGGCGGCTACGTCGGCGTCGAGTACGCCCAGCTCTTCCGGCGCTTCGGCGCCAGGGTCACGCTCGTGGAGGCGGGGCCGCGCCTGTTGGCCCACGAGGACGCCGACGTGTCGGCGGCGCTCACGAACCTGCTGCGCGAGGAGGGGGTGGAGGTCCTCCCCGGCGCTCGCGTGGCGCGGGTGGAGCGCGGCGGTCCGGGCGAGCTCCGGGTCCACGTGGACGACCGCGTCCTGTCCGCGAGCCACCTGCTGCTCGCCGCCGGCCGCCGCCCCAACACCGACGACCTCGGCCTGAAGGCCGCCGGCGTCGAGACGGACGCGCGCGGCTTCGTGCGCGTCGACGGGCGACTGCAGACGAGCGTCCCCGGCGTGTACGCGCTCGGCGACGTCGTCGGCGGGCCGGCGTTCACGCACGTGGCCTACGACCACTATCGCGTGCTGTGCACGAACCTGCTCGAGGGCGGGGACGCCACGATCCACGGGCGCCCGGTGCCGTACGTGGTGTTCACCGACCCGGAGCTGGGGCGCATCGGCCTGACGAAGCACCAGGCGCCGTGGGCGCGCGTGGCGCGGCTGCCGATGAAGTCGGTGGCGCGCGCCATCGAGTCCGACGAGACGCGCGGCTTCATCGAGGCGCTCGTCGGCCCGGACGACCGCGTGGTGGGGGCGACCGTGCTCGGGCCGTATGCCGGCGAGCTGTTGGCCGTGTTCGAGGTGGCGATGATGGCGGGGCTGCCCTACACGGCGCTGCGGGACGGCGTCTTCGCGCACCCGACCTTCGCCGAGGCGCTCAACAACCTCTTTCAGGCGTTCAGGTCGTAGGCGCGCTTCAGCCAGGCCTCGACCTCGGCGTCGACCTGGTCGGGGGTGGTCAGCGCGAACCGGCGGTTGATGTACTCGTTGCCGAGGCCCTTCGCCGGCTCGAGGCGACCCTCGGGCGGCGTGCCCCCGAGGCGCAGGCCGAGGTCGACGCGGGCCCTGGTCGTGGCCTGGACGATGGCGAACTGCCGCTTGGGCGTGGAGAGCGTCGTGTAGGTCTTGCGCGGCTCCACCGAGGCGCCCAGCGCCGAGGCGAGCGCCACCACGCGCTCGTACACGGGGCGCAGCGCCGCCTTCGCGCCGGCGTACTGCCCGTCGACGAGCGCCTCGCCCGAGGCCGTCGCCCAGTCCGGCAGGCCGAAGACGTGCTGGGCGATGGTGCGGGCGCGGCCGCCGGTCACGCCCTGCGCCTGCAGCCACTTCGCGGCGGCGTCGACGTCGGCGAGCCCCGCGGCCCGGAGCGCCTCCGTCCACTCCTCGAGCGAACGGCCCGTCGTGTCCTTCAGCCTGCGCGCGATCGCCTCGAACATGTCGGCGGGACTCTTCAGCTTCGACGCCACGGGCGGCTCCTTCAGGACCATCCGCGGGCAACGTACACCGCGAGCACCACGATCGCGATCACGAGCAGGCCCGTCAGACGGCCGAGGCGGCTGGCGAGCTTGCGGGCGCGCTCGTCGCCCGGCGCGCGGGCGTGCTTCGGCCCGAGGTACCAGTCGTGGAAGCCCGTGACGAGGAGCATCAGCGTCACGAGGAGGAGCTTCCACCCGAGCAGCGTGTTGCGGGGGGTGTACGCGAACCAGCTGCCGTCGAGGACGGTGGCCCAGTCGGCGCCCCAGGCGTTCGCCATGAAGATGCCGGTGGTGAGGACGACGGCGAGCGCGATCCAGCCGACGGTGCGCGCCTGGCGGCCGACGTCGGCGGTGATGCGGTGGCGCAGGACGGGATCGAGGCGCCGCGCCACGGGCACGGCGACGAGGCCCATGAAGAGCACCCCGCCGACCCAGGTGACGGCGCCGAGGACGTGCAGGACGACCAGGAGACGGTAGGTGGAGTCCATCACACCCTCATGGTGACGCGCTTCTCCCAGGGCGCTTCGACGGGGACGCGGTCGCCGCGCTCCGCGTTGCGCAGGAGGCGCAGGATGTGGGGCCCGAGCACGTCGATCTCGGTCGACATGTATTGCTCGCCGCCGAAGCGGCGGACCGCCTGCGTCTGGTGCGTGAGCATGCGCGCGTCCTGCCCGAAGATGAAGCGGGCGATGGGACGGAGCGCGGCGGTCACGAGCCAGCCCGGGATGGGCAGGCGGAAGCTGATCACCGCGAACAGACGGGTGACGAAGTCCTCGACGGGCGTGAGCGCGGCGGAGAGCACGAGGTGGCTGCGATCGCCGAGCCGGTACTCCACCTGGACGATGCTCGGCAGCAGGAAGCGATCGAAGTGGGTCACGACGCCGCCGCCCGGCGCGAGGATGCGACCGGCGAGGCCCTTCGGGGCCGGCTCCCCGATGTATTCGGCCTCGACGCGGTCGTGCCATCGCCGCACGACCACCTCGATGTCGTTGCCCGAGCCTTCCTTCTTGCGGAACAGACCGCCGTGCAGGAAGGCGGTGTGCGGCACGTCGAGCGCGTTCTCGGCGACGGCGTGCATCGAGCCCTGTGCCTCGAGGACCTCGACGACCGTCGTGTAGCCGGGCTGGCCGGCGAACGGGAAGACGTAGGGCTCGCGGGCGGGCGCCGCGTCGGGGGTGGCATAGACCCAGACGAGGCCCTGCCGCTCGCGGACGGCGAAGGCGGGGACGCGGCGGCCACGGGCCTCGGCGTCGCCGCACAGCACCGGGATGCGCTTGCAGGCGCCGTCGGTGGCGAACTCCCAGCCGTGGTAGGCGCAGCGGACGCGGCCCTCGCAGACGGCGCCGAGCGAGAGCGGGACGTTGCGGTGCGCGCAGCGGTCGAGCAGCGCGCCCGGCGTGCCGTCGGGGCCGCGGAACAGCACGAGCGGCCAGCCGAGCAGCGTCACCGCCATCGGTTTGTCGCGGCGCAGCGCGCGCGACCGACAGGCCACGTACCAGTCGTCGGTCACGCGCGCCACCGAGGTGACGCCTCGGCCGAGGGCCGGATTTGGGCGGAGCTTCGTCTCGAGGGCGTCTTCCACGCCCGCGGTTCTAATGCACGGCGGGCTTCGCGGCAATCGGACGGCGGCCGAGGGCGTAGTCGGCGGCGTGCTCGGGGCGCAGGGCGCCGCCCTCGTCGACGAGCCAGGGCATGGCGAGGTGGGGCGGGACACCGATGGTGCCCGGGTGCTCGAGCGTGCGGAAGACGGCGTCCCAGAGCGGCGTGGTCACGCCGTGGTTGGACCACGGGTTGCCGAAGTGGTGGTGCAGGTGGTGGCGGCGCAGCCAGCGGCCGTAGGGGCCGCGGGGCGGGTGGGTGTGCGCGCGCCGGTGCGCCACCTCGTAGGCCACGTACATCAGGCCGAAGCCGGCGGTGAACGCGAGGCCCGACGCCGCGCCGGCGAGGAGCGCGCCGAGGGCGGCGACGGCGGCGAGCGCCGGCACCGCGGTGGCGATCTTGCGGCGCGTCGGCGTGAAGTAGTGGCGGCGCCCGTGGTGGCGCAGGTGCTCGCGCGAGAAGTCGTTCTTCCCGCGGGCGTGGTGGGCGAGGAAGCGGTGCAGCAGGTACTCGGCGAGCGTCCAGCCGAGGACGCCGAGGGTGAATGCGACCATGCCTCGATTCGAGCCCACCGCGCGGCGGAGGGCAAGCGCTTCAGCGGTGCTTCTTCTCGTAGGTGCCGACGAGGCGCGCCTCGGCGAGGACGTGGCCCATCTTCGCCTTCACCACGTCGGCCTTGGTCGCGCGCGGGCCGAGGTCGCCGAGCGTCGTGTCGAGCGCGTAGAGCTTGAAGAAGTAGCGGTGGCGGCCCACCGGCGGGCAGGGGCCGCCCCAGCCGGTGCGCTTCCAGTCGTTGAGG
This sequence comes from Myxococcota bacterium, assembly GCA_963169045.1. Lineage (GTDB taxonomy): Bacteria > Myxococcota_A > Bradymonadia > UBA7976 > UBA1532 > CAUJDF01. The sequence continues at coordinate 13,851 of CAUJDF010000033.1, forward strand.
GCCTCGCGCGTGCCGCGCGGCAGCTGCCTCACGTCGCGCGGGAGGCCGTCGGTGCCGGGCGGGACGTCGTAGAGCACCCAGTGCACCCACGTCGTCTTCGGCGCCTGCGGATCGGGGGCGTCTGGATCGTCCACGATGAGCACGAGGCTGCGCACGCCGTCCGGCAGGCCGGACCAGTGCAACGCGGGCGAAACATCGTCGCCCTCGCAAGTGTATTCGGACGGTATCGGACTCTGGTCGTCGAAGGCGGGCGATCGCAGTTCCATCGGCGGTCCTCCGTGGTGGCGCGCTTCCTGGCCGCGGTGTCGTGCACGGGGCGTGCCCCCTCGCTGGCGGTGTCTCGGCGAGGCGCGCTAGCTTCGGCGGGACCATGGAGGATGCGATGAACGGAGCGTGGATGCGGCGGTTGTTGCTCGCGGCGGCGCTGATCGCCGCGGGTTGCGACGACGACGGAGACGGCGGTGCCGGTGGCGCCGGTGGCGCGGGCGGCGCCGGTGGCGCAGGCGGTGCCGGCGGCGAAGGCGGCGAAGGCGGCGCTGGCGGCGAAGGCGGCGCTGGCGGCGTCGGCGGCGCGGGCGGTGTCGGCGGCAGCGGCGGCGTCGGTGGTGCCGGTGGTGCCGGTGGTGCCGGTGGTGCCGGTGGTGCCGGTGGTGCCGGTGGTGCCGGTGGTGCCGGTGGTGCCGGTGGTGCCGGTGGTGCCGGTGGTGCCGGTGGTGCCGGTGGTGCGGGCGGCAGCGGCGGCAGCGGCGGCAGCGGCGGCACCGGCGGCGCCGGCGGCAGCGGCGGCGCGGGCGGCGCGGGCGGCAGCGGCGGTGCGGGCGGCAGCGGCGGTGCGGGCGGCGGCGGCGGCGCGGGCGGCGGGCCGGGCCCGCGCTCCGAGTGCGCGGCCGACGCCGAGGGCGGCGCCGGCGGCCGCTGCGTCGCGATCCCCGACGAGCCGGGCGCGGCGCGCTTCTGCGCGACGCCCTTCGGCTTCACCCACCCGTGCGCCGACGGCGGCGGCGAGCACGAGTGCTGCGCCGACGCCGACTGCGCCGGCCCGTTCGG
>CAUJDF010000034.1 GCA_963169045.1 Myxococcota bacterium
CCGAGAGCCTCGAGCTGCTCGAGTCGCTCGAGGCCTCCGGCTGGTCGGTGTCGTGCGTCTGGTTCACGGTCGGCGAGGGTCCGGACGCGCGCCCCATCGGCGTCTTCACGCTCGCGCGGGGCTGATCACTCGCGCAGGCACACCTCGACGGCGTGGATGGCCACCTGGCCCTGCGTGGCGTCGAAGCGGATGCCGGTCAGGCCCTGCTCGTCCCCGGGCCGCAAAAGCTCGCTCCAGTCGACGCCGTACCACTGGTAGTTCCCGCCGTCGATCGGGCCCTCGAGGCCGCCGTAGATCGGCGACCAGATCTCCATCTGCGCCTGCGCGCCGAGGGCGCGGGCCTGGAAGTACAGGTCGGCGCCCTGGAAGAACATGCCCTCGACCGAGAAGCGCACGAGCAGGTCGTCGCCGCCGTCGATGACGAGGCCCTGGCCGTTGTCGACGGTCTCGACGCGGCAGTTCTCGATGGCGCCCGGGCCGCAGCGGGGGAAGGCGCCGCACGCGTCGTTGATCCGGATGGAGTAGTCGCAGGGCGCGTCCCAGCGGTCGACGTCGGCGCTGCTGCCGCCGCCGCTCCACGAGATCGCGAAGAGGACCAGGCCGGGGCCGCGGCTACAGGGGACGCGGCCGGGCGGGACTTGCGGGCCCATGTCGGGCGGCGGCGGGGCGGCGTCGGGCGGCGGCGGGGCGGCGTCGGGCGGCGGCGGGGCGGCGTCGGGCGGCGGCGGGGCGGCGTCCGGGTCGGGCCGCGCGGCGTCCGAGGATGCGGCGTCGCCGGGCGGGGCCGCGTCGTCGCCGGGCGGGGCCGCGTCCTCGCCGGGCGGGGCCGCGTCCTCGCCGGGCGGGGCCGCGTCGTCGCCGGGCCGGGCAGCGTCGTCGCCGGGCCGGGCCGCGTCGTCGCCGGGCCGGGCGGCGTCGTCGCCGGCGGCATCGCCGGCAGGCCCGGTCGCGTCCGCGGCCGCGCCGGCGTCCTCGTTCAGCGGCCGGGCGTCGCCGCGCCCGACGTCCGCGGCGCCGGCGTCCTCGCCGCCCTCGCGCGGCGTGCCGCCCACGATGCGCTGCCCGCTCTCGTCGCTGCACGCGACGCACAGCCACAGACCGATGCCCCACCCGAGCCGCCGCATCCGCACCTCCGGATGGGCGCAGCATAGACGTGAACGCGACGCGCTGTCACAGCGGCGGGCGTCCAGGTGGGCAACGCCTCGCTTGTCCGGCAAGGCGATGGCGGTGTTGCGACCAGGACGACGGCCCTGCCTTCGGGGCCGCGCCTTGCCCTCGCCCTGCCGTCCGGCGCGATCCGTCACCCACCTGAACGCCCGCCGTTGTCAGTCGCGGAGCGCGCGCTGCAGCGGGCACTTCGCCGCGTCGACGGCGGCGCCGCGCCGGTACGTCTCGAGCAGGCGGCGCGAGCGCATCGCCAGCTCGCGGCGCACCTCGCGGCGCATGCCCTTCACGCGCGGGATGGCCATGTCGTCGTAGGCGGTCGTCTGGTGGCGCATCCACGCGATCACCGCCGCCTCGGCGCGCTCCTCGATCGGGATGCGCTGCGTCCGCGCGACCGTCCCGCTGCCCACCGGCGTGGCGTGGGCGGCGATCGCGTCCGCCATGCGGCCGGCGACCTCCCCGTGGACGGGCGCGAAGCCGAGGAAGTCGAGCACCGCCTGCCGGAAGTCCTCGACGTAGACCTCCTGCGCCTTGGCGCGGCGCTCGCGGCCGGCCGAGAGCTTCGCCTCGTACTGCGGCGTCGCCCGCTCGCGCTCGAGGGCGGCGCGGACGCCGTCGATGCGGACCGCCGGCGCCCACACGCCACGGGAGAACATCTTGCGGCCCACCTTCTCCTGGACGGTCCAGGTGGGGCCGCCCGCCTTGACCCGGCGCGTCAGGCCGGCGTCGCCGGGCGGCAGCAGCGCCCAGTCGGCGGGGGGGCGGAGGACTTTGCCGTCTTCGGTGCGGACGGAGCGGGCGTCGGGGCCCGGGCGGACGATGCGGTTCTGGTCGGGCATGGCGGCGCATTCTGCACGAATTCGCTGCGGACCGGGCAGACCGATGACGCGTCTCGACGCAACCGCCGCCCACGGGACCGCCCATGTCCGCGTCCGCGCCGCTTTGTCAACTACCTTGCGCCAGCGTCGGGGGTCCGCCCACAATGCGGCCAGGGGGGAGATGGCCGGTTCGATGCCCGAGAAAGGTGGCGTTCAGCGCGCAGCCTTCGCCGAGACGTTGCCGACCGATCCGGCGATCGCCCCGTTCGTGCGCGACCAGGCCCTCACCGCCGGCGTGCGTGTCGGCGAGTACGTCGTCGAGCACCAGCTCGGCGCCGGCGCGTTCGGCACCGTCTACCGGGGCACGCACCCGGTGATCGGCAAGGCCGCCGCCATCAAGGTCCTCAACCTGCGCTACTCGGTCGATCCGGGCATCGTGGCGCGCTTCATCGACGAGGCGCGGGCGGTCAACAAGATCGGCCACAGCGGCATCATCGACATCTTCGGCTTCGGCCGCCTCGACGACGGCCGGCAGTACTACGTGATGGAGCTGCTCGAGGGCATGACGCTGCTCGAGCTGCTCGAGAAGCGGGGCCGGCTGCCGCTCGCCGAGGTGGTCGAGATCCTCGAGCCGATCGGGCGCGCGCTCGACGCGGCGCACGCCGCGGGCATCGCCCATCGCGACCTCAAGCCGGCGAACATCTTCCTCGCGCGCAACGAGGGCTTCCGCAG
>CAUJDF010000035.1 GCA_963169045.1 Myxococcota bacterium
GAGGAAGATCGCCAGCGCCGCCGCCACCAGGGCCTGCGGCCCTCCCCGCCCCGTCATCCTTCAGCTCCCGGGCCTCGAAGCCCCCGCGCACCCGCCGCAGCGCCACCCCGAACCCGGCGCGGCGCGCGCCCGGTGGGTACGGGCGCGGACGCGATCCGGTTCGACGGTGCCCGCGAGCGGGATCCCCCATGAGACGAACGCACATTACGGAGTACGCCGAACGGCTGCCACCATTCGGCGGGGTCAGAGGCCGGCGGTGGCCGTGATCGCTCGGAGGATGCCGAGGAGGGTGCGGGCCTCGCGCAGGCTCGCCGCGCCGCTGTGGCCCGTGTGATCGTAAAGGCCGGTCACGTGCAGCCCGGCGCGGGCGGCGGGCGGCAGCGCCTCGTAGAGCCGTCGGGCGTGCTGCCACGGGATGACGTCGTCCTCGGCGCCGTGCACGACGTGGACGGGGCAGCGGATCGCCGCCAGGTGCGGCCGCGGGTCGAGCCAGGCGTGCCGGTCGCGGGCCGCGGCGAGCGCGGTCTCGAGCAGCTCGGCGCCGCCCGGCTCGACGCCGCACGTCGTCAGGAACAGCGGACGGTCGGCGGCGGGGAGCTCGGCGGCCAGGGCGCGCGCCACCGCCGGCCAGCGGTCCGGCGCCTTCATCTCGGGCCGCCCCCACGTCGCCTCGACGAAGCGCCGCCACGCGCCCGCCAGCCGCTCACGGCCGGCGTCCTCGACCGGCAAGTGCTCGAGAAGATTGAGGAAGACGACCGGCGCATTCAGCGGGTCGCGCGGGACGCCCGGCGCGCCGTGCAGGCAGAAGCGCAGCGCGTCGCCCACGTCGGCATACCCGCCGAACACGAGGACGCCCGCCAGCTCGTCGGAGCGCCGCGCCGCCAGCGACAGCGCGGGCAGGGAGCCGAACGAGATGCTCATCACACCCAGCCGGCCCGGCGGGCGGTCGGCGGCCGCAAGGCAGGCGTCGAAGGCATAGGCCACGTCGTCGAGCAGCCGGCGATCGAGCACGAGGGCGCGAAAGTCGGGCAGGAACGGCGCGAGCACCCACAGACCCGCGGCGGCGAGCACGGCGGCGAAGCGGTCGAGGCGCGGATCGGCGGGCCCGAGGTAGTGGAGCCCCGGCACGAGCAGCAGCGCGCCCCGCGGCCGCGTCGGCCGGTAGATCCACGCCGGGAACGGCCGCTCGCCGGCCGGGACCGTCACCTCCCGCCGCGTCACGCCGGGCGGGCGCGCCGTCGCGTCGGCCCACGGCCCGAGTCGTCGCGCCAGTCCGGCCTCGATCCACCAGCGGTTCCACCGTCGCATGGCCCCCAGTCTGCGCGACCGCCTCGCGGCACGACAAGCTGGACACATGCACGGGTGTCAAGGAAACTTGACACCAGGAGGGGAGACCATGGACATGCGCGACACGGTGCTCGACACCGAGCACATCCGCTTACGAAGATTGAGGCCGGCCGATTTCGAGGCGCTCGAGCGCGTCCTCGAGGACGAGCGCATGGTGCTGTTCGCGGGGGGGCGCGACCGACTGCTCGAAGAGACGCGGCGCCTCATGTGCACGTACGACGAGCGCGGCATCGGCATGCTGGCGGTGGAGCGGCTCGCCGACGAACAGTTTCTCGGCCGGATGGGTTACGCCCCCTACGAGGTCGAGGGCGTCCGCGAGACGACGCTCACGTGGCTCGTCGACCGGCGCTTCTGGGGCCAGGGCCTCGCCACCGAGGCCGCGTGCGCGCTGCGCGACTGGGGCTTCGGCTGGGGCCTGCAGCGCGTCGTGTCGCTCATCAACCCCGACGACCGCGCGTCGATCAACGTCGCCGAGAAGATCGGGATGCGCTTCGAGCGCGCCGTGCCCTTCTTCGGCCACCCGCGCGTGCTGCTCTTCGCCGTCCACGCCTGAGTCAGGCGGCGTCGCGCGCCTCGCCCTGCTCCTGGGCGCGACGCCGCCACCGTCGCACCAGCCCCACCGTCAGCGCGAGCCACACGGCGACGCAGCCCAGCGCCAGCCACGAGACGGCCGCGAGCGCGCCGAGCGCGATGAGCCCCTGCAGCAGCAGCGACGCGCCGCCCTTCGCGACGCGGTAGCTCAGCATGTCGACCAGGGCCTTGCCTTGCGTCTTCTCCGCATAACTCAGCGGAATGTAGAGGATTTCCTTCGCGGCGCGGAACAGCGAGTAGTCGAACGTCTTGCCGGCGACCTTGGCGGCGGCGGCGACGGCGAAGCGCGGGGCGAGCGCCAGGCCGGCCACGGTGATGGCGATGATGAGCGGGATGCCGACGAGCGTCCCCGTCACGCCGGCCAGGCGCAGGATGGGCCCCGTCAGGACCTGCAGCGCCAGCGCGCCGAAGCTGATCGCCTGGTACACGGTCGCGCTGGCCGCGGTGCGCGCTGCCTCGTCGGTGTACGTCGTCCGCAGCAGCGCGTTGTACTCGTAGTCGACGAGGGTCACCACGAGCTGGACGGCGACGATCACCATCAGCATCCGACCGAGGTACGGGCTGTCCCGCAGCAGCCGGACGCTCTCCCGCCATGGCGCCCGCGCCGGCGCTTTCGCCTCCGCCGTCGCGTCGGGCGCGCGCATCATCGCGGCGCCGGCCCAGGCCAGGCCCAGCAGCGGCACCACGAGCCAGAGCGCCGAGGCCGTGCCGAAGACCGGCGCCGCGCGCTTGATCAGCTCCGCGCCGGCGGCCGAACCGAGCGACCCGGCCGCGCAGAACCAGCCGTACACCCAACGTGCCGATTTGATGGGGAAGATCGTGTTGGCGAAGCTCCAGAACGCCTCGAGGACGACGACGATGTAGACGTCCTTCCAGACGTAGAGCGCGTAATGCACGCCGGGCATGTCGACCGCCCGCGCGCCCTGCAGCAGGGCCAGCAGCGCGCACGAGACGAGCGTGCAAGCGCCGAAGAGGCGCAGGAGGGTGACGCGCGCGGCGAAGCGGTTGTAGACGGCGACCGCGATCGCCGCCCCGGCGGCGACCAACAGCCAGACCTGCGGCAGCGCCTTCTCGGTGTGCGCCGTCAGGAAGGGCGACTCGACCGCCGACCGCGCGACCTCGTAGCTCGCCAGCACGGTGAAGGCGAGCCCGCACAGGGCGAGGATCCGCGAGGCGGGGGGACGCTGCATGCGCGGCAGTCTACGGTAATCTGGCGCGATGCTCGTCGACATCGGGGTGAACCTGGCCCATCGCCGCTTCCACCATGACGTGGAGGTGGTCATCGCGCGGGCGCTCGCCGCCGACGTGCGCTGGATGATCGTCACCGGCACCAGCGTCGCGTCGAGCCGCGAGGCCGCGGCGCTCGCGGCGCGCCGGTCCGACTGCCTGCGCGCCACCGCGGGCGTGCACCCGCACGACGCGAAGTCGTGGAGCGCCGCGACGGAGGGCGAGCTGCGCGCGCTCGCCGCCCGGGCCGTCGCCATCGGCGAGTGCGGCCTCGACTACGACCGCGACTTCTCGCCGCGCGACGTCCAGCGGCGCGTCTTCGAGGCCCAGCTCGAGCTCGCGGCGGATCTGCGCCTGCCGGTCTTCCTGCACGAGCGCGCCGCGCACGCGGACTTCTGCGCCCTCCTCGCCCGACACCGGCCGCGCCTCGTCGGCGGCGTCGTGCACTGCTTCACCGGCGGCCCGGACGAGGCGCGCGCCTACCTCGACCTCGACCTGCACCTCGGCGTCACCGGCTGGATCTGCGACGAGCGGCGCGGCGAGGCGCTTCGCGCGGCGGCGTCGCTCGTCCCGACGGAGCGCCTCATGGTCGAGACCGATGCGCCGTTCCTCACGCCCCGCGACCTCCGCCCCAAGCCGAAGGACGGGCGCAACGAGCCGGCCTTCCTGCCGCACGTCGTCGAGGCCGTCGCGCGCTGCGCGGGCCGCCCCGTCGGCGAGGTGGCCGCCGCGACGACCGCCGTCGCCGTCGATCTCTTCGGGTTGCCTCGCTGACGGCTCGGTGAGATGTCTTCGGCCATGACGCACCCGATCGATGACGGCGCGCTGCGCCGGAAGTCCCGCAACCGCCCGGTCACGCGCCGGGAGTACAAGCTGCTGCTGGCGGCGGCGCCCCTGCGCGCCGACGAGGGCCACGCCGAGCTGCGCGCGCTGCTGTGGTCGGCCATCGGCCGCGCCGGCGTGTCGCCCGGCGCCGTCGACGCCCAGGACGACACCCGCGAGCGGACGACCTGGTACCTCGACACGCCGGACCGCGCCTTCCGCGCCCACGACCTCTCGCTGCGCATCCGCGCCGAGGACGGCGACGGCGAGGCGCACCAGGTCACGCTGCGCGCGCGCAGCACCGACCGCGTCCTCGCCGCGACGGCCGACCTGCGCACGCCGCTGAAGGGCCGCCGCCGCTTCGAGGAGGAGATCCTGCCATGGGCGGGCGGCGCCGGCTCGGTCTTCGCGCAGACCGCGCGCGTCTCGGTGCCCGCGCCCTTCGCGCCGCTCGACGTCACGGGCGCCGCCGCGCTCTTCCCGATGCTCGAGCGCCTCGCCCCGCGCGCGGACCGCACGCTCTCGGTCGTCCGCGGCTTCGTCGCGCGCGAGCGCACCACGCACCTGTGCCGCCTCGAGCTCGCCGACGGGTTCGCGGCGCGCTGCTGGGCGAGCGCGTGGTCCCCGGTCGCCGGCGGCCCGCCCGTCACGCTCGAGCTCGCGTTCGACGTCGATCTCGCCACCGACGACGGGGGCCTCGAGCGCCTGCCGGTGGCGGCGGCGCTCGGCGCGCGGGCGCTCTTCGGGGCGCTCTGCGACCAGCTCGACGAGCGCGGCTGGCTCGATCGCCGCACCCGCACCAGGACCGACTTCGCCTACGAGCGCGCCCGCGCGCCCCGTCGTTGAGGAGACGCCATGGAGCTCGAGACGCTGCGCGCTGTCTGCCGCGCGCTGCCCGGCACGACCGAGGACGTGAAGTGGGGCGCCGACCTCTGCTTCTGCGTCGGCGAGAAGATGTACGCCGTCTGGGGGCTCGACGAAGGCGGCCTCGGCTTCAAGGCCGAGCCCCTCGAGTACGCCCGCCTCATCGGCATCGACGGCGTGGAGCCCTCCGCCTACCTCGCCCGCTACAACTGGGTCTCGCTGAAGGCGCCGCACGCCCTCTCCGACGCCGAGCTCGCGGATCTCGTCCGCACCTCCCACGCGCTCGTCGCGGCCAGGCTTCCGCGCAAGCTCAGGGTTTCGCTCGGAATTCCCTGACGAATTCCCGCGACCGCCGTTTCTTCGCGACGCCCGAGGGCGGGCGGCTCATCCATGCAATTGAAGGACTTGACTTGGGAGTGCGAACGTGCACGTTACCCTGCTGCCCACGCATGGAACGCCGTTGCCCCAGATGGAGAAGATTCGCGTCGACCTGATCATCCAGGGCTTCGAGGTGGTCCTGGCCGATCCCGTCCGCATGCCCGGCGAGGCCTACGACATGAGCCGGCGCCAGTACCGGGCCGATCGCCTCCTCGACCTCGCGCGTCGCCACGGCCACGGGCGGGTGGTGGTCGTCACCGACGAGGACCTGTACGCGGGCTCCCTCAACTTCGTCTTCGGCCTCGCCGAGCGTCCGGGCCGCGCGGCCGTCGTCTCGTTGGCGCGCCTGCGCGAGAACGCCGACGAGCACCTGTGCCACCGGCGTGCCGTCACCGAGGTGGTCCACGAGATCGGCCACACCTTCGGCCTGACGCACTGCCCGGATCCCGGCTGCGTCATGAGCTTCAGCAACTCGACGCGCGAGGTGGACCGCAAGGACCGCTACTTCTGCCGCCGCTGTCAGCCGTCGGTCTCCGAACGATTGGCGAGCTGAAACGTCGCGGCTCGCCACCGACGCGCTGATCTCGTACTCTCCCGGGAATGAAGCGCGCGGGGGTGGCGGCGTTCATGGCGGTGGCGCTCGGTGGGTGCGGTCCGGAAGGGCCGTACGACCCCGAGGACCACTTCGAGGAGGGCACGCTCGGCGTCTGGCGCGCCGGCCTCACGGTCGGCGAGGCCGGCGGATGCGCCACGAGCATCGTCGCCGGCCTCTCGCGGCAGCTGATCGACGAGATCAACTGCCTGCGGCCGGACACGCTCGAGAGCTTCGCCGGCAACGGCGTGCGGGTGAACGACGGGGTGTTCCCCTTCGTGCAGCCGGCGGCCAAACGCGGCCTGCGCGCGGCGATCAACGCGCGCGGCGCCAACATGACCGTCAACTCGGCCCTGCGCACGCTCGCCCAGCAATACCTGCTCTACAAGTGGTGGCAGCAGGGGCGCTGCGGCATCTCGCTCGCCGCCAGCCCCGGCCGCAGCAACCACGAGAGCGGCCTCGCCCTCGACATCGCCGACAACGCCGGCTGGCGCGGCGCCATGCAGAACAACGGGTGGCGCTGGCTGGGCGCCAACGACCCGGTGCACTTCGACTACGTCGCGGGCGGGACCGTCCAGCTCGCCGGCTTGTCCGTGCGGGCCTTCCAGCGTCTGTGGAACCGCAACCACCCCGAGGACCGCATCGACGAGGACGGCGCCTACGGTCCGCAGACCGAGGCGCGCCTGCGCCGCTCGCCCACCGGCGGCTTCCCGCGCGGGGCGTGCGAGGCCGAGCCGCCGCCGCCGCCGCCGCCCCCGCAGGACCCGGACCTCACGATCGTCACGCGCTGGCTGACCATCGACGGGCAGGCGCGCGACCTCGTGCCCGAGGGCTCGAGCGCCAGCATCTTCGACGCGCTCCAGGGGCAGCGTTTCCAGGCCTCGATCGAGCTGGCGGTGACGCAGCGCGCCGCCGACGAGCTCACCATCGGCTACGCGCTCTCCGAGCCGTACCTGCGCGCCGAGTCGCTGGTCGTCGAGAAGAAGGTCGGCGAGGCCTGGGAGGCGCTGTCGCCGCCGGTGGCCATGCCCGCCGCCGAGGGCCGCGTCGAGATCGGCACCACGCCCGCCGGCGAGACGCGGCGTGTCCGCTTCGAGCTGGTGGCGGCGCAGGCCAGCTTCGGCGAGGTCCCGCACGCCTGGCTGCGCGGCTGGGTGGCGCACGTCGCGAACTTCTACGGCGAGCAGGACGCGTGGGACGACCCGGTCGAGCACAACGACGCCGGCGAGCTGCTGCGGCACGCCGGAGAGGCCGACGTCTTCACGCGCGACGACTGGCGCTTCCTCGGCCCGCGCCTCGAGGACGTCGAAGGGTGGCGCGGGTGCGATGGGGCCGCGGTGCGCATCGACCCCGGCTTCCACGCGCTCGTCGCCGAGGCCGGCTGCGCGGAGAGCCCGGCCTGGACGGCCATCGATGCCAGTCGTTTCGCTGGGTTGCGCGTCGGGCTCCGCAGTGGGGCCCCATCGGCGCGCGTCCACTTCGGCGGCGAGGTCGCCGAGGTGACGCTGCGCGGCGACGGCGAACCCGAGGAGCTCCTGCTCGACCTCCGCGGCCGCGCCGGCTGGGCGGGCACCGTCTCCGCGCTGCGCATCGAGGCCGACGGCCCGATCGCGCTCACCCGCGTGGCCGGCCTCGACCCGTCCGACATCGTCGCGCCGCCGCCGCCGCCTCCCGATCCGGACGCCGGCCCGGTCGTGCCGGACGCCGGCGCCGGCCCGGTCGCGCCCACCCCCGACGCGGGCATCGACGCCGACGTGGGCCCCGCCGACGGCCCGGACGCCGGTGGCCTCGATCTCGATCCCGACCCGGTCGGTCCGCGCGCCCTCGCGCTCGAGGCCCATCACGAGGGCGGCTGCGCCGCCACGCCGCTCACCGGGGCGCCGCTGCTCGGCCTTGCCGCCCTCTCCCTCCGCCGCCGCCGTCGCCGCTGAGGATCCGTGCCGGTCGAATCGGAGGTCGAGCTCTACGGACCGGTGAAGGCCCTCCTCGAGCGCCAGGGCTTCGTGGTGAAGGGCGAGATCGGGGATTGCGACCTGGTCGCGGTGCGGGGCGACGAGGTGCCGGTGGTCGTCGAGCTGAAGCGCCGGTTCTCGCTCGAGCTGGTGCTGCAGGGCGTCGACCGCCTCTCGCTCACCGACGCCGTCTATCTGGCCGTCCCCGAGCCGGGTCGCCGCCGGTCGGGTATCTCACCGTACGATGGACTGGTCCATCGGCTGTGCAAGCGGCTCGGTGTGGGCCTGATGACGGTGGATCCGCGGGGCCCGGTGCAGATCCTGGTGGAGCCGGTGCCGTATCGGCCGCGTAAGGACCGACCGCGGCTCGCGAGACTGCTCGGAGAGCACCACCGGCGCGTGGGCGATCCGAACCGGGGCGGCTCGACGCGGGTGCCGCTCGTCACGGCCTACCGGCAGGACGCCCTGCGCATCGCGCGTCTCCTGGGCGCCCGCGGCGAGGCGAGCGTGAAGGCGCTGCGGGGCGAGAGCGCCCCGAAGGACGTCGCCGCCATCCTGCAGCGTGATTACTATGGCTGGTTCGAACGCGTGGGTCGCGGCACCTATCGACTGACGCCGAAGGGCGAGCAGGCGCTGCGCGACTTCGCCCACGCGCTGTAGCGCGAGGTCAGTCCGCAGTCTCGCCGTGCTCCTCCGGGAAGCGGGCCGCGTCCGCGGAGGCGCCGAGCGGGATCGAGCTCCAGTAACGCTCCTCGGGGGGCGCGGGCGGCTCGCGGCGCGTGCGGGCGGCGGCGCGGACCTCCTCGGCGATCCGCTTCGGTGGCGTCTCGACGCCGTCTTCGGGATGTGTCTTCCGGGCCATGGCATCCCTCTCCTGATGGTCCGATCCACCGAAGAGCAATGCACGTGCCAGACGGTGCCACGGGGCGCGGCCACCGGCCAGTGTGGACCCGCGGTATCAGTCTGCGACGGCGGGCGTGGTGCGGTCGAAACGCACGAGCCATTCGATGTGCGGGCTCTGTGGGAACTGGTCCACGCCCTCGACCACGACCGGCGCGTAGCCGAGCGCCGCGAGGCGGGCGGCGTCGGCGACGAGGCTGTCGGCGTGGCAGGCGACGTAGACGAGGTGCGGCGGCAGGACCTCGCGGGCGGCGAGCGCGTCGACGAAGCCGCGCAGGCCGGAGCGGGGGGGATCGGCGAGCACGGCGTCCGCCGCGTCGATCAGGGGTCCCAGGCCGGCGGCGCGGTGCACGTCCGCGGCGACGACGGCCACCGACACCCCCGCCTCCGCGGCGCTGCGCTCGAGGCCCGCGCGCGCCGTTCCGTCGAGCTCGAGCGCGGTGACCTCGGTCCCGGCGCCGGCCAGCGGAAGCGTGAGGTTGCCGTTGCCGGCGCCGAGCTCGAGGTACCGGCGGGCGCCGGTCGCGACGCAGAGCGCGACGACGCGCTCGACGAGCAGCCGGTTGGCGGCGAGCGAGGGCTGGGAGAAGCCGCCGACCGGGCCGTAGAGGGGCACCGCGCGGTCGCCGATCCACGTGCGGAACCAGGGCCGCAGCGCGACGTCCTTGGAGAGGCGAAGGCGGCCGTCCTCGGCGTCGGCGTAGAGCGGCTTGCGGCGCTGGCCGATCTCGACGACGACCCCCGCCGCGAGCAGCCGCCGCAGCCAGTCGCCCTCGTCCATCAGCGCCTTCACGTCGACGTTGGCGGCGTCGATCCACAGGCCGCGCACGCCGTCGGGATCGACGCGCAGCCGCAGCGAGGCGCGGTCGATCGGCGGCGTATCGGCCCGCAACCATTGAAGAAACGCGCGGAGTGGCGCGCTGGCGGCCGGGCACGGGCCGACGTCGACCAGCGTCGCGTTCTCGACGTCCCACATCCCGAGCACCGGCAGGCCGTCCACCCGACGCCACGCGACGTCCATCCGGTCGCGCAGCCCGGCCTCGCCCGCCGAGGCGATCGGCGGGTCCGCGACCACGTCCGCCGGCAGGCCGGCGTCGCGCCACAGGCCGCGCAGGTGGGCGCGCTTCGCCTCGAGCTGTTCGTCGTAGGGCCGACCGATCCAGGGGCAGCCGCCGCAACGGCCGGCCACCCCGCAGTGCACGCTCACGTTCCGCTCCGCGTCCGAGGGGGCGCGCAGCGTAGCGCGGGTCTCAGGCGCGCGCCTCCACGACGAGGTTGAACGGCGTGTCGGCGGTCGGGTGGATGCCGCGGAAGCCCGCCTCCCGCAGCACCTCGGAGAGGCGGCGCGGGCCCGCCTGGGCGCCGAGCGCCAGGCCCACCTCCTGGGACTTCGAGTTGGGCGTGCAGATGGCGGTCGAGGCCGCGTAGAACAGCCGCCCCACCGGGTTCAGGTTGTCCTCGAGCCGGTCGCCGGCGTGCGGCTCGACGAGCAAGAGGCGGCCGTCCTTCGCGAGCACGTCGTGGGCGTGCCGGGCGGCGCCGACCGGGTCCCCGAAGTCGTGGAAGGCATCCATGAAGCAGACGAGGTCGTACGGCCCGCCGGCGAACGACTTCGCATCGGCGACGCCGAACACGACGCGATCGGCGACGCCCGCCGCCTCCGCCCGCTCCCGCGCCGTCCGGACGGACGCCTCGTGGTAGTCGAAGCCGAAGAACCGGGACTTCGGCCACCTCTCGGCCATGGCGATGGTGGACGCGCCGTGGCCGCAGCCGATGTCGGCGACCTTCGCCCCGCGCTCGAGCCGCGCCACCATGCCGTCCATCGCCGGGATCCACTCGCCCACGAGGTGCTGCCGGTAGCCGGGCCGGAAGAACGCCTCCGTCCCCGCGAACAGACGCGGGGCATGCTCGTGCCAGCCGATGCCGCGTCCGGTGCGGAACGCGTCGACCAGCTTGTCCTCGTCGAGCCACGCCGACGACGCCACGTCGAAGGCAGGCGGCAAGAAGACCGGGCTGTCGGGGTTCGCCAGCACGACGGCGTGTTCGGGCGGCATCGTGTAGGTGTCGCGCGCCGGATCATGCGTGAGGTAGCCGCCAGCCGTCTGGTTGTTGAGCCACTCGCGGACGTAGCGCGGGTCGGTGCCCGTCCGCCGCGCGAGGTCCTCGGCGGTCACGGGCCGCCCGTCGGCGAGCGCCGTATAGAGCCCGAGCTTGTGGCCGACGTTGACGAGCACGCCCGAGAATGCGGCGGCCAGATCGGCGACGACGCGGTGGGCGAACGCCTCCACGCGAGTGGAATCGGGAGTCATGGCTGTCTCCTTTCAATGAGTGGATGCTCCGCGCCCGACGGACGGCGCCGCGGCGTCAGAGGGCGCTCCGGCATCTGAACGTCATGTCCGAAGAGAAGCCCCGTGGCGGCCTGCTGGCCGTGGTCGAGCGGTCCCGCGCCCTGCTCGAGCGCTCGGAGGGCGGCGGCCTCGCGAAGGGCCTGTCGCGCCTGCTGACGGGCTCGTTCGGCGCGGCGTTCGAGCTCGCGTTCGGCGCGGCCTTCGTCGACGTGTCGCAGAAGCGCATCCGCATCTTCCTCGACGAGCTCGGCTACGGGGCCACGCCGCCGTCGTCGCTGCTCGGCGACGAGGACTTCGTGCATGCGTTCTTCGGGGCCCTCAAGGCGGCGGGCGCGACGCGGCGCCCGGCCCACATCCGCCTGTTCGCGCGCCTCGTGGCGAGCGCGTTCGAGGGCGAGCGCTTCCGCTGGACCGACGCCGACGACGACCTGCTGTCGACGCTCGCCGGCCTCACGCAGCGCGAGCTCCTGCTCCTCGCCGCGCTCGACCGGCACGGCGCGGACGCCCTCGATCGCGCTGCCGCCGCCCTGGGCGCCGACGAGGACGAGGTGCGCACGATGCTCGCGCGCCTCGAGCGCACCGGCTGCTGGCGCCCGGGGACGGGATTCACCAATCGGTTCGCCGAGTTGCGGGAACGGGTGCGCCTCGACCTCGACGAGATGGCCGCCGACGTCGACTCGCCCCCGCGCCGCCGCCTCCGTTAGTCTCGGGGTCGTGATCCGGCGACTCCTCCTCCTGTGGGCCGCGCTCGCGCTGTACTTCGGCTTCCGGCTCGCGCCGGACGTGTGGACGCCGCTCTACCGGCACCCCGCCTACGCCGCCTATCTGTGGTCGCTGCCGCTCGCGGTGGGCGCGCTGGCCTGGGTGGCGCTGCGGGGCCTCGCGGCGGCGTACGGTGGGACGCAGCCGCGGGGGCAGGCGCTCGGGCGCGCCCTCGGGGCGGCCGGCGGGCTCGCGGTCTTCGCGGCGACGATCGCCCTCGGCGCGTGGACCACACGCGGCCTGCCGCTGGGATCGCACGCGGAGGCCTTCCGATCGGAGCGCTGGCGCGAGGCGGGCAGCCGCCGGAGCCTGCGCGACCTGACGCCGCGGCAGAAGATGGTCGGCGACCTGGTGCGGCGCGTGCTGCCCGGGCGCGGCCGCGCCGACATCGTCGCGCTGCTGGGCGAGGCGGGCGACGCGTTGCAGGGGGGCAGCGACGGGCAGCTCGTCTTCCACCTCGGCGCGAAGCGCGGCCCGCTCGCCCCCGACGACGAGTGGCTGGTCATCGAGCTGGACGAGGCCGATCGCTTCGCCGGCGCCCGCATTCACGGGAACTGATCTCGACGCTATCCTCCCCGCCCACCGGACCACCCTTCGACCCGAGGAGCCGCCGCCGATGATCCGTACGTTCGCGCTCGCCGCGCTCTGCGCCGCCCCGCTCGCCGCCTGCAGCAAGGACCCCGCGGCCGACAAGCCCCGCGCCCAGGTCACGGCGCCGGCCTCCGCCGCCCCCGCGCCGGCGACGGCGCCGCCCACCGCGACCGCCGAGGCGCTGCGCATCGCGCCCGAGACGTCGAAGATCGGCTTCGTCGGGAGCAAGGTGACCGCCAGCCACGAGGGCGTGTTCACGAAGTTCGACGGCGCGATCGACCTCGTCGACGGCCGGCCCGAGGTCAGCCGCGTGCGCGTCGACATCGAGACCGCCTCGGTGACGATCGACCCGCCCAAGCTGCTCGATCACCTCAAGTCCCCGGACTTCTTCGGCGTCGAGCAGTTCCCGAAGGCGAGCTTCGCCTCGACGGGCATCACCATGGGCGGTCCCGAAGGCGCCACCCACACGGTGACCGGCGACTTCGAGCTGCACGGCGTCAAGAAGCAGATCAGCTTCCCCGCGAGCATCACCGTCGACGCCGCGACCGTGTCGGCGCGCGCCGAATTCGCCATCAATCGCAAGGACTTCGGCATCGTGTACCCCGGCATGGCCGACGACCTCATCCGCGACGACGTGGTCATCAAGCTGGACATCCGGGCCCCGCGCGGCAAGTAATCGCGGCCGACCTCCGTGGGAGGGGGAGCGATGGCGGCGGGAGGGGAGCGATGGTGGGCGCGCGTGCCCGGCAGCTTCTGGCTGTTGGCGGCGGTGGCGGCGCTCACCACGGGCAAGCTGCACGTCGCGCTGCGGCTGGCCGGCCTCGAGCCGTACGCGTGGCCGCACCTCGTCAACGGCGGGGCCGCGCTGGCGCTGTTCGCGTGGGCTGCCTGTGTCTCCGCCTCCCGACAGATCCCGTTGTATCTGTTGCTCGGCCTGCCGCTGACGGCGGTCGCTTATGCGGACGTGCTCTACTTCCGCCAGTTCGGCGATCTGTTGTCGGCGGCGACGGTGCGGTTCGCCGGGCAGGCCGGCAGCGTGGTCGGGGCGGCGGCGGCGCTCGTGCGCCCCGCCGATCTGTGGCTCTGGATCGACGTGCCGCTCCTGCTGCTCCTGTGGGCGACGGTGGGCCGGCGGGTGCGGTGGCGGCCGGTACCGGCGCGGCGCGCGGCGGCGCTGTCCGTGGCCGGCGCGGGTGTCGTGTGCGCCTTCATCGCGCTCGATCCCGGCCTCGAGCGCCTGTATCACGGCCATACGATGATGGCGCGGCGCGCCGGCCTCGTGGCCTACCATGCCATGGACCTCGGGTCCTACTTCACGCGTCTGTCGCGGCGCCTGTCCTCGTCGGAGGCCGAGACGCGGGAGGTGCGTGACTGGTTCGCCGCGCGGCCGGCGCCTCCCGCCGCGCCGACGTTCGGGGTCGCCGCCGGCCGCAACCTCGTCGTGCTGCAGGTCGAGTCGCTCCATGCCTTCGCGGTGGGGCTGACCATCGACGGCCGCGAGGTGACGCCGCACCTGAACCGGCTGCGGCGCGAGAGCCTCTACTTCTCGAACCTGTACACGCAGATCGGGCAGGGGGTGACCGCCGACGCCGACCTGCTCGTCAACTGCTCGCTGTATCCCTCGGCGACGGGCGCGGTCTATTACGACTACGCCGAGAACGCGTACCGCTGCCTGCCGACGCTCCTGCGCGAGAACGGCTACCGCGCGTCGCACGCCTTCCAGGGCATCCGGCCCGACTACTGGAACTACGCCGCGATGTATCCGCGCGTCGGCTTCGACCGCTTCCACAGCGAGCAGGACTACGATCGCAGCGACGAGATCTTCCTCGGCGTGTCGGACGCGTCGTTCCTGCGGCAGTCGGTCGGCAAGCTCGCGGCGCTGCCCGAGCCGTTCCATGCCTTCCTCGTCACGCTGACGAGCCACACGCCCTACGAGCACGCGCCCAAGGTGTTCGACGCCGGGCCCTACGAGGGCACGGACGTCGGGCGCTACCTCAACGCGGTGCACTACACCGACGGGGCGATCGGCGAATTCATCGAAAATCTGCGGGGTTCAGGGTCGCTTGACCGCTCGGTGCTCGCCGTCTACGGCGATCACATGGGCCTGTGGCACGAGGCGACCGGGCTGCGCGAGCTGTTCGCGGAGGTGCCGCCGTCCGACGAGGCGGGCTGGTGGCGCATCGTGCGGCGGGTGCCGCTGTTCGTGCGCCTGCCGGGGGCGCAGCTCGCGGGGGAGCGGACGGAGGCCGCAGGGCAGGTGGACGTGGCGCCGACGCTGGCGGGGCTGCTGGGCGTGCGCCCCGCCGACGCGTTCCTGATGGGGCGCGACCTCCTGGCCGAGCCGCGCGGGCCGGTGGCGTTCGCCGACGGCTCGGCGCTCGACGACGGGCGGCTGTGGGTCGCCGAGGGGCGGTGCTACGGCGCCGCGCGGTGCGACGACCTCGCCGCCTGGGCGGCGGAGCGGCTGCGCGTCTCGAGGACGATCGTCGAGCGCGACCTCGTCGGCCGGCTGCGTGAAGGAGACCGCGTCGCGGCCCGTCCGTAACCTCGGCCGGACGTGATCGTTGCGTGTTCGGGTCCGGCCGGCATAAGTTCACCCGAATCGAGGAGGCTGGAATGTTGCAGTCGGTCCGCACTCTTGCGTCGTTCCTCACCGCGTTCGCGCTCGTCCTGGGGGCCGGCGCCGCGTCGGCCCAGGACAAGATCCAGATGAAGATCGCGACCGTGGCGCCCGACAACACGCCGTGGTCCGAGCTGCTCAAGCGTTACAAGAAGGCCGTCGAGGAGAAGTCCGGCGGCCGCATCGAGGTGAAGGTCTTCCTCGGCGGCGTGCTCGGCGACGAGAACGAGACCGTCCTCAAGTGCCAGCGCAACCAGGTCCAGGCGGTCGGCGCGTCGACGGGCGCGGTGGCCTCGAAGGTGCCCGAGATCAACGTCATCGAGGTGCCCTACCTCTTCCGCTCGGCCGAAGAGGCGGACCACGTCATCGACAACGTGCTCACCGAGCCGCTCGGGCCGATCTTCCAGAAGTACGGGCTGGTGCTCGGCTTCTGGAGCGAGAACGGCTTCCGGCAGTTCGGCAGCAGCAAGAAGCTCATCAAGGCGCCCGGCGATCTCACCGGCTTGAAGATGCGCTCGCAGGAGTCGCCCATCCACCTCGAGATGTGGAAGGCCTTCGGCGCCCAGCCTTCCCCGATCCCGACCACCGAAGTGCTCACCGCGCTCCAGACGGGCACGGTCGACGGCTTCGACCAGGCCACGCTCTTCACGATCGCGGCCAGCTGGCACAAGACGATCAAGTACTACGCCGTCTCCGATCACATGTATCAGCCGGCGGTGATCGCCTTCAGCGCCGAATGGTTCAAGACGGTGCCGCCCGATCTGCAGAAGATCCTGCTGGACGAGGGCCGCGCCCTGCAGGCGAAGGGCCGCAAGGCGGTGCGCAAGATCCTGCCGGACCTGCTCGCGATCATGAAGCAGAGCGGCGTCGAGGTGTACGAGCTCACGGCGGCGGAGAAGCAGGCGCTCGAGGTGGCGTCCAAGCCGGTGCGCGATTACGTGCGCGCCGGCAGCGACGCCGAGGCGAAGCGGCTGCTGGACCTGGTCGAGAAGGCGGTCGCCGACTACCGCGCCGGCAAGAAGTAGGACGTGCCGGTGAAGCTGCTGCGATCCCTCGACCGGGCGGTGTACCGCGGCGAGCGCGTCGCGGCTGCTTCGCTCTTCCTGCTGATGTCGCTGGTCATGTTCGCCAGCGTCCTGCACCGTGTGTTCTCCCGGCCCGAAGGCAAGCTGTCCGGCGCGCTGCTCGGACTGCTCGAGAAGCTCGGCGTCCAGGCCGATCCCGCCACGATCCACGGCCCCGTCTCGCTCGGTCTGAACCTCTTCCTGGCGTGGATGCTCTGCGCGCTCGCGCTGCGGACGGCCGAGCGCGCGCAGCGCTTCTCGGTGCCGCAGGCGCTGCTCTACGGGGCGGGCGTGGCGGCGGCGCTGGCCGGCCTGGTGAAGCTGCTGCTCGTCGTGGCGCCCAACGGCCTCGTCTGGGCACCGGTGATCTCGCTGACCTGCATGCTCTGGGTCGGCTTCCTGGGCGCGTCGATGGCGACGTACGAGAAGCGCCACCTCGCGCTCGAGATGGGTGAGAAGCTCTGGCGAGGCAGGGCGCTGACGGTGGCACGGGCGCTGGCCTGGTTCACGGCGGCCGCCGTGTCCCTGTTCCTGCTCGTGCTGTCGTTCCTGTCGATCTCCGAGCACTACGCGGGCTGGACGGTGAACCACCTGTCCGGAAATCTGCTGCCCACGTCGATTCCCAAGTGGGTGGTGTTCCTGATCTTCCCGTACACGTTCATCGTGATGTCCCTGCGCTTCTTCGGTCAGATGAAGCCGGACGCGAACGAGGAGAAGGCGGCATGACGCTGCTGTTCGTCGGCATCCTCCTCGCGCTCGCGGCGCTCGGATCGCCGCTCTTCGTCATCGTCGGCACGGCGACCGCGCTGTGCTTCGCGCTCTTCGTGCCGGAGTCGTCGGGGCTCGCCGACCTCCTGCCGATGATGCAGAACATGGAGGGCCTGCTGACGAAGCAGGAGTTCCTCGCCGTGCCCATGTTCATGGCCAGCGGCGCCATCATGACCGCGGGCGGCATCGCGCGGCGGCTGGTCGACGTCGCCCGCGCCGGCCTGGGCTGGCTGCCGGGCGGCATGGCGGTGGCCGCGGTCGTGGCGTGCATGTTCTTCGCCGCCATCTCGGGCTCGTCGCCGGTCACGCTCATCGCCGTCGGCTCGATCATGCTCCCGGCCATGACCCAGCTGCGCTACCCCGAGAACTTCGCGCTTGGCCTCGTGACGACGGCGGGCTCGCTCGGCTGCCTCGTGCCGCCGTCGATCTCGATGCTCATCTATGCCATCAGCACCAGCGGCTCGGTGGCTTCGGTCTCGCCCGACGACATGTTCCTCGCCGGTCTCATCCCGGCGCTGTTCATCGGCGGTCTGCTGTCGCTCTATTCGATCTGGGTGGGCCGCAAGATCCCCGGCGAGCGGCCGAAGTTCGAGGCGGCGAAGTTCGGCCGCGCCATCGTCGACGGCGTGTGGGCGCTCCTGCTGCCGGTCATCGTGCTCGGGGGCATCTACGGCGGCCTGTTCACCCCCTCCGAGGCGGGCGCGGCGGCGACGGTGTATGCGCTCGTGGTGACGATGGTCATCTACCGCGAGCTCGACCTGAAGAAGCTGTACGCGACGCTGATCGACGCGGCGGCCCTCATGGGGTCGCTGATCCTCATCATCGTGCTGGCGTTCGGTCTCAATGAGTTCCTCGCGCTCATCCAGGTGTCCGATCGCCTCATGGACCTGATTCGCGAGATGAACCTGGGCCCCATCGGGTTCATGCTGCTGGTCAACCTGGTGTTGATCCTGGTCGGCGCGCTGATGGACTCGATCTCGTGCACGCTGATCTTCGCGCCGATGCTCGCGCCGGTGGCGTACAAGCTCTATGGCATCGACCCGCTCCACTTCGGTGTGGTGTTCGTCGTGAACATGGAGATCGGGTACCTGATGCCGCCGGTGGCGACGAACCTGTTCGTGTCGGCGGCGGTGTTCCGCAAGCCATTCGGCCAGGTGGTCAAGGCGATCTGGCCGACGCTGGCGATCACGTGCGTAGCGCTCGTGGTGATGATGTACGTGCCGACGATCTCGAAGGCGGCGATCAACTGGAAGCGGGACGTCGCGATCTACGAGTCGTTCCCGTGGGATGGCAAGGCGACCCAGGTCGCGGGCGAGGCGGCGCCCGCGCCGGTCTCGGCGGCGACGGACCTCGCCGGGTTGAACGCGAAGGCGTTCGACGACGAGGACGAGACGCCCCCGGCGCCGGCGTCCGACCTGCAGGGCGCGACGCTGAAGGCGATGGCGGCGTTCGACGACGAGGAGGAGGCGCCCCCGCCCGCCAGCGTCCCGGCGGCGCCGGCGTCGGACCTGCAAGGCGCGACGCTGAAGGCGATGCAGGCCTTCGATGAAGAGGACGAGGCGCCGCCGCCCCCGCCGAGCGCGCCATGAGACGCGCGCTCCTGGCAGCGCTCCTCGCCGCCTGCAACGCGTCCCCGCCCGAGCCCGTCGTCTCCACCCCCGCCGTCGCCGTCGTCCAGCCTCTCGTCGAGGTGCGCGCGTGCATGGGCACGCGGTGCGAGGTGCAGGTCGTGCACGCCGACGGGGCGCGGGCGCGGCGCGCGATCGACCGCGGGTTCGCCGAGATCGATCGTGTGGCCGCCCTGCTGACGAGCTGGACGGAGACGTCCGACATCTCGCGGATCAACGCCGCCGCCGGGCGCGCGCCGGTGAAGGTGGCGCGCGAGACGATCGAGGTCGTGCAGCGCGGCCTGTGGATCGCGGGCGAGACCGACGGCGCGTTCGACATCACGGTGGGTGTGTTCCGCGGACTGTGGAAGTTCGACGAGGACCGCGACGGGACGCTGCCCGATCCCGCGGAGGTGAAACGCCGCGTCGCGCTCGTCGGCTGGCGCGACGTGGTGGTCGACGAGGCGGCCTCGACGGTGATGCTGCGGCGCGAAGGGATGCGGCTGAACGTCGAGGGCATCGCCAAGGGATACTGCGTCGACGCGGCGGTGAGGGCGATGCGCGCCGAGGGCGTGCGCGACTTCCTCGTCCAGGCAGGTGGCGACCTCTTCGCCTCGGGCCGGCGGGGCGACCGCGACTGGCGGGTGGGCGTGCAGGATCCCCGCGGCCCGCGCGGACAGACCATCTTCGAGCTGTCGCTGAGCGACCGGGCGTTCAACACATCGGGCGACTACGAGCGCTTCGTGATCAGGGATGGCACGCGGTTCCACCACATCCTCGACGCGCGGACGGGCTTTCCGTCGCACGCGTCGCGGGCGGTGACGGTGCTGGCGCCCGACGCGTTCACCGCCGACGTGCTCGACACCGCCCTGTTCGTGCTCGGCCCCGAGAGGGCCCTGGCGCTCGTCGCGCGGCACCCCGGCGTCGAGGCAGTCATCGTCGATCCGGACAACGCGGTGCACGTCTCGCCCGGCCTCGCCGGGCGCCTCACGAAAGTGCGCGACCCCTCGCCGGGTCTGTGAATCGCGGGTCCGTGACCAAACGGTGACAATCGGTGACCCAACAATGACCGCGCCCGGGCGCATGCGTCTCTAGGCTGAAAAGCGGGTAGAAGGAGCCCGCGCAGTGAGAGACGCCCGCATCCGCTTCGACAACCGCACGCCGTTCCAGCTCGAGTTGCAGCGCCGGGTGGACGCCTACCTCGCGAGCACCGGCGAGACGCCGCGCGACGTGGGTCGCATGTACCGCAAGTCCGCGATTTTGTTGGGTTGGTGGCTGGCTTCGCTCGTGCTCTTCCTCGTGGCCGACGTGGGTTGGCTGGGCACGCTCGGCCTCGCCACTTCGATGGGCCTGGCGATGGCGGGACTCGGCATGGCGGTGCAGCACGACGGTGGTCATCGGGCCTACTCCGAGCGCAAGTGGCTGAACCAGGCGATGGCGCGGGTGCTCGACCTGCTCGGCAGCAGCTCCTACATCTGGCACCACAAGCACAACGTGATGCATCACACCTATCCGAACGTGGTGGGCAGCGACGACGACGTCGACCTGGGTCCGCTGGCGCGGCTGGCGCCGGGCGCCGAGCGGCGCGCCCACCACCGGTGGCAGCACCTGTACATGTGGCCGCTGTATGCCTTCATCACCATCAAGTGGCACTGGATCGACGACTTCCGGCAGCTGGCGACGGGCCGCATCGGGCCCCACGCCTTCCCGCGGCCCCGCGGGCGCGAGCGGGCGCTGTTCTGGGGCGGCAAGGCGCTGTTCTTCGGGTGGGCGGTGGCGCTGCCGCTGCTGTTCAAGCCGGTGGGGCTGGCGGTGCTGTTCTACTTCGCCTCACAGCTCCTGCTGGGACTGGTGCTCTCGGTGACCTTCCAGCTGGCGCACTGCGTCGAGGAGGCATCGTACTTCGAGCCGGCGGCCGACGGACGGCCGGTGACGCTCGACTTCGCGCGGCACCAGATCGAGACGACGATCGACTTCGCGCCGCGCAACCCGCTGGCGACCTGGTACATGGGCGGCCTGAACTTCCAGGCGGTGCACCACGTGTTCCCGCGGGTCTGCCATGTGCACTACCCGGCGCTCTCGCGCATCTTCGCCGAGGTGTGCCCGGAGTTCGGCGTGCGCTACCGGCCGACGCCGACGCTGCGTGCGGCGCTCCGCTCGCACTTCCGCCACCTGCGATCGCTCGGCGCGGCGCCGGCGGCCCTGCCGCAGACGCTGACCCCCGAGTCCGCCATCAGTTGACGACTGCTTGGGTGGCCGCGAAGGCGCCCGCCGGCAGGCCCACCTCGACGACCTCGCCCCGCAACGGAAAGTGGATGAGGGTCGCCCGCACGGCGAAGCCCGCGGCTTCGAGCGCAGCGCGGTAGGCGGCGAGCTGCGCCGCGTGGTCGCGCGCACGCTCGTCGCGCTCGACGGCGGCGCCCGGGAACGCCTTGTGGTCGACGACGACGAGGCCGGTGTCGGTGGCGTAGACCAAGTCGATCTCGCCGACGAGCAGGCGGTCGCCGACGGCCCAGCGGACGGGCCACTCGCCGTGCCGGCGCCCTGGCCCGTACGCCGCGAGGAGGTGGGCGGCGAGCCCGTCGGCGATGACGAGCAGCCGCGCCGGCGCGACGGCCGCCTCGACGCCGTCCGCGGCGAGGCACGCGCGGGCGAGGTCGGCGCGCGCCGCCGCGGGCGCGGCGGGGCCGGGATCGGCGGCGAGGAAGGCGTGCACGGCGCGGCCGACCTGCGCCATCGACTCGGCCGTGGCCCGCAGGGGGATGCGCCCCCCGGTGTCGACGGCGGCGCCGACGCGCACGGCGGCGCGGACGTCGTCGGGCAGGGCCAGGGCCGAGGGCTGGATGCGCTCGGGCGCGCGGGCCGGGCCCGGCGTCGGGGCCAGCTGGGTCCGGGAGGTGGATTGTGGATTGGTTTCAACGGGTTGCGAGCCCGTCAGCCGTCGGACCACGCAGGGCCAGGCGCGGCCCCCCGCCCGAGCGTGACGCGGGCCCGCCGGCTCGTGCCACGGCAGCGAGAGCGCGGGCTGGCCGGCGTCGTCGACGAGAGCGTCGAGCCAGCGCGCCTCGCCCGCCTTCGCGAACAGGACGAGGCGGTCGCCGGCGCGCGTGAAGCCGACGTACAGCAGGCGGGCCTGCTCGCCCCGCTCGCGACGCCGCGCCGCCTCGCCGGCGGCCGAGGTCGCGGCCAGCCCCGAGAGCGCGATGTCGGCCCTCAGCCCCCCATAAGGCCACGGCCAATAGCGGAGCCAGCGACCGTCGAGGGGGCGCGCCGGGTCGAAGGCGGGCGCCGGCTCGGCGTGCAGGCCGAAGGGGTCGTCGCGCGGCCCGGTGTCGAGATCGGTGAGCACGACGACGGGCCACTCGAGGCCCTTGGCGGCGTGCCACGTGAGCACGTGCACGGCGTCGGCGTCGGCGGGGCGCGGCTGGGCGTCGTCGGGGTCCCCGGGGCGCACGGAGGCCATGTGGGCGAGGAGGCCGGCGACCGTGCAGGCGCGTCGGCGGACGCGGCACAGCGTCTCGTAGCCGGCGGCGACGCCGCGCAGCCCCTCGAGGTTGGCGAGGCGGCGGTCGGGCGAGGGCCAGCGGCGGCAGAGCGCGCGCAGGTCGAGCGCGCCGACGACGAGGTCCACGGCTTCGGCGGGGCCGCGGGCGCGCGCCTCGGCGGACACGGCGCGCAGGGCGCGCACGGCGGGATCGCCGGCGAAGGCGGCGGGTGGCGGCCCGCGCTCGTCGGCGCCGTCGCGCCACCGGGCGATCTCGGCGATGCGGCGGGCAAGCCAGGCGTCGGGGTCGTCGGCGGCAGCGCCTGTCAGCCACGCGATCACGGCGGCGGCCACCCCGTCCTCCGGATCGGCGAAGAGGGCCAGGCCGGCGCGGACCAGGAGCGCCTCGGGGGTGGCGAGCAGCCCGCCCAGCGCGACGGTGGCGGGGAGGCCGCGGCGGCCGAGCGCGTCGGCGATGGCGGCGCAGTGATCGTTGGAGCGGGCGAGCACCGCCACGTGTCCGCGGCGGAGCGGCTCGATCCGCCACTGCCCATTCGGGGCGCGGACGCGGACGGGGGGACGCTCGTCGAGCAGGCGCGCCACGCCTTCGGCGACGGCCTCGTGGGCGTTCGCCCCGCAGTCGCGATCCCAGATCTCGAGAAATGGAGTGTTTTCGAGGGTTTCGGGCTCCGCATCGGGGGCGGCCCGCAGGCGGACCCGGGCGGCGGGGAAGCCGTGGGGCGCGAGGCCGGCGGCGAACACCTCGGAGCACAGGTCGACGAGCGCCGGGCGCGCGCGCCACGAGGTGCCGAGGACGGCGGGCGGACGACCGCGCGTGGCGTGGTCCATCGCCGCGGTCATCAGCTCGGGGTCGGACCCCTGGAAGCCGTAGATGGCCTGCTTGGCGTCGCCGACCCACACCGCGCGGCCGGCGAGGGCGCCGAGGCGCATCACGATGTCGAGCTGGAGGGGCGAGACGTCCTGGAACTCGTCGACGAGGACGAGGTCGAGGCGCTCGCCGAGCGCGGCGGCGACGGCGGGGCGGTCGCGCAGCAGGCGCGCGGTTTCGGCGAGCATGTCGTCGTAGTCGACGACGCCGGCGGCCTGCTTGCGGCGCTGGAACACGTCGAGCACCCGGGCGGCGCACCCGAAGACGCCGTCGACGAAGCGGCGGAGGTCGTCATGCAGGCGCGGGTGGCTCAGGTGCCCGGCGACCCAGGCGCGCAGCGGCTCGGCGACGGCGTCGAGCTTCTTCGGCTCGAGGCGGTGGGCGATGCGGACGGGCTCGGCCCAGGGCAGCGGCCCGGCGCGCAGCCGGGCGACCGCCCGCTCGACGAGCTCCGTGCGGCGGGCGCCGGCCTTCGTGCCGCCGTCGTTGGCCAGGACCGGCAGCGCGGCGAGCAGGGCGTCGCGCAGGGCGGCGTCCCGCGCGGCGGCGTCGCCGGCGGACGGCGGCAGCAGCGCCAGGAGGCCGTCGCGGCTGCGGGCGGCCGAGTCGAGGAGCGCGGTCGCGTCGAGCCCGTTCGCGCGCGCGCCGCCGGCGATCGCGGCCACCACCTCGCGCCAGCCGGGCAGCGAGAGGCGCCGCGCGACGCGGTCGAGGGCGGTCTGGTCGTCGCCGGCGACGTCGGCGAGCGCCTCACGGAACAGGCGCTCTCCGGCGACGGCGTCCATGGGCTCGAGCGCGGGCGAGAGGCCGCCCTCGAGCGCGAACTCCCGCAGCAGGCGGTGGCAGACGGCGTGGAGGGTGCCGATGTAGCCGTCGCGCACCCGCGCGGCCGGTCCGGGTGCGCCGGCGCGCAGCAGGCTCCGGCGCAGACGGCTCTCGAGCTCGGCGGCCGCCTTGCGGGTGTACGTGATGGCGACGACGCCCTCGGGACGCGCCGTCCGCTCGTCGCGCAGCGCCTCGGTCAGCAGCTCGCAAAGGCGGTGCGTCTTGCCCGAGCCGGCGCTCGCCGCGATGACCTCCACGGGGCCGCTCATGGCGCCGCCTCCACCGTCGCCGCGCACAACGTATTGAATTCACAGAACTTGCAGGGCGGCTCGACCGCCGCCGGGCCGTCGAGCGGGGCTTCGTCCCCGGCGGCGTCGGCGCACTTTGGCGCCCAGGCCTCGGGATCGAGCGCGCGCGCCGGGACGAGGCCGGCGGCGAGCACCCGCGTCCACCACCGCCACGCCTGCTCGGCGAGGGCGAGGGTCGCGGGGGCGGACGGCCCCTCGACGCGCGTGCCGCCGGGGAAGGCGTCGCCGTCGGTGGTCAGGAGGCGCCCGCCGTCGATCGCCAGGAAGCCGGCGGCGGGCCAGGGGCCGGTGTCGGGCTTCAGGGCGCGGGCATAGAGCGCCAGCTGGAGCGCGCGGCCCCGCGCCAGCTGCTCGTGGCGTCGGTCGGCGCGGCCGAGCTTGAGGTCGAGGAGGCCGCCTCGGGCCGGTCCCTCGAGGACGAGGTCGACGTCCCCCTTGTATCGGCGTCCCGCGAAGGTGCCCTCGCAGGGGGCCTCGGCGGCAGCGGCGCGCCAGCCGCCGGCTTCGAGGAGCGACACGAGGGCGCGGGCGGCGCCGGTGATCGCCTCGCGCGCCCGCGCCCGCTCCACCTCGTGGCCGGGGAGGAGCAGGGGCGCCGCCTCGCCCTCGAGGCGCTCGTCGAAGAGCGCGCCGGCGAAGGTGGCCGCCGCGTCCGCGTCGAGATCGGGCCGCTCGACGACCACCGTCTGGAGCAGCCGGTGGGCCAGGTTGCCGACGACGCGGTCCAGGTCGGGCATCACGGCGCGGCTGCCCGGGCGCAGGCGCGCGGCGTCGGCGAGGACGGTCCGCAGCGGGCAGGCGAACAGGCGATCGATGCGCGAGAAGGACAGATCGCCGGCGGGGACGAGGTGCGCGGGCGGCAGGCGCCAGAGGGGGCGCGGGGCGACCTCGGGCCACGGCGCGAGCGGCTCGAGCGCCGGTGTGCCGAGGGCGGTGCGCCGGCAGGGCTCGAGGCCGCCGGGCAGGAGGGCCTCGAGCTCGTCGAGGAACGGGTGATCCTCGGTCGGGTCGCGGCCGGCGCGGCGCCAACGCACCAGGACGAGGCGCTCGCGTGCGGCGAGGGCGGGGCGGCGCCAGCCCCAGGTCTCGGCGGCGCGGAGGGCACCGGCGACGGGCAGCGCGACGCCGCGGGCGGCGAGCGCGGCACGCTCGACGCCGGTGAAGGGCAGGGGGGCGCCGGCGGCGGGTCCCGAGAAGCCCCACCACACGACCTCGGCGGGAGCGCCGACGACGCCCGCCGGCGACGGGGTCACGGCGGGACGCCCGGCCTCCGCCGACGTGAGCGCCCGAGCGGTGCCGGCGCCGAGCACGAGGTCGTGCAGACGCTCGAGCTGGACGCGAGTGAGCCGCGCCTCGGGCGGCTGCGCCCGCAGCATGGCGGCGAGCGCGGCGGCGATGCCGTGGGCGGGCAGGCGGACGGGATCGCCTTCGGCGGCCGCCCACGCGGCGACGCGGTCGCACAGGGCCGCCGCTGCGGGCGCGGGGATGCCGATGGCCGGGTCGAACGTCTCGCCGCCGAACCAGTCGTCGATGGCCCGTGCGAGCGCCTTCGGGTCGGCGGCCTCGGCGATGCACGCGTCGACCGCGGCGCGCCAGACCGGGCCGCCGATGCCGGGGGCGTCGCCGAGCGCGCCGAGGAGGGCGCGCCGGACGCGGCGCGGCAGCGGGGCCTCGGCCAGCGAGAGCAGCTCGGCCGCGAGCAGCGGGTCGCGCGGCGCGAACGCGAGGGCCAGGCGCAGCGGCAGGACCTGGAGCGCCGGTCGCGCACGGGAGGTGCTGTCGGCGCCGATGGCGGGGAGGCCGTGGCGGAGGCGGCCGGCGTCGAGCGGCCCACCCTCGGCGGCGACGACCCACGTCTCGTCGGCCGCCGGGTGGTCGCGCCGCCAGGCGGCCAGTCGATCCGCGGCGTCGGCCGAGGTCTCGGCCTCGAGCAGGACCACGGTGCCGTCGCCGGCGAGCGGCGTCGCCGGGGCGCCCAGCAGCGCGCGCTGCAGGCGTCCCAGATCGGAGGCGGCGGCGATGGGCGCGTCGGCGGCGGGCTCGGTCACCTGGGCGCCGCGGGCCCGCAGCGCCTCGACGAGGCGGCGGACGGCGGCGGGCAGGTGCGACGCGGGCTCCGCCAGCGTCAAGGCGATCTCGACGGGGGCGGCGGCGGACCGTTCGATCGCCGTCGCCACCGCGTGCAGCGCGTCGGGCAGCCCCGGCGGCACGGGCGGGCCGTCGAGCCGCTCGAGCGCCGCCAGATCGGCGAGGCGGTCGCTGCCCTCGAGCGGACCGCCGTCCCATCCCGCGAGCCGCAGCGCGTCCCGGAGCGTCAGCAGATGGTCGGCGACGCCGAAGGGGTCGTGGCGGAAGGATTCGGCGAAGCTGCGCCCGGGGCCGCGCAGTCCCGTGGTCTCGAACGCCGCCAGGCGCGCGCGGAGGGCGGCGACGCGCTCCGCGCGCGTCCCCGGGACGATCGGCGCACCCCAGAGGAGGCCCGCGCGCGCCAGGAGGCCCGCCACGCCGCACGCCGTCCAGCCGGCCCGGGCGGACGCCGGCGGGCGCAGGAAGTGCCGCCAGCTCGTGCCGCCGTCGAGCGCCTGCCCGAACAGCCATTCGATGCGCATGTCTCTCCCGCCCGACGACGGGACGCATCATGCGCGACGTCTCGCGATGGAACAACGCGGACGTGGCACGGCGGCGGGCGGGGGGGCCGGCCCCGCGGCTCCGTGCCGGTGGGTCGCAGGCAACGTCGTCGCAGGACCTGCCGCAAAAGAGACGGACGGCGCTGTCGCGGCGAGGCACGATCGGTTCGCGCCCCGGGGCGGGAGGGCCCGGTCGGGCGGTGACGACCGGCGCGGTTCGGCGATGATGCCGCCCCTGTGCATCCGGAGGGTGAGCGAGCGTGCGTGACCGGTGGGGAACACTGCTGCGGGCGCTGGCGTCGTTCGGCGGTGACGATGGGGGCGGCGCAGCTACGGCTCGATCGACGGGAAGCCGCGGTGCAGCGTGTCGATGGGCCGGCACTCGGGGCCGGTGGGCGTCGTGACGACCGCGGCGACGTGCCACAGCTCGCCAGAGCCCCCGAGGTCGCGCCGGAGCTCGCACGCCAGCGCGCCGCCGAGCCAGACGCGGACGGAGGCGGTCACCGGCGCGAACGTCCCGCCGTCATTGTGGTTCTCGAGCGCGAAGGCGTGCGCGCCGATCCAGTAGCCGCGGCCGAAGGCGGTCGTGTCCTCGAGCGCGTCGAGGAAGAGCGCCTCGGGGCGCGCGCCGTCCATCACGTCGGCGAAGAGCGCGGGGTTGTCGTCCGGCACCCTCGGCGCGCCCCAGTCGGGGCTCGGATTCTGGGCGAAGGCATCGAACGGCGCGGCGTTCCAGGCCTCGGCGGCGGGGTGCAGCAGGTGCAGGTCGAGGTCGGGGCCGCCGGGCGCGTCGGGGTCGGGGCCGCCGGGCCACGTCCAGCCGAGCTCCACGCGCAGTGCGCCGACGGGCCGCACCTCGACGCCGACGGACGGCGGCTCGCCGGGGCAGTCCGCCGATGGGAAGTCGAGGCCGCCCGCCGTCAGCTGCACGCGTAGGTCGAAGCGGTAGAAGCCCGGCTCGCCGGCGACGAAGATCGCGAGCGGCGTGCGCGGGTCGTCGGGCACGCCGACCTCCCGGGGACGGTCCAGGTTCGACGACGGCTCGAGGAGCGCCGTGGGGCGCGCTGCGTCCGCCACTTCCCAGCGCCACTGCGCGGCCTGGCCGCCCGCGTCGACGAGCCACCGGGCGTCGAGGGGGACGACGTCGAGCGGCGCCGCCCGGAGCGAGATGCGCGACTCGCGCACGGCGGGGCAGGCGACGCCGACGCCGGTCATCGCGATCGTGCTCTCGCCAGTGTCGGCCACGACGATCAGCGCGCGCCGGAACGTTCCCGCCGTGCGCGGCGTGAAGATGACGTCGAGCCCGGCGGTGGCGCCGGGTTCAATCGCCGCCGGGCCCTCGGGCACGCCGAAGACGCCGTCGCCCGTCCCGAGGCGGACGGCGTGGATGCGGACGGGCACCGCGCCGCAGTTCTCGAGGTCGGCGCGCACCGTCTGTGCGCCGCCGACCCGGACGGCGCCGAAGTCGATCTGCGCCGGGGCCACCCGAAGGCAGGGGAGCGCGGCGTCCGGCGTCGCGGCGTCGGGTGGAGCCGCCACGAAGACATCCGCGGCCGCGGGCATGGCATCGGGATCGGGCTCGGCGTCTTCGAACGGTCGCTCGTCGTCGATGCAACCGGCGAGGAGGAGGGCGAGGGCGAAGAGCGTGCGCATGGCGCCGATCATGGCACCGAGTCACATGCCTCGCCGGGTGCAAAGTGTGTCACTGCGGCCGGCTACCGGATTCGCCGGATCCGCACCTTCACGCGGCCGCGCTCGATCATCTTCAGGACCCGCGCCGCCGCCTGCGACAGGTCGAGGATGGCGCGACCGCCGAACGGTCCGCGGTCGTTCACCCGCACGGCCACGTCCCGCCCGTTCTCGAGGTTCGTCACCGCCAGGCGCGTGCCGAAGGGGAGCGTGCGGTGGGCGGCGGTGAGGCCCTCGGGATCGAAGCGCTCGCCGTTGGCCGTCGGCCGGCCGGCGAACCCGGGGCCGTACCACGTCGCCCAGCCCACCTGGCCGGCGTCTCGCGGCGGCGGCACCTCGTCGGGCTTGCGGCCGACCGTGCAGCCGGTGGCGAGGAGGACGACCGCGAGCGCGAATCTCACATTCATCACAGGGACGATATCGCGACGGGCGCCGTCGGGGTCAAGCGCCCGGCGCCCCGCCGATTGACGCACGCGCGCGGCGCGTGGGAACGTCGCGGCCATGCGCAAGACGGAACGGTGGGCGGCGGCGCTGGTCGTCGCGCTGACGGCGTGCGGGGGCGGCGGCGGTGGCGAGGACGACGGCGGCGACGCGGCCCCGCCGGCGGGCGACGGCGGGCTCGAGGTCGACCAGGGGCCGCCGGCCGACGATCCCGAGGGCGATCCCGACGGCGACGGCCTGCCCAACCGCGTCGA
Source organism: Myxococcota bacterium (assembly GCA_963169045.1). GTDB lineage: Bacteria > Myxococcota_A > Bradymonadia > UBA7976 > UBA1532 > CAUJDF01. Next base: position 28,951 of record CAUJDF010000035.1, read on the forward strand.
GCTCGCCATCGGCACCGATCCGGGCGAGGTCGACAGCGACGGCGACGGAATCGACGACAACGCCGAGGTCGGCTCGCGGCCCGAGGCGCCGCTGGACCACGACGACGACGGCTTCGTCAACGCCATCGAGAGCAACGCCGCCGACAACGACCGCGACGGGCGCATCGACGCGCTCGATCCGAGCGACGGCTGGCAGCTGACGAGCGCGCGCTTCTATCCGTTCGCCATCGCCGGCGATGGGGTGGACGCGACGCGCCTGGAGGTCCGCATCACCGGCGGGACGAGCGTGACCGCGGTGCGGGCGGGCCGCTCGCAGGCCGCCGACTCGCCGCTCGGCGCCGGCCCCCTCGATGGGCTCGCCGTCGACGGCGCGCCCGCCGGCACGTCGATCGAGCTCTTCGACGACGGCACCCACGGCGACCGCCGCGCGGGCGACGGCGTGTGGACGCGCGGCGGCCTCACGAGCCGCGCGCGGACGTTCAGCGTCGGCGGCAAGCTGGCCACGATCGTCCTCGACGAGGTTCAGGTCACCGACGCGGGCGGCACGTCGGCGCGCGCCGTCTGGACGGGCTACCGTGAGGGCGCGTCCACCTTCTCGAACGGGTTCTTCCGCCTCGGCGTCGTGGCGCCGAGCGCCGTCGCCGCGCCGGCGCCCATCGGCGAGGACGCCTACGCGACCACCAACCTGCTGAACCTCGTGCGCCCGCGCCTGATGACGAAGCCGGTGTCTTTCCTGCGCGACGTCGGCGAAGAGATGAACCAGGTCGCGCAGGCGGTGTACGCCGTCGTCGGGGGCGATCCGTTCGACTTCCTCTACGTGTGGTCGGAGCAGCCGGCGATGTCCGCCGGCGCGGCGGGCAAGGCGCTGTCGGTGAGCAGCGACGTCCAGGGCATCAACCGGCCGCCGTTCGACGACAGCGCCCGCTTCGGGAGCGCGGGGCGCCTGAAGGCCGCGATCGCGCTCGATTTCAACGACAACGGCCCGATCCTGCACGAGACGATGCACACCTGGGGCGCGTACTTCAGCCCCCCGTTCGACTTCGACGGCGCCCACTGGGGTTACGCCGGCACCGACGGACAGCTCGGCGGCTTCGATCCGGCCACGCTCCGCGACAACGGCGACGGCACCTACACCGTGGGGGCGTTCGGTCCGTTCGCGAACGGGGGCGACTCCAAGGCCTACGGTCCCTGGGAGCTGTACCTGATGGGGCTGCTGTCGCCGGAGCAGGTGCCGACGGTGCCGGTGCTGCGCGATCCGGAGCAGGTGGGCGGCGGCGGGGGGACGCTGACGTTCCGCGCGTCGCGCGTGGACCAGGTCTCGATCGACGACGTGGTCGCGATGTACGGCCCACGGTCGCCCGCCGCGCAGACGGCCTTCGCGGCGGGCTTCGTCGTGGTGTCGCAGCGGCCCCTGACGGGGGCCGAGATGGGCTACTTCGAGGCGCAGGCGGCGCTGTTCGGGGCGGAGCGCGGCGACGGGCTGCTCCAGTCGTTCCGTCAGGCGACGGGGGATCGCGCCACGATGGACACCGTCATCCCCCGCTGACGCGCAGGGCGACGCGGGCCTCGACCGAGGCGGCGCCCGAGAGCGGGCAGTTGAAGCGCGCGCCCGCCAGCGCGCCGTCCAGGCAGGCGGCGGCGGCTGGCGGCAGCGCGGCGGGCCAGTCGGCGGCGTGCTCGCGGACGCGGCCGTCGGCGCCGATCTCGAAGCGCACCGGCACCTCGACCGGCTCGAGCGGCGCGGCCACGGGCGCGAGGCAGCGCTCGAGCGCTTCGGGCGGCAGGGCGTTCGTCCCCAGCGTGGCGGTCGGGTCGTCGGCCCGAGCCGAGACGAGCGCGGCGCTGCGCGCCAGCGTCTCGGCGGTCGCGTCGCGCCGGTCCGCGACGTGGAGCGAGAATGCGGCGCGCCGGCCCGGCGTGCCGATGCCGAACTCCATGCGACGCAACACCTCGCAACGACACGAGAATCCGGGCGGGGGCAGGTGGTCGGGGTGCTGCGGCTCGCAGCGCGAGACGCGCCCCATCGGGTCGATCTCGATCTGGAACGGCTGCTCCCACCAGTCGCGCCAGACGGCCCCCGGCTCGCGGCAGCCCAGGAGCTCGGCGGCGCGGGGCTGGAAGCGTTCGCTGTCGAGGTCGTAGACCCACGGGCCGGACTGGACGACGCCGTGGATGCGGGCGCGGGGGCCGGGCGGCCCGGCGACGCCGAGCCCGCCGACGGCGAGGCCCCGATCCTCGTCGGCCGGCGGCGGTTCGACCGGCCGCAGAGCGCCGCCGCGGAGGCCTTCGGCCCACGTCGCGGGGTCCTGCTCGGGCGGGAGCTTCGCCACATAACGGGCGCGCTCGGCATCGCCGTGGAGGACGACGAGCGTGAGCGTGCAGGCCTCGTGGTCGCAGCGGGTGTCGGCCTCGGCGCGCGAGGCGCCGGGGTGGAGCGCGTCGACGAGGCGCGCCGGTGGCGGCGCGGCCTCGCAGACGAAGTCGAGGCCCGGCAGGCGGCCGGCCCGCGCCTCGGACCAGAGCGCGCGCACCTTCGCCGGCGCGACGACGCGGTAGCCGTGACGGCCGAGGATCTCGGCGAGGGCGTCGGCGACCGGCTCGAGCTCACCGGCGAACAGGACGCGGCCGTGGACGCGGACCGGCTCGATCCAGACGTCGGCCGCCTCGAGCGCGGGGCGCTCGGGGCGGGCCCCGCAGGCGGCGAGCAGGGCGGCGAGGGGGATGAGCGGGCGCATCGGCGTGCTCCGGACGGTGGCGCGCGCAGGGCGCTCCGTCAAGACGCCGGCGGTGGGCGGGACGATGCGGCGCGACGCGGTGGGTCAGGGTCGGCGGCGGCGGGCGTTCAGCAGGCCGAGGAGACCGACGACGAGCAGGCTCGCGGCCCCGCCCGGCGCCGTGGGGACGGCCGCGCAGCCGCCGTCGTCGTCGCCGCCGTCGCCCGCCGCGTTCCCGCCGCCCTCGGCGCCGTCGCCGCCACCGCCGCCCTCGGCGCCGTCGCCGCCGCCGAAGAAGCGGCGGAACCCGTCGCCCGCCGACGGGCGCTCGCCGCCGCCGGCCTGGTCCTCGTCGGAACCGCCGACCGCGACGGCCACGTCGCCGCTGGCCTCGGCCACCGCCTCGGCCTCGTCGCCGCATCGCTCGCCGATCGCGACGCAGGCGTCGTCCGCGTGCGCCTCCACGCAGGCCACGAGGTCGGCCACCGCCGGCCCGGCCTCGTCGTCCTGGAGCAGGTAGCTGCAGTAGGCGACGCACTCGGCGCGCTCGTCTTCGCTCAAGGGCGCCGCGTCGGTGTCGACGGGCTCCGTGGCTTCGCCGTGGGCGCTGCCGCCGCCGCTCGAGCCGCTGCTCGAGCCGCCGCCCTCGACCGGCTCGTCCGGGCACTCGCCGAGGGCGTCGCAGAACGCGACACAGCGCGGATCCGCCTCGACTTTCTCGGGATCGAGCACGCACCAGCCGCGATCGAAGCGGCACTCGTCCGCGCCGCCCTCGTCGCGGGCGACCGCCACGTCCGGCACCGCGCAACGCTCGGCGGCGCCGCAGTCGTCGTCGCTGGCGCAGGTGCCCTCGGCGGGCTGGCACGCGCAGCCCATACACACCATCCCGTCGCCGCAGTCGGCGTCGGCGGCGCAGCGCTCGCGCCCCACGTCGTCGCACTCGCCGTCGAAGCACCCGTCGTCGGACGCGCAGTCGCCGCCGTCGGGATCGCAGTCCTCCGGCACGGGTTCGTCCGCTTGCCAGCACGTGCCGTCGAGGCAGAAGCCGGCGCCGCACTCCTCGTCGGTCTCGCAAGGCTGCTCGCCGGGCACGACCTCGACGCACTCGCCTTCGTCGCAGACCTGGAACGATCCGCACTCCGACGAGTCGACGCACGCCTGGGCCGCCGCGGCGCCCATCCCCCCCGCGAACACCACGGCCGCGCTGGCCGCCTGCCACACCCACCTCATCGCCGTCACCTCGCTTCGTCCGTGCGGACGGGATTGTCGTGCTTTGGTGCCGGACGTCTCAAGCGTCGGGCGTGCGCCCGATGGTGTAGGCTCCGCCGAGGAGGACGAACATGGACGCAGCGCTGCTGCCCCCGGCGCCGCCGGGACCCCTCTCGACCGACGGCGAAGCGCGTCTCGGCCTGTACCAGGGCGGCTTCGAGCGCATCGACTGGTCGGCGCGTCTGCGCGGCGCCGGCGGGCGCTGGCGCAAGCTCCTGAGACACAAGCAGTGGCAATACGCGTGTGTCGCCACGCGCGAGGTGTTCGCCGGCGTGGCGATCGTCGACCTCGGCTACGCGGCCAATGGCTTCGCCTTCGCCGTGGACCTCGCGCACGGCGGGCTGCTCACGTCGGAGTCGTTCCTCGGCGTGCCGGGGCTCTCCGCGGCCGTCGACGGCGCGAGCTGCCGCTTCGTCGGACCGGGCGCGCGCCTGCGCCTGCGCCGCACCGGGGGCGCCTGGGCGATCGACGTCCGCACACGCTCCCTCTCGCTCGAGGGCAGCCTCGACGTGTCGCGCGGCCCGCCGTCCGCCGCCATCGTCATGCCGGTGCGCGACGGCCTCACCGCGACGCAGAAGTCCTGCCTGCTGCCCTCCACGGGGCAGCTGCGCGCCGGCGGCCGCACGTTCGACCTCGCCGGCGGCTTCGGCGGCCTCGACCACTCGAGCGGCCTGTTGCCTCGCGAGACGACGTGGCGCTGGGCGTTCGCCCTCGGGCGCGCGCCCGACGGTACGCCCGTCGGCTTCAACTTCTCCGACGGACTGTCCACCACGCCCGGGGCCGAGAACGTCGTCTGGTGGGGCGATCGCCTCGTCCCCGTCGGTCCGGTCGAGTTCACGTTCGACGCGGAGCGGCCCGAGGAGCCCTGGCGGGTGCGCTCCGGCGACGGCGCCGTCGACCTGCGCTTCGCCGCGAGCGGCATGCACCGCGAGCACCGCGACCTCGGCGTGGCGAAGAGCCGCTTCGTGCAGGTCGCCGGCCGCTACGCCGGCACGCTGCGCACGCCCGGCGGCGCCACCGTCGCCGTGGAGGACGTGCCCGGCGTCACCGAGGACCAGTTCGTGCTCTGGTAACCGCCGCGCGACAACTGCCGCCACCTGGGCCAGAATGCGGCCGCGGAGGTGCGTGATGCGGTGGATCGCGTGGGCGATGGTGCTCGGGCTGGCGGCGTGCCACGGGGCGAAGGACGACGCGCCGCCGGCGCCGCCGGTGGACGCGGCGACGCTGTCGCTGGTCGAGGCGGCGGGCGATCGCGCGCTGGCGGTGGTGGTCGTGCGCTACGACCGCTGGCAGGCGGTGCACGCGGCGCTACAGCCCGTGGTCGCGAACCTGCCGGCGCCGGTGAAGCCGGTATTCGAGCTCGCGAAGGACCCGCTCGCCACGCTGCCGCCCGCCGGCAAGCCGCTCGAGGGCTGGGACCGCGCGCGCCCGATCGTGCTGGCGCTCGCCGAAGCGCCGCGCTCCGCGCCGCCGGGCGCGCTGTCGCCGCTGCTCGAGCGGTCGCCGCCGATGCCGCTCCGCCACCGCGCGCTCGTCCCCGCGAGCGACGCGGCGAAGCTCACGGCGCGCCTCGCCGAGGTCGCCCTCGCCATGGGCCTCGCGGCCGAGGACGCGGTCACCGGCGGGCGTCCCGGCGCGCGGGGGTTCCGCGGGCCCGACGGCGTCTTCGTCGCGTTGTTCCCCGAGGAGGGGCGGGTGCGCGTCGAGGTGGCCCAGGGCGCGGCCACGCCGCCGATCCTGGCCGAGGCGCCGTCGGCCGCGCCGCCGAAGACGCCGGCGCTCCTGGCGGCGGCCACCGGCGACGAGGCGGTCCTGCTGCACGTGCGGCCGTGGCACCTGCGCGCGGTCTCGACGTGGTGGGGCCAGCGCAACGTCGCCGAGGCGCTCGCCAGCGTCGATCCGTCCTACAAGACGCGCATCGCCCAGGCCGGGATGGCGGAGCTGCTCACCGGCGAGCTGGTGATGGACGGCGAGGGCGCCGACTTCGACGACCGGGTCGTCGCGCTCGGCGCGGTGGACGGCGCGCTCGAGGTCCGCGCCGTGACCAGCCTGACGCCGCAGGGCGCGGCCGTGCTCGCCGCCGGCGCCGAGGGCGCGAAGGCGGCGTTCTTCCCGCTCAAGCGCGAGGTGACGGCGGAGCTGAACCTCCGCCTCGACGTCGGCGCGATGCTGGACCGCGCCGAGGTGCCGCCGGCCTACGCGTCGGCGAAGGGCCTGCACGACCTGATGGAGGCGTTCCGCGAGGGCGGCGTGGCGACCTTCTGGCACGCCAGCGAGCGGATGCCGTTCGGATTGGCCAAGAAGATCAAGACGCTGGCGGAGGGCAACAGCGGGCCGCTGCCCGTCGGGCCGCCGCGGCTCGTCCAGCTTGCGCTCGTCGAGTGGACCGAGCGCCGTCGGCCGCGCTTCGCCGCGGCCTTCGTGCTGCAGAAGGAGGCGGACGGGGCGGCGCTGCAGAAGCTGTTCGGCGAGTCGTCGGAAGCGACGCTGACGCTGGCGAAGCGTGGCGACGACGCCGTGGCGCTCGTCGGCGTGGGCGTCGATCCGGCGACCGTGTTCGACGTGGCCGGCCGGGCCGCCCAGGCCGAGATCGCGCGCGGCACGATCCGGCTCCACGGCCTCGCGGCGCCGGCGCCCGGCGCGGCCGGTGCGCTGCTCGCGGCGAAGCGCGTGGACTTCGTCTCCGACGTCCGCGGTCGCGCGCTGGCGAGCGCGGTGCGCGTCCTGCTCGCGGCGCCGGAGACGCCGCTCGCCGCGCCCGCGGCGCCCGACGCCGGCGCATGGGCCTCGCCGGTGGACGGGGCGCCGGCCACCGGCAGCGCGAAGTGTCTGCGCGGCGCCGCGCGCAGCCTGGTCAAGGGGATCGGCGCGGTGGCCCAAGCCGATCCCGCGCAGCGCGCGATGCTCCAGGCGGCGGTCGTGAGCGAGGTGCGCGCCGACCTGTCGTGCGCCCTGGCGGACGCGGAGACGAAGCCGGCGGCGGAGGCGCTGCGCGCGAACCTGCTCGACGGGCTGTTCGACGAGCGCGACCTCGACTGGGAGCCGCAGCGGGCGGCGACCATGGCGGAGCTCGCCTGCGCGCTCGAGGACGCGGCGCGCTGCGCTCGCCTGAAGGCGGCGGGGACGCGCGCGCCCGTGGAGCTGCCGGCGGTGAGCGCGCGCTGCGACACCGAGGCGGCGGGCGCGCGGCTGCTCGTCGACGGCGAGCGGCTGCTGCTCGACGGTCGGCCACCGACGCCCGAGGTGCTCGCCGCCGCGGCAAAGGAAGGCACGCCGCAGCTGGCGGCGACGCCGATGACGCCGTTCTCCGCCGTCCGGCCGCACCTCGCCGCCCTGCGCGCCGCCGGCGTCGACCAGGTCACGCTGCTCGCCCGCGCCCCCGACGGTCGCGTCGCCCGGGTGCCGCTGCGCCTGGTGGGCGCCGAGGCACCCGCGCCGCGCGATCCGCTGCTCCGCACGATCGCCGAGGGCCCCCGCCGCGTCGATCTGGAGCCGGTCGGCGACACCGCCTGGCGCGACGTGGTCGACCAGGCCGCCGGCGCCTGCCCGGCCGCGGCGATCACCCCCTGACGTCCATCGGGCATTCCCGCGCGACCCGGCGACCGTTCGCCTCATCCGTTTGCATCACCGCTCGAGAGGCACGCATGTCCGACGACAGGCCCCGCGCCGCCTCCACGCCGCGACCCGCACCGGCGGGCCTTCGCGTGCTCCTCGTCGAGGACGACACCGACCTGCGCGAGATGATGGCGCTGGTGCTCCGCCGGCGCGGTCACGTGGTGCGGGCGGTGGCCGACGGTCGCAGCGCCTGCGCCGCCGCCGTCGCGTTTGCGCCCGAGGTGCTGCTCGTCGACCTCGGGCTGCCCGACATGACCGGGCACCAGGCGCTGGCAGCGATCGAGGCGCTCGGCCTGCCGTCGCGGCCGGTGTGCATCGCCCTGTCGGGACGCAGCGCGCCGGAGGACCTCGAGCGCTCGCAGCAGGCCGGCTTCGACCACCACCTCGTGAAGCCCGTCGACACGGCCGCGCTCGAGGCGGTGTTCCCGCGGCGATGAGGCGCGCGCTCGCCGTGCTCGTCGCGCTGCAGCTCCTCGCCGTCGGCGCCTGGCTGCTGCTGCGCTCGGGGCCGCCCGGCCACCCCGACTTCGCCTTCGAGCGCGCCGACGGCGCCGTGGCGCGCCTGTCGGACCGGCGCGGCGAGGCGCTCGTCGTCCACCTCTGGGCCACGTGGTGCGACCCCTGCGTCCGCGAGCTGCCCGGCTTGCTGGCATACGCCCGCGAGGGGCGCGCGCCGGTGCTCGCCGTCAGCCTCGACGACGATTGGGCGAAGGTGCGGTCCTTCCTGTCCGAAGGGGTGCCGCCCGCGGTCGTCCGCGCGCGCGACGACGACGTCGCGGCCCGCTTCGGCGTCCCCGGGCTGCCCGCGACGATCGTCGTCGGCCCGGACGGCGCGGTGCGCGAGCGGCGTGTCGGCGCGATCGACTGGGGCTCGCCCGAGGCGCGCGCCCGCGTCGAGGCGGCGCTCCGTCAGTGAAGGGTCGGCGGCTGGCCCTGGCCGCGGCGCAGGCGCGCCCGCGTGGCCGCGAACTGCTGCCGCAGCGACTCCGCCAGCTTGCTCACGTCGGTGAAGCCGGCGGCGCGCGTGTCGACCCAGAGGGCCTCGGCGTCCTCGAGCAGCGTGGTGAGCGTCTGGTCGACGTCGTCGAGCAGCTCGGGCGACGGCGCCTCGGAGACACCGGCGAGGCGCGTGTTGAGCGCGGAGGCGCGCTCGCCGAGGGCGGCGCAGCGCGTCACGAGCGCCTGGAACTCGCCGGTGCGGCGCTCGATCTCGAGGGCGCGCGCGCGGATGCCCGCCACCTGCGCCTCGCGCGCGTCGCGGGCGGCGGCGATGACCTGCACGAGGGCCGACAGGCGTCCGCCGAGCCGCTCTTCGCCCTCGCCGATCTCGCCGAGCAGCTGGCCGGCGCGCTCGAGGTGGCGCTGCGAGTCGAGCGGCGCCTTGGCGAGGGCGCGCGCGGCGCGCTCGAACGCCGCGAGCTCGGCCTCGAGGGCGCGCGCGGCGGCGACGAGCGGGGAGTCGGGTTCCTTCTTCGAGGCCATGGCGCGAGAGGGTCGCACCCCCGTCGCGGCGGGGCAAGCGGTCCGGCGCGATGCCGCTTGTGCTGCCGCCGCGGCTCGGACAAGGTGCGAGCAGATTCGGTGTTCACCTGACGACCTCGTCGGCGACTCGCACATCGAATCCCGTCGCCAGGCGACGCAAGAGGGGGGGACCATGCAACCGAGAGCGACCGACGCGCACCCGTCCCGGCGGCGGGTCTTCGTCGTGGACGACAATCGCGACGCCGCCGACACCCTGGTCATGTTGCTCAACCTGACGGGCCACGAGGCGTGCGCCGGCTACGATGCGGGCGCGGCGCTCTCGTCCGACTTCGGGGCCGACACCTTCGTGCTCGACATCGGGCTGCCCGAGATGGACGGCTACGCCCTGGCGCGGGCGCTGCGCGACCGCCATGGAGACGGCGTGCGGCTCGTGGCGCTGACGGGCTACGGGCAGGCCGACGACCGCGAGCGCTCCCGCGCCGCGGGCTTCGACGCCCACCTGGTGAAGCCGGTCGATCTCGAGGCGCTGCGCCGGGCGCTGGCGCAGCCGGTCGGCGTCTGAACGCGATTCAGCGCGGCGACGTGAGGTCGGCCACCTTGCGGAGCAGCGCCTCGGTCGTGAACGGCTTCTCGAGCAGCTCGACGTCGGGCGGGAGCACGCCGCGATCGGCGATCTCGGTGCTCGTGTAGCCCGAGGTGAACAGCACGGGCACGTGCGGATGGTCCGCGCGCACGCGCTCGGCCAGCGCCGCGCCGCTCATCCCGGGCATCACGACGTCGGTGATGAGCAGGCGCACGTCGCCGCCGTGGGTCCGCATCAGCGCGAGCGCCTCGTCGCCTGTGGCCGCCTCGAGCACCTGCCATCCGCGCCGCGCCAGGACGCGCCGCACGAACGCGCGCACGGCGCTCTCGTCCTCGACGAGCAGCACCGTCCCGGCGCCCTCGGCGGTCTTCAAGGGCGCCGGCGGCGTCGACACGCGCGGGAGGTCCTGCGGGTCGAGCCGCGGCAGCAAGACCTCGAACGTCGCGCCCTCCCCCGGCGCCGACTTCACCCGGACGCAGCCGCCGCTCTGCCGGACGATCCCGTAGACCATCGACAGGCCGAGGCCGGTGCCCCGGCCCTGCGCCTTGGTGGTGAAGAACGGCTCGAAGACGCGCTCCCGAACCTCGGCGGTCATGCCGACGCCGGTGTCGCGCACGGTGAGCATCAGATAGGGCCCGGGGGCGACCTCCATGCGACAGCCCACCGGCTCGTCACGAAGCTCCACCGCGCGGGTCTCGATGGTCAGCGTGCCGCCCCCCGGCATCGCGTCGCGCGCGTTCACCGCCAGGTTCATCACCAGCTGCTCGATCTGCCCGGGATCGGCCAGCACCCGGCCGTCGCCGCAGGCGAGCGCCGTCCGCAGCCCGACGTCCTCGCCGATGACGCGCCGGAGCATCTTCGTGACACCCTCGACGATCCGGTCGAGGTCGACCACCCGCGGCTGCAGGATCTGCTGGCGGCTGAACGCCAGCAGCTGCCGCGTGATGCTCGTCGCCGACTCCGAGGAGCGGATCACCTCGTCGAGATCGGTGCGCAGCGGCGAGCCCGGCGGCAGGTCCTCGCGGGCCAGCTCCGTGAGGCCGCGGATGGCGGTCAGGGCGTTGTTGAAGTCGTGGGCGATGCCACCGGCGAGGCGTCCGACCGCCTCCATCTTCTGGGCGTGGCGCAGCTGGTCCTCGGTGAGGCGCTCCCGCGTCACGTCGCGGCTGTTCACGACGATGCCGCCCACCGCGGGGTCGTCGAGGCGCGCGCGGGCGTCGCTGGCCAGCGTGCGCCAGCTCCCGTCGGCGTGGCGCACGCGCACCTCGAGGTGGAAGGCGTGCGCCGGCCGGTCGCGGGTGCGCTCGATCTCGGACGCGAGCGCCTCCCGGTCGTCGGGGTGCACGAGGTCGAGCTGGCTCGTCCCGACGAGGTGCTCCGGCGCGCGGCCGAGGACGCGCATCGACGCGGGGCTCTGATAGACGACGAGCCCCGCGGCGTCGAGCACCGTGATCAGATCGGCGGAGTTCTCGATGAGCGCGCGGAACCGGGCCTCGCTGGCGTGGAGCGCCTCCTGGCGGCGGCGCGCGTCGCGCCGCAGCGCGTGATCGCTCAGATACACACCGGCGGCCGTGATCAGCGTTCCGGCGACCACGACGGGTCGCGCGCCCGCAGCGGTGACGTACATCGCGCCGCCGAAGGCCAGCACGATCAGAACGCCGGCGCCCGCCGGCCACCGCGTCTCAGAGAGCCGCATTTCGCTCACCCGTGCCCAGGGTGCCGGCGGTTTGCCCCGGCCGCGGGAGAAACCCCACGGGCCGCACGCCAGCGTCGCCGACGGTTACAGCAGGTCGGGCGCGGGATCACAAGCGAACTCTGACGGGACTGATGTATGTCGAAAGAGACGCCCGGCGCCGGGACGGATCAGTCGAAACCGCCCCCGGGTCGCCAGCCATCGGCGTATCGACACCATAGGAGGGGCCCGATGTTCGGCAGCGACGCCTTCATGCCCCACGGGCACTGCTATTTCTGGACCCCCTCGATCGTCTGGACCCAGGTACTGTCGAACGGCGCCATCGGTCTGTCGTACGTGGCGATCGCCTTCACCCTCGCCTACGTCGTCTGGCGGGGCCCGACGCTGCCCTTCCGCGCGATGGGCGTCGCGTTCGGCACGTTCATCATCACCTGCGGTCTGACGCACTTCCTCGACGTGCTCGTCATCTGGAAGCCCGAGTACTGGCTCGACAGCGCGGTGCGCGTGGTCACGGCCCTCGCGTCGATGGGCACGGCGCTCATGCTGCCGCCGCTGGTGCCGCGGATGTTCGATCTGGCGAACGGGGCCGCGGCCGCCCGGGACCGCGGCATCAAGCTGCAGACGATGGTGGAGGAGCTCGAGGCGGCCCAGCGGCGGGCGCGGGAGATCGACGCGCTCAAGACGCAGTTCTTCGCGAACGTGAGCCACGAGCTGCGCACCCCGCTGACCCTCATGCTCGGCCCGCTCGAGCGGCTGCTGGCCGGCGACGGCCTGAGCGAGGCGCAGCGCGCCGACGCCGAGCTGGCGCAGCGCAACGCGCGCTCGCTCCTGGGCCTCGTCAACGACCTGCTCGACGTCGCCAAGGTCGAGGCGGGCAAGATGGACCTCGACTACGCGCGCGCCGATCTCGCGACGCTCGTGCGCCGCGTGTCCGCCAACTTCGAGGAGGTGGCGCGGGCGCGCGGCGTCGAGCTCGTCGTCGCGGCGCCCCGCGCGATGCCGGCCGAGCTCGACGTGGCGCGCATCGAGCGCGTGCTGCTCAACCTGCTCGCCAACGCGCTCGAGTTCACGCCGTCCGGCGGCCGCGTGCGCTGCGACCTGCGCGCCGGCGGTCCGGGCGCCGTGCTCGAGGTGGGCGACAGCGGGCCCGGCATCCCGGCCGAGGCGCGCCGCGCCGTCTTCGAGCGCTTCGAGCAGGCCGCCGACGCTCGCGGTCCGGCCGGGCGGCGTCTCTTCGGCGGCACGGGCCTCGGCCTCGCCATCTGCCGCGACTTCGTCACGCTCCACGGCGGCGCGATCGAGGTCGGCGATGCGCCCGAGGGCGGCGCGCTGTTGCGCGTCGAGCTGCCGTTGCGGGCTCCCGAGGGCGCCGCGGTCCGGGCCGACGCCGGCCACTCGATCGCCGCCGACGACGCGGCGCGACGCGCCGTGGACGGGCTGCGCCTGCCCGCCTCCGGGGCGGTCGCGACGGGGCCGGCCGAGGCGCCGCTGGTCCTGGTCGTCGAGGACAACGCCGACATGGCGCGCTTCGTGCGCGAGACGCTGGCGCCCGACTTCCGCACCGAGTGGGCGGCGGATGGGGCGGAAGGTCTCGAAAAGACTCGAGATCTGGCTCCTGACCTCGTGCTGACCGACATGATGATGCCGGGGGTGTCCGGCGAGGCGCTCGCGTCGGCGTTGCGGGCCGATCCCGCGCTGGCCGGCATCCCGGTGGTCGTCCTGAGCGCGAAGGCCGACGAAGCGATGCGCGTGCGCATGCTGCGGGCGGGCGTGCGCGACTACGTGACCAAGCCGTTCTTCGCCGAGGAGCTGCGGGCGCGCGTCGCCAACCACGTGGCGCTCAAGCGCGCCGGCGACGTGCTGCGCGGCGCGCTGGCGACCCGCGCGCACGACATCGAGGAGATGGCGCGCGAGCTGGCGAAACGCAAGGCGCAGCTCGAAGCGGCGCTCGACGCGGCGCAGGCCGCGCGCGAGCTGGCGGAGCGGGCGAGCCGGGTGAAGAGCGACTTCCTGCGGCTGGTCTCGCACGAGCTGCGCACGCCGCTCGGTTCGATCTACCTGCAGATCGAGCTGCTGGGCCTCGATCCCGCGGGGGAGGCGGGGCAGGAGGCGATCGAGCGGCTGCGGCGCGGCGCGCAGCGCCTCGAGGCGCTCGTCGACGGGCTGCTCACCTACGCGCGGGCGGAGCGCGGCGGCCTGAAGGTCGAGCCGGCGGCGATCGACGTCGCGGCGCTCGTCGTGCAGATCGCCGACGAGCTGCGCCCGGAGGCGGAGGCGAAGGGCCTGGCGCTGGCGGTCGAGGCCGCGCCGGGCATGCCGCCGCTCCGCAGCGACGCGGAGCTCGTGGCCCTCGTGCTGCGCAACCTGGTGGGCAACGCGACGAAGTTCACCGAGCGCGGCGGCGTGCGCGTCGAGGCGAGCCACGACGGCGCCGCGCACCGGCTCGTGGTCGCCGACACGGGCCGGGGCATCGCGCCCGACATCCAGCCGCGCATCTTCGAGCCGTTCGTTCAGGGCGAGACCACCCGGCAGAAGCATCTCCCCGGCGTCGGCCTGGGACTTGCGCTGGTCCGTCAAGTCGTGGAAATCCTGGGTGGTCAGGTGCATCTGATCTCGATCCCCGGTGAGGGCAGCACCTTCACGGTCGTGCTGCCCCCCGCCACGCACGAAAGGTCGTGAGCGTTGCCCGAGCGCAACGACAGCATCCTGGTCGTCGAGGACGACGCCGACATCCGCACCGCGCTGGCGCTGCTCCTGCGGTCGACGGGGTACGCCGTCTCGACCGCCGCCGACGGCGCCCAGGCGATGGACCAGATGCGCGAAGCCGGCCCGCCCGCGCTGATCCTGCTCGACCTGATGATGCCGGTGATGGACGGCTGGCAGCTCCGGGCGGCGATGCTCGCCGACGAGACCCTGCGCGACGTGCCGGTCGTCGTCCTCTCGGGCGTCCACGACCTCGAGGAGGTGGCCGAGGCCCTCAAGGCCGTGGCCTCGGTGCCCAAGCCGGTCTCGTTCTCGAAGCTGCGCAGCGTCATCTCGCAACACCTGCCCGCCGCCGGCTGAGGACGCCGCTACAATGCGCGGCCATGTCGAAAGTGGTCGCCCTCTCCGCCCTCGCCCTTTCGCTCGCCGCCTGCACCTCGGAGCCGCCGCGGGCCGGGCGCGCGCCCGCCAGCGCCGCCCCGTCGCCCGCAACCGATGTCGCGCCCTCCGCGGGGGCGAGCGCCTCCGCGGCGAACGACACCGTCTGGCTCGACCCCGCGAAGCTCGAGCGCGGGCCGGTCCTCCACGAGCGGCTCGGCGAGGCGCAGGTCGCGCGCATCACGCGCCTGCAGGCCGCCTTCGCCGAGGTGGAGCCGACGCCCGTCGAGAAGTGGATCGACGACTTCCGGCGCGATCGCGATCCCGACGGCGAGATCGCCATCTGGGAGGCCATGGCTGGCGCGTACGGCACCTTCACGGGCGCGCGCACGCTGACGCTCGACCAGAAGAAGGAGGCGTTCGGCCTCCTGCTGCTGCGCTCCGGCGCGTCCGCCGAGGAGGCGCTGCAGCGCGGCGCGCCCGCGCACCTCACGCGCGAGGACGCGGCGGCGCTGCTGGCGCTCTACCGCGAGCCGCCCAAGCCGATCGGCGTCACGCCGCGCTGAACGTCCCGCAATCCGGGCAGAACTCGCCGGCGGCGATCGCGAGCCGACGCCCGCCGCAGGCGCACGGCGCGTCGCCGCGGAGCGGCACGGGCGGCGGCACGAACGGCGAAGCCCAGTCGGGCCCGACGATGCGCGCGTGGTGCAGCGCGAACGGGCCCGGCGCGCCGCCGTAGATCGCGTCGCCGTCGAGCGGCAGGCCGGCGGCGGCGGCGTGGGCGCGGATCTGGTGCATCACGCCGGTGCGGATCTCGGCCTCCCACGTCGCCGGACCCAGGCGGCGGAGGCGCGTCCAGGCCAGGTACCACTTGCCGCGATGGCCCGTGCGCGGGCCGCGCTGCACGACCATGCGGTCCTTGCGGCGGGGGTGGTGGGCGATCGGCGCGTCGACCACGCGCTCGCCGAACGCCACGTCACCGCTCGATCGCAGCACGTAGAACTTGCGGAGCCGTCCGCCGCGGAACGCCGCGCGCAGCGCCTCGAGGTCGGCGGGCGTGCGCGCGGCCACGAGCAGGCCCGAGGTCGCGTTGTCGAGGCGATGGGCGATGCCGCCCTCGAAGCCCGTCGGCCACGGTCCCGGCCCGGCGCGCGGCGCCCAGCGGCGCAGCACGCAATCGCCGTCGGGATCGGCGTGCGGCGGGAACACGGGCAGCCCCGCCGGCTTGCGCAGCCACACGCGTCCTTCGTCGCCGCCGATCACGAGGGCATCGCCGGTCACGCTGCGGGCCAGGGGCGGCGACACATGCGGCCGAAGCTAGGTGAGAACGGCGGGCCGTGCAATGGCTCGACGGCGCATCGGGGGGCTGCTATGCGTACGTGGGCGCTTCGGAACAGGGCAGAAGGGGGAGGGGGGGTGGCGGGTGAGCTCCTGGCCGGCGACCTCGTCGCCGTGCTGCAGGCGGTCGCCGACGGGGTCGTCGTGTTCGACGAGGCGGGCCGCGTGGTGCTGATCAACGAGGCGGCGGTGCGCCTCGGGGGGTTCCCCGAGGTCGCGGTCGCCCATGCCTACTTCGAACACATCGCGAAGGGACCGCCGCCGGACGTGCGACTGCTGGGCGCCGACGGCCGCGCGCTGCCCTACGACGCGTGGCCCCTCACGAAGGCGCGGCGCGGCGAGGCCTTCCGCGAGACCGAGGTGACGCTCGTGCGGGAAGGCAGCGCCGCCCGCAAGACGGGGGTGTTCACGGGCACGATGGTCGAGCGGTCGGGCGGCGGGCGCCTGCTCGTGACGACCCTGCGCGACGTGACCGCCCAGCGAGAGGCCGAGGCCTCCCTCCGGGCGAGCGACGAGCGCCACCTGCTCGCCGGCCGGGCCACCCGAGACGTGATCTGGGACTGGGACCCGCAGGCCCGGCGCATCGCCTGGTCCGGCAGCGGCATCGAGCTGTTCGGCCATCCGCCGGCGCCCGATGGCACGACCTACGCGTGGTGTGTCGAGCAAGTCCACCCCGAGGATCGCGAGCGCATCGACGCGGGCCTGCGTCGCGCCCTCGCCGGCGACGACGAGCTCTGGCAGGCGGAGCACCGGTTCCGCCGCGCCGACGGCACCTTTGCCGATGTTTTCGACCGCGGGTGCATCGTGCGGGACGCCGGTGGCCACCTTGTGCGCATGGTCGGCGTGATGACCGACGTCTCGCCGCTGCGGGCGGCGGAGGCGGCGCTGAGGGCGACCCGGGAGCGGCTCGACCTGGCGCACCGCCTCGCCGGCACGGGCGCCTGGGACGTCGATCTGGCGACACGTCGCTTTTGGTGCTCGCCCGAGCTGGCCGCCATCTTCGGCCGCGACCCGCCCCCCACGACGATCGACGAGGCGGACGCGCTGGTCCACCCCCAGGACCTGCCGCGCCTGCGGGCGCGCGTGGCCGAGACGGTGGCCGGCGGGGGCGACTGCGACCTGGAGTTCCGGGTGCTGCACCCCGCCCTGGGCGTGCGCTGGCTGCAGGCGCTCGGTCGCGTGTCGCGCGACGCGGACGGCCGCCCGCGGCGCCTGTCGGGCATCACGCTCGACGTCACCGAGCGGCGCCTGGCCGCCGCCGAGCGCGAGCGGCTGCTCGCCCTGGCCGACGCCGCCCGCGCCGCCGCCGAGCTGGCGCGCGACGACCTCGGGCGCATGATCGAGCGCATGAGCGACGCCTTCGTGTCGCTCGACCATGCCGGCCGCCTCACGTGGCTGAACGGCACCGCGCTGGGGATCGCCGGGAGGCCGCGCGAGGCGCTCATCGGCCATACGCCCGCCGAGCTCTTTCCTGAGCTCGAGGGTTCCGAGGCGGTCGCCGCCCTCGGCCGCGCCGTCGCCGGGCAGCGGCCCTCGAGCTTCGAGCTCGCCGCCCGGTCCGGGAACTTCTACTCGGTGCGCGTCTTTCCTTCGCCCGAAGGGTTGTCGATCCTCGCGCAGGACGTCACCGAGCGCCGGCGGGCCGAGGAGGCGCTGGCGCGGCGCACGGCGCAGCTTCGCGACATCACGGACGCCGTGCCCGTCCGCATCGGCCACTTCGACACGGACGAGCGCTTCGACTTCATGAACGCCGCGTACGAGCGCCACTACGGCGTGTCGTTCGACCCGGCCGGGTCCATGCGGGTGCGCGACCTGCTCGGCGAGGCGACGTACGCCCGGGCCGAGGGCAGCATCCGGCGCGTCCTCGCGGGCGAGACGGTGCGCTTCGAGAACCGCGGCACGCTTCCGGACGGCGACGAGTGGTTCGCGGACGTCGCGCTCGTCCCGCACCGCGCTCCCGCCGGCGCGGTGGTCGGCGCCTACGTCGTCGCCGCCGACATCACGCCGCTCAAGCGGGCGGAGGCGGCGTTGCGCGACCTCAATCGATCGCTCGAGGCCCGCGTCGCGGAGCGCACGGCCCAGCTCGAGGAGCAGGCGGCGCGGCTGCGCCTGCTGGCGGCGGAGCTGACCGACAGCGAGCTGCGGGCGCGTCGCCGCCTCGCCGAGGTCGTGCACGACCACCTCCAGCAGCTGCTCGTCGCCGCGCGCATGCGCCTCGCCGCCGCGGCGCGGCTCGCCGGCGACGAGGCGGCGAGGCGCATGCTCGACGACACCGGCCAGATCCTCGGCGACGCCATCGACGTCTCGCGGTCGCTGGCGGTCGAGCTGCAGCCGCCGGTGCTCTTCGAGCGCGGGCTCGCGGCGGCGCTGCGCTGGCTCGCGGGCTGGGTGCGCGAGCAGCACGGCCTCGAGCTGGCGCTCTCGATCCACGAGGGCGTCGAGCCGGCCGACGAGGGCACGCGCGCGCTGCTGTTCACCGCGGTCCGCGAGCTCCTGTTCAACGTGGTGAAGCACGCGGGCGTCCAGCGCGCGCGGGTGGTCATGCGCAGCGCGCGCGGGGGTTGCGTCCGCGTGGCGGTGATCGACGCCGGCCGCGGTTTCGCGGTGGACGACGGCATGAGCCGCGGCGGCTTCGGCCTGTTCAGCATCGGCGAGCGGCTGCGCGCCCTCGGCGGCGACGTGACGGTCCGCTCGCGCCCGGGGGCCGGCACCCGCGTCGACCTGCTGCTGCCCCGCGCGACCGGGGCGACGCCACACACCGTCCGCCGACCCGCGCCCCTGCGCCGCCCCCGCCCTCCGTCCGCTCCACGGCCGACTGCCTGATCCCCGCGACCCGCGCCGCCCGCCCGTCGTCATCGAGCCAGGGCAGGTGAGCGATGCGATGCGTCCCGCGGGTTCACGATTCCTTGCAGATTCGCGATGTTGCGACGCCGACGGACGCGCCGCCATACGAGCTCGTCGACCACCTCGGGCGCCCGCGCCTGCGGCTGGACGAGGCGGGGCGCTTCGTCGTGCTGCACCTCGACGGCATGGCCGGCTTCGACGACCTCGCCGCGGCGTTCCGGGCGCGGTTCGGCCGCGTGCTCGACCCCGCGGGGTTCACCCGCGCCGTGCAGCGGCTGGCGGGCGCCGGCCTGCTCACCACCGACGAGCGGGCGCTCCGCGTGATCCGCGCGCTGCGGACGCAGGGCGTGCGCTACCGGACGGCGGTGCGCGACCGCCGCGCCGAGCCGCGCGGCGATCGGCGAGCGCACGACGCCGAGCCGGTCGCGATCGCGTTCGACCACGCCGTCTATCTGCTGAACGAGGGGCGCCTCGACCGCGCGCTCGACCTCTTCCGCAGCCTCGCGCGCGAGCGCCCCGCGGACGTCCGGCTGCGCATCCTCTGCGCGCACCTCGAGCGCGCTACGGCCTGAAGGGGCGGCTCTCGTCGACGGGCGCCCCGAGCGCGCGACGCGCGTGGGCGCGGGCGGCGGCGAGCGCGTCGGCGCCGGCGCTCAGCCGCTTCGGCGAGACGCGCGGCAGCGTCGGCGAGACGACGTGCACCGGCAGGCCCCGGGCCTCGCACAGCCGGGCCTGCAGCTCGAAGTGGTCGCGGCGCAGGGCGCCCATGCCCCGGCCCATCGCGCGGACGTAGCCCGCCGAGGCGGCCTCGCCGTCGGCCGTCTCGCCGACGGACGCGCTCGGCAGGTAGTGCACGAGCAGCGCGTCGACCCGAACGCGCTCGGCGAGCGTGAGGAGCGGCGCCTTGTCGACGAGCCCGCCGTCCCACAGCGCCGCGCCGTCGCTGCGCACCGCGCGGAACAGCCCGGGATAAGCGCACGAGGCATGCACCGCCTCGGCGAGCGCGCCGGTGTCGTGGACGCGCGCGCGGCCGTTGGTGATGTCGGTGGTGACGATCACGAGCGGCCGCCGCGCCTCCTCGAAGCGCCGGATCGGCAGCGTCTCGTCGAGCAGACGACGGAAGCGCCCGCCCGCGAGCAGCCCGGTGACGCCGCGACCGCGCGCCAGGTCGATGAGCGACGACAGCGGCGCCGGATCCCAGAAGTGCTCGCGGCGCAGCGCCGTCAGCCGCGACGCGATGTGCGCCGCGTCGAGCCCCGATGCCGCCATCGCCGCCACCAGCGCGCCGGCGCTCGTGCCCGCGTAGGCCGCGGGATCGAGGCCCGCGTCATCCAGCGCGGCGAGCAGGCCGGCGTGGCCGAAGAAGCCGAAGAAGCCGGCGGAGAGCACGAGCCCGAAGCGCGTGCCTTCGAGCGTTTCACCGAGCGTCGTCATGGCGGCACGATGCCTCTTCACTCGAGGGCCGCGGCCTCCGCCTCGCGTCCCAGGCCGCGGTATTGGCGCGCCGCGAACGCGCGGGCGGCGGCGGCGCGCTCGGGTTGGCCCGCGGCGGCGGCGACGTCGGCCGCGAGGCGGGCGATGCGGGCCTGGTCCGCTTCGTACAGGCCGCGGGACTCGAGATAGCCCGTGGCCTCGGCGAGGGAGGAGTCCCAGACGTCCCAGTCGCCGGCGTCGGCGATGCAAGGGAGGAGGAAGAGCTTGCAGACCGCTTCGAGTACGGGACGCCGGAGTCGGACGGCGGTGGCGAGCACGCGCCGCAGGCCCTCGGCAGCCGCGGGGAAGGCGCCGCGCTCGAGCAGGACGAGGCCCAGATTGATCTCGCTGACGTCGCGGTAGGCGGATCCGGTGGCCTCGTACAGGTCGCGCGCGGCGCGGTAGCCCTGCTCGGCGCTGTCGAGCTGTCCGCGCATCCGGGCCACCTCGGCGAGCGCGTGGAGCGCGTCGGCCTCGTCGAGGCGGCTGCCCGAGCGGTGCTGCGTCTCGCGCGCCTGCCGGGCCAGCGCTTCGGCGCGGTCGAGCGCGCCGCGCTGTCGGGCGACGAGCGCCAGGTTCAGGATGGCGTGACCCAACTTCCGCTCGTCGCCGATCTCCTCATAGATCCGCAGGGTTTCGTGGATCTCAGCCTCGGCGGCGTCCATCTGTCCCGACGCGAGGTAGAGGTGCCCCGCGCTCTGGGCGCACGCCGCTTCGAGGACGCGCTCGCCCATGCCTTCGAGCAGCGCGCGCGCCCGCGCCACGTCGCCCAGGCCGGCGGCGAAGCGGGCGCGCTCGAACTCGGCGAAGCTGCGCCGCAGCAGCGCCTCGGCTTCGGCCAGGCGCCAGCCGCGCGCCTTCGCCTCGGCCTCGATCGCCAGCGACAGCGCGTGGCCCTCGTCGAACGCGCCGCGGCCGATGAGCGCGCGCAGCCGCAACAGGCGCCCCTCGATGTGGAGCCGCTCGCGGTTGGCCTCGGAGACCGGGGCCGGCGCGCGCGGCCCGCCGGGCGCCGCCTGCGCTTCGTCGGGGAGGCGCAGCGCGGCGAGGGCGCGGTCCCGCTCGTCGACGGTGGACTCGGCGAGCAGGTACTCGCCGGCGGCCAGCAGGCGCCGCACCGCGGCGGTGAAGAGCGCCACCGCCGCCGCCGCGTCGCCGGCGCCGAGCAGGTGCCGCGCGAGCCGCTCCGGCGCCGGGGCCTCGCCGAGCGCCCGCGCGCACGCCCGGTGGTGCGCCGAAAGCCGGCCCGCGTCGCGCGCCCGCCGCAGGATGGCCTCGCGCAAAAGGCCGTGCGCGAACGTCCAGCGGCCCTCGGCGGCGCGCGCCAGCCGCCGGTGCAGCATCGTCTCGAGCAGCGACGGGCTTACCCACGCCTGCGCGGCGGCGCACGCCGCGTGCCACTCCGCTTCGTCGACGGTCGGGCCGAGCACCGCCGCCACCTCGAGCGCCCGCGCGTCGTCGGCGGCGCGCCCGGCGAGCAGGGCCTCGACGCGGGCGTCCCACGCCTCGTGCAGCGTCGTCGGCAGCGCGCCCTCGCCGCCCTCGGCGAAGTGCCGCGCGATCTGCGCCGCGAACAGCGGGTTGCCGCCGCTCCGCCGCGCGATCTCGTCGGCGAGCTTCGCGTCCACCGGCAGCAACGCCGAGATGAGTCGGCGCTGGCTGTCCGCGTCGAGCGGCGGCACCTCGACGGTCGTCGCGGGGAGCGCGGCCAGCAGGCGCGCCTCGTCGGGCCGCTCGTCGAGCGCCTCGTCGCGCGCGGTGAGCACGAGGAGCACGGGCCCGCTGCCCTGGGCGAGCACGTGCCGCGCGAAGGCCAGCGCGTCGGCGGACCACTGCACGTCGTCGAGCCACACGACGACCGCGCGGGCCTCGGCGAGGCGCTCGAGGTGGCGGCGCACGACGGCGTGGCGCTCCCCGGCGCCCGCGAGGCGCACGAGGCGCTCCCCGGTGGCACGCTCCGCGTCGCTCGCGGGCGCGAAGACCTCGGTCAGCGCGGCGGCCTCGTCGGGGTGCGCGACGCCCAGCTCGCCCAGGACGCCGGCCACGCGCGCCGCCGCCGCCGCGCGGTCCAGGCCGTCGGCGCGGAAGTGGCGCCGCAGCATCGTCGCCAGTCCGTCGGCCTCCGCCCCCTCGGCGTGGAAGGCGCGCAGCGGCGTGCCGAAGCCCGTCTCGTGCGCGCGCTCGCCGAGCCACTCCGCCAGGCGGCTCTTGCCGACGCCCGCCGGGCCGCGCAGCACCAGCGCCGCGGGCCGACCCGCCTCGCGCACCTGCTCGAGCGCCGCCCCGAGCCGCCGGCACTCCGCCTCGCGACCGAAGAGCGGCGGCACGCGCAGCCCGAACAACGCCAGCCCCGACACCGTGCCCGCCGTCGCCGCCGGCACGACCCAGACCGGCGCCGCGGCCGGCGGCGCCTCGGGCGACGCGAGGCCGTCGACCATCGGCTGCGATGCGAAGACCTGCGTCGCGGCCGGCGCGGCGTCCCAGGCCGCCGTCCCCGCCTCGAGCGCCGTCGGCAGGTCGTCGGCGGGCGCCGCGAACGCGCCGGTCGCCAGCGGCGCCCACCCGGCCATCGCCGCGAGCGCGTCCGCGGCCCGCTGGAACCGGTGCGCCGGCCGCTTCTGCAACAGCCGCCGCACCCAGGCCTCGAAACCGGCGGGCAGCGGCACCTGCGGCGCGAATTCCGGAAGCGAGTCCTGCATCTGCGCGCGCAGCGTGCTCAGCGACGTGCCGCCGCGGAACGGAGGACGCCCGCACGCCAGCGCCCACGCCACGCAGCCGAGCGCGTACAGGTCGGTCCACGGCCCGAAGTCGCGCCAGTGGCCCTGCGCCTGCTCCGGCGCCATGTACTCCGGCGTGCCGGCGTACAGCGTCGACGCCGTGTCGCCGATGCCGCGCTCGAGCGCGTGGGCGATGCCGAAGTCGGTGAGCTTGATGCGGCCGTCGGTGGCGCGCAGGAGGTTGGCGGGCTTGAGGTCGCGGTGCACGACGCCGCGCGCGTGGGCGTGGGCCAGCGCGTCGAGCACCGCGCGCAGCGTCGCCACGAGCGCGCGGGCGTCGCGCGCCGCCGCCTCGCGCAGGGAGCCCCCCTCGATGAGCTCCATGACGAGGTACGGGCTGCGCGGCCGCAGGCGCCCGCCCGCCTCGGCCGGCACCTCGCCGTAGTCGTACACCGCGGCGATGTTCGGGTGGTCGAGGCCGGCCATCGCGCGCACCTCGCTGCGGAAGCGCTCGGCGGCGACCGCGTCGCGGCACGGCGCCAGCACCTTCACCGCGACCGGCAGCCCGTCGTCCCGGCGCGCGCTCCACACCTCGGCCATGCCGCCGCGCCCCACCGGCGCGACGAGCTCGAGCGCCCCCAGGCGCAACGTCATCCGCGACCTCGAACCAGTGTTCGTCGTCGAGTGCAGCACGCGCGACGGCCGCCGCGCAAATCGCGCATGATGGCCCGCAGCCACCCTCTGTCTCGGAGAGACGCCCATGAAGACAAGAGCCGCCGTCGCCTACGAAGCCGGGAAGCCGCTGGTCGTCGAGACGGTCGACCTCGAAGGACCCCGGGCCGGGGAGGTCCTCGTCGAGATCAAGGCCACAGGCGTGTGCCACACCGACGAGTTCACGCGCTCCGGCGCCGATCCCGAGGGTCTGTTCCCGGTCATCTTCGGGCACGAGGGGGCGGGCGTCGTGGTCGAGGTCGGCGCCGGCGTCACCTCGGTGAAGCCCGGCGACCACGTCATCCCGCTCTATACGCCGGAGTGCCGCGGCTGCAAGTCGTGCCTGAGCCGCAAGACGAACCTGTGCACGGCCATCCGGGCGACGCAGGGCCAGGGCCTCATGCCCGACGGCACGAGCCGCTTCTCGATCGGCGGCAGGAAGATCCATCACTACATGGGGTGCTCGACCTTCGCGAACCACACGGTGCTGCCGGAGATCGCGCTGGCGAAGGTCCGCCCCGACGCCCCGTTCGACAAGATCTGCTACATCGGCTGCGGCGTGACGACCGGCATCGGCGCCGTCCTCTTCACGGCGAAGGTCGAGGCCGGCGCCAACGTCGTCGTGTTCGGGCTCGGCGGCATCGGCCTGAACGTGATTCAGGGCGCTCGCATGGTGGGCGCGGACATGATCGTCGGCGTCGACATCAACCCCGCGCGCGAGTCGATCGCCCGCGAGTTCGGCATGACGCACTTCGTGAACCCGAACGCGGTGAAGGGCGACCTCGTGGCGCACCTCGTCGAGCTGACGAAGGGCGGCGCGGATTACAGCTTCGAGTGCGTCGGCGACGTGAAGCTGATGCGACAGGCGCTCGAGTGCTGCCACCGCGGCTGGGGCGTGAGCACGATCATCGGCGTCGCCGGCGCCGGCCAGGAGATCGCGACGCGCCCGTTCCAGCTCGTCACCGGGCGCGTCTGGAAGGGCTCCGCGTTCGGCGGCGCGCGCGGCCGCACCGACGTGCCGAAGATCGTCGACTGGTACATGGACGGGAAGATCCGCATCGACCCGCTCATCACCCACAAGCTGCCGCTCGAGCGCATCAACGAGGCCTTCGACCTGATGCACGAAGGCCAGTCGATCCGCGCCGTGGTGGAGTTCCCATGAAAGTCCGGAGCGAGCACCGCGCCTTCGGCGGCACGCAGGGCTTCTACGAGCACGACAGCGCGGCGTGCGCGGGCCCGATGCGCTTCGCGGTGTACCTGCCGCCCGCGGCGCTGCACGGCGAGGCCGTGCCGGCGCTCTATTACCTCGCCGGCCTGACCTGCACCGAGGAGACGTTCTTCGCCAAGGCGGGCGCGCAGCGCGTCGCCGCGGAGCTCGGCCTCGCGCTCGTGGCGTGCGACACGAGCCCGCGGGCGGCGCGCTTCCCCGGCGACGACGAGCACTGGGACTTCGGGCAGGGGGCCGGCTTCTACCTCGACGCGGTCGCCGAGCCGTGGTCCGCGGCGTATCGCATGGAGACCTACGTCACGCAGGAGCTGCGGACGGCGGTCGAGGCGGCCTTCCCGGTGCGGACGGACGTGCGCGGCATCCTCGGCCACTCGATGGGCGGGCACGGGGCGCTGACGCTGGCCCTGCGGCACCCCGACCTGTACGCGAGCGTGTCGGCGTTCGCGCCGATTGTCGCGCCGTCGCAGGTGCCTTGGGGCGAGAAGGCGTTCGCGCGCTATCTGGGCGAAGACCGCGCGCGCTGGGCCGAGCACGACACCGTGGCGCTGCTGAAGACGAAGCGCTTCGCGTCACCGCCGCTCGTCGACCAGGGGACCGCCGACAAGTTCCTCGAGCGCGAGCTGCGCCCGCATCTGTTGCGGGAGGCGTGCGCGGCGGCGGCGCAGCCGCTCGACCTGCGCATCCACGAGGGCTACGACCACAGCTACTACTTCATCGCCACGTTCGTCGAAGAGCACCTGCACCACCACCGCGCGATGCTGGCGGCGGCGCGGGCGCGCTGACAGCGCCGGTCGTCCGAGTGGTCGACGCCTCGCTTGTCCGGCGAGGCGATGGCCCCTGCGGGGCGAGCCCACGGCCCCGTCATGTCGAGGGCCTCGGCTCCGTTGCGACCCCTCGACAGGACGACGGCCCTGCCTTCGGGGCCGCGTCTTGCCCTCGCCTCGCCGTCCGGCGCGATCCTTCGTCCACTGGGACGCCCCCCGCCGTGAGTCCCGACCCGGGATGCGCAGGCGGCGTCCGCGGTGGCGTCACGGCGACGGCAGGCGCAGCTTCTCGATCGCGGCGATCGGACCGGGGCACGTCTGCTGGTGGCAGCTCTTGCAGGTGTCGAGGACGCGGTTCAACGCGGGCCGCGCCTGCTCGGGCGGCGCCGCCTCGAGGGCCGCGACGGCGGCGAGGTAGGACTGCGCGAACGCGTCGAACTGCGGCGTGCGGTCCGACGGCGTCGTCGGCCACGCGCAGCGGATGCGCGCGTGCGTCGCCAGCATCTTCGGGACCGGCTGCCGCAGCGCGATCGCCTCGCCGGCGGCCTTCAGATCCGCCTGCATCGTGCGCATGAGCGCCGCGAGCTCGCTCTGCCCGTTCGGGTTGAGCGGCGTCGGGATGAGGTGCCCCGGGCTGCCGGGCACGCCGGGGACGAGGGGCGTCTCGAACGTGCAGGCGGCGGGCGCGGCCGGCTCGCTGGCGCGGGCGTCGAGGGCGGCGGCGCCGGCGACGATCGCCACGGCGCCGAGGGCGGAGAGCAGGACGTTGCGCATGGCGCGCAGGGTGCCACATCGTGGGCTTCGATCGCGACGTCGCATCGACTACCGTGGCCGCTCGCGGAGGAGGCGCCCGATGATCCTCGAGTACTCGGCGCCGGCGCCGGCGCTCCTCGAGCACGACCCGCAGGCGGCGGTCGTGGCCGGCTCGATCGCCGACGCGATCGCCGCGCTCGACGACGCGCTGCGCGTGGAGCACGTGGGCAGCACGGCCGTGCCCGGCTGCGCGGGCAAGGGCTACATCGACCTGCTCGTCACGTATCCGGCCGGCAGGCTCGAGGACGCGAAGCGGGCGCTTTCGGCGCTCGGCTTCCAGCGCCAGACGTCGCGGGACCCGTTCCCCGAGGAGCGGCCCATGCGCGTCGGCAGCGTCGAGCACGCCGGGCGCCGCTACCCGGTGCACGCGCACGTCGTCGCGGCGAGCGACCCCGAGGCGGCGGAGATGCTGTGGTTCCGCGACCGGCTGCGCGCCGACGCGGCGCTCGTGCGCGCCTACGTCGCGGAGAAGCGGCGCATCCTGAACGAAGGTGTGGCCGACGGCGTCGACTACGCCGAGCGCAAGGGCGCGTTCGTGCGCGCCACCCTGTCCGACGAAAGGTGTCCTCGATGAGCACTGCCGTTCGATTTTCGCTCGCGTCCCTGGCCGTCCTGACGATCGCGAGCGGGCCGGCCCGAGCCGACGCGCCCGGCGACAAGTGGCTCGCCGACGTCGACGCGGCGCAGCAGCGGGCCGCGACCCAGTCCCTCCAGTACGACGTCGTCCTGCGGGAACCGGGGAAGCCGGACCGCAAGCTGGCGCTCACCCTGAAGATCAAGGGCGACAGGCGCCTGCTCGAGTTCACGGCGCCCGCCGACATGCGGGGCACGAAGCTGCTCGAGCTGTCTCCGACGCAGATGTACGTCTACCTGCCGGCCTTCGGGAAGGTCCGCCGCATCACGAGCCAGATGAACCTGGGATTGATGGGGCTGACCTTCGCGCCGGGCGACTTCGCCCCCCGCTTCGCCGACCGCTACACCGCCACGGTCGCCGCCGAGTCGCCGACCGAGGTGAAGCTCACCGCCGTGCCGAAGGCGGGCACGGACGCGCCGTACGGCCGCATCGAGCTCACCGTCGCCCGGGACCCCGTCGCGCCCACCGAGATCCGCTACTTCGACGCCGCCGGCGCGCACCTGAAGACGGAGACGCGCGCGGCGCACGCCTGCCAGGGCGGCGTCTGCGCGGCCGCCGAGCGGAAGATGGTCGACCACCAGCGGGGCGACGCCGCGACCGCGTTGACGCGCACCGCCTGGCAGGTGGACGAAGCCATGCCGGACGAGCTGTTCTCGAAGCGTTCGCTCGAGAAGTAGCGCGTCCCGGGGGTCACGGCTGCGAGCTCTTCCGGGGATCGCGGCGACCTCGTGGCCGGGCGGGGCGCTTGCCGCCCCTCGGCGCCGTCCGCCACAATGCGCGCATGCTCAAAGCGCTCGCGTTCCTGCTCCTCGGCGCCGGCGGCGCCGTCGCGGCCCCCGCCGACGAGGCCGAGGCGGTCCGTCTCGACCTGCGCTCCGCCCCCGACAGCGAGGTGCTCATCGACGGCGTCCTCGCCGGCCGCACGCCGCTCGTCCACCGCACGACGCGCCGCGACAAGTCGCTCGAGGTGACGTTCCGCGCCGCCGGCCACGCGTCCGTGACGAAGTACGTCGTCGCCACCCGCGACCAGAAGCTCCAGGTCATCCTGAAGAAGGTGCACTGATCCCCTCTCGGCGCCCGCGGCCCGACGCAAGCGAAACTCGAGTCAGAGGCCGCACGCGACGTTGCCCGTGTACAGCGCGTCGAGGTGCGCGAGGCCGAGGGCGCGCGCGCGGTCCTGCAGCCAGCGGAACATGGCGTTGGCGAGGCGCTTCTCGCCCCAGCCGTTGAACAGCGAGACGGCGAGGTTGCAGATCGCGGCGTGGACCTGCTCGAACGCGAGCTGCTCGACATGGCGGCCGAGCCGGGCGGCGCGGTCGTACTCGGCGAGCAGGGCGGCCCACTCGCGCAGCTCGTCGACGGCGGCGAGGGGGGCGTCGCGGGCGGCGCGATCCGCCGGGGCGCGCGCGAGCAGCTCGAGCGCGGCGAGGCGGGCTTCGGCGGCGCACTGGAGCGCCGACGCGAGGACCGCTGCGGGCTCGCCGTCGGCGGCGCGCAGGTCGACGTCCTCGGCGGCAGCGGCGAGCATGGCCACCGCCGCCTCGCGCAGGCCGCGGGGGGCGCGGGCCGCGTCGACGGCGCCGAGTGCCTGCGCGCGGGCGCGGAGGCCGTCCTCGACGCTTGCGTCGGAGAGCGCGGCGGTCCAGGCGTCGCCCGCGGCGAGCAGCAGGCGGGCGTCGGGCGCGCGGCGCAGCGCCACGGTCAGCGCGACGGCGCGGGCGAGCGGATCGGCCGCGGCCGGCGCGGCGGCGGGGTCGGCCGCGGCCGGCGCGGCGGCGAGCGCCCGCTCGAGCAGCGGTCGCGTGTGCCGGCGGCGCGCCGACAGCAGCCACAGGAGCCGCAGGCGGCGTTCCGACGGCGCCGGCGCGCCGAGCAGGCGTCGCGCCGCCCCGGTCAGGAATCGGCCGCCGTGCTTCGCCACCTCCTCCCAGGCGCCGCGCGCCGCCGCGTCCGCCGCGAGCCACTCGCGCGCCATGCGCCGCGCGATCGGCGGGACGATGCGTGGGTCGAACCACCCGCACAGCGCCAGCAGGCGCCGCGCCTCGTCGCGCCGGCCGCGCAGGTCCGCGATCAGCGCCAGCGCGAGCGGCGTCACGCCGCTGGTGGGGCCGATCGCGAGGCGCGTCTCGAGCCAGTCCAGGCGCGCGGCGTCCACCGGCCGCAGGGCGCCGCCCGCCCGCAGCGCGAGGCACCCGGCGACCACCCCGCCCTCGCGTCGCTGGGCATGCCAGGTCCAGTGCGCGAGGCGCGTCAGGCGGCACGCCGTCCGCGCCCACCCGAGGCGCACGAACGCGTGGCGCGAGAGCGGCCACGGCAGCACCAGCGCCAACCCGAGCAGGCCGAAGACCGGGACGAGCGCGTAGGCCCGCGTGTCGAGCGCCAGCGCCGTGAAGCCGGCGAGGTACGTGCCGCCGAGCACCGCCAGGAGCCAGTAGCCGAGCCAGCCGGTCCGCGCCGGCGCGGCGGGCTTCTTCTCCCTGCGCCGCGTCAACACGTTCACGATGATGATCGCCGCCCAGAGCGCGAGCAGCGGGGTGATGTCGCTCCGGATCACCGCCACCACGTCAGCGCCGCGAAGGCCTCGGGCCAGGGCGCGCCCGGGGCGGAGGGCGCCGCGCCGGCGGGCGCGGTGGCCCAGGGCTCGAACGCCGCGCGCCGCGCCGGGTCGCGCAGGGCCGCCGCCGCCTCGCGCACCTTCTCCGGCGTGCGCGGCCGTCGTCCGAGCGGCGAGGCGTGGGTGCCCGCGGCCGCCAGCCCGAGCTCGAGCATCGCCAGCAGCTTCGCCGCCTGCCGCTCGACCTCGATCGCCGTGCACGCCGGCGTCAGATCCAGGACGAAGAAGGGGTTGTCGGCGAGCGGGTCCACCGCGTCACCGGACGTCGGAGCGGTGGCTGCGCGCCCGCGTCCGGACGTCGGAGGGCAGCATCTCCCAGAGCTGCTCGGTGGCGGCGCGCACGCCGTCGCGGTCGCCGCGGCCTTGCGCCGCGCGCCCCTGCGCCACGACCTCGGCGGCGCGGCGCAGGTCGGTCGCCTCGTGCACCCGCGACGCGGCGTACTCGAACATCGAGCCCCAGGCGCCCGGCCAGCGGTGGAACGCGGCGCTGCCGAGCCGCCGGACGTGCCGCGACTGCAACTGCAGCAGGCGCGGGTTGCGCTGCGCGAGCGCCTGCTCGAGCTGCGCGACGGCGTCCTCGAGCAGGCGCGACTCGGCGGGCGTGCCGTGGCTCGACATCCACGACGTCGCCCACACCATCGCCTCGCGCGCGTCGCCCTCGAGCTCCGGCCAACGGCGCGCCGCCTCGAGCGCCGTGACGGCGGCCTCGAGCTCGAGCAGGTCGCGGCGCGCCTTTTGCCCGGCGTCCTCGTCGCCGCCGCGCGTCGCCGTCGTCCCGGCGCGGCACCGGGCCAGCTCCGCCTCGGCGCGGTCCACGTCGGCCACCATCGACGGCAGCTGCAGCCGGAACGCGTCCCGCCGCAGGGCCTCCAGCCGCTCGTGCAGCTCGGCGACGGCCTTCTCGAGCACCTCGGGCGTGGCCTCGGGGACGAGCAGGTGCGCGACGCTCTCGAACGCCTCGTCGATCGCGGGGACGTAAGCCTGCGCCGACAGGTTGCCGCCGCGGTCGAGCGAGAGCGTCACCTCGACGGGCGTGCCCGAGGGCAACGTGCGGTCGAGCGCGCCGCCGTCGATCTCGATGGCGCCGACGAGGCGGCACAGGTGGGCCTCGTCGAAGTCGCCCTGGACGACCGGGATGCGCAGCGCCACGCCGGCCCCGGGGAGGGCCGCCTCGACGGTGTGGTGCACGAACGTGCGCCGGGCCGGCAGCGGGGCGCCGCGCTCGAAGTAGACGCGGACGCCGCCGCTCGCGAGCGCCACGCCGATCGTCCGCGCCAGCGGCGGGTCGCCGATGGTGACGCCGTGCACGATCGTCGCCGTCGACGGCTCGAGCGTCACCGCGCGCCCGTCGCGGTCGCGGCCCTCCAGCCGGAACGTGTTCGCCCGCCGCGGCTGAAGCTCGGCGAGGAAGAAGAACGCGCCCTCGGCGTCGACCGGCGTCCAGTCGCTCGTGAAGCCGCCGTCGACCCGTTCGAGGCGCACCTCCGCCGGCGCCGGCTTCGCGAGGCAGCGGCCGAGCACGGGCGGCGTCGGGTCGGTCGTCATCGCCGGGAACTTCAGCAGGACGTTGCGCGCCGCCGCCGAAGGCGAAGGGGCGGGCGACGCGCCCGGCCCGGGGGACGCGCTCCCGAGGGCAGCGCAGGCGTGCAGGGCCGCGCCGCGGACGACGAGCGTCATCGGGTCGAGGCCCTCGGCCGGGTCGACGCCGAGGCGCTCCG
Source organism: Myxococcota bacterium (assembly GCA_963169045.1). Classification (GTDB taxonomy): domain Bacteria; phylum Myxococcota_A; class Bradymonadia; order UBA7976; family UBA1532; genus CAUJDF01. Next base: position 60,242 of record CAUJDF010000035.1, read on the forward strand.
CGATGCGCGCCCGCAGCGCCGGCATCGCCGTCGGACCGCCGACCAGCACGACGTGCCGCAGCGCGGAGGCGTCCAGGCCGTGGGCCCGCAGCAGCGCGAGGCAGCGATCGATCGAGCGGTCGATCAGCGGCAGAGCGAGGCGCTCGGCGGTGCCGCGGTCGAGCACGCAGTCCACCTCGATCGCGTCGCCGTCGACGAGGAGGGCCGCCGGCAGCGCGATCGCCGCCTCGTTCGCGCGCGACAGCTCGATCTTGGCCTCCTCGGCGGCGGCGGTGAGGCGGCGGAGCGCCTCGGCGTGCGCGGCGTCCTCGCGGCGCAGCCCCAGGCCCTGGTCGCGGACGATCCAGTCGACCAGCGCCGCGTCCACGTCGCGACCGCCGAGGAAGTTGTCGCCGTCGTGCCCCACGACCCGCAGCAGGCCCTCGCGCGACTCGAGCAGCGTGACGTCGAACGTGCCGCCACCGAGGTCGTACACGAGCCACCAGCCCGCCTCGGTGCGGTCCCAGCCGGCGGCGAGGGCCGACGCGACCGGCTCCTGCAGCAGCTCCACGTGCTCGAGGCCGGCCAGCTTCGCCGCCTTGACCGTGGCGTGGCTCTGCGGCACCTCGAACAGCGCCGGCACCGTCACCACCGCGTGCGTGGGCGCGAAGCCGAACTGGTCGGCGACGTCGCCGCGCAGCGACCGCAGCACCTCGGCGGCGAGCTCCTCGGGCAGGCGCTCGACGCCCGCCGCCGCGAAGCGCAGCCCCTTGCGCGTGCCCATCAGCCGCTTGAAGCCGCCGTGCGTGTTCGCCGGATCGCTGTCGAGGAAGCCGCGCGCCCGCGCGCCGACGGTGGCGACCCCCTTCGCGTTGATGCGCACCACCGACGGCGTCAGCACGCCGCCCTGCCGGTTGCGCACGACCGTCACCTGCTCCCCGTCGAAGACGGCGGCCGCGGAGTTGGTCGTGCCGAGATCGAAGCCGACGAAGTGCCTGGTCACGCGCTCAATCTAACCCGCGCGGTCGGGGCAGCGTGAAGTAGAACGTGGCGCCGCGGTCCGGCTCGGCGACGGCCCGAATCTCCCCGCCGTGGCGCTCGACGATCCGCCGGACGGTCGCGAGGCCGATGCCCGTCCCGGGGAAGTCGCTGGCGGCGTGCAGCCGCGTGAACGGCGTGAAGAGCCGGCCGACGTGGCGCATGTCGAAGCCGGCGCCGTTGTCGCGCACGAACAGCGCCGGCGGCGACTCGGCGGTCTCCCCGACCTCGATGCGCGCGATCGCCTTGTTCTTCGTGTACTTGCACGCGTTGCCGATCAGGTTCTCGAGCACGCGGCGCAGCAGGTGCGGGTCGGCGATCGCGACCAGGCCGTCGGCGACGGTGAGGCGCACGTCGCGCCCGGGCGCCTCGGCGAGGAGCTCGGCCCCCACCTCGCGGGCGAGCGCCGTGACGTCGACACGCTCGCGGACGAGGGGGTGGCGCGCCACGCGGCCGAACTCGAGCAGCCCGTCGATGAGGCGGCCCATGCGCTCGACGGCGCCGGCCGTGCGCTCGAGCATCTCGCGGCCGTCCGGCGTCAGCGGCTCGTCCTCGAGCAGCGCGCTCGTGAAGCCGTCGATGGCGCGCAGCGGTGCCCGCAGGTCGTGGGACGCCGAGTACGTGAACAGCTCGAGCTCGCGGTGCGCCGCCTCGAGCGCGGCCGTGCGCTCGGCGACCTTGTCCTGCAGCGACTTCTCGTACGCCTCGAGCTCCTCGGTCATGCGGTTGAACGCCGCGCTCAGGCGCGCCGCTTCGGCGGTGGCCATCGAGCGCGTCCGCACGCCGCGCTCGCCGCGACCCCAGGCGGCGAGCGCCGCCTCGAGCTCCTCGAACGGCTGGGCCAGCCGGCGCGCCAGCAGCGGGGCGAACGCCAGCGCCAGCAGCAGCGCGCCGACGCTGCCCGCCAGCGCGCGGAGGAGCTGGCGCTGGCCGGCGGCCTCGAAGCGCTCGAGCGGCAGGCTGATCACGTACGTCCAGGGTGCCATCGTCAGCGGCACGCGCACGCTCTCGCGCTCGGCCTCGTCCCCGAGGTCGCCGCCCACGTAGAACAGGCGCTGGCCGTCGCGGACGACCAGCGACGCGTGGGCGCCGCCCCCGAGGTCCTGGGCGTCGTCGCGCCCGAGCTCCTCGATGCGCCGCAGGTCGTCGGCGACGATCATGACCGCCTGCCGCTGGCCGGGCGCCTGGAACGGCACCAGCACGAGCAGCTGCGGGTGGTGTCCCCCGGCGTCGCGCGCCCAGACCAGCACCTCGCCGGCGGCGGCGCGGCGGAAGGGCGGCCACGCGGCGAGGTCCGGCGGCACGTCGAGGCGGCCGGTGCCGGCGAGCCGCACCCCGTCCTCGCGCGCGATCAGGATGCCCGCGAGCCGCTCGGCCTGCCGCACGAAGTCGAGCGTCTCCTCCTCGAGGGCGTGCCGACCGGGGAACGCCGGATCGGCGGCGGCCAGCAGGCGCCGCGTGGCCGGGCGCCGCTCGAACTCGTGCGCCCAGAGCTCGATGCCGCGGATGTGCTCGTCGATGCTCGTCGCCGTCTGCGCGGCGCGCACCTCGAGACGTGTGGCCGTGAGCTCGTGCAGGAGACTGCGCGTCTCGAGCGCGTTGAAGGCGGCCACGGGGATGGCGGCCACGACCGTCAGGGCGACGAACGCCAGGATCAGCAGACGGTTCAGGGGCCAGAGACGCGTGCGCATGCCGTGGGTCCGCGGAGGGGAGTGCACCGCCCCGGCGCGGGACGGTAACGTGCCGCCGATGGAAACCGCCCCCCACGTCCGAGACCTTCCGCCCGCGGCCCTTCTCGAGCGATTCGCCGCGCTCGGCGCGCCGGACCGCGCGGGCCGCCGCCTGCTGTCGTTCCTGCTGCGCGAGGACCGCGACGACCTCGAGCAGTGCGCCGGCGTCTCGTTGCCCGTGTTGCGACGCGTCGCCGGGTCGTTCCGCTTCGACCGCCTCGCGTTGCTCGAGACGGCGAAGGACGCCGACGACGGCAGCGTCAAGTACCTCTTCCGCAGCCCGGACGGCGCGCTCAGCGAGGCCGTCTGGATCCCGCTCGAGAACGAGGACAAGGCGACGGTCTGCCTCTCGAGCCAGGTCGGGTGCGGCCTCGACTGCGCCTTCTGCGCGACGGGCCGTCTGGGCCTGAAGCGCAACCTGCGGACGTGGGAGATGGTCGACGCCTTCCTGCAGGTGCGCCGCCGCTCGCCGCGCCGCATGACCGGCGCGGTCTTCATGGGGCAGGGCGAGCCCTTCCTGAACTACGACCGCGTGATCGCCGCCGCCTCCCTGCTGCACCACCCCTGCGGTCCGGGGATCTCCGGCAAGGCGATCACCATCTCGACCGCGGGCATCGTGCCCGCGATCCGCCGCTTCACCGCCGAGGGCCACCCCTATCGGCTGATCGTGTCGCTGACGTCGACCGATCCCGCGCGGCGCAAGGTGCTGATGCCCAAGGCGACGGCGTGGCCCCTCGAAGAGCTCGCCGACGCGATCCGCGAGCACGCGCAGGCGCGCCGGCAGCGCGCGACGATCGCCTGGGTGTGCATCGAGGGCGAGAACCTCGGCGCCGACGAGGTCGAGGGCCTGCAGCGGCTGTTCGACGGCGTGCCGCTGCGCTTCAACCTCATCGACGTCAACGACCCCACCGGCCGCTTCGGGCGGCCAGGCGACGCGTCGCGCGGCGCGTTCCTCGACCGGCTCGGCGCGGCGCAGATCCCGTTCGTGCGCCGGTACACCGCCGGGCGCAGCCGGAACGCCGCGTGCGGGATGCTCGCCGCCACTCGCGCCTCCGGCGACGCCGGAGGCGCCCTCGAACGCGCCGCCGGAGACCCGCCCCCCGAGCCCTGAGTCACGCTTCCGGCGAAACCGCCGGACCCCCCGAGGCGTCGGTGATCGTTGCCGCTCGCCGGAGGGCTCGACCGTGAACGACCATCCCCTCTCGCAGCTGCCGATCGCGCTCGAGCGCGACGGCTTCCTCCGCACCCTCGTCCGCGAGCTCGCGGGCACCCTCCAGGACGTCATCGGCCTCGAGGAGGCGGCCGGCTTCATCAGCGTCGTCGGCCAGAACATGGGCCAGGCGCTCGACCGGGACTACCGCGCCGCCCTCGGCGTGCCCCGCCTGACGCGCGCCCAGGTGGCGATGGTGCTCGTCGACCTGAAGCGGCGCATCCAGGGCGACTTCTACGTCATCGAGGAGACCGAGGAGCGCATCGTCTTCGGCAGCCGCTCGTGTCCCTTCGCCGAGAAGGTCGTCGGGCGCCCGTCGATGTGCATGATGACCTCGAACGTGTTCGGCTCCATCGCCGCCGAGAACCTCGGGTACGCCAAGGTCGAGCTGCAGGAGACGATCGCCCGCGGCGCCGCGGGGTGCCGCGTGGTGGTGCACCTCGCGCCGACGCCCGAGGCCGAGGCCGCCCCCGGTCGCGAATACGTGAGGGGCTGAGGCCATGGACGCGGCGTTCGGCCAGCTCGTCCGGCTGCTCCCCGACGCCCTCATCGTGCTCGGCGAAGACGGCGTGGTCGTGGCGGCGAGCGCCTCGGCCTGCGAGCTGCTGCGGCACCCCGCCGGGCTCGTCGGACAGCGGCTGCACGCGGTCGTCGCCGACGACGAGGACCACACGACGCGCTTCCTCGGCCTGTGCCGTCGCAGCCGCCAGCCGGTGCCGGGGGCGCTGCGCCCGCGCGAGGCCGGCGCCCCGGCGGTGCGCTGCGACGGTGCCCTCCTGCGCGCGCGCACCGACGACACGCCGGCGCGCATCCTGCTGCGCTGCCGCCCGCGCCCCGAGGCCGCCCGCCGCTTCGTCCTCCTCGAGGACAAGATCGCCGCGCTCGACCGCGAGATCCTGCAGCGCCGGCGCAGCGAGGCCGCGCTGTTCGAGCACCGCGAGCGGCTGCGCGTGACGCTGCAGAGCATCGGCGACGCCGTGATCACGACGGACCGCGAGTCGCGGGTCACCTTCCTCAACCCCGTCGCCGAGCGGCTCACCGGCTGGGCCGACGCCGAGGCCGCCGGCCGCCCCCTCTCCGAAGTGTTCACCATCATCAACGAGGAGACGCGCGCGGCCGTCGAGGACCCCACCGCGCGGGTGCTGCAGACGGGGCACGTCGTCGGCCTCGCCAACCACACCCTCCTCATCGCGCGCGACGGCACCGAGCGCCCGATCGAGGACAGCGCCGCGCCCATCCTCGACGACGCGGGCCGGATCCTCGGCGTCGTGCTCGTGTTCCACGACGTGAGCGACCGCAAGCACGGTGAGCGCGAGCGCGAGCGGCTGCTCGCCGCGGAGCGCGCGGCCCGCGCCGACGCCGAGCGCACGAACCGCCTGAAGGACGAGTTCCTCGCCACGCTCAGCCACGAGCTGCGCACGCCGCTCAACGCCATCCTCGGCTGGGCGACCATCCTGCGCACGGGCGGCGACGACGCCGACATCGCGCAGGCCGTGGAGACGATCGAGCGCAACGCGCGCGTGCAGGCCCGGATCATCGAGGACCTGCTCGACATGAGCCGCATCATCTCGGGCAAGCTGCGGCTCGAGACGCAGCCGATGGACCTCGTGCAGGTGATCGGCAACGCGGTCGAGTCGGTGCGGCCCGCGGCGCAGGCCAAGGACATCCGCCTGCTGCCGGTGCTCGACCCGTCGCTCGCGCCGCTGCTCGGCGACGCCGGCCGCATGCAGCAGGTCGTCTGGAACCTGCTGTCGAACGCGATCAAGTTCACGCCGCGCGGCGGTTGCATCCAGGTCTTCCTCGAGCAGGCCGGGCCGCGGGTGGAGATCACCGTGGCCGACACCGGCACGGGCATCCCGCCGGCCTTCCTGCCCTACCTGTTCGAGCGCTTCCGGCAGGCGGACGGGTCGAGCACGCGGCAGCACGGCGGGCTCGGGCTCGGCCTGTCGATCGTCAAGCACATCGTGGAGCTGCACGGCGGCACGGTGCGCGCCGAGAGCGAGGGCGAGGGCCGCGGGGCGCAGTTCGTCGTGTCGCTGCCGCTGCGCGAGGCGCGCGACATGGACCCGCCGAGCGCGCCGCCGGGCCAGTCGATCGAGCTCGTGCCGCTCGGGGCCGAGGTCGACCTGACCGGCGTGCGCGTGTTGGTGGTCGACGACGAGCCCGACGCGCGCCTGCTCGTGCGCCGTCTGCTCGAGGAGCGCAACGCGCAGGTCTTCACCGCCGGCTCGTACGACCAGGCGCTCGCCGCGTTCCTGCGCGAGCGGCCGGACTGCCTCGTCAGCGACATCGGCATGCCCGGACGGGACGGCTACGCGCTCATCCGCGCGGTGCGCCGCGCCGAGGCCGCCGAGGGCCGCTTCACGCCGGCGCTGGCCCTCACCGCGTTCGCGCGCGGCGAGGACCGCGCGCGCGCCCTGCTCGCCGGCTACCAGGGCCACCTGGCCAAGCCCGTCGAGCCCGCCGACCTCGTGTCGCTCGTCGGCTCGATGACGGGCCGCGTCACCCTCTCGCAATGACCTGCACGAGCGCGCAGAGCCACAGCGCGTGCCGCGCCATGAGCTGCAGGCTCGTCAGCTCCTTCTCGCTCTCGGGGGCGAAGTAGCCGGTGCCGAGGTTGGCGACGCCGATGCCGGCGTCGAGGAACGGGTCGACGCCGGTGCTGCCGCGGATGGGGCGCACGGGGGCGTCGATGCCGAGCTGCGCGGCGGCGGCGCGCGCCCACGTCACGAGCTCGGGGAAGGCGGCGAGGCGCGGGCCCATGTCGCGGTACTGGTCCTCGAGCACGACGCGGGTGCCGAAGGGAGCGAGGCGCGCGATGAGCGCCTTGCGCGCGGCGAGGGCCTCGGGGTCGAAGTCGCGGACGCGGACGTCGAGGCGCGCGCCGCCCGGCTCGGGGACGAGGCGGTAGGGGTGCGAGTAGCCCTGGCGATCGTCGGAGTCCTCGGCGAGCACCGGGGTGAGCGACGCGTCGGCCACGAACGTCCGGACGAAGTCGAGGGCGGCCGCGGCGGCGCCGTCCGCGGGGGCCACGGCGGCCGTCAGGGGGCCGACGGCGTACGAGGCGCCGCGGGGCACGTGCGGGCCGACGACGGCCGCCACGCGGGCCTCGAGGGCCGCGCGCCCGGCCTCGCCGTCGACCGCGAAGTCGACGACCGCGTCGCAGTCGCGCAGCGCGTCGCTCGCGAAGCCCACCACGCACGAAGGGGCGAGGCCGTGGGCGATCTCCGCGGCGAGCCGCGTCGCCGCGCGGTGCCCCTCGGGGTGGGCGGTCGCGCCGTGCGTGTTCACGCCGCCGAGGGCGACGCGCACCCGGCCGGCGGGGGCCTCGAGCGGCCGCGACGGGAAGTGCAGCATCGCCCGCGCGCCGTTGAAGTTCTCGGTGTTGATCTCGAAGGGGACGATGCCGTCGATGGTGAACGCGTGCCGGACGCCGAGCGCCGCCAGCCTCTTCACGAGGCCGTGCAGGGCGTCCTCCCGGCCGACCTCCTCATCGGGCCGGCCGATGAACAGCAGCGGCGGGTGCGGGCGCTCCGGCTGCTCGGCCAGCAGGCACGCGAGCGTCATCAGGTGCGTCATGCCGAGCTTGTCGTCGAGGCCGAAGGGCGCGTCGCCGGCGCCGAACACGAGGTCCTGCCCGAGGAAGTCGCGCGTCGCGGGGTAGTGCTCGACGCCCACCTGCAGGCGCGGGTTGGCCGGGTAGGGGACGGGCCGGCCGTCCCACTTGCGCAGCACGTTCAGGTGCTCGGCCGCCGCCGTGCCGCGCGCCGTGTCGAGGTGCACCAGCAGGGCGATCGGCGCCTTGTCCGCGCCTTCGCCGCGTCCCGGCAGCGAGGCCACGACGTTGCCGAACGCGTCGCGCTCCACGGAGGCGCCCTGCTCCGCGAAGAACGCCGCGAGCGCGTCCGCGAGCCGCGCCTGGCCCGGCGTCGTCGGCACCGTCGTCGACGCCTCGTCGCTCGCGCTGTCGATCGCCACCACCCGCTCGAGGTGCCGCAGCGCCATCGCGCCGATGCGGTCGAGCGCCGCCGCCTCCGTCGTCGTCCCCATGGTCGTCCTCCCGGATGTGCTCGCGGAGAGGAATGCGCCGCTCGGGCCGTGAATGCAACGCGTCTTCCACCGTCGCGTACAATGCCGGGCCGACGGAGGTGCGCATGCGATTCCTCGCGCTGCTGCTGCTGCTCGCGGGCCCCGCGCGGGCCGACTGGGTCTTCGACGTGGGGGACGAGGAGGTCCTCGTGATGCCCACGTTCGCGCGCCCCGCGGCCGACGGCACGTGGCGCATCCCGGTGCGCGGCTTCGTCTACGAGCGCGAGCCCCGCTCGCTCAAGCGCCGCGCCGTGGCGCGCACGGTGGCCAAGGCGATCGGCGTCGACGACGACTCGCCGGCCTACGCCCTGCTGCGCGAGCGCATGACCTGGCTGCTGGTCGACCACGAGTCGAACAAGACGGTGCGCCTCGCCGTGGGCGGCGCCGAGAGCGTCCTCGGGCCCACCGGCTACGACGGCGTGTTCGCCGGCGAGGTGGTCGCGCCGCCGGGCACCGGCGCGGTGACGCTGGCCTTCGCCGGCCGCGACCGGGCCGGCAGCGTGGCCGTGCCGCGCGTCGCCGCCGAGGGCTGGTCGGTCATCTCCGACGTCGACGACACGATCAAGGTCACCGAGGTCCTCGACCGCCGCCGGATGCTCGAGAACACGTTCGCCAACGAGTTCAAGGCGGTGGCGGGCATGCCGGCGCGGTACGCGGGCTGGGCGCGCGCCGGCGCGTTCGTCCACTACGTGTCGGCGTCGCCGGAGCAGCTGCTGCCGCCGCTCTACCGGTTCGCCGCCGTGGCGGGCCTGCCCGCCGGCTCGTGGCACCTGCGCAACGTGCACTGGAGCGTCAACGACCTCGACGCGATGGTGAAGGCGCCGGACGCGTTCAAGCTGGGCGTGATCGTCGGCCTCCTGGAGAGCCAGCCGCGCCGCCGCTTCGTGCTCGTCGGCGACTCGGGCGAGCGCGACCCCGAGGTCTACGGCGAGATCGCGCGGCGCTTCCCCGCGCAGGTGCGTCGTGTCTTCATCCGCCTCGTCCCCGGCGCGAACAACGCCGGCGAGCGCTTCGGCGCCGCCTTCCGCGACCTGCCCGCCGAGCGCTGGCGCACGTTCGCCGACCCCGCCGAGCTGCCGGACGCGCCCGACGCCGAGGCGCCCGCCGTCGCCGAGAAGCCATAGCCCGGCTCGGCGCGACGCCGTTCATGGGCGAGGGCTGCGCGGATGTCGTCGCGCAACGAGCGGTGACGCGACCCTGTGCCTGCATCAACGACGCAGATGACGCCGTGGACGGGATGGCATCCACAGCTCGACGCGATGCAGCCGGCGGTTGCGTCCAAGACGCCGCGCGCCGTGACGTCGCCGCGACCGACACCGCGACGGCACGCGCGCTCGCCGCGGCGAAATCGTGGCGCGGCGCGGCGAAATCGCGGCGCGGCGCGGCGAAATCGCGGCGCGGCGCGGCGAAATCGCGGCGCGGCGCGACCGAATGCTCGGGCGTCTCCCGAGCGGCGCTGCGCCCGTGCGACCGAATGCCGGCAGCGCGCGACCACATCGCGGCGCGCCGGCGACCAGATGCGATCGATCGTGCGACCAGATCGAAGCGAGCCAGCGACCAAATCGCCAGCGCGGCGCCGGCAAATCCCGGCGCGTTTTCAGCCCTGAAGACACGCCTGCGACCAAATCCGCGGCGCGTCGCGACCCCAAAGTCGCGCGCGCGACCAAATCGGCGCGCACCTGCGGTCCAAGAAGCGATCGCGCGCACGAATCCCTCGCGCTCGCGGCGCGCCCGGCGCGCGGGACGGCGCGCACGCAACGCGCGTCGTCGGCCGCGGCGCGCATGGGGAGCGCCTCCCCACCGCGGGATCGCCGACACGGCTTCGCGCCGCGTCGAGGGCGCGGCGGTCGTTCCGGCGGCGCGTCGAACATGGGCGATGCCGCGCAGGCCGATGACTTCGCGCCTGGCGACGAGTACCCTGCACTGACGAACCGGAGGCGAGACATGGGCTTCATCAAAAGGCTCCGCAACGTGACCGAGAAGAAGGTCAAGGCCGCGGAGGAGCGCTACCGCGACGAGCTGAAGGCGGCGGAGGCCGATCTCGACGCCGAGCTCGACGGCGAGGACCCGGCGCTCCGGCGCGCCCGCGAGCGCGTCCGCGCCTTGCGCGAGCAGCAGCCGCCGAACGCCGCCCCGGCGCCCGCGCAGAAGCGCGACGACGCGCCCGCCCCGGCGCCCGCGCAGAAGCCCGACGACGCACCCGCCCCGTCGCCTGCCGGCAACCGCCCCCGCTCCCTCTGAGCTGACGCGCTCGCGATGCGTGCGCTCCCCGCCGTCGCGGTCGCGTGCGCGCTGCTCGGCGTGGGCATCCGGCGGTGGCGGCGCGTCATGGCGAGCAGACCCAGCACGAGCCACGGCAGCGGGCCCGCGCCCGCGCCCGTCGCCGCGCAGCCGCAGCCGCCGTCCTCCGCGGCGGACGGGTCGTCCTCGGCGGCGGGGCCGGCGTCCGCGTGGGCGCCGGCCGCCGCGTCCGCGTCGGGCACGCCGGCGTCGGGGGTCTGCGGCACGATGGCGCACGGGTCGACCACGGGCCGCTCGAGCCCGCGGTACTCCCAGTCCTCGCCGGCGGCGGCGAGCGGCTGACCCAGCACGGCCATCGCCGCGACCTGGGCGTGCGGCGCGGCGAACGTGACGCGCGTCGCCGCGCGGCGCACGGGGTCGAGCGCGGTCAGGCGGGCGTCGCAGTCGGCGGCCGCATACGCGGGCCGCACGCGCAGCAGGCGTCCGTAGGTCGCCGACCACGTGTCGCCGACGGCGACCTGCGGATCGGAGCCCTCGGGCACGAACGCGCCCGCGAGCCCGGTCAGGTAGACGTAGCCCGCCTCGGTCGCGACCGCCGCCGCCCCGTGCGGCAGCGCCCGCTTTCCCTTGGGCGCGAAGTCGTTGTCGTCGAGGTCGGTGACCCGGGCCCAGAGGGACCCGGCGGGGTCGAGGATCTCGACCGGCGCCTCGCCGCCGCACAGCGCGTCGGGGGCGTGGAGGGTGCCGCGACCGAAGGCGTCGATGACCAGCGCCTGCCCCGCGGGACCGGCGGCGATCGCCGTCGCGCGCAGGCCGACGTCGTTCACCGCGCCCCCGCGGACGCAGCGCGCCGTCTGCCCCGCGCCCATCGCGTAGAGGGCGTCGCCCCGGGCGGCCAGCGCCAGCGGCTTCTCGAGGTCGAGCGCGATGTCGGCGCCGCCGCCGGGGAAGGCGATCCGCGACGGGGACGCGGCCAGCACGGCGAGCCGGCCTTCGGGGCCGTAGGCGCAGGCCACGGGCGCGGCCACGTCGAGGCGGGTGAGCGACCGCGGCGTGAAGCCCTCGGGCGTCTCTTCGAGCGCGAGCTCCCACAGGCCGCTCTCGCGGCTGGTGACGAAGCACAGGCGCGTGCCGTCCGGGCTCGCGGCGAGGTTGCCGATCGAGCTGGCCTCGGTCTGGCCGAACGGGGCCTCGCCGGCCAGCGCGGCGAGGCGGTCGCGCGTCATCCACGGGCCGGCCTCGCCGTCGGGCCCGAGCCGCCACAGCCCGTCGTCGGCGGGCTCCTCGATGCCGCCGTTGCCGAGCAGGCGCACGGACCGGGCCGCGAGGATCACCTCGCCGCGGCGCGGGTCGGGCGCGCGCGGGATCCACAGCGAGGCCAGGAGCATGTGCAGGTAGGTGGTCACCGTCTGCGGGTTGCTCGGAAAGGTGAAGCAGTACCCGCCGATGCAGTCGAAGGTCTCGGTCCCGGCGCCCGGGCCGCTCAGGTGCGGATAGCTCAGCGTGACGCGGACGAAGAAGCCCCGGTCGAACCAGGGACCGGCCTCGAAGTCCGTCCCGCCGACGATGGGCGCGTCGGACGGCGTGCGCGCCGCGTCGAAGAGGAGCCGCGACCGGAAGCCCGCACCCCCCGCGATGCGCGTGAGCGAGATCGCCGCCGCGTCCGGCCCCGCGCCATAGGCGAGCTGGCCGTACCCCGTGCGGTGGCCGAGGTCGGCGGGCCCCAGCAGCCGCACCCGGCGTTCGCCGAAGAGCGCCTCGACCCACGCGTCGTTGCCCTGCTGGATCAGGACGACCGGCGCGCCGACGGTGTCGTCGACCCCGCCGAAGACGACCGACGCGCGGTCGCCTTCGAAGGCCGCGTTGGACGGGCAGGCGGCGAGCGCCGCGGGGTCGATGGCGAGCGGGCAGCCCCACCGATCGTTGTCGATCAGCGGGAAGGGCTCGACCGGCCCCGCGGCGAAGCCGGCGATGCGCCACACCGCGTCGTCGTCGCGGACGTACAGCGCGTCGAGGCTCTCCGCCGTCACCTCGGGGGTGCGCAGCGCGCGGCTCCACGCGTCGTCGACCGGCGTCCACTCGCGCGCGCCCTCGAAGTCGAAGACGCGCAGGCCGCCGTCCTCGCGGCGCACCACGTAGCCGTCGCCGGAGCGGGCGATCCACACGCGGCGCGGCGCGTCCGGCGGCGGCGAGCCGCCGACGACCGGCACGGGCAGCGACGCGGTGAGCACCGCGCCGCGGGCGTCCCAGCAGGTCGGGCCGGCGCACAGCACGCCCGGCGCGGCCTGCACGTCGCGCACGTAATAGCGCTCGATGGGGCGGTCCTCGGCGCCGGGTCGCGCGAGCGCCGCCCAGTCGCTCAGGAGCGTCGACGGCGCGAGATCGCCGATCACCGGCGCGGCGGGGCGCGACGCGGGATCGGTCGGCGACGTCGCGAACCACCCCACCTCGACGCCGTCGCGGACACCGTCCCCGTCGGTGTCGGCGCGGATGGGCGAGGTCGCCGCCGCGTCCTCCTCCGGGCCGGAGAGGCCGTCGCCGTCGAGGTCGGCCACGTCGGGCCAGGCGCCGCCCCAGAGCGGCGGCGCGTCCTCGCTCGGCACGACCCGCGTCCCCTCGCCGAACAGCGCGAGGTCCACCGGGAGCGGCGCCGTCGCGCCCGGCGGGATCACCACCAGCCGGCGCGGCCCGCCCCCCGCGATTGCCCAGCCGTGGACCGGGTCCCACGCCAACGCGTTCGCGCCGTAGAGCGGATCGCCGACGGCCACCTGCTCGTCGACCGTCTGCGGCGTGGGGTTCGCCTCGACGGCGTTTCCGAAGAGCAGGCGCGGCGGCGCGCTGCCGTCGGCGGGCAGCGCGGCCACGCCCCGGAAACGCGGCGCCGAGCTGGATCCGAGCGCTTTGCGCCCTTCGAGGATCATCCAGAGCTCGCCGTCGGGGGTGACCACCGGCGTCCCGATGTCCTCCGCGTCGCGGACGGTGCCCGGCCGAGGGCCCGCGAGGGCCGCGAGGTCGGCGAGCGCCCCGATCGGCGCCACGCCCGGCGGGTCGAGCGACACGCGCACGAGGTGGGTCGCGTCCCGGAACACGATCGACCCGTCGGCGAGCCGCGGGTGCACGGTCCACGCCCAGCGGTCGAGCGTCTGCGCCACGTCGGGCGCGAGCGGCACCCGCAGCGCCTCGGCCGGCCGCCCGAGCAACCCCGCGCTCGCGGCGTCGCACGCGGCACCCTCCCAGACGTACAGCCCCTGCGAGTCGACGACGAACATCGACCAGCCCGTGGGCCCGATCGCGAGCCGCGCCGGGCGGTGGGCGCGGAGCCGCGCGTCCCAGAAGTCCCCGAAGCGGACCTCCGGGTCGGTGGTGCAGCGCATCTGTCGCGAGGTCTCGTCGCGGACGATGCCGCCGGGACCGGCGGGGTCGAACACGGGCACCTCGGCGGCGCGCGTGGCGCCGCCGAGCGCGAGCAGGAGGAGCAGGGCGCGAAGCATGGGCACTCCGTTCAGCGGCCGCGGGCGCGGGTCTGCACGTCGACGGCGCCGAGGAAGGCCACGCCGTGGATGCGCAGCCGCGGTCGGTCGGGCTCGACCTCGGGCGGGGCGCGGTCCACGTGCTCGAACGCGCCGAGGATGCCGGCGCCGGTCGTCTCGACGGCGAGGTCCGGCGGGACGATGACGTCGACGCTGCCGAGCGTCGCCCGGATGTGCACCTCGGTCACGCCCGGCGAGAGCACCGCGTGGCGGAGGTCGAGCGTCACGCTCCCGAGCGCCGCGACGACGCGCAGCCGCCGCGGCACGCGCCAGCGTCCGGCCCGCGACGTCGTGCCGAGGATCGCCAGCGCGCGGTCGCCCACCTCCGACAGCGGGGCCGACGACACCGGCGCCAGCGCCGTCTCGCGCGCCGGCAGATCGGCGACGAGCGCCTGTAGCGCCGCCTCGTCCTCGGCCTGGTACGCGCTCGCGAGCCGCCGCTCGAGCGCCTCGACCTCGAGCTCGTCGCGCTCGAACCCCTCGGAGAGGCGCGCGATCACGCGCTCGCGCGCGTCGCGCAGCGCCGCGCTCACGCCGGCTCCCGGCCGCCGCCGTGCGCGCGCCGGCGGCCGAGGTGGCGTTCGAGGCACGAGCGGTCGGCGTTCACGTCGGTCCCTTCCGCAGCTTCTCCCGCTGCTTGCGGCCGCGCGCCTCGAGCACCGGCCGGAGCGCGCGGCCCAGCGCCGGCGCGACGTAGGCGAGCGTGGTCAGCGCGCCCGACAACCCGGGCAGCTTGCGCTCGAAGCGGTCGTCGGCGGCGGCGTCGACGACCGCCGCGGCCACCTCGTCCGCGGTCGACATCGGCTGCGAGAGCGTGAGGTCGGTCACGTTGTCGAGGTCGTCGAGGATGAAGCCGGTGTCGACCGGGCCCGGCGACACGACCTTCACCCGGATCCCGCTGCCGCGCAGCTCGTCGTCGAGCGCCCGCGAGAAGGCGCGCAGGCCGAACTTCGTCGCCGAGTACGTGGCCGAGCCGGGCGTGGGGACGCAGCCGGCCAGCGACGCGACCTGCACGACGACGCCGCCGCCGCGGACGCGCATGCGCAGGAGCGCGAGGCGCGTGAGGTAGATCGGCGCGCGCAGGTTCACGTGCACCATGTCCGCCAGGTCCTCGGCGGCGATGGTCTCGGCGGGGCCGCGGTGGTGGAGCGCCGCGTTGTTCACGAGCACGTCGAGGCCGCCGAACGCCTCCTCGGCGCGGTCGAGCAGCGCGCGGCAGTCGGCGTCGGCGCCGACGTCCGTGGGCACGGCCAGCACCTCGGCCCCCTCGGCGCGCAGGCCGACGGCGAACGCCTCGAGGCGCTCCCGGCCGCGCGCGGCGAGCACCAGCTTCGCGCCCTCGGCGGCGAAGCGACGGGCCGCGGCGGCGCCGATGCCCGCCGAAGCGCCCGTGATCACGACGACCTTGCCACTGAAGCGCACGTGGTCTCCCCCCGGCGAGAAGGCGAGCGTATCCGAGCGCGCGGCGGCGCTCCAAGACCTCCGCCGTGCCAGGAGCCGGGCGGGTGGTGTACACCTCCGGTGTGAGCACGACTCCGCGGTCCCTCTCGCGCCATCTGGTGCTCGTCGTCGTCGGCGCGCTGCTCCCGGTCGTCGTGTTCGCCGCGGCGCTCGTGCTGCGGCTGTCCTCTCAGGAGCGCGCGTCGGCGGAGCGGCGGTTCGCGCAGTCCGCGCGCCTGCTCGCGCTGACGCTCGAGCGCGAGATGTCGGGCACGATCCGCACGCTTTCGGCTCTGGCGCGCTCCGAGCGGCTCGAGAAGGAGGACCTGCAGGGCTTCCACGCACAGGCCCGGCGGGTGGCCGAGACGCAGCCGTCCTGGCTCACCGTGCTGCTGCTCACGCCCGACGGCCACGCGCTGGTGAACACGCGCCAGCCATGGGGCGCGGCGCTCGCGTCCGTCAACGAGCCCGAGAGCCTGCGGCGCGCCATCGAAGGTCGCGTGCCGGTCGTCGGCGACCTCGCGCGGGGCAGGGGCGGGCAGTGGGCGTTCCCGGTGCGGGTCCCCGTGGTCCGCGACGGCGTGGTGCGCTACGTCCTCACCGCCGCGGTCTCCGCCGATGCCCTCGCCGAGATGGTCGCGACCACGTCTCCGCTCGAAGAGGAGTGGACGCGCACGCTCGTCGACCGCCAGGGCGTCGTGGCGGCGCGCACGCGCGGGCCGGAGCGCTTCGTCGGCCGGCCGGGGACGCCGCCGTTCCTGCGCGCGATCGGCCGCGCCGACGAGGGCGTGTACCGCGACACGACGCTCGACGACACCGAGGCCGTCGTGGCCTTCAGCCGCGGCCCGACCTCGGGCTGGACGGCCGGTGTCGCCGTGCCCCGCGAGCTCGTGGACGGCCCGGCGCGCCGCACGCTCGTCACCGTGGCCACCGTCGGCTTCGCGCTGCTGGCGCTCGGCGCCGCGGGCGCTCTGCTGGCATCGCGGCGCGTCGCGCGCGCCATCGTCTCCGCCGCGGACGCCGCCGACGCGCTCGCCCACGGGGGGTGCCCCGTCGCGCCGCCCTCCGGCGTGGCCGAGGTCGCGCGCCTCGGCGAGGCGCTGCGGAGCTCGGCGGCGCTCCTCGCGCGCCGCGCCGAGGAGCGCGACGCGCACCTGGCCCGCGCCGAGGCCGCCCGCGCCGAGGCGGAGGCCGCGAGCCGCGCCAAGGACGAGTTCGTCGCCATGCTCGGCCACGAGCTGCGCAACCCGCTGTCGCCGATCGTCACCGCGCTCGAGATCCTGGCGCTCAAGGGGCAGGCGGAGACGCGCGAGCACGAGATCATCAAGCGCCAGGTGAGCCACCTCGTGCGCCTCGTCGACGACCTGCTCGACGTGTCGCGGGTCACGCGCGGCAAGGTCGCGCTGCAGCGCGAGCCGCTCGAGGTGGCCGAGGTGGTGGGGCAGGCCGTCGAGATGGCGAGCCCGCTGCTCGAGCAGCACGGTCACCGCCTCGAGCTGGACGTGCCCGCGCACGGCCTCGGCGTGACCGGTGACCGCGTTCGCCTCGCGCAGGTCGTGTCCAACCTGCTCAACAACGCCGCGCGCTATACGCCCCCCGGCGGGCATGTCGCCGTGCGCGCGGCGCGCGAGGGCGACGAGGTGGTGCTGTCGGTCCGCGACGACGGCCGCGGCATGCCGCCGGAGTTGCTGCCGCGGGTGTTCGACCTGTTCGTGCAGGGCGCGCGGACGCCCGACCGGCAGGAGGGCGGGCTGGGCATCGGCCTGGCGGTGGTGCGCACGCTCGTGACGATGCACGGGGGCCGGGTCGAGGCGCGGAGCGAGGGGCCGGGGCGGGGGAGCACCTTCCTCGTGCGCCTGCCGTACGCGCCGGTCACGCCGCCGCCGGAGAAGGCGCCGGCCGCCGGGCGCGCTGCCGCCCGACCGCTGCGGGTGCTGGTGGTGGACGACAACGTCGACGCGGCGGAGCTGCTCGCGAGCCTCCTGCGGGCGCGCGGCCACGAGGTCCTGTCCGCCCACGACGGCCCGGGCGCGCTCGCGGCGCTCGACGCGTGGCGGCCGCATGCGGCGGTGCTCGACATCGGCCTGCCGGTGATGGACGGCTACGAGCTGGCGGGCCGCATCCGCGAGCGGCTCGGCGACGACGCGCCGGCGCTGTTCGCCGTCACCGGCTACGGCCAGGCGAGCGACGCCGCGCGCAGCCGCGACGCCGGTTTTCGCACGCACTTCGTCAAGCCGGTCGACGGCGACGCGCTGCTCAGGGAAGTCGAGCGGGTGGGATGAGCGCGCGCGCCGCCGGGCCGACGACCTCGACCAGGCCGCGGGCGTGCACGCGGGCGCGGCAGCGGTCGGTGAGGCGGCCGTGGGCGCGCAGGGTCGCCTCGTCGGGATCCGCAGGCGGGACGGGCACTTGCGCGGCGACGGCCCCGTCGAGGACGCGCCGGACGACGTCCCGGACAGCGTCCTGGACGGGCGCCACGCCGAGGCACCAGCGCACGAACGCCCACGAGAGCTCGGCGTGGCGCGCCTCGTCGGCGGCGATCGCGGTCAGCACCTCGCGCACCTCGGGATCGGTGGCGCCGGCGAGCGCCTCGGCGGCCTCGAGCGCCGACAGCGTCTCGCCCACGCAGCCCTCGCGTGTGGCGGCCTCGGCGAGCGCGGCGAGGTCGAGCGGGCCGAGCAGGTCGCCGTGGAGCGGCAGCGGGCCCGGGCCGAGCGGCGTGCCCGCGTAGCGCGAGGCCAGGCGGAAGCTGCGCCGCGCGTGGTCCACCTCGTCGAGGCCGGCGCGCTGGGCCGCAAAGACGAGGTCCGCCGGCGCACCGATCGCGAGCAGCTGCAGCGTGAACCGCGCGAACGAGGCGATCGAGGCGTGCTCGGCGAGCGCCGCCTGCAGCCAGCCGTCGGCGAGGCGCCGGCGGACGGCCTCATTCACGTCCAGTCGCTCCGCGCGGCGGCCGCGGCGAGGCGGAGGCCGCCGGCGACGATCATCGGCCGGCCTTCGCAGCCCTGGATGACGATCACGTAGCAGCAATGTCCGGCGTCGTCGGTGTACGCGGCTTTGTTCACCGGGTCGTACGGGCCGGAGAGGTCGCACAGACATTGCCCGGAGCCGAGGTGGTCATCGCCCAGCGCCACGGCGACCTCGTGCTTCGCCCCCCGTTCGTCGTCGATGGCGAGGCACGGATCGCCCGCCGCGGGCTCGTAGCACTGCACGCTCGGGCAGCACTCGCCGGCGCCCTCGGTCACTTCGCCGTAGCAGGCGAGCTCGTCGCGGGCGGGCAGCGGCGGCAGCGCGGGGCCCGCGTCGGCGGGGATCGCGGCGTCCGGTGGAGCGGCGTCGCTCGCGCGCGCGTCGGCGGCGACGCCGCGGTCGGGGACCGGCGCGGCAGCGTCCGTCTCGTCGTCGGCGTCGGCGATGCACCCGGCGGCGGCGAGCGCCCCGCCCCACGCGACGCCGCGCAGCAGCCGGTCCAGCATGTTCGTCATCGGTGCGCCTCCGCGGCCGCTCGACGCGCGGCCGCGCCGCATCTTACGTCACGTCCAGTCGTCGCGCGCCACGGCCCCCGCCTCGCGGAGCGCGCCCTCGACGACGAGCGGCCGCCCCTCGTACGGCTGCGGGGGCTCGGCCGCCCGATGCACGACGTAGCAGCAGCGGCCGTCCGCGCCCGCCGGGGCCGCGACCGGACCGCGCATCGCGCAGATGCTCGGCGCGCCCGCCGGGCCGAGCCCGCGCCCGACCGCCTCCATCGCCGCGGGCGTGTCGGGCGTCGGGCACGCCGCGCCGGCCTCGGGGTCGTAGCAGGCGATCTCCGGGCAGCACTCGCCCGGCCCCTTCGGGTTCGGGATGCACGGCCCCAGCGCGCCGTCCGCCGGGCGCCGCGCCGGCACGTGCTCGGGCGGCCGCGAGCACGCCACCGCCGCGAGCGCTCCGCCCCATGCGATCCCGCGCAGCAGTCGGTCGAGCATGGCCCCCTCCGCGGGCAGGATACGCGAACGCGCTTGCGGCGCGCACGGGGCCCGCGCAACCTTCGGGCGACGACGAACGGGGGTGCGCGATGGACGTGGAGCGCGGAACGGTCGAGGGAGCGAAGGGCGCGGTGCCGCTGGTGCTGCGGCCGCGGGGCGAGCGCGGCGCGGCGGCGCTCGCCGACTGGATCACGGCGCACGCCGGCGAGATGGGCGCCGCCCTGCGCGAGCACGGCGCGCTGCTCTTCCGCGGCTTCGCCATCGACGACGCGGAGGCCTTCGAGCGCGTGGCGCGCGCCGTCGCGCCCGACCTCAAGGACGAGTACCTCGGCACGTCGCCGCGCAAGGCGCTGACCCGCTTCGTGTTCACGGCGAGCGAGCTGCCCGAGCACTACCCCATCCCGCAGCACTGCGAGATGTCGTTCATCGCCGACCCGCCGCGCCGGCTGTTCTTCTGGGCGATGCGCCCGAACGACGGGGTGGGCGGCGAGACGCCGCTGTGCGACTTCCGCAAGGTGTACGCGGACTTGCGGCCCGACGTGCGCCGGCGCTTCGAGCAGGGCGGCATCCGCATCGTCCGCAACTACGCGGGGCCGAGCGGCGGCGGGCGCCTCGACCCGTGGAAGCTCAAGCGCTGGGATGAGATGTTCGGCACGACGAACCGGGCCGAGGTCGAGCGCAAGTGCCGCGAGCAGGGCTTCGAGTACACCTGGACGGGCGGCGACCGCCTGCGCCTCGTCAGCACCCAGCCCGCCGTGCGCACGCACCCCGACACCGGGGCGCCCGTCTGGTTCAACCACGTGCAGGTCTTCCACCTGTCGTCGGCGCCGCGCGAGTACGCGCGCATCCGCCGCCTGCGCCCCGACCTGCGCAACACGGCGCTCACGCTGTTCGCCGACGCCATGGTCCGGGCACAGTCGGTCCTCAAGAAGCCCGACGAGCACGCGCTCCACTGCACGTACGCCGACGGCCGCGAGATCCCGGCCGCGGACCTCGAGCACCTGCGCGATGTCATCTGGCGCCACCTGGTGGTCTATCGCTGGCAGAAGGGCGACGTGGTCGCGATCGACAACCGCGCGGTGAGCCACGGGCGCCTGCCCTACCGCGGCCCGCGCACCATCGCGGTGGCCTGGGCATGAGCGACCTCAGCGGACGCTACGCGCAGCACCACGGCATCCACGTCCTGCGCCTCGCCGGCGACGACTACACGATGGGCTACCAGCACGGCGCGCTCCTGCGCGAGGCGGTGCGGCGCGGCCCGGTGCCGTACTTCGAGCGGTACGTCGAGCGCATGATCGCCGCCGGCGTCGGGCCGCGCGCCGGCCTCGCCGCCGCCCGCGCCCTGCAGCACACGGTGGGACGACGCATCGCCGCGCGCTTCCCGGCGCGCGTCCGCCGCGCCCTCGACGGCCTCGCCGACGGCGCCGGCCTGCCGCGCGGCGCCATCATCCGCGGCGTCACCATGCCCGAGACCTATCTGTGGCTGCTGTACCGCGTGATGCAGATGCGCCGCATCCCGCTCGCGCCGCGCCATGGCGTGCCGCTGATGGGATGCACGAGCGCCGTCGCCTGGGGCGATGCCACCGCCGACGGCCATCTGTTGCACGGACGCAACTTCGACTACCAGGGCGTCGGCTCGTGGGACACCGAGCAGGCCGTCGTCTTCCACCGCCCGAGCGACGCCCAGCGCTATGTGTCGGTGAGCGCGGCGGGCATCCTGTTCGGTGGCATCACCGCCATGAACGAGAGCGGCCTGACGCTCGTCGTCCACCAGCACATGGCCAACGAGGCGTTCAAGCTCGGCGGCGTGCCCATCGGCGTGGCCGGCGACGAGGTCATGCGCCACGCGCGCACGCTCGACGACGCCCGCCGCATCCTCGACGAGCACCCGGCCTCCGGCTGCTGGACGTACGTCGTCACCTCGGCCCGTGAGGCGGATGTGCTCTGCTACGAGGTGACGCAGTCGCGCAGCGAACGCGTCCGCGCCGACGGCGATACCTTCGCCTACAGCAACATCTATCTGAACCCGGAGCTGGCGAAGACCGAGCGCCACATGTATCCCGCGCACTGGCGCAACAACACCGCCCGCTGGCATCGCGCCGGCGACATGCTGCGCGCGCGCCGCGGCAGCATCACGCCCGATGACATCGCGGGCATCCTCGGCGACCGCGGCTCCTGTGACTGCCGCATCTCCGATGCCATCACCATGCTGATGACGGTGGCCTCGGTGGTCTTCCGGCCCGCCGACGGCGTGGTGTGGGTCGGCACCGGCCGCGCGCCCGTATCGAACAACCCGTACGTGGCGTTCGACCTGCAGCGCGAGACGTTCCGGGACGACCTGCCGGCGCTGACCGGCGGCGTCCCGCCCGCGCCAGTGCGTTCGGCCTTCGACGCGTGGCGCGAGGCCCACGAGGCCTACTTCGACCGCGACGACGTGGCCACGGCCCGCGGCCACGTGGCGCGCGCCCGCGCCCTGCAGCCGCGCGAGCCGCTGTTCGCGTTCGTCGCCGGCCTGCTTGCGCTGCTCGCCGGCGACGCCGCGGCGGCCGAGCGCGACCTCGACGCCGCGATCGCCCTCGGGCACCGAGACGCCGAGCGCGTCGCCGCCATGTTCCTTTGGCGCGCCCGCGCCCGCGACGCGCAGGGCCGGCGCGACGACGCGCTCGCCGACTACCGCGCCGCGACCGCCGGCGACGCCGACGTCGCCGGCGCTGCGCGCAAGGGCGTGGCGAAGGCGTGGCGACCGCGCCGCTTCGGCGTCGAGTTCACGTTCGCGGACTGCCCGATGCCGTAACGACGTCGCCTGCCGGCAGCCGCGCCGTGACGCGGGTGCCCGCCCCCGGCGCGCTCGCCACCTCGAGACGCCCGCCCAGCCACTCCACCCGCTCGCGCATCGCGACGAGGCCGAGCCCGCCGCCGGCCACCCCCTCCGGATCGAAGCCCACGCCGTCGTCCTCCACCTCGAGCCGCACCTCCGACCCGTCGCCGGCGAGGCGCACCACGACGCGATGCGCGTCGGCGTGGAGCGCGACGTTCGTGAGCGCCGCCTGCGCCACGCGGAACAGCGTCACCGCCGCCTCGTCGGGCAGGTCGTCGAGGTCGGGCGCGTCCACCTCGAGCGCCACCGGGCGGTCCTCGCTCGACAGGCTCTCGACCACGTCGCGCAGCGCCTCCGGCAGCCCGAAGATGTCGAGGACCGAGGGGCGCAGGTCGTGCGAGATCCGGCGCATCTCCCGGCAGAGGTGCTCGACGATGCCCACCACGTCGTCGAGCGTGCGGGCGCGTCGCGGGTCGAGCTCGCCGCGGCGCATGTCGTGGAGCCGCATCGAGAGCGCAACGAGCGTCTGGCCCACGCCGTCGTGCAGCGTCAGCGCGACCTCGCGACGCTCCTCCTCCTGGCTGCGCACGAGCGCTTCGCCGAGGCGCCGCACCTCGCCGGCCCGCTGTTCGAGCGCGGCCGAGAGTCGCGCCGCCTCGGCGAAGCCCGCCGCGTTCTCGAGCGCCGCGCCGGCCAGCGTCGTCAGGAAGCCGGCGATCCGCTGCGCCTCCTCGCCGAAGGCCTCCTCGACGCCGCGCCGCGCCACGGAGAGGCACGCCGCCACCCGCCCGCGCACGTGGACGGGCGTGCACAGCACCGCGCGCAGATCGCCGAACACGAGGCTCTCGGCGGCCCCCGCCTCGTCGTCGACGACCGCGACCGTCCGGCCCGTCTCGATCGCCTCCACGAGCGCCGTGCGCGCCGGCACCTCGCCCCCGCGCGGCCGCCCGTCCTCGACGAGGATCACGGCGCACTGCTCGGCGCGCAGCAGCTCGCCGGCGGCGCGCTCGAGCGTCTCGAGGACCGCGTCGCGATCGAGGCACGTCGCGAGCCGTCGCCCCGCCTCGAGCAGCGCCGCGAAGCCATGCGCGCGCGCCAGTGTCGATGTCTCCGCCGCCGTCGCGCCGCCGTCGAGCCGTGCGCCGAGGCCCAGCCGCGCCACCTCGCGCCGCGAGGTGACGAGATCCGAGGCGGCGTCGGGCCACTCCAGCGTGCGTC
Organism: Myxococcota bacterium; assembly: GCA_963169045.1. GTDB lineage: Bacteria > Myxococcota_A > Bradymonadia > UBA7976 > UBA1532 > CAUJDF01. Next base: position 83,500 of record CAUJDF010000035.1, read on the forward strand.
CGATGCGGCCGCGCGCCAGGAGCGTGCGCGCCCGCTCCGCCGGCATGCCGCGCCGCTCGGCCTCGGCCAGGCCGCGGTCGAACAGCCGGCGCGCCCGCCGCCCCCGATCGGCGAGGGCGGAGATCAGCGCCGCCTCGCGCAGCGCGTGCGGCAGGTTGTTCGGGTGAGCGCGCGCCTCGCGCAGCGCCCGCCGCGCCGCAGCCAGCGCCCGCCGGCGCCGCGCCCGCCGCCCGGGACCGAACGCCTCCGCCTGCTCGAGGTCCCGCCGCCGTGCCGTCGCCGCCCACGCGAAGTACGAGGACGAGTACTCGTTGCGCATGATCCGCAGCACGCCGAGCGCCGCCGCCTCGAGACGGTCCGCCGCCTCCCCCGCGCGCCCCTCGCCGAGCAGCCACAGGCCCTCGGCGGCGAGCAGCGCGGGCCGGCCGGGGTCGTCGGCCGCGCCCGCCGCCAGCGCGTCGCGGATCGTCTCCGCCGGCACCGCGCCGTCGCTGCAGCGCGTCCACACCTCGAGCGCGAGCGGGGCGACGAACGCGAGGTCGTGCCTCTGTGCGATGCGCCACGCCTCGCGGGCGTCGGCCTCGGCCCGCGGCCGGTCCCCGAGCCGGTCGTGCGCCTGCGCCCGCTCGAACAGCGCGAACGCGGCGTAGTAGACATCGCCGCTCCGTCGCATCCGCTCGTGGGACGTGGTGAGCGTCGCGACCGCCTCCTCGAGCCGCCCGCTGACGTACAGCGCCACGCCGTGCCAGCAGGCGATGTATCCCTCGGACCACGGGTCGCCCGTCGCCCGCGCGCTCTCCAAGCCGAGCGCGCCGTGGCGGCATGCCCGGCCGAACCGGTGGGCGCCGACCATCGCCAACACGTGCATGCCGCGGGCGCGCACCAGCGCCGGCGTGGCCGGGTAGCGCTCCGCCAGGGCGAGGCCCCGCAGGTGCGCGGCGAGGCCGCGGAGCGCGTCGCGGGCGTACAGGTGGCACTCGGCGAGGCGCGTCAGCAGTCGCGACGCGAGCAGGTCCGTCGCCGCGCGGGCGTCCGGTGCCGGCTCGCGGCGCTTCGCCGCGCGCGCGAACGGCCGTCCGAGCACCGCGCCCGCGATCCGCAACAGCGCGCCGCCCCGCGACCGCGGCCGCCAGTGGCCGAGTTGGTCGAGCGCGCGCTCGATCACCGCCGCCGCCCGCCCGAGCTCGCCCTGGGCGAAGGCCGCCTCGGCGATGCGCGCGTCGATCGCGACCTGCGCCGCCGCGTCGTCCGTCAGCGCCCGCGCCGCGAGCAGGTGCCGCTCGGCCTCGGGATAACACCCGCGCGCGGCGAGCACGTCGCCGAGCGCCTCCTCCGCCCCGAGGCGCGTCGCGTCGTCCGCGGCGCCCCGTACCGCGATGCGGTGGTGCCGCTCCGCCACGTCGAATGCGCTGCGCGCCCGGGCGGCGGCCCCGGCGGCGCGCGCGTAGGGCAGTGCCCGCCCTGGCTGGCCGGCGGCGTCGAAGTGGAACGACAGCTCGAAAACACGTTGCGGATCGAGGGCTTCCAGGCGCTCGGCGGCGCGGAGGTGCAGCGCCGTCCGCGTCCCGGGCGGCAGCGACTCGAGGAGGGCCTCCCGCACGCGGTCGTGGCTGAAGGCCCAGCCGGCGTCGGTCGCCCACACGACGTGCCGCCGCCGCGCCCCCTCGAGCGCCTCGTCCACGCGCGCCGCCGGCAGATCGGCCAGCGCCGCCAGCTCGCCGGCAGCGAAGGTCCGCCCGAGGACGGCGCCGACGCGCAGCGGCGCGAGGACGTCCTCGGGCAGCGCGTCGAGCCTTCGCCGCAGGTACACCGCGGCCCGCTCCGAGGCGTACACCTCATCGAGCGCGCCCGGCGCGAGGCGCCAGCCGGCCGGGTCGGGCACCATCGCGCCGGACTCGTGCAGCCCCGCGAGCACGGCCAGCGCGAGGAAGGGGTTGCCGTCGGACAGCCGCGCGACGACCTCGACCACGGCGTCGGGCACCCGGCCCGCCGCCGACTCCACGAGGGCGCGCGCCTGCGCCTCGTCGAGCGGCGCGAGGGTCAGGCGGACGGACGCGGGCAGCGTCCGCAGCGCGTGCGCTGCGTCCACCTCGTCGGTGCGGAAGGCGGCGACGACCAGCCCGTGGGCGGGGGCGCAGCGCGCCAGCATCCGGAGCGTCGCCGCGTCGGCCCACTGGCAGTCGTCGAGCAGGACGAGCGCCGGGCGCTCCGCGGTGCCGAGCGCGTCCACGAGCGCGGTGAGCGCCGCCGCGACGCGCTCCGCCCCGAAGGCCTCCGGCCCGAGCGGCGCGCCGGCCTCGCGACCGAGGCGCGGGGCGAGAGCCGGCAGCGCGCCGCACAGCGCAGCGGCGTGGTCCGCCAGCGTGGCCGCGAGGCGCCCGTCGCCGGCGAGCGCCTGCGTCGCCAGCGCGCCGGCCACCTCGAACGGATCGCGTCCGGCCTCGGGGCGAAAGCGCGCCCGCAGGGTCCATGCGCCCGGGACGCGCGCCGCCAGCTCCTCCAGCAGCCGCGACTTCCCGCCGCCCGACGCCGCCTCGACGAGCGCGACGCCGCCGTGGCCCGCGGCGGCGCGCCCGAACGCGGCCTCGAGCGCTGCCAGCTCCGCCGCGCGCCCCACGAGCGCCGGTGCCGCCAGGCCGTCACGCACGTCGTGCCGCCCGACGACGAGCGCCGGCTCGTGAACGCCGCGGGCACGCGCCGCCCGGATCGCCTCCACGTCGATCAGGGCGGCGTCCGCCGACTGGTAGCGCTCGCGCGGCTCCTTGCGCAGCAGACGCTGCACGACCTCGTCGAGCGCCCGCGGGACGCCGCGCAGCGACGCCGGCCGCTCGGCGAGGTGCGCGCGCAGCACCTCGCCGACGCTCTCCCCCGCGAACGGCGGCGCGCCGGCGAGGCACTCGTAGAGCACGGCGCCGAGCGAGTACAGGTCCGCCCGCCCGTCCACGGGACGCTGCAGCGTGCCCGTCTGCTCCGGCGCCACGTAGCGCGCCGTGCCGACCGGCTGTGCGCGCACCGCGGCCGGCAGCCACGGCCCGTCGGCGAGCCCGAAGTCGACCAGCCAGGCCCACTCGACCGACGGCGCGTCCTCGACCACCACGTTCGCCGGCTTCACGTCGCGGTGCAGCACCCCGCGCCCGTGCGCCGCCGACAGCGCCTCGAGCAGGCAGCGCGCGACCGCCAGGGCCTCGTCGGCCCCGAGCGGGCCCGCCCGCAGCCGCGCCTCGAGCGTCCGGCCCTCGACGCAGGTCATCGCCACGTAGAGCCGGCCGCCGTCGGCCCCCGCGTCGAGCAGCGCGGGGATGTGCGGGCAGCGCACCGCCCCGAGGACCGCCGCCTCCTGCTCGAAGCGCAGGCGCGCCTCCGGCGCGAGGGCGACGACGTGGGCCACCTTCAGCACCGCCGCCGCGCCGGTGTGCGCGTCCTCGGCCAGGAACGTCTCGAAGGGCGCGCGGACGGCGAGCGGCCGCACGACACGCCAGCGCTGCGCGATCAGCGGAGTTCCGGGGTCGGGCACGCCTCGCATCTTGCACGCGGCCCCGGCACGAACGCGAGATCACCCGCTCCGGGCCGGCTCGTGCGAGGTTGACCGTCGGTCGTCCCCCGGCTATCCCTCATGGGTCCGATCTCCGGACCACGACGACATGGGGGGCCGATGGCTCGTTTGAAGGACGAGGTGGCGACACGCGCGCTCGAGGCGCACCTGCACCCGGGCGAGACGCTGAAGCACTGGGCGTACGGCGTGAAGCAGCCGAACATCGGGTTGATGATCCTGCTGTTCGCGCTCGCCATCCTGCCCGGCGCCATCGCCGTCGCGCTGATGACCAAGGAGTACCTGGTCGGCCTGACGGACCGCCGCTTCGTCGTCATCCGCTTCTCGGGCGGCGACGTGAAGGTCAAGGAGATCGTCGAGTACTCGCGCGACGCGCTGGCGCGCAAGGTGAAGGCCAGCAAGGGCGGCATCTTCACCCACATCACCATCGACGACGCACAGAAGCCGTTCGTGGCCAAGTTCCACCGCATGGGCATGAAGCAGAACCGCGAGCACTCGCAGGCGATCGCCGACGCGCTCACCGGCGGGCAGGCGAACGCGGCATGAGCGACGCGCGGCGCTGTCCGTTCTGCGGCGCCACCACCGAGGAGGCGCTCTGCGGCAGCTGCGGCCGTGACCCCGCCGCGCCGCGACGCCCCTGCCGCGCGTGCTCGAAGATGACCCCCGCCGACGGCGCGGCGTGCGTCCACTGCCACGCCGTCGCCACGAGCGAGTGGACCTGGAAGCTCCCGCTCATCATCGGGCTGTTCGTGCTCGCGTTCGTGATCAGCGTGATGTTGCACATGGTGCGCTGAGGGCGCGGCGGCTCCGTCGTTCGGCGGAGCCATCACGTATGGGTGGCGCGCGGCGCGGTTGTGGCGAATGATGGGCGTGCCGAGCTTCGCCTCGCGCGGAGGATTCCATGTCACGCCGTCTCACACCTCTGATCGCCATCGCCGCGCTCCTCGGGGCGAGCGCCCCGGCCGCGGCGTTCGTCACCCCGTTCGGCAATCGGGTCAACGACGCCATCGACCAGGGGCTGGTGTTCCTGCGCGCGCAGCGCAGCGCCGGCAGCGGATGGGCCGACGCCGGGGGACACGCCTCCGGGCTGGCCCTGCTGTGCTTCCTCGAGAAGCGGACGAGCGCCGACTGGAACGCGCCGACGCGCGGTTACCTCGGGTCGCCGCCCGAGGACCAGGCGCTGATGCGCGAGGCCGTCGCCTTCATGATCGGCAACGACCCCGCGCTGCGGGGCGCCGGCGGCCCGAACAGCTACGGCACCGGCAACTCGCTCATGGCGCTGTCGCTGTACCTGTCGACCGGCGGGCCCGACGACGTGGGCGCCGCCGTGAGCGTGGCGCAGGCCATCCGCAACGGCGCGGCGCAGCTGCGCGGCACCCAGGGCGCGAACGGGTGCAACCAGGGCGGCTGGAACTACACGAGCCCCAGCACCGACGGCGACATGTCCACCACCCAGTTCGCCATGGCCGGTCTGTCGGCGGCGGCCTCGGTGGCGCCCGAGGCCGACGACACGCTGCCGAACGCGCTCGGCTTCCTGCGCAACGACCAGCACGCCGACGGCGGCAGCGGCTACCGCGGGTGCGGCGGCGGCTCGACCCACTCGATGACGGCGTCCGGCCTGTGGACGTTCCGTCTGGCGGGCCTGCCGACCGGCGACGAGGCCGTCCAGCGCAGCCTGACCTGGCTGCGCGACAACTGGGCCTTCGACGGCGGGCAGGCGGGCCCGCGCGCCATCTCCGGCGGCTACAACTACTACCTCTGGGCGGTGGCGAAGGGGCTCGAGGTCAGCCAGGACGACGGCGGCGGCGCGGCGCTCTACAGCGAGGGCGTGGGCGGCACGCGCGACATGACCGCCCTCGGCTACCCCGAGGAGCCGAGCAGCTGGTACTCGGACGTGGCCTTCACGCTCCTCGGCGAGCAGCGCGCCGACGGCGGGTGGTCCAAGAACTGGTCGGTCATTGCCGACACCGCGTTCGCCATCCTCGTGCTCGAGCGATCGCTCGGCGGCGTGTGCGGCGACGACTTCGGCGACCAGGACGACATCTGCCAGGCCGACGACAACTGCCCCGACGTGCCCAACCCGGACCAGGCGGACCGCGACGGCGACCGCGTCGGCGACGCCTGTGACAACTGCCCCGACGATCCCAACGCCGGCCAGGAGGACGCCGACGCCGACGGCCTCGGGGACAACGCCTGCGATCCGCTGGTGTGCGTCGCCGACGGCCTCGCCGATCTCTGCGACGGGCTCGACAACGACTGCGACGGCCAGGTCGACGAGGGGCCCGACGGCGGCCAGGTCGTCGACCCCGGCGCCTGCGCGACGGGTCGCCCCGGCATCTGCGCCGCCGGCCGCCGGCAGTGCATCGACGGCAACGTGGTCTGCGTGCCGGACCACGAGCCCGAGCCGGAGGTCTGCGACCGGCGCGACAACGACTGCAACGGCGTCATCGACGACGGCCTCGTCAACGCCTGCGGCGTCTGCGGCGAGCTCCCGGCGGAGGTGTGCAACGGCGAGGACGACGACTGCGACGGCGAGGTCGACGAGGGCGATCTGTGTCCCGACGGCGTGTGTGTCGACGGCGCCTGCCACCGCCGATGCCAGAACAACGAGTGCCCCGACGCCGGGACGTTCTGCAACCGCGAGCTCGGCGCCTGCGTCGAGCCCTGCGTCGGCGTGGAGTGCGCGCACGGCCTGGCCTGCGAGGTCGCCACGAACCAGTGCGAGGACCCCTGCGCCGGCGTCGCCTGCGACGCGCCGGAGCGCTGCTGGATGGGCGAGTGCGTCGAAGAGGGCTGCCTCGCCACCGGCTGCGAGCAGGGCTCGGTGTGCAACGGCGTCGAGTGCGTCCCGGACCCGTGCGCCAACGCGCAGTGCGGCGAAGGCACCTTTTGTCGCGGCGGCAGCTGCATCCCTTCGTGCGCCCAGGTGAGCTGCCCGCTGTTCGAGCGTTGCGTCGACGGCCTCTGCGTGCCCGACGACTGCCAGGGCGTCGAGTGTCCCGACGGCCAGGCCTGCGGCCCCGGCGGCGCCTGCGCCCCGGACCCCTGCGCCGGCATCGCCTGCGCCGACGGCCTCCACTGCGCCGACGGCCTCTGCGGCGCCGATCCGTGCGCCGACGTCGTCTGCCCGCCGGGTCAGCTCTGCCGGCTCGGCGCCGACGACGTCGCCCAGTGCTTCAGCCGCGACCCCGAGCGCCCGCTGGACCCCGTCGTCGATCCCGGAGCGCCCGACGCCGGCGCGCCGGGTGGCCCCGACGGCGGCATCGACGGGCCCGTCGATCCGGATGGCGGCCGTCGCCCCGCCGTCCCTGACGGCGGCGCCGCCGCCGAGCCCGGCCCCGGCGACGACCCGGTCGGCTGCGCCTGCGACGCCACCGGCGCGGCGCCCGGGCCCACCGCTCTCCTGCTCGTGGCGCTGCTCGCCCTGCGCCGGCGACGCGGGGCACGGGGATGAGGTTGCTTCGCGGCGGCGCGCCGGCGCGCCGCCGGCTCACTCGAGCTGGGTGCCGATCCACCAGGTGACGGCGCCGCTCGGGTCGGTCACGCCGCCCCGCTTGTCCGGGTCGTCCTTCTTGACCGGGGCCTGCACGACCTGCCCGCCCGCCGCGACGGCCCGGGCGAAGACCGCGTCCACGTCCGCGACGTACACATGCACGTGACACGGCACGGACGTGCCGTCGCCTGCGTCGCCGAGCATCACCACCGAGTCGCCGACGCGCACCTCGGCGTGCGCCAGGCGCCCGCCCTCGGCCTCGTGGCGCCGCAGAGGCACCGCGTCGAACACGGCGACGAGGAAGTCGATGATGCGCTGCGGCTGCGGCACCACGAGGTAGGGCGCGACGTCGTTGTATCCCTCGGGCTTCCAGGACGATGGCGTGGCGGACCTCCTTTCGGACGCGGATTCTGCCATGGGGCGGGGCCGCGTGACGCGGAAATCCAACGGCCAACCGGCCCTCGTCCACGACACGGACGGCGGCGCCGTGGCCTCAGACGAGCGCCGCCGCGCCTCGAGCTCGTTCGGGTGCAAAAAAACCTTGCGATGATTGGAACTTTCCACTTTCGTAGGAATGGCTGAGGGTCACCTCGGGGGAAAAGGCAGATGGGGACGAGGCGGAGAATCGCAGCGGCCGTCGCGGCGCTGTGTTCGTCGTTCGGAGGCGTCGCCCTGGCGCTGCCCGACGAGTTCGTGCAGGAGGGCGTCCTCGTCGACGCCGAAGGGGAGCCGGTCGTCGGCCCGCGCGACGTCACCGTGCGGCTCTACGCGCAGGCCGCGAACGGCGCGCCGCTCTACGAAGAAACGCACCAGAACGTCGAGCTCGCGCTGGGTTACTACGCCGTGCACGTCGGCAGCGTGGTCGACCTGCCGGCCGACCTCTTCGGCCGCGCGACGCTCTATCTCGGCCTCAGCATCGACGGCGGCGCCGAGCTCGCGCCGCGCACGCCGATCATGAAGGTGCCGGCGGCGTTCCGCGCCGACGTCGCGCTCAACGCCGTCGGCGACATCCACCCCACGACGGTGAGCATCGGCGGCCAGCTGGTCATCAACGACCAGGGCCGGTGGGTCGGCAACCCCACGGGGCTGACCGGGCCCGCGGGGCCTGCCGGACCGGCGGGGCCCGCCGGACCGCCGGGGGCAAAGGGCGACCCCGGCCCGCAGGGGCCGAAGGGCAACCCCGGGCCGCAGGGACCGCTGGGGCCCGCGGGGCCGCCGCTCGATCCCGGCCTCGCGGTGCCGCTGGTCGTCCAGCGGCTGCAGGACGACCCCGACGAGCTGTCGATGTACGTGCGCGCCGACGCCGCCGACACGAAGTCGGGCGATCTCACGATGGCGGGCGGCAACATCAACTTCGCCAACGGCGTCGCGGCGCAGGTGCGCCTGCAGCTCGCCGACGGCAAGGCGACGAACGTGCGCTCGGTCACCTTTTCGGCCGGCGCCGGCCGCGGCCTGGCCTGGCAGGGCAGCAACCACGTGGTCGGCGTCGTCGACGGCGACCTGCTCGAGGCCGGCGGCGGCGCGGGGGTGCAGCTTCGCGGCCCCGTGAGCGCGACGGGGGCGGTCAGCGCGCCCTCGGTGACCGCGGCGAACCAGGTCGCCGGCCAGACCGCCTCGTTCACGGGGCGCGTCGCGGCGGGCGAGCTGGCGAGCGTCGACGCCCAGGCGCTCGACGTGGTCACCGACGTCGCGGTGAAGAAGAACGTGCTGCTCGGCGCGGCGACGACGTTCATCGGCATCCTGCGCGCCGGCTCGCTCGAGGCGACCGGCATCACCGCGTCCGGCAGCATCGTCGCCGGCGCGAACGTGCAGTCGGGCGCCGCCGGCCAGGTGCGCGCCGGCACCGGCGGCGTGTGGGTCAACAACGTGCAGGTGTTCGACGCCAACGCGAACCTGCTCAAGCCGCCGACCTACGCGTGCGCCGCCAACCAGGTGATGGTCGGCGCGGACGCGCAGGGCGTCGCCATCTGCCGCACCGTCGAGTGCGCGCCCGGCAACGCCTTCCGTGGCTTCGCCGCGAACGGCAGCCCGGTGTGCGAGGCGGACAACGTGGGCATCACCGCCATCCCCGCGAACAACTGCCCGGACGGGCAGGCCCTCGTCAGCATCAACGCCGCCGGCGTGACGGCGTGCCGTGCGGTGCACGACGGCGACCGCAGCTGTCCCGCCGGGCAGTTCGTCAAGCGCATCTTCGCGGACGGCAGCATCGACTGCACGACGCCCGACGCGTCGGCGGCGGTCCCCGCGGGGGCGATCATGGCGTTCAACGCCGCCGCCTGCCCCGCGGGGTGGAGCCCCGCCGACGGTGGCGGCGGTCGTCCGAACCTGCGCGGCCGCTTCCCGATCGGCACCGGCGGCGACGGCGGGGCCAACTCGCCGTCGATCGGCCTGCGGGGCCTCGGCGGAGCCGGCCAGCACCGCATCTGGGTGCGCGACAACGAGTTCCCCTGCTGCGCAGGCGACCGCGGCGTCGTCGGCGTCGCCATGGAGCTGAGCGACGGCGCCTGGACGGAGCGGCATGGCGACAACGACTCGTGGTCGTGGCGGGCGGGCGGCTGGACGTGGCGCCTGCCTCCCTACACGGGGGTCCTCTGGTGCGTGAAGAACTGATGGCGACGCGCAAGTGCTGGTGGATGATGGCGCTGGCCGTGGCGCTCGCGGGGTGCGGGAGCGGGTCCGGCGACGATACGAACGGCGACGGCCGGCCGGCGCCCGCGGATGCGGCGCCGCCCGATCCGGACGCGCGGACGGAGGACGCCGCGCCCGGCGCCGACACCGGTCCGGCGCCCGACGCGGCCATCGCCGACGCCGGGCCGCGCGCGGACGCCGACGCCGACGCCGACGCCGACGCCGACGACATCCCCGATGCCACCGACAACTGCCCGGCGGTCGCGAACCCCGACCAGGCCGACGCCGACGGTGACGGCGAAGGCGACGCGTGCGAGCCCCCGCCCGACGGCGACGGCGACGGCGTGCCCGATGCCGCCGACAACTGCCCGGCCGCCGCGAACCCCGACCAGGCCGACACCGACCGCGACGGCACGGGCGACGCCTGCACCGACCCCGCGACGCGCGACGGCGACGGCGACGGCGTGCCCGACGCCAGCGACGTCTGCCCGGCGGCGCCCGATCCCGGCCAGGCCGACACGGACGCCGACGGCGAGGGCGACGCCTGCGACGCGACGCCGAACGGGCCCGACGCCGACGGCGACGGACGCATCGACGCGACCGACAACTGCCCGGCGGTCGCGAACCGCGAGCAGGTCGACGGCGACGGCGACGGCGCGGGCGACGCCTGCGACAACTGTCCGCGGCGCGCCAACGCCGACCAGGCCGACGCCGACGGCGACGGCACCGGCGACGCGTGCGAGGGCGGCGCGCCCGGCGACCGCGACGGCGACGGCGTCGCCGACGAGGTCGACAACTGCCCGGACGACCCGAACGCCAACCAGGTCGACGGCGACGGCAACGGCGCGGGCGACGCGTGCGATCCCGACGGTGCCCGCCCTGGCGACCGCGACGGCGACGGCCTGCCCGACGAGAGCGATCCCTGCCCCGACACGCCGGTGCTCGACCTGACGGACAGCGACCTCGACGGCGTCGGCGACGCCTGCGACAACTGCCCGCGGCGCGCCAACCCGGACCAGGCCGACGCCGACGCGAACGGCATCGGCGACGCGTGCCAGGGGGTCGCCGAAGACGACATGGACGCCGACGGGCACCGAGACGCGGCCGACAACTGCCCGCGCGTCTCGAACCCCGACCAGGCCGACGCCGACGGCGACGGGACGGGCGACGCCTGCGACGACGCGCCGAACAACGACCAGGACGGCGACGGGTTGCTCGATGCCGTCGACCTGTGCCCGTACGACGTCTCGCCCGGCAACGCCGACAGCGACGGGGACCGCATTGGAGACGTCTGCGACCTGTGCCCCGGCGTGGGAGATCCCGAGCAGCGGGACCGCGACGGCGATCGCCTCGGTGACGCCTGCGACGACGACCGCGACGGCGACGGCGAGCCGAACGCCGACGACAACTGCCCGGATGTCATGAACCCGGATCAGACCGACGAGGACCAGGATCTCACCGGCGATGCCTGCCAGCTGGTGTTCCGCGACGCCGACGGCGACGGCACGCCCGACCACTTCGACAGCTGCCCGCTCCTCCCCAACCCGCCGCCCGAGGTCCGTTGCGAGGTCGCGGGCGCCCGCGACACCGACAGCGACGGCGTGTCCGACGCCGACGACACCTGCCGCCTCGTGCCGAACCCCGGGCAGCAGGCCGGCGACGCCTGTCTCGTCGACCGCGACGGCGACACGGTGCCCGACGCGCTCGACAACTGTCCCGAGATCCCGAACGTCGACCAGCTCCCTGCCGCCGGCGAGCCCGGCTACGGCGCCGCCTGCGCGGTCGCGATCGGCGGCGGCCCTCCGATCTGAACCGCCCGACGACTCCTGTGCCCGGCGCTTCTCGATGCGCGCGTCGGAACCCGGGCGGCGCCCGAAGGTCGTGCGCCGGGAGCGCGGATCGGTGCCCGTGGACGCGACGCGCGTCGTGAAGCGGCGGCGGGCGCGCGCTCGCCCTGGGCGGGCCTCGGCGCGGCGCCCGCGCCGACCTACTTTCCTGCCTTCTGCGTCGACAGCAGGTCCTCGAGGGCCCGCACCAGATCGATCGCCGACAGCACGCCGACCAGCTCTTCGTCCTTGTTGAGCACCGGCAGCGCGCCGAAGCGGCGCTCGCGGATGATGGCGGCGGCCTTGCCGATGGAGTCGTAGGTGTGCACGGCGATTACGTTCCTGGACATCACGTCCTCGACGAGCAGGTCGTCGTCGAGCCGGTACACATGGGTGACGTCGGGCGCCTCGTCGACCCAGTCGGGGCGACGCAGGTCACGGTCGCTGATGATGCCCACCACGTGCCGTTGCGCGTCGACCACGGGCATGTGGCGGATGCGTGCCTCGCGCATGCGGAAGAAGGTCTGGCGGAGCCCATCCTTGGGGTCGGCGGTGTGGACCTTGTCGGTCATGTACTGCGTGATGCGCATCGTTCTCCCTTCGCGCCAGCCGGGCTGTCGAGTCGGTCCGGCGTTGGGCTGGAGTAGCGATATCCGTGCCAGCCACCGCTCACGGCGATTCCGGGGTCGAGCGGTGCTCCGGTGTCGTGGATCGGTAACGCGAGCCGCCCGCCCGCGGATCAGCCCGGCGCGACGAGCAGGCAGGTCTCGGCGTTGCAGATGAGCTGCAGCACGTTGCAGTGGCCCTCAGGGTTCGTCTTCGTGGCCGCGCAGCTCTTGTCGCCGAGCTCCCACATCTCGTCGGCGCTCACCTTGCTGCGCGCGACGCGGTACAGGCCGCCGCTGAAGCCGGCGGTGTTCGCGCGCAGCGCCACCACCGCGTCGTGATGCGCGGTGAAGCGGGCGGCGAAGGCCTTCGGCAGCGCCTTGCCGCTCTTCGCGAGGTCGGCCTCGAGCTTCTTCAGCTTCTCGACGCAGGCCATCGTCTTCGGGTCGAAGTCGACCTTCGCCGCCGGGTCCGGCGTGTACCAGGCGCCGTCGGCGCCGTAGAGCTTCGCGAGCTCCGGCGACTTGAAGACATAGCCCTTGAGGGCGTAGGGCACGTTGCGCAGGACGCGCGCCTCGACGTCGGAGACGACGTGGGCCGCGGCGAGATCGCAGCCGCTGGCGAGCAGGGCCTCCCAGTCGGTCTTCAGGGGGCTCTCGTTCGCGAGGGCCGGGGCGGCGAGGAGCAGGACGGACGCGGCGATCGCCGAGCGCATGTTCACCTCCGAGCGGGAAGCGACAGCGTGACACAAGGGCGCCTGCCGAAACAGACCCGCGCTCACATCCTGTGTCTGCGCACACCGGCCACAGCCGCGTCCCCGTCCGCAGGAATCGCCGATCACCTCGTCTCGAGGACGCCGCCGCCCCCGGGTTCGCGGGGGTCGGGGACGGGCGGGCGCAGGACGCGCTGGAACCAGGCGACGTCGTGCCAGCGGCCGAGCTTGTGGCCGACGTCGCGGTAGACGCCGACGAGGCCGAAGCCGAGGGACTCGTGCAGGGCGACGCTGGCGGGGTTGGGCAGCGTGATGCCGGCGAACGCGTTGTGGTAGCCGAGGTCGGCGCAGATGGCGATGAGGCGCGTGTACAGGGCGCGGCCGACGCCGAGGGCGCGATGGTCGGGGCGGACGTAGATGCTGACGTCGAGCGACCAGCGGTAGGCAGCGCGCTCCCGATGCGGCGAGGCGTAGGCGTAGCCGACGACGGCCCCCCCGGCCTCGAACACGATCCAGGCGGTGGCCGCCGCGACGCGCCGCGACATCTCCTCGACCGAGGGCGGCTCGACCTCGAACGAGACGGGCGTGTCGCCGACGTACGGGGCGTAGATCGCCTGCAGGGCGGCGGCGTCCTCGGGGGTGGCGGGCCGGATGACGCCGATGGCGGGCAGCGGGCGCAGGTCGGGCGCGACGAAGTCGGCGATGGCCTCCGACGAGGCCAGGAGCGAGCGCGAGTAGTAGCGGCCGAGCACGCTCGACGATGCCAGGTCGGGGTGGCGCGCGACGAACGCCGGCCAGTCGAGGTCGGGCGTACACAAGCGGCGGTGCTCGATGAGGCGCACGAAGGCCTGCGTCACGGTCTCGTGGTAGCCCGTCGTGTTGCCGAGGCTGGCGTTGTAGCGCCGGATGACGCGGGTCGCCCGCGAGATCGTCTCATCGATGCCGTGGGCGTTCAGGTACAGCCACGCCATGCGCACGTGCGCGAGGTGCGTCCACTGGTCCTTCGGAATCGTGCACGCTTCGAAGGCGTGCAGGAAGGCGACCTCGTCGGCGGTCATGGCGGGCTCCCGGTGAACGATCGGCGCATTGTGCGAGCGCCGGTGCCGCGAGGCAACGATGCGCCGAGGGGGACGCCCGAGGCATCGGAGAGGCGGCGGGCGGGTCAGACGCCGTCGTCATCGGGCGAGGCCGGTTCGTCGTTCGCGGACGGGCGCGCCGTGTCGCGGACGGCGGCGCCGGCGAGGCTGTCGAAGTGGCCGAAGACCGCCGCGTCGAGGCGCGCCGGGATGGCGGGGTTGCCGGCACGCTCGTCGGCGAGCGCGGCGCGCGCGCGGCCGATCAGGCCGAGCGTGGTGCTGCGCAGCGCGATCGCGGCCTCGCCGTCCTCCTGGGGCAGCTCGAGGTCCGTGCGCTCGCTGAGCAGCCGGCCGATGCGCGCGCCCTCGGCCATCCACGCGTCGACGGGATCGCGCATCGGCGCGCCATTGGCCATCGTGAGGTGGGCGAGGTCGGCGGCGCGCTCGGCGACGCGCTTGCGCAGCTGCCGCGTGATCCCCGCGCGCCGGGCGTAGCTGACGCGGCGGCCCGGGTGCTGCGTGAAGAGCGCGCGGCGGACGCGCACGGCGACGGTGCGATCCTCGGCGGACGTGTCGGGCTCGTCGATGAGGCGAGACAGACGGCCGAAGACATACCGACCCAGCTCGTCGTAGCGGGCGGCGGCTTCGGTGAGCTGGTCGGCGAGCGGGCGCGCCGTGTCGGCCTGAGGCCGCTCGAGGTGGGCGTCGAGCTCGCTCTGCTTCGCGAGCAGCAGCGGGCCATAGATGGTGGCGGTGCCCTTCGCCACCGCGGCGAGCTTCGGGAAGCGCTTCGCGTTGAGGTCCGCGACGGCGAGGGCGAGCGTCATGAGGTCGATGTACTGGCGCATGGGTCTGCCTCTCTCTGCCGGATGGCTCCGGCGGCTGGGTGGTGCCGACGGCGTGTCGACGGTTCCCACGCTACGAGGCGGATCGATCAGATTCTGATCGATGCGGACATGCCTGTGTCGAATTCCCGTGTCACCCCCGCCGAGCACCTTGAGCGCCGCCGCCTTCGGGTCGCCGTAGAAGATCGAGTCGACGTGCTCGAGAATGGGGCGCGACCCGCCGCGCCGTCGCCGCGTCCCATGCGACGGCGGCATCTGTCGGGGGGCACCGGAGGCACGATGCGCACAGCGCTCCTCCTCGCGCTCGCGGCGACGCTCGCCGCGGGTCCGGCGGGGGCCGTGGCGCCGCCGATCCCGCCGGACTGCTTCGAGGCGTCGCCGTGCGTCCTGACGCAGCGCGACGTAGCCACCGTCTCGGTCGAGCCGCTCGAGGCCGTCGTCGGCGGTGCGGTCGTCGCGAGGGTGACGCCCGTCCTGCCGCCGTGCCCCGTGCCGCCCACCGAGGAGGCGATCGCGGCGGTCGGGCGCTGCGGGGCCCAGCCCATCTGGGGTTTCGGCGCCGACTTCCTCGACAACTTCGCCGTCGGCGAGGTGGATGCCTCGCCGGTCGGCGCCTGCGACGGGACCACGCTCGCCTGCACCTTCCGCGTCGACGCGGTGACGGCGGTGCCCGGCAACCCCGACCCGCTCCCCGGCTGGCTCACGATCGACCTGCGCCTCTCCTGGGTGCGCTACGACGGCGATCGGCCGCCGGGCAGCCGCATCGTCCGCGAGACCGCGGAGGTCGACGCGCCGTTCTGGGGGGTCCGCGAGCCGCCCACCGCCATCCGCATCGTCAAGACCACGCTGCCCGAGGGGATGGCGCAGCCCTTCACGTTCGACGGCTCGCTCGGGGCGTTCGTCCTCGACACCGACCCCGCGACGGCGCCGTCCGACGCCGCGCTCTTCGCGGACGTCGCCCCCGGCCACTACGTCGTCGCCGAGCGGGTGCCCGCCGGTTGGCGGCTGACGGGCCTCGACTGCGCCGATCCGAGCGGCGGCACCACGATCGACTTCGAGACGGCGACGGTCTCGATCGCGGTGGAGGCGGGCGAGACGGTCACCTGCACCTTCGAGGACACGCAGGCCGGCGGCGGCTTCTTCATCAACTCCACGGGCGACGGCGCCGACGCGGACGCCGGCGACGGGGTCTGCGCGACCGGCGGGACGATCGAGCGCGACGGCGTGCCCGAGGCCGAGTGCACGCTGCGCGCCGCCATCGAAGAGGCGAACGCGCTCGCCGGCGCCGACGCGATCGGCTTCGACATCCCCGACGAGGGCGTGCCGCGCATCGAGCCCGGCGGCCCCCTCCCGCCGGTCATGGGCACCGCGGCGATCGACGGGCGCACCCAGCCCGCCGGCTTCGTCGAGCTCTCGGGCGCCGGCGCCGAGGCCGTCGGACTGGACCTCGTCGGCCGGGGCTCCTCGGTGCGCGGCCTGGTCGTCAACGGGTTCGGCGTCGCCGGCCTCCGGCTCGGGGGCGAGGGCGAGCACACCGTGGCCGGCAACCGCGTCGGCACCGACGTCGACGGCGCGGCGGCCGCGCCCAACGAAGTCGGGATCATGCTCGCGGCCGACGGCAACACGATCGGCGGCCTCGAGGCCGGCGGCCCGGACGAGCCCTGCCTGGGGACGTGCAACCTGATCTCGGGCAACGTCCGGGGCGTCGACTCCAACGGCACGTGGAACCGGACGCGCATCGTCGGCAACTTCGTCGGCACCGACGTGACGGGCCTGCTGCCGCTCGGCAACACCACGTTCGGCGTGCGGTTCGGCGCCGATCGCGAGCGGCTCTCGGACCTCGACGGCCTGCCGGCCCTCGGCGGTCCGACCGCGCGTCCCGGGACCACGCCCGGCAACCTCGTCGCCGCCAACGGCGAGGTGGACGTCGTGCTGTTCGACGGGCGGATGGAGGGCAACCTGGTCGGGACCGACCGGACCGGCGCGCGCGCGCTCGGCGCCCCCATCGGCGTCGACGGCGAGGGCGACGTCGCCTTCGTCGGCGGCGGCGACACGCCGGGCGGACCCGCCGGCAACGTCATCTCCGGGCACTCGCGCGCCGGCATCCGGGACGGGGGCTTCGCGCGCATCCAGGGCAACCTCATCGGCACCGACATCGACGGCGAGGCGGCGGTGCCGAACCTGCGGGGCATCGAGGTGGCGTTCGGCTACCAGCTCGGCCGCACCGAAGCGGTCGGCAACCTCGTCTCCGGCAACGACGTCGGGATCGGGACCTCGGGACCCGAGGAGATCGACCCGGACGGGGGCTTCTTCCCGTCGCTCCTGGCCGGCAACCGGATCGGCACCAACGCGCGCGGCGACGCGGCGCTCCCGAACCGGATCGGCGTCGACCTCGGTTACGCCGTCCTCGGGCCGTCGGACGACGCGCCCTGCGGGACGCCCTGCAACCTCGTGTCGGGCAACCTCGAGGCCGGCGTGCGGCTGTTCGCCGGCGTGCTCGAGGGCAACGCCATCGGCACGGACGTCACCGGCCAGCGCGCGATCCCGAACGGCGGTCCCGGTGTCCTGCTCGGCACCGACGACTTCCCCAGCTTCGCCTCGACGCGCGTCGGCGGGCCGAGCGGCGCGACCGCCGGCGACTGCGGCGGCCCGTGCAACCGGATCGCGGGCAACCTCGGCCCCGGCCTGCGGATCGCCGACCGGCTCGACGTGTCGATCACCAGCGACGTGCCCGCGCTCGTGCAGGGCAACGCGATCGGCGTCGCGGCCGACGGGACGCCGCTGCCCAACGGCGGCGACGGCGTCCAGATCACGGGCCGCCTGCCGCTGCGCGGCATCCCCGCCACCGGGCCGACGCTCGTGGTCGGCGGCGATGCGGCGGGCGCCGGCAACGTGATCGCGCGCAACGGAAACCACGGCGTCGCGGTCTTCGCGACGGCGCACGGGGAGCCGCGCGGCGTGACCGTCACGCGCAACGTGATCACCGACAACGGCGCCGCCGGCATCTTCGTCGATCCGGCGTTCACGAACGCGCCGGCGCTCCTGTCGGCGCAGGCCGCCGGCGGCGGTCTCGTGGCGGTGACGGGCAGCGTTGCGCTCCTCGACCTCTCCCCGCACCGCGTCGACCTCTACGCCAACGCGGCGTGCGACCCCGCGGGCGCCGGCGAGGGCGCCGTCTTCCTCGGCACGACGCAATCGTCGGGGCTGGACGGCCGCTTCGCGTTGACGGTCGCGCTGCCGGCAGGGGCGACGGTGCTGACGGCGACCGCCACCTCGCCGGCGGGCTCGACCAGCGCGTTCTCCGACTGCCTCGAGGCGCTCGTCGGCGGCGGGCTCGCGGCGCCCGCCGCCGCCGGCGCCACCGTGGTCGACGTGGCGGGTGCCGAGCAGCTTGCCGGCCGGGTCGTGCGCCTCAACGAGGGCGGACCGAACGAAGAGACCAACCTCGGCGTCCTCGCCGCCTCGCTCCGCCTCGCGAAGCCGCTGCGCTTCGCCCACGCGGCGGGCGAGCCGGTCGTCGCCGCCGACGACACGCTCTTCGTCTCGGTCGAGCGCGCGGTCGCGATCCGCGGGGCGAGGCCGGGGCGCGACGCGCTCGCCCTCGACGGCACGTTCACGCCGATCCCCGGGGCGCAAGCGCGCTGCCGCGAGGAGGTCCGCCTGACGTTCGGCGAGTTCGCGGAGACGATCCCCGGCGGCCGCTTCCTCCGGCTCGGCCACGACCGGTGCTTCCACGCGCGGCTCCGTGGCGCCGGCGTGCGCGCCGTGCTGATCGACTTCCGGCGGGGTACCTGGCAGGCGGTCGTCGAGCGCGTGACGCTCGGCGGGCTCGCCGCGCCGGTGGAGGTGTCGCTCGGCATCGGCGACGACGAGGGCCTCGAGCGGATCTTCGCGACGACGTTCGGGCCCCTGATGATCTACGACCGCTGACGAGCCGGCGCCGTCAGGCGCCGGGCAGCCGCACCACGAACGCCGTCCCGCGCGGCGCGTTCGCCTCGGCGTGGATGCGCCCGCCGTGGGCGCCGACCGCGAGACGGCAGAACGCGAGGCCGAGGCCGCGGCCGCTCGCCGGGCCGCCCTCGAGGCGCACGTACTTCTCGAAGATGCGCTCGCGCATCGCTTCGGGGATGCCCTTGCCCTGGTCGGCGACGCGCAGCTCGGCGACGCCGTCGGCGGCGCGGATCTCGATGCGCACGCTGTCGCCGCCGCTGCCGTGGCGCAGCGCGTTGTCGACGAGGTTCTGCAGGACGCGACGCAGCAGCTCGCCGTCGGCGCGCAGGCGCAGGCCCGGCGCCTCGTCGACCGCGACGAGCGTCTGGCCGTGGCCCTCGGCGAGCGGCGCCATCAGCTCGACGACCCCGGCGACGAGGCGGCCGACGTCGACGTCGCCGAGGCGGGCCGTGAAGGTGCCGTCCTCGCTGCGCGACACGTCGAGCAGGTTGAGGGCGACGCGGTCGATGGCCTCGGCGCCGGCGAGCACGGAGCGCCAGTAGGGGCGCTCGCTCTCTTCGAGGCGCGGGCTGCGCAGGCGCGAGCGGCAGGCCATGATGATGCCGGCGGCGGGGCTCTTGAGGTCGTGCACGAGGAGCGCTGCCAGCTCCTCCTTCTGGCGCTGGACGCGGACGAGCGCCTCGTGTTTCTCGGCGAGCTCGGCGCGGCTGGCGACGGCCTCGGCGGTGCGCTCGGCGACGCGCTGCTCGAGGGTGGCGTAGAGCTGGACGTTCTCCATCGCGATGCTGGTGCTGTCGGCGAGGGCGGCGAGCAGCCGCACCTCCTCGGGGCGCGCGGCGTGGCGCGCCGCCCAGTAGTTGCCGATGGCGCCGATGGGCGAGGCGGTACGGATGGGCACCATCACGAGGCTCTTCACGAACGTCGGTCGGTAGGCGTCCTGCGGGATGCGCGCGTCGACGTAGATGTCCTCGATGGCGACCGGCTCGCGGTGGAGCATCGCCCAGCCGCTGATGCACGCCTCGAGCGGGAAGCGCTGGCCCTTCCACAAGGGCGCGATGGCGTCCTCGTCGGCGTAGAAGCAGCAGCCGCCGTCGCGCAGGACGAACGTGGCGCCGTCGGCACCGGTCAGCTCGCGCGCGGCGCGGCGCACGATCGCCATGACGGTGTCGAGATCGCGGGCCAAGGAGAGGTCCTGGACCGCTGTGACCAGGCGTTCCATCGCGTTCATGAATTCATCTTGCCACGAAAAAAGGTTCCGCCGCGGCGCCGGTACTCCCTCGCCGAAGACCGCACGACGCGGTCTCCTGACGAAAAAGGGAGCCCGACCCATGAAGCACACGCTCTTCGCGATGTTCGCCCTCGCCCTCGCCGCGTGCGCCCCGGAGACCGACGCCGATCGCTGGGCCGCCGAGGAGGAGGCCGCGACCGGCCAGGAGGCGCAGGCGCTGATCAGCGGCGGCGGCGGCGGCGGGCTCGGCTACAGCTGCAGCGCGACGCTCTGCGAGTGCAACCCCGACGCCGGCGGCGCGCGGATGGACACCTGCGCCGGCATGGACGAGGTCTGCCACCGGGCCGGCAAGACGATCACCTGCACCTATCCGCCGGGCGGCCCCAATCGGTGCACCTGCGACCTGTCCGTGGCGACGCCGGGCCGCGGGCGCAGCGTGGTCGTCGCGCCGGTCGCGCCCGCGCTGCGCCGCTGAACCGCCGCCGCGTCAGCGCTCCTGGTGGGTACCCCACCAGCACCCGTGACCCGCCTGGATCGCCTTGCACACGCCGCCCTGGCGGTTCACCGCGCCGTCGGGCACGCAACAGATCAGCCCGGTACCGCAGCAGCTGTCGCCGCAGAACGTGCCGCCGCCGGGGCAGGCGCGGGCGTGGTCGTAGGCGGAGGTGTCGCGCTGCACGTTGTACCAGGCGGCCTCTTGCTCGGCCCGGGCGGCGGCGGCCGCGTCGGCCTCGGCCTTCGCCCGAGCCTCCGCCTGCTGCTTCTGCAGCGCCTCCCACGAGAACGGGGCCCGCGCGGGCTGGCTGCGCTCCTTGCGGCGGGCCTCGGCGAGCCGCGCCTTCTCGAAGCGCTCCCGCTCGTAGGCGGCGACCTCCTCGCGCGACCAGACCTTGCACTCGGCGAGGCCGGCCTTCCGCAGCGCCTCGACCACCGCCTCCTTGCGCGCCGGCCAGTCGCGCCCTTCGCGGCGGTCCATGTCGTTGAGGTTGGCGAGCGCGCACGCGTCGCGGCCCTGGTCGTCGGCGGCGCGGACGTCGGCCCCGCCCGCGAGGAGCACCCGCAACAGGTCGACGTTCAGGCCGGCGGCGGCGTTGAGCAGCGGCGTCCGGCCCTCGTAATCGGACGTCTCGACGCCCGCGCTCGCCGCCTGCAGCTTCGCCACCAGGGCCACGTCGCCGCAGCGGCCGGCAGAGGCGAGCGCCGCGCCGAGCGAGGCCCGGGCCTCGTCGGTGAGCGGGCCCTTCGGCAGCAGGCGGTCGATGAGCGACGCCGCCTCCGGCACCTTCAGGAACGCGCAGCGCTCGGTGCCGGCGAGGTGGTTCTCGAGCGGCGTGTCGTTCCAGTCGTCGAGCGCCTGCGGGTCGGCGCCGTGATCGAGCAGCGCGTGGGCGAAGGCCCATTTCTCCTGGCGGATGGCCATCGTGAGCAGCGGGTACTTGTCGTTCCGGATGTTCGGGTCGGCGCCGGCGGCGAGCAGCAGGCGCGCGATGTCGGCCCGGTCGCCGTCGGTCCACAGCGCCGCCGAGAGCGGCTCGTGCCAGTAGCCGTCCGCGAGGGTGGCCGAGGCGCTCGGATCGACCCCATCGGCCTTCAGCGCCGAGGCGACCGCGTCGGCGTCGCCGCGGTAGGCGGCGCGGACGAGGCGCTGGTTCGGGGTGGCGCAGGCGGCGAGCCCGAGCGCGAGGAGCAGGGCGGAGGCGTGGCGCATCGTGGAATCATCCGCGCCTGTGACGCGGGGTCAAGGTCGCGCCAGGGCCGGCCCTCGGAAGGCTCGAGTGGCGGGATCGTGATGCGCGGCCGTCAGGCCGCCGCCGCGCGGCCCCGCCACGACCGCTCGGAGCACGGTGGCGGCGAGCGCCAGCAGGAGCAGTGGGGGCGCCGGCGCGGTCGCGGCGGCGCACCCGGAGCTTCCGTGGACGGCGCCCGCGTCGGCGGTGTCCGCGTCCGGCGCCTGCGCGTGGGGGAGGTCTTCGGACGGAGACGCGTCGGGCGACGTCAACGCCGCGTCGGTTGGCGGCGCCTCGGGCAGCGACGCGTCCGCGGGCGGGGGCGGCGGCACCGAGGCGTCGGGCGGCGGCACCGCGGAGGTCGCCGCGCCGGCGAGGCCCACTTGCCCCGTCGGGTCGGCGCGCCCATCCTGGGCGCATGCGCGACGACACCTCACCCGCGATGCGCCGGCGATACTTCGAGCACCTGCGGCGCCTCTCGCCGGCCGATCGCGGCGCCATCGTCGACCGCCTCACACGCGACGTGCGCGGCCTGGCCGAGGCCGGCCTGCGGCAGCGCCACCCGGAGGCGAGCGACGCCGAGATCCGCGTGCGGCTCGCCGCGCTGCTGTATGGCCGCGAGGCGGCGTCGCGCCTCGGCCCCGTGCCTTCGAATGCCGTCGACCTGAGCCATGTCCGCCGTCCTTGAGGTCGCGTTGCGCGTCGCGCGCGCCTGTGAGGCGGCCGGCGTCGACTACTTCCTCGGAGGCAGCGTCGCCAGCTCCCTCCAGGGCGATCCCCGCGCAACGAACGACATCGACTTCGTCGTCGACCTCACCGCCGACCGTGTCGCGCCCCTGGTCGCGGCGCTCGGCCCCGACTTCGACGTCGACGCCGATGGCCTGCGGGCGGCGGTCGCGCGGCGGAGCTCGTGGAACCTGTTCTTCGTGCCGGACTTCACCAAGATCGACCTCTTCGTTCGCCGCAGGACACCCTACGACGACGCCGAGTTCTCTCGGCGGCGCCTGACGGTCGTGAGCCCGGCGGGTGACCGGCTGTACGTGAAGGCGCCGGAGGACACCGTGCTGCGGAAGCTGCTCTGGTTCCGCGACGGCGGCGGCGTCTCCGATCGGCAGTGGCGGGACGCTGTGGGCGTGCTCGCCACGAGCGGCGATGCGTTCGACTTCGAGTACGCGGACGCGTGGGCGGCGCGGCTCGGCATCGAGGCGCTTCTCGCGAAGGCGCGGGCCGACGCGGCGCCGCCGCCCTGAACGGGCCCGTCCGGCCGTCGCGCGCCGGGCTACTCCGCGAGCGTCACCTCGAGCGTCAGCGGCCACGTCTGTTGCTGCGCGTCCACGAGCGGGCACGTCAGCGTCGCGCGGCCGCCGGCCGGCGCGTCATCGGCGACGCGCACGTCGAAGCCGTCCTCGCCGCACTCCGCGTCCGCCTTGCAGTGGAAGAAGCGCAGCTCGTCGTCGAACGCCTGCACCTCGAGCCACGGCGCGTCGCTCGTCACCGCGCACGACGCGCCGGTCATCGCCGACGGGCCGACGTTCTGCAGCCGGACGCGCAGCTCGCCGCGGAAGCCGGGGACGAGCGGCCGCTCGCCTTCGGTCGTGAAGCCGTCGAACACCGGCCGTGCCGCGCTGGCCTCGACGCGGGCGCTCACCTCGATGGGCCAGGCGGCGTCCTGCCCGTCGACGAGGGCGCAGGCGAAGCGCGCGACGGTGCCCGGCGCCGCGTCGGGGGCGACGCGCACGTCGAAGTCGGACGTGTCGCAGTCCGCGCCGGCCTTGCAGTGGAAGTACTGCAGCTCGCCGTCGGTCGGCTGCACGTCGACGCCCGCCGTCAGCGCGCCGACGACGCAGTGCGTCCCGGTCACGGCCGAGGCGCCGTCGTTGCGCAGCGCGATCTCGATCGACGCCGACTCGCCGGGGTTGAGCACGCCGTCGCCGTTGGCGTCGTCGTCGACGCGCACGGCGGTGACGCGCAGCGACACCGCGGCGGCCTCGATCGGCACCTCGAAGCGCAGGCTGGCGCCGTCCTCGGCGTCGCAGCGGAAGCGCGCCACGGTGCCTGGCGCCACCTGCGGGCCGACCTTGACGCGGAAGTCCTCCCTGCACGTGCCGCTGCACGAGTAGAAGCGGAGCTCGTCGTCGGTGGAGGCGAGCTCGACGCCGGCCGTCTCGCTCGCGACCGCGCACCGCAGGGTCGAGACGCCCTCGCCGCCCAGCTCGACGCGCAGCTCGGCGGACTCGCCCGGGTTGAGCCGGCCGTCACCGTTCGAATCGCCATGCACGGCGACGCCGCGCAGCTCCAGCGTGTGCGTCTCCTCGTCGGGCGTCGGCCCGCACGCGAGACACAGCAACGCCAGGGCCAGCCGCCTCATCGGCCCGGCTCCGGCGCGAGCGCGATCTCGACGAGCTGGCCCACGTCGCCGCCGTAGCCGGCGCCGACGAGGTAGAGGAAGCCGCCGTCCGCCGCGAGGCCGGTCACGCGGCCGACGTCCACCGGCAGCTCGACCGTGCCGCGGCGCTCCGCCCGGCTGGGGCTCAGCGCGTCGAGGACGTCGAGGCGTACGCTGAACGTCGCGCCGTCGAGGCGCGGGCTCTCGGCGTACATCAGGTAGTCGGATCCGAAGCGCGCGAGCGGGCCCGCGTCCCGGTCGAGCGTCACCTCGAAGAGGGGGGCCATGCGGGCGCCGACGCGGACGAAGAGCCGCCGCGCCTCGGCGGTCACGAGCCCGTCGTCGGACACGCCGAGCCCGACGAGGTCGTCGAGATCGTCGGCGAGCAGCGTGGCCTCGCCGTCGCGGACGCGGAAGAGGCGATCGGCGTACCCGACGTAGAGCGCGCCCTCGAGCCACGCGAGGGCGCGGGCGCCGCGGGCCGGGAGCGGCGTCGCGGACACGACGGCGCCCGTCCGCGGGTCGAGCGCCACGAGGCGGTCGTCCGCGCGGTCGGTGGTGAAGACGCGGCCGTCGGCGACGGCCAGCCCGCGCGGCTCGGCGACGCCATCGATCGGGATGCGGCGCGCCTGCAGGAAGCGCGGTCCGACCGGGGCGGCGGCGTCCGGGCCGGCGTCGACCGCGGCATCGGCCTCGGGGTCGCCGCCGATGCCGGCGAGGTACTCGTCCGCGGTCTGCGGACACCCCGCCGTCGCGAGCGCCAGGAGCGCCGCCAGCCAGCGCCCCGCGCCCGCCGCGCCGCAGCGCCTCACCACGCGCCTCCCACGGTGACGCCGTCGGGCCCGACGGCGACGCCCGGCCCCGCGTCGCCGGGCCGGACGAGCCACCACACGAGCCCCGTCGCCACCGCGATGCCACCGCCCACGTAGAGGCCCATGCTGAGGCGGTAGCTGGTGTCGACGCTCCGGCGCAGGTCCTCGTCGTGCGGGTTGTCCTGCAGGGCGGCGCCGTCCTTGCGGTTGGCGAGGGCGTAGGCGCCGCCGAGCGCCACCGCCGTCGCGCCGCCGACCATGAGCCACGCCGGCGCGCTGCTGCGGTCGCCGGACTGCGCCGCGGTCGCCGCGGGGAGGCGCCGCGCGCCGAGCGTCGCGGTCAGGCCCGTGACGCCCTCGGCGTCGAGCGCGAGCGCGTGCCGCCACGTGGCGCCGGCGCCGCGCACCTCGATCGTCCCGGCGCACAAGGGAATCCGGAATTCGCCCGGCGTGTCGCCGACGTGCTGCCCGTCGACGTGGACCTCGGCGGCGACCGGCGCGCCGTCGGGCGTCAGCGCGTCGACGCGGAGCCGCGCCATCCGCGGCGGCGGGGCGAGGTCGAGCGTGCGCGACTCGCCCGGCGTGAGGTCGACGGGGACGCGCAGCGGCTGGTGACAGCGCGACTCGAGCTCCACGAGGTTCCGGCCGGCGTCGAGCGGCTGCGTCGCGTGGGGCGGCACGCCGACGCCGTTCACCCGGACGGACACGCCGTCGGGCGCGACGACGCGCAGCGAGGCGCGCCCGCGCTCGGTCACGGGCAGGCGCCCCAGCAGGCGCCGCGCGGCGGTCACCACCTGCGCCTCGAGCTGCGGTGCGTCCGGCGCCGCCGCCACCTCCTGGGCGAGCAGCGCCCCGCCGCGCGCCTCGTGCAGGCGCAGCGTGAGCTTCAGCTCGCCGGCCACCGTCCGCACGACGCCGGAGACGACCGCGTCCGCGTCGAGCTTGCGCGCCGTCTCCACCGCGCACTCCCCCACGCAGTCGGCGAGCTGCGTGCCGGGCGGCAGCAGCGCCAGCACGTTCTCGCCGGTCAGCACCATCCAGTCGTCGCGGGGCAGCGCCGCCGCCTCGCCGCGCACCCGGTCGGCGAGGAAGCGCACCGTGGCGGTGCCGAGGCCGGCTTCGTCGGTGAGCTCGAGGATGGCCAGACGCCGCGGCGCGGCCGCGGCCGGTCCGGCGGCGATCACGAGCGCCGCGATCAGCGCGTGGCGACGCACGCGCCGCCGATGATCGTGTTCTGGCGGGCGACCTTCTTGAACGCGGTGCCCTCGGGGCAGGCGTCGGCGGCGATGGCGAGCGCGGCGCACTGCTTGCGGCCGTCGATCTTCAGGCAGGCGTTGCCGGCCAGGTCGCCGCAGCTCGTGGCGCTGCGGCAGTCGGCGCCGATGTTCTCGACGCTGGCATACGGGTGCAGGCGCGTGTTCCCGTCGATGCCCATCACGCCGTAGAACACCTCATAGGCGCGGTTGGTCCAGTCGGCGTTCAGATCGCCGACGAGCGTGTAGTAGTCGACCGGCTGGTGGCGGCGGAAGCGATCGACCTTCAGCAGGCTCGCCAGGAGCTGGTCGGTGCCGCGACCGTACGAGTAGTTCACGGTCGTGATGACATCGAGGTTGTCTTCGCTCTTCGCCGGGCTGGCATACATCATGTCGGCATACTGCGAGTACGTCTGGCATCCCTGCGCGAGCACGAGCTGCTGCTTGTCGCCGAAGGGCGCAGAGGCCAGCTCCTGGTAGCCCACCGTCGCCGCGTAGGCGGCGTCGAGGTAGAAGCCGAAGTACGGGCCGGCGTGGCCGTTGTAGAAGAAGACGTCGCGCGTCACGAGCTCGGAGACGGCGAGGTCGTGCTGTCCCTTGCGGTCGGTCTGGAACATGTCCGCGTGGAAGAGGCGCACCTCGAACGTGACCTCGCGGCCGTCGGCCTTCGCCTGCAGCTTGAACGGCCCGCTGTCGGCCTTCAGCGCCTCGAACGAGGACACGGGCGCCGTGAACCCGAGGCCCACGAGCTGATCGAAGCCCTCGCGGGCCTCGATCAGGTCGTAGCGGGCCTCGTTGTAGTCGTAGCCGTAGAACATCGTGATGTCGAAGACGCCGTCCGCCATGAACGCGTCGAAGGCGGGGAAGGCGTTGGCCACCTCGACGTGCGGGCGGATGGCGCAGAGCACCGTCTCGAGCTCGCCCTGGTACTTGCCCGGGTCGAAGTTGCGAATCTCGCCGCGCGGGACCGACTCGGGGTCGACCGTCGCGTGCTTGGGCATCTTCAGCTCGAACGTGAGGTCGCCGACGGTGTTCTCGGCGCGCGGCAGCAGGGAGAGCAGGTTGCGCGGGCCGGCGACGTCGATGGTGAACGACACGACGTAGGCGCCCTGGCCGTCGGCGGCCACGTCCAGCGCCTCGACGCTGAAGTTGCGCACCATCGCGTGGAAGCCGCCGTAGCCGTCGTTGCGGAAGAAGACCTCGCTCTCGCTGATCTCCCCGTCGTTGTTGCTGTCGATGCCGCGGAACTTGTCGGTGAGGTAGGTGGTGAGATACAGGCCGAACGCCGTCAGCCGGTTCGTGACGAGCGCGCCCCGGCGGGCCTCGTCGGCGAAGTCCGCCTCGCTCATCGGCACCACGAGGCGGCCGCTGACCTCGTACTCGGCGGCGACGTCCGAGTAGTAGTTGTCGGCCTTGCCGTCCTCGACGACGACCAGCTCCTCCTCGAGGTCGGCCGGCGCCGCGTCGCTGCCGCCATCGGTGCTGCAGGCGGGCGTCAGGGCGAGGCAGGCGAGCAGAGGCCAGGTCGAACGGGTCCGCATTTCATTCCCCCCGAAATCTTGCGCCGGCGGCGCACAGCAAGCGGTGTGCCCGCGCGGCGATGCCCGGCGGACGCGGACGGTGGCCAGTGGACGCGCCACCTCGCTGGCAAGCGCGGCCGCCCGCTGGTACCCTGCGCGCCGTGAAGCCCCTCATCGTCGCCGGTCTCCAGATCAACGCCAACATGTTCGGCGCCGCGCGCGGCCCGCGCTGCGAGCCGAGCCAGTGCCGCGCGGCGTGCTGCGCCAACGGCATCTGGCTCGACGAGCAGCTCGCGGACCGCATCCGCCTGCACGCCGACACCGTCGCCGCCCTGCTGCCGCCGGACCGCGACGACCCCGACGCCTGGTTCGAGACCGACGAAGAGATGCTCAGCGACGACTTCCCCTCGGGGCGCGGCATCCCGACGGCGGTCGTCGACGACCCCGACGATCCCGACGGCCACACGTGCGTCTTCCTGCGCCCGGGCGACCGCCTCTGCGCGCTGCACATGGCCAACGAGCCGCTCGGCCTCGCGTACCCCGGCCTGAAGCCCTTCGACTGCGCCACCTACCCGGTGCTGCGCTCTGACGGCGAGCTGCTGATGGACGAGGAGAGCCCTGACCAGCTCGACGGCGCCGACTGCCAGCACGCCACCGGCGGCCCGCGCCTGCGCCTCATCGACGTGTTCCGCGGCGAGGTCACGTTGTGTGTCGGCGAGGATGGCTGGGAGGCGCTGAGCCGCCGCATCCGGTAGCGGGCGGCGGCCTCAGTGGACGAAGCGGGGGCGGTGGGGGCGCGGCGCACCCGGCCGGGCGAGGCCGGCGGCGAGGGCCTCGAGGTCGAGGCGCCGGCGCTCGAGGTCGCCGAAGGTCCGCGTCGTCGACGGATCGACGGGGTCGGGCACCGTGGTGCCGGTCAGGAAGCCGGCGAGGCTCGCCGGCTTGCCGAGGCTGGCCGGCAGCCGGTGGTCCGCGGGGAAGCCGACCTGCACGAAGTCCGCGCCGGTCTCGACGCGATGGCATCCGCCGCACGTGTTGAGCGCGAACGCCTGCCGCGCGTCGTTGTTGCGGATGCCATCGGCGCTCCACGGCAGGTCGACGAACGGCGGGAAGAACGGCACGACCGTGAACGTGCGGTCCTCCGCGTCGGGGAAGTCGCTCAGCTGGAACGGCCCCGAGGGCGACGTGGCGGCGGCCATCTCCTCCGGGAAGTCGAACGTGCCGGCGAGGATCTCCGCCTCGTGGTCGTTGATGAGCGAGGCGAGCGCCTCGGTGCCGTTGAGCGATGCCATGTCCGGCGACAGCGCCACGGTGTGCGGCGCGAGCAGGCCGGCGGCGGCGTCGAGCGTGAACTCGCGCAGCTCCCACGGCAGGCCGAGCGAGATCTCGTTGGTGCGGATCTGGTTCAGCGCGTTGCCGTTGACCTTGCCCGGGGCGCGGCCGGCGTCCGTGAAGCGGCGCGTGATCCCCTCGAGCGCGCGGTTGTACTCGGCGGTCCCGAGCCGCTGACGGCCGAGGTCCATCCAGAGGCGCGTCCAGTCGCGCAGCCCGGCCATGTCGCGCGCGACGAGCTCGTACTCGAAGATCACGACGAAGCCGCCGGGGGCGGTGCCGGCGATGGGCGGCAGCGGCTTGCCGTCGGGGCCGAGCACGCCGAAGACGAAGCGGCCCTCGCCGGCGGTCGAGACCGAGGCGCCCTCGTGCTGGCGCAGGTCCATGCGGTTGACGATCGCCAGCAGCTTGAACGGCGCGCGGTCGAGGTCGAGGCGGCGGCCGCCGCTCGCGCGCAGCCACGGCTCGATGACGAGCTCGCGGATCTTGGGCCGCGCGGCCGCCGTGTAGCCGTTCAGCGCGTAGTCCCGCTCCCACTGCCGGAGCCATCGCATCGTGAACGCGGCGGGGTCGTGACGGCCCGCCATGCTCCGCATCAGGTGGGCGAAGGACCAGGGCGCGACGTGCCCCGGTCGGGCGCGCGTGCGCGCGGGGTCCTCGACCACCGACAGATCGGTGATCATCAGCTGCCGCGCAGCCTCGACGCGCGGCGTCTGCGGGGCGGCGAGGCGCGCGGGCCGGAGCGTCTGGGCGTGCGCGCCGCCGGCGGCGAGGGCGACGAGCATGGCAATGCACCTGGATGCCTGATTCACGGCGACTCTCCCTGCGGTGGACGTGCTGTGTCCGATGACAGAGCACGCGCCGGCGGGGCCGACAGTCCGCAGACGAGCGTCGATTAGCGGGCGACGCGGAAGCCGAGGTAGTCGGCGGCGAGGTCGTTCGGGGTCGGCCCGCGGTTGTAGACGGTGAGGCGCACATTCTGGCCGTTGTTCCACGCGCCGCCGCGGGTCGGGTAGATGCCGGCGGGCGGGGCGAGCCAGGGGCTGCCGTCGTCGGGCGCGCCCTCGTAGCTTGCGTGCCAGGTGTCGGCGACCATCTCCCGCGCGTTGCCGCTCATGTCGCACAGGCCCTGGGGGGTGTGGCCCGCGGGGAGCGAGCACGCGGGCGCGGTGCGGCCGGCGCCGCAGCCGGCGCCGTTGTTGAACATCACGGCGCGCTGGCAGTTCACGCCCTGGTCGCCCCAGGGGTAGATCACGTCGCGCCCGCCGCCGCGCGCGGCGTACTCCCACTCCGACTCGCTCGGCAGGCGCGCGCCCACCCAGGCGGCGAAGGCGGTCGCCTGCGCGCGCGTGAGGCACACGGCCGGCTGGGCGAGGCCGCGGAGCGTGTCGGGCAGGCGCCCGAGCCCGCGCGCGCCGTCGACGAACAGATCGCAGGTGCCGTCCTCCCAATGCGGGGCCTCGCAGCGCCCGGCCGCGAGGCAGGCGCGCAGCTGGGCCATGGTCACCTCGGTGCGGCCGATCTCGAAGGGGGGCACCTCCACGTCGTGCGCCGGCATCGCGTCCGCCTCGGGGCCGCCCATGGTGAAGGCGCCGCCGTCGAGCGGGACGAAGTCGACGAGGCCGCACTGGCCGTCGGCGCACGCCGGGCCGCAGAAACGCCCGCCGAACGCGTCGTCGTCCCCCCAGCGCGCGGCGAGGAAACGCCCGTCGTGACCGTGGCCCGAGGCGTCGGCGGTGTGCTCGCCCTCGCCCTCGTCGAGGTGCCACAGGGCGAGGGTGTCGGCGTCGGGCGCGAAGCGGCGCCGCGGCACGAAGTCGCCGTCGTAGCGGGCGACGCGCGAGAGTCGCACCTCGTCGATGAGGCCGTGGTCGTCGCGCTCGACGAACCCATCGGCGTCGCGGATGGCGCCGAGGCGGACCGGGGCGTCGACGGCGCCGACGGGGCCGGCCGGGCGGAAGCGGCGCGTCTCGAGGCCGTCGAAGAAGAGCGCCGCCTGCTCGCCGTCCCACGTCCAGGCGTAGTGGTGCCAGTGGCCGAGGCGGGTGGGCACGGGGACGACCGTGTCCGCGACGCCGAAGAGGGTGGCCACCATGCGGCCGGGCTCGGCGGCGAGGCGCCAGCCGCGGTTCGGCGGGCCGCGGCGGTCCACGTCGACGCGGCCGTCGGCCACGTCGAGGCGGGCCCAGAACTCGACGGTGAACGGGGTGTCCGCGAGGGTGAGCGGCGCGCCGGCGTCGTCGAACTCGACGTAGTTGTGACGGGGGCGCTCGAGGACGACGTGCGCGCGGCGCTGGCAGGCGTCGCAGCCGTCGCAGGCGTCGTCGTTGCCGTCGTCGCAGGTCTCGTCGCCGGCGACGGCGCGGTCGCCGCAGACGCTCGCGCAGCGGCCGTCGGCGCAGCCCGCGTCGCCGCACGCCTCGACGAGGTCGTCGCCGGTCCCGTCGGGGCGGCAGCGCCGCACGTCGTCGTCGACGCAGAAGACGGCGCCCGGCCGGCAGGCGCCGGCGTCGGGATCGGGCGGCCCCATGTCGGCGGGCGCCGCGTCGGCGGGCGCCGCGTCG